>CAKRYT010000011.1 GCA_934432675.1 uncultured Eubacteriales bacterium | reverse complement strand
GAAAACGAAGGTCGCGGTGATTGCTCGCCGGCTTGCTCCGCCGCTCCCCGTTTTCATCGGGCGCGTCGGCGAAAACAGGCCACCGGCGTGTTTTCGCCTCGCTTACCTTTCGCCCGTGAGGGAAAAGGGCAGGCGGGGTAGATAAGAAGAAAAATGACCTCCCGAATGGGGAGCCTCTTTTTTGGTGCGGCGGGAACCTTCACCCGGAATTTCGGAGAAATTCCGAGGTTCCCTGACGGCTCGAAAACGGAGGTCGCGGTGATCGCTCGCCGGCTCGCTCCGCCGCTCCCCGTTTTCATCGGGCGCGTCGGCGAAAACAAGCCCCCGGCGTGTTTTCGCCTCGCTTACCTTTCGCCCGCACCAAAAAATGACCTCCCGAATGGGGGGGCATTTTTTTTAGGGGCGCGGACTTGAACCCGGAATTTCGGGGAAATTCCGACGGTTCCCGACGGCTCGAAAACGAGGGTCGCGGTGATCGCTCGCCGGCTTGCTCCGCCGCTCCCCGTTTTCATCGGGCGCGTCGGCGAAAACAAGCCCCCGGCGTGTTTTCGCCTCGCTCACCTTTCGCCCGCAAGCGGAAAAGGTGGGCAAGGTGGATGAGAAAAAGAAATGTGACCTCCCCGACGGGAGGTCATTTTTTTGGTGTGGCGGGGTCACTCGGCAAGCAGCCTTTCGGCTTCTTTCCTCTGCTCGCTCATGTATTCGTAAATGGTGGAACGGAACCATTTGCTTTCGACGAAATCTTCTGCAAACGCATCGATGATCTTCAGGGCAATCTGAAACTGGGAGGCGGCTTTTTCGTTGTCGCCCCTCTCTTCCAGGCGCTTACCCGTGATCAGTAACATCTCGATCAGGTCCTCCGCCGAGAGGTTTTTCTGCTTTTGCGCCGCCTCATAGCTATCCTCTCCGTCTAAAAGGGATGCCATCAGCTCCAGCTTTGAAAAGTAGATCTCGGGGATCTGTTCAAGCGTGGGTCGGACGAGGTCGTTCTGCCCGTTTTCCCGGTAGCACGATGCAAGGATCCGGCAGGCATCGTACTTAACGGAATCGTCTTTCGTCGACTCGATAAGCGTCTTGCACAACCTGATGACCTCCTCCGCCCGCGTCCGGTAATCCAGTGTATAAAGCAGATTGTTGAGGATGATGTCATTCCCCGGGAATCTCTGCAAGCCCTCGCGCAGGATGCGCTCCGATTTTGCACTGTCGGTCACACGGTATTGATACGCCTCCCGGCAGATCGCCTCTACCTGCTTTTCCGCCTCGAACCGGTTGAAATCAAAAAGCTCATCGGTCGTTACGCCGAAGAAAGAGGCAATGGCGGGAATCATGGTCACATCCGGCAGGGTGCTGCCGGTCTCCCACTTGGAAACGGCTTGAAAGGATACCCCGAGGTAGCTCGCAAAAACCTCCTGGGAGATGTTTTTCTGTTTTCTCAAAGATTTGATCTTTTCTCCGAGTTTCTGCATGGTTATGCCTCCTTACTGTTTTGGATCGGCACCTATCCTGCTTCTACTATAACACATCCCGCCCGAAAAGCAATCACTCGTTTTGAGAGAAAAATTCTAGTATTGGTTGAAAAACAAAGTACCCTGCCGCCGATGTGAGACGCCAAACGGAGCGTCACATGGGTGGCAGGGGATTCTTGCATCCGGGCTTGCAACAGGCGGGGTTGGGAGGGGAACGGGATGCCGGGTGCGGCGCGGTTGCAAGTCCGGCTGGGATATAGGGCAATCGCGGCGGGTCAGGCGGGTGCACCGCCTGCGGCGGTCATTTTCTCGATGCGGTCGAGAGGGAACGGCGGGTTTGCCAGCGGGCGGAGGGCGATGCTCATGAGTTTCACCGGATTATCGTCCGCGGCGATGCGATTGGAGCGCAGGCACCCGCACCGACGGCAGCGGTGGACGATCGCCCACTCTCCGCCGCGGCGCACCCAGACCGCAATCGGTTCCATGACGCCGCCGCAGTCGCTCGTGCGGTCGCCCGGCGTCGTATCGACGTGCAGGGAGGAGAGGCAATCCGGGCAATGGTTGCGGTGGTCGCTGCCCGCCGCCTCCGGGGCGCAGAGCCTGCCGCAGACCCGACAGGTGAAGGTGTCGGTACAGGGGCGATGCCGGTAATCGCCGCGCGCGGGGCTCGGCTGCTTGTTTTCGTGGGGCAAGGTGATACCTCCGAAGACAGATGCGCCGGGGCGGGTCAGGAAAATAACTGCCCCGGGAGCACCTGTTTTTCTTTTGCGGGGAAGGTGGCATCGTACCGTTCAAACGCCTCGGGGTGCGTCTGCGGGGCAAAGTAGCCCGACGGGTCGCGGTACACGCCCGAAACGCCTTTGAGATACCCGGGCTGTAATTCCTTTGCGATCAGGTATTCGGCGTCGGGGTCATCCGCATAGCGGATGCCCATCGTTTTTGCCGGGGCAAAGCCGGACTTGCCGTAGAACAGGATGTTCCCCTCCGTCACGAGGGCACCGACGCCCATGGCGGCGGCTTTTTCGATCACGGTGTCGAGCAGGATCTTTCCGTAGCCCTGCCGTTTATAGCGCGGGGCGATGCAGATGGGGCCGAAGGTCATGACCGGGACCCGGCGTCCGTCGTCACACTCGATCTCGGCACGGGCAAACATGACCTGCCCCATGATCTTCCCGTCTATCTCCATGACGTAATCCAGTTCCGGCACGAAGGCGGCGTCGGAACGGAAACAATGCAGGACGTAGTGCTCTGTGCACCCGGGGCGATACACGTTCCAGAACGATTCCCGCGTCATTTCTTCCACCGTGCGGAAGTCGTCCGGGGTTTCGGGGCGGATGATATATTTTTTTTGTAACATAGTTCATACTCCTTTGTAATTGTCGTTTCCGGTATTGATTGTATTTTGTCTGCTGGCACGTGACGGCGGCTGGCAAAACGCAGATGCGTGCGGGTCTGGCCGTGCTTGCGTCTCCGCCTGCCGTTACGCGTCGGAGAGACGGGCGGAAAAGGCGTCCATGTGCTTTTCCAGCAGGGAGAGGACCGCCGGCTTATCCTCGGCACTGTCAAAGACGCTGTACAGGAGGAACATGGGTCCGTAAAAATCGAGTGCGAGTTCCTCCGCCGCCTCACCCCCTGTCTCGCGGAACAGTTCCGTCACGTAAGCGAGGGGACCCGCGGAGAGGTAGTCGCGGAACAGGCGCGCCATGCCGGGGTCACGGTACTGTTCCAGCGTGAGGAGCCGCCGGAAACGGGAGGCGAAGGGATCCTCCGTCCAGTAGCGGAACTGCGCCACGCTATACGCACGGATGCTCTCCCACGCGGTGCGGCGGTAGGCATCGCCGTCCGACCCCGGTGCCGCCGTCGGCATCGCAAACGCCTGTGCCCGCGCGGTATCGAGCGTCTGCATCCGCTCGGTGATCGCCGAGAGGATTGCCTCTTTCCCATCGTAATGTCGGTAGAGTGCCCCCTTGGTGATGCCGAGTTTGTCGGCAATATCGCGCATGGAGGTGCCGGCGTAGCCGCGCTCGGCAAACAGCGCGAGGGAGACCTCCGGGATCCGTTCTTTGGTCGTCGTCATAAGTCAGATGCTCCTTTTAAGAAAAAAAGTAAACGCTCGGTTACATGTATTATAGTAAACGCTCGGTTACTTGTCAAGAGGGTAACGAAAAAAGTAAAAACGGGGGATTGGTACGGCGCAGGTACGTCCCGGCAAAAACGGGTTGACAAAACGGGTTGACAAAACGGGTTGACAAAACGGGGGGATGCGGTAAAATGGTTGTAGGTACAACTATTTTTCCGTGAAAGGAAGCGGGTATTTTGGACATAACGGAAAGAAAGATCACGAAGATTGCGCGGGAGGCGGAGAAACTGGTGCTCCGCACGCTCCGGGAGAGCGACATCGGGACGGCGGAGATCGACTACATCCACGCCCTGCGGCATCACCCCGGGGTTACGCAGGCGCAGATTGCGGAACTGCTGCACGCCGACAAGGCGGCGATCGCGCGCCGCACCGAGAGCCTCGAAGCCAAAGGGTATCTCGTGCGGCGGGAAAATCCCGCGGACGGGCGCAGCCGTCTGCTGTACGCGACCGACAAGGCAGAGGCGTTGAAGGTCTCCAAAGCGGAGATCGAAACCGCATTTTACGAATATCTGACGGCGTCGCTGTCGGAGGAGGAGCGGAGGTTTTTTGCCACGCTCCTCGATCGGCTGTACCGCGCCTCCAAGACCGAGAGCCGCACGGGTTTCCCGCACTTTGTCGTCGGGGCGATGGCATAAGGAGGGGTTGTTATGTGGGTATTTCTTGCGCTGGGGTCGGCGGCATTCGCCGCGCTGACCTCCATCCTCGCAAAATGCGGTATCCGCAAAACGGATTCGACGGTGGCAACCGCCATCCGTACGGTGGTCGTGCTGCTCATGTCCTTCTGCATGGTGCTCATCGTGGGGTCATTGGGAGGCGTCCGGGAGATCGGGGCGAAAACCTGGGTGTTCCTCATTCTCTCGGGGCTCGCGACGGGGGCGTCGTGGCTATGCTACTTCCGCGCGCTCGGGCTGGGCGACGTCAACCGCGTCGTGCCGATCGATAAATCCTCGACCATTCTCTCGATCCTCCTCGCTTTTATCATCCTGCACGAGCCCATCTCCTGGCTCAAAGGAATCTGCGTGGTGCTCATCGCCGTCGGCACCTATCTCATGATCGAAAAGAAAAAGCCTGTGTCGGGTGCCTCCCTCACGAAAACGGCGGAGACGGCGGAGACGGCGGAGACGGTAGGGATGACAGAGACGGTAGGGATGACAGAGACGACGGATGTGACGGAGACAGCAGGGACGGCGGATACCGCGGACGCGGCCGGCGCAGTGTGCGTGACGAACACGTCGACCGGTGCAACGGGGGTACCCGCGGAGGTACGGGACGGTACGGAGACGGGAAAGACCGCAGAGCCGACCGCGTCCCGGGGGAGGGGCAGGTACGCGTGGCTCCTCTTCGCCTGCCTCTCCGCGCTCTTTGCGGCGATGACTTCCATCCTCGGCAAGATCGGGATCGAGGGGGTGGAGTCCAACCTCGGGACGATGATCCGCACCGCGGTGGTACTCGCCATGTCCTGGCTCATGGTGCCGGTGACGGGGAAGGGCGACAAACTGCGGGGGATCCCCGGGCGGGAACTGCTCTTTATCTGCCTCTCGGGGCTCGCGACGGGGGCGTCGTGGCTGTGCTACTACCGCGCCCTGCAACTGGGGCCCGCCAGCGTCGTTGTCCCGACCGACAAGTTGAGTATTCTTCTGACGGTGGCTTTCTCGTGCCTGTTTCTGCATGAAAAACTCACGCGCCGCGCCGCCGTCGGTCTTGCGCTCATCGTCGGGGGGACCCTGCTCATGCTCGTAAAAATATGAGCGGTTGAATCGTTACCGGGGGGAATATACTGTACACGAAATGTGTCCGGAGGGAAAAGTACGACGGGCCTCTCGCCGCGGCCTTTACCCTCGTCGAATACTGATAGCGAAACGGAGGAATAACGAATGCCGGAATGGCTGACGCGCCTGGACTTTTCCGTCCTGTATGCGATACGGGACGCGCTCCGGTGCGGGTTTCTCGATTTTCTCATGCCGAAGATCACGTGGCTCGGCAATAACGGGCTCATCTGGATCCTCGCGGCGGTGGTGCTCCTGTGTCTCAAAAAACGGCGGCGTTACGGCGTGTTGCTGCTTGCCGGACTCGCCATCGGGCTCCTCGTCGGGAATATTATCCTGAAACATGCGGTGGCGCGCCCGCGCCCCTGTTGGCTGGACCCCACGGTGCAGTTGCTCATCGCGGTGCCGAGGGACTATTCTTTCCCGTCCGGGCACACGATGGCATCCGTCATCGGAGCGACCGTGCTCACGGGTGCCGACCGTCGCTTTGCCCCCGTCGCCATCCCGCTTGCGGTGCTGATTGCTTTTTCCCGTCTCTACCTGTTCGTGCATTTTCCGAGCGACGTGCTCGCCTCGGTCGTAATCGGGCTCGCCATCGGCGGTCTCATGCTCTTTGCCCATCGGCAGTGGATGCGACGGAGACGCCCGACGGAGGCACCGTCGGAGACACCTCCGGAGGCATAAAAACAACGCCGCGGACCGTCGTCCGCGGCGCGTTTGTTACGCGTTCTCAAAAATGACAGAGGGGCGTGCCCCGGGCGGGGCAGGGGACAGTCTCCCGCGTCAGGCAGGGGGGTCCTGCGGTTTTTCGCACATACGGCAGGCACCGACCAGTTCGCGATAGGAGCGGGCATCCGTCTTTTCATAGATGTGGCGGATATAACCCTGGACGGTGGAGAGGGAGATCCCGAGCCGCCCGGCGATACCCATATCGTCGTCGCCTGCGAGCATCCGTTCCAGCACGTCCCCCTCCCTCGGGGTCAGTTGATAGTATTCCCGGAGGGTGGGAATGTCGTAGGTGCGGGGTGCCTCCTCTGCGGCGGCCGCCGCCCGCAGGCGGCGGTGGCGGCGGATGAGCAGTACCGCCGCCGCCACCGCGGCAGCAACGGCGAGCACCGAGACGAGCCAGATCATAATCGTGAAATCCCGCTCGTTACGGGCTTCCTGTGCCGCAGTCTCCAAGACCGGATAGGCTTGAAAATGCTTTCCCATGCAATATACTCTCCTTATCCCGAATTGCCGCCGTGACCGTGCGGGGCAAAACGCCGCCCGCGGGCAGGTCACTTCGCCGTGCGGCGTGCCCTGTCCAGATAGTCCTGCAAAATAATCTGTGCGGAGAGGGTGTCCACGGTGTCACGCCGCTTTTTACCGTGCGTGCCCGTGAGATCCATCATGCGGTGTGCCTCGACGGTGGAGAGCCGTTCGTCAAAGAGTTCGACAGGGAGACCCGTCTCTTCGCCGAGCAGGGAGACGAACGCCCGCACCGTTTCTGCGCGGAACCCCTCGGAGCCGTCCATATTCTTCGGCAGTCCGACGACGATGCCGACGCACCCGTGTTCCTCGGCGGCGGCGGCGACCGCCCGGGCGGTATTCCGCATCCCACCGGGTTTCACCGTCCCGACTCCGGTCGCGATGAGCCCCGACGGGTCGGACACCGCGAGCCCCGTACGGACGTCACCGTAATCAACACCGAGTTTCTTTCCGATCATCGAAAAAGCGTCCTCCTCCCGCACTGCGCCTGCCGTCGGGAGCATACCCGACAACGATGCGGCACAATTTCGTATGTCCATCATAGCACAAAATCGATTCTATTTCCACACTTGACAAACAAAAATATCCTGGTAATATGATAAAAGTATGGTTTTTGCGTATTTTTCCCCCACATGAGGCGTTTTTTCGGCAACCGGGCCGCACGGGGAGCATACGATGAGGGGCGCGCCCGACGGCGCGCCCCGGAGAGGGTCCGATCATGGAAAAAGTGCTCATTTGCCCCATCTGCGGGGCACCGCTCGCGCGGCAGGGCGGCAGTTACGTCTGCCCCGGGCGGCATACGTTTGACCGTGCGCGGCAGGGCTATACCAATCTGCTCCTGCGCCCGGCGGGGCAACACGGCGACAACCGCGAGATGATCCTCGCGCGCCGCGCCTTTCTCGAAAGCGGCGCGTACGCGCCGCTGAAAGACGCGATCTGCGCCGCCGCGCGGCGGCTCGCGCCGGGGGCGGAGACCTTCCTCGACGCCGGGTGCGGCGAGGGGTACTACGGGGAGGCGGTGCTTACGGCACTGCCGCACGCCGCGGGGTACGGCATCGATATTTCGCGGGAGGCATTGCGGGTCGCGGGGAGGCGGGAGACGGTCGCCTCCGGCCGTTTTTCGCTCTTTGTCGCGGGGGTCTACGAGATGCCCTTCGCCGACCGGTCGTTCGATCTTCTGCTCAACGTGTTCGCCCCCCTCGCGACGGAGGAATACCGACGGGTGTTGCGTCCGGGCGGGGTACTGCTCATGGCGATCCCCGACCGTCGGCACCTGTTCGAGATGAAAGAAGTGCTCTACGACACCCCGCGGGAAAACGAGGTGGCGGACTTCGCGCTCGACGGCTTTACGTTCCTCGGTGCAGAGCCGGTGAAGAGCCGCTTTACCCTCACGGGGAGGGAGCAAATCCGGGCACTGTTTTCCATGACCCCGTATTTTTACCGCACGCCGGAGGCAGGGCGGCGGCGGCTCGACGCGCTCGACCGTCTGGAAGTGACGGCAGAGTTCCTGCTGCTGTCCTATCGGGTGGGAGAAATACAAACCGGGGCTTGACAGACCGCTCCGTTTCGATTACAATAAAGGCACGAAACGATTTGTGACAAGGTGGGTGGCGTTCATGACTTTCCCTGAAAAGATCCTGTATCTTCTGCAATCTGTCGGGCAGTCTGTCCTGCGCGGCATTTTCGCCGTCGGTGCGGCGTTCAAGCGGCTCGGGATCCGGATCCGCGACGGGTTTGTCAAATTCGGGCGTCGCGTGGCAAAGATCGCCGTCGGCTTTGCACACGGGGTCGTCGCTTTCCCGAAATGTTTTGTCGGGTTCTGGAAGGCGTTCGGACGGGAAGTGGCAGGGTTTTTCCGCTCTCTCCCCGATACGTTCCGCTCCAAAGACAAAGTGATGGATCTGCTCATCGGTACCGGTGCTACCCTGATCTGGTGTATGCCCGTGTTCGTCGTGATTTACGTGCTCGCGTGGTTCCTCGGGAAATAACGGAGCCGTGCCTTAATCATAACTCTCCCCGCGCCGAACGGCGCGGGGAGAGTTCGTTTTCGGGGAGGAGGTGGCTGCCGACAGGGGTACGGTCGAGGGGGTCACTGTCGATGGGAGTGCGGTCGTCGGGGGCACCGTTGGTCGGATGACTGCCGCCGGGGTCGCCGTGCGGCGTGCTCCTCACCGCGCTTTGTGTCCGACGACCCAGCCGAGCAGTGCCTCGTAGGAAAGAGAGCCGTCGGCGAGGGACAGACCGACACGGACCATCTCATCGTCCGTGCAGGAGAGGGGGACGCCGTTCATTTCCATGAACACCAGCATGGCCAGGAGCCCGATGCGCTTGTTTCCGTCCACGAAAGCGTGGTTGGCAACGAGGCCGTAACCCAGGCGCGCACCCTTCTCCTCCGTCGTCGGGTAGAACGCCGTGTCGCCGAAAACCGCGAAGGGGGTGTCCAGTGCCGAGGCGAGGAGCCCCTCGTCACGCACGCCCGCGTCGCCGCCGGTACTCTCCGAGAGGAGACGGTGCAGGGAAAGCACCTGCTTTTTTGTCAGTCGGATCATTTCGCAAGTGCCTCAAACGCCGCCCGATGTTCGCGGAGAATGCGGCGGGCAACGGTGTCGACCGTTTCGTCCTCTGCCGCGGCGACTGCGGCGGGTGTGGCGGCGGCCGTATCGGTTTCGGGGAGGTTGGCGAGCGTGGCAGCCCCGACAGGTGCGGCGGTTTCGGCGTGCGCGGGGGCAACCGCGCGCGGGAGTGCGACGTCAAACGGGATGCCGTTTTCCATCAGGCAACGGCGGAAGAACAGATTGACCGCGGTGGAGAGATCCAACCCGAGTTCGGCAAAAAGCGTCTGCACCTTTGCCTTCACCTCGGCATCGATCGAAAGAGTGGTGGGTACTTTTGGCATTGTATCATCTCCTTTGCTTACAATATACAAAAAACATATTGGAAAGTCAATATAACATACGTAAAAATCCGCCGATTGCCCGTTTTGCAGGGCAATCGGCGGTCTGTTATCGTGGAGGGCATGGTCGCGGGGCGCGACCGTGAGGGGTAGCGGGGTGCGGGGCAAAGCCGGACGCAACCGTGAGGGGTAGTGGGGTGTGGCGGTCCGTGCCGCTTACTCAATCAGCATTGCGTCGCCGAAACTGAAAAAGCGATACCGCAGGCGCACCGCCTCCCGATAGGCGTTTAGAATGTGCTCCCGACCGGCCAGTGCCGAGACGAGCATGAGCAGGGTGGACTCCGGCAGGTGGAAGTTGGTGATCAGAGCGTCAATCGCCTTGAAACGGTAGCCGGGATAAATGAAAATCTGCGTCGAGGCAGTCATGGGGTGGACGATGCCGGCATCGTCCGCGACCGTCTCCAAAACGCGGCAGGTCGTCGTACCGACGGCGACGATGCGCCCGCCCGCCGCACGGCGGCGGTTGATCTCGTCACAAACGTCGGGCGTGACGGAAAAATGCTCTGCGTGCATGAGGTGGTCTTCGATGTGTTCCGCCTTGACGGGTCGGAAGGTGCCGAGTCCGACGTGCAGGGTCACCTCCCCGTAGCCGACCCCTTTGGCACGGATGGCGTCGAGCAGGGCGGGGGTGAAGTGCAGGCCTGCCGTCGGGGCGGCGGCGGAGCCCTCCTCCTTCGCGTACACCGTCTGGTAGCGGTCGCGGTCGGCGAGTTTCTCGTGGATGTACGGCGGGAGAGGCATGTTGCCGACCTCGTTCAGCACCTCGTAGATATGGTGATATTTTTCCTTGTCGTAGGTGAAGGCAACGATGCGGTTGCCGTCCTCTTTTACCTCCGTGACCTCCGCCGTGAGGCAGTCACCGAATGTGAATACCGCGCCGACACGCGCCCGCTTGCCGGGGCGCACCAGCGTCTCCCACTGCCCGTCCGGGAGTTGTTTCAACAGCAGGAGTTCCTCCGGGGAGCCCGTCTTGCGGCTCGTGCCGAGGAGGCGCGCCGGAATGACTTTGGAACTGTTGACGACCAGCATATCCTCCGGGCGGAGTTCGTCAATGATTTCGCGGAACACACGGTGCCGTATCCCGCCGCTTTCGCGGTCGAGGATGAGGAGCCGGCTCTCGTCCCGCGGCTCGATCGGGGTCTGGGCAATGAGTTCCTCCGGCAGGTCGTACCAGAAATCACTCGTTTTCAGCGTCGTCGCAACGCGCGCATTGGTAATGGTCTTTTCCGTCTCCATGACATAACCTTTCGGGGTTTCCCCTCATATACTGGGAACAGTATAGCACCCCATGCCGAAAAAAGCAAGTTGAGGAATGATTATGAAGCGTTCGGGAAACATCTTATTCCGCGGCGTGTGCACTGCGCTTGCCACCCCCTTCAAGGACGGGGGCATTGACTGGGCGGCACTCGCCGAACTCATCGAGATACAGGTCGCGGGGGGCGTCGCCGCCATCTGCCTCTGCGGCACCACCGGAGAGGCGGCGACCCTCTCGGACGGCGAGCGGCTCCAACTCGTCGCGCGGGCAGGGGAACTCATCGGGGGCAGGTGCGATTACGTGGTGGGGGTCGGCTCTCCCTCCACGGCGCGGTCGGTCTCCTACGCCCGTTTCGCCGCCGCCAACGGTGCGGACGCCCTGCTGGTCGTCACTCCCTATTACAACAAGGGGACACACGACGGTATCACGCGGCATTTCCACACCATCGCGGACTCGACCGACCTGCCGGTCATCCTCTACAACGTCCCCTCCCGCACGGGGGTGGATCTGACCGTCGGGCACCTCACGGAGATCGCCGCGCATCCGAACATCCGCGGGCTCAAAGAGGCGGGGGACAGCGTCTCGAAACTCGCCGACTTCATGGCGGCACTGGGCGGGAAAATGCAGTTGTATGCGGGGAACGACGCCGCCATCCTGCCGACGCTCGCGCTCGGGGGGAGCGGGGTCGTCTCCGTCCTCTCCAATATCCTGCCGGGGGAGGTCGCGGACATCTGCCGCCTCTTTGAAGAGGGAAAAGCGGAGGAGGCGCGTCGCCTCTCGCTCGCGCTCCTGCCGCTCACGCACCTGCTCTTTGCCGAGACCAACCCGGCACCCCTTAAATGCGCCCTTTCGCTCCTGGGGCTCGCCGAAGAGGAGATCCGCCTGCCGCTTTCGCCCGTGTCCGGTCCCCTCAGGGAGAAGATGCGCGAGGCACTCGGTCTTTGATTGACAATGCCCGTTCCTTATGTTAGAATAAACGGTATCATGAACGACACGGTGCCCGCGCCGCTCCGTCTGCCGTATGACGGCGGGAGGCGCACCTTCGATACCCACGCCGCGGGTGGCCGGGCGGGGCGGCGGTCTCGGCGACAAACACGACCGACACGGGGCACCTCCACCGCGCCCGCGGGCGGCGGCCTGTGCCGCCAACCGGAAAATAAGCAAAAAGGAACGACGACCATGCGGATGCGTAAGAAAAAACACGGGGCGGAACGCCTCGCGGCGAATGCCCGGTATCTCATCGACCGCCCGGAGGCACCCCTCGACCGCCCGACGGCACTGTTTGGCAGAGAGGCACCCACCTACCTTGAAATCGGGTGCGGCAAGGGGGGCTTTGCCTGCGGGATGGCGGAAAAGTACCCCGGGGACAATTTCCTCGCACTCGAAAAGATCTCCGACGTGATGGTCATTGCCGTCGAGGGGGCGGAGGCGCGCCGTGAGGCGCGCGCGTCGGACAACCTGCGTTTTTTCATTGCGGACGCACACGATCTGCCGCTCTGGTTTGCCCCCGCGAGCCTCGACGGCATCTATCTGAATTTCAGCGACCCGTGGCCGAAAAAGAAACACGCCAAGCGGCGGCTCACCTATCGGGAAATGCTGACGATGTACTTCGGGCTGTTGAAACCCGGGGCCCCCCTCCGTTTCAAGACGGATAACCGGCCGCTGTTCGACTTCACGTTGGAGGAACTCGACGCACTCGGAGTGACGCCGCACTACGTGACTTACGATCTGCACGCGAGCCCCGAAAACGCCGACAACGTGGAGACGGAATACGAACGCAATTTTTCGGCAAAAGGGTTTGCCATCTGCGCCTTGGAGGTCACGGCACCGTCGGGCGTCTGACGCTGCCCCCTCTGCCGTCTGCCACGGCGCGGTGCCCGGTAAACACGCCGCCGCGCCGTCCCCGGCTCCCCTGTGCCCTCCGGCTCATCTGCGCCGCCCGACGAGCGAACGCGCATCCGGATGCCGTGAGAGTTCCTGTCGCCAGAGGTGCAGGAGCAGATCTTCCGTGTCCCGCTCATCCGTGTGACGGATCTCCTCGCCGTCACCGCGCTCCCCGATGCGGGAGGTGCCGCCCGGATGCGGAAAGGTATCACGCCGGTAGGAAACGGGAAGAATACAGAACACGAGCACGCCCGTGACGAGAAACGCCGCGAGTAAAAAACGGATATGGAAAAAACGGGGATCTTTCACGCCGGAACTCCTTTTTTGAAAACAGTATGCACCGAAAACCACGGTATCATACGCGGCGGGAATGCCCGCGGGACGCCCCGGACGGTGCCCGCCCGGCCCGCAGGGAGATTCCGGGACGATTTTTTCAAAACCACCGAAGAAAGTGAGGACAAGCCATGAGATGCAGAGAATTTTTCGAGGGGGTCGCCCACGCGCTGAAAAAACACGACCCTGCCGTGCAGGCACGCTTCGACGTGGGGGGAGACTTTTACCGTAACCGCGAGGAAGCATCACCCGCTTTTTCCTATGCCCTGAAAGGGAACTTCCGCGCGGACCGACGCAGGATCTTCACCGCACTCGCGTGTTTTCTCGCGCTCTGCGCGCTCCTGCACCGCAAAAGGAAGTGACCGGGGCGCGGTCGCCGCGCCCTTTTTCGTTTTGATAACCGCTTTTGAGGTTTTTGCAAACGTACCGCATCCGGTAAGAAAGGAGCCGCCGAGGATGGCATTACATACGGGGCACCGTAAACGTGTCCGGGATAAATTTGAAACGGGCGGCTTTGCACAGTTTGCCGACCATGAGATTTTGGAGGCACTCCTGTTCGGTGCCGTACCCTACCGGGATACCAATCCGCTTGCCCACAGGCTCATCGAGCGGGGCGGCAGTCTCGCCGGTGCCATGCGGCTGACTACGCAGGAAATCGCCGGAATCCCCTCGGCACCCGAACGCCTGCCGCTGTATTTGGCCCTGCTCACGGAGGCGGGGTGCCGCGCCGCCCGCGAAGTACAGCCCACCGCCGCCTACGGCACGTTCGGGACCCTGCGCGCCCTCGCGGAGCGCACCGTTGCCGGGGTGACGGACGACCGCACGCTCGCCCTCTATTTCGATAACACCTTTCATCTGCTCGGGACCGCAGAGGTCTTCGTCGGATACTACGCATCGGGTGCTTTCCGCGTGCAGGACATCGTGACCGGTGCCCTCGGCGTGCGTGCGACGGCTGTCGTGCTCGTCTCCACCCACGCGAGCCGCATCGCCCGCCCCGACCCGTACGAGGTGGCGACCACCCGCCACGTGGCATCCGTTCTGCAACTCGTCGGCGTGACCCTCGCCGATCACCTGATTTTCGCCGGGAACATCTGCGTTTCGGTCGCCAAAGTGGCGGGGCCGTTGACCGATGACCGCGTGCCGCCCGCCAAACTCGGTGAGACGGAGGAGGGTGGGGCATGACGTCATCCGAACTGCGCCGCACACTCTCGGGGCGTGCGGCGGAGACACTCTCCGACCGCGAATTGCTCGCGGGGATTTTGTCCTTTTGCATGCCGGACGGGGCAGAGGAGGCAGCCGGGCGTCTGCTCTGTCGTTTCGGCTCGCTCGCCGGCGTTTTCTCGCAGGAGGCATGGCGGCTCCGTGAGGAGGGGCTCGGCGAAAGCACGGCGACCCTGCTGCGGATGATCCTGCCCGCCGTCGGTCGGGCACGCCTGTCCGAGTATTCGCGCGACTGCGTGTTTGACTCGCTCGAAAAACTCGGCCGTTTTTTCACTGCGGTCTTCTGCGGGGAGGCGATCGAAAAAGTCTATTTACTGCTCCTGCGGGAGGACCGTACCTATCTGACGCTCCGACTGGTCTCGACGGGCTCTGTCAATTCCGCCAACCTGAATACGCGCGCCATCGTCGAGGCGGCACTGTTCGGCGGTGCGCGTTATGCGGTCCTCGCGCACAACCACCCGGGAGGGAGCCCGACCCCCAGCGCATGTGACGTTGCCACAACCACCAATCTGCGGATCGCCCTCGGTGCCGCCGGCATCGGACTGCTCGAACACATCGTCGTGGCAGGGGAGCGATACGCCCCTATCCTGCTCACCGACGAGGGCACGTGACGGGTCCGCCCGGAACACCCGGATACTCCCCGAAAACCCGTATCATCCCGCGGCCAACCGCGGGATTTATTTTTACAACCTATACAAATGCATGCGGAAAAAGGTGTGCGGATTGCCGATTGACACAAAAAAGGGGTTTTTATATAATATTTGTGTGTAGATCGGGCAATTTTTGATCTGCCCGACGCCACTTATTTTTTAGGAGGATAAATATGAAACGGTTTTGGCAGGTTTGCCTGCTCATGCTGCTCGTCGTGGCAATGGTGCTCCCCATTATTGCCTGCGGCAAGACAGGTGACGACGGCAACGGCAATAAAAACAACGGTGGCAGTACCGGAATCGATCTTACGGGGATTTCGTTCAAAGGCGCAAAGCTGAGCGCAGACGGTACGGTAAAGACCCTGAAAATCACCGGTAAGCTCCCGGACGGTGTCCAGGTGCGTTACGAATACTGGAACGAGGCTAACACGGAGAAGGTGTCCGACACCGGTGTCACCGAGATCGGTAAATATACCGTCCGTGCCATTTTCACCAAGTCCGGGTGCACAGATGAGGTCAAGACCGCACGTCTCGAACTCGAAAAGGGGACACCGATTGACCTCTCCTCCGTCCGTCTCACGCTCAGCAGCGTGGACTACGACGGCGAGTATCACAAGGCGTTTGAAAAGAACCTGCGCGGCAACTCCAACCCCGAGCGTGTCAATATCCGCTTTGAGTACTGGAACGCCGATGAGACGGTGATGGTAGACGACGGTAGCCTCGGTGTCAAGGAGGCGGGTGTGTATATCGTCCGTGCCATCTACTCCGATCCGACCGGGGACTACATCGATGCCTACGTGACGGCAAGACTCATCATCAGCGAAACGTACAACATCCGCTACACCGGTCCGGACGGCACTGTTTTCCCGTCCGAGAACCCGAATACTTACTCGCTCGCGGGCATCGACGAAGAGTCCGTCGTGCTGAAATATCCCTCGCTGGAAGGCTACTCGTTCGAGGGCTGGTTCTACACCAACCAGGCGACGGGCGTAGAGAAGAAGGTGGAGGAACTCAGTTCCGCCAACTTCCCGAACGGCGGCGATATTACGCTTACGGCGAAGTTCCACAAGCAGGCACCCTTCCCGGAGACGTATCGGTACACGACCAATTTGCCCGCCGCACTGCCGACCGAACTGCCGGCTATCCCCGGCTTCGACAAGGTCCAGAAAGATGCCGTCTGCATCCTCGATATGAGCAAGTTCTCCAATCCGGAGACCATCGGGGATGACCTGACCGCGAACGGTGTCAAGTACAATAACCTCACCTCCGACATGAACAGCACCGGCATGATCCAGGCCGCTACTCCCGCTGCGGGCGGTGGCTACGCTCTGCGCTGGGGCGACTATGAATACCAGAGCAACGGCCAGTATGCCGCTTTCATGATCTTCGGTAAGCCGAACAGCACGGGGTACAACCTCGCAAACTACGATATGCTCGAATTCTGGGTGTACTCGGCGGCCGTGACCGAAAAGGAACAGGCATTCACCGTTTTCGTCATGACGGGTGGCGCAAACAACTTCACCATGACGTACACCGTCCAACTGAACTACTCCGGCTGGAAGAAATTTGCCATCCGCCTGAACGGCAGCACGAACGACCTCTATGCACCGGCAGGCATCAAGGACACGATCACGGAGATCCGTCTCCTCGGCACGCCGAAGCAGGAAATGCGTTCGATGAGCGCGAACATCGCGACGGAGGAGATGAAGGATCAGCACAACTACATCTACTTCTCGAACTTTTATCTGACCAACTACAAGAGCAGTTACACGACCCCCGGCAACATGCCCGAGATCGATCTCATCAAGACCAAGATGGGAATGGGCTCCCTGACCCGTAAGGCAAACCTGACGGATGCAGAGGTTGCGGCACTGCTCGGCAAGATGAACCTGAATGCGGACGGCACCGCCATCGCGGACGGCGCGACCAACGTATTCAGCGACCTTCCCGCACTGACGGGCGTCCAGGGCTACAAGCCGATCTGCGAGAGACTCAGCAATATGGCGACGGCATGGAAGTGCACGACCAGCACCTACTACAAGAGCGAGACGCTCCTGAACGCAGTGGTAGCGGGTATCAACTCGCTGACGCCGCCTACCCAGGAAGACCTCGTTGCCGTCCGTCCCGCCTTTGACGCGGACATCGCAGATATCTGCCTGTCGATCGCCGACACCATGAATATCTTTGGCGACTACCTCGGCAAAGAGCATGCAATCGCCTGGGGTGCCATGATCCTCGAATATTATCCGTCCTCGATCGGCACTTCGACCGACGCCTTCCTCGCCTCCTACATTTACACGACGGTGCAGATGGCTCTCGGCGACGTGCGTGGGACGATCACCGGTATCGGACAGCTCACGCATACGTTCGACAACCGTGAGATCACCCTGGCTACGACCGCAATCGATTTCACCCGGTTTACCTCGATGGTTGCCGTCATGACCGAGAACATGATCACGGATGATTACATCGACGCCATGTTCAACTGGTTCTATGAATGTGTGGATGCCATGACGATCGACGGCAAGGTGCCCACCATGCTGACCGGATGCGATCTCGTCCCGTACATCCGTGCGCTCCTGCCGCTGTATGCAAGAGCGGGTGCCGAGACGCAGAACAAGTTTGCTTCCTTTATCAAACTGTATATGGCGAAGGACGCGGGTCTCGCGGGCCGTCTCGCCGACGCACAGGTGTACGACCTGGAAGCGACGGCTCTCGCCGCCATCCTGGCGAACGGGACTGCCGCAGCAGAGCCTGTGACGGATTATATCGGTGTCTACGAGACGATCGGCATGGCGATCTACAAGACCGCGACCGGTTACCTCCTCATTACGCCGAACGCTGTGTATGCAAGCGGCGATATTGACGCCTCCGCCATTGCGGCTACCTCTGCGAACGCGACCTTCTACGGCCGTACGGCAGACGGTGCTCTGGCACTGGTGCGCGGCACGCAGATGATCGCAGTGTACAAGGGAACGGTGACGGTTGCCGATACGAGCGCAGGTACGCTCGTCGCCGGTGACGAACTCGTCAAGATCCTCATCGCGGCACCGACCCTGTCTTCGGGGGTCGACGTGACCGACGACTTCTTCTCGGCTGCGGGTGCTCCGCTCATCGCTATTGCGAAGATCTCGGAGGGCAGTGTCCGTCTGACGGTGTACGCATACGCCGGTGACACTGCACTCGGTATCAAGCGCGTGTTCCGTTCGCAGAACATGGACGGCTGGAACGTTGAGCCCGATGCGGCGTCCAACGTCAGCACGATCCTGGTCGGCCCGAATGATAAGGACAGCGCGGGCAAGCCGGTGACCTCCGACAAGACGATCACCCGTGTACTCACGATTGATACCACTGCCGGCACGAATTCGGCTCAATAATCCCGGGTGTAACCCCGAAAGCAAAAATCACACTGCCCCCGCCGCGTTTGCGGCGGGGGTTTTGTTTTTCGGCGTTGGTCCTATGACACAAGTAATCCCCCGGGCAGGATTTTGCCCGGGGGATACTCGGTTCATTTGTTTTTTAAGAAGTGCAGGCTTTCGTCAGTCGACGGTCTCGACTTTCAGGACGTTGGTCGTGCCGGTCTGCCCGAGCGGTGCCCCCGCGGTGATGACAACCTTGTCCCCGACGTCCACGACCTCCGCATTCTTGGCGCAGTCGATGGCGTGCCGGTAGAGTGCGTCGGCACTCGTCTGGTGCAGGGCGAGGACGGGGGTCACGCCCCAGGAAAGAGCAAGTTGGTGGAAGGTCTTTTTATCCGGTGTGCTGGCGACGATCGCCTGTGCCGGGCGGAATTTGGAGACGCGGCGGGCGGACAGTCCGGATTCCGTCACGGCGATGATCGCCTTGGCACCGAGGTCACGCGCGAGGATGCACGCCGCGTCACAGACGGCACCGGTACTGTCGCTGCGGTCGTAGAAGTGGTTGAGAGATCCGAAGGCGTTTTGTTCCAGGGCGTCGCGCTCTGCCTGTTCCACGATCTTGGACATGACGCTGACGACACGCGCGGGGTGGTCACCCATCGCCGTCTCGCCCGAGAGCATGACGGCGGAGGTGCCGTCGAACACGGCGTTCGCCACGTCGCTGATCTCCGCACGGGTCGGGGTCATCGAATGAATCATGGATTCCAGCATCTGCGTCGCCGTGATGACCATCTTGCCCGAGCGGTAGCAGGCACGGATAAAACGCTTCTGGATACCGGGGAGTCGCTCAAACTCGACCTCGACCCCCATATCGCCGCGTGCTACCATAATGCCGTCTGCGTGCGCGAGGATCTCCTCAAAGTTTTCGACCCCTTCGTTGTTTTCGATCTTGGCGATGATGCGGATGTTATGCCCGCCGTAGTAGTCGAGGAAGCGACGCATGGTGATGACGTCCTCTTTGCAACGCACGAAGGATGCCGCCACAAAGTCAACGTCGTGCTCGATGCCGAAGCGCAGATCCGCTTCGTCACGCGGGCTCATGAAAGGCATGTTCAGGTGAATATAGGGCAGGTTAATCCCCTTATGGTTGGAAATCTGTCCGCCGACCGTCACGCGGCAGACGATATCCGTTTCGTTGGTACTCTCCACCGTGAGCACGACCTTGCCGTCGTCGATGAGCACACGGTTGCCCGTTTTCAGTTCACGCGGGAGGTCGGCGTAGGTGACACTCACCTGCGTTTCGTCACCGATCACATCGCGGTTGGTCAGTGTAAAGAGTGCCCCCTCTTCCAGCATGACTTTTCCGTCACCGCCGAAGTTGCCGAGGCGGATCTCCGGCCCCTTGGTGTCCAGCATGACCGCTGCCGGCATTTTCAGTCGGTCGCGGACGCGGCGGAACAGCGCGATGGTCTTGGCGTGTTCCTCATGCGTGCCGTGCGAGAAGTTCAGGCGTGCGACGTTCATGCCGTTTTTCAGCATATCCTCAATGACTTTTTCTTTGGTGCTTGCAGGTCCCAGGGTGCATACAATCTTCGTTTTTTTCATGCTTTACCTCCGTCGATATCAATTGGCACAACTTTTCACAAATATCATTCTAGCACGAATATCGGTGTTTGACAAGCCCCAACCTTGACTTATCGGGGACATTTTGCTACAATGAGGTCGTCCCCGGGGTAAGCCCGCAGGGAGGAGGATCTGTTTATGGAAACCGTTTTGAACGATACGAATTTTGAGACCGAGGTGCTCCGTGCAGAGGGGCTCGTGCTCGTTGATTTCTTTGCCCGCTGGTGCGGCCCGTGTAAAATGATTGCGCCGCACGTCGAGGCACTCGCGGAGAGTTATCCCGACCTCAAAGTGTGCCGCCTGGACGTGGACGAGGCGACGGCGACCGCCATCCGCTACGGCGTCGCCTCCATCCCGACGCTGCTCTTTTTCCGCGGTGGCGAGGTGGTGGAGACGCTCGTCGGCTACCGCGGGGAGGAAGAACTCCGTGAGGTCACGGAGGCATTGCTGTGATCCGGCTCAACCCGGACCCGAAAGTGGTCGCCGAAATCCGTGCGGGGCTGAAAGCCAAGGACGGATACTGCCCCTGCCGCGTCGGACGGTCGGAGGAGAACAAGTGCATTTGCCTTGAATTCCGCCGTCAGATGGCGGATCCCGACTTCCACGGCTACTGCCACTGCGGTTTATACTATAAGGAATAAGCATTCATGATTATCTGTACGGTATCCGACCTCGGGCTCTCGTTCGGGGCGGATGAAATCTTCCGGGGGCTGACCTTTTCGGTCGCGTCGGGAGACAGGATCGGTATCATCGGGGTCAACGGGGTGGGGAAATCCTCCCTGTTCCGCTGCATCACGGGCGAATATACGCCGACCGCGGGGCAGGTGTACCTCTCGGGCTCGACCACAGTCGGGATGCTCGCGCAGAACACCGACCTTTCCTATCTCGGTGAGATGACCCTGTCCGCTTACGTGCTCTCTGCGTTCCCGGAACTCACCGCCATGGAGGCGGAGATCGCGCAGACGGAGGACGCGCTCACGCATGCCGCGGCATCGGAGGCGGTACGGCTCTCGGAGGCACTGAACGCCTTGCACGCGCGCTACGAAGATAGGGGGGGCAGGACTTATCGCGCCCGCGCCCACTCGCTCCTTGCCAAGATGGGGTTCCCCGACCCGGAGCGTACGGTAGGGGCCCTCTCCGGCGGGCAATATACGCGCCTTGCACTCGTGAAACTGCTCGCGCGTGAGCCGGATCTGCTCCTGCTCGACGAGCCCACCAACCATCTCGACATCGATGCCCTGACCTGGCTGGAAGAATACCTCGCCGCGTATCGTGGGACGTTTCTGGTCATTTCGCACGACCGTTATTTCCTCGACCGGGTCACCAATAAAACCTTTTGGCTCCGTCGCCGGGGCGGGCGGCTCTATCCCGGTGCTTACTCGGCGGCGAAGGAACGCGACGCGGAGGAAGAGGCCTCCCGCGAGCATCGCTACCGCGAACAGCAGAAGGAGATCGGCAAAATCCGCGCCAACATCGATTTCCAGCGGCGGTGCGGACAGGCGCACAATTTCGTCACCATCCGCTCCAAGGAAAAGCAACTGGCGCGCATGGATCTCGTCACCAAGGCAGCACCGCCCGAGCGGAATATCCGCATCAGTTTTGCGACCGAGGAGGCGACCGCCGGGCGTGTCTTGGAGGTGCGGCACCTGACCTTTTCCTACGGCGCGGCACCGCTCATCAGCGACCTGAATTTCCTGGTGCGGCGGGGGGAGTGTGTACTCTTTCTCGGAGCCAACGGGTGCGGGAAATCCACCCTCATGAAACTCATCCTCGGGCAGCTCGCGCCGCAACGCGGCGTGGCGGAACTCGGGTATCACTGCAAGATCGGGTACTACGACCAGGAAAACCGCGGGCTGGACCCCGCGGGGACGGTGTACGGGGAGATGCGCCGCGCGCACCCCGCCATGTCCGAGACGGAACTGCGCTCTGCACTCGCCCTGTTTCTGTTCGGTGCCGATGATATGGACAAGCCGGTTTCGGTGCTCTCCGGCGGGGAGAAGGCTCGCCTCGCACTCGCCATCCTCGTCAAGCAAAAGGTCAATCTGCTCCTGCTCGACGAGCCCACCAACCATCTCGACGTCGGCTCCCGCGAGGCACTCGAAACGGCACTCGCCGCTTTCCCCGGGACCATCCTCGCCGTATCGCACGACCGTTACTTTATCTCACGGCTCGCGACGCGTGTCATAGAACTGGATCGTGCCGCCGAAGGGGGTCTGTGGGATTATCCGCTCGAAGCATACGATGATGCCTACGATGCGTACCTCGCGCTGCGGGAGAAGCGTGCCGCGGCGGGGGCGGAAAAACCGGTCGCTGCCCCGACGGCGGAGAAATTGCGCTTTGAGGCACAAAAGCGGGAGAACGCGGCAGAACGCGCCGCCCTACGCAAAAAGGAGCGCGCCGCGGCGCGCGTCGAGGTGCTCGAAAGGGAACTCACGGCACTGGAAACGGAACTGTACGGTCCCGCAGCGAGCGATTACGTCCGCGCCGCCGAGATTGACGCCCGCCGTGCACAGATTGAAGAGGAACTCCTCGCGCTCTACGAAGAGATTATGTGATCCATGACGAAGCGGAGCCTGTAAAACAGGCTCCGCTTTGATTTTTTGGGGGCACCGCCCCGTCAATCGTTCGGGATGATGGCGATGCCGTCGAGCAGGCTTTCGTAGCAATCGCCGATGTCGGGGACGGTCAGGCGAACGCCCGAGATATGGATGAAACGGTCCCGGTCGTAGGTATAGGCGGACAGGGGGCGGTCGAGCGCGTCGTTCGACTGGGCGGCGACCAGGGGGGCACCGTTCTCGTCAAAGCCGATGAGCAGGAGCGAATGATACCAGCCCTCATCCTCTCGGTACAACTGGATGACGTCTCCCGGCATGGCCTCGGAGAGCGGTACCTGCCGCCCGAAGGGCCCGGGACCCGTGTTGGCGGTCAGAAAATTGTAGAGAAACTCCACTCCCGTCCAGGACGCGCTCCTGTCCGAGTCGGTCAGGTAATACCATCCGTAGACCGGGGTATAATTCATGGTGCAACTGCCGGCATAGATGCACTGGGAAACGAAGTTGGTGCAGTTGCCGCCCCGTCCGGTGTAGTCCACAAACAGGGGATTGCGGCTGAGGGCCCATTTGCGCGCGTAAGTGACTGCCCGCTCCCGCAGGTAGGTCTTGGTCACAAGCATTGTTTTTCTCCTTTTGCGTCTTTCATTTCAGTCTATGTTGCCGAAAAACGCACGGACACTCGGAGAAAACGGAAAATCGTCTTGCGCGCGCGCCGATTTGGGAGTATAATAGGAAAGTATTACGAAAAAAGGAGTTTTGTCTCAATGGAGAAACTCGCAATTATCGACTGCGGCGGACAGTACACCAAGGTGATCGACCGTAAAATCCGGGAGGCGGGGGTCTATACCGACATCCTGCCGATGGGTGTGGCGGCGGACAAGCTCGCGGGGTACGACGCCATGATTCTCTCCGGCGGGCCCGCAAGCGTCTGGGAGAGCGGCGCACCGACCTATGATCCCGCTATTTTCGATCTGGGTATCCCCACGCTGGGGATCTGCTACGGGATGCAGATGATCGTTGACCACTTCGGCGGCACCGTGGCACCGGAGGTCAAGACGGAGTACGGTCAGATTGAGATCGACGTCGATCCGACCTGCCCGCTGTTCGCGGGGCTTTCGAGCCGCGAAAAGGTGCTCATGAGCCACGGGGACGCCGTGAGTGTGATCCCCGAGGGGTTCCGTACGGTCGCGTCGACCGGCGGCGTGTGCGCCGGGGTATGGAATGCGGAGCGTCGCATTGCCGGGGTGCAATTCCACCCCGAGGTGGACCCCACCGTACACGGTGTGGAGATCCTGCACAACTTCGTGCGCGGTATCTGCGGTCTCAAAGAGACCTATGCGCTCGAAGACCGCATCGAGACCTCCATCCGCGCCATCCGTGAGAAGGTCGGTGACGGTAAGGTCGTGGTCCTGGTCAGCGGCGGCGTAGACTCCGCCGTGACTGCCGCACTGCTCGTGCGTGCGCTGAAACCGGAACAGGTGTACGGTATTCATATCGATCACGGAATGATGCGTAAGAACGAGTCCGACCTTATCTGTGAAAACCTGGCGAAACTGGGGCTCACGCAGATGCAGCGCATCAATGCGGAGGATGCGTTTTTCAACACGCCGCTCGTCATCGACGGGGAGCAGTATGCGCCGCTCTCCGAGACCTGCGAGCCGGAGAAAAAGCGCGCCATCATCGGGCATATGTTCTTTGTGGTGACCGAAGAGGCGGCGAAGAAACTGAATCTCGATTTTGAGACGGCATTCCTCGGCCAGGGGACGCTCCGCCCCGACCTCATCGAATCCGGCAACCCCGACGTCAGCGGGTATGCCAAAAAGATCAAGACGCACCACAACGACGTCGGTATCATCCGCGCCCTCCGCGAAAAGGGGCACGTCATCGAGACCAACTGGGACTGGCACAAGGACGAGGTGCGGCAGGTTGCCCGCATGCTGGGCCTTGACGAGGAGATTGCCTCGCGTCAGCCGTTCCCGGGCCCGGGGCTCGGCGTCCGTATCCTGTGCACCGACGGCGGAAAGACCGCGGATGCCGAGAAATCCGGGCTCCTCGCTGACTTTATGGCAACGGCGAACGTGCCCTTTCGCGCGGCACTCGCACCCGTGCAGTCGGTCGGCGTGCAGGGCGACCATCGCTCGTACCGTTCGCTCGTGATCCTGTCCGGTGCTGGGCTGACCCCCGATTTCGACACGCTTTATCAAACGGCGAAAACGATCCCGAACGAATTGAATTTCGTCAACCGTGTGGCATATCTGCTCAACCGCCGTGAGGTCGGTGGCACGCTCCACAGCGTGCGCAGCCGGATCTGCCGGGAGGAGGCGGACCTGCTCCGCGAGGCGGATGCCATTGTGACGAGTGAGATCATGCGCCCGATGGCGGACGGCAAGTGCCATATCGCACAGTGCTTTGCCGTATTGCTTCCCGTCGGCGTGGGAGATCGTTTCTCCATCGCCGTGCGTGCCGTTGTCACGAACGACTTTATGACGGCACAGTCCGCCGTCCCGGGCGTGGATTTCCCCGCGGATGCGCTCGCGAACATCGTACGCCGCATCGAGGCGGCGGGACTCCCCGTCGATATGATTCTCTACGACGTGACCGGCAAACCGCCGGCAACCGTCGAGTGGGAGTAAGGCTCCGCCGCATTTTTTCGGTGCCGACGGCGGCAAGCAACCGGTACCCGACCCATCCGACAGAAAGCCGCGGCACGCCGCGGCTTTCGGTTTTGTGTTGCGGGCAACTTGACAAACCGGGCCGTGTTTGCTATACTGAAACGGTCCGAGAAGAGCCTTGCGACAGACACGGATCTGCAGGGTGAATGAGGACGATAACCGGTAAACGAGCCGCGTCTCCCCCGTCACCGGGTCGCACGGGGAGGGCCCCGCACTCTTCCGGAGGGTTATCGAAGCGGTCATAACGAGGCGGTCTTGAAAACCGTTTGAGGGCAACCTCACGTGGGTTCGAACCCCACACCCTCCGCCAATCAAAACCTAAATCGAATACGAAAGTGTTTGGTTTAGGTTTTATTTATTGATAAAAGAATTTGATTTTGCTATTATTTATATATTCCAATTTCTAGGAGATTTGTTATGTTTATCGGCATTAAAATGAGCGATGATATCCCGACAAAAGAGGACTTTATTCGCAACAGCATTGATTTAGATAGGTCAAAAGGATGGGAACTGATTTCGGCTTCTACTATTATGAAAAATGAGTTCAAGTATAGCGGTGCAAAGTTTGAGATAGTCCAATCATATTTACACGCTATAGATATTCTTTCCAATCCCTCATACAATGGCTCATATAACCAAAATCTTAAAATCGTTTCGTTAAGATCGGTTTGGATTCCATTCTTATTCTTGTGCAGACAGGCAGTTGAATTATCATTAAAAAATGCATTGGAATTAACAAATATTGAGATTAAGGGACCAACGCATAATATTAAAGAATTGTGGGATGTATTTGTTAAAGAGAATAAAATTTATATATTTGAGGGAGAGCAATGCTTTATTAAACGCATTTCTGTATTGGTCGAGGTTTTGGATTCTTTAGATAATGACGGTTCACATTTCCGTTATTCCACCTCAAATAATAATGATCTTTATAGAGAAAAACCTTATCTTATAAATCCAAAACGATTTTCAGATGAAGTTCATAGTATGGCATTAACGCTTAACAGTATTGATGTTTCGTTATTCATTAGATAGTTTTTTATGCCGCGAAAGGTTCTTGACGTGAGAAAGGAGTGTGTCAGGCTATCTTGCCAAAGGCAAACGAAAAGCCCCTCGGGGCTGTCGGTTGGCGGTTTATTTGCCTACCGACACGCTCCTGAGAGGCTCACGTCAAGAACACCGTGGAATAAATCGTCTGCGTATGTATCAGATACGCATTACAAGTCTGAAATCTTTAAGTCCGTAATACTCTCTGTTTTGTATCACATACGGCATTTTAACGTTTTTGTCGTAAAAAG
>CAKRYT010000010.1 GCA_934432675.1 uncultured Eubacteriales bacterium | reverse complement strand
CTACCAAGTTCAGTGATACGAATTTCTGTTGTTCAATTTTCAATGACCAAGTTCGCCGCTTTCCTACTCGCGACTTTTCTATTGTAGTCGACCGATTCGGATTTGTCAAGTCCTTTTTTTCTTTTTTCAAGAAAACTTGATGCTTGGAAGAAAAAAGTGCCCTTCGGCAAAGGGCTACTCGCGACTTGCTTTGGCAGTATACCACACGACCCGGGGGCTTGTCAAGGGGAAAATACGCAAAAAGTCAAAAAAATTTCGTATGCCGTCACCGGCACGCCCGCACTTGCATTCGGGGACACTGTATGCTATACTGTTATGAAATGCAAAAGTAATGTAAAAGGAGAATATCCTATGGCACATAGAACGACCACCGTGGCGAACGAACGGCTCAACCGCGTCGGCGGCGAGGCGGTGATTGACGGGGTGATGATGAAGGCGGGCAAAAACTGCTCGACCGCCGTCCGCCTGCCGAACGGCAACATCCGGGTGCTCCCCCGCGCCTACACCGCCCCGAAAGAAAAACATAAGTGGATGGGGTTGCCCGTCATCCGCGGCGTCTGTAATTTCATCTCCACGATAAAGCTTTCCCTCGCGGTGCTGACCGACTCCGCCGAGGCGGCGGCCGGCGAGGAACTCAAAGAGAGCAAGTCGGATGCCTGGATGAAAAAGCACTTCGGCTTTTCCCTCATGAACCTGGTCAGCGGGCTGTCCTTCCTCCTCGGCATCGCCCTCGCGCTCGCGCTCTTCATCTACCTGCCCAACCTGGTATCGGCCGGGCTCGAAAAACTCTTTGGCATGGAACTCGGCGTCTGGAAAGCCGTCACCTCCGGCATTGTCAAAATTTTTGTCTTCATTTTATATATATACCTCGTATCCCTCATGCCGGACATCCGCCGCACCTTCCAATACCACGGGGCGGAGCACAAGACGATTGCCTGTTTTGAGAGCCACATGGAACTCACGCCGGAGAACGCAAAAAAGTGCACGCGTTTCCACCCCCGTTGCGGCACCTCTTTCATGTTCGTCATGATCCTCCTCGGGATCATCCTGTCGCTCGCCGTGCGCGCCGTGCTTGAATGCGACTGGGGTTTCGGCATCGACTTTGAATACCTCACCGGCAGTAAGGCCGTCGAAACGCTCATTTATACCGGCATCGGACTTTTGCTCCTGCCGCTCGTGATGGGCATCGGCTACGAATTCCTCATGTACGCCGGAAAACACAGCGAAAAACGGATTGTGAAGATCCTGTCCGCCCCGGGGCTCTGGATGCAGCGGCTGACCACGCGGGAGCCAAACCTCGATCAACTCGCCGTGGCAATCGCCGCCACCAAACACGCCCTGCCCGACGTCTTCCCCGACTTTGACCGCACCGCCTACGAGGCAAAGGACGGTTTCGGCACGGCCACCGCACAAGAGACGGTAACCGCAGAAGAAGCCACCGAGACCGCCGAGACCGCCGAAACCGCCGAAACGGCAGCAGACGCGGAAACGATAGCCCCGACCGAAGCGGTCACCCACGGGGAAACCGACGCACCCGCCGAAACGGACGCCGCCGCCCTCCCGACCGGGTCGGCAGAGACACCCTCCGAGGTCCCGAACACCGATGAAACTCTCTGACCTGACGCGCGCGCTCCGCGCGGCAGGCATTGAAGACGCACCCGGGGAGGCACGACTCCTCTTCTCCTTTGTGACGGGTGTGCCGACGGCACGGCTCGTCGGTTGTGACCCCGTGTCGGACGACCCGAGGCTCACCGAGGTGCTCGCGCGCCGCGTGCGGCGCGAGCCGCTCCGCTACATCACGGGGGAGGTCGGCTTTTGGCACGAGACCTATCGCGTCACGCCCGATTGCCTCATCCCCCGCGCCGATACCGAATGCCTCGTCGAGATTGCCGTCGGGCAACTCCCGCGCGGCGCACACTTCGCCGACCTCTGCACGGGGAGCGGCTGTATCGCCGTCTCCACCCTCGCCTCCCGCACCGACTGCACCGCCGACGCATACGATATAGCAGAAAACACTCTCGCGCTCGCGCGGGAAAATGCGGAGCGAAACGGCGTCGCCGACCGGGTGTGTTTCCGCCGCCGCGACCTGCTCTCGGAGGCGATCGACGGCGTGTACGACGCCATTCTCTCCAACCCGCCGTATATCCGGGCGGACGTCCTCGACACGCTCGCGCCCGAACTTTCGTTTGAGCCGCGGATCGCCCTCGACGGCGGCGAGGACGGCATGACGTTTTACCGGGCAATCCTCGCCCTGGCGGACGCGCATCTGGCGGGGGGCGGGTTTCTCCTCTTTGAGATCGGTTATGACCAAAAGGAAGCCATTACGACACTCGCCGACGCATACGGTTACCGTGCCGGGATCACATACGACCTCGGGGGCAACCCGCGCTGTGCCCTGCTCCAAAAAACGGACTGACCAAGCAAACGGACGTTTCTCCTATCTCCTTTGCCCGAGGTGATCTCCCATGAAACGCCCGATCGTCGCACTTTTCTTCGGGGGCAAAAGCCCCGAATACGACGTCTCCTGCCGGAGTGCCGCCGCCGTGCGCGACGCACTGCTCACGGCGGGTTACGATACCCTGCCCGTCGGCATCTCCCGCGAGGGGGCCTTCTACCTCTTCCGCGGCAGTCCGGAACGCATTTACGCCGCCACTTGGGAGGCATCTCCCGGGCTCGCGCGCGTCTGGTGTACCCCGGGCGGCGGCTTCTTCACCGACAGCGGGCGGCTGTACCGCCCGGACGTCGTTTTCCCCGTCGTGCACGGTATCTGCTGTGAAGACGGGCGGTTACAGGGGTTTCTCGACACCTGGGGCATTCCGTACGTCGGTTGCGGCGTCGAGGCGTCCGCCCGCGCCATGAACAAGGTCCTCGCCAAAGAGGCGGCACGCGGACTCGGGATCCCGACGCTCCCGGAGGTCTGCCTGACGCGTGAGACCCCGCGCGAGACGCTCGAAAATCTGACCTATCCCTGCTTTCTCAAACCCGCGCGCTCCGGCAGTTCGGTGGGGGCGTCCCCCGTTCTCTCCGCGGCGGAACTCCCGCAGGCACTCGAAAAAGCACTTGCCGAGGACACCCTCGCCCTCGCGGAGCCGCTGGTGTCCGCGAGGGAACTGGAAGTCGCCGTCCTCGACGACGGCACCCTGCGCGCCTCCGCGCCCGGAGAAGTGCTGACCGACCGCGCTTTCTACGACTACGAGACCAAATACCTGCGCGGCACGACCCGCCTCGCCGTCCCGGCACCCCTCGCGGCAGAAGACACGCAGGCCCTCTCCGAAAACGCACTGCGCCTATTCCGCGCGCTGGACTGCCGTCACCTCGCCCGCGTCGACTTCTTCGGCGTCGACGATCGCTACTATTTCAATGAGATCAACACCATGCCCGGTTTCACGCCGGACAGCATGTACCCCGTCCTCGCCGAAACACTCGGCTACGACCTCGTGACGCTCTGCGACACACTGGTGCGGAGGGCACTCGCGTGATCGGCGTGTTTGACAGCGGGCTCGGCGGGCTCACCGCCCTTTGGGAACTCCGCCGTCTGCGCCCCGACCTCGACGTCGTCTACTTCGGCGATACCGCCCACGTGCCGTACGGCACCCGCTCCCCCGAGATGATCCGCCGCTTTGCCGAGGAGGCGATTGATTTCCTCTCCGGGCTCGGTGCCGAGGCGATCCTCGTCGCCTGCGGTACCGTCTCCTCGGTGGTGCTCCCCGACCTCCGCGCACGCACCGCCTGCCCCGTCTTCGGGGTGGTGGAGCCCGCGGCGCAGGCGGCGTACCGCGCCTCCCGCAGCAAGCACATCGGCATCCTCGCGACCGAGGCGACCGTCCGCAGCCGTGCGTTCGAGGAGGCACTCCGCGCGATCGGCCCCGTTGCCACACGCAGCGTTGCCTGCCCACTGTTCGTTTCCCTCGCCGAGAACGGCTTTACCGCCCCGGATGATCCGGTGGCGCGCGCCGCGGCGGAGTATTACCTCGCCCCCCTCCGCGGGAGCGACCTCGATACCCTCATCCTCGGTTGTACGCACTTTCCGTTGCTCGCGGCACACATCCATCGTGCCCTGCCCCACGCGCGGCTCATCGGCGCGGGGGAAGAGGCGGCGGCGGCACTCGTCGGCACCCTGCCCCGCGTGGGGCACGGCGAACTGACCGTCTACGCGAGCGACGCGCCCGATCGGTTTGAGACGACGGCGGCAAGAATACTGGGCACCGCCCTGCCCGTTCACGTACAAAAATATACACCGCGGCGTATGCGGATACCCGCTGACAGATACACTGATACTATCCGAAAAAGGAACTGAAAAATCATGGCTAATTACAGAAGAAATCGCATCAACGACGCCGTCGCGCAGGAACTCAATCTTGCCCTGCGCGAGGTGCGCGACCCGCGCGTGGCGGGCGCGCTCGTCTCCGTAACCCGTGCGGAGGTGGCACCGGACCTACGGAACGCGACCGTCTATTTTTCCTGCATGGGTGACGCAAAGGAGGTGCGCACGGCACTCATCCGCTGTGCGGGGCTCCTGCGCCACCACCTCGCGACGACGGTCAACCTGCGTATCACGCCGGAACTCGCCTTCGTCCACGACGACTCCATCTCGCACGGCGCGCGCATTGCCGAACTGCTCTCCGAGATCGAAAAGACAAGCCCCGCAAACGGGGAAACGACGGAGGAAACCAAATGATCCCGCGTCTGACGCGCGGTGAGGTCCTCGCCCGTCTGGAAGCGGCGCGCGACCCCGTCATCCTCATTCACGTCAAGCCGGACGGTGACGCGGTCGGCTCTGCCGTCGCGCTCGCACGTTTCTTCATCGGGTGCGGACAGGCCCCCTCCATTCTCTGCGCCGACCCGATCCCCGCGCGGCTGTCCTTCCTCCTCCGTGATCTGACCCTCGCCCCCTACCGCGGGCGGGAGGGGCGCACCGTCATCGCCGTCGACGTCGCGTCGGAGGGGCAACTCGGCCCCCTCGCCGAGACTTTCGGTGCCGAAACCCCGCCCGATTTCTCGATCGACCACCACGGGCGGTCTACCCCCATTTCCCCCTGCTACCTGCGCCCGCGGGCGGCGGCGACCGGAGAAATCCTCGCGGACCTGCTCACCGCCCTCCGAAGACCGGCACCCCTCACGTGCCCGGTGGCGACCGCCCTGTTCGCGGCGATCTCCTCCGACACCGGGTGTTTCCGTTTCTCCAACGCGACGGGTGCGACCCACCGTGTCGCCGCACGCCTGATTGACCTCGGCGTCGACGCGGGCGACGTCAACCACCGGCTCTTTGAGAGCAAGACCCCGGCACAGCTGAAAGCCGAGGCGGCGACCGCCGACCGCACCGTCGTCACCGGGGACGGCCGCATTGCCTACGCGGTCTTGGAGCGACCGCTCCTCGACCGGTACGGTGAGGAATACTTTGAGACCGCCATCGACATTGTCCGTGCCGTTGCGGGCGTGACGATTGCCTTCACCGTCAAAGAGCAGAAAAACGGTGACCTGCGTATCTCCCTCCGCTCGACCGCGGCGGACGTCGCCGCCGTTGCCGCCGTACACGGCGGCGGGGGTCACGCCCGTGCGGCCGGCTGTACCTTTTCCCGCGTCGCCGCGGACGACGCGGTGCGTACGCTCGTCTCGGAACTCGCCCCGATCGCCTGACCCCAAAGGCCGCGCCAAGCATGGATGCCGCGGCTCGACGTCACCCCTCGGCAAACGGCTTACGCACACCGTCCGTCAAAAGAAAGCAACGGCGTTGTGCCCGAAAAACCGGGCACAACGCCGAAAGACCGCCCCGGTACGCCGGGGCGGTCTTCTTCGTTTTTATTAAGTACTCCCGGCACCGATTGCGCCGCAGGTACGTCCCCGCGCCGATCCGGGGCGCGGTCGTTTCGGCCGCAGCGCAGACGCGCCGCGGAACGGATACGGGCACCGTTCACTTTGCTTTTTTCAGATTACGTTTTGCCTCTTTGACCGCGAGTTTTGCTTCCTTCACGTCGAGTTCCGCACGGTCGATTTCGCGATTTGCCTCCGCGAGGACCTGGCGAAACGCCCGTGCACTCTGCCCGGGGGCGCGCTCCAAACGCCAGATGTCCGAGGACAGGCGTTTCAGCGTCTGTTGCTTTTCCCGCAGCGTCAGTTGCGCGTGGTCGAGCGCGAGTTCGAGCCGGGCGCGCGTCGGCATCCCGCCCCCGTCGGTATCCTGCCCCTCCGTTCCCGCCCGTGACGGCGTCGGGGAGAGCCCGCCGAGGGGCGTCGCAATGTGGGAGAGCGGTGCCGGGGCAGATTTGCCCTCCGCCGCCTCGGCGGGGGTCCCGACCGCCTTCCGATTGGCACGGCGCATCCCCTCGGACAGCGTCTCCTCCCAGAGGCGGCTCTCCGCCTCCGCTTCCAGCCGATCGCGTTCGCGTTTTTCCCTCTCGCGGTCGTAGCGCGCCATGTAGCGTTGCGTTTTCCGCGTCACTTTCGTCGGTTTCGGCACCGTATTCGCCCCGACCCGTTCACTCGCCACGGCGGGTAGCGACGGTGCCTCGGGCGGTGTCTCCGGTACGTACTGGGACGACAGTTCGACCCCGTTTCCGCCGCTCGCCTGCGGTGCACAGTACACGCGCAGATCGTCGTTTTTCGGAGATGCCCCGAGAATGACCTCCCGGTAGTATCGGTTGCCGCACGCCTCGCAGACAAACAACTTGTCCGCCGCATCATAAAAAAGTTTTCCCCCGCATTTGGGGCAAAGATGCTCTGCCACGGTACCACCTCCCGCGTCGTCCGAACGACGCCTTTTCCTGTATTATATAAATTCTTCATAGAAAAGTCAAGAATGTCGGCTTGCATTGGAGAGGGGAGATGTGTTACACTAGAAACACTGATTAAGGAGGCGATACTATGCAGTCCACTCCCTTCCCGGATCCCGGCACGCCGGATCTCCGCACCCGTGCTTCCCGCGCGACCTCGACCGTCGCCCTCGCATTTTTCGTCCTCATGCTTGTGTCGCAGATTGCCGCGCTCGTCCTGCAACTGATCATCCGCCGCTTCTCTCCCGACACCCTGCGCGCCCCCTGGTTTCAATGGACGATCACAATCATTTCGCTCTACGTCATCGCGGCACCCTTCGCGTTTCTCATCCTGCGGACGGTCCCGGCAGAGCCGCCGGTGCAACGCCGCATGTCCGTGAAAACCATCCTGATTTTCCTCTCAATGGCGTTTACCTTGCTGATCGCCGGGTCGCTCATCGGCCAAGGATTCAACAACGTCATCGGCAAACTGTTCGGCAAACAGGAGAGCGGTATCACGGACGCGATGACGAACTCCACCCTGTGGCTCTCCTGCCTCTATTCGCTCGTCATCGCACCGATCTTTGAGGAGTTGTTTTTCCGTAAATTCCTCGTGGACCGCCTGCGTTTTCTCGGTGACTGGGCGGTAATCCTGCTCTCGGGCATCACGTTCGGGCTGTTCCACGGCAACGTCGAACAGTTCTTCTACGCCGCCCTCCTCGGGACGCTCCTCGCGCTGATCTATCAGAAGACGGGCAACGTCCTCTATACCGTACTCATCCACTCGGTGGTCAACTTCTTCGGTGGGGTCCTCCCGACCCTCGTGGACCGTTTTCTGCCGCTCGATCTTACCGATGTCTCGACGACGGCGGAACTCATGGAGGTTTTCCTTGCCCACCCCGCGGCGTTCGCGCTGCGCCTGCTCGTTGCCTATCTGCCGTATATCTTCGCCCTTGTCGGCGTGGTCTTCTTCTGCCTCTACTACCGCCGTATGACCCGCGATATGACCCCGTGCCCCCTGCCGCGCGGCGACCGTGCGGCACCGCTGGTCGGTAACGTCGGCAGCATCCTGTACCTCGTCGTCTGCATCGGCTCGATGGTACTCGTCATCGTCGGAAACGCGCTGTCCCACTGACAGACCCCCGTATAGCCTGCCCCGTCCTCGGGCAGACTACGGGCAACACAAAGCGAAAGCGAGGACACCATGCTTACACTGAACGACGATACCTTTGCGGCGCATATCACCGCGGGCGCGGGGAAATCCGCCGTCTGCGTCACGGGCGCACACTGCCCGCATTGCCGCGCGTTTGCCCCCACCTTTGAGCAGGTGGCGAAGGAGACCCCGGGCGTCACCTTCTTCCGCCTGGACTCAACCGCCTCCCCCGCGACCTGCGCCATGTTCGGCGTGCGCTCGATTCCGACGACGCTGCTCTTTGACGGAGAGCGGCTGATCGCCCGCCGCATCGGTAACCTCCCGGCGGGAGAACTCCGCGCTTTTCTCGGGGAGGGGGTCTGACTTCCGGTGCCGGGGGAGACGCTCTGCCCCCGGCACCGGCTATGCGTCCGGCGCGTGACGAAAGATACGAAAGGAGATACAGGGACGATGGACGACAAGCAACCGCGATTCACGCCGAGTGACGGCGAGGAGCCGGAAAAACCGGACTTCGAGGCAGGTGAAGTACACCTCATCAACCGTAAAAGCCGTTTCGGCACGTGGCTGGAAAACCTCTGGTACCACTACAAGGTACCGATCGTCATTGTCCTCGTTCTGCTCGTCGCGCTGACGGTCTGCATCGTCCAGTGTGCGCGGCGCGCGCCCAAGCCGGACTACATACTCTGCTACGCCGGCGAGGCGAGCCTCTACCCCTCCGCGGATAACACGACGGCGGCCGACATGGCCGCGGCGGTCGAGTCGCTCATCGCGGACCACCACCTCGCGGGTAAAGGTGTCAGTATTCACGATTATCGCATCCGGCAGGGTGACGCCGCCGACACGGCACTGGACACCTACAACCGCACGAACATCGAAAACCTGCAAAGCGAATTGCAGCTCGCCACCACCTACCTCTTCCTGCTCTCGGAGCACACCTTTGACGTTTATACCGCTACACAGGGCGGGCGGTACGTCCTCCCCGTCGCGGAATATCTGCCGGCGGACGGCACGGTCGAGACCACCCCGGACGGCTACGGCGTCTATCTGCGCTCCACCCCGGCGGCGTCTCTCCCCGGTTTTCGCGACCTGCCGGAGGACACCGTCCTCTGCCTTCGCATCCCCTACACCGCCCTTTCCCACGGGAGCGGCGCAAAACAGAACTTCGACCGTTGCGAGGCACTTTTCCGGCTCCTCCTCGGCACCGCCGCGGAGTAAAGCACCGCATTTCCCGTCAAAAAAGAGACACGATACCGTGTCTCTTTTTATTTACATTCCGGTGGCGGTTCCGCGCAGGTGGCTCCCCCGGAGGTGTGCCCGTCCTTATTTCCCCTCCGTCGCGAGTTCGGCGACGAGCCGTTCCAAAAGAGTATAGACGTCCAGCCCGAACGCCGTTTTCGCCTTGCGATCCGCCTCCGCACAAAGCGCGAGCGCACGGCGGAGTTCCGGCAGTTTGCGCTTGCCCGCGGCGCGGGCGTACAATTCGGCGCGATAGGCGTTCATGGAGAGCACCCCGGCGACGGCGGCGGGAGTGAGCCCCTCCGCGAGCAGGAGCGCGATGGAGGTGAGGTCGGATATAAGGCGGGAAATCTGCCCGAGGATGAGGGTCGGCTCCACACGGCGCGCCCGCATATCCGCCAGGTTGCGGAAAGCGGCGGCGGGGTCGCGGTCGAGGAGCGCGTTGGTCAGCCCGAAGGCGTCTGCCTCGGTCGTCGTCACGGCGACGAAACGCACGTCCTCCTCCGTCACACACGTCCGACCGTGCGCCAGGGCGTACGCCACGAGTTTGTCCACCTCGTTTGCGAGCACATCCATCGTCCTGCCCGCGCGTTCGAGGAGGGCGCGCGGCACGCCCGGCTCGGTCGTGACCCCCTCGTGGGCGAAGTGCCTCGCCAGCCAACCGACGAGTTGCGCGTCGGTCGATTTCTCAAAGTTGACGGCAAGGAAGAGGTCGGAGAGCCGCTTGAAAGTCGGCGAGGGGCGTTTCGCCGTACCGGCATCCAGTCCCTCCGGTGTCACCGAAAGCAGCAGCGTCACGCCGCTCGCCGCCCCCACCGCGTGCACGATCTCCCCGAGTGCCTCATAGTCGCTCTCTTTCAGCCCGCCAAGATCGGCACCGTGCCACTCCACCAGTTTGGTGGGCTCAAAGAACGGCGGCGTCTCCACGTCCGCGCGGAGCGCGGCATAGTCGATGGCAGCCCCCTCGTGGAGCAGATGATTGAACGTGGCAAAGGCGGGGTCGCCGAGGAGTGCCTCCCGCAGGCGCGCAGTAAACGCGCGGCGGAGATACGCCTCCTCCCCGACGAAAAGATACGCCCCGGAGGCATCGCCCGATTTCAGGCGTTTGTTCAGTTCGGCCTGCGTCAGAATCACGGCAACTCCTCCTCGCGCACGCGCGCCGTCACGGTCAGTTCGACCAGTGCCTCGTCTCCCCCGACGTTGCGGGTGTAGGTGAGGTGGATCTCTCCCCCGTTTTCGTCAAGGGGGAGCCGTATTTCATGGCACCGCACGGCGAGGTCGAAGGTATACGGCGGTACCTCGTAGCGCGTCACGGCGGGCATCTTCGGGTCAAAGTCGACCTCCCACCGCACGTCCCCGCGGTGCGTCAGGCGGACGCGGGGCGTCCCCGCCTGCCAGGAGAGCGTGGTCATGACGCGCGCGCCTCCCTCCCGCCTCTCGGTATAGGCGAGCGACGCGTGGTCACCCACCTGTCGGAGCACCCCGCGCGCCTCGGTCGAGACGGTCTCGGTCTCACCGCCCGTCGTCAGACGGCTGTGAATGGTCAGATGCATCGGTGTCTCCTGTTTCATGGGGTGTGCTCCTCTCTCCTGCCCGCGGCAGGTGTTTATCGGTCGTATGTACGTGATTTCCGGCCGTCGCCGACCGTCTCCCGGTGGGCACCGCCCGCTTTCCGGCTATTCCCCGATCGTCCGCCGGCGATTGCCGCCCGCCGCGGGCGACCCCCGTCATTCGGGACAGGTTGCGATCGTTTCCTTCGGTCGTTCCCCGCCCGGCGGGGAAAAGAAAAGGCTGTCTTACCGGGGGCAAGACAGCCGGGCACTCAAAAGTTCACGTCTCCGGAGGTACCGGAAGTCGGGTTGACGAGTTCGCGCCAGTCCAGTTCCCCGCGGTCGAGTGCCAGCACCAGGACCTCGGCGGTCGCGATGTTGGTGGCGACGGGGATGTTGTGCACGTCGCAGAGGCGCAGGAGGTTCTGCTCCGTCACGCCGGGCGCGTCGTTCGGCTCGGTGGAACGGAAATAGAAGACCAGATCGATCTCGTTATAGGAGACGCGGGAGAGGATCTGCTCTCCGCCGCCGCTCCTGCCCGCCATGAGGAGTTCGATATCCAGCCCCGTGGCTTCCGTAATGTATTTACCGGTGATCTGCGTCGCGCACAGGTGGTGCCGACTCAGAATTCCGCAATAGGCAATGCAGAACTGCGCCATCAGTTCTTTTTTATCGTCGTCCGCGATGATTGCAATATGCATGGCAGGAACTCCTTTTTCGGTCTGTTTGAGGGAGTAGAATCAAACCGCAAGCAACTTGCGGCGTTTGCACGAAATACCGTAGAGGAGGGGTCTGTTCTCCCCAGCGAGCCGGTGCGCGATGTTGTCGAGGGCGGCGGCGACCGGTGCTGCCTCACGGCAGCGCACGGCGGGCGTGCCCGCGTCCTGCATCCGCGCGAAGGGCGGAATATCGGGCACCACGCCGATGAGGCGGAGCCCGGTCGTATCGATCACGTTTCTGAGGTCCGTCGGGTGTTTCGGGTCCATGGAGAAACGGTTGACCACCATTTCCACCTCGTCCATCCCCCATTCGTGGAGCGTGTCCGCCAGCGAGGCGGCGGAGCGCATCGGAAGATACCCGTCCGTCACCACGAGGAGGGCGCGGTCGCAGAGTGCGGCACCGAGTTTCACCGACGGGTCGGCGACCCCGGATGTGTCGATCACGACGTGCGTGACCCCCAGTTCCCCTTCGGCGGCGGAAAGTACCCGCGCGAGTTCGGTCTGCGTCGGCGGGCGACGCAGGTGGTAGGCACCCGGGATAAGGTACAGGCGGTCGAGCCCGTCCGGGCGGACGGCGACGTCACGCACGCTCCTCTCCCCCGAGAGCAGGTCCCCGAGGTCGTACACCACGCGGTCCTCGCAACCGAGGTACATGTCGAGCGAACGCTCGGCAAGATCCAGGTCGATGAGCACGGTCTTCTCGCCCATGAGCGACAGTGCGGCGGCGAGCCCCGCGGCGACGGAGGACTTACCGCATCCGCCGCGACTGCCTGTCACCAGTATCTTCACAGCACCCATGGCGATCCTCCTCCGGCTATTTTGTACCATTATACTGTTTTTCTCCCCGCTTGTCAATCGGTCGGGCAAGAAAAACCGCCTCAAAAGGCGCGCAAAAACACACTTTTCCCGTGAGAAAATCCGAGGAGAGGTCTTGATTCCGCCACCAATATGTTATATACTAGGGTGAAAAACCGAAAGGAGCGTACCGCACCGTGATTTTTGACGATATTCAGAGGTTGAGGCGATTTGACCCCGAGATCGGGGACGCCATCGAGCAGGAGTACTACCGTGAGGAAAACGGGCTGGAACTCATCGCATCGGAAAACGTCGTGAGTGAGGCGGTCCTCCTCGCCGCAGGGAGTATCCTCACCAATAAATATGCGGAGGGGTACCCCGGGCACCGCTACTACGGCGGATGCGAAAAGGTGGACGTCGTCGAGACCCTCGCGCAGGAACGTGCGAAAAAACTGTTCGGTGCCGCCTATGCGAACGTGCAGCCGCACAGCGGCTCACAGGCGAATACCGCCGTCTACGTCGCGCTCCTCCACCCGGGCGATACCGTCCTCGGTATGTCCCTCTCGGAGGGCGGGCACCTCACGCACGGCAGCCCCGTCAACCTCTCCGGGCTCTATTATCACTTTGTTCCCTACGGGCTGGATCCCGTCACCGAGCGCATCGATTACGACCGTTTGGAGGCCCTCGCGCGGGAGCATCGGCCGAAACTGATCGTCGCGGGTGCCAGTGCCTATCCGCGCGTCATCGACTTTGAGCGCATCGCCGCCATCGCGCACAGCGTCGGTGCCTACCTCATGGTGGACATGGCGCACATCGCGGGGCTGGTCGCCGCGGGGCTCCATCCGTCGCCCCTGCCCTTTGCCGACGTGGTGACGACCACGACGCACAAGACCCTGCGCGGTCCGCGCGGGGGGCTCATCCTCACGAACGACGAGGAGATGGCGAAGAAGATCAATAAGGCGATCTTCCCCGGCATCCAGGGCGGCCCGCTCCTGCACATCATCGCCGCCAAAGCGGTGTGTTTCGGCGAGGCACTGACTCCTGCGTTTGCCGCCTACCAGCAACATATCGTGGACAACGCCCGCGTCCTCGGAGAGACACTGACGGAGGACGGTTTCCGCCTGGTCTCCGGCGGGACGGATAATCACCTCATGCTCCTGGACCTCCGCCCCTTCGGGCTGACGGGTAAGGAGATGGAGGCGCGCCTCGATGCCTGCGGCATCACCGTCAACAAGAATACCATCCCGAACGATCCCGAAAGACCGTTCGTCACCTCGGGCATCCGTATCGGTACCCCCGCGGTAACCACCCGCGGCATGGGCGAGGACGAGATGCATACCATCGCGCACCTGATTACACGGACGGCGACGGATTTCCCCGGGGCAAAAGAAGAGGTGCGGGAGGCCGTCACGGCACTCTGCCGCGCATTTCCCCTGTTCAACAAGTAAACTGAAAAAAGGAAGATAGATAAACCATGAAAACTTTTAGAAGAATCGGTGTTTTGACGTCCGGGGGAGATGCCCCGGGTATGAATGCGGCGATTCGCGCCGTCACGCGTGCCGCGCTGGACAGAGGCGTCGAGGTCATGGGCGTGTACCGTGGCTACTCGGGACTTATCGACGGTGACATCAAGCCGCTCGGGCTCCGTGACGTCTCCAACATCATCAACCACGGCGGCACCATTCTGTACTCCGACCGTTGCCCCGAGTTCAAGACGGAGGAAGGGATGCAGAAGGCGATTGCCACCTGCCGCTCCATGCAGATCGACGGTATCGTCGCCATCGGCGGTGACGGCACTTTTCGTGGCGCGACCGACCTGACCGCGCGCGGGATCCCGTGCATCGGCCTCCCCGGCACGATCGATAACGATATTACTTCGACCGATGCGACCATCGGTTTCGATACGGCGATGAACACCGTCGTCGAGATGGTCGACCGCCTGCGTGACACCTGTGAGTCCCACGCGCGTTGCAACGTCGTGGAGGTCATGGGCAGAGACGCCGGCGACATCGCGATCCAGACGGGTATCGCGACGGGCGCGACCGGGGTTGCCATCCCGGAGATTCCGTTTGATACGGATGCCCTGATCGCCAAGATCAAGCGCGACCGCATCGCCGGTAAGCGGAACTTCATCGTCATCGTCTCCGAGGGCGTCGGCCCCGACTTCTCGCAGGAACTGGCGGAAACCATCCAGAAGGAGACCGGTGTCGAGACCAAGTTCGCGCGCCTCGCGCACGTCGTGCGCGGCGGTACGCCGACGCTCCGCGACCGCCTCATGGCGTCCCGCATGGGTGAGCTCGCCGTAGACAGCCTGTTCGCCGGCAAGTCCAACCTCGTCATCTGCGAGTACAAGAGTGAGATCGTCGCGACGGACATCAACTTTGCCCTCATCCTCGACAGAATGTACAAGGGCAAACTGAAACCGGGTGACCTCGATGCCTATACGGAAGAGCAACTCGCCGATATGCGCGCCCGTTGCGATCGTAAAGCCGCGTCGATCCGCTCCCTGTACGAAACCAACGGCCGCCTCTCCCTCTGATGAAAAAGCATATTCCGGGCATCATCTGGATCGCCGCAGGCGTCCTGCTCGCGATCTACGTCATGCGTGCCTATCAGGACGTCCCGCAGAACGCCACGTCGCAGATCGTGCTCCGCTTCGGTGCCATCTACGTCTTCATCGCCGGCATGGTCGCGCGCACCCTCATCAACCGCCGCGAAAACGTCTGCGTCACCAATTTCGGCTTCAAACTCGTGGGCGAGGGGATTCTGTTCCTCGCCGCCCTCACCGCCATGCTGAAACTGCTCCTGTTCTGACGGCGTACCCACCCGTATTCCGCACGAAAAACGGCGACGGTCATACCCTCGCGGGGAAAACTTTTTGCGAAAAGTTTTCCCCGCTTTTTTCAAATACTTCCTTGCTCCCGATCCGCCCGCATAACCGCCCAAAATAAAGGCAACCGATACCGTCCCGCAAAAGGAAACGGCAATATCGGTTGCCCTTTTCATTCACTTTGTGAACTCCCCCTCCGCCCTTATCTTTGCGCCGGCCATTGCTTAACTTGTGTACCCGAGGCAAGAGAAAGCCGGAACACATCGGCGGCACGAAGAGGGGGGCTCTCGTCCCGCGCCGCGAGCCTTGTCCTCGTTCCGTCGTCTTTCGCCGCCGCCCAGAGAACAAGGTTTTCCGGCTTGTCGCTCGCCAAAACCCATTCACCGAAGGGGTTTTGGCGGCTCCCCCCGTTCCTCTTAAAGTAAAGGCAACCGATACGGCTTTTCATCTATCTTTGAAAAGTCAATATCGGTTGCCATTAAAATCATTTAGGGGGCGTTGCTCCGGCAAACTTCGTTTTTTATCGGAGAAACCGTTTGTTTGCCTGATGCATTTCCGCGAGACGGAAATGCTTTTATTTTGTCTAACCGGAAGACAATCGTCCGCCCTTATCTGCGCCAGCCATTGCTTAACTTGTGTACCCGAGACAAGAGAGAAGGGATGGAGAAACCGCGTTCACACCGCAGTAGGCGTACTTGGTACGGTAGGCGGTGCGAACGCGGTTAAAGCCCCCCGTCTCTTAAAGTAAAGGCAACCGACGCCGCTTTTCTTTCTAGTATGAAAAGTCAGTATCGGTTGCCATTAAAAATCATTTAGGGGGCTTGTTCTCCGCCCTTATCTCTTGTCTCGAAACACGGCGGATCTGATGCATCAATACCAGCCCTATCTGCGCCGGTGCCCCAATGATAAACAACGCCCACATCCCATATTCCAGCCACTGCAAAAAGACCGACAGAATCACACCCCACAGCAAAACCGACAGGACGGGGAACGACAGTCGCCCGCGGAAGTACCGCCGATCGAACACCGCGACCACCAAGGCGGTCACCGGGATCGCCCAGATAAACACCTGCCAGTTCCCGCGGTCTCCGTACAGAACGGAATATACAAAAACCATGGTCGCCACCAGCCATACGATACATACGGCAAGCAGGGTGACCCATATCTGATAGCGCAATTTTGAGGCAGGTGCCATATACGGCGCCGGGTCCTCTGCGGCACCCTCGGTGAGGAAACAATCCACGGTGACACCGTACAGCTCCGACAAGGTTTTGAGCACCTTTAAGTCGGGGAGTGCCTCTCCGCGCTCCCACTTGGAGACAGACTTGTCCGAATAGTGGATTTTTTCCGCGAGTTCCGCCTGCGTCCAACCGCGGCGTTTCCGCAAAACGGTCAGATTATTCGATACAATCGCTTCAAGTTCATCCATAGCAGAACTATTATAACACTTTTTTCTGAAAAAGCAATAGCCGCCTTTCGGCACTGTCGCGCGGTGCCGGGAGCCCTCCTCTGTCACAAATGTCACCTTTCTATTACACTTTTGGGCAAATAACCGTGCATTCTACCATTTGTAGAGTCCCGTTCTACCCCGGAGAGAATGCCTGCATCGAGGAGGGGAGTCGCCGCCGCGCGAGTAGGTTGCCTTTTTTGCGCCGTATGGGTACAATCATAACGAAAGCGGCCCGGGCCCCGGGGCAGCGGCGCAACCGCCGCCGAAGGGGACCGCAAAAGCCGCCGCCCCCAACCACGAACGGAAAGGAGACAGCAGCCGTGGAGCAGACCCGCCCGAAACACCCGGTCGAAAAACCGACCGCCCCCGACGCCCCGCGCGCAGGGGATACGGACCTCTTCCGCCGCCCGCCCGAGGGATTGCGCCTCATCGGCTATCGTTTCCTTTTGCAGCCGCGCGCGCGCCTGATGCTCGGATGGGGCTACCGCTGGCGCGTGCACGGAAAGCGTGCCCTGCGCGGTTTTCGCCGCAGCGGTATGTTCCTGTACGGCAACCGTACGGGTACGCCGCTCGACGCCCTCGTCCCCGCCTGCCTGACCGATAAACCGATTTTGGTCCCCGCCCCGGCGGAGACACTCACCCGGTATGCGCCGCTCGCGCGGCACTGCGTCGGCATCCCGACCCCCGAGACCCACCGCGAGATGCGCCCCTTCCTCGAAAAACTTGAAAAGCACACCGTCACGCGCGGTGCCGTCGCCATCTACACGGACGGTGCCTCCGGCGACGCCCCCTACCTCTACCCCGTCCGTTTTGACGAGCCCTCCTTCGTGTTCTACACCGCCGTGTGTCGGGGCACGGACGGCTGCCGCCGCGCCGTGACCCGCGTCGCGGGTCCTTTCTACTCCGATGCGCGCCTGCCGCGCAACCGCCGCGCGCATGAACTCGGAGAGCGGCTGCGCGCCGCCATGCGGGATCTCGCCGCCGCGGCGGGAAAGGAGGCACCGCCCCGTGAGTAAACTACCTGCCGTCATCTACTACGACGACGAGCGCAACAACGAGTTTTCCTCCGCCGTCATCACCCCGAAACGCATCGACGGCAACTGGGTGTATCTCCACACCTCCCCCTGGAAACGCTTTACCCATTTCTTTTGGTACCGCATGGTCGCGACCCCGCTCGCCTTCTTTTACCTGAAACATAAATTCCGCCACAAGGTGGTCGGGCGCGAGAAACTCCCGCGCGATAAAAAGACGGGGTATTTTCTTTTCGGAAACCACACCCAGCCGACGGGAGACGCCGTGCTCCCCTCCATGCTCACCTGCCCGAAGGATGCCTATACCGTCGTCCACCCGAACAACGTCTCGATGCCCGTCCTCGGGCGCATCACGCCGAGCCTCGGTGCCCTGCCGCTCCCGGACGACCTTGCCGCGGCGAGAAACTTTGCGAAAGCGATTGAAACACGCGTGCGCGAGGGATGCTGTGTCGTCATCTACCCCGAGGCGCACATATGGCCGTATTATACGGGCATCCGCCCTTTCCCGGACGATTCGTTTTCCTATCCCATCCGCCTCGGTGCCCCGGTCTTCTGTTTTACGAACACCTATCAGAAACGCCGTCACGGCAAAAAGCCGCGCATCGTCACCTATATTGACGGACCCTTTTTCCCGGACCCCGCCCTCCGCGGTGCCGCCGCACGGCGGGAACTGCGTGACCGCGTCTATCGGACGATGTGCGGGCGTGCCGCTTCCAGCAACATCAAAGTCATCCACTACGTTAAAAAGGAGTTACACGAATGAAGCACCTGCTCTTCGCCGGCAACGGCAAAGTATTTGACGGCGTGCTCTCCTGCCTCGTCTCGGTCTTCCGCCGCACGCAATCGCACGAGCCCGTCCGTGTTTACGTCATGACGATGGACGCCACGCACCTGAACCCGGCGTACCTCCCGATCGGCGACGGGGACATTGCCTTTCTCGACCGCTATGTCAAAACTTTCGGCGCGGAAAACGCCGTTACGAAACTGGACGTTACCGACCTCTACCGCCGGGAGTTCTCGGGCTGCCCGAACGAGGGTGCCTACTGCTCCCCCTACACGCTCCTGCGGCTCCTCGCCGATCTCGTGCCGGAACTCGCCGCCCTCGAAAAACTCCTTTACCTCGACTGCGACCTGCTCTTCAACCGTGATATTGACCTCTTATGGCAGCAGGACCTCACGGGCTACGAGTACGCCGCCGCGCGTGACCACTACGGCAAGTTCCTCATTCAGCCGAACTATATCAACGCAGGGGTGCTGCTCTTCCATATGCCGGAGGCACTCCGCACGGGGCTCTTTGCCAAGGCGCGGGACTGGCTCCGCCGCAAAAAACTGGTCTTTGCCGACCAGAGCGCGCTCATCCGCTCCACCACGCGCAAAAAAATGCTGCCGCAGAAATACAACGACCAGAAATTCCTGCACAAATCCACGATCATCCGTCACTTTGCAAAGCGTCTTTACTGGCTGCCCTACCCACACACCGACAACATCAAGCAGTGGCAGGTCGAGCGCGTCCGCCGCGTCTTCGGCTACCCCGCCTTCGATGACGTTTTCGACGAATTTTTAAGACTGAAAGAATCTCTCTTACAAGAACAGGAGCGTACAAACGCATGAACGAACTGATACCGATTTTCTTTGCCGCCGACGACGCCTTTGTCAAATACACGCTCGTCGCCCTCACCTCCCTGAAAGCCAACGCCGACCCGAATCGCCGCTACCAGATCTATATCTTGCAGACCCGCGTGTCCGAGCGGTACCGTGAAGCGTTTGAATCGCTCGAAGGGCGTAACTTCCGCATCGAGTTCGTCGACGTGTCCGCCTACCTGGACCGTTACGGCGACGCGCTCCACGTGCGTGACTACTACTCGCGCACGACCTACTACCGCCTTTTCATCGCCGAAATGTACCCCAAGTACAACAAGGCGATCTATATCGACAGCGACACCATCGTCCTCGGCAACATTGCCGAGATGTACGACCACGACCTCGGGGACAACTACGTCGCCGCCGCTCCCGAGCAGGCGATGCGGCAGACGGACGTGTTCGGCACCTACGTCGAAAAGGTGCTCGGCATCGACCGTATGTACTACTTCAACGCGGGGGTGCTGCTCATCAACTGCGCACTCTTCCGCCGCGATAAAATCCTCGAAAAATTCACGAAACTCCTCGGTACCTATACCTTCCGCGTCACCCAGGACGAGGACTACCTGAACGTGCTCTGCGAGGGGCGTGTATCCTGGCTCTCCCCGGCGTGGAACACCGAGGTGTACGGCACCCTGCCCGTGCCGGAAGAGGAAATAAAGATCATCCACTACATCATGGTGTCGAAACCGTGGCACTTCCCCGATTGCCGCTTGAAGGACTATTTCTGGCACTATGCGAAAATGACGCCGGTCTACGGCAAAATCCGTGCGGAACTCAAAGCCTACACCGACCTTGAACGCGCCGAGGACCTCGCCTCGGGCGACCGCCTCGCTGCGCTCGCCGCAGAGGAATCCGAAAAAGAGGACACCTATTTCCGCATGATGAATCCTGGGGTGGACCTCGACCGTGTACGCATCCTCAAAAAGATCGCGCAATTCGAAAAGGAAGGCCGCTTTGACGAGGATGTGGAAAACGACCCGCCCACGCGGACGCTGAAACCGGGAGAGGTGGACTTTCTCCGCAGGAGCGGACCGGCAAAACTCGGGGCGCGCCTCGCCTTTGCCGCCGCGCGCAAATTCGTGGAAGGACTCATCAAGGACGGCAAACTGCAAATCGACGGTTTCCCCGGGATTGAGAATTTCCAGAAATTGCGCTCGGGTGCCGTCATCACCTGCAACCACTTCAACGCGTTCGACAGTTTTGCGATGCACCTTGCCTACGATGCCTCCGGGCAGAAGAAACGGCGTTTCTTCCGCGTCATCCGCGAGGGCAACTACACGAATTTCCCCGGCTTTTACGGCCGCCTCATGCGTAACTGCAATACCCTCCCGCTCTCCTCGAATACCAAGGTCATGACCGAGTTCGTGCAGGCGACGGGAGAACTCCTCCGGGAGGGAGATTTCGTCCTCTTCTACCCCGAGCAGAGCATGTGGTGGAATTACCGGAAGCCGAAGCCCCTGAAACCGGGTGCCTTCCGTTTCGCGGCGAAAAACCACGTCCCCGTCCTGCCCTGTTTCATCACCATGCGGGACAGCGACAAGATCGGAGAGGACGGTTTCCCCGTACAGATCTACACCGTGCACATCGCCCCGCCGATCTATCCCGGCCCGAACAAGACCATCTGCGAGAATATGCACGATCTCATGATGGAGAACTACCGCGTCTGGCGTGAGATCTACGAAAAAACCTACGGTGAAAAACTGACCTACACCTGCCCGCCGGATGCCCTCGGAGAATTCCGGTAAGCCGGAAAGCGGGGTCACCGCGAGGGGACAGACCGCCGCACGGGCGAGGTTGCCGCGGGAGGTTGACTTCCACCCGGGCAGGGTCACCGCGGGAGGCAGACACTCGTGCGGGTAAGGTCACCGTAAAGGCGGACTTCCGCCCGCAAAAAGAACAGCGTTGTGCCGAAAAACCTGGCACAACGCTGTTTATATTCTGTGATCCCCGCGTCGCACGGCGTTACCCGCGGCGCATCACCTGTCGTTCTTGAAATACTGGTAGAGGTAGCAGGGAATCATGCCGTTATAGAGTTTGCGTACCTTGTCGGCACGCTTGCCGTACAGCCGACCGAAATCGGGGTGGGAGGTCAGGACGTACACCTGCCACGGGGCGAGGGAGCGGAAGCAGACGCCGAGTTCCCGATAGAGCGTCTCCACCACCTCGGGCGTCATCAGACGTTCGCCGTACGGGGGGTTGGTGACGATGGTGCCGCGCCTGCCGGGCGCGGAGATGCTGCGCGCGTCGGCGCGAAAAGCCTTCACCCACTGCCCCACCCCGGCGCGCGCAATATTGGCGCGGGTAAGTTCCACGCAGGCGGGGTCAATATCCGACGCGTAGATCTCGATGCCGGTCGGGAGCCGCCCCTCCTCCGCCTCCTCGCGTGCCGACCGCCACACTTCGGGCGGGAACTGCGGGAAACGCTCGGCGGCAAAATGCCGTTTCGCCCCGGGGGCGATGCGGTTGGCGAGCATCGCCGCCTCGATGGCGATGGTACCGGAGCCGCACATCGGGTCCCAGAGCAGCACTTCTTCCCGCGGGCGACTGTACGCCGCGAGGGCGGCGGCGAGCGTCTCACGGAGCGGGGCGGCATTCGCCTCCGGGCGGTAACCGCGTTTGTGGAGCGGTACGCCGCTCGTGTCGATCATGAGCGTGAGCCTGTCCTTGAAGAGGAAGAATTCCAGTTGGTACCGGATGCCCTCCTCGGGGAAGTGCGTGAGCCCGTAGCACGCGGCGAGCCGTTCCACCGCCGCCTTCTTGATGACGCTCTGCAAGGCGGGGAGTGAGGTCAGGGTCGAGCGGATGCTGTGCCCCTTGACGGGAAAGGCATCGTTCTTTCCGATCCAGGTTTCGAGCGGGAGTGCCCGCACCCCCTCGAACACCTCGTCGAAGGTCGCGGCGGGAAAAGAGCCGAGCGTGATATAGACGCGCTCCGCATAGCGCAGAAAAACGTTGGCGAGTGCCACCGTCTCCTCGTCACCGAGAAAGGTGACGCGCCCGTCCATCGTCTCCTCGCGGTCGTACCCGAGTGCGTCGATCTCCTCTCCGAGCAGATGTTCGAGCCCGAAAAGGCAGGTCGCGGTATAGCGGATTTTCATCGTGCCGCCTCCCCTCATTTTTTACCGCTCCATTGTAGCAGATTGCCCGCCACCTGTCAATCGCCTGCCGCGCTTTCGCCGCCGTGTGCCGCCGTGTGCCGCGTGCCACCCTGCACCCCGACGGATTGTACGGAGCCCCCGCCGCCTGATCAGGTTTCGCCCCCACCCCCTGCGCCGTCCCGCACGCCGTACTTCTCCCGCCGCGCCGTTTGACCCCCGCCCCCGAATGCCCGCATCCGCTCCCCGGCAATATCAGCCCCGCCGTTCGCCGCCCGCGATTCCCCTCCGCTCTCCCTTTCACCGTCCGCACCGTCCCGCGCTCCCTCTCGCCGTCACGCCCGCCGCCCTCCCGTGTCCCCGCGCCCCGCCGCCACACCGTGGGGCGGTCGTTTTCGCCGCAGCGGCGCGGGGCGCACGGAACCGTTTGACTTTTGACCGGCAAGTCATTATACTATAAGAAGCAAATCAAACCGGGTAGCGGCCGCCCGTGCGCCGCACCGGAGAATGGAGGAGACGCCGTGCGGGTCATTTCCGATATTTCCGCTGCCCTGTCGAGCGGGGCGGCGTGCCTGCCGCCCGCGGCGGTCGCCGTCGGGCTGTTTGACGGGGTGCACCGCGGCCACCGGGCACTTCTGGACCTGACGCGCCGCGAGGCATCCCGACGGGGGCTCACCGCCGCCGTCCTGACCTTTGACGACACCCCGGGGCTCAAACCGGGGGCGGCGCGCATTTGCCCCCTCGACGTGCGACTCTCGCTCCTCCGCGATGCCGGCATGGATGCGGCGGTCGTCCTGCCGTTCCCCTCCCTCCGGGACCTGTCCCCGGAGGCGTTCGTGCGGGAGGTGCTCACGGGCGCGCTCGCCGCGCGCCTCGCCCTCGTCGGATACAACTTCCGTTTCGGCAAGGGTGCCGAGGGGGACGCCGATACCCTCGCGGCACTCATGCACCGCGTGGGCGGAGAGGCCGTGTGCCTCCCCGGGGTGACCCTCCCCGACGGGTCCCCCGTCTCCTCCTCCCGCATACGGGAGGCTATCGCCGCCGGCGATATGCCCCTCGCCGCCGCACTGCTCGGCAGACCCTATTCCCTGACCCTGCCGACCGTCCACGGCAAAGCCCTCGGGCGCACCGTCGGACTGCCGACCGTGAACGGTGCCGTCCCCGAAGGGCTGCTCCTGCCGGGGCACGGTGTCTATGCCGGTGAAGCCATCGTCTCCGGGCACGCCTATCCCGCCGTGACCAACGTCGGGACGCGCCCGACCGTCTCGGGCGAGGGTGTCTCGGTGGAAACCCACATCATCGGCTTTTCGGGTGACCTGTACGGCACGGCCCCGACGGTGCGTCTCTTTGCCTACCTGCGCGGGGAGCGGAAGTTTGCGTCGCTCGACGACCTGAAAAACGAAATTACGAGAAACATAGAGGAAGCGAAACGAATATGGCTGGAACGTGGACGCGCCTGACGGCGAAAGGCAAAACGGAGGACCTCGAACGCATCACCGCCGTGATGAGCATGGTCGATAACGGGCTCATGATCGAGGATTACAGCGATCTCTCAACGAACGGCATGTACGGTGAACTCATCGACGAGAAACTGCTCGGTGCCGACCGCACCAGGGTCGCCGTCTCCTGTTTCCTCCCGGAGGAAAAACACCCGAAGGACACGCTCGCCTTTCTTCGCGACCGTTTCTCCGCGCTCGGCATCCCCGTCACGTTTGAGGTGGAGGGGCTGGACGAGGAGGACTGGGCGGAGTCCTGGAAACAGTATTATCAGCCGATCCCCCTCGGGCGCGTGACCATCGTGCCCGCATGGCAGTCCTATACCCCGGCGGCGGGAGAGGTCATCGTCCGCATGGACCCCGGGATGGCGTTCGGTACGGGGACGCACGAAACGACCCGCCTCGTCATTTCCCTCCTCGAAAAACATCTCCGCGGCGGCGAGCGCGTGCTCGACGTCGGCACGGGCTCCGGAATCCTCTCCATCTGCGCCGAAAAACTGGGTGCCGCCTCGTGCGCCGCCTACGACATCGACCCCGTCGCCGTCAAGGTCGCGCGGGAAAACTGCCGCGACAACGGATGCCCCGACATCGAGGTGGGCGTCTCCGACCTGCTCCGCGGCGTGTCGCCCGCGGGCGGAAAGTTCGACCTGTGCCTCGCCAACATCGTCGCGGAGATCCTCTGCCGCATGGCACCCGACCTCGGCGGTTACCTCACGCCGCACGCGACCGTCATCGTCTCGGGCATCGTCGCGGATAAGGCGGCCCTCGTTGAGGACGCCATGACGGCGGCGGGTTTCACCCGCATCGACGAGATGACGGAGCGCGACTGGGTCGCCCTCTGCTACCGCAAGAACGACTGACCCCCGGCGTGGTGCTCTGCGGGGTGCCCCGCGGCCCTCTCAAAACCGCGGGGAAACCGCCCCCGAAAAGCCGGAATGCCCTGCCCGACCCGGCAAAAAAGCCGAAAAAAGCCAGAAAGCCCTCAAAACCCCCCGCCGAAACGGCGGAAAGGAGCCGCTATGCCCCGCTTTTTCATCCACAGCGATCCCCAGGACCTCGCGGCGAACACCGTCGTGATCCGCGGCGCGGACGCCCACCATATCGCGCGCGCATTGCGCCTTGCCGTCGGTGACCCCGTCACCGTGTGTGACGACGGCGGCACGGTCTACGACTGCCGCCTGACCCGCATCCGCGACGAAGAGGCGGTCTGCGAGATCCTCGCGCGCCGCGCGGGCACGGGAGAGTCCCCCCTTGCGATCCGCCTTTTCATGGCGTACCCCAAAGGGGATAAATTCGAGACCGTCCTCCAAAAGGCGGTTGAACTGGGTGCCGCGCGCATCACACCGTTCGAGAGCGAGCGGTGCATCAAACGCCCGCCCGCCGAAAAGCAGGCGCGCATCGCCGAACGGCATGCAAAGATTGCCGAGGCGGCGGCGAAGCAGTGCGGCAGGAGCGTCATCCCGACGGTCGATACCCCGCTCTCCTTTGCCGATGCCCTGCGCGCGGCAGTCGGGGCGGATCTCCCTCTCTTCTGCTACGAGGGCAAAGGGACGCAGTCCCTGCGCGCCGTTTTGGAGGCGCACCCCGCGCCCCGCACGGTATCGGTGCTCATCGGGGCGGAGGGCGGTTTTTCGGAGGCAGAGGCGAAGGCGGCGACGGATGCCGGGTGCATCGCCGTCGGGCTCGGGGAGCGGATCCTGCGCTGTGAGACGGCACCCGCCTACGTCCTCTCCGCGCTTTCCTACGCGTACGAACTCCCGCGCGGGTAAACTCTTTGTTGCTTTTTGCCATATTTCACAGTCATTTTTACATTTTTCAAGAACTTTTTTCAAAATTCTATTGAAAAAATACAAAAAATCGGTTAAAATGTAGTCCGATATGAACAATTCCGCAAGAAAGCAAGGGGGGTCCCACTGTGTTTAACAGAATGTTTCAAAGCGTGATTCATCAGATGAAGGACGCGATCGGTCGCGTCATCGGGATCATCGATAAGAACGATATTGTCGTGGCGTGCAGCGACCTGCAACATATCGGTGAGGTGCGTCAGGGCATCCGTGAGGATCTCACCTTCCGCCCGGAGGGGGTCGTAACCGGCGGCGTTACCTACCGTTCCCTCGTCACGACCGGCAAGCCGGATCTCATCGTATTCGTCGAAGGGGCGGATAAGCCCGCGGAGCAGGCGGCGGCACTTCTGTCGATCACGCTCGGCAATATGAAAAACCTCTACGACCAGAAGTACGATAAAGCCTCCTTTATTAAGAATATCATGCTCGACAACATTCTGCCGAGCGACATATACGCCAAGTCCAAAGAGTTGCGGTTCAACTCCGAGGAACGCCGCGTCGTTTACATCATCAAATACCAGGGTGCTTCGGACCAGTTCCCCTATGAGATCATCAGCGGGATGTACCCCGACCGTGCCCATGACTACGTAATCAATATCGGGGAACAGGACGTCGCCCTCGTCAAGGAACTGCCGGAGGGCACGACCCAGGCGGACATCACCGAGATTGCGGAGAACATCATCCGTACCCTCAACGCCGAGTCCCTCGTCAACGTCTCGGTCGGTATCTCCTCCGTCGTCTCCAACATCAAGGATCTTGCCCGTGCCTATAAGGAAGCGCGCATCGCGCTGGAAGTCGGTAAGGTGTTTGACACGGCGAAGAACCCGATCTCGTACGAAAACCTCGGCATCGGACGCCTCATCTACCAGTTGCCGACCACGCTCTGCGAGGTGTTTCTCCAAGAGGTGTTCCGCCGCGGCTCGCTCGAATCGCTCGACGATGAGACGCTGGACACCGTGCGTGCCTTCTTTGAAAACAACCTGAACGTCTCCGAGACCTCGCGCAAGCTGTTCGTGCACCGTAACACGCTGGTGTACCGCCTCGAAAAGATCCGTAAACTGACGGGGCTCGACCTGCGCGAGTTTGACCACGCCGTCACCTTCAAGGTGGCACTCATGGTCAAAAAATACCTGACAAGCAAACCCACCAAGTTCTGAATCGACGTTTTTCGCGCCCGTCCTGTGTCATACTACGGGGGGCGTGACCACTCCCCGGTCGCGGCGGATGCCGCGGTCGGGGTGCTGTCGGTTTTATGAGTCCCCTCTGTGGGAGGAGGTCCCAGATGCAACTCACGAAAAAACAGTTTTGGCTCTTTCTCGGCTCGCTCGTCCTCGTCGCGGCACTGACTTTTTCACTGACCTTTTTCATCACCCGGGCGAACGCCCCCGAGAAAATACGCGAAGTTCCGGTGCCGGTCGAGTACCCCGCGGTCGAGGGGGTCCCGGACAGTTACCGGGAACTGTGCGAGGCACTCCGCCGGTATTCCTACTACGGGCTCCCCGCGGATACGGACTACGCCGGGCTCTTCGCCCGTGCAATCGTTGCCTCGACGGGTGACCCCTACGCCGAGTACATGACGGCGGCGGAGTTTGCCGAATATTCGGCCAATCTCGCGGGTGAATTCTGCGGCATCGGTGCCTCCGTGGACTCCTACGAAACGGAGGACGGCGAGCCTGCCATCCGCCTGCTCGCGGTATTTGCCGGTTCGGGTGCCGAGGCGGCGGGGCTTATGCCCGGCGACCTCATCGTCGGCGTGGAGGGCGAGAGCATCCGTTCGATCGGCGGTGCCGCGAAGGCACTCCTGCGCGTGCGGGGCGAGGCCGACACGACCGTGACGCTGACCGTGCGGCGCGGCGGCGCGGCACCGGAAGACTACACCGTCCGGCGCAGCCTCTGCCGGAAGAAGACCGTTTATTCCGCTCTCCTGCCGCTCGGGGGCGGCGACAAAGTCGCTTATATCCGTATCACCGATTTCAATACCGTTACCCTCTCCGAGTTCGTCGCCGCCGTGGATGCGGCAGAGGCGGCGGGGGTCTCGGGGATGATTTTTGACCTGCGCTACAACGGCGGGGGGTATCTCTCGACCGTTGCCCAGATGCTCGCCTACCTGCTCCCCGACGGGGACATTGCCCACATCCGCTACGGTGCGGAGGCACTGCAAGAAAATAATTACACCATCTCCTCCGGAGACGGGACCGTCCGAAACGGCGGCGAAGTCGCTCTCTCCGAAGAACAGGTTGCCCACGCCGTCCGTGTCCCGATGGCGGTACTGGTCAACGGATCGACCGCCTCGGCGGCGGAACTCTTTACCTCGGCACTCCGCGACTACGCTGCAAACGACGAGCAATACCCCGACTTTCCCCCGGTCACGATCGTCGGCAGCAAGACCTACGGCAAAGGCTGCATGCAGAAGCCCTTTATGCTCTCCGACGGCAGTTACCTCAAAGTCACCGTCGCGCTCTACGACCCGCCCTCCGGCAAGAACTACCACGGCGTCGGCATCGCCCCGACGGACGGCTGCGCCGTCAAGGCGAACGACGCCCGCGTCGGTGACCTGTACCTGAAAGCGTCGGAGGGAGACCTCACCCTTCCCTCGGGCGAGACGGACACCGTCCTTGCCCGCGCGCTGGCAGCGTTCAACCGCTGAAAAACCGAAAACCCCTATCGAAATATATATTTTTGAGGAGATAGAACCCATGTCCGAAACCAAAGTCTATACCCAAAGCGAATACAAAAAGTTTATGGAAGACCTCGCGTACTGGGAGGTGCAACTCGAAGAGAAGGAGCGCGTCTACCGCGCGCTGATCGCCTCGTCGGACGTCACCGACGCGGAAAAGGAAGCGGCGGCGGCGACCCATGAGGAGGACGTGACCGCCATCCGCGAGAAGATCCGCACCATCGACGAGAAAATGCAGAAACACAAGGTGGAGCCCTACACCGGCAGTGAAAACGGTGAGGTCAAGCGTGTCTCCGAGGCACAGCTGCTCTCCAAGATGAAGGAACTCGCCGAGCGCAAACTCGACCTCGAAAAGAACAAGAAAGATATTTCCTCTGCCCGCGCCTACGGCGACCTGTCCGAGAACAGCGAATACACCGAGGCAAAGAAGGAACAGGAGAAACTCAATAACCAGGTGGCGGAACTCGAAGAGGAGATTACCCACGCCGTCCTGATCACGGACGAGACGGTCGACTACTCCAAGGTCAGCATCGGTGCCTACGTCGCCATCAAAAAGGCGGGGGAGACGAAAAAGTATCACATCGTCGGCTCCTACGAAACCAACCCGCTCGCCACCGACGAGGCCTATCGCCCCATCTCGGACGAGTCTCCGATCGGTGTCGCCCTGCTCGGGCACGGCGAGGGTGAGACGGTGACCGCGGTCCTGGCAAACGGCACCAAAGTGCCGCTCCTCATCGAAAAAGTCAGCCACGAGACCCCCGAGGCATAAGTAACACAGTAAGGAAAACGACTATGGAACAACAGAACACACCGGCATCGACCAACGAACTGGAAGTCCGCCGCGCCAAACTCGCCGCTCTGCAAGCCGCGGGGCAGGACCCGTTCGAGATCACCAAGTACGACGTCACGGACACGGCGAAGGAGATTGCCGAGCAGTTCGAGACGATCAAGTCCGACCCCGAGGCGGGCATCGTCGGTAAGACCGTCCGCATTGCCGGGCGTATGATGAGCCGCCGCATCATGGGGAAAGCCTCGTTCGTCCACCTCATGGACGGGAGCGGGCAGATTCAGCTTTACGTCCGTCGTGACGACATCGGCGAGGAGCCGTATGCCGCCTTCAAGAAACTGGACGTCGGCGACATCATCGGTGTCTCGGGCTTTGTCTTCCGCACCAAGACGGGAGAGATTTCCGTCCACGCCGAGAGCCTGACCCTGCTCGCGAAGTCGCTCCTCCCCCTGCCGGAGAAGTACCACGGGCTGACCGATACCGATACCCGCTACCGCCAGCGTTACGTGGACCTCATCGTCAATCCGGAGGTCAAAGACACGTTTGTGAAACGGTCGCTCATTCTCCGCGAGATCCGGCGGTACCTCGACGACCTCGGGTTCCTCGAAGTCGATACGCCGATCCTCACCCCGTTTGAGATCGGTGCCGCCGCGCGCCCGTTCAAGACGCACCACAACACCCTGGACATGGATATGTTCCTGCGGATCGAGACGGAACTGTACCTCAAACGCCTGATTGTCGGCGGCTTTGACCGCGTCTACGAGGTGGGGCGCATCTTCCGTAACGAGGGCATGGACCCGTCGCACAACCCGGAGTTCACCACCATTGAACTCTACCAGGCTTACACCGACTATAAGGGCATGATGCAACTGGTCATCGACCTCAACACCCGCCTCGCCGAGCGCATCTGCGGCTCCAAGAAGATCACCTACCAAGGGGTCGAGATCGACATGGGGCACTGGGAGAAACTCACGATGGTCGAGGCGGTGAAGAAGTATGCCGGCGTCGACTATCACGACTGGCAGTCGGATGAGGACGCCCGCGCCGCCGCCGCCGCGCACCACGTCGAGGTGCCGAAGGACGCGACCCGCGGCACCTGCCTCGTCGAATTCTTTGACGCGTACGTCGAGGACAAACTCGTGCAGCCGACCATCATCTACGATTACCCGGTGGAGAACAGCCCGCTCGCCAAGCGTAAGCCCGACGACCCGGCGTTCACCGAACGGTTTGAGTATTTCATCTACTGCCGCGAGATGGGCAACGCCTTCTCCGAACTGAACGACCCGATCGACCAGAAGGCGCGTTTCGTTCGCCAGGTCGAGGCAAAGCGCAAGGAAGACCCGAACACTACGGCGCAGGTCGATGAGGATTACGTCACCGCCCTGGAATACGGCCTCGCCCCGACGGGCGGCCTCGGTTTCGGCATCGACCGGCTCGTCATGCTCCTGACCGACAGCCCCTCCATCCGCGACGTCCTCCTCTTCCCGACCATGAAGCCGACGGACAAGTGAGAACGGAAGTCTTTTATGGGGAACCCCCTTTGTGAACAAGGGGGTTCCCCAAACCCTTCCCCTAAAAACTTTATCCCACTCCTTTTGCTCGCGCGATGAAAAATACCTTCATAAAAACAGAGACAGCATAACGGCGTGCTGTCTCTTCTTTTTGTTGTTCGTTTCGGCTTTTCGTTCCTGTTGTCTGTTTTTTGCCTGTCTCCGTTTTGTATTTCGTGCCGGTCGCCGATGTGCGGAGGGGATGGCTGCCCTGTAAGAAAGCGTTTCTCTGAGAAAGCCCTCCCCGCAGATCATCAGGCGATTGTTTACGCCCCGGCGGTGTCCACGACCTTGCAGCCGTCGAGGACGAGTCCGCGGGCAAAGCGCAAAGGAGCCCTGCCGGTGATGAGACAGCCGCGCAGCGTGAGGTTTTCGGTGAAGTAACCGAAACGGTCGCCGTCGATGACGGTATCGGTCACGGTGACGTCGCGTGCGCCGGACAGGAGATCGTTCCCCGTAAGTGTCGAAAAATCGAGAGACGAGTCGGAAAGCGACGCGAACGCGCCGTCACCCGTCACTTCGATATTCTCCGCACGCAGGGACGCACACAGGGAGAACAGCCGTTCGCCCGCAAAGCGGGCATCGCGGAGCACGATTTCACGGCATCCGGCGGCAAAACCCCCGGCTGTCACCGTCATACGCTCGACCGTCACCGTCTCGCCGCCGAAAAGGACGTCCGGGGCGTCGATCTCCCCGCCTTGCAGATTGAGACACACGCCGAGGCGGAGTGCCCCCGCGGCAGAGGCATCGAAAACGCACTCCGAGAGGAGCGAGTCGATCAGTCGCGAGAGCGCGCCCTCCCCCGTGAAACGGCAGGAAAGCAGTGTCATCTCGCGGCACAGCGCAAGGGCGAACGCGTCATCGTAGACGGTGTTTTCGAGTGTCACGCGCGCGAGCGGTGCCTCCCCCTCGGGGGACGAAAAGTTCTTTGTCGACATCGTATCACGCTTTCGTCCGCATCTCGCGCCACGGGTCGAGGTCGCCCGCGAATACGGGTTTTATGCGGAAAGTGAAGGCGATCGTCCCCCGGTCCAGCCGATATTCCGGCGAAAGTTCGGGGCCGCAGGAGTTGGAGCCGATGCCCGCCTGCCGGGCGTCGATGATGACGGTCGTCTCCCGCTCCGGCACGAGTTCGTAGTGATGCGCCTTCTCGGTCAGCTGCTCGGGCGAGAAGTGCGTCGCCGTCAGCGAGAAATCGTCGGCGGTGAAGTAGAGCCCCTGCCCGCCGATATCGGACACCGCCGCGAAACGGCATCCGTCGTGTGCGCCGTTTTCCTGCGGGCGGATATACGGGACGTAGTTTTCGGTCACGGTGGTGCGGAAGTCGCCGAGCCGCGCGGCGAGCCGCTTGTCGGCGTAGGACTCAACGGGCCCGTAGCCGAAGTAACGGACGTCCTCGCACCCCTCCGGCATCGTCAGACGGAAGCCGAAACGAGGCAACGGTGCCCCGTCGAGGATTTCAGCCCGGATGTGTGCGTCACACGCGACGGTCAGCCCCCCGGCACTCACCGTGTAAGCCACCGCGGCTTTGAGATGCGGGCGCAGACCCGGTACCGAGAGCGCGATCTCCGCACGGAGCGTCACGCGGTCGGGTGCCACTTCGGGCGTACCCCAGCCGTAGAACTCCGCCTTCGCACGGTCGTATCCTCTTTCGTACCACTTGTTTTTCACGTTGCGGTCGTTGTCCGTCGGTGCGCGCCAGATGGTCGGCACCATCGGCGCGAGCAGCATCTCCGTCCCGTTATCGACGAGGGAGGAGAGCAACCCCGTTCTGCGCCCGAAGGTGTAGACCGTCTCCCCGACGGAGAGGATATAGGCGTCGGGCGTGTCCGCGAGCGACACGGGCGACGTTTTCGGTGCGTACACCGCCGCGCGGTCGTCCGAGAGGAGCAGCTGCGCCGTCCCGACTTCATATCCCGCCTCCGAGAAGTCGGTGGGCTCACGGTAACGGACGGAAATATCCAGGGTGGTCACGCCGGTCGGCGCGAACCCCGAGAACAGACGGTAGGTCTTGACCTCCCGCGGATCGTTGTCGAGCGGGACGGAGCCCGAGAAGAGCAGTTCCCCGTCCTCCCGCACCTGCCAGACGAGGTCGAGGTCGCAGAGGCTCTCGAAATAGCGGTAACTCTCCACGACGATCTCGCCGGGGGTGCCCCCCGCCGTGACGGCAAAGGGTTTCAGCACCTCTTTGAGTTCGAGCATCCCCGTCCCGATTCCCCGGTCGGGATAGACGAGCCCGTCCACGCAGAAGTTGCCGTCGTGGATCTCCTCGCCGAAGTCGCCGCCGTAGGTGTAGTGCGGGTCGGCGTAAACGTTCTCCCCGGTCGCCACCGAGTGGTCACAGTATTCCCAGACGCACCCGCCGAAATAGCGGTCGTTCGAGCGCATGAGTGCCCAGTACGCCGCGAGATCCCCGGGGCCGTTCCCCATCGCATGGCAGTATTCGCAGAGGAACAGCGGGCGGCGGCTCACCTCGACGATCTTACGCATCGCGTCGAGCGTCGGATACATACGGGAGTCCACGTCGATATAGGCGTCTGCCTTGGCGGCCTCCGCCGCGGCGGGGTCGTCGCCGGTCATCTGCCGCCAGTTGACGTATGCGGACTCGTCCTCCGAGTGCACGAGGCGGGAGGGATCGACCCGGTGGAAATAATCCGCCTGCGCGCGGTGATTGCGGCCGCAACCCGACTCGTTCCCCACGCTCCACATGATGATCGAGGGATGGTTTTTGTCGCGCTCGAACATCCGCTCGCTGCGGTCGAGGTACGCCGCCTCCCACGCGGGGTCGTCGGTCGTCGTGTTCCACTTGCCCGCGTACTGGAAACCGTGCGTTTCGAGATCCGTCTCGTCACAGACGAGGATCCCGTATTCGTCACACAACTCGTAGAAACGCGGGTCGTTCGGATAGTGCGAGGTACGCACCATATTGATATTGTGCCGTTTCATAATCATGAGGTCCTCGCGGATATGCGCGAGGGGCGTCGCGTGCCCGAGGATCGGATGGCTGTCGTGGCGGTTGACGCCGCGCGCCTTGACGGCTTTGCCGTTGAGGAGCACGACCCCCCCTTTGACTTCCACCCGCCGCACGCCGACGGGGATGCGGATGACCTCCTGCCCCGCCTCGATATACAGCGTGTAAAGCGCGGGGTTCTCGTCGTTCCAGAGCACGGGGTCCGCGAGCGTCGCGATCTCCAAGGTCTCACGCCCCGAAACGTGCTTTACCCCACCGGAAAGTACGTCGCCGCCGGGGGAAAGTAACGTATAGTTGACGTCCGATGCACCGTTTGTCTCCACCTCGCAGGTGACGGCGGCAGAGGAGAAGTCGTCCGTGAGCGCGGTTTTCACAAACAGGTCGCGGACGTGGATCTCGTCGCGCGCGACGAGCAGTACCTCGCGGAAGATGCCGGACATCCGCCACATATCCTGGTCTTCCAGGTAAGAGCCGTCACACCATTTGAGCACGAGGACCGCCACCGTGTTGTTCCCCGCGTGCAGGTGTTTCGTCACATCGACCTCGGACGTGCAGTGCGAGACCTGGCTGTACGCGCAGTAAGTACCGTTGACGAAGAGGTAGAAACAGGCATCCACCCCTTCAAAGGTCATATAGACGCGTTTGCCGTCGAGCATGGCGGCATCCACGCGGAAGTCGCGCATATAGAGCCCCGCAGGGTTGCGCTCCGGCACCTTCGGCGGGTCTACCGGGTACGGGTAGCGCACGTTGGTATATTGCGGCACGTCGTAGCCGCGGTCGAGCATGGTCTGCCAGGAGCGCGGGACGGGTATGGTCTCCATCGCGGCACGGTCAAAGGCGGGGGCGAGGAAGTCCTCAACGTCCCCGACGCTCTCGTAATAGCGGAAATCCCAGGTCCCGCACAGCGTCTTGACGAAAGGTGACGCGCCGCGGTTGCCGCGGTCGGCGGTGTCGCGGTCGGCGTAGGGGATGAAATAGGCGTGCGGTCTTTCGCACCCTTCATGGAGCGTTTCGAGCGTTTTGTGATGGTCCGGGACTCCGATCGGCATAGCAGTCTCTCCTCGTTTTCGCCCGCATATCGCGGCATTTTTTCGGTAACTTCATTATACCGACAGGCTGTGGGAAAGTCAATCGGTTTCGTGCGTTTCTCCTCGTCGTCTTTTCGTGCGGTTTCTCTTTACAAACCGCAGAAAATGCGTTACAATGGAATGCCGGGATATTGTACCCGGCGGAAGTTTTCACGTTGCCGCCCCGCGGCACGGAGGTTTCAATGGCGGAGATCATCAAAAATAAGAATGTGCGACAGTACGTCGAGATGACCATCGGGATCATCATGATGGCGGTCGGTGTGTATTTTTTCAAGATTCCGAACGGGTTTTCGACGGGCGGCGTCTCGGGTATCGCGACCGTCCTCGGTGAGGTTTTCTCCGAGAAACAACTCGGGTTTCTGACCCCCGGCACGATTATCATTATCCTGAACGTGCTCCTGCTCCTCCTCGGCTACCTTTTTCTCGGGCGCAGTTTCGGGATCAAGACGGTGTATTGCAGCCTTGTCTATTCGGCGATTATCTGGATGTTGGAGCGGGTGGTGCCGCTCTCCGCGCCGCTGACGAAACAGCCCTTTATGGAACTCATCTACGGCATTATGCTGAACGGCATCGGCTCGGGCCTGATTTTCCACGCAGAGGGGAGTTCGGGCGGGACGGATATTCTGGCACTGATCCTGAAAAAGTACACCTCGCTCAACGTCGGCAAAGCCCTGCTCTGCTTTGATACCCTGATTGCCGCGTCCTCGTTCTTTGTGTTCGGTCTGACGGCCGGTCTGTTCTCCATCCTGGGGCTGTTCCTCAAAGCGTTCCTCGTCGATACCGTGATTGAGAGCATGAACGTGTGCAAATCGTTCACCATCGTGACGACCCATGCGGACGAGATCGTGAAATACATCATCGAAGACATGAAACACTCGGCGACCGAGGCGGAGGCGCGCGGTGCCTACACCGGGGAGCCGAAGACGCTGATCTTCACCTCCTGCAAGCGCATCGAGGCCGTGAGACTGAAAAAGAAGATCTACGAGATTGACCCGAACGCGTTTGTGACGGTACAGTCGACGTCGGAGATTATCGGCAGAGGTTTCCGCTCCGTCTGACGGAACACGCAGACGGCGGGTGTCAATATTGCACGGGGGCATCGACCTGATGCCCCCGTTTTTTTGCATTTTCGTAGGAGTAACACAGTCTCCACCGCACACCTCCGTTTTCCCTGCGCCGGCGTTTCCCGCCGCGCCGCCGCCTTTCGCGCTCCCCCGTTGCCCCGGTGTAACGGCTCCCACCGTACACCTCCGTTTTCCCTGCGCCGGGCATACGATTTTTCTGAACATTTTGCCCCCCGGGCGAGGACGTAAACCGCCGCACGGGGGGCTTTTTTGCCGGTGCGGGACGAGGGTTCCCCCTCTTCCGTATAGCAAAAAGGGGAGTGCCTTTTTGAAAAGGCACTCCCCCGCTTAAAAGGTTACTTGTTTCGTCCCCGCTTTACGCGCCGGCGTCCTCGAACTTGTCTTCGGGCGTCTCTGCGAACAGGCGGGCGGTTTCACCACTCGTGCGGATCACATCCTCGGTCGCGAACGCGAGGATCTCCACCGTCGGTGTTTCGTAATTCTTCTTCATATCTGTACCCTCTCTCCTTATCACTTGTGGTTGGCAAGGCAGAACGCTCTCGCCGCGTAGAGGTAAATAGCGGTTGCCTCGGCAAGTACCGCATCATCGGTCCCCTTGAAACTGTCCAGATACTGCATCAGCGACCAGGTATACGTTTCCGTCCCGCTCTCGGTCGTGTAGATCAGTTCCATCGTGTTGTAGAGGTCGGTGGCGTAAAGACCGGAGACGGTCACTTTCCCATCCTTGACCTCGCCCGACACCGTCGTGTTACCGATCTTCACGGTCAGGTCCGTGTAGGTGGTCCCCGTCAGCGTCGCCGTCAGGGTCAGCGTCTCGGACAGCGTTGCCCCAAACTTCGGCAGGCTGCCGGTGTAAGTGTACTGCTCTGCATTCGCGTCCCCTGCAAGAACGGTTGCATACCACGGGAGTTTCATCCCCCAAGCGGTCTCCGTATTTTCAATGTTTGCGCCAAAGACCGCTGTATTAAAGACGTTCTTTGCATTCGTACCTGCCGCATCGGCGTAATTCACGATTGCAAGGAGCAGCGGATCGAGCGTTGCCATATCCGTACGCTTGCCGTACATGTTGATCGCGTACTGCAAGGGCGAATACGCTTTGACCGCGGTCGAGGTCACCGGGCCGTCGGCCGTTTCCAACTGCACGGTGTACTCTTTGTTCTCACCGAACTCCTTAGCGGTCAGACCCTTGATCTCGAAGACGTACTTGTTGTCCTCCGTGCGGAGGGTGCCTTCATACCGGCCCTTTTCGCTCACAACGTAGATCTTCGTGAACGAAACGTCCGTCGCGTCCACCGTCGCCTTGTTCACAAACAGGTTCAGCGTCACGCTGTTGCCGATCGTCAGGCTCGCGCCGTCGATCGGGATGCTGACGTCTTCCGGCGTCTCGGGAGCAACGTAGAACAGTTTGAGCTCCGGATTGTTCGTGCCCTGCACCCAGGTGTCTGCGGGGAGCCCGGCGGCGGTCGCCGCCGCGTTCAGCGCGTTAAGCACCGTCGTGCCGGTAAAGTCGGCGTCCGTCGCCGTAGCTTCCGTTGCCGCGGCACCGTGTGCAATCAGTTTCAAACCCGCAACGCCGGAAAGGTATGTATCCGTCAGTTTAGTTGCCAGCCCGCCATCACCGAGATATGCACCGGCGGCAGTGTCCGCCGTGGCAGTACCGCAAAGCAGGTTGCCGCTACCGGTCACGGTTGCCTTTGTGCCACTGCCCACGAGCAGTCCGGCATAGGAAGTTTCCCCAGCCGCCTTGATTTGGGCATTGACATAGCAACCGGTGAGGGTAATCGGGCAGCCTTTCTCGGCAGGCGTATTGCCGATGATGCCGCCCGCGTTGGTACCTGCGGTCACATTCCCGCACTGCGCGCTGTTGGTCACGGTCACCGTCACAGGGAAACCGGTTGAGCCGGCGAAAAACCCTCCTGCAAAGGAAGTAGCAGCCGTCACATTCCCGTAGTTTACCGAATTCTTAATCGTAAGATTGACGTTTCTATACGATCCGGCGTCCAACGTTCTTCCCATAAAGCCGCCCGCTGCATCGGATGCGCTGTTGACGGTACCGCGATTGACGCAGTTTTCAATCAAGATATTCTTAAACCGACTGGTCTTTCCGATCAGACCACCGGCGGCGCACGCCTTGGTCGCGTCGGCGTTATCGGACGATATGTCGGCATTGTTCGTGCAGTTGATGAGTTTCAACCGGTTTTCAATATCCTTGTTTCTGCCTTCGACCTTATCCTCATATTTAGAGGTCAGGAAACCGACAAGTCCACCGGCATTGGCCATATTGGTAGGGGCGCCGCCGACCCGGCTGTCATTCGTGCAGCCGGTGATGGTCAGGGTGATCGGCGCGGCATACGTCGCCGCATCTGCATCCAACTGACCGACAATGCCGCCGACCGCAAAACTGGTATTGTACGCCGCCGTGGTACGCAGGCTCTTGCCCTCTGCGGTGGAGGTACGGCAGTTTTCGATGGTAGACGTTCCCGTCACCTTACCGACAAGACCGCCGACGTAGTACTTCGCATGCAATTCGGCATTCAGCACGTTGCAATTCACGATGGAGCCGCCCGTCATCTGACCGACAAGACCCCCGGTGACATCTCCTTGGTTGCTGGGGCTGTTCATGCTCACGCCGTCCAGAGTCAGGTTCCGGATGGTCCCGGACGAGATGCACAATAAGCCGCGCGGACTGAGACCGGCTACCGCGCACGATACGTTGTAGATCGTCTTGTTGTTACCGTCCAAAACCCCCGCAAATGTCTTCTGCGTCGGGGCACCCAGTTCCACGTGATTGAGGTCGAGGTCCGCAGTCAGTTTATAAAACGTACCCGCTCCGTCGTCCTCGCGCTTGTTGCGGAACCACATGAACTGCGCCGAGTTGGAAAGTTCCCACGGTTTCTCCTCCGTGCCGTCTCCGACCGTCGGTTGGGTAAAGGTCGTACCGTCCCAAACATCGGGATTGGTCGCTCCGGTCGTCCCGGTGTCCTCTGCCGCACTTGCCACAGCCATGGCGGGAATAAACGCCACTACCATGCACAGCACCAGCAGGATTGCCAATAGTCGCTGTTTCATAAAAAGCCTCCTGTTGTTATATGTATATAGCCGGATTGTCGTGTGAAAAGCCACCTATACAACATTATCATAACAGACCCTTCGTCAAGAGACAATAGACTTTTCTGCAATATATAAAGCATGATTTACAATACTTGTGCATGTTTCACGGAATGCCTTGTTGAACTTGCTCAAAAAACACCCCCGTCAGCACCCCTTGCTCCTGCCCTGCTTTCCCCCACAAAACGACCGCCGTTTTCCGCAAAAAACCACCACCGTTTTCCGCAAAAAACCAACGCCGTTTCTCCCCCTCCCCCATCCGAAACAAAAAGGCAACCGATGCCGCCTGCCATCTAACAGATGAAAGGTCAGTATCGGTTGCCCATAAAATCATTTTTGGGGCGTTGTTCCGGCAAACCTCGTTCCTTTATCGGAGAAACCGTTTGTTTGCCTGATGTATTTTCGCCTCCGCGAAAATACTTTTACTCCGTTTAACCGAGAGCAATCGTCCGCCCTTATCTGCGCCAGCCACTGTTTAACTTGTGTTGCCGGGGCAAGCGCGAGGAGATGCAGAACCCCCGAAAACGGGACTCGTCGACGTACTCTGTACGGCAGAGACCGTTTTCGGGGGTAAAGTGCCCGACGCTCTTAAAGAAAAGGCAACCGACGCGACTTTTCTTTTTAGTTTGAAAAGTCAGTATCGGTTGCCATTATGCCTTATTCAGGGCACTTGTTCTGCGCTTCTCGCGCTTGCCCCGTAGTTGACGAGATACGGGATCGCATATACCTGCCCCGCGTTCTCCGCCTTCCAGTACTTGCCCGTCACACGGTACTCATGCCCGTAGTTGACCAGGCGGCAGTTCCAGACAGGGCTCCACTTGCCGGTCGCGGTGAGTGCCTCCTCGTTCGGGAAGTCTACGTAGATGGCGAGATCCTCCGAGCAACCCGCGAAGAGATACTTGCCGACCCCCGCCGAATTCGTCATGTTCTTACCGGGGATGTAGACCTCGGTAAGCCCGGTGCAACCCGCGAAAGCGTACGCGCCGATGCCGGTCACGCTGTCGCTGATCGTGATGCTCTTGATACCCGTAAGGCCGTAGAAGGCGTACGCGCCGATGGTGTAGGTGCCGCTCTTCTTCGGCAGGACGACGTGCTCCGCGTTACCGACGTAGCCGACGAGGATCGAGTTGCCGTAGAACATAAACCCGTTTTCATCGGTGGTCACGCGGACGGTGCCGCCCTTGTTGATCACGTTGATCTCACTGACGTCGCCCATGTTATGTATACTCTTGTTGACGATTTCAACGAGCCCGAGGCAGTCGGCAAACCAGTATTTCCCGATCGACCGCACCGACTTCGGGATCGTGATGCGCGCCATGGAGACCGCACCGTTGAAACAGAACGCCCCGATGGAGGTGATCGCGTTGTCGCTCCCGTCGCTCGCCTTGAAAGTCACCTCGCGGAGTGCCACGCAGTCCGTAAAGCAGCCGAAGCCGAGGGTCGCCCCGTTGCTCTTGATTTCCAGTGTCACGAGTTTCTGACAATCGCGGAATGCACCGTCACCGATCGCCTCGCAGGCATACCCGGTAAAGGTCACCTTGGTGAGCGGCGTCGAAGCAAATGCGTGGTTGCAGATCTTTTTCAGACCCGCATTCAGCGTCACCTCGGTCAAAAGGGAGTTCATGAACGCACGCTCGCCGAGGGCAACGGTCTTGTCACCGAGCGTCACCTTCGTCACCTCTGCATAGGCAAACGCGTAGGGTGCGATCTCGTATGCCGCGCCGCCCTTGTTCTCGGGCAGCGTCAGTTCCCGATCGGTGCCGGTATAGCCGAGCAGATAGTTGACACCGTCCTGATACAGCCAGAGGAAGTTGCCGTCCGTCTCCACCGCGGTGGCGGTCCGGATCTCGGTGGCGTTCAGCGCGATCGCGCCGTAGGACGCATCGCCGCATTTCAGTTGCAGCGTCGTGTTCCCGGGATTGACCACCTCAAAGAGACGGTCGCAGCCGCGGAACGCATAGGCACCGATCTCGCCGAGCCCCGCACCGACCGTCACGCTGACGAGCCGCTTGCAGTCCTCAAAAGCACCGGCACCGACGGAGGTGACGCTGTCCGGCAGGACGACCGTCAGGAGCCGCTCCGCGCCGCGGAAGGCACTCGCACCGACGGTGTTCAGCGTCGCGGGCAGCGTGACCGCCGCGAGCCGCACACAACCGTCAAACGCCGCACTGCCGATCTCGGTCACGTTACCGAGGAAGTTCACCTGTGTCAGACGGTCGCACCCGTAGGCAACGGAAATCGGCACCGCCGTCACCCCGCGCCCGAACGTGAGAGCCGTCACGCCGCTTTCCGCAAACGCCGCCTCGCCGATCGTCGTCACACGGTCGGGCACCGTCAGAGTGCCCAGCGTCGTGCAACGGTAGAAAGCGCACGCACCGATGCCCGTGAGGCCGTTCGGGAGTGCCGCACGCGTGAGTGCCCCGCACCCGCGGAATGCCTCCTCGCCGATTGTCGTGAGCTCCGTCGCCGCCGTGGCATCCATCGTCCCGAGACGCAACGCGTCGCAGAAGGCGCGGTAGCCGATCCCGGTGACCCCGGCGGAGAGTTTCACCGAGGTGATACCCGTCTCGCCGCGGAACGCATACTGATAAATGGAATATTTTTTGCCGCCGAAACTCGCGGGGAGGGTCAGTTCGGTGTCGTCCCCCACGTACCCGACCAGATACACGTTGTTGGCATCCGCCGGGTCAACGAAGAAGAGATAACCGTCCTGCTCCTGCACGCGGGAGGATCCCTCCTTGGCAGGCTCGAATGCCGTGTAGTACGCGATCTGCCCGTTGGAGGTTTTCCCGACGTTGAATTCCTTGTTTGAGTGATTGACCACGTCGATGAGTTTGTAGCACCCGCCGAACGCCCCGGTCTGAATGCTCGGTTTGCCGGTCGTGCCGATCTCCACGCTGACGAGCGCAGAGCAGCCGTAGAAAGCGTTGCCCTGAATGGAAGTCACCGAGGGGAGCACAAGGCGGACCAGCCCGGTGTCACGGAACGCCTCTTTGTAAATGGTTTTGACGGATGCGGGAATGTTCACGCTACGCAGGGATCCGCACCCCGAGAAAGCCCCTTCCCGGATCGTGGTCGTCGCGCTGCCGATGACCACGTCGGAGAGCGAAGAACAGCCGGCAAACAGGCGGTCGGGGATGGCACTCATGCGATCGGAGAGCCGCACGTTCCGGAGTGCCGTGCACCCCTCGAACATCCCGGTTTGGAGTTCCTTCACGTCACTGTCGATGGCGAGGGAGGAGAGGCTCGGGAGCCCGGCGAACATACCGCCGTCCGTGGGATAGGAGGTGCAGTCCGCCGCCGAGAATGCCACCGTCTCGATGCGCGCACAGCCGCGGAACGCGCTGTCGCCGACGAGGACGACCCCGCGGCCGATCCTGACCGTCTTGACCGACGAGCAGTTCTCGAAAGCGTGTGCCCCGATCCCGGTCACGGTGTCGGGGATCTCAATCGAGGTGATCTGCGTGTTCATGTAGAATGCGTAGTCCCCGATCTGCGTGATGCCCTCGGGGATAACGACCTCGGTGCCGCGCCCGTCGTAGCCGACGAGGACGGAGCCGTCGAGGAGAAACCCGTTTTCATCCGTCGTCACTTTGCGGAAGCCGTTTTCGTCCCGACGCACCTGATTTTTCGCATCGAGCGCGTCTGCCATATCCAGTCCGCCCGGTACCTCGACCGAGACGAGAGCGGGACAGTCCGCAAACGCCCCGGTGCCGATGTAGGTCACTGCGGCGAGTTTGACTTCGCGCAGGCGGTAGCAACCGGAAAACGCCTTGTCGCCGATGGTTTTGAGGGTATCGGGCGTCACGACGCGGCGCAGGTTGACGCAGTCGGTAAACGCCCCGTCGCCGATCTCATTGACCCCGCCGAAGTCCACCCAGACGATGCCGCGCATATCGGCAAACGCACCCGCGGAGATATGCTTGACACCGCTGCCGATTTTGAGGCAGGTCACCTCGTCGGCGTGCGCCGCCCAGGCGGGTGCCATGTCTTCGTAATCGGCCATTTCGGCGCAGTCGCCGTCGATGACGAGCGTCCCGTCCCCGTAGATCGCCCAGGTGGTGCCGTCGTCGTCGCCTTCCCCTTGGTACTTCGGCGTTCCGTTCGCCAACTGCTGCGTCCCCGTGTTGCAAGGCATGGGGTCCCCTCCGCAGGCGACCAGTGCCAGGGTGAGCAACAGGACAGGCAGGAGCACGAACAGGGCTTTCCGTAACTGTTTCATAAAGCGTTCCTCCGCAAGATTTCCGCGCGCTCTCGCGCGCAGTAAACACGTTCTCGTAGTTACCAAATTATATCTTATTTGCCGCCCCGGTGCAAGGGGCGAAAACTAATTTCGGTAAGGTGAACAAATAGCCTTCCCGTTTTTGTATGTTTTCACGTATCCGGCGCATTTTTCCCCGCATCCCCGTGCCCCCGCCCCCGGCGTTTCCGCCTTACGTATCCCCGTTCCGTGCGACCCCGTACCCCCGTGCCGGGCTTCCCGCCCCCTGCCCTGTACCGCCACCGTGCACGATGCGCGGCGGAAAAAAGTCTCCCTGCATGATTCCGTAATGCCCTGCATACGTTGTGGTACGGAGGATTGAATCATGCCATACTGTAACGCCTGCGGAAAATATATCCGGGAGGGTCTGCTCTGCCCCTACTGTGCCCGTGTCTCGCCCGATGACGACCGTTATCCCGTCCCCGACCCCGACGAGGAGACGGTTGCCCCCGAAGCGGTGGAAGCAACGGATGCCGACGGCACCCCGCCCGTCGGGGAGGAGCCCGAAAAATCGGGCGTTTCCGACCCGATCGCCCCTCGATACTTTGCGGAATGCGATGAGGAGACCGCCGCCCCGCCGGAGGCGGAAGAGAGCGCGGAGGCGGACGCCCCCGCCCGGCGTTCGGCTTGCGCCCCGGGGGAAGAGGCGACGAGCGGAGCGCGCACGGCAGACGGGGGCACCGAGGATGCCGCGCCGGGGCTCAACGCGACCCTGCGGCGCGCCTACGCGCGCATTCTGGATACCGAGGATACGACCGACCGCTTTTCGCCGCGCGACGTCCGTGCACACCGCGCGATGGCGGCACTGTCCTACCTCGGCATCCTGTGGGCGATCCCGTTCTTTTTCGCGCGATCCTCGCGATTCGTGCGCTTTCACCTCGGGCAGGGGTTGCTCCTGCTCCTCGCGGACGGCATCGCCGCCACCCTTTTGGGGCTGACCCTGCTGACGGGAAGTCTTGCGCCCGCCATTAGCCCCGCACTTGCCGCCGTGACGGAAGTCATCGCCTTTCTTTCCTTTATATTGAAGATCTGCGGGGTCACCTATGCGGTGCGCGGCAGGGCGCGCGAGCTCCCCCTCATCGGCTCGTGCGCCGACGCGGCGTAACGCACCCGCGCTCCGTCAAACGGTTATCGAACAAACTTTGTGCGAAAACTTGACAAACCGATACGGCTGTGCTATAATCAATGAGCATTTGAGGAAAACGCTCCCGATTTTCGCGTTTTCCGCGGCTCATCACGGGGTGTGGCTCAGCTTGGTAGAGCGCTTGGTTCGGGACCAAGAGGTCGCAAGTTCGAATCTTGTCACTCCGACCATAAAAAGAGGGGGCATGAGCCCCCTCTTTTTATGGTCGGAACGCTGGTATTTACACTTACGACCCCGAGTGCACGAGCCACTTCGGGACCAAGGGTTTCAAGCCCGGGACACGCCGGTGGCGTGTCCCGGGCGCAGAAAAAGCCTAAAAACATGGGCTCCGCAAGACCGAGCCTGCGAGGGATGCACGGAGCCCTTGTTTTTCGCGAGGGCAACGCGGCGAAAAGGTCAAAAGGAGGGTCTTGCGCCCTCTCTTTTCTTTTGGTCTGAACGATAGGTTTACACTTGCGGCCCCGAGTGCACGAGCCACTTCGGGACCAAGGGTTTCAAGCCCCGGACACGCCGGGGGCGTGTCCGGGGCGCAGAAAAAGCCTAAAAACATGGGCTCCGTAAGACCGAGCCTGCGAGGGATGCACGGAGCCCTTGTTTTTCGCGAGGGCACCAAAGCCTCCCTCTCCCCACGCCGGGGGCGCGTCCGGGGCGCAGAAAAAGCCTAAAAACATGGGCTCCGTAAGACCGAGCCTGCGAGGGATGCACGGAGCCCTTGTTTTTCGCGAGGGCACCAAAGCCTCCCTCTCCCCACGCCGG
>CAKRYT010000009.1 GCA_934432675.1 uncultured Eubacteriales bacterium | reverse complement strand
CCGGCGGGGCGTTTCGGGCGACGCGCCCGAAAACGGCTTTGAGCGTCGCTCGCGGCTTTACGCCGCCGGCGAGGCGATTTGCTTCGTTTTCGCCGTCGGAGAACCCTGTTTTCCGCAGGAAAACGGGGGCGAGTCCGTGCCCCTGCCAAAATAAAAAAATCCGAAAGCGATTGCTCTCGGACTTTTTGGCAGGGGCGCTAGGACTCGAACCCAGGACCAACGGTTTTGGAGACCGCGATTCTACCAACTGAACTACACCCCTATTGATTGGTACCTATCTTACAGGCGAGAATGATTGTAGCATATATTTTGCACTTTGGCAAGACCTTTTTCGCATTTTTATCAAAAAGCGGCGGTGCGCCCGCAGGCGCGCCGCCGCACTTTCTTTATGAGGGATCCGCCGGAGTCCGGTTTGTTGTGGCTCAATACGCGATTTTGGATTCGATATACGCCTTGACCTCGCCGATCGGCATACGGACCTGCTCCATCGTATCACGGTCACGCACGGTCACGCAGCCGTCGTTCTCCTTGGTATCAAAGTCGTAGGTGATGCAGAACGGCGTGCCGATCTCATCCTGGCGGCGGTACCGCTTGCCGATCGAACCGGCAACGTCAAACTCGCAGTTCATCACCTTGGAAAGTTCGGTGTAGAGCGGCATCGCGTCATCGGCGAGTTTCTTCGAGAGCGGCAGGACCGCACACTTCACGGGTGCGAGGGCCGGGTGCAGGTGCAGAACGACACGCGTGTCACCCTCGGCGATCTCTTCTTCATCGTAGGCATCCACCAGGAATGCGAGCACACTGCGCTCGACACCAAGGCTCGGCTCGATGACGTACGGGATATACTTTTCCCCGCTCTCCTGATCGAAATATTCCATCGACTGACCGGAAACGGTCTGGTGCTGGGTCAGGTCGTAGTCGGTACGGTCGGCAACGCCCCACAGTTCGCCCCACCCGAACGGGAACAGGAACTCAAAGTCGGTCGTCGCCTTGGAGTAGAAGCACAATTCCTCGGGCGAGTGGTCACGCAGACGCAGGTTTTCCTCCCGCATCCCGAGCCCGAGCAGAAATTCACGGCAGAAATTGCGCCAGTAAGCAAACCATTCGAGGTCCGTGCCCGGCTTGCAGAAAAACTCCAGCTCCATCTGCTCAAACTCACGCACGCGGAAGATGAAGTTACCGGGGGTGATCTCGTTACGGAACGACTTACCGATCTGCCCGATGCCGAACGGGATCTTCTTACGGGAGGAGCGCTGCACGTTCACAAAGTTGGTGAAGATGCCCTGCGCCGTCTCGGGGCGCAGATACACGGTGTTCTTCGCATCCTCGGTGACGCCCTGGAAGGTCTTGAACATCAGGTTGAACTGCCGGATGTCCGTAAAGTTGTGCTTGCCGCAGGTCGGGCACGGCACCTTGTGCTCGTCAATAAACGCCTTCATCTCCGCCTGGCTCATGGCGTCGATCGGCTTCTCCAGCGTCACGCCCTCGGCGGCACAGTAATCCTCAATGAGCTTGTCTGCGCGGAAGCGCTCATGGCACTCACGGCAGTCCATGAGTGGGTCGGAAAAGCCCGCCAGATGCCCGGATGCCACCCACGTCTGCGGGTTCATCAGAATGGCGGCGTCAAGCCCGACATTGTACGGATTTTCCTGTACGAACTTCTTCCACCACGCGCGCTTGACGTTGTTTTTGAACTCCACGCCGAGAGGACCGTAGTCCCAGGTGTTCGCAAGCCCGCCGTAAATCTCGGACCCGGCGAAGATAAAGCCGCGACCCTTGCAGAGGGCTACGATCTTGTCCATGGTCTTTTTGGTGTTTTCCATGATATTTCTCCGTTTAATCTCTATTTGAATTTATGTAGTCGCAAAGCAAAATGCCGTCCTGCACGGCGGTCGGGCGCACGGTCACGAGTTCCCCGTGCCGATCCCCCCCGAGTGCCACCTCCGCTTCCAGAAACGCATCGGTGTGCCCGCGCCATCTGTCGCCCTCCCTGGTTTCGAGGAGGAGCCGTAATTCCGGCTCCGCCTTGACGATTTCGGCAAGGATCCCGTCCCGTATTTCATGCCCGAGTGCGAGGAGCCGATGACTGCGCTCCGCCTTGACACTCTCCGGCACCTGCGCGGGATAATCTGCTGCGGGCGTGTTCTTACGCCGCGAATAAGCAAAGACGTGCATGGTGAGGAAACGCGCCTCACGGGCAAACGCCATCGTCTCGTCGAACTCCCGCTCCCCCTCACCGGGGAAACCGACCATCATGTCGGTCGTAAACTGCACGTCGGGCATCACGGCGCGCACGCGCGCGAGGGCCGCGAGGGCCTGTCCCGCATTGTAACGCCGTTTCATGGCGCGGAGCACCGCGTCCGAGCCGCTCTGCATACTGAGATGGAAATGCGGCGTCACGGTGCGCAGCTGCCCGAGCCGCGCACAGAACTTTTCCGTCATGAGTTCCGGCGAGAGCGAGCCGAGGCGTATGCGATCGACGGAATGCTGTGCCTCCAACGCCTCCAAAAGGTCTATCAGGCGGTAGTCCCCGAGGTCAACGCCGTAAGACGCCGTCTCAATCCCCGTGAGCACAACCTCCCGCGTGCCGCCGCGGGCGAGTGCCGCCACCTCGGCGAGCACATCCTCCGGCGGTTTGGAGCGGACGTGCCCCCGCGCCCCCGGAATGGCACAATACGTGCAACGGCATTCACAGCCGTCCTCGATCTTGACGTACGCGCGCGTGCGCGGGGATGCCGCCACCTGCATCGGCTCAAAGGGTGCGGCGCGCAGGTCGGAAACCCAAATATCCGGTGCCGATGAAGCACAGGGCGGAGCCGTAAGATGCGCCTCCGCTCTGGCGGCAATCTCCATTTTCCCGTAGGAGCCGAACACCCCGGTAACCCCCTCGATGGCGGCGACGTCGCCGGGGGAAGTCTGTGCGTAGCAACCGGTCACGTAGATGAGTGCCGACGGATTCAGTCGTCGGGCGCGGCGGATACATTGCCGCGACTTGCGGTCCGCCTCCCCCGTCACGGTGCAGGTGTTGATCACGTAGACGTCGCACACGTCGTCAAAAGAGCGACGCGCGAACCCCCGCTTCTCAAAGTCCTCGGCGATCGCCTCGGTCTCGTACTGCGAAACCTTGCATCCGAGCGTACACAGCCCGACGGTATACTGCTCCACGCGATCCCCTCCCCTGTTTTCTTACCCGATCATTGTAGCATACTCCACCCGTTTTGTAAAGTCCCGCGAGCGACTTTCTCGCGCGTACGCACGAATATTTATAAAAAAGACTTGACAAGGGTGGAGCGTTCCATTATAATAATCGTGTTGTGAATACGCGAACCTACGCGGTACCGGTCGGTTACCGACTATCGAAAGAGGAGGTGCTAAAATGAAAAGAACCTATCAGCCTAAGAAAAGACAGAGAAGCAAAGAGCACGGCTTCCGTAAAAGGATGGCGACTGCCAACGGCAGAAAGGTACTGAAAAGAAGACGCGCCAAGGGTAGAGCGAGACTCACCTACTAATATCGGCTCGCAAGACATCCCGATAAGCCCAACGGTGCTTTATCGGGTTTTTTTCTTAAATACCGTCGGAGACAAGGGGGATCACAAAAGTGAAGTTTACCGCCGTATGTGAGAACCATTTGTATCAGAAAGCGTATTCCAAAGGCAAGCGTTTTGTCACACCGTCGCTCGCGGTGTACGTCCTGCCCGACTATCTGCGGGAGAGACTCAAACGCGCGCATCCGCAAAAGATCATGGTAAACAGAATCGGTCTCACCGTTTCCAAAAAGCTCGGGGGTGCCGTCGTGCGCTCGCGGTGCCGCAGGATCCTGCGTGAGGCATACCGTCAGCTCGATAAGTCCCGCGGGGTTCGCCCCGGGCACCTCATCATCCTCGCCGCCCGTGAACCCGCCACCAAAATGAAATCGACCGAGCTCGCACGCGATATGGCGCGTGCGTTTGAGAAACTGGGGCTCTTTCCGTCATGAAGTGGCTCGCCATCGGACTTATCAAACTCTATCAAAAATGCATCTCGCCGCTCAAACCGCCTTGTTGCAGGTTCCGTCCGACCTGTTCATCCTATGCCGTTGAGGCTTTCAAAACACGAGGTTTCTTCCCGGCACTGCTCCTGACCGTTTCGCGCATCCTCCGATGCAACCCGTTTTCAAAAGGCGGGTACGATCCCGTCCCGAAAAGCGGACTCAAACGGCTCCGGGCACCGAGAAGTGTCATTCAATGCAAGATCATGCGCGCGAGTGCCAACGACCGAGAGAAATGGAAAACAGTATGTTAAGTATGAATTTCAGTAGCTTCTGGGATATCTTTGCGATCCCCTTCGGCTATGTCATGCAATTTTTCAACAAGATCAGCGGCGGTCACTACCTGATTTCCCTGTTCTTGTTCGCACTGGCCATCAAACTGGTCACACTCCCCTTCGGTATCAAGCAGCAGAAGGCCCAGATCAAGGGTGCGATGCTCCGCCCGAAGATGATGATGATCGAGAAAAAGTACGCAGGCCGTAACGACCGCGTCACCCTGAAAAAGAAACAGGATGAACTCATGGAACTGCAACAGAAGGAAGGGTATTCCCCGCTCTCCGGGTGTCTGCCGCTCCTCATCCAGTTCCCGATCCTGATTGCCCTCTACCGCATCATCCGTATGCCGCTGAAATACTGCGTCGGGCTCGCAGACAGTGTGGTGCTGACACTCTATAACACCCTGTATCCCGACAACGTAGCGGAGGCATTCAAAAAGATCCCGGATACCGCCCACATCGAAATGATCGGGCAACTCCGCGAACAGCCGGATCTTTTACGGGAGATTGCGGGGATCGGTGTTGACAAACTCCCGAACTATAACATTTTCGGTAAGATCAACCTGGGGCTCAATCCGGCCTTCAACGTCGAGGGAAAACTCGACGGTAACAAGTGGAACCTGCTTCTGCTCATCATTCCGTTCCTGTGCGCGGGGCTTGCCCTGCTCACGACCTGGCTCTCCCGTAAGTTCAATGACAACGGCCTGAACCAGCAGATGGCACAGCAGCAGAAGACCTCCATGTTCCTCATGAACATCATGATGCCTCTGCTCCAACTCTGGATCGCTTTCCGGGTCTCGGGTGCCGTCGGCGTGTACTGGGTCTATACCTCGGTGCTCGGTATCGTCCAGATGCTCATTCTGGCGAAGGTCATGCCGCTGCCGAAGTACACGGATGAAGAGATCCGGATGATGCAGCGGGAGATGAAAAAGAACGGCGGACCTGCCGACCGTTCCATCACAGGCACCAGCGTTGATGAAAACGGAAAGCCCAAATCGCTCCACTATGTGGACGACGATGACGAATATTAATCAAAAAGAGGATAACGGCTTTGAAAAAAGAAATAACTGCCTCCGGTAAGGACCTGGCAGAGGCGCAGCAGAACGCCCGCCTCGCGCTCGGTGCCGGAGAACTCGATGACGTCACTTTTGAAACGATTGACCTCGGGTCCCGCGGGATCTTCGGGATCATCGGTGTCAGACCCGCCAAAGTTAAGGCCTGCATGGAGGTCCCGGACGCGGAGCCCCGCCGTGAAGTGCGCCGCCCGCGCGAGGAAAAGCCCGCAACACCGAAGCGTGAGAAACCCGCGCGCCGTGAAGAGGCGCGCACCCCCAAGGTAACGAAGGCACCGAAAGCGGCACCGGAAAAACCCGCCGCCGTGCCGGAGGAAGACCTGCACTTCGAGCATGTCGATGCCAAACCGGGCGACGACCGCGCCTTTGACTTCGTCAATACGCTTGTGTCCGACCTCGGGCTCACCGACGTGGAGACCGAACTGCTCCGTTGCGATGACGGCACCCGCCGCGTCAGCATCAAGGGGGAGAACGCCTCTCTGCTCATCGGCCATCACGGCGATACGCTCGACGCTCTGCAATACCTCGCCAACCTCGCCTCCTCCCAGAAAGACTCGAACGGTGAGCGCGACCGCAGCCGCGTGACCATCGATATTGAGGGCTACCGCGCCAAGCGCGAGCAGACCCTGCGCCGCCTTGCCCGCCGCATGGCAAACAAGGCGATCGCCCGCAGCACGAAGGTGACGCTGGAACCCATGACCCCCTACGAGAGACGTATCATCCACTCCGAAGTGCAGTCCATCGAGGGCGTCACGACGCAGTCCATCGGCTCCGACTCCAACCGCCGCGTTGTGATCTACCCCGAGGGGGCACAGAACCGGAGCGGCAAGCGTAGGGGCGAGTCGAAACCGAAGGCAAAAGCCCCGGCAGGCGAGACCGATGCCGACGCCGTCGAGACGGTTGTCGAGGTCGACACCGTGGCCGAGGCCGCAGAGGCGGCACCGGAGGATACCGAAGTAACCGTCACCGAAACGGAAACGGTCGTCGAGACCGCGCCCGCAGACGAAACCGACGATGCGTGACCTGACCGCCACCATCGCCGCCATATCGACCCCACCCGGCAAGGGTGGGGTTGCCCTTATCCGCATATCCGGTGCGGAGGCCTTTGCGATTGCAGACCGCTGTTTCCGCCCGGCAGTCGGAGCGGCACCGCTCTCGGCACGCGCACCGCGCACCGCAGTGCGCGGCGACTTCCTCTCCCGGGGAGAGAGCGTGGATGACGGGCTGGCGTTTCGTTTCCCCGCCCCGCACTCCTACACCGGAGAGGACACCGTGGAATTCACCTGTCACGGCGGCATCCTCGTCTCCCACACCGTTTTGGAGGGGCTGTATGCCGCGGGGGCGGTCCCCGCGACCGCCGGAGAGTTCACCCGCCGCGCCTATCTGAACGGAGCACTGACGCTCACCGAGGCGGACGCCATCGGGCAGCTCCTGGAAGCCACCTCCCGGGGGCAGATGCGCCTCGCTGCGCGGGAAAGCCGCACGCGGCTCGCAGGGACGCTCGATGCCATCCACGAGCGGCTCGTCACCCTCATTGCCTCTCTGTATGCAACCATTGACTATCCCGAGGAGGATCTCGCGGACCTCTCGGATGCCGAACTCCTTGCAGGGCTGAACGACCTCACGGCGGAACTCTCCGCGCTCCTCGCCACCTACAAGACCGGCCACAGCATCCGCATCGGGATCCCGACCGTGCTCTGCGGTCGCCCGAACGTCGGGAAATCTTCCCTTTACAACCTGCTCTGCCGCGAGGATGCCGCGATCGTCACCGACGTCCCGGGTACGACGCGCGACCTGCTGGAACGCACCGTATCGCTTGGAGACCTTACCCTCCGCCTGACGGACACCGCCGGGCTCCGGGAAACGGAGGACACGGTGGAACAGATCGGTGTCCGGCGCACGCGCGAGGCACTCGGCCGCGCGGATCTCGTCCTCGCCGTCCTGGACGCATCGGAGCCGCTGACCGGAGAAGACTTTGAACTCCTCGATACGTTACGCACCCACCCGGGCACGGTAATCCTCTGCCTCAACAAATGCGACAGACCGGGTGCCCCCGCGTTTGACGCGCCCGCCGGTTTCCGCCACGTGGTCAGACTCTCGGCGAAGGGGGGCGACATCGGGCCGCTGACGGACCTCGTTCTGTCCCTCTTTTCGGAAGGTGCCCCGCAGATCGGCGAGGATGCCATCCTGTCGGATGCACGCCAGTTCGGCGCACTCTCCCGCGCGCGGGATCTGCTCATCGGCACGGCAGAGGCAGTCGCCGCAGGCATCCCCGCCGAGATCGCCTGTTCGGAAGCGGAGCGGGCACTCGGATGCCTCTCCGAAGCAGACGGCAGAGCCGTCTCGGAGGAGATCATCGACAGCATTTTCTCGCATTTCTGCATCGGCAAGTAAGGAGGCGGCATGGAACGCAAACGCTTTACCAAAAACGACAGCGGTTTTGTCTGCCGCCACTGCGGACTGGAAGTACAGCCGCTCGGTTACACCTCCCGCAACCATTGCCCCCGCTGCCTCGCCTCGCTCCACGTCGATATCATGCCGGGCGACAGAGCCAACCCGTGTGGCGGGCTCATGCTCCCCTTCCGCGCAGACCCGGACCCGAAGCGCGGTTACGTCCTCTCCTATCGCTGCGAGAAGTGCGGTGCCGTTACGCGTAACAAAGCCGCCACCGACGCAAAAGTCCAGCCGGACGATATGTCACTCATCATTGCCCTCACCGCCGGGGAATACCGGTGGAAACCGTAACGCGGACGGCAGGATGACCCGTGTCGGCAAACACAGCGACATCACGGAAAAAGGAGACTGCAAAAAAGCAGTCTCCTTTTTTGTTTTGTGCCGAACGGCAGACTTCGATTCGAATCCGTTGGTCGGCGAATACCGTTCATCTACCTTGCGGCAGTCCGTCCAGTGCATCGCGGAGCCGGGCGAACACGAAATCGACGGCGGCGGCGCGGACCTCGGCACGGCCGATCGCTCCGAAACGGCGGGTCACGGTCGTGACCGCTCCTCCGATGGAAAAGCCGAAGCAAACGGTACCGACGGGAGCCTCCGGCGTCCCGCCCGAGGGCCCGGCGTAACCGGTCACGCCGACGGCAACCTCGCAACCCGCCCGTGCGGCACAGCCGCGCGCCATGGCGGCGGCGACCTCCTCACTCACAACCCCGTACTGCCCGATCACCTCGGGCGGGACGCCGAGATACTCCGTCTTCGCGCTCTCCGCATAGGTCACGAAACTGACGTCCAGCACGCGCGATGCGTCCGGCACGTCCACCAGTCGAGCGGCGCAGAGCCCCGCGGTGCAGGACTCTGCGAAAGCAATGTGCCATCCACGCTCCGTCAGCATTTTCACCACTCGCGTGGCATCATCCTTGTGCATTACAATCATCGTTTGCCTCCGTCATTCTTTGTCTCCATTATAGTGTCTCTCTCCCCTCGGTGTCAAGCCGCAGGGGCAGGTATATCCTGCGGATTGCGTACGGTTTCCCCGGATCGCGCCCCTCGGAAAACACCGCGCGGAGCCGTATTTCCCGGCTCCGCGCGGATATTCGGCTTATTTCCAGACGGTCACTTTCCCGTGCAGGGCAAAGAAGAACACGAGAAGTGCCGCAACCAACAGAATCAGACCGAGGAGTGGTGTCAGCCAACGGCTGTGCCGATGTCTGCGTGTTTCGCACGGATGATCCGAATGGGGTATTTCCGCTCCGGACGCGTCGGAAATCTCTGTACCGACGTAGCCGGGCGGTACTTCCGGCGGCTGCTCCCCCGACGCGTCATCCCCTGCCGACGAATGCCCCGGGGACGCTGCGCCGACCGTTGCATGGGGCCTCTCCGCCAAGCCGTCCACGAGATGCGTGGCGCGCAGGGCGCGCGTCAGGGGCTTATAGAGAAGCAGGACGACCGCCATATTCATGACGCCTTTCAGCAGGTTGAACGGCAGGAGCAATTTCGGCAGGAGCGCGATCACCTCCGAGACGGCGACACCCATATAGGCAGGTGTCACCAGTAGATTGAGCGGCAGCATGACGGCAACCAGTGCAACGACACCGGCGCAGAGTCCGACGATTGCGCCGCCGAGGGTACGACGGTAACGGTAGACGAGCGACGCCACGCACGAAAAGGCGGCGGCGGCGCAGAAATTCATTACGAGCCCATACCAGCCGGTATTGCTGATGGTGATAAACTCAATGAGTGCCGTGGCAAGGGACATGCCGAGTGCCCAAAGGGGCCCGAGAAACATGCCGCCGACGGCAATCAAAGCGTCCTTGCACTCAAACGTCAGAAACGCCACATCAAAGTGCAAAACGAAACGGGAAACATATGCCAGCGCGACGAACAACGCCGCCACCATAAGACGCCGCAGATGGGTCTGCGGTCCGGACACTTGTGCCATGATTACCTTCCCCGGGAGCGGGTCCTCCCGAAAAACAAAAACCCACCGTACGGGTGACGATCACAAAAGGCACGTGACCGCCGCCGCCATGGCGGGGTTTTGCTTATCTTTTTCATCCGGACTGTACCGTCGGTTGAGGAATCGCACCTCATCGGCTCACGCTCGCGGACTCGTCCCCAAAGGGCATCACCGCCGGTATGGAATTGCACCAAACCCCAAGATAATTTCAGTATATTCTGTTTTGCTTTGCCGGCCCCGCGGCGGACGATACCGACGGCATCGACCGGTACGACCGTTCACCGACGCGTGACAAACAAATAAGTAAGACGCACGCCCGGGGGCGTGCGTCTCACGGGTAAGACCTTACGCGATGATCTCGGAAACGACGCCGGAACCAACCGTTCTGCCACCCTCACGGATAGCGAAACGCAGACCGGTCTCGATTGCGATAGGCGTGATGAGCTCGACGGTCATGTTGACATGGTCGCCGGGGCGGCACATCTCAACGCCTTCGGGCAGGCTGATCACACCGGTAACGTCGGTCGTTCTGAAATAGAACTGCGGTCTGTAACCGGCGAAGAACGGTTTTTGACGGCCGCCTTCCTTCTCGGTCAGAACGTACACCTGGCCAACGAACTTGGTGTGCGGATGAATGGAGCCGGGCTTGCAGAGAACCTGGCCTCTTTCGACCTCGTTCTTCTGGATACCACGGAGGAGCAGACCGACGTTGTCGCCTGCCTCGGCGGAATCAAGCAGCTTGTGGAACATTTCGATACCGGTGACAACGGTGCTCTTCTTCTCTTCGGAGAGGCCGACGATCTCAACGGTCTCGTTCATCTTAACGACACCTCTCTCCACACGACCGGTAGCAACCGTACCACGGCCGGAGATGGAGAAGACGTCCTCGACAGGCATCAGGAAGGGCAGGTCATCGTTACGAGCAGGCGTCGGAATGTAGCTGTCAACAGCGTCCATCAATTCCTTGATGCAAGCATACTCGGGAGCATTCGGATCCTTGCTGGTGGATTCGAGGGCCACACGGGCAGAGCCGCGGATGATCGGAACTTCATCGCCCGGGAAGTCATACTCGTTCAGGAGGTCACGGATCTCCATCTCGACGAGGTCAAGCAGTTCTTCGTCTGCGATGTCGCACTTGTTCATGAAGACGACGATGGCAGGAACGCCAACCTGACGAGCGAGCAGAACGTGCTCACGGGTCTGCTGCAAAGGACCGTCGGTACCTGCAACGACGAGGATAGCACCGTCCATCTGTGCCGCACCGGTGATCATGTTCTTGACGTAGTCGGCGTGGCCGGGGCAGTCAACGTGCGCGTAGTGACGCTTTGCAGTCTCATACTCGACGTGACGGGTGTTGATCGTGATACCACGAGCTCTTTCCTCGGGGGCGTTATCGATCTGGTCATATGCCATGAACTCGATCGAATCGTTGCCGAGAGAGAGGTACTTCGTGATTGCGGCAGTCAGAGTGGTTTTACCGTGGTCAACGTGACCGATGGTACCAATGTTGACATGGGGCTTGGTGCGTTCGAACTTTGCCTTTGCCATTGTAAATATCCTCCATAGATATATTTTTTGATTTCTGTTGTGAAACGCGTACCCTGTACGCGGGGATGAATGTTGCTGTTACGCTTTCGCGTTGCGGGCCTTGATAATCTCGTCCTGGATGCTCTTCGGCACTTCCGCAAACTTGCTGGGCTCCATGGTGTAAACACCGCGGCCCTGCGTGCGGGAACGGAGAGCAGTCGCATAACCGAACATTTCGGCAAGCGGTACGGACGCGATGACCATCTGACCGCCGGAAACAGGCTCCATCGACTCGATCGAGCCACGGCGGGAGGAGATGTCACCGATGACGTCCCCGAGATAATCGTCGGGGGTCGTGACGCTCACCTTCATGATCGGCTCGGTCAGGACGGGATCCGCCTTACGCATTGCTTCCTTGAATGCCATCGAGCCGGCGATCTTAAACGCCATCTCGGAGGAGTCGACCTCGTGGTAAGAGCCGTCGTACAACGTGACCTTCACGTCCACGACGTTGTAACCCGCGAGGACACCGCTCTGCATAGCACCCTGGATACCCTGGTTGACAGGCTCGATGAATTCCTTGGGAATCGCACCGCCCGTGACAGCATTGATGAACTCATAACCCTTGCCGGGCTCGTTGGGTTCGAGAATGATTTTGACATGACCGTACTGACCGGAACCGCCGGACTGCCGCTTGTACTTGCACTCGTGGTCGACCTTCTTGCGGATGGTCTCCTTGTAGGCAACCTGCGGGTTACCGACGTTTGCCTCCACCTTGAACTCGCGGAGCAAACGGTCAACGATGATTTCCAGATGGAGCTCACCCATACCGGCGATGATGGTCTGTCCGGTCTCCTCGTCCGTGTAGGTACGGAAGGTCGGGTCCTCTTCTGCCAGTTTGGCAAGCGCGATACCCATCTTTTCCTGTCCTGCCTTGGTCTTCGGCTCGATTGCCACGCGGATAACGGGCTCCGGGAATTCCATGGATTCGAGGATGATCGGGTGATCTTCATCGCAGAAGGTGTCGCCCGTCGTCGTGTTCTTCACACCGATGGCGGCGGCGATATCGCCCGCATAGACGACGTCAATATCCTTCCGGTCGTTTGCGTGCATCTGCAAGATACGGCCGAGACGCTCTTCCTTACCCTTGGTAGAGTTGAGCACCGCGGTGCCCTTTTCCAGGGTACCGGAGTACACGCGGAAGAAGCACAGTTTCCCGACGAACGGGTCGGTCGCGATCTTGAATGCGAGTGCGGAGAACGGCTCGTCGTCAGACGCGCGTCTCTCATCTTCCTCACCGGTATCGGGGTTGACACCCTTGATAGCCGGAATATCGGTCGGAGCGGGCATATAGTCGATGACGGCATCGAGCAGTTTCTGCACGCCCTTGTTCTTGTAAGAGGTACCGCAGATAACGGGGACGATCTCGTTATTGATGCAGGCACGGCGGAGTGCCGCTTTCAGTTCATCAATCGTGATCTCCTCACCGCCGCAATACTTCTCGAAGAGCGACTCGTCGGTCTCGGCGATCGCCTCGATCATCGCGCTGCGGTATTCCTCGGCCTTCTCGCGCAGGTCTTCCGGAATCGGCTCCACGCGCATATCCTTACCGAGGTCATCGTAGTACACATCCGCTTCCATGGTCATCAGGTCAATGATACCGCGGAAGTCCGCTTCCTTCCCGATCGGGAGCTGAATCGGCACTGCGTTTGCGTGCAGTCTCTCCTTCATCATGTCCACCACGCGGAAGAAGTTGGCCCCGGTGATGTCCATCTTGTTGACGTATGCCATACGCGGAACGTGATACTTGTCCGCCTGACGCCACACGGTCTCCGACTGGGGCTCGACGCCGCCCTTCGCGCAGAAGACGGTGACAGAACCGTCCAGGACGCGCAGGGAACGCTCTACCTCAACGGTAAAGTCAACGTGGCCGGGGGTATCGATGATGTTGATACGGCAGGTGTTTGCCCTGGCCGCGGCGGGATCGTCATGGAAACGGGTGGGGGTCCAGAAACACGTGGTAGCGGCAGACGTAATCGTGATACCGCGCTCCTGCTCCTGCACCATCCAGTCCATGGTCGCCGCACCGTCGTGCACTTCCCCGATTCGATGGGTCTTACCCGTGTAGAACAAGATACGCTCGGTCGTCGTGGTCTTACCGGCATCGATGTGTGCCATGATACCGATATTTCTTGTGTGCTCAAGCGAATATTCTCTTGGCATGAACTTGTATCTCCTTTACTTGTCCTAACGAGTGATTAGAAACGATAGTGTGCAAACGCCTTGTTTGCTTCTGCCATCTTGTGGGTGTCTTCTTTCTTTTTGAAAGCACCGCCCATGCCGGCTTTTGCATCCATGATCTCGTTTGCGAGTTTTTCTGCCATGGTCTTCTCGCCGCGCGCTCTCGCGTAGCTGATGATCCACCGCAGACCAAGGGTCTGGCGTCTCTCGGCGCGGACCTCCATAGGTACCTGGTAGTTGGAGCCGCCGACACGGCGCGCCTTCACTTCCAGGACAGGCATAACGTTTTCAAGAGCGGCGGTAAACACTTCCAGGGCATTCGTACCCTGCTTTGCTTCGATCATGGCGAATGCTTCGTACACGATCTTCTGTGCAACGCCCTTCTTACCGTCCTGCATCACATTGTTGATGAGCTTGGTCACCAGTTTGGACCCGTACAGCGGATCCGGCAGAACATCTCTCTTGGAAATTTGACCTCTTCTTGGCACTGTTCTTCCCTCCTTCATAAAAATGAATCTCACAGGTACTCGGAACTTAGTTCCGTCTAGTGCGTCAACTTTTGCAGTATTTGAAAAATAAACATTCTAAATTTCATTCCCACAGGTGGTGACAGCACAATCCGTAATATTCTGAGACAGGAATATTACTTCTTCTTGGGCCTCTTGGCACCGTACTTGGAACGACCCTGCATACGGTTCGCCACACCCTGCGCGTCCAACGTGCCGCGGATGATGTGATAGCGGCAGCCAGGCAGGTCACGCACACGCCCGCCACGGATCAGAACTACGGAGTGTTCCTGCAAGTTGTGACCGATACCGGGGATGTAGGTGGTTGCTTCCATGCCGTTCGTCAGACGGACTCTCGCGATCTTACGCAGAGCGGAGTTCGGCTTCTTCGGGCTGGTCGTCGTCACCTTCGTGCACACGCCTCTCTTCTGGGGCGCACTCTGTTCGACCGAGACGTTCTTCAAGGTGTTGACAGTCTTCTGCAACACGGGTGCCTTGGATTTGTACCTTTTTTCGGAACGCCCCTGCTTCACGAGCTGGTTAAAGGTTGGCATACTCTTCCTCCTTCTTTACAAAATTTAAAATGTCTATCCTTCAATAGGGGAAAACCCTACGTCAGAATCACAGCGAACGTCCGTGAAGGCATCTTCCGACACCTTCACAGAACATTACAAGGTATTTTACCATTATCGGCAGTCTTTTGTCAAGTATATCCGCATTTTTTCTTGGGAAAATCCCGCGTGCCATACGGATATATTTGCCGAAAACGGCAGGTTTTACTCACCGACCGCTTCGTCGGTCACGACCGTCCCGTCGGCAGTCTCGATCTCCACGTCGCGGTAGGTCGTGAGACCGGTACCGGCGGGGATGAGTTTACCGATGATGACGTTCTCTTTGAGCCCGAGCAGACGGTCTTCCTTACCGGCAATCGCCGCCTCGGTCAGGACCTTCGTCGTCTCCTGGAAGGATGCGGCGGAGAGGAACGAATCGGTGTGCAGCGACGCCTTCGTGATACCGAGGAGCATCGGCGCGCCGAGCGCGTGACGGAGCCCCGTCTCGCCGGCGGCAATCCGCTCGTCGATCAGGCGGTTGGCGTGCGTGATATCGGTGACGTTGACGGTAGAGCCGGAGAGCAGATCGGTATCGCCCGGATCCTCCACGGTCGCTTTACGCGTCATCTGGCGGGTGATGACTTCCACGTGCTTGTCGTTCACGTCAACGTCCTCACCGCGGTACACCTTCTGCACTTCGCGAATGATATAGTCGTACACCGCGTCGATCCCCTTCATACGCAGGACGTCCGCCGGGGCAAAATAACCTTCGGTCAGAGCCGAGCCGCGGGCGACGTAGTCACCGTCGTGGATTTCAAGACGCATACCGAACGGGATCTCGTAAGGATGGGCAACGCCCTCCTCGTCGGTCACGACCACCTTGGAGAGGTTCTTCTCGGTGGTGATGTGCGCGACACCGTTGAATTCGGTCACGATGGCGGGTTTCTTCGGGTTGCGCGCCTCGAACAGTTCCTCGATACGCGGCAGACCCTGGGTGATATCCGAGCCGGCGACGCCGCCGGTGTGGAACGTTCTCATCGTCAGCTGGGTACCCGGCTCACCGATGGACTGTGCGGCGATGACACCGACCGCCTCACCGATGCTGACCAGTTTACCGGTCGCCATGTCGGCACCGTAGCAATGTGCGCAGACACCGCGCTCCGCACGGCAGCGCAGGATGGTGCGGACCTCGACCTCCGTGATCCCGGCGGCGACGATTGCGTCTGCCTCCGCCTCGGTGATCATCTCGTTCGCGGGAGCGAGCAGTTCCCCTGTCTCGGGGTGCATGACGTCGGATACGGCAAAGCGTCCGAGCAGACGCTCTTTGAGCGTTTCGAGCGGATGCTCGCGGTCGTTCGGGTTGACGATCTCGGAAACCTTGATCCCCTCGGTCGCGCCGCAGTCCGTCTCACGGATGATGACCTCCTGCGAAACGTCCACGAGACGGCGGGTCAGGTAACCGGAGTCCGCGGTACGGAGTGCCGTATCGGACAGCGACTTACGGGACCCCTTCGCCCCCATGAAGTATTCGAGCATGGTCAGACCTTCACGGAAGTTCGACTTAATCGGGATTTCCAGCGTCTTACCGGAGGTCGCGAACATCAGACCGCGCATACCGGCGAGCTGACGCGTCTGCTTGATGGAGCCACGGGCACCGGAGGTGGAAATCATGTTGATGGCGTTGTACTTTTGCAGGCCGTGCGTCAGGGCACTCGTCACGTCGTCGGTCGTCTTCTCCCAGACCTTGACGGTCGCCTTGTAACGCTCTTCGTCGGAAAGTTCGCCCTCCTCGAATGCCTCGCGGATCTGCCCCACTTTCGCCTCGGCGGCGGCAATGAGGTCCTTCTTCTCGGGCGGGATGGTCATATCGTAGACCGAGATGGAGATGGAGGACTTGGTGGAGTACTTATACCCCATCGCCTTGATGTTATCCAGCACCTCGGCCGTCACGGCGAAACCGTGGTACTTGATGGTGCGGTCAACGATTTCCTTCAACTTCTTGGAAGTCGTCGGGAAGTCGATTTCCAGGTTGAACTTGGTCTCCTCGTTCGTGCGGTCCACATAGCCGAGATCCTGCGGGATCTTGGAGTTGAAGATGAGACGCCCGAGCGTCGCGTCGATGATGCGGGACTCGGTCCTGCCGTCAAAGGTCTTCTCGACGCGTACCCGGATGGGCGTGTGGAGCGTGATGAGTTTGTTCTCATACGCCATGACCGCCTCGTCGTAGTTGCGGTACACCGGCACGGGATACCGTTTCTCCGCCTCGGGGGCGTCGATTGTCAGGTAGTAGGAGCCGAGGACCATATCCTGCGAAGGCACCGTAACGGCATGGCCGTTCATCGGTTTCAGCAGGTTGTTCGCGGACAGCATGAGGACACGTGCCTCTGCCTGTGCCTCCGCGGAAAGCGGCAGGTGGACAGGCATCTGGTCGCCGTCAAAGTCGGCGTTAAACGCCGGGCAGACGAGCGGATGCAGTTTGATCGCACGACCCTCGACGAGGATCGGCTCAAACGCCTGGATAGACAGACGGTGCAGGGTCGGTGCGCGGTTGAGGAGCACCGGATGCTCGCGAATGACGTAATCGAGAGCGTCCCAGACGTCGGGATGCTGTCTCTGTACCTTCTTCTTCGCGTCCTTGATGGAAATCGCCTTCTGCGTTTCCATCAGGCGTTTGACAACGAACGGATTGAAGAGTTCCAGTGCCATCTCGGTCGGCAGGCCGCACTGGTAGATTTTCAGTTCGGGGCCGACGACGATAACGGAACGGCCGGAATAGTCGACACGTTTGCCGAGCAGGTTCTGACGGAAACGTCCCTGCTTACCGCGGAGGATCTCGGAGAGCGATTTGAGCGGGCGGTTGGAGGCACCGACCACGGGCTTGCCGCGGCGGCCGTTATCGATGAGGGCGTCGACAAACTCTTGGAGCATGCGACGCTCGTTGCGGATAATGATCTCGGGCGCGCGCATTTCGAGCATCTTTTTGAGACGATTGTTTCTCGAAATCACGCGGCGGTAGAGTTCGTTGATGTCGGAAGTGGCATATCTGCCGCCTTCGAGCTGCACCATCGGGCGGATCTCCGGAGGCAGGACCGGCAGTGCCGTCAGGATCATCCATGCCGGCTGGTTCCCCGACTTACGGAAGGATTCCACCACTTCAAGACGCTTCACGATCTTCGTGCGCTTCTGCCCGGTCGCACCGAGCAGTTCTGCCTTCAACTCATCGGAAAGACGGGTCAGACCCAGGGTGCAGAGTTCTGCGGAGCGGGCGAGACGTGCCTCTTCCCCGGCGCGCAGAGCGGCAAGTTCTTCGGTTTCCTCCGCCGTGCGCTCGTTTTCCGGTTTCATCATGATTTCGCGCTGACGCTCGTCAAGACGCTCGATCTCCACACGCTCGTGGCTCTCCGCGGCGTCGAGGCCGACGGTGAAGAGCAGTTCCTTCACGGCGGCGGCACCGATGCCGGCACGGAAATCATCGCCCCATTTCTCACGGGCGGAGCTATATTCCGACTCGGAGAGCAACTGCTTTTTGAGGAGTCCGGTATCGCCCGGATCCACCACCACGTAACTGGCGAAATACAGCACTCTTTCGAGCAACTTGGAGGACATTTCGAGGAGCAGCCCCATGCGGGACGGGGTAGCACGGAAGTACCAGATGTGCGACACGGGGGTAGCCAGTTCGATATGACCCATGCGCTCGCGGCGGACGCGCTTGGTCGTCACTTCGACGCCGCAACGCTCGCAGATCTTGCCGCTGGACCGGACGCGCTTATACTTTCCGCAGGAGCATTCCCAGTCCTTCGTCGGCCCGAAAATACGCTCGCAGAACAGACCGTCGCGCTCGGGTTTGAGCGTGCGGTAGTTGATGGTCTCGGGCTTGGTGACCTCGCCGTAAGACCAGGAGCGAATCATCTCGGGAGACGCGAGGCTGATTCGGATGGACTCAAATACTTTTTTACTCATATTAATCAAGGTGTTGCCCCGTTTTTCGGGGGACACACCGTTCCTCTCTTTCTCTTTTGATGGGGCGGGGATCACGAATCGAGGTCATCGAATTCATCGGCTCCGTCGTCGGCACCGTACGCATCCGCGTCGGTATCGTCCGGCATATAGTCGTCATCTTCGTCAACAACCTCGTAGCCTGCGCTGCCGAGTTCATCCTCGTCGGAGGGCATATCTCCCTCTTCGAAGAACGCCTCGTCCTCACGGCGTTTATCGCCGCGGTAAGGCATCATCGGACGCACGGGCTCGTCATCAATGAGATCGGAGAGTTCGATCTCCTGACCGTCCTTATCAAGTACCTGAATGTTGAGTGCGAGGGATTGCAGTTCCTTGACCAGCACCTTGAAGGATTCGGGAATGCCCGGGGTCGGGACGTTCTCGCCCTTGACGATGGCCTCATAGGTCTTGGTACGACCCACGACGTCGTCACTCTTGACCGTCAGGATCTCCTGCAAGGTGTAAGCGGCACCGTACGCTTCGAGTGCCCAGACTTCCATCTCGCCGAAACGCTGACCGCCGAACTGGGCTTTACCGCCGAGCGGCTGCTGCGTCACGACACTGTACGGACCGATCGAACGGGCGTGAATCTTATCGTCAACCAGGTGGTGGAGTTTGAGGTAATACATGATACCCACCGTGACGGGGTTATCGAACGGCTCACCCGTTCTGCCATCGTACAGGATCTGCTTACCGTCAATGATACGCACGGTGTTCTCCGCCATGAGGGCCTGCAACTTCTCATCGTCGTTCACGATGGAGTCGTCGACTCTTTGGAGATCGCGTCTGCCGTCTGCGTCCACCGTTTCGATGAAGAGGGCCTTCCCCTTCACGGCCTCGCCGGGCAGAATCTCACGGGAGTAGTCCGCGAGTTGGAGCTGTTCAATGATATCGCGCTCGTTCGCGCCGTCGAAGACGGGCGTCGCCACCTTGTAGCCGAGGCGGCGTGCAGCGATCCCGAGATGCATTTCAAGCACCTGCCCGATATTCATACGGGACGGAACGCCCAGCGGGTTCAGCACGATGTCAAGCGGGGTACCGTCTGCGAGGAACGGCATATCCTCCGGCGGGAGGATGCGGGAAACGACACCCTTGTTACCGTGACGGCCCGCCATCTTATCGCCGACGGAAATCTTACGTTTCTGTGCGACGTAAACGCAGACGACCTTATTGACGCCGGGAGCGAGGTCATCGGAGTTGGAGTGGTCGAAAATCTTGACATCCACGACGATACCGCTCTCCCCGTGCGGCAACACCTTGGAGGAGTTACGCACCTCGCGCGCCTTCTCACCGAAGATGGCGCGGAGCAACCGCTCCTCGGGGGTCAGGTCGGTCTCGCCCTTCGGCGTGACCTTACCGATGAGGATATCCCCGGCGCGCACGTAGGTACCGATCTTGACGATACCGTCGGCGTCCAGGTCTTTCAGTGCGTCGTCACCGACGTTCGGGATCTCGCGGGTGATCTCCTGCGGCCCGAGTTTGGTGTCACGCGTTTCGATGGAATATTCCTGAATGTGAATGGAGGTGTACATATCCTCCCGGACCAGCCGCTCGTTGAGCAGAACGGCGTCCTCGTAGTTATAACCCTCCCACGTCATGAAACCGATGAGAGCGTTACGGCCGAGGGAAATTTCACCGCCCGAGGTCGCGGGACCGTCGGCAATGACCTGACGCTCTTCCACGCGCTCGCCCACGTCGACGATCGGACGCTGGTTGATACAGGTGTCCTGGTTGCTCCGCTTGAACTTGGTCAGGTGGTAGACGTCCTTTCTCCCCTCGTCGGTGAGAATAATGATCTCGTCGGAGGTCACACGGTCCACGATACCCGCCGCTTTCGCGCATACGACGGCACCGGAGTCCACTGCCGCCTTGTATTCCATACCGGTACCGACGATCGGTGCCTCGGTGACCATCAGCGGGACTGCCTGCTTCTGCATGTTGGAACCCATGAGGGCACGGGTGTTATCGTCGTTTTCAAGGAACGGAATCATCGCGGTCGCCACCGAGACGACCATCTTCGGCGAGGCATCCATGAGGTCGACCTGCGAGCGGTCCACTTCAATAATCTCTGCTTTGTCACGCGCGATGACGCGCTGTTTCTTGAAATGTCCGTCTTCGTCGAGGGGCTCGTTCGCCGTCGCGATGATGTAGTTGTCTTCCTCGTCCGCGGTCATGTAAACGACCTCGTCCGTTACCCGGCCGGTTGCCTTGTCGACAACGCGGTACGGTGCTTCGAGGAAACCGTACTTGGAAATCTTCGCATAGGTCGCGAGGTAGGAGATAAGACCGATGTTCGGGCCTTCCGGCGTCTCAATCGGGCACATTCTGCCGTAGTGGGTGTAGTGGACGTCACGCACCTCAAATGCTGCACGGTCACGGGAAAGACCGCCGGGGCCGAGGGCGGACAGACGACGCTTGTGCGTCAGTTCCGCCAGGGGGTTGTTCTGGTCCATGAACTGCGAGAGCGGCGAGGAGCCGAAGAACTCGCGGATGGCGGTGGACACCGGGCGCGTATTGATGAGCGACTGCGGCGTCATATCCTCGGTATCGTGGACGGACATACGCTCCTTGATGTTCTTCTCCATGCGGGACATACCGATACGGAGTTGGTTTTGGAGCAACTCACCCACGCAGCGCAGACGACGGTTGCCGAGGTGGTCGATGTCATCGAACTGCCCGATGCCGTGGTAAAGGTTGAGCAGATAGTTGACGGACGCGAAAATATCGTCCTTGGTGATATGGCGGGGAGACAGTTCGTCGCGGCGGAGTTTCACCTGCTCCTTGATCGCGTCGAGGTCGCCCTCGCAGGTCTCCTTGATTTCCGTCAGAACGGACTCGCGCACCTTGCCGTCGATGCCGCAGTCCGAAAGATCGTCGCCGATGATGAGTTCAGGACGCACCGTGTGGTTGGAGAACACCACGATCGCCTTTTCGCCCGGCTTCTTGCAGACCTCCACGCGGTTGATCGTACTGTCCTCGATCGCCTGCGCGAGTTCGCGGTTCACATAGGTGCCTGCCTCCGCGATGACCTCACCGGTCAGGGGGCTGACCACCGCCTCCGCGAGGTAAGTATCGCGGATACGGGCGGCGAGTGCCAGTTTCTTGTTGAACTTGTACCGGCCGACGGGATAAATGTCATACCGTTTCGGATCGAAGAACAGGTTGTTGAGGGCAAGTTCCGCACTCTCCACGAGCGGCGGCTCACCCGGACGGTACTTCTTGTAGATCTCTTTCAGTGCCTCGTCACGCTCGGAGGAATTGTTCTCCTGTGCGAGCACGCCGCACTCGTCCTTGCCGAAGGTCGCCGTCAGAATGGGCTCGTCGCCGTACATGGCGAGGATGTCCTCGTTCGTCTCGACACCGAGCGCGCGGAGCAGGACGGTCGCCGGCAGTTTTCTCGTCTTATCGATCTTGACGTACAGGACGTCGGTCGCGTCCGTCTCGTATTCGAGCCATGCCCCGCGGTAGGGGATGACCGTGGACGTGAAAGAGTGGTGCCCTGCCTTGTCCACCACCGCCGCCGGGAAATAGATGCCCGGGGAACGCACGAGCTGGGAGACAATCACGCGTTCCGCACCGTTGATGACGAACGAGCCGGTAGCGGTCATCATCGGGAAGTTGCCGAGATAAACCTCGGACTCCTTGACCTCGCCGGTCTCCTTGTTGGTCAGGCGGACGCGCACGCGGAGCGGCACGTCATACGTCGCGTCTCTCTCCTTGCACTCCTCAATCGTGTACTTGGCGTGGCTGTCGAGAGTATAGTCGATGAATTCGACGATCAGTTTCCCGCTGTAATCCACAACGGGAGACACATCGTGGAGCACATCGCGGAGCCCCTCATCAAGAAACCACTTGAAAGACTCGGTCTGAACGGCAATCAGATCGGGCATTTCAGCGACTGTCTTAATGCGGGAGAAACTCTTTCTCTCGGTCTTGCATGGCGGTAGTTTCAGCATACATTCAACTCCAGTCTCAAAAATAACAAAAATCGGGTGCCGCCGGAGCGGCAATCTCACGCGCGTGTGCGAAAAAGCGCATAATGCCCCTAACGGGTGCGTGCGCGTGAAAAAGAAAACGGTCGCGATGCCGGAAAAATGTGAGGAATCGCGTACCGATGCAAGAACGGATTTTATCACACGCGCGCAAGGTTGTCAAGACTTTTTTATAAAATTGCACAATTTTTTCTTGATTTTTCTCCGTATCGCCCAAACGAGGGCTCCCCTGCCGACGGCGATAAGCGTCATTCCTTTCCGCCATTGCGGCACGATAATTTACAGAATTTTAACATTTTTAGTTAATGTTTACAAATTATTTACTTTTTTGTTCGGCTGATTTTTCTCATTTACCGCCGCGGCGAAGGCCGGCGCGTGTGCGCGTGAACAAGCGCGTTCTCCGGCTCGTGGACGTCATGTTTGATCTGCGTCCTTTTGCGCGCGTGCGCGTAGACACGCGCCCTTTTATTTAGGAAATTTTTCCGTAAAGATCCGCGTTTTTTCTTTACTTTTTTGTGCCGTCGTGCTACAATGCTGTTAACGATACCCCGGAGGAAAGGCGATTATGAAAAACTACCAGGTCATTGTCATCGGCGGCGGCCCCGCCGGTGTGGCTGCGGCACTCTCCGCCGCGCGCCTCGGACAGAAAACACTGCTGATTGAGGAGGGGAACGCGCTCGGCGGTGCCATCAACCACATGCTCGTCCTCCCCTTTATGGAATATTACACCCCCATCGGTCCCGAAAAGCCCGGCAAGCCGCGCGTCATGCTCGCGCGCGGGATCTTCGCCGAAATCACCGACCGCCTCGCCGCCCTGACCCGCGAGCTGGAAGGCGACGATGCCCGTTTCAACACCCAGCCGCTCTATTACTTCAACGACGAGTACATGAAAATCCTGCTCTCCCGCATGATGCGTGAGTCGGGCGTTGAGGTACTGTTCCACGCAAAATTTCTCGACTGCACGGCGGCGGCAGGCAGGATCGGCGCAATCCGCGTCTCTGCCGGCTCCGAGATCCTGACCTTCACGGCAGACCGATACGTCGACTGCACGGGCAACGCCGACGTTGCCTATGCGGCAGGGTTCCCGACCCGTCTCGGGCGGGAGGGCGATCACCTCTGCCAGCCGATGACCCTTTGTTTCCGCGTCGGCGGCGTCGACCTCGACACCTTCAATCAAAACCGCGGTCTCATGCAGAAACTCTACCGCGAGGCCAAGGCGCGCGGTGAGATCACCAACCCGAGAGAGGACGTGCTGGTGTTCGACACCACCTCCCCTGACGTCCTGCACTTCAACACCACGCGGATCGTGAAACGCAACCCCGTCGATCCCTTCGACCTCTCGAAAGCCGAGGAAGAGGCACGGGAGCAGGTGTTTGAGATGTTCCGTTTCCTGCACAAATACGTCCCCGGGCTCGAAAAATCGGTGTTGCTCTCCACGGCGACGCACATCGGTATCCGCGAATCGCGCATGATCGACGGTGAGTACACCCTCACGGCGGACGATCTGCTCGCCTGCCGCAAGTTTGACGACGGCATCGCCGCCTGCAACTACGACATCGACATCCACAATCCGGAGGGCTCCGGCACGACGCACTATTTCTTCAAGCCCTATACCTACTACACGATCCCCTATCGGTGCCTGGTACCGAAGGCAAGCGTCAACCTCCTCGTCGCAGGCAGATGCATCTCCTCGACCCACGAGGCACAGGCATCCTACCGTGTCATCCCCTACGCCGCCACCCTCGGTGAGGCGGCGGGCGTCGCCGCCGCCGTCTCGAACAGAAACGGCACCGCGGTCAAAGACGCCCCCGTCGCCGAAATCCAATCGGCCCTCCGTGCACAGGGTGCCTTCATCGAAAAGGAACTCGACGTCAGAATTCCGGGAGAGGACGCCTGACGGCACTCCCCGGAACCCACGTTACCGCAATAAAAGAGCACGGGCAGAATGCCCGTGCTTTTGCTTTTGATCGATCCCTCGGAACGTCGGGTCAACATCTTACGGTTGTTTTCCCTCCCCCGTCCCGGGTGCCGCCTCCGCGGCGTTGCACTGCTCCTCCGGAGCATGGCTCTGCTCCTCCGCGACAGCGTCCTCCACCTCCCGCGCGTTGCGGAAGGGGAACAGGAACTTGCCGCCGATGTGCAGACGTTTCGCGCGGACGCGCATCCGTACTTTCAGGGGCTCAAAGCCGATGACGGACTGTGTCTTCTTCGCCAGCACGCGGAGCCGCGCCACGATCCGGAACGAGTAGCAGACATCCACGAGGAAGATGCCGAAGAACATCCCCACGATAAACGTATCGAAAGGATGGTCGCGGAGCCAGACGACGGCGCGCACCAGGTGACGATGCAGTGCGAAATAGTAAAGCGCGCCGATGGCACCCCAGATCAGCGAGAACAGCGGACAGATGATGCCGCGGAAGTTGCCCCACCGGTCGGAATAATCCCAGAGCCGCACCTTCATCCCCTCGGCGAAGATGAGCCCCGTCACGAGTTCCGCCAGCGTCATGGCGGCGGTGATGAGCAAAAGCAGTCCCGCCTTCCCCCACGGGGTCACGGCAAAGGTCGCATCCCCGAGTGAGCAGATTGCGAAAAGGAGCAGGGTCCCGACGCCGTAAAGCGGCAGAAAAGGACCCGATAGAAAACCCGGGTTGATCCACTTGCCGTGGCGGGCACGGCGATAAAACAATTCCAGCACGTATCCGAGACTGCCTCCGATAATAAAGATCATGGAGATGGCGGAAAAAGCCTCCATCGTCTCCCCTCCTCTGTCTGACTGTGTCCGTTGCACACCTCTATTGTAACCCGACGGATGCCAAAATGCAAGACAACAGTAAAAACCGGTCAGATACCGCCGAATAAAGGGCACCCCTTGCAAAAAAAGGCGAAAATACTTGCAAGTCGGTGTGAAGTGAGCTATAATAACATTGTCAGATGCGGATGTTTTCCATTCGCTCCATTCTCAAAGAAGAGGTCTATTCGCTATGTATTACGACATCAAGATCGGCGCGATGACGCGCCGTCTGCCCCTTTGCCCGATCTCGGACACCCTGTCCATCGGTGCCTTTGTCATGTTCGGTGACACGGAACTGACCGAGTACTGTGCCGACGAACTCCTGAAACGCGCACCGAAAGATTTTGACGTTATGATCACCGCGGAGTCCAAGGGCATCCCGCTGATCTGTTCCATGGCACGTAAAAGCGGCAAAGGGCGTTATGTCCTCGCGCGCAAGAGTGTGAAACTCTATATGAGCCACGTGGTCAAGTGCGAAGTGCAGTCCATCACCACGACGGGCAAGCAGACGCTGTATCTCGACGGGGCGGATGCCGACTATATGAAGGGCAAGCGCGTCCTCATCGTGGATGACGTCATCTCCACCGGCGCGTCGCTGGAAGCACTCGAAGCACTGGTCGCGCAGGCGGGCGGTGAAGTCGTCGGGCGCATGGCGGTGCTCGCGGAGGGCGAGGCGATCAGCCGTACCGACATCACGGTCCTCGCGCCCCTGCCGCTCTTCAAGGCGGACGGTACACCCCTGACCTGATCGGTCGGCACAATCATCAAAATACACGGAGAGGAGCCGGGACAATCGGCTCCTCTCCGTTTTTCAATAGAAGAAGGTGTGGGCACCGATGGCGAATGCCCGCGTGCGGTTTTTCACGATCCAGGACGAGTGGGAAGTGGCTACGTTGCAAAAATACAGTGTCCCGTTGTCGATCGCATACCCTTCAAGACACATCTTTGCGGCGGTGACGGAACTCCATGCAGGGGTGTTGTAAACGGTACCGTTCAGCACCGGGGCGAACTGCCCGCGCTGGAAAATGACCCCGTAAATAGTGTTCGGGAACGACGAGGAGCGCACCCGATTGAGCACCGTGTTACCGACTGCGATTTGTCCGCGGATGGGCTCCCCCCTGCTCTCCGCCGAAATGATGCGGGACAGCCAGTAGAGTTCGTCCGCGTTATAATACTGTGCCGCGGGGGTGAGTGCCCGATAGCTGCCGCTGACGGTGCGCTGCGACGCCGTGTCGGCACCGCCGACCGTGAGCCCGAGTGCCTTTGCCAGCGGATTCAGCGGCACCCACAGTTGCCCGTCGATGAGGCGGTTGGCGGCGACGCCGTAGAGACAACGCTCGTTGGCGAAGAGGTACGTCGCCCCTTTGCCTGCCTCAATCACAAGCCCCGGGGCGGTCAGCGTGGCATATTCACTCGCCGTATCGTACCGATATGTAGGTTTCGTGAACAACGCCGTGAAATCGCGGAGCGGGACGAAAGTCTTGCCCTCGATCCGTCTCCCCGTGACCGGGAGATTCTTTCGCCCCTGTCGGAGCGTGACGGCAGGATAGTTGTCTGCCCCTGCCGCACCGGTGGTCAACGCAAGAGCCGAGAGCAAAAGCGCACCTACCAGCAGTAAGACCGTTCCTTTTTTGATTTTCCGATACATTGTATCCTCCTTTTCCCGTTTTTCCCCGAAAAAGGGGTATCTTCATTGTACCTATCCCGCCCCCCGGGGGCAAGTGGGGGTCAAAGGCAGAAAAGGAAGGCGTTTCCGCTCTCGGAAACGCCTTCCCTGTTTATGGCTGTTTTATGACAGAAACGGCCTTTTTTTCTGCCGTAATCCGGGAGAGATGGAAATCATCCCCTCACTGTTTCAGCACGTACTTGCCTGTCTCCCGTAAAAAAATCAGACGTATTTCGCCCGCGTCGGTGCGGAAAGAGGTGATTCCCAGTTCCCCGCACATGCTCTCATATTTCTCCTCCACCTCGCGCTCACTGCCGTCCGCACACGCGATCGCGTGCTTGGCACCCGCTTTGCCGAGCAGGTTTTTGAGGGCTTTGAAGTAGTCGCCGTGGTGCGGTGTTTTGACGACCTGGTAGGTCCCCCGCATCGTGGCGGCGTATTCTTCCACGCGATCTTTCAGCGCATCCCCGAGCAGAAGCAGTCCGAACCCGTCGTACGTCACCTCGGTGATGAGCGACGTGTTGTTTTCGTCCGTAACTTCCGTGAGGCGGGTGGGCAGAACACGGGCGGCGCAGCCGTCGGCGAGCGGGAGCGTGCGCGCATCCCGGAGGCGCGTCACGGTCGCGGAGGTGTGGGCCAGCGCATCGGTCAGCGCACGGTAAGCGTCGCTGTCCGCCGTAAAGTCGGGAAGCAACACCTCCCCCACCTCAAAACGGTCGAGCACCGCGGGAGCACCCCCGATATGATCCTTGTCGTAATGGGTCAGAATCAGATAGTCGATGCGCCGCTTTCCCTCTCGTTTCAGCACCTTTTCGACGGTGGAAAAACTGTCCGCATACCCCGTGTCGATAAGGACGGTCGTATCCGCCGTATAAAGCAGGATGGCATCCGCCTTACCGACGTTCATAAAGACCCCGGTCAGATCCCCCGTCTCGGGTTTTCCCCCGCAGGCAATCAAGGGGCACAGCATGGCGAGGAGAAGCAGGCAAAGCAGGGCGCGGCGGCACAGTATTCCGCCGGTCATTTATTCGGCCTCCCCGAGGGGCAGCACAATGGTTTCCGAATAGGTGTAAGTATGATCTCCGATCGTGCGCGTGAAGGTCAGGGTGACCTCAAATTCCGTCGTGGGCACCCCCTCCTCTCTTTCAATGCCGGAGAGTGAGATTTCGCCCGTTGCCGCGTCCACCACCGGGGTCACCGTCACGGTCGTGCCGTTGTGTTGCACCGTTGCGTCCGAAACGGAAAATCCGTTCAGTTCAAATGTCAGCACGGCATCCAGATGACCGTCGGGTTTCCAGATGACCACCATATCCTTCGTCTCCGTCGGCAGGACCAGCAGATCCTCCGGCAGGGTGACGGCGCGGTCGTACGCGGTAGTTGCCTTCACGCCGACGGTGATGCCGCCGATGGCTCCGTCCTTGGTCCATTCCACCATGGCTTCCGCCTTGGCGGCGGTCGGCAGATAGGTATCCGTCAGCGTAAAGGTTACGGATGCCTTACAGGCGGTCACGTCCATGCCCGTGAGATACTCGGTGAGCGTTTCGCCGGTGCCCGGAATCGTCACGAGGCTCCCGATGCTTTTATCGGGGACGTACGAGAGCAGTTCCGTCACAATCGCTTCATAGGTGGGTTTTTGCCCCGCGTCGGAATTCTCTCCCTTGACGGCAAGGTAGGCATCAAGGACCGTCATGCCCTTGCACCCGTCGAGGAATTTCCGGACGTCGAACGCTTCGTCGGTCTCCCCGTTATTACCACGCAGGTAGAGCACCACCTGTGTGAGGAGGGCGTCGGTCGCCGCCCTGCCGATGGTCCCGTCGAGGCGGGCCACCAGTGTCTCCACCGGCATGTCACCGACCTCACGCACCCTGTCGACCGTCAGGATTTTCGCTGCGAGGGAGCGCGGTGAGGTCCCGAGCATCTCGACCACCGTCGGCATAAGGGCCCGTATGGCCTTTGCAATATCGGCGGTCGCCGTCAGATAGTAGCCGCCACCCGCCGCAGCGGTCAGTTTGAGGGTCGTCCTCGGCAGGAGGGGGTTGCTGTTCCGGATGCCTGCAAGGTCACCGAAATCGCCGAGGCCTTCAAAATCGTCGAAGTCAACGGTACCGTCAGGGTCACCGATAACGTCGTTATCGCCATCTGCGGGCACACCCGCAATAATGCCGGAGATGAAGTCAGTCGTTATCTCGGAGAAGTAGAGATAACCCATGACCGGCTTGCCGTTCTCGTCGGTCACGTCTCTGTCCGTGCCGAGATAAGTACCCGTGGGGGAGACGTACGCCTCCACCGTCGTGTTCCGCAGCTCCCCCATGAGGATGCCGGGGATGGTCGCGCGGAGGTGGTACACGTTCGTCTCCGTGTCCGTCTCGATCGTGAGCGGGATGGAGAAATTCGCCGTCATGCCGGCATACGGAACAGACACCGAGATTGTCAGATCCGCTGCAAATTTGCTCTGCCCGGTGACTTGTTCATTCATGCCGGCGAGAGCGGTCTTCGCGTCCTCTCGCGTATATTTTTTCGCCCCGCTGCCGTCGGTCGAGTCACCGCCGGCCGTCTTGCCATCATCGGTCGTCTTAACCTCGCCGGTCCCCGTTTCAGGACAGCCGGTGAGCGTCAGCACCATGGCGAGCACCAACGCAATGCAAAGCAAAGAGGCCCAAATGTGTTTCATGTCTTCATTCCTCCCCGAAACACGGACCCTGCAAACGGCAGAGTTCCTTGGAGACAGAATAGCACACCCTCCCCGGTTTGTCAACGGGCGCGCCGCGTGCGCGCAGGAAAATTCACAATTCCGCAAGAGAAAGTCCGAGAGACCGATTGACGGCGCGGGGCGGATGTGGTAGACTGGAAAAAACGCCTGTGAAACGAGGAGTATACCGTGTTCCGCTTTGAAGAAAACACCAAAACCTTTTATCTTGAAAACGACGAGATCACCTATGCGTTTACCGTGGAGAACGGAATCCCCGAGCACCTGTGGTTCGGCGCGCACATCCCGCACGACGATCTGCGCTACACGCGGTGGGTCTCCTGCACCAGCTGTGATGCACAACTCCCGGGGACGACGAGCGAAAACCACATCGCGGCCGAGTTGCCGACCTACGGACGCGGGGACTACCGCGAGCCGATGCTCGGCGTCCGTGACGAGACGGGAAATCTTCTTTTGCACCTCGTCTACACCGGTTACCGCACCCTCCCGCAGCCGCGCCTTTACGGGATGCCCTCCACCTTCGGCGGCGAAACGCTGGAAGTGACGTTTGAGGACGCGGAAAAGGGCCTTCGTGCCGTCCTGCTCTACACGCTTTTTGCGGATACGGCGGCACTGACGCGCGCCATGCGGCTAGAAAACGTCGGTACGCATACGCTCACGCTCGACCGTGCCTTCGGCTTTTCGTTCGACCTGCCCGTCGGCTCCTACGAGACCCTGACGCTCGCCGGCAGTTGGGCGGCGGAGCGCGCGCCCGAGCGCACCGCACTGCGGCACGGCGTCTTTTCGGTGGACTCCAAGCGCGTCACCTCCTCGGCGACGCTCAACCCGTTTCTTGCCGTCATGACCGCGGGCACCGACGAAACGCACGGCCGTGCCTGGGGCGTCAACCTCGTCTACGCCTCCTCCTTCCGTCTGCTCGCCGAGACCGCGCAGCACGACCGCGTCCGTGTCACGGGCGGTATCAACGATTTTGGTTTCTCGTGGGAACTCCGCCCGGGCGACACCTTCACGACTCCGGAGGCGGTGCTCGCCTATTCGGGCGAGGGACTCGGGCATCTGTCCCGCATCTTCCACGATACCTACCGTGCCCACCTCATCCCCGCTCGGTTTGCCTGCACGCCCCGCCCCGTTGTCATCAACAACTGGGAGGCAACCTATTTTGACTTTGACCGTGAAAAACTGTTCGCCATCATCGACGCGGCGGCGGGTACGGGCATCGATACCTTCGTACTCGACGACGGCTGGTTCGGCAAGCGGGATGACGACCATTCCGGCCTCGGCGACTGGTACGTCAACACGAAAAAACTCGTCGGCGGGCTCGACCCCGTGATCGAGCACTGCCATACCCGGGGACTCAAATTCGGACTCTGGTTTGAGCCCGAGATGGTCAACCCGGATTCCGACCTGTACCGCGCGCATCCGGACTGGGCAATCCATGCCCCCGGATACCCGCTTGCCGAGGCACGCAACCAGTATGTGCTCGACCTCACGCGCGCCGAGGTGCGCGATTACGTCGTGAACGCCGTCAACGCCGTCCTTGACGCACACAGGATCGATTACGTTAAATGGGACTGTAACCGTTACGTAACGGAAATGTATTCTCCCGCGCTCCCGGCAAACCGTCAGGGCGAATTTGCCCATCGTTACGCACTGGGACTTTACGATCTCTTTGAGCGCATCGTCAACGCACACCCCGGGATCTTCTTTGAGGGTTGTTCCAGCGGCGGTGCACGGTTTGACCCGGCCGTCCTCGCCTATTTTCCGCAGATCTGGACCTCCGACGATACCGACGCCGCCATGCGGGCGCGGATCCAATGGGGGACCTCCTTCTGCTACCCGCTCTCCTCGATGTCCTGTCACGCGTCCGTCTGTCCCAACCACCAGACGCGCCGCATCACCCCGTGGGAGACGCGCGCCCGCATGGCGCACCTCGGCGCGACGGGGTACGAACTTGACACCAGCCGTATGAGCGCAGAGGACCTCGCCGCCGTCCCGACGCAGATCGCCGACTACCGTGCCATGCAGGACCTCGTCCTCACGGGCGATTTCTACCGGCTCGCAGACCCCCATGAGGATCGTCAGTTCGCGGTCGCGCTCGTGGCGAAAGACGGGAGCCGCGCCCACGTAACGGTCATGCAGTTGCTCCGTGTCTTCAACTGCCCACCCCTGTCGCTGTGCATCCCGGGGCTCACCCCCGACGCCACCTATCGCGTGGAGGGGTCCGACGGCCTTTCCCTCACGCTCTCGGGCAAGACGCTCGGCGAGGTCGGCCTCGTCGTCCCCGTCCACCGCATGGCGGACTATGAGTCCGTCACCTATACCCTCACCCGCCTCTGACGCAAAGTGCCCCGCAGCGTCACACGGACGTACAACTTAACGGCGAGGAGCCCGGTTTTTCGGCTCCTCGCCGTCATTCTTATGGAAAATGTGCCACAAAAACAGCCCTTTGTGACGAATATTGCGACCGAACAGGGGGACAAATCCGTGAAAAGATGTTGTTTTTCTTTTCGTACTTGTGTATAATAATACCGTTCCGAGAAAAAACAGGCAAAGGAGTACCGCCATGGCACACACGCAGGACAAACGGGTCGTAAAGACACGCCGTGCTATCCGCGAGGCACTGGTCACCCTGCTGCGCGACCGCGAGATGGAAGATATCACGGTGGTGCTGCTCGCCGAAACGGCGCGAATCAACCGCAAGACGTTTTACGCGCACTACGACAAGGTAGAGGACGTCGGATGGGACCTGATTGACGAGTTCGTCGCGCAGATCGCCGTCTATATGGAGCGGGCGCGGGCGCAGAAAAAACCCATCACCGCCGCCACCTTCGTCGAACTGCTCGGGCAGGCGTACCCGCTCTATCCCGAACTGTTCCGCGCCATCTTCACGGCACCGAACTATGCTTTTCTCTCCCAGAATATCCAACTTATCATGAAGCGTGAGATCATGCGCTATCTGCAACTTCCCCGACGCTCTCCGAAACACAGCCACGTCATCTCGTTCGTTATCGGGGGGCTCTTCGGTGCCTACCGTGACTGGTTTGCGTCGGGGCAGAAGATGCCCCTTTCCGAACTGACGGAGTTACTGTCCAGCATGGTCTCGACCTATATGCCGACGGAGGTATAATCCACGCTATGTATCTGTTATTTTCGCTTATTGCCGCACTCGCCGGTGCCGTCGTCACCGCGGTCTGTGCCTACCCGACGGTGCATCCCGCCTTTTCGATCCTCTTTTTCCTTGCGTATTTCGTCGGGCTGCTTCTTCTCCTGTTCGTGGTCGGGATCCTCGCGGCACCCTTTCTCCCGAAGAAACGTGTACCGAAAAAGCCCAACCGTTTCGCCCGTTTTATGCTGGTGCAGGCCTACGCCGTCGGGCTCGCATTCATGCGGATCCGTTGTCGCGTCACGGGGCGGGAACTCCTGCCGCCGCGCGGTACGCCCTTTCTGCTCGTCTGCAACCATCTCTCCAACTTCGACCATATGCTCATGATCGTCAAACTGCGGCACTATCCGATCTCCTTTATTTCCAAGCCGGAGAACTTCCGCATCCCGATCATCGGCAGATACCTCTGGAACAGCGGATTTCTTGCCATTGACCGTTCCAGCGCACGCAACGCCGTCACCACCGTCAATGAGACGGCGCGGCGCATCGCGGAGTGCGGGATGTGCTACGGCGTGTTCCCGGAGGGGACGCGCAGCCGCACCGGCAAGTTGCTCCCCTTCCACAGCGGGGTGTTCCACGCCGCCTGCCGCGCGAAATCGCCCGTCCTCGTCCTGCACATTCAGGGGACCGAACGGGTCTTCCGCAATATGCCGTGGCGTTCCACGCACGTGGAAATGGAAATTCTGGACTGTATGGACAGGGATTTCGTCTCGTCGCACACCGATGCACAGATCAGCGACCGCGCGTACGACAAGATGGTCGCCTGCGTCCGCCGCCTCGGCGGTGAAGTAGCGGAACGCCGCACGACGGTGCCCACCAAAACGGTCCCCGCAGAAAAAACACCTCCGGAGTCGGAGCGGTAATCTCCGCCCCTCTTCCATGATGAAATAACAGGCGCGCGACCGCGGTCGCGCGCCTGTCGTTTTGGTTGTACGGATGAGCAATGCCCGGAAAAGGAAGCCCGTCGGTCAGGATTCGCCTTATCGCCCGGGTAACGCCCCGCGGGCAGGGGTCAGTCCGCTTTGAGGTCGCTCTCATGGAGCACGACCCCGCGCGCCGTCAATGCCGCTTGCAGGTCGGAGAGGGGCAACGTACGCACGTCCTCCGCGAGTGCCGCGGCGGTCCCCGCCGCCTGCCCCGTCACACTGCAACACGGAATGACGCGCATGACGTCCCAAAGGGCATCCGTGACGGAGGTACATCTGCCGGCCACCGTGAGATTGGCGCAGGCAGGCGAGTACAGCGTGCCGTACGGCACCTCCCAGAGCGGGCCGCGGCGACGCCAGTCGGACACCATCCCGACCGAGTCCGCCATGGGGGTATGCGCCTCCCCCTCATCGAGGGTATAGGCACCCGCGAGGCGGCGGGTCATACGCACCTGCGGAATGGTCGCAATCGTCGACGGCTCGTAGGCAGGGTCCGCTTTTTTATGCAGTCGCACGTCCCGCAGCACAGAGGCGTGCGAGAGGCAGGTCATCTCCGAGAGTTCTTCTGCCGTCAGTCCGGAGAAGGCACGGGAGGACAGTTCGGAATAGGGGTTGTTGCGTTTCTCCTCCTCCGTCTGGTCGACCATCCCCATCATTTTGAGGGTATAACCGCCCCCGCCGTTGTGATAATACCACGCCGCAAGGTGATTGCCCGGTGCATAGTTCACCGTCGGGAGCCCCGCAAAACACGCTACGTCACAGTCGCCGCTCGCGTCCACGACCGTACCGGGGGCAACGGCGAAACGGCCGCCTTTCCCCTCCATCATCACGGCGGTGATACGATCCCCCTCCGTTCCGGCGGCGACCGCATTGACGCCGTAGAGGATCTCGACGCCCGCCGCAAGCAACGTCTCTTCGACGGCGACGGCAAACAACTGCGGATTGTATTGCACCTCAAAACGACCGCCCGCCGCGCGGGTCCCGCGGTCCGGGGCGGGGTGCAGGAGCCAGTCGGCACCTTTCCCCCCGTCGTAATGCTCGGCGACGGTCAGCCGCAGGAGTTCTTCGGCGAGCCCGAAAGACACCTGCCTGCCCGTACCGTCACAGATCGGCAAATAGAAGGTGACGAGCCCCGCCGTACCGAGCCCGCCGAGCATGAAAGCCCGCTCCGCGAGCAGGACACGCCGACCGAGGCGTGCGGCGGCGAGTGCCGCCGCAATCCCACCGAATCCCCCGCCGACGACGAGTACGTCCGGGCGGTAGCGCACCGGGGTATCGAGCGTTTCACGGATCGATAAAACGGCATCCATAGAATCTCCTCCGCATTCTGTACTGAACGGCTCCATTATACAGGAAAAGCAGGGCAAATGCAAGGGACCCCGACCGCGTTTCCGCCCTTCGCCCCCTCTCGCGCGGCGCGGACGGCACCCTCCGACGCACCGCCGCCCGATGGGCGGCATACCCTGTTTACAGGGGATCTCCCCGGAAAAAGGACGAAAAAATGAATATACCGAAACCACTCGCCACGTCGGAGGTCGGTGAGAGCGTCCGCGTCGTCTCCCTGCAATCCACGGGACGGATGCGTCGGCGGCTCGCTGACCTCGGGCTCATCCCGGGGGCGACGGTCGCGTGTCTCGGGCGGAGTCCCCTCGGGGACCCGACGGCGTATCTCATCCGAGGCGCGGTCATCGCCATCCGACGCCGTGACGCGATGGAGGTATTGGTAACGACTGAGTGAGGTGTCCCATGGGATTAACACATTCTTCTACCGGGCGCGGCGCGGTGGACGGCGGTATCGCCATCGAAAGGAAACAGCCGGGGGATCGTGTCATTGCGCTCGCGGGGAACCCCAACGTCGGGAAGAGCACTCTGTTCAATACCCTGACCGGACTCCATCAGCACACCGGCAACTGGCCCGGCAAAACCGTCGCGAGTGCGACGGGCTATGTACGGGTCGGCGATCGGGGATATCACCTGGTCGATATCCCCGGTACTTATTCTCTGTTCGCCTCCTCCGAGGAGGAGGAAGTCGCGCGGGATTTTCTCCTGTTCGGCGGGGCGGACGCCGCCGTCGTCGTCTGTGACGCCTGCGCGCTGGAACGAAATCTGAATCTGGTCTTGCAGGTCACCGAGATCGCCTCGCATACGGTGCTCTGCCTCAATCTCGTCGAGGAGGCGGAGAAAAAGCATATCCGCATCTCCCCCGAGCGGCTCTCCAACGCCCTCGGTATCCCCGTCGTCGCAGTCAACGCGCGGCGCAGAAAAACGCTCTCCCCGCTCCTGCCCCTCCTCGACGCACCCCCCGCCTCCCCGCCGGCGCGGGTGGACTACGGGGAGGAAATCGAGGACGCCATCCACCGGGTGGAGCCGCAGATTTCGGCTACTCTCGGTGCCGCCTGCCCCGCGCGTTGGCTCGCACTGCGTTTGCTCGCCCCGGACGCCGCCCTGACCGAAACGCTCCTCCGCCACCTGGGGCGCGACCCGATGGAAGTGCCCGAGATTGCCGGGGCGGTCACCGAGGCACGGGCGTCGCTCGCCGCGGTCGGACTCTCCGGAGAAACGCTGCGCGACCGTATAGCAGAGCGGATCATGTCCCTCGCCCACACCGTCGCCGCCGATGCCGTCACGTTGCCGCCCCGGGGGACGCGTGACCGCGACCGCGCCATTGACCGCATCGTTACGGGGCGCGTCACCGCCTACCCCGTACTGTTGCTTTTGCTACTGCTCGTCTTCTGGCTCACCATCGTCGGGGCAAATTATCCCTCGGCGGCACTGTCCAAACTGTTGTTCTCCCTGGAAGCACCGCTCGGCCGTCTCTTCGCCCTGTGGCATTTTCCGGCCCGGCTCTCGGGGTTGCTCATCGACGGTGTCTTCCGCACCGTGGCGTGGATCACGTCCGTCATGCTGCCCCCGATGGCGATTTTCTTCCCCCTGTTTACGCTCCTTGAAGACGTCGGTTTCCTGCCGCGCATCGCATACAACCTTGACCGCCCCTTTTGTGCCTGCCACGCCTGCGGCAAACAGGCACTCACCATGTGCATGGGTTTCGGTTGCAACGCCGCGGGGGTGGTCGGGTGCCGCATCATCGATTCCCCGCGTGAACGCCTGCTCGCCATCCTGACCAACGCCCTTGTCCCCTGTAACGGTCGTTTCCCGACCCTCATCACGGTGCTCACCGTGTTTTTCGTCGGCACGGCGAGCGGTATGTTCGCCTCCCTCACCTCCGCCCTGCTCCTGACCGGGATCATCGTGCTCTCCGTCCTCGTGACACTGCTCGCGACGCGCCTTTTGTCCGTCACCTGTCTTCACGGTGCTCCCTCCGGCTTCACTCTGGAACTACCGCCTTACCGCCCGCCCCAGATCGGACAGATCCTCGTCCGCTCGGTACTTGACCGCACCCTGTTCGTGCTCGGGCGGGCGGTGGCGGTCGCCGCCCCCGCAGGTGCCGTCATCTGGCTACTCGCAAACGTCTCCCCGGGAGGTGTATCGCTCCTCGCGCGGGCGGCGGAAATTCTGGATCCCATCGGACACTTCATCGGCATGGACGGGGTCCTGCTCCTCGCCTTTATCCTGGCGTTGCCCGCCAACGAGATCCTGCTCCCCGTCGCGCTCATGGCGTATACCGCCGGCACGTCCCTCACCGATCTTGCCGCCGGCGGAGAGTTGCATACGCTGCTCCTTTCGGCGGGGTGGAGCCGTGAAACCGCGCTCTGCCTCGTGTTCTTCTGCCTCTTTCACTGGCCGTGTTCCACCACGATCATCACCATCCGCAAAGAAACGAAGAGCCTGCGGTGGACGCTCCTCGCCTGCCTTTTGCCAACCCTGTTCGGCATTCTCTTTTGTCTTCTCACCCGCGCCGTGTTCGCCATCGCCCGCGCGTGATATCTCCCCAAAACGCGACCTCTCCCTCGCAGACTTGTGCGCCCTCTCCCGAGCGGGCAGACATGGTCCGCCTTGCCGACGGGTACGTCTCTTACCGAGCGGCGGATGCGACCTCTTCCGACGGCACCCGGATGCGAAAAACGACGGGTGCGCCGTACGGCATCGCCCCCGCAAACATCCCGCCCGAAAGCAAAAAACGGCTCCGTCGGAGCCGTTTTTTATACGTTCATTTGCCTTCGCTTACAGGAGTTTTTCGTCGTACTGTGCGCGGATGCCGCCGATGAATTTCGGGCGGGTGCGTGCGGCGATGAGGATGGCGGCACCGACGTGATCCGTCGAGAGGCGCACCGGTACGGCGACGCGGCGCAGATGCATCCCGATGAGCGTCCCGCCGATGTCCAGTCCCGCATCCGCGCGGATTTCCTCCACGACAACGGGATGCGTAAACGACGCATACGCGGCGGTGGCAAAGGAGCCACCCGCCTTCGGCTGCGGTACGACGTTGACGATCTCCGCCCCGGGCACCGCCTCCCGCTCCGTCACGATGGCACGATTCAGATGCTCACAGCACTGCGCCGCAAGCCAAATGCCGCGCGGATCGAGCACCGAGCGGATCCCCGCCAACAATTCCGCCGCCAGAGCAGGGCGGGAGTCCGTCCCGATGGTGCTGCCCGCGACCTCACTCGTCGAACACCCGACGACCATCACGTCACCGCGGGTAAGCCCCGCCTTTTCGCAGAGTTCCAGGGCGGCGCGTGCCGCCTCCTCACGAATGTTATGCATATCATATTCCTTTCGCTCTTTCATATTTGTCGGGGAGGAGCCGTATTTTCCGGCGCAACGCCGTTCAGGAACGCCCTTCGTCCCGATCGCGGTAAAGGCTCGCCAGTCCCTTTTCGCTCGTCTCGCGATAGCCGCTCCCGAGGTCCCTGCCCGTCTCGTACATGGTGCGGACGATGGTATCGAACGACACCTTTCTCGTGTTGCAGAGAAAGCCGGAGAGCGACAGGGCGTTAATGGCCCGGAGTGCCGCGACGGCATTGCGCTCAATGCACGGAATCTGCACCAGCCCCCGCACCGGGTCGCAGGTCAGCCCGAGATGATGTTCCATCGAGAGTTCCGCCGCGTATTCCAACTCGGCGATCGGACGCTCAAAGAGTTCCGTCAATGCCGCGGCGGTCATGGAAGTGGCAGAGCCGATTTCCGCCTGACAACCGCATTCCGCGCCGCTGATGCTCGCATTGGTCTTGATGAGATTGCCGATGAGCCCGCCGGCGGCGAGTGCGCGCACGATCTGTGCATCGGTGAAACCGTGCGTCTCCTGCATATACCGCAGTGCCGCGGGCATCACCCCGGCAGAGCCGCAGGTCGGCGCGGTCACGACGGTCCCGCCCGCCGCATTCTGCTCGGCCGTCGCGTAAGCGTAAGCACACACGAGGCGGTCCTCGGCGACGCCTGCCCCCTCTCCGTTACCGCCCCCGCAATAGAGGTCGTGTGCTTTCCGCATGACACCGAGCCCGCCGGGCAGTACCCCCGTGGTGTGCAGACCCTCGTCGATGCAGGCGCACATGGTGTGCCACACGGTCCCGAGATAGTCGCGTATTTCCTCCCCCTCGGCGTCAAACACGTAATCCGAGAGGCGACGGCCGCGGGTGCGGCACAGATCGGCAATCTCGCGGAAGGTCGAGAGAGCGTAGACTTCCGGCTCCTCCTCGTTTTCCTCCCCGCGGAACGCGATGGCACCGCCGCCGAGGCTGTATGCCCGGCGTGTCTCCTCCCGGTCACCGTACACGGCAGTGAGATCCATGGTATTCGGATGCTCGATGGGCGTATCGTCCGTGCAGAACAGCACCTCCGTCCCCGTCGGCATCACGCGGCGGATCACCGCATCGGTGCCGTGCCCGCGCCCCGTTGCGGCCAGAGAGCCGTAAAGGGTCACGCGATACTGTCCGGCATCCGGGAACATGGAGAGAAAGCGGCGTGCGATCCGCTCCGGCCCCATGGTATGTGAACTGGACGGTCCCGCCCCGATCCGATACAGTGCTTTCAGTGATTTCATAGGTCAGCCTCCTCCGCCGCCCGCGGTCCCCGACCGCGGGGGCGGATGCGCGGCTGTGCCGCGCCGTTCGTTTTGATATTCCCGACGGATACCCGCCCGATACCTCCATCAGCGGAGCAGGCGTGCCTCCATATAGTAACGTTTATCCCGCGCCTGCCCCATGGAAAAGGTCTTGCGCGGCAGACTGCCGCCCCGCTCGATGGCGGGAAAAAGTTCCTCTTTCCGTATCCCGGAAAACAGGAAACCGACGGCGTCGGGTGCATCGGCGAGGTGACGGAGTGCGTCCTCCCCGTGAATATAGTCCACGCGCACCTCGGGGTGCGACCCGAGAAAAGCGTCCACCACCCCGACGGGGAGCGGGTGGCACCCGTGCGCGTAGGTCCGTGTCTCCTCCGCCCCCCTCCGCAGGAGCGTGACACACCCGCCGCCGTACGGCCCCGCCCCGTACGGACCGGCGACGAAACGTGCAAAGGCCTGCGTGAGTGCCGCGGGGTCACACCCGACGGCGATACGGTAAATGGGGGCAAAGTCCAGTGCCGGGGAATGGAGATTGACCACCTCGGTGAGGGCATACCGCAGCGGAGAGACGCGTGCCGCCGCGGGGTCTTTTGCCTTGTACTGCTCGTAAACGGTCTTGGCGGTCGCGAGGGAATGATTGCCGTCACCGACGGCGAGCACCGGCGTGTGTTCTCCCCCGGCACCGGCCGCAAGGCACGCATCGATGCGCGCCGCCTCTGCGGCGTCGACCTGCCAGCCGGAGAGATGCCCTCCCCCCATCATCAGGGGCGTATCGTAGAGGGGCGTCAGTCCCCGACCCCCGGCGTACGGAGATAAGAGTGCGTCCCCGGGGTCATCTGCGAGGAGCATGATATGCGGCAGTTCGTAAAGGGCATCCCGACGGATGCGGACGCGCGGCGGGATACGGTCGACCACCGTCGCCTCGGTCGCGCGGACCGGCGTGTCGGCATCGGGTGCGAAGTCGTAGTCTTCAAGGTCAATCATACCGACCAGCCCCGCACGGCACCTGCCGTCCGACTGGATGCGCTCCACATAGACGTAAGAGGGGGCGAGTTCCGAGAGGACCGTGCCGTGGTAGGCACGCATCGTCCGGGCGGCGGCGTCAATGGCCTCGTTTGCCCCGGCAGTACCGAGCCGCGCCTCCGGCAAAATCATTTTCAGCGTGGAGGGCGCGTCGCCCACGAAGTCGCGGCAGGCGTCCCAGTACGCAGGCTCGGAAGTGAACTGGTCGCAGGCAATGACCGCCCACTTCTCCGCATCCGTGACGGAAAAGTCAGGTAAACTAATATTTGCAGGCAAAAAGTGCATGGCAGGGCCCTCGCTTTTCGGGATACTGTTATTCACGGAAACACCCGGGCCCATGAGAGCCCGGGATGACGCATATGCAGAGGTCAGTGCGGGAGATAGGCTCTCATGGCGGCAATGGCACGGGTGATGCCGAGACGGTCATCCGCCGCGACGCGCTCTTCCAGTTGCCCGAGGCAGGACGTGAGCCCCGCCGTATGCTCCGCCGACGGTGCCGCACCGGAGAGATCGTCCGCGAGTTTGCCCAGTTTCTTTACGAGGATGGGGTCCTTCACCTCCCCCTGCAAGGCACGCAGCCGATCGACGATCGGGCGCAGGGCGGAATCGGGTGAAACGGTGCACGGCTCCGGACGCGCGGCAAGGTACAGAACGAGAGCGATGAGGTAGAATCCGAGGGTGAAGAGAAGCGTGATCAGCGGGAGCGCAAAGGGTACGCGCACGCCGCATGCACACAGGATCATGTAGAGGAAAGACAGTACGAGCGTCACGCCCCAGTAAAGGAGGGCTGCGACGGCGAGCGGTAGTCCCGTGTGTACCCGTCGGTCGGACGCATCGCCCCGCCCGAGATACAACGATACGGTCCGCAGGACGAACGCCAGCATGAGGGCACCGTAGGAAAACCAGAACGGGAGGCGACACGCCTCCGCCAGCCCCCACGGACGCATGGCGGCAAAGATGAGCAGATTGAGGAGTGCGGCGAGGATCAGGGTCACGAGCAGGTTTGCAAGTCCCCGTTTGGCAGTTTTACGCATCACAGTAACCTCCGGTCGTATGGATATCTATATTATACCGCGCGCCGCCCGAAATTGCAAGACCCCGATGCGGCACCGTGCGCCCCTGCCGGTACGATTGCAAAACAAGCCCGAATGAATCGGGGAGGAGCCGTGTTTCCGGCTCCTCCCCGTCATTATACGACCTTTGTCACGACCTTCTCGTGTATCTCGCGGCGCAGGGCCGCGAGGATCCTCGCGACGTTCTCGTCGCTGTATTCCACCTCCGCCGAATAGCGGCGCGCGAGATCGATGAGCGCACCGTCGGAGAGGTGCTTGCCATCCGGCAGGGCGGTGTCCCAGATATCCATAAGAAACCGACAGCCGATGATGGAAAAGCCGACTCTCGCGAGGAAATCCTCTTCGTCCATGGCGTGCGAGAGATAGCGGAACAGAAAATATACCAGTGCCTGCTCGGCGGGGATCTCGTAGGCGGATTCGGCGGCACGGTAACTGCCGAGTGTCCCGTGACAGAGCGCATCCATCAGGTGGCACAACGTCTGGAAACTCTCGGGTTCCGCCGTTTCCAGATCCTCATAAAACCCGATCCAGTTCTCGGTCGTGAGATCCAGCCCTTCGATGCCGACGGCGCGCGCAAGACGTTCCGTACGACGGTATACGGGGCAGGACCTGTCCTGTGCGATGGCGAGGAGTGCCGCCCGACGCTCGAAGAATCGCTTTTCTTCCTCGGTGGGCTCCTCGCCCTCCCCGTCGTCCCCTGCCGTCACAAACCGCACGGGCTCCTCGTGCGTCAGCCAGAGGCGCGCCGCCTCCTCACAGGCAAACCCGAGCCCGAACTCGATCCGATCCCCGAAATCGGCGCGGAAGCGTGGATGGTCCGCGCAAATCTGGCACAGTCCGCCCGCCCCGATGTCGGTGATAATATCGCAGAGATTGTCGCGGTTCAGAAACGGGCACCGCTTGTCCTCCCCCATGAGGAAACCGGCACCGTCGCGCCCGTACCGGATTCCCCTGGCGAGCCGCTCTCCCATTTCACCGTCGACGGAACGATAGAAATCGGCGGTATCCTCATCAATCCCAATCTCCCAGCCAATGCAGCAGTTGTGGCCGCAGGCCCCTCCGGTGCACTGGAAATCTTTGTAAAAATCAGGTGTTACTTCTTTCATTGTGTGCTCCTTTTTTGGTCAGTGCCGCTTATTCTAGCAAAAAAAAGCAAGGATGGCAACACCATTGCACAATTCACATTGATAATCTTCATTTTGTATGGTAAAATAGAGGCAAATACGGGATTTTCCCCAAACGGAGGGTCTTATGGACTATCGCTTACATGTCAGACCGCAGCCTGTTTTTCCGCACGACGTCCTGCGTGACGCTTATCGTATGCCGACGGCGGCGTTCACCCCCTACACCCGCGTGAATACGCACAGCGAACTCGGCGGCTCCACCGCCCTGCTCTACGAAACGCTCGCGGAGCACTATGAGCCCGGGCTTACCGTCCCCGGTGAGAAGAGCAATCTGTTTTACGTGCTCGCGGGGATCCGATCCCTGCTGACCCCGGGGCTGGAACCGGCGATGAAGGTCGGGCCCATCTGGGGAAATGCCATGGTCGCCTCCGTATTTGCCCTGGCGAAGGCCACGCCGCATATCTGGGATGAACTCACGCAGATGGAGAAATACGGCATCGACTGTCTGATGCGCGCCTCGGTCGTTACCTGCTCCTGGGCGACTGCGGACCAAAACGATTTCCGCACCGGTCCCTGCCTCGCCGGGAATTACAGCAAGTTCTGGAACCCGAATCACGTTTCGCCTCACGTCATCCCGATCCTCATGGCTGTGTCCTATTTCGGGTCCGCCGAGGCGGTCAACCGGATTCTGACCGACTTCTCGTATGAGGATGCCATGCAGAAGTTACAGGACTTCCGTTTCACGAACATCCTCCGCACCTGGTCCGCCGCCGGGCGACGCCTCTTTGAAGAGGGCGGCACCTGCTACTTGCAGAACTGCGAGAAACCGACGCCGGCGGGCGAGGGCAAAGGCGTGAAATATCCTTATGTATATAAAGGGATGCCGCTCGCCGAGACGGATGCCATCTTCCGCGAACTGTTGCTCCACAACGAGCGGGGCGGCATCGTCACCAACGCGGAGGGGGATCCGAACGGTCAGTATGCCCACCTGCCGGAGGGGGTCTCCTCACCCGTGCTCGGGATGGAGGGCATGATGACCGAGTTCCGCTCGCACGACGCACTCGGTATCCGCTCGGATGCCGTTTACTGTGCCACCAACTTCTGCATTCTGGTCCCCGCCGCCGTCACCGCGATTGCACTCGGGCTGTGGGACCCCGATAAAGAAGAAAACCGTGAGGCGTCCCATCTGACGGCGGTCGGCGTCACGGATTTCCTTTTCAAATTGCAAAACGGGTACGTGTCCTTTTCCAAGGGTGCCTCGCATCAATATACGGAAGCCAATACGCACGGCGGTTACCGCTTTGCGAAGGCACTCTGGTTCGATGCCTTGCAGGGCGCAGAAGACTAAGACGGGGCGTCGGCTGCGGAAAACCTTGCAGCCCCCCTTGTCCGTCGGAATATAACCGGGCGGAGCCGAGATTCTCGGCTCCGCCTTGTTTTATCGCAGCAATGCGAGATGCGCTTTCTGCGCCGCAGTCAGGCGCAGACTTTCGCGCGCCTTCTGTATCGCGCGCCGGTGTGCGCCGGGAGCGAGTCTGTGCTCCTCGATATACGGCAGCGTCGCCTCGTATTGTTTCGCGAGTGCCGTCGCAAAATACCATGCCACCATGGTTTCAAGGTAGTATGCCTCCGTCGGGATCGCCGCCACGAGCGCAAGATATTCTGCCCGGAAGTCCGTGTCCAGGTAGTGCCGCATCAGGTCAGTATCCCGAAACGGCAGGTGTAGAGGTGCTCGGACGCCATCCAGCGGCGGACGTGCGGGAGCAACGTCTCGCGGTGACGGCGGAATACCGTCGGCGACAGCATATCACAGGTCGCCCAGTTGTCGATATACGGCAGAAAAGCGTCCAGAAGGCCGATGACCCTGTCGAAGTCCCGCTCCGCGGCGATGAGGCACCCGTGCAGGTTGTCCTCGTCATAGTAGGCATGCGGGAGAGCGTGATAAAATGCGTCTTTCCCCTCGTTCGATGCCAGTCGTTTTGCCAGCGCGCAGTGCCGGCATCCGCACGCCGAGCACCCGCCCACGGGCCATCGTCGGGATGAGGGCTGCCTGGAAATCGGCATAGGCGGGATCGGCGACGGCACGCAACGCCTCGGTGTAGGAGGCGGGCGTCACGACTTCTCCTCCGCTGCATCGCACCCATCGTGCCCATCACGCCCATCACTTGCCGCATCTTCGTCGGCGCACGTCTCTACGGGCGTAAAGCGGCGATAGGAGAGACCACCGCGCTCCACTGTCTCGTTCCACATACGGGCGGGGCGCACCCATAGCCCCCGCTCGCCGTAGAGCGCGCGGTAAACGACCATTTCTTCCCCGGTCTCGGAATGCCTGGCTGTCCCGATAACCTCATACAGTCCCCCTTTGAAATGCCGGTATTTCCCCGGTCGTATCTCCATACGGCTTTCCTCCGTTTTCCCTGCTTTCTCCCCTTTATCATACCACGTTCATCCGCCTTTGCCAAGAGCATGTGCTGATACGGAATGACACCACCCCTCACGTTGCGCCCCTTCGCGTCACTCCCTTGTCGCCTCCCCCGCACCGTTCTGTTTTCCCGTTTCACACCCGCCCCCGCTCCTCTTTTTCATCTCCTCGCCCCTCGCTCTTCCTTGCCGCTTCCCCTTCATCACCGCGTGGCTTTCCCGCTTGCCATTTTCCCCTCACCGGCGCGTTGCCCACTCTCCCCTATTTCGCCTCTCCACCGCAACACCCCTCCCTTTTCGTGCATATCCTGTCGGGAGGAGATTACTATGACCGTATCACTTTGTATGATCGTACGTGACGAGGAGGCGGTGCTCGGCCGGTGCCTGGACAGTGTCGCAGGGCTTTTTGACGAGATTGTCGTGACGGACACGGGCAGCCACGACGCCACCAAACGGATCGCCGCCGAACACGGTGCGCGCGTATACGACTTTCCGTGGTGTGACGATTTTGCCGCCGCACGCAACGCCTCTTTCTCACACGCGACCTCGGACTTTCTTTTCTGGATGGACGCCGACGATGTCCTGACCGAAGAAAACCGTCAGGCCTTTCTCTCACTGAAACACACTTTAACACCCGGGACGGACGTCGTCATGATGCCCTATGAGACCGCCTTTGACGAGACCGGACGGGCGACTTTCACTTTCCTGCGCGAGCGGCTGATCCGCCGCACCCTCCCCCACCGATGGGTGGGCTACGTGCACGAGGTGCTCTGCTATGATGGCCGCGAGACCGTCTCCGACGTCGCCGTGACACATAAGAGCATCAAGACGAGTTACTCCGACCGCAACCTGAAACTATACGAAACCCATATGACACGCGGTGACCCGTTCACCCCGCGCGATCTGTTCTACTGGGGACGCGAACTCTTTTACCACGGACGTGACCGTGAAGCAAAGGAGACGTTAACGGCATTCCTGCATCATCCCGGCGGATGGGCGGAGAACAAGATCGAGGCCTGCCGCCTGCTCGCTACGATGGCGGCGCGGGCGGGTGACTCCGAGGCGGCACTGGCCGCCTATGCCGCAACATTCCGTTTCGGCGCGCCGCGCGCCGAGGTGTGTACGGACATCGGACAGTTGCTCTCCGACGTGGGAGAATGGCGCGGGGCGATTTTCTGGTTTCGGGCAGCACTGGACGCACCGCTCCCGGAAGACGATCGCGGTTTCCGGGATACGACACGCGCGCTTTTTGACCCTCTGCTCGGGCTTTGCGTTTGTTACGACCGACTGGGAAATCGGTCGCAGGCACTGCGCTACCACTTGCAGGCAGCGGCACTCCGCCCCGAGGCTCCCGCCGTACTCTATAATCAAAGGTATTTCGGGCTGTGAAGTTCACTTTCCGTGTATTTTTCGCATATGATGATGATAGGGAGATTTCTCCCTGTATTCCGGATAAATGCGCAAGTTTTCTTGTAAAATTTGCGGTTTTCTTGATGGAAAGGTAATTTCACATGGCTTGTCATTCATGTAACGGAAATCGCGGTGGCACCTCCGGGCGGGGCTGCCCCGACGACGCCATCGATCCGCGCCTGATCGGCACGCGCGGCGCGACCGGCCCCCGCGGTCCGGCGGGTTGCCGTGGTCCCGCAGGTCCCACGGGGGCGACGGGTGCCACAGGTGCTACCGGCGCAACCGGCGTTATGGGTGCTACCGGGGCAACGGGTGCAACGGGAGCAACGGGCATCACAGGTGCTACCGGGCCCAGCGGGGCAACTGGTGCTACGGGTGCTACGGGCTTGGCAGGTGCCACAGGTGCAACGGGGGCTACGGGTCCTACCGGGCCGAGTGGTGCAACGGGGGCTACCGGGCCCACCGGGGCAACGGGTGCTACGGGACCCACCGGACCTGAGGGAGCGACCGGTCCTACCGGACCGACGGGGCCGACCGGTCCTGCCGCCTCGCCGAGCCCAAGCGGCAACTATGTCACCAACGGCTCGATGGATACCTTTGACGGCACAGTGCCGACCGGATGGACCTCTGAGGACGCGGCACTGGTATCACGGCAGAATACTCCCGGACGTCTGCACACCGGTAGCTCGTCCGTCGCCCTTTCGAACGGCGGCACTCTGTCGCAGGATATTACCCCGACGGTAGACGGAGCCTATTACGATCTGTCCTTCTTTGCCAACGCCACATCGGCAGACAGCACCCTCACGGCAGCAGTTACCTTTGTGACCGGGGAAGGCAGCGAGATCGGTCTCATGATGGAAATCCCGGGGGATTCCCTCCCGACCGCCTCCGGTGATTTCGGCTACTATCGCCGTATCACGACACAGGCCCCCGCAGGAACGACCACCGTACGCGTCGCCTTCGGTGCGGCATCCCAGACCGGCGGTACCGTCCAGATCGACGACGTCAGCCTGACCCTCGCCTAACGCCTCAATTTGTTCCGGGTCCCCTCCGCACCGCAAGGTCGCGGAGGGGACCCGATTTGCCAGACGGAGCCGCAAACGGGTACGCACACAGAAACGCCGCGACCGTCGGCGCGTCCCCCGCGCCACCGTCCCCCTTGCACGACCGTTGGCGAGCCAACCTGCCAAGCCGCCAACCGCGCTTTTTTACGGAAATCTATTGACATTCCCCCGCTCGTCTAGTATAATAATTCGGCAGGCTGTGAATCGGCACCTGCTACTTTTGGAGAAGTACTCAAGAGGCCGAAGAGGCGCCCCTGCTAAGGGTGTAGGCCGGGTAACCGGCGCGAGGGTTCAAATCCCTCCTTCTCCGCCACAAAAAGGCACCCCATTTTCGGGGTGCCTTTTTGTGCTTTGGGGGATTTGGACCCGAGCGACGGAGGCGCGGGGGAGCCGCCGAAATCCTTTCGGTGAACGGGTTTCGGCGAGCGACAAGCCGGAAAACCTTGTCCTGCGAATGGGGCGTTCGCCCCCGGGCGCAGGGCTTGGTTGCCGGCGTGGGCGTTGAAAATCCCTCCTTCTCCGTCAAACAAAAAAGAGCACCGCAAGGTATTCTTTTTTTCACAAGAACCGCCCCTAACCGAGTCAGCAGGCGGTATTTTACTGAATATATTTATATTATTATTGCAAGAGTGCAAGTATTTAAGGAGTAATTAATGGCAATCAAACTTAATGACATTTTACATTTAACCGAAGAAGAAATAAGCAACAGTCGCATCGAGTTGAGTATGATCGCAGGGCAAGGAGGCGAAGCGTTCATTGACCGCTGGTTGCGCTTGAGCCCCGATGAAAAAGAGTGTGGTATCAATGCTTGCTGCTATTGGGGCTGGTATGGCAACAAGAGAAACTTTACGCCCGGAC
>CAKRYT010000008.1 GCA_934432675.1 uncultured Eubacteriales bacterium | reverse complement strand
CACGCCGGTGGCGTGTCCCGGGCGCAGAAAAAGCCTAAAAACATGGGCTCCGCAAGACCGAGCCTGCGAGGGATGCACGGAGCCCTTGTTTTTCGCGAGGGCAACGCGGCGAAAAGGTCAAAAGGAGGGTCTTGCGCCCTCTCTTTTCTTTTGGTCTGAACGATAGGTTTACACTTGCGGCCCCGAGTGCACGAGCCTCGCGGGAAAACACGGAACATTCACCGTTCCGGCCGACACGCACGAAAAACAGAGGGCACGAATGCCCTCTGTCTTTTATTTTTGGTTGAATAACCGCGTTATTCCTCTTCCTTGCCGACCCGGACGGTGATGGTGTAGCCGTTCGCGCAGACTTTTTCCTGCCCGGGCACTGCCGCCGCGGCGGTCGTGACCGACGCGCGCTCCCCCGTCTTCGTCCAGACCAGGGTGTAATAGACCGGGGAATAGTTTTCGTCGGCGGGCTCGCTCTCATACAGGCATTCCAGATTCCAGCCCTCTGCGAGCGGCGTGGTGTCGTCGAGCGCGGAGAACATCTCCCCGAAGCCCGCGTTGCCGGACTTGGTCACGACGTGTGTCGATGCGATGAACGCATCCGCCTCGGGATAGAACGCCACGCACTCCGACATAACGGCTCCGATCGTCGCACGGAAACCGGACTCCTGCGTGCTGCAATTGTTGCCGTAGTAGATCAGGACCGCCACGATCACGCGTTGCGATTCCTTATCGAAGAGCGGAACGACCAACGCCTGTGCATCGTCCGGCATCGCGCTGCTGAACACACAGTTCAGCTGACGGAGTTTGCCGCGGTCAGACGCATAATTGGTCGTCGCGATGGTCAGCGGTGCCATACCGAGTGCGGGCTCGTAGCGGGAGAGTCGGTATACGATCGCATACCCGCTCCCGGCGGCAGAGCCGCGGAGTGCCGTTTCCGTTTCAATCCCCCACAGAGACGAAAGCCCCTTCTGCGCCCACGCTCGGTCCTCCGTCGCGGAGGCGATCTTGTTGGTATCGCTGAACACGAGGTCGGTATCGAGCGTACCCGAGTAACCGGTTTTCACGTGCTTGACGTTCACCGTGATGGGCTCCGTCGACTTTACCACGTAGACCGCATGAACGTCGAGATCGGCGGTCACGTTCGAGAAATCCTCGGCCCAGCCGCTGAAACGGTAACCGTCCACGGAGGGCACGCCCGGTGCCTTCGCGCCGGTGCCGTCCTGTACGGAAAGGGTCGCGAGGAGCACGTTGTCGTAGCCGTAGAAACGCACCTTCCACAGTTTCGCATACTGTGCGACGACCGTAAGGTCGCCGTGTACCTCGCTGAAATCAACGCTCCATCCGGTGAATACGTAGCCCTCCACCGTCGGTGCCTCGGGGGCGGTCGCCCCCTTGCCGTCGTTGACGCGCTGCGTCGCCCCGATGGGTGTCACGCCGTCCATCCCGACGAAAGTGACGTTGTATACGGACACGACCTCATACTGTGCCGAAACCGTCATGTCCGAGGTCACGTTCCCCGTGGTATGGCTCCACCCCGTAAAGCGGAAACCCTCGTATTCGGGTGCCGTCGGGGGTGTCACGCTCTCGCCGTCGTTGACCGTCGTGCGGGAGAGTTCGTTCCCGTCCTTATCGAGGAAGACGACCGTATGCGTCCCGACCTCGTCGTAGAGTGCCCTGACGACCATATCCGAGGTCACCTCGTCGGTGGCGGCACTCCACCCCGTAAAGCGGAAACCCTCGTATTCGGGTGCCGCGGGGGTGTCAATTCCCATGCCGTTCGGTACGTCGTACGCCGCGATCTCTCCGCCGTCCTTATCCACGAACACCACGCGCCAGATGGGGTAATGCACGGGCGTGATGGTATCGCCGGAGGCGACCCAACTCTGGTCGCCGTTCGTCGCCGCGAGTTGGTTGAGTTTGGTCATCGCCTCGGCGGCATCCGCCGCTTCGAGGATCTGCACGCTGACCTTCACCGTGCCATCTTGGTAAGGCGTATGCGTCGCAAGCCCCGGATTGAGCGAGGGGAGATAGTACATCTGTTTCATGCTCGGCGACTGCGGGCCCGCATAAGCCTGCCCGATGACGGCACCGACAAACTCCGCGCCCTCTTTGTAGGTCACGCGGACGTTCGTAAAGCAGTTGGTACTGCTGGCGCGCCCGTTGTAGCCCATGTAACCGGCAAAGCCGCCGACCTTGTCGTTCCCGAAGACGCTGCCGTTCGCCACGCAGTTGCGAATGGTGAGCACCCGGTTGGTGCCCTCGTGCGAGCCGACGAAGCCGCCGACGCGCTCGCCCCCGCTGACCTCCGCCGTCGCGGAGCAGTCGGTGATGGTCGCAAAGGTACCGCCGCCGAGGAAACCGCCGACCGCGTTGCCGTTGTCCGCACCGTCGCTGACAACCGTCACTTTGCCGTTGAAACTCACGTTTTTGACGGTCGAGGCGGCATCGGAAGTTTTGCCGATGATACCGCCGACGTAGGAGCCGTTGCAGTAAGGCAAATATTTGTTTTCGTAGATGCTTCCAAAATTATCCTCATGGCGATTGGCGGCACCGAAGACGAGGATCTCCGCCTCCGCCGCGCAGCCAAGAATCTGCGAGCCGCTCATCTCGCCGACAAGACCGCCGACGAACGTACCGGAGTACTGTCCCGCGCCCTTACCGCGGCTGGAAACCGTACCCGTAAAGGTGCAGTTGGTCAGCGTACTGCCGACCAGTCTGCCGACGAGACCGCCGGTCTGCCGCATCCCGAAGATATAGGCATCCCGGATTTTGACGTTCTTGATAATCGCACCGTCTGTCGAACCGAAGAAACCGGTCGAGCAGCCGTTATGGTTGATCGTGAGGTTTGAGACCGTGTGCCCCTGTCCGTCAAAGGTGCCGCGGAACGAACGGTCGAAACGGAGCGCAGACGACTTGTTACACTGTACAAACCATCCGATCGACGACATCTGGACCCCGGCGAGATCAATATCCTCCGTGAGGACGAAGGTCAGTCCCGTGGTGCCATTGTTGTTGTTTACCCACCGGGCAAAGAGGCGCAGCTCCTCCGCCGTGGAAATGGTGATGTCCTTACCGGCGACGGGTGTGACCGCACCGTAAAAGACGTCCGTCATGGAAACCGTCGCCGCCTCGTCGAACCGGTCCGCCGTCGGGACGATGATGACCTCACCGCCGCCCACCGTAAAGGTGACGTCCACGTAAAGGTCGGCACCGTCGTTACCGGCTACTGCCATGATGCGTCTGCCGTTCTGCACGGCGTAAACGTTCTTCCAGGCATCGCCCGTGACGTAGAAACGGCGCGTCATGGTCTTGTCTGCGTAGCCGTCGCCCGCCTCGTTCGGCGTGAAGGCGATGCGGTCCGCACCCGGCGTGAGCCCGGAGAGTTCGGTACGCACGACGGTGACCTCCCCGCGGTCGGGGATGGCGTCGACGAGCAGATACGTCTCGCCGCCGTCCGTGACCACCTCCGCCTTCATTTCCTTGCCGTTCTGGTAGGCGCGCGCGGCGGTCCAGGTGCCGTCCACCTTGATCTTGATCGTCAGCGCGTGGTCAAAGAGCAGATCGTTCATCTTGTCGGTCAGGGTAAAGGTGATGGCATTGCGCCCCACGTTGCCCATCGTGAGCGTGGCGGTGTCGCGCTCCTGCCCGTACTGTGCCGCCGCCGCGAAAGTCGCCGACCAGAGCTTGCCGCTCTTGATATACGGGACAAGTCGGGCAAGCATCCCGTCGATGCTGTCCTTGCTGCCCCCGATCTGGTGATAGTGCGTGGAGACCCAACCGCCGTTGCCCGCGTCCGCCATGGCGAGGAGTTGCGCGAATTGCTTTTCGTTCAACCCACTGAACGACGCCGTCTGGTTGTAGTTGACGTCAAAGCCGTTGGTATAACCGCCGGTGCCTCTGCCGCCGATGTAGAGAAGTTTCGAGAGTTCCGCGTTGTTATAGCCGCAGGGGTAAGCAATGACGAGTGAGCGGACACCTGCCGATTCGATATCCTGCGCCCCGCCGTAGAAGTCCATCCAATCCTGTGCCGAAGAAGTTTTGCCGCTGCTATAATCCCCGGCGGAACGGTGGAAACGCGAGTGCGACTGTACGGCCAGCCCCTGCGCGACCATCTCGTTCCAAAGGTCACTGCTCTCGTAAGCGTAGCCCGTCGGCGCGCACAGAGTCGTCGGAATGCCGTAGGCCTCGAACCAGGCGAGCCACTGGGCGAAGTCGCCCATCAGGTTGTCGTCTGCCGTGAGGGTAAAGACCGTGTTGGCACCGCCGTACCAGGTCGCGATGTTTGCCGCGCCGTAGTCGCCCGTCGGATAATATTTGTACTTATTGACGTCTTTGCCCTTAACCTCGCCGAGGGTGATCTTCTGGTTGTCGGGGTCCTGCTCGTAGGCTTTGAGGTACGCGGGCTTTTCGACGACGCGGATGGTCACGGCGTTCGAGATGTCGCCCGCGGCGACGGTCACGTCCTTCTTGCCGTTGTTGATCGTCCCGCCCGCCTCAAAGACGGCGTATACCAACGTCTCGCCCTTTCCGACGGAGGTCACGTTGCCGTTCTTATCCACCGTCGCGACGTCCGGGTCGAGCACCTCGAAGCGCATGGTAATCCCCGCCGCGGTCAGTTTGGTGAAGGCACCGTCCGTATCGGAGACGGCAAACGGCATCATCGCGAGTTTGAGGGTCATCCCCGCCCACATCTCCACCGTGCCGGGGTCGAGGTAAATATCCGTCACGGTCGGCTCGGGGGCGGTGGTCGCATCGAGCCATCTTGCCGTCAGCGTGATCTCGCCCGTGATGACGGTGTCGAAGTTCCAGGCGACGCCTTCCGCGTCGTACCAGCCGCCGAACCGGTAGCCGGGTTTGGTCGGGTTATCCGGCTTTGTCACCGGTTCGCCGGCACTTGCCAGCACGTCGTTGACCGTGGTGCCGCCGTCCGAGTCAAAGGTCACGCGGTAACGGATCACGATCCAGTAGGCTTTCAGGGTGATGTTGCCCGTCACCGGGGTCGAGAAGTCGTATTCCTCGCCGTTCAGCCGCCAGCCGCCGAAGCGGTAGTAGGTGCGCGTCGGGTCCTCCGGTTTCGTCGCCGCGGTGCCCCACCCGACCGTCTGCGGGTCGCGCGCATCGCCCCCTGCGGGGTCAAAGGTCACGGTGAAGGTCCTGACCTTCCACCGGACGGTGACGGTCAGGTCGCCCTCGACGGGCGTCGAGAGCGTATAGAGGACACCGTCCACGTAGTAGCCGTCGAGTTCGTACTGCTCTCCGGGTGCGGTGAGGGCGGGAGCCGTCACGCCGTTCCCCTTTACCGTAAAGACGACGGCGAGGGGCTCGCCGGTCTCACTGACGAAGGTCACGGATATCTTTTTGCCGTAGGTGGCGGTGACGGTGAGATCCTCCGTCACGCGGCCGAACTCCTTGTCCCAGCCGTCAAACAGACTGCCCTCGGGGGCTGCGGGCGGCTCGGGTGCCGTCGCGGCCTTGCCCCATTCGACCGTCTCGCTTTTGAGTTCCGCCCCGTCGGCACCGAGGAAACGCACCGTAAAGGTCTTGATTTCCCAGCGCGCCGTCAGCGTGAGGTTGCCCGTCACGGGCGTGCCAAAATCGTACGTTTCGTCGCCGAGGTACCAGCCGACGAGGTCGTACCCCTCGCGGGTCACGTTTTCGGGTGCCCCCACGGCAGAGCCGTGTCCGACCGTTGCCGGGGCGGCGGCGGTGCCGCCCGCCGTATCAAAGCGGACGGTATAGGTACGGGCCTGCCACCGCGCCGTCAGCGTGAGGTTGCCCGTCACGGGCGTATCAAAATCGTACGTTTCGTCGCCGAGGTACCAGCCGACGAGGTCGTACCCCTCGCGGGTCACGTTTTCGGGTGCGGAGAAGGTCCCGCCCGCCCCGACGGTCACGGGTGCCGCCTCGGTCCCGCCCGCCGTATCGAAACGGACGGTATAGTTGCGGTCGCTCCAACGCGCCGTCAGCGTGACGCTGCCGTTGATGGCGGAGCCGTCGTATTTCACGTCGCCGATATACCAGCCGAGGAAGGTGTGGCCGTCGAGGACGGGGTCTGCGGGCAGGGTCGGTACCTCACCCTCCCGTACGGTGACGACCGTCGATGCCTGCCCGTTCGCCGGATCAAAGGTGACCTCGTAGGCGACCCCGCACCCGACGAGTGCCGAGATCGCGAGCACGGCGATGAGCACCGCCGTAATAAAGACTCCCCAGTGTTTTCGAATGTTCATGTGTATGCCTCCCCGACCGCTCGCGCGGACATTCAATGTACAAGTATAAGTTATTGTATCATGCGCGGCGCGTGGGCGGCAATTTGCAGTCCGCACGAATTTTCGGGTGTTTTTTGTTCATTCTCCCCACGCGCGCATCGCCCGCTCGCGGGCATTATGCAAAAGGTGCACAACCCGTCGACACCGTTTTCGTGGAACTTACCCATACGGTGACTGACCGCGCCCGCCGTTTTCGCGATGCCTTTCGTCGACAACGGCCCCGGCTGCCCGCCCCGCCTCCGCGGGGCTGTTTCCCCCGGCCGCCGTTGCTTTGCCGCCGCACCGTCCCGGGCATTACAAAAACGGGGAGGAGCCGGAAAACCAGGCTCCTCCCCGTATTCAGTCGTATCATCCTCCGCCGGCCGGCGGAGGGTACCGCCGCGTGCGCGGCAGGCATCCGTTTTCGCTCCGGCGGTTATTTGCCGAAGAGGCGGGAGAAGAAACCGCGCTTTTCGTACGGCTCCCGCGTGACGGACACGGCGGTGTAGCCCGTATCCTTGAAAGCGGCGAGGATGGTATCGTCCGCGAGGTCGTCGGCGGCGATGATGACCGTCTCTCCCTTCGTGTGCGAAGAGGTCACCTTTTTGAGTGGCAGGACGCGGCGGCAGGCATCGTTGATATGTGCCTCGCACATCCCGCACATCATTCCCTCGACTTTCACCGTGTATTTCGTCATATCTGTCTCCTTCCGGTCATTCCGCGCCTTTGAGTGCTTCGACCATGTCAATATGTTGATTCTTCCGCGCCACGAGCAGGCTGACGAGGAGCGAGGTCCCCGCCGTCAGCAGGATGCTGACGATAAAGGTCAGGGGCCCGAGCGAGACGCGCATCTCGTATTCGGACGCGAGCCGCGAGAGCAGGAACCCGAGCGTCCAGATCCCGAGTGGCAGACCGATGACCATCCCGACGAGCGTCACAGCCATATTCTGCCCGATGAGCAGCCCCGCGATACGCCGGTCGCGGAAACCGATGACTTTGAGCGTCGCCATCTCGCGGTAACGCTCCGTATAACTCATCACCCCGAGGTTGTAGAGCACGATGGCACCGAGCAGCACGGCGGCACCCGCGAGCAGGACGATCATGAGGTTCATGAGTCCGGTCATGCTGTCAAAACTCTTGATGATGTCCTCCTTGCTCTGCGTCGAGGAGACGGTCGGAGACGACGCCACCTCCGTCCGCTGCGTGTCGGTATAGACCGAGTCAAAACGGTAGGTGAGCCCGACGGCGTCGGCGTAGGTGTCCGAGAGAATGATGCCCTCCGACACGCTGCGGATGACCGCCGCGACGGGGAGTTCGTAGGTTGCATCCGTCCCGTAGGGGCTAACCTTCACCTTGTCTCCGACGCGGAGTCCGTATTCGTCCGCGATGCGGCGGCAGACGTATACCCCCTCGTCGGGAAGTGTGAGAAATCCCTTTTTGTCGGCGGGGAAACGCACCTTGCCGTGCGTGATGCGGTAAACGTCCAGCGAAACGGGCTTTTCGTCAAAGAGTTCCACGCTCATGCTCGCGCTCGCGTCACCCTCGTACCGGTCGATGACCTCCTGCCGCTGTTCATCGGTCGCGCTCTCGGCGAGATAAACGCGCGTCGCGTAGTTGGTCGCGCCCGTGTAGTAAGCGTCGAGAAAACTGTTCATCGTGTCGCGCATCCCCATGGACGCCGTGACGATGACCATACAGCCGATCACGCCGATGAGGCTCATGGCGGTACGTGTCTTGTGCCGCATGGTGTCGCGCATATTCCAGCGCGTACCGAACGACAACCTGTGGAACAGAGCGGTCTTTTCAACGGCAAGGGGTTTGACGCGTTTCGGCGTGTAGGGGCGCAGGGCGTCGGACGCCGTTCCGCGCAGCATCTCACGCGTCGAGAGATAACCGATACCCGTGAGCAGGAGCAGGACCCCCGCGAGGACGGGATAACAGAACGCGGGCATGTAGAGCCGCCACTCCGGCATATCGAAATAGGTGCCCATCGTGCCGTTCGGGCTCATAATGATCCGCGCGACGGGGAATCCGACGGCGGCACCGACGGAAACCCCCACGACCCCGATCAGGAGCCCGAAGGAGGTGTAATGCCACAGGATCTTGCGGTCACGGAAACCGAGGGCTTTGAGCGTGCCGATCTGGGTCTTCTCCTTCGCGACGAGGCGGTGCATCGTCGTCACCATGGTGAGCACCGCGATGAGCAGGAACAGGACCGGCAGGATGAGTGCCATGGTCCTGCCCTCCTCCGCCTCTCCGGAGGCGGCGGCGTAGGCAGTGCTCTGCTCCTTGTCAAGCAGGAGGCAGGTGCGCCCGAGGACATCGTTGACCGCCTCGGAGAGTTCCTTTTTTTCGAGCCCCGAGCGGATGTGCACCTGCGCGTAGTAGGCAACGTCCGGGTCATCCCCGATGGCGGCGTAAACCGTCGCGTACGCGGTGTCATACGCCGCGCGGTAGGCATCCCGATAGGCGTCCGTCCCGGCATCCGCGCCGCTCACCGCGGCGGCGGCTGTGGCGATGGCATCTGCCTTCACCTCTGCCGCCCGTGTGCGGGAGACCTCGCGGTACCACGCGGGCGAAATGTACGCAAAACCGTATTTGGTGTAGTCGGGCATGATCTGCCCACCCCCCTCGGGGACGCAGACGAGGTGTTCCCCGCTCTTAACGAGCCCGCGGACCTCCCCCGGGAACGTAGTCCCCTCGTAGGAGAGCGTCAGCGCGTCGCCGACCCCGACGCCGTTTGCCTCGGCGTATTTTTCGGAGAGCCAGATGCCCCCGACGTCGTTTTTGTCGTAGGCACTGCCCTCGCGCAGGAGTACCCCGGACACCGCCTCGTTCTCCGTCACCGTGAGGGCAACGGTATTGTCCTTTTCCGCCACGCTCACGGCGACGGAAACGTAGCGTCCGGCGGCATCCACCCCGGCGATGGCGGCGATCTTTTCCGCCTCCGCCGCGGAGAAGGCGGCACCCGTCTCACTCATGGCTCGGTAGTCGGCGTAGCCCGTCGCGTCGAAGAGCATCTGCGTGTTTTTCTCAATACTCTTCCATTCGATATTGAATCCGACGAAGATGCCCACCCCGATGACGACCATGAGGATCATGGAGATGAACTGCGCCCGATAGACCCCGATCGTGCGCCACAGTTTTCTTGCGAGCATACGAGGGCCTCCTTACCAGTCGATCTCGTCGGCGCGGGCGGGGTGCTCCTGCACCTCCTGCGAGACGATGCGACCGTTCTTGACGCGGATCACGGTATCCGCCATTCTGGCGATGTTCTGATTGTGCGTGACGATGACGATGGTCTTGCCGTACTCGCGCGCCATGCGGAGCAACAGTTTGAGGACCAGCACCCCCGTTTCGGAGTCGAGCGCGCCCGTCGGCTCGTCGCAGAGCAGGATTTTCGGGTTTTTCGCCAGTGCGCGGGCGATGGAGACGCGCTGCTGCTCCCCGCCCGAGAGTTCGGACGGAAAATTTTTCAGGTGGTCGGAGAGCCCGACCTCTTCGAGCATCCTGGTCGCCGAGAGCGGATGCGGCGCGATTTCGTCCACCAGTTTGACGTTCTCGTGCACCGTTAAGGTCGGCACCAGATTGTAGAACTGGAAGACGAATCCCACGGTCGCCGCGCGGTAGGCGGCGAGCCCGTCCCCCGTGAGGCGGGAGATGTCCTGCCCGTCGACGATGATCTTCCCCTCCGTCGGGCTGTCCAGCCCGCCGAGGAGGTTAAGGAGCGTGCTCTTCCCCGCCCCGGAGGGACCGAGGATGACGACGAACGACCCCTCGGTGAGCGTCATGTTCACGCCGTCGAGGGCACGCAGTTCATGATCCCCCGCGGTATAAACGCGGCTGACGTTTTGGAATTCCACGATGTTTTTCATGACGGTTTCCTCTGCTTTCGTATCGGTATGCAAATATTTTTCGTACAGTGTTACGCTACGTTATACGGACGCTCCCCCGCCGCTTTGCGTCGGCTCCCGGTCCCGCCGCCGGGCACCCGCGCTTTTGCCGCCGTGCGGCAACGACCTTTGCGTCGGCGTTTCCTTCCGGTGTCCCGCGCCCGTGTCTGCTCCGGGGCTTTTGCTCCGGTTTCCCGGCTGTGTTCTGCGCCGCCACCGCGAGTAAGCATATGCTAACTCGTTTGCCGAAAGGGTGGCCCCGCTCTCGCCCGACACCGCACGGCGGCGGCGCACGCAATGGGGGTCGCGGAGGTTAGCATATGCTAACTTCCGTTTCAGTATAGCACCGCGTGGCACGGATTGCAACCCTTTTTCGCCATTTTCATTCATTTATTGTTTTGCAGTTTGTTTCTCCGCCGGGCGGAGTGCGGCGGAGAAACAGCGGGCGGCATCCCTGCCGCCCGCTGCTTCATATTACCGGGAGGTGCCCGGTTTTCCGGGCGACGCGCCGTCCTTTTTTCTGTCGGTTCCCTCTGCACCGCGCGGTAGTTCCGCCAGCCTCGCAAGGAGCGTCTCGACCGTCGTGCGGAACGTATAGACGACGTAGTGTACCAGTTCGTCCTCCCCTGTCTCCGTTGTGCCGACGGCCAGATAATCGAGGAGCATCCCGGAGAGAGCTTTGGCCAGGAAGTCGCAGAGAAACGCAATGTACGGGTCTTCCGGGTCCACCCCCTGTCGCTCCGTCTCCGTCAGAACCAGCCGACGGACAATGTCCGACAGATCCTCGTGGATAAATGCGTAGAACTCCTGCTTGCCGATGGCGTTACAGAGGCAGTTGAGCATATAGCCGTTCGCCCGGATATAGTCGATCAGGTAACGGACGATGTCCTCGTAGCCGTTCGTAGCGTCCAGTCCGTGCCGCAGCGACTCCGTCTCGCAGTCCAGCATCCAATGCACGAGATCGTAAATGTCGCGGAAATGATAGTAAAAAGTCTTGTGATTGACGCCGCAAGTCGCGACCAGCTCCTTGACCGTAATCTGTGAAAGGCATTTCTTCCGGAGAGTGCCTTTGAGGGCATCCGCGAACATCCGTTTCGTATTTTCACTGGTGACCCGTTTGGTAATCCTTTGTGCCATGGATTCTCCTTTGCAGGAGGGCAACTGCCCGTTTCCGCCTGCCCCGTTCGCTCCCCGGGGTACGGTAAATTCATCTTATCATATACCAACGCTTTTTGTAAAGAGACGGAGCGACAGCATTCGTCAAAATCCGGACACTTTTTACATTTTGTCCGTTTTTTACTCTCGGTGCCGCATTTGTCCGTTGCGCCGTGCGCCGCGCTCTGTCTATAATGAAAGCGGGAGAGCGGCGGAGAACGGTCTTCCCGCCCCCGATTCATTCATTAAGAGAGGATTGAAAACTCATGAAAAACCTGACCCGCGTCCTTGCGCTCGTGCTGCTCGTCGCCGCCATGGCGACCATGCTCGTCTCCTGCAGCAAGTACCCCTCACTGAAAAAAGCGTTTGAAAAAGAGGGCTACAAGGAAAACACTGCCCTCGAAAACGTCTCCACCAAAATCAAGGAAGAACTGGAGAAAGATGACCTCACGGTCACTCTCCATCTGCTCACCAAAGAGAGCAACGGTGTGACCTCCGTCCTGATTGTCGAGTTCAAGGCAACCGAGGATATGAAGAAAGCATACGACGACAGTGCCACCATCCAGGGGCTCGTCAAGGATGTCTCCTCGAACGAGAATGCGCAGGCTTTTGCCGAAGCACTGGAGAACGCCGGCTACGCGAAGGGCAACTGCCTGGCGATTCCGCTCTCCGTCCTGTACATCAACGAGATCACCAACATCGTCAAATCCGTGAAGTAATCGGCAAGCACCGCTTCACCTTTTGATTCGCGGAGGGGCGCGCCATATGGCGCGCCCCTTTCTCGTTGCCGCCGGGTGCCGTTATCCGGCGGCAAAAGTCTGCCGCGGCACGACAGGACAATCCACCTCGGCACGGCAGGTCAATCAACCTCGGCACCGCGGGCCGTTCTGCCGCGGCACGACAGATCGAGCAACTCCGCCTCCGATAAAAAACAGTGCGGTGCCCGGTTTTCCCGGCACCGCGCCGCAAAAAGAAAACGCCCTGCCGACGGGGATCCCGTCGGCAGGGGGCATTTCATCAGTTTTTGAGGAGATTGCCGTTTTCAAAGTAGTCGATCTTCATGGCGCGGCGCACCTCACGGAGCGTCCCGGCGGCGGTCGCCTCGGCACGGGCACTGCCCGCCCGCAGGATCTCATAGACCTCCTCGGGGCGGCTCTCCCAGTAAGCGCGGCGTTCGCGGATGGGGGTGAGTTCCGCCTGCATGACGTCGCAGAGAAACTTCTTGACCTTGACGTCACCGAGCCCGCCGCGGCGGTAATGCTCTTTCAGGGCTTCGAGGTTCTCATACTCCGGCAAAAACTCGGCGAAGTGCTCGTCCCGTGCGAATGCGTCGAGGTAGATGAACACCGGGTTGCCCTCGGTGTGCCCGGGGTCCTCACGGCGCAGGTGCGTCGGGTCGGTGAACATGGACATGACCTTGGTCCTGACCTCCTCCGGCGTATCCGAGAGGTAGATGCAGTTGCCGAGCGATTTGCTCATTTTCGCCTTGCCGTCGATGCCGGGCAGACGCAGGCAGGCGCGGTTCTTCGGCAGGATGATACCGGGCTCGGTCAGCGTCTCCCCGTACACGCTGTTGAACTTACGCACGATCTCGGTGCACTGTTCCAGCATGGGGAGCTGATCCTCTCCGACGGGTACCGCCGTCGCGTGGAAAGCGGTAATATCCGCCGCCTGGCTGATGGGGTAGCAGAAGAATCCGACCGGGATACTCGCCTCAAAGTTACGCATCTGGATCTCCGCCTTGACGGTGGGGTTGCGCTGTACGCGCGACACCGTGACGAGGTTCATATAGTAGAAAGTCAACTCGGTCAGCTCCGGCACCATCGACTGGATGAAGATGCAGGATTTTGCGGGGTCGATGCCGCACGAGAGATAGTCGAGTGCGACCTGCATGATGTTGCCGCGCACCTTTTCGGGGTGCTCCGCGTTGTCGGTCAGTGCCTGCGCGTCCGCAATCATAATGTAGATTTCGTCAAATTCCCCCGAGTTTTGGAGCCGGACACGCTCTTTGAGCGAGCCGACGTAATGCCCCACGTGGAGCCTGCCCGTCGGACGGTCACCCGTCAGGATCACGCGCTTTTTCGGTGCCTTGTTTTCTTGCATGGTAATGCCTCGCAGTTGATAGAATAAGGGACGGGGAAACCCCGCCCCCGCGGTGTTTTTGCTTATTGTACCACAAGCCCCGGTGTTTTGCAAGCCGCGCGGCGAAATTGCCGCCGGAGGTGCTCGGACGTCTCCCCGTCAAAATCCGTTTTTGTCCGCCGCCCCGTATCTTACGACCCGGATCTCCCGATGATCTTTTCCAGCATCTTCGGGTCGATCTGATTGACCGTGACGAGCTGACCGTTCCAGAACGTGGCGAAGTTGTTGAAGACCGACGGCAGTGCCTTTGCCTCGGCGAGTGACCCCACACGGCGGAAATCGGCCCGGATGCCCTTTCCCTCGCAGTAGGCGCGGAGCGTCTCCACCCTTTCCGGGAGGAACGGGCATTGCGCGTCATAGTAAACGACGAGTCCCGGGTCTTCCACCGTCCCGCGTTTTGCCCCTGCCGCAAAGTGCGGGAGCGTGCCGTCAAGGGACAGGGCGAGGAGTGTGTACCCGCCGGGGGCCGTGTCCGCCGGGCGAAAACCGTATTTTGCGGCGAACGCCTGATCGGAAAGCCACGCTTTCTGCTTGTCCGCGCCGAGCATACAGACCCCGGACTTGCCGCGGCAGCGGGCATCCTCGATGCAGGACGTCATCAGATGCGCGCCGTGCCCGTGCCCTTTGGCGTCACCCGCCACCCACAGACAATAGACGTACAGATAGTTCTCCCCCTCGACGGGTACCCACGCGGTTTCCAGCGGCGCGTATTCGATGAAAGCGCAGGACGCAGGGTCGCGGAGTTTACGGAACACGTGCCCCTCCGGGATGCGCTCCGCGAGCCACGTTCGTTTCGCCTCGATCCCGGGATGCCCCGCTTTTTTCCGTATGATACACGCGAGCGGTGCCTCGGCGACGTTCTCCTCCGTCAGGTCGATGTATTCGTCCATGCTGCCGTTCCCTTCCAAGTGTATTTTTGCTCTTCCCGGGGGCGGAGTTCCTCCCCGCCGGGCGGCACCTGTGCCCCGCCGGGCGGCATCCGACCGCGCCGGGCGCGTGATGCTCACCGAACATCCGTTCGCGCCGGGCACTCGTTCGCGCGGGGCGGTGCTCCGCCGCCCCGCTTTTCCTACTTCATTATATCCCTCCGCCGCACGATTTGCAAGTTCCGCCGACGGCGGGGGTCCCCTCCCTTGTGTTTCCCCCCGCGGCAGGGGGTTAACCTAACGACCGCACCGAAGAGAAACAAACCGGCAAAGCCGGGGGTCTGTCCCGATGCGGGCCGTAACACCGTTTGGCCGGGAAAACGAACGAAAAGGAGTTTTGACGATAAAAAACTGCCGGCACCTGTCTCTTGCATTCTTTTGGTTGCCTCCCTCCCCGCCCGGGCGGTTGCAATCCTGCGCGCAACGGCACGGGCCTGACCGCCCCGTCGGTTCCGCAACGCTGACCGCCCGCCGCGTCTTTTCCCGTCACGTCCTTTCGCGCCGTGTCTTTCCCCGCCGCACGGCGCAGGAAAACCCAAACGCCATTATTCCCATATTTTACGTCGTTTTCTGTTGACAAAACGGGGCGTTGCGGGTAAATTATTGATAGAGCGTCCGTCTCGGGCGTGACGGGGCACCCCGCTGCATCAAACGGTACGGGGGCCGCCCGCCGGCAGAGTGGACGCTCCGTCCGACACCCGCAAGACCGTGTAAAGTCCGCTGTATTCTTAAAAAGGAAATATGCATCTATGGAAACGAAGACCTTGGCTCTCAAACGGCTTTTCTGGAAACGCGTTGCAAAAAATACCTGCAAATTCGGTTGGCATCTGTACGACGCGACCGAGCATATCGAAACCACCACGCACGTCGATCACATTACCGGTAAGTGGGTGGACGACGACACCGTGGAATTGACCCCCCACACCAAAACTTCGACGGAACGGACCGTCTACCTGACGTTTTACAGGAAAAAGGAGTGGTTTAAGAATCTCGGCTCCATCCGTGTCCTCGAATGCTTTTACAACCTGTTTTTTTGGTTGCGGCGATGCATCGGTTTTTTGCTCCCCGCCGTCTTTGTCGTCGGACTGATCGTCTCGTACTGCGCCGCGAGGGGATCTTTCGGGCTCGACCCGAGCCTGCTCACCCGGCTGGGGCCGATCATGTTCGGCACGCTCGGCGCGTGGATTCTGCTGATGGGTCTCGAATCGCTTTTCGCCTCCATCGCCAAGACGATCCTGAAACACGAGGAAGGGGCCGAGGCGGCACTCCGGGTCAATTCCGACGGGAGTTTCGGTTTCTATGAATTCAACGACCGTGTGACCGTTGCACAAAAGATCCGGTATACCCTCCTGACCCTGTTTTCCATGTTTTGCGCCATGGTCGTCGGGCTCGTTCTGGGGCAGGGTTTCGGCGAGTCCGCCCGCTCGTCCTTCCCCGCCATGGAAGTGGCAGACGTATGGATGTCTCTCCTGTTTTGCCTGTCTATCGTTGCCATGCTGGCACTGTACGTCCTGGCCGTCATCCGCATCTGGAAGAACAAAGGTGCCAAGTTTCTCTTCGGCCTTTTGGCGACGTCGGTCTCTTTTTCCCTCTCGTTTCTCTTCATGGCCGTCATGGAACTGCGCTGACGCACCCCCGGGAGACCTCCCCCGGAAGGCAGGACCTCCCGCCTCTGAAAACGCCCGCCCGGCGGGCGTTTTGTCATACCCGAACGGAACAGCCACCCGGGCGACCGGGTGGCTGTTCTTGCGTGAATGGCTACGTTGCCCGTTTTCGTCCTCGTGTGGGCTTATTCCGCCGCGGCGGGTGTGATACGCTCCGACCTTTCATACACTTTTTTCGACAAATTGCCGATTTCCTCTTGACAAATGGATCCGTCGTCGTGTATACTCTTATCAGGAACAATTCCTAATAAGAATTTGAAAGAGGGCTGACACATGAGCAAGCAGAACAAATACACGGGTACCAAGACGGAGCAAAACCTCCAGGCGGCATTCGCCGGCGAGAGCCAGGCGCGGAACAAATACACGTTCTTTGCCTCGGTGGCGAAGAAGCAGGGCTTCGAGCAGATTGCCGAACTGTTTTTGAAAACGGCAGACAACGAGAAGGAACACGCCAAACTGTGGTTCCGCGAACTCGGCGGCATCGGCACGACGGCGGAAAATCTCGCGGCGGCCGCAGAGGGGGAGAACTACGAGTGGACGGATATGTACGAGGAATTCGCGAAGACCGCCGAGGAAGAGGGCTTCCCGGAACTGGCAAAGCGTTTCCGCCTGGTCGGTGCGATCGAAAAGCATCATGAGGAACGCTACCGCGCCCTGCTCCGCAACGTAGAGACCTCCGAAGTGTTCGAGAAGAGCGAGGTCAAGGTGTGGGAGTGCCGCAACTGCGGCCACATCGTCGTCGGGACGAAGGCCCCCGAGGTCTGCCCGACCTGCCTCCACCCGCAGAGTTACTTCGAGGTGCACGAGGAAAACTATTGATCCCGTGTCCGGGCACACACGGACGGCGGCGGGGCACACCACGCCCTGCAAGCCGACCCGCGGCACACACGCAAACGGGACGCACGGACGGCGACCGCGCGGCGGCCGGTGATCCTGCGTTCTCCGGGCGGCACACGCACGGCGGAAACGGATGACACCGCCTGCGGGGTACCCGCCCCCAAACGACACAAAGGAGCAACCCAATTTATGAAACAAAGATTTTTTATCTGCCCGAAATGCGGCAACATCATTGCGTTCGTGAAGAATTCGGGCGCGCCCGTTTCCTGCTGCGGCGGCGAAATGCGGGAACTCCTGCCCGGCACGACCGAAGCGGCGACGGAAAAGCATATCCCCGTCTTTACGGTCGAGGGAAACACCGTCACGGTCGAGGTCGGCTCGGTCGCGCACCCGATGACGGAGGCGCACCACATCGCGTGGGTGTCGCTGGAAACCAAGGCCGGTAACCAGCGCAAAGAACTCGACCCGACGGGTGCCCCGCGCGTCACCTTCGTCATGGAGGCGGGCGACGAGGTCAGGGCCGTCTACGCTTACTGTAACCTCCACGGGCTCTGGGCGGCGACCGCCGACTGACGCGGCGTAGCCCGGAGAACCGGGCGTCTCCCCGTGTTAAATCGAAGCGAAGCCGCCCGCCCCGGTCGGGGCGGGCGGCTGTCACGAAAGGAAAAGTCCATGCAACGCAGAGACACCAAACAGAGACGTCTCGTCTTGCAGGTGGTGCGGGAAAGGCGTGACCACCCGACGGCAGACACCATCTATGAGGCGGTCCGGGCGCAGGACAGCCGCGTCAGCCGCGGCACCGTCTACCGCAACCTGCATCGGCTCTCGGAGGAGGGCGACGTCTACCACATCCGCGCCCCGGGCGCGGATCGCTTCGACCTGCGCACCGACCCGCACGACCACATCATCTGCGTCCGGTGCAAAAAGGTCGTGGACGCCCCCGAGACGTTCCTCCCCTCCCGCGACGACGCAGCCGCCGCCGCCACCGGCTACCGCATCCTCTGTCACCAGACAATCTACGAGGGGCTCTGCCCCGACTGCCAAAGCACGGCGGATGTCGAAACCATGCCGGAGCCCGGCACCGCCGAATAACGTCGCACGCCCGCCGGGGCGGCGGCGGAGACACTCCCGCCGGATAAAATCAGGCGGTCGCCCCTCGGGCGACCGCCGCTTTTTCGTTGCATATCTGCGGGCGACTTTCGGACGCCCGCGGGTGATTTCGTCGGCTCCCCGCGTGACCCCCAACGAGCCGCCACGCGCCGGCGGCCCCCCGTCAGTGAGCGAGCAGTTTCGGGTTCCGTCTGAGCGCACCCGGGGTGATGCCCTTCTGTCGCTTGAATGCCCGGTTGAAGTTGACCGTGTTATTGAAACCGCATTGCATCGCGATTTCCACCATCGTCAGATCCTCGCCCGACGTCAGCAGTCGGACGCCCTTTTCCACCCGCCGCACGGTGATATAATCCCACAGCGAATAGCCGTTGATTTCCCCGAACAGGTGTGAAAAGTAGTTGGGGCTGTACCCCGCGACCGCCGCCAGTTCCGAGAGGCGTAACTCGCCGTCCAGATGCGCGTCGATGTAGCCGAAGACCGCGAGCATATTGCAGTATGCCCCCCGCTGGCTGTCGACCGTCTCCCCCTCACAGTACCCGTGATGACGGAGCAGTTCGATGAGGGCGAGGTCCAGCCGGGCGCGCACCGCCTCGGGGACGTACGCCCCGCCGCCGAGAAACTCCTCACGGATCCCGCGCAGCGTCTCCCGCAGCGTCCCCGCCGCCTCCGCGGGGATGCGGTTGCAGAACTGCGGGGCGTGCGAAAAACAAAGGCGGATGAACGGGGCATCCCCGTGCGTTTCGGTCAGATACCGCGGCTCAAAGTGCAGGTTGGTCAGAGACATCCCCCCGTCCGACACCCCGGTGATGCAGTGCACCTCGTTGGAGGAGAACACGAAGACGTCCCCCTCCCGCATGGGGTACACGGCCCCCTCCGTCCGGTATACGCCCTCGCCGCTGTTCACGGCGGCGATCTCAAAACGCAGGTGCGAGTGTCGGGTGAAGTCGCGCTCGCCGGGGGAGACGTTCACCTCCCACATTTTGAGCAGCGATTTGCCGTCGGGGAGGAATATTTCCCCGACCGTATGCGTGACGCTTTCCATAGAGCACCTATCCATCATCGTAATATTTTTTCTAAAAAGCGTAATATATGTAACGAAAAAAGCCCGTTTCTATCGTATCATATTTTATAGTATAGAGTTTTGCACACTTTGTCAAGCCGAAGGGAGACAGACATGAAATTTACCGCCGTTTGCCCGCCGGAGTGGCTCAGCCGCTCGGCCGTTTACCAGATCAACCCGCGGACGTTCTCGCGGGAGGGGACCATCCGATCGATCACGGAGGAACTCCCGTCCCTCTCGGAACTCGGTTTCGGCGTCATTTACCTCTGCCCGATTTTTGAGGAGGACGATTCGACCGACCGCGCCTATTGGAGCACGCGGCAGAAGGCGTCGGGGACCGATAACCCGAAGAATCCCTACCGCATCAACAACTACTACAAGATTGACCCCGAGTACGGCACGATGGATGACCTGCGTGACCTCGTCACCGCCGCGCACGACCGCGGGATGAAGGTACTGCTCGACCTCGTGTATCTGCATATCGGGCCGAATGCGCCGATTCTCCGGCGGCACCCCGATTTTGCAAAACAGGATGCGGAGGGCAACACCGTCTGCACCGTGTGGAATTTCCCCTGCATTGACTTTACGTCGGACGGCATGCGCGAATATCTCTATTGCAATATGCTCTACTACCTCGGTGAGATCGACGTGGACGGTTTCCGCTGCGACGTGGGAGACGGTGTCCCGATCGACTTCTGGGTCGAGGCGCGCCGCCGTATGCGCCTCGTCAAACCCGATGCGGTCCTCATCAACGAGGGGTGTAATTGGAGTTATCTCCTGCGCGGTTTTGACAGTGCCTATTGCTCTGCCTGGCACGACGTCCTGTACGGGATCCTGACTGGGGAGAAGACCGTGGCCGATTTCACGGACCTGTTCGGACGCCTGAAAGCAAAGGTCCCGGCAGGTGCCAAACTGCTCTTCGACATGGACAACCACGATACCGTGACCGACTGGCCCGAGCGCATCGAGATCCTGGCGGGTCATGACGGCATGGAGATGATCCAGGTGATGAACTATCTGCTCGACTGCATCCCGATGGTCTACGCCGGCAACGAACTCGCGGACACCGCGAAAGTGAGTATGTTCGCCAACCGTTTCCACCCCGGCAAGTACCAAGTGACCGACCGGCACCACACGGCCGAGCCCGAGGCGCGCGCACGCCGTATGGAGATCATGACGGCCCTCAACCGCCTCCGTCGCGAGAGCGACGTGCTCTGCTACGGCAGTACCGAATTCCCCGCGCACACCGACGAAGAGGGGGCGGTCTTCTCGTTTGCCCGCGCGCACGGGGACAGGCGCATAACCTTCGTCGGAAACGTGACCCGCGACGCCGTCACGACCACCCTTGACCGGATGCCCCGCGGCAAGGTGCTGTTCTCCAACCACGCCGAGCCCCGCGCGGACGGCACGATCGCCCTCGGCCCCCACGGCTACGTCGTGTTCTCGGAGGAATAACCGCTCCGCCGAAAACATACGCACCCGCCCGCGCCCCGGGCGGGTGCCGGGGCCCCGCGAAGGGGCCGGTCACGTCATGTTTCGCGCCCCCGCGGAAGGGTCCGTTTCCCACCCCCCGCATAAGAAGGCGGTCGCCGAGGGCGACCGCCTTCTTACGTTCTTCCGTTCTGCCACCCGCAAAAGGCTCGTTGTCATAAGGAAGTTTACAAGACAACCGATTGATAGAGCCGAGCAAAGAAAATCCGTCATGGACCAAAAGTCTATGACGGATTTTCTTTATGCTTCACCCTCCAAAATTTGAGGCGGAGAAAACAAAGAGTAAAGAACTGCGTGGGTATATACTGCCGAGAGCGACCAAATGGTTACTCTCGGCGGTATCCGTTTTACTTTTCAACGCTCATCCAACAGCCTTCTGCTCCGATTCCATCTTCGGGAGGTGTTAATACGCCTTTTTCGATAAGACATTCAACAACCGCGTCAAGAACGGGCATACTCGCAAGATTATTCGCCAATCTCCATTCTCCAAGGAGATAATCAGGAACAGATTTCTTAATCAGCGTTGCAACTTTCTCAGCAACGATTTCCGCATCCGCATTAAAATGTCCGTTCCGCAAAGCGTTGCTTATATCAAAAAGGCTGTTTCTATCGGAAAGAGAGCTTACGAGAATCTTGGTGTAAAGCATATCTCCGTCGCGGTACAAATAACCACACTCAATCGCTTTTGCTGCGTGCTCTTTTTCCGTTTCTGACAACGAGGTAATATCAAGCCCTTCAATCGCACGAAGTGCAAGTTGAATCTTAGGCTCGTTAGAAACGTTTAGACCGCAACTAAAGTGTCTCTTAATACGTGTGATATAGATATTATCAAGATGAACGTTAGAGAAGCCACACACATTTTGGGCATCAACACCATCCCATCCGGCACCGTAATACTTACCGTTGTCCACATATCCAAACACACTAAAAGGACGATCCGTTTTTTCAACATCAACAAAATGATTTTTCTCTAATGCACATTGAACGCAGTACGAAAAGGCATCTGCAATATTGAATATCTGCTGCCACAGAATCAGATTAATATCTACTTTCTTGTTTAGATACGGAAAAGCAAGGTACTCGGCTTTATGTTCCTCTATGTAGGTTGATATCGTTTCGCAGATCTTTGGCAACTGCTCTGTATAAATTGCATTTGCTTTTTCGAATACATCCTTATCAAGCAAAATGAAATTAAGCGCATATTTGCCGTTATCCAAGCGGCGAAGAAAACCATACTTTCCGTTTTCACCTTTACGGAGGATTTCAAGTTCTTCTTCAACATATACGGTAGGAACATTTAGTTCCTCTGCGATTTCAGAAGCACTCATCGGTTTCTTGCGGCAAAGCCATACGATGTGATTTGAGAACATTCTCGTGCATACATTACGCGGATCTCCCCATGAAGGGCTGCCGGTTCCCCAAATCACGTAATGAATTTTATCAAGCGCCACGGGCTTATTATAAGTTTCTCCCATTTCTTCTACCTCACTTCTGATCTTTTGTCTTGCCGAAAATAGTCTTTGACGAACAGCACCTTCACTTGTTCCTTGTGCATTAGCTATCTGAGCCGTGGAAAGACCGTCTATGTAGAACATAATCATTACTTCTCGATATGCTTTTGTTAAGAAAGCCACTCTGCGATATACAGATCTTAAAAGCTCGGTCGTATCATCCGAATAGTCTTCTTCTGCAATTTGGAGCAAGATTTCTTCGGAATCACCCTCATATATAGTCTCTGTGCGCTTTCTGCGATTGTTTGAAAAGTCAGCATAGACGTTATGTGCAACTCTCCAAATAAATGGATAAATACTTTCTATCTCTCCGTCACTATTTGCAGCTTTTACGAGAGCATAAACAATATCCGAGCAAAGCTCCTCTGCTTCGTAGCTATCATTTGTTCTTGCATAACAAAAGCCAAATAGCTTGTCAAGCAAGTCGTCATCAAAAAATTTCAGCAAGTCTCTTTTTTTCATTTGTTTCTCCAAGCGATTGATCAATGCTTTCACTTATATAGTCCGTGCGTTTACATAAATGTCAGGTCGAATTTAAGAATATTATACCATAAAGTTATGAATTTCACACGGTAGATGAAGAACATGTCATTCATCAAAAAACTTACACAATCGGACAGATGAAGCTCTCGCGAAAAAATTTATTAATATCGAAGCACTCACGCCCGAGATCATCCGAACATTTATATCCAAGATCGTGATACACGAAAAAAGCGCAAAGCATAGCAAATCCGCTACACAGCAGATCGACATATACTTTACGCATATCGGAATGCTTCACGCCGTCTGAAAAGACAAGAAAAGACGGATAGAAGCAGAATCATCTGCAACTATCCGTCTTTCCTCGCCCATTACACCAATGTCCATAAACTTCTTTATGGTAACCAGCGTAAGGGGTGGCGGGCACCAGAATACTCGCTCCGCGAATATGCCCTGCCTTGCCGCCACCTCGCGAGCGGGTGTCGCTCTGCGGCGGGCATGCGAACCTGGTCGCGTGGCTACGCACGCGACCAGGCCCGGATCCGCAGTGACGTGGACAAAAAAACGCCACCCGCAAAGGGGTGGCGTTTTTTTGGCTGCGGCACTAGGATTCGAACCTAGGAAATGACGGAGTCAGAGTCCGTTGCCTTACCGCTTGGCGATGCCGCATTCTTAAAAGCATGACATATCATAGCATAAGGGAATTTGTTTGTCAAGCACTTTTTCGCGTTTTTTCCTCCCGAGGAAATCCGTGGCGTTGCCCGCGACCGGGAGAGGTGTCGCGCCGCCTCCCCTCCCCCCGCCGTGCCGAAAAGGTGTTGCGCGAAAGGACGAGAGTGCCGCACGGCGGGGACGATCGGGCGGGGACCGAGTCCCCGCTCGGGGCACCTCCGGCAAAGGTGACCGGGGGCACGACTGCGCCGTGGCAGAAAAGACGGGCGGGGACGGAGTGTCAACTCTGTGCCCCCGTGCCGGGGCGGTCTTCCGGTGCCCCTTTTGTGACCGTGACGTCCTGCTTTCGCACACGGAAAAGCAGTCGAAGCATCGCCCGCCCGTTCCACGGGATGAGCGGGTAAAGATAACTGAACGAGCCGTTGAGCGTGCGGTTGGTGACGATGAGCAGGGGGATGAGCAGGCACCCGATGATGAGCCCCGGGAGGTCAAACAACGCCGTCAGCGTCAGGGTCGCGAGTCGCAGAAACTTGACGGCGTACGAAAGTTCATGACTCTGCTGGGAAAAGCCCGCGATGGCAATGACCGCCATATAGAAAATGACGTCCGGCGAGAGCCACCCGATCGTGACCGCGAAATCCCCGAGGATGAGCCCCCCGATCACCGAAAGCGAGTTCGAAAGGAGATTCGGGGTATTCATGCTCGCGAGTTTGAGCGCGTCGATCGCGAACTCCACAAGGAAAAGTTGGAGCAGCAGCGGAAAATCCCCCGGTTGATCGGGTACGACGAACTGCCATGCCGCCGGGAGCAATTCCGCGTGGCGGACAAGGTAATACCAGAGCGGCGAAAGAATGAACGACAGCGAAAAAATGATAAACCGCAAGAGGCGCAGATACGTCCCCGTTACGGGCGGGAAATAGAAGTCGTCCGTTTCCTGCAAGAAGTCGAAAATGGCGGTCGGCAGGATCATGACCTGCGGCGACGTGTCACAGAGGATGAGCACGCTGCCCTCCACAAGTTGTGCCGCCGCGACGTCCGGCCGCTCGGTCGAGCGGATTTTAGGGAAAGGATTATACCAGCGTCTCGGGATCAGGCACTCCGCGAGGCTCTGGAAACCGAGCGTGAGCGACTTCGGTCGGATCTCGTCCAGCCGCCGCGACAGTTTTTCGACATAGTCCGCATCCGCGACCCCGTCCATATAGCAGAGCACGATGTCCGTCTTGGACGCGCCGCCGACGTTCTTGTAACGCATGGTCAGGCGCGGGTCGCGCAGGCGACGACGGATGAGCGCAGTGTTATATACCAGCGTCTCCACAAAACCGTCCCGTGCCCCCTGCATGACGCGGTCGCTCTCGGGCTCCGCCGTCTCGCGCGCCGGATAAGTACGGGCATCGAGCACGACCGCCTCGCCGCCGAACGTCGAGCCGAGCATGGCGACCGCCCCGCTCATGACCGAGAGGATCGCCGTCTCGCACTCCGCCGTCGCGTCCACCTCCACGTACGGCACGCTCGCGTCGATGAACTGCCGTGCCGCCCCCGTGCCCTGCGGCAGCCCGTCGAGTCCGACGAAAAACTGCATGAGCCGCTGCATGATGGTGTCCTTGACAAAGCCGTCGATATAATAGAGCGTCAACTCGTCCTTGCCGATGAGGAGCCGACGTTCGATGAGGTCAAAACTGTCTTTTACGCGCAGAACAGTATGCAGATAGGCGCGATTTTCCGCATAGTCGGCTGAAAACTTCCGCAAAGCGTGTCTCCTTTTAGGCTCCGTTAAGGTTGCACCGTTACGGTAAAGGTACAAATCTTTTCGTCGATGAGTGTAACCACCGCCGCCCCCTTTTATGCAAAACCTACGAAAAAGAGGAAAAGCGATTGCTTTTTATGCCCGGGTCATGTAAAATGAATGTATATTTTTTTGAGAGGAGACGACCGATGAACCCTTGCGCGCTCGCCGAAACACCCGGCTACCGCATTGAACAAAAGTATTTCCTCTCCCCCAGTGAGGCGGCGGCACTCCGTGCGCGGTTGGACCCCATCCTCGGGCGGGACCCCCACTCGGACGCGCGGCGGCATTACACCATCGCGAGCCTGTATCTCGACGACCGCGAGGAGCATTCGCTCATCGGCTCGCTCCTGGGCGTGAACGCCCGCAAAAAGTACCGCATCCGCGCCTACAACGGCTCCGACGACTTTATCAGCGTGGAGTGTAAGCGCAAGGACGGGCGCATCTCGCGCAAGACCTCGTTCGCCATCACCCGCGCCGACTATGACCGCCTGGTCGCGGGCGACCCCGCGCCGCTCCTCGGTTATGAGAACGAACTGGCCAAACAGCTGTACTGTGACATCCGCACCGCGGGCTACCGTCCGCGCTCCCTCGTGGTCTACGAGAGGGAGACGTTCATTCACCCGATCGAGCGCGTGCGTGTCACGCTGGACACCGACCTGCGCGGCTCGGATACGGCGCGCGACCTCTTCACACACCCGCCGCTCCGCCCCCTGCTCCCGCGCGACGTCGTACTGCTGGAAGTCAAGTATAACCGCTTTTTGCCCGAGTTCGTCGCCGACCTGCTTCCGCGGGATTGTATGCCCGCCACCGCCAACTGCAAATACGTGCGCTCGCGCACCCTGTAAAACCATCAACGGAGGTTTCCCATGACGTTCGCACAAATGTTAAAAACCGCTTTCAGTGACGCATACAGCGGCCTGACGTTCCCCCAGACCGTCCTCATCGTCCTCGGCGCGCTCCTCTGCGCCATGATGATCTGCGTCTCCTATCGCCTGACTTTCCGCGGGGCACTCTTCTCCCGCTCCTTCTGCGCGTCGCTCTTCACCATGTGCCTTATCACTTCCCTGCTCATCATGGCGGTGCGTACCAACGTCTATCTCTCGCTCGGCACGCTCGGTGCCCTGTCGGTCATCCGTTTTCGCACCGCGGTCAAGGAGCCGATGGACGTCGCCTATATGTTTCTCGCCGTCTCGGCGGGCGTCATCTGCGGGTCCAACCTGCTCGGCATCGCCCTGCCCGGCGTACTCTTCATCTGCGCCGTGCTCCTCCTCGTCGGTCGCCTGCCGCGCATGAGGGCCCCCTACACCCTGCTCGTCTCGGGGGATCCGTCGGCAGAAGCCGCCGCCATGGCGTGCATCACCGCCGCCACCACCCGGCATAAACTCAAATCCAAATCCGTCATGGGCGGCCACCTGGAACTCATCTTCGAGGTGCGTCTCAAAACGGACGATCAGTTCCTCACCGCCCTCTCGGCGATCGACGGCATCACCTCCGCCTCCCTCGTCAAGAGCGCGACGGAATACCTCTGATGAACGGATTTTGCACCGACGCAATCGCGGGGTACCGCGATTGAGGAGTACCGTAATCGCGGGGAGAGGACTTTTGGGAAAAAGTCCTCTCCCCGCACCCCTTTCTCAAAAACTTTGCGCCACCCCTTTATGGCCCGCACAAAAACACCCGCCACCGAAAAAGAGGGCACATCGCCCCCTTTTCTTTTTTGCATTTCCGCACCTGCGGAAATGCTCGTTTCTTTGAAAAGACGTCTTTGTGTCGTTTCCCCCGTTTGGGGCGCAATACGAAGATTTTTCCCTTTATGAAAAAACGGGGGCACTGCCTCGTGCCCCCGTTTGTTTATTGACACCCGCGTTCCACGCTTGCCCCGTCACGGAGTCAGGCGATTGGGCCCACGGAACAGGAATTCCGCCTCCTTGATCGAAAGCCCCAGGAACAGCATCGTCAGGCGGTCGATCCCGAGCCCGAATCCGCCGTGCGGCGGGCAGCCGTAGCGGAAGAATTCAAGATAGAACTCTACGTCCTTATCCAGTCCCTTCTCCTGCGCCTGCTTTTTCAGGATCTCGTAGCGGTGCTCCCGCTGCGCCCCGGTCGTGATCTCCACGCCGCGCCAGATGAGGTCGTAACCCTGCGGCACGCCTTCGGCGTTGCGCATATGGTAGAATGCACGTTCCTTCGCGTCGTAGTCGATGACGAACAGGAATTCGTGCCCGTATTTTTCCTTCGAGAAACGTGCGCAGAGACGCTCGGCATCGGTGGTGAGATCCCCGTGCAGCTCGTCCGGCACGGAATAACCGTAACGCTCTTCGAGTTCGCGATACAGGTCCGCGAGGCGGATCACGGGGAACGGCGTCTCGGGGACGACCACCTCGTATTCCTCTCCGAACAGACGAACGATCTCCTCCCCGTGCGCCTCCTTCACCTTGGCGAGCGCGTAGCGGAGCAGATTTTCCTCCATCTTCATGACGTCGTACATCGAATCGATATAGGAAAATTCCAGGTCAAACCCGGAGAATTCGGTCGCGTGCTTATTGGTATAGGACTTCTCGGCGCGGAAGACGGGCCCCGTCTCGAAGATCCTTTCGAGCCCCGCGGCCATCGCCATCTGCTTATAGAACTGCGGCGATTGGGCAAGGTACGCCTTGGTGTCAAAATACTTGACCTCGAACACGTCGGAGCCGGATTCGGACGCCGCACCGATGAGTTTCGGCGTGTGGATCTCCACAAAATGTTCGCGGAGCAGGAATTCCCGCATCGCGGCGGTCAGGGTCGTTTGCAGTTTCATCATGAGATGATTCTGCTCACGCCGCAGGTCGATCCAACGATAATCCATGCGTGCGTCGATATCCGAATCATCCGCGATCGGCAGTGCCTCGGCGAGCGACTCGACGACGAGCGTCTTCGGCGCAACCTCCTTCCCGCCCATCTTGACGGACGGGTTCAGATGCAGCGTCCCGACCACCGTCAGGACGGAATGCGTCGTCACGTTCACGATCTCCGGGAACTCGTCCTTTCCGAACGTGACCTGCACCTTGCCCGACATATCGCGCAACACGACGAACGCGCCCCACCGCATCTGCCGGATGGCATCGACGAAACCGGAGATCCTGCACTCTTCCTCCGGCACCATTTCACTGATATAGGTTCTTTCCATGCTTGCAACCCCTTTTAACGGCATTGATCTTCCTTATTATAGTTTTCCTGCCCCCGATTGTCAAGCAAAACACGGGAAAATGCCCCCATCAGAGCCCCCCGCCAATCCACGGTGAGTGCGTGTCGTCGTTTTCGTCCCGCGTGGGCACAGACGATGCCGCCGCCCCGGCGTCCCCTCCCGCGCTGCCCGCGGCGTCCGCCACGACCGGATGCCGCCGCGGGGCGGCGAGATCGGGAAACATTTTGTCGAAACGCTTTGACAGCCCGCACGGATAGCACAGCAACACCCCGGAGACCGCGCCGACCCCCGCCTGCAAAATCTCAAACGGGAGTTTTAAGAGTGCCGTCGCCGGCGTGGCGTACACGAACGCCCGCCCGAGGGAGTACCCCGTCACCATGATGACGGCACCGACCGTCACCCCGAGTGCCGCCCCGTACCACTTCCGCGGAAACGCGTAGCGGGCGATGAGGGAAACGGCGACCGCCTCCAACCCGTGCGACGCGAGCGAGACGAACATCGGGAGCGGGTAGAAGAGCAGGTCCCCGAGGAACGCCCCGACACCCCCGACGAAGAACGCCGCGAGCGGGTCGAGCAGGATGGCCGCCGTGCAGATGACGACGTCGTTTAAGTACAGGTGCCCCCCCGGCACCGGGATGCTGAACGAACTCATCACCACGTTCGCGGCGGTGAGGATTGCCGTCACACACATCCACCGGATCATTTTCGTCTGTTTTTTATTTGCCTGCATCTTGCCTTGCTCCTTTGTATTATGGTACAATCATACCGCAGAACTGGCCTTGATAAAATAACCAATACAAAGGATTTTGATAATACCAGATGAAAACGAAAACGGGTGAAAAACCGCTCTACCTGACGCTCTATGAAACCCTCCGCCGCGACATCCTCGCGGGGGTGTACCCGCACGGCACGCGCCTGCCCTCCAAACGGCAGATCGCCCGCGACCGCGGCGTCAGCATCCTCACGGCGGAGCACGCGCTCGCCCTGCTCGCCGAGGAGGGGTACGCCGAGGCACGGGAGCGGAGCGGCTTTTTCGTGACCCTCGCCGACGTGGCGTTCCCCGCCCGGGAGGGGGAGCCGCCGGTGCTCCCTTTACCCGAAAGAAAAGCCGCCGCGGGGGCACTGCCCTTTGCGCTCTACGCCCGCACGGTGCGGCGGGTCCTCAGTGAAGTCGGGGAGGGGCTGCTGGAACGCTCTCCCGCCGCGGGGCTGCCCTACCTCCGTCTCGCGCTCTCGGCATACCTCCGCCGGGCGCGCGGCATCGATGCCGCCCCGGAGCAGATCCTCATCGGGGCGGGCGCGGAGGACCTCTACGGCGTCATTGCCGCCATCTTCCGCGGGCGCACCGTCGGTATCGAGGACCCCTCCTACGCCAAGATCGAACAGGTCTACCGCCTCGCGGGGATCATAACGGAGCCCCTCGCCCTCGGGCGGCACGGTATTGCCTCGGCGGCACTCGCCGGGGCGACGGCAGACGTGCTCCACGTCACCCCCTACCGCAGTTTTCCGACCGGCGTCACCGCCACCCCCGCGAAAAAGCGCGAGTATCTCGCCTTTGCGGCAGAGGAGGGCAGATACCTCATCGAGGACGACGTGGAGAGCGAGTTTTCCCCCGCGGTGCGCCCCTACGAGAGCCTCTATTCCCTCTCGGGGCGCGACAACGTCCTCTACCTCAACTCCTTTTCCCTTACGCTCTCGCCCGCCCTGCGCGCGGCGTACCTCATCCTCCCGCGCGACCTCGCCGCACAGGTCGCGGAGCGGCAGGGCGCGCGCGCCTGCCCGGTCCCCACCCCCGAGCAGTACCTCATCGGATACCTGCTCGCCTCCGGCGAGTTTGAAAAGCACCTCAACCGTGTCCGCCGCCGTCGGGAGCACTGACCGACCGCAGAGAAAGCCCCCGTGGGGAGTGCCCCCGGGGAGTAACCCCCGCGCCGCCGAGACGGACGAACCCGCAAAAGCCCCGTCCGCGGAGCGGGTAACCCCGGCAGAGAGCCGTCCACCCGTAAAACGGGTGACCGCGCAAAAAGCCCCCCGACCCCCGCAGAGCGGGCGATCCCGAAGAAGGCTACCCCGTCGGGGCGGGGTGCGGCTCCGCACCCCGAAAAATCCCCGGGAGACCTTCCGGAAAACGCCCGAAGAAAAACGGACCGACCCCTTGCATTCCGCATATACTTTTGATAGAATTCCTCTTGTTCAAATATACTTTTGGGATGTATGTTATGGTCAGTTTATTGCTCGCCGTGATTTATCTCGGCTTTGTATCTCTCGGGCTCCCCGACTCGCTCCTCGGCTCTGCCTGGCCGGTCATGCGGGAGGCGTTCGGCGTGTCCCTCCCCTCTCTCGGGATCGTAACGATGCTCATCTCGGCCGGGACGATTCTTTCGAGCCTGTTTGCCGATCGCCTGATCCGCCGCATCGGTACCTATTTCGTCACCGTCGCGAGCGTGTGCCTGACGGTCATAGGGCTGTTCGGCTTTTCCCTCGCGCGCTCCTTCCCGATGCTGCTGATTTTCACGCTCCCCTACGGGCTCGGCGCGGGAGCGATCGATACCGCGCTCAATAACTACGTCGCGCTGCATTTCTCCTCCCGCCACATGAACTGGCTGCACTGTTTCTGGGGTGTCGGCACCATCGTCAGCCCCTATATCATGGGCTATTGTCTGACCGGTGCGGCAGGCTGGCAGGGCGGTTTCCGCACCGTCGGTTGCATCCAGATCGCGCTCCTCGCCGTCATTGCCGCCTCCTGTCCGCTGTGGAGACGCCCGCCGCAGGCGGGCGAGTCCCCGGAGGTGACGCAGCGGGTGCTCACGTTCCCCGAGAAGTGGCGCACCCCCGGTGTGCCGCTCGTGCTCCTCGCCTTCCTCGCCTACTGCGCGACCGAAGCGACCGTCATGTCCTGGGCGAGCACCTACCTCGTCGAGGCGCGCGGGATCGGGGAGGTCACGGCGGCGAAGTGCGGGGCACTGTTCTTCATCGGTATGACCGTCGGTCGTTTCCTATCCGGTTTTCTCTCCCCGCGCCTCGGTGACCGCCGCATGATTGCCATCGGTGAGGGGATTGCCGCCGTCGGGATCCTCGCCCTGTTCTTCCCCCTCCCGGACCTCGGTGCCATGGTGGCACTGATCGTCATCGGGCTCGGCTGTGCCCCGATCTACCCCGCCATCATCCATATGACCCCGACGAACTTCGGGGCGGACCTCTCGGGCAGCATCATCGGGCTGGAAATGGCGTTTGCCTATGTCGGCTCGACCTTCATGCCCCCGCTCTACGGTCTCATCGCGGGGCACCTGACCCCCCGTCTGCTCCCTCTGTTCCTCACGGTGTTCTTCACCCTGCACGTCCTGCTCATGACCGTCGCCGTGCGGCGGTGCGCCGCCGCACGCGCGGCAGCGAAAGCCGCCCCCGCCGTGGCAGAGACGCACGACGAATAAGACTCCGACCGAAAAGCCGCACGGTGCCAAGGAGCGACACGGTGCAGAAATACGGTGAGAAACCAAAGCACGATGCGAAACCGAATACAGCGCGGAGCCGGGTAAACCGGCTCCGCGCTGCTGTTTATTCTTTTTGGCGTCGATGGATTCCCCGGGGACCGGAGGGCACCGCGGTACCCTCTTCGCGAACAGCCGGGGCGGAGCTGTCAGAGCGGCTTTCCGCAACCTCCGCAGAACTTGGCCCCCGCCTCGTTTTTCGCCCCGCAGGCGGCGCAGGTGCGGGCGAGCGGCGCGCCGCACTCACCGCAGAACTTTGCCCCGACGTTGTTCTTCGCCCCGCAGTGCGGGCAGAGAGAAACCTCCTCGCGAGCGGCGCGCGCCATGTCGGCGACGGCGGGGGTCAGGTCGGCGATCGCCTCCCCCGCAACGGGTGTGATCTCGTTCTTCGCATACTGCGCAATCTCGCGGTGGAACCCCCACAGGAGCATCGCGAGCCCCGCTGCGAACAGCGGCAGGCCGAGGAAAGTGCACCAGAAAAAGCGCGGTTGCCCGTCCCCGCCGAACGCGGCGAAAAAGTCGGCGAAACCGATGACGGCGAGGATCAATCCCGCTGCAAACACGATGCCGCCCGTAATCTTCAAGATTTTTTTAATCTTCAAATGTTGTTCGTTATTCATATACCGTTCCGAGCCCCTTTTCAGTTACTGTCCCCAGTATAACGGTTTTCGCCCGCAATGTCAAGTAACCCCCGTCGGGCGCGCCGCGCCCGACGGGGGTCAGCGAAGTATCACATCCGCAAAAACGGTCAAGGTATGCCGGGAAAGACGTGTCAGTATTTCTTTACAGACGGTTGACCGTGCCGAGAAAGAGCGGGAGACCCGTCTCGGCATCCACGATTGCATAGAGAAACGGGCGGGTCAGGTACACCTCGTGCGGGGGTGTCTCGTCGGGTGCCGCACTCGTGCACTTGTCGATCGTGGCGATCGTCGCGGCGGCGGCTTTGGTGCCGTCCGCGTCCAGCCGCAGACGCACGTCCTGCCGCATGGCACTGCAATAGAGGCCCCTGTCGCCGTAGTGCCCCATCGGGGAGAGGTCGGCGGCATTCTCGTCGAATACCCGCGTAACCCCCATTGCCCGGAGAGCCTCTGCGATGTCAATGCGGCATTCGGTCTCAAATGCCGGGGTCATGGTCAGCACTTTTTCGTTGCTTGCCCCGTCGAGGAGAGCCAGCCACGCCTCCCCGTCCAGCCGCGCCGCCAGTTCTTCCGGCGTCTGCCCCTCCCGGGGGAGCAGGGCGACAAAGCGGTATTTACCGCCGGCGTAGGACTTCATAAAGCCCTCGGCACCCGCCCCCGTGAGGTACTGCCACTCGCTCGACGAAAGATAGGTCACCGTGCTCTCGCTCCCGTCGGCGTTCCGGAAAGTGCCTTTCCTCTGATCCCGTTTTTCGTAGACGCTCTGCCACTTGGCATCAAACGACAGCGCGTTGATGAGAAACAGCATATTATCGCCGTTAATCCCGTCGAGGAGTTTGTCGATCATGCCCCCCGTGCGGTTTTTCACCCAGCGGTTGACGTCGCGCACCGTATTCCTGTCAAACGCTGCGCGGTAGACGTCCGCCGAGAAGAAATCCGCGTTTTTCTGCAAAAACGACGGCTCCACCGTGAGCCCCTCGACGTCGCGGATCCAGACCGAGGCCGCGATCGACGCACATCCCGCCGCCCGCAGGAGTTCCGCATAGGCGTACAGGATGGGGTTGAGCGTATCGATCTCCCGCCCGAGGACGCTCTCGATCTCGGCACGGGTCCCGCCCGCCGTGCCGTTTGCCAGCATGGCGAGGCACAGCATCGCCGAGGTCGGCGAGAGCAGTCGGTTCTCCTCCTCCGGGGCACTCTCGCGGAAGAGCGAGAGTGCGAACGTCGCCGCCGCGCGGCGGAACGCCTCGTCCGTGACCGACCCCGACGCCGAGGAGGTGCGGGTGTAGCCCGCCGAGAGGTCCTTCGCCTTGGTGTGCAGGGCGCAGGACGCGAGCGAGAGGAGCGAAGCCCCGACGAGTCCGAGGCAAAGTATTTTTTGCATAATGCTTTTCAGTCGCATAAAAAAACCTCCCGTGTACAGTGTCTTGTCTTTGGGGATGCTCCGGTGCGCCTCACGCGCCGTGGAGGGCAAACCGCCCGAAACCTTCTATGACAATGTCCGTCAACGTCCCGCTTTCTGCTTGCCGACCGCTGACATCCACGATGATCCGATAGGTTCCGCGCGCCGCGGGGAGAGTGCCGTCTGCGGACGGCGCACCGTCCACCGTGACGGTAAAGCCGCCGCCCCGGGCGGTATAGACCGTCTCCTCCCCCTCTCGGATTTCGCACAACGTAACCGCCCGCCGGGCGGACACGTCCTCCGTGTTTTCGAGCAGAAACGAAGCCTCCCCGACCTCAAAGGAGAGGAACGTCAGGTGCCCGCAGTCACCCGCCACCGTCTTCCCGACGATGAAGGCCGCCACCGGCTCCCCCGCACGGTTCGGTGCCATATCGATACCGCCCGGGTCGTGTTTGTTCGCAGCACCGTAGTGCCCGCCCATGATCACGGGGAGCAGGCACAACCCCGCGATGATGCAGAAACAGAAACACGCCGCGAGAGTGGAGAGGACGGTGATGTGTCGCTTTTTACGGGCGCGGAACACGCGGCGGACATTCTCCTCGTCCGAGCCGCGGAGGACCTCGTCGGGCAGCGCGCCGATGGCGCGCCACATTTTTTCCGTCATACCGGATACCCCTCCTTTTCCAGGTGTTTTTTCAGTTTCTTGCGGAGCCGCGAGAGGCGGACGGAGACGGCGTTCTCGCTCATACCCGCGAGCCGTGCGAGCGCGGGGATCGGATCGCCCCAGAAATATCGGCGCAGGAAAAGATACCGCATCTCCGGTACCTCCCCCATGAGAAACCGCTCGATTGCCTTTGTGAGTTCCGCTTCTCCCATAGGTTCGACCTCCCGTGCGGGCAGCATCTCAAAGAGTTCCCCTTCGAGCGAGACGACGCTCGCGCTGCGCTTCTCCGCCGTCCGTGCCCGTACCACGTGGTAGGACAGATTGCGGATAATGCGCGCGAGATAGTAAAACAGATAGTCCGGGCGGTCGGGCGGGATCTGCCGCCACGCCGCGAGGTAGGTGTCGTTCAGGCACTCCTCCGCGTCCTCTGCGCTGCCCGTGATGCCGTGTGACACCGAGACGAGCGGACGCCCGTATTTTGCGTCCGTCTCGCGGATGGCGCGCTCGTCACGCAGAAAATATAGGTCGAGTATGCCGCTGTCCTCCATGTTGCCTCCCTCTGCCCGTTTGGGTCCTCTCATAAGAAAAGTACCCGTCGGGATGCGTTTCTTTCATTCTTTTCGTATTTTGCCGAAATTTTTTTTGCGGCGATCCCCTTCCGGCTTTGCCCGCCCGGCGGTGTCTTCCCCGTTCCGCGGCACCGCCGCGCGTGTGCCGCACCCTGCGGTCGTTGCGCCGCGCTTTTTCTCCGCCGTTCCCTTTTGCCGCCACATATCTTTTCACCCCCGCACATCTTTTCACCGACGTGCACTTTTGCCGATGCGTTGCGCCTTTTTGTTGTTTTTCTCTCGCGCTTTTCATCCCCACGACACACCTTTTCGCCGTTGCTCTTTTCTCACATTTTCGTCGCCGCGCACCTTTTCGCCGTTGCCCTTTTCTCGCCTTTTCGTCGGCGTGCCGTGGCTTGCGATGGCTGCCGCTTTTCTCCCGACCGGGTCCTTACAATTCCGTGCCCGCCGGCAGGGTAAATTCGTTTTTGTGATAGTCGATGAGCCCGTCGGCGCGCATCCGGGAGAGTTCTTTCGAGAGGGCGGTGCGCTCCACCCCGAGGTAGTCTGCCATCTGCCGACGGTCAAAAGGAATGCGGAAGTGCCGCGCCCCGGCGCGTGCCGCCTGCCCCGAGAGATAGATGGAGACGCGCTCGCGTACGCGCCGGGGCGAGGTGCAGAAGATACGCTCGGAGAGCCCGAGATTTTTCTTCGCCGCGAGCGTCAGGAGCCGTGCGGCGATTACCCGGTCCGCCCCCTCGTGGGCTCCGTCGCCGAGGAGCGGCGCAATGTCCAGGAACGCCACCTCCGCATCCGCGGCACAGACGGCGTCCACCATGAGCGGGGCACCCGCGAGGGCGTAGGACTCCGCAAAGATCTGCCCCGCGGGCACCCGCCCGAGGAGCGCACGATCCCCCGTGACCCCGATCGACTCGATGAGTACGGCACCCGAGAGCACCGCCCCCACCGCACGCGTCACCGTCCCGGCGCGGAGGATCACCTCGCCCCGGGTGTACCGCCGTACCGTCAGCCGCCCGGCGGCAGTCAGCCCCGCCATCTCCTCCGCCGTCAGCCCCTTCAACAAAAAAAGCCCTGAAATCTTCATAAAATCGCTCTTTCGTGGTTATAGCAACCGATTTTTCGCTTTCATGATACTATGATAGAGACACAAAGTCAAGAAACGGAGAGAAAACATGATTCGTAAGATCATCCATATAGATGAAGAAAAATGCAACGGATGCGGGGCGTGTGCAAATGCGTGCCACGAGGGCGCGATCGGGATGGTGAACGGCAAGGCGCGCCTGCTCCGCGACGACTACTGCGACGGTTTCGGCGATTGCCTGCCCGCCTGCCCGACGGGTGCCATCACCTTCACGGTGCGGGAGGCGGCGGCGTACGACGAGGCGGCGGTCCGGGCGGCACAGGCACGGACGGCGGCCGCGGTTGCCGCGGGCGAAAGCAGAGCGACGGAGGGCAGCACGCATACCCCCGGTGTGACCGCGGGCGGGAGTGCCCGGGCGACCGCCCCGGCCGGAACGACCGTCCCCACCCGGCACGGGGGATGCCCCGGTCAGCGGATGCGCCGCCTCGGCGGCGGCACGGAAGACGCGGCAAATACGGCGGATAACACGGCGGTGCCCGGTTTTTCGGGCGTCTCGCCGTCCCGGCTCGGTCAGTGGCCCTGCCAGATCAAACTCGTGCCGACGAACGCCCCCTACTTTGCGGGCGCGAAGTTGCTCATCGCCGCCGACTGCACGGCATACGCCTATGCACGGATGCACGAGGATTTCATGCGCGGTAAGATCACGCTCATCGGCTGCCCGAAACTCGACGCCGTGGACTACACCGAAAAACTGACGGAGATCCTCCGGGATAACGACGTTGCGAGCCTGACCGTCATCCGTATGGAGGTCCCCTGCTGCGGCGGGCTGGAAGCGGCGGCAAAAGCCGCGCTCCGCGCGAGCGGCAAGTTCATCCCGTGGCAGGTCGTCACCGTCTCGGTGGACGGACACCTCATCGACTGACGCGACGCCGCCGTCCCCGCACATAGACCTCCCGCCGCGCGACACGCACCCTGGCCTGCCCGGTCCTGCCCCGGTCTGCGCCGGTCTTTCGGCCTGCACCGCAAACCGGAAGACCGCAAACCAAAAAGCACCGGGAGGAGCCTATTTTTCAGGCTCCTCCCGGTATTTGTTTGTCCCCGCTTTTCCCTCGCCCGGGTCCGCAAGCCGCACCGCCGCCCCCGCGGCAGACCGCCGCCGGGCAACGCATCGCCGCACACGAAAGCCCGCCCGAAAGCGACTCCCGTCGGGGCGGCTCCTTGTCCATGACGAACAAAAAGGAGTGCATTTTAAGCCGAAAAGGGGGGCAGACGTCCGCAGGGATTTTAACCCCGAACATATAAAAACATCGGTACGGGCGGCGGAGAGCTTCGGTTAATGACCATGCAAAAAGGTATTTCGCCGTATGCGGGTAATGTATTCGCCATTTATGGGGAAGCATTTTACGAAAAAATGTGCTATAATCTTTCTCGAGGTGATTAAAATGAATCAAGTAAAAATAGGAAAATTTATCTCCGCTTTGCGGAAAGAAAACGGTATGACGCAGGAGCAGCTCGGAGAGAAACTCGGCGTGACGAACAAAACCGTTTCGCGTTGGGAAAACGGCAACTATATGCCCAACATTGAAATGCTGTCGCTTCTCTCGAAAGAATTCAGCGTAAGCATAAACGAAATTATATCCGGAGAACGGCTTGGGACGGAGGAATTTAAGAAAGCCGCCGACGATAATCTCGTTACCGCGCTTGCGAGCAGCACTTTTACATTAAAAGAAAAAATCTCATTTTTCAAGAAAAAGTGGTTGCGCGGGCATATTGTAACGATTGCTTTGTGCGTCCTTGTGTGGATCGGTGTTATGGTATTGTTGAAGTTAAACACACAAGGTAACGACACATTTCCGGTTTTGGGTGCGCTTGGCGGTTTACTTGCCGCACTGTTCTATGCCGTTTTGTATAACCGCATGATAGCGTATGTGGAAAAACACGCCTACCGGAATCCCGACGATGAAACAGCCGATAAAGATAAATAAATGTTACCGGATACGATAAACCGCCGCGGAACGGCAATTTGCCCCTGTTTTGCATAAAAAAGACACACGCAGCGGAGTTTTATACGCTCCTTTTGCGTGTGTCCCTCTGGCGTTCCCGAGCGGATTCGAACCGCTGACCTTCCGCTTAGGAGGCGGACGCTCTATCCTGCTGAGCTACGGAAACATCTGCTTTATCCTACCACACACGGAGCGAAAATACAACCCCGCAGACGCAAAATCCTGCGTTTTTGCCGACGGAAGATCGCCCCCTCCCCGGTCGCCTGCGCGCGGACCTTCTCCCCTCCCCGTCTGTCGCCGACCCTCTCCCGCCTCCGCTCCCCGCCCCCGACCGTCCTCTCCCTCCGACCCTCTTTGTCCGCCGCGCACTCCCCGCTTGTCCCCCTTCGCCGGACCCCGTTTCTCCCCCGCCCGCACCCGTTCTCTCAAAAATTTATGAACAAACTGTAAACTATTGTGCGCGTGTATAAAAAAACTTTCAAAAAAGGCGCATTTGTGTTAGAATATCGGTGGCAAATGAAAGGAAGTCGTCGGGCGCAGACCGCCTTACGGCTTTGTTTTCGGGCTTTTCGGCGTTTCGCGCCGGACAAGCCGCCCACGACCCGTTAGCAAACATACAAATATTTTTGGAGGAAAACAAGAATGGCAAAAAAGTATTGCTACCTGTTTACCGAAGGCAACGCGAACATGCGCGAGCTGCTCGGCGGTAAGGGCGCAAACCTGGCAGAGATGACCCACATCGGTCTCCCCGTACCCCAGGGCTTCACCATCAGCACGGAGGCGTGCACCCAGTATTACGAAGACGGTCGCAAGATCAACGACGAGATCATGGCGGAGATCATGACCTACATCGGCAAGATGGAGGAGATCACCGGCAAGAAGTTCGGCGATAAGAAGAACCCCCTGCTCGTTTCCGTCCGTTCCGGCGCGCGTGCATCCATGCCCGGCATGATGGACACCATTTTGAACCTCGGTCTTAACGAAGAAGTCGTTGAGGTCATCGCCGAGCAGTCGAAGAACCCGAGATGGGCCTGGGACTGTTACAGAAGATTTATCCAGATGTACTCCGACGTCGTTATGGAGGTCGGCAAAAAGTATTTCGAGCAGCTCATCGACAAGATGAAGGCCGAGAAGGGCGTGCACTACGACGTGGAACTGACCGCGGACGATCTGAAAACGCTCGCCAACCAGTTCAAGGCAGAGTACAAGTCCAAGATCGGTGCGGACTTCCCCTCCGACCCGAAGGAGCAGCTCATCGGTGCCATCAAGGCCGTGTTCCGTTCCTGGGACAACCCGCGTGCGAACGTGTATCGCCGCGATAACGATATCCCCTACTCCTGGGGTACTGCCGTCAACGTGCAGATGATGGCATTCGGTAACATGGGTGACGATTGCGGCACCGGTGTTGCCTTCACGCGTGACCCTGCGACCGGTGAGAAGAAACTCATGGGTGAGTTCCTCCCGAACGCACAGGGCGAGGACGTCGTTGCCGGTGTCCGCACGCCTCTCAAAATCGAGAAGATGGCAGAACTCTTCCCGGATGCTTTCAAGCAGTTCACCGAGGTCTGCTCCATTCTCGAAAACCACTACCACGATATGCAGGACATGGAGTTCACCGTGGAACACGGCAAACTCTTCATGCTCCAGACCCGTAACGGTAAGCGCACCGCACAGGCCGCTTTGAAGATTGCCTGCGACCTCGTTGACGAGGGCATGAAGACGCCGGAAGAGGCTGTCCTCATGATCGACCCGCGTAACCTCGATACCCTCCTGCACCCGCAGTTCGATGCAAAGGCCTTGAAGGCGGCTACGCCGATCGGTAAGGGCCTCGGCGCATCGCCCGGGGCTGCCTGCGGCCAGATCGTGTTCTCCGCCGACGATGCGGAAGCATGGAAGGCACAGGGCAAGAAAGTGGTCCTCGTCCGTCTCGAAACCTCTCCCGAGGATATCACGGGTATGAAGGCTTCTCAGGGCATCCTGACCGTCCGCGGCGGTATGACCTCCCACGCGGCAGTCGTCGCGCGCGGCATGGGCACCTGCTGCGTCTCCGGTTGCGGTGACATCGTCATGGACGAAGAGAACAAGAAGTTCACCCTTGCCGGCAAGACCTACCACGAGGGCGACTATATCTCCATCGACGGCTCCACCGGTAACATCTACGACGGCATCATCCCGACGGTCGATGCCGAGATCAGCGGTTACTTCGGCAGAATCATGAAGTGGGCAGACGAGTTCCGCCGCCTGCAAGTCCGTACCAACGCCGACACCCCGCGCGATGCCAAGAAGGCGCGTGAACTGGGTGCCGAGGGTATCGGCCTCTGCCGCACCGAGCATATGTTCTTCGATCCGGCGCGTATCGCCGCATTCCGTGAGATGATCTGCGCCGACACCGTGGCTGCCCGTGAGGCGGCTCTCGCGAAGATCATGCCCATGCAGCAGGCAGACTTCGAGGCTCTCTACGAGGCAATGGAAGGCGAGCCCGTCACCATCCGTTTCCTGGATCCTCCGCTCCACGAGTTCGTTCCCACCGAGGAGAGCGAAATCGAGGCCCTCGCGAAGGCACAGGGCAAGACCGTTGAGGAAGTCAAGGGCATCATCCAGGGCCTGCACGAGGCCAACCCGATGATGGGTCACCGCGGCTGCCGTCTGACGGTCACCTACCCCGAGATCGCCGTGATGCAGACCACCGCTGTCATCCGTGCCGCGATCGAAGTGCAGAAGAAGCACCCGACCTGGAAGATCGTCCCCGAGATCATGATCCCGCTGGTCGGCGAGGTCAAGGAGCTCAAATACGTGAAAGACGTCGTGGTGAAGACCGCCGACGCCGAGATCAAGAAGGCAGGCATCGACCTCCACTACGAAGTCGGTACCATGATCGAGATCCCGCGTGCCGCCCTGACTGCGGACGAGATCGCGAAAGAGGCTGAGTTCTTCTGCTTCGGTACGAACGACCTGACCCAGATGACCTTCGGCTTCTCCCGTGACGACGCCGGCAAGTTCCTGCCGTCCTACTACGACACCAAGATCTACGAGAACGACCCGTTCGCGAAACTCGACCAGGTCGGTGTCGGTAAACTGATGAAGATGGCTGTCGACCTCGGTAAGTCCGTCCGCCCGAATATGCACACCGGTATCTGCGGTGAGCACGGCGGCGACCCGTCCTCCGTCGAGTTCTGCCACAAGATCGGTCTGACCTACGTTTCCTGCTCGCCGTTCCGCGTGCCGATCGCACGTCTGGCAGCCGCGCAGGCAGCCATCAAGGAGAAACAGGCGAAGTAATTTCGCCGCTCCGCGGGCAAAAACCGCCCCCGCGCAAGCGGGAGCACCGCCCGGGGCGAAATCCCCGGCGAAACGTAAAAGCCGTGGGTGAAAACCCCGGCACCAAGCAAAACCTCAAATAAACGACCCCGCGCCTTTTCGGCGCGGGGTTTTTCTTGCGGAAAGACGCGAGTGCCGTCCCTTATGCACCGCCAAGAGGAATCACTTTCTTTCCGCGCCGCTCGGCAAGTGACTGATACCGTGCAGCACCGGATCCTCATCTGTGCGTCACATAGGTAACAACGTAGTCCGCTCGTTCGAGCATCCAACGATTCCGATAGCAAATGGCGAAACGTTTTGGCACGGTTTCCGGCCCCTCCGGGTAAATCGTATCGGAGCAATCCGGCGTGCCGTTACCGCCCCTCCCGACCGGAAAATATGCCGGCACCACAGCGTAAGCAATCGGATATATTGTCTGTCATTCTCTCAATACGATCGAAACAATTTCATCAAATTCTCCCTGATTGCCTACATAAAATACATCTACCGCATGATGAGTCCCTCCCGAAAACGGTGAAAGAGCCCGCCGCGTCTTGCGCGGCGGGCATTTTTGTGCTAAAATCAAGGGGAAAGCGTAGCCCGGAATCGGGGTAAAAGAAAATCCCGGGCGGCTCCTCCCGTCCCGGCTCACTGCGCCCTGCGCACCGGTACGCACACGGACGGATATCAACCGCGCGGTGCCCGGTTTTTCTGGCAACTCCCCGTTGTTTTCTTTGCCGTTCTCCATGCGCTTGCCCCCTCGCATTACCGCCCCGGGCACCGTTACCCTCGTGTTCGTCATCCCCCCCTCGCCCGTCGCAAAGCCATCGTTACGAAAGGACCTGTTATGCTGCTGTTTTACATACGCCACGGAGAGCCGATCTACGACCCCAATCAACTGACCCCGCTCGGCGAGCGTCAGGCGGAGGCACTCGCGCGGCGACTCGCCCGCTACGGGCTGGACGAAATCTACGTGTCCCCCTCCCGCCGGGCGCGCCGGACCGCGGAGCCGACGGAGGAACTGCTGCACCTCCCCGCGACCGTACTCGACTGGTGCAACGAGGACCTTGCCTGGGGTGAATTTACCGTCGCGGACGCGGACGGACACCGCCACTGGGTCTACCAGGATGCCGAGGCGCGCAGGATGCTGACGTCCCCGGAGGTCGCCTCCCTCGGCGACGACTGGCACCGACATGACTATTTCCGCGCCCGCTCGTGCGGGGACGGGACGGCACGCATCCGGGAGAACGCCTATGCGTTTCTCGAAAGTCTCGGGTACCGTTTCGACCCCCTCTCCCGCACCTACGATGCCGTCGCGCCGAACGAAAAGCGCATCGCGCTCTTCGCGCACGAAGGGTTTGGCATGGCGTTCCTCTCTTCCGTCCTCGGCATCCCCTATCCGCTGTTCAGCACCCGCATGGGGCTTGCACACAGTTCCATGACCGTCATCCGCTTTGCAAACAACGCCGCGGGCACCGGGATCATCCCCGAGATGCTCCAACTCTCAAACGACTCCCACCTCTACGCCGAAAATCTCCCCACCAGGTATAACGGCGAGACCCCCATCTGACCCTCCGACCGGGGGCATACCGCCCGATTGCCCGCCCCTCTTGACATTCCCCCGCGTCTTTGCTACAATGATTAGAGTCGCGGCAGATGCCCCACCCCACGATACGCACGGCACTCCGCAACGCCCCATCCCCCGGATCATTAGCTCAGTTGGTTAGAGCTACCGGCTCATAACCGGTTGGTCGTAGGTTCGAGTCCTACATGATCCACCAATCCCCCTTGTACCCGGAGGGTACAAGGGGGATTCCTGCATCATCCGTCTCAAACCCCGCGGTAGCGACCGCGCGGTTCTCCGACGGTGAAAAACGGCAAATCGTCTCGCGCATGGGCTTTGCCCCGCACGATACTCAAAGCGTTTTTCAGGCGCGGCACAGAAAACGCGCCCCCGGCGCCTTTTCTCCTTGCTTTCCTACATGATCCACCAAGTTAAGTTTTCTCGAACCAACCGCAAGGTCCTACACTGACCTTGGCGGCGTGGCGCGAGAAAACAAATCAAAACGGAGAGTTGCTTCCAATGAGGAAGGCTCTCCGTTTTTGTCTTTATGATAGGTTCATTTAAGCAAGACAAGACTCTGATTCTGCAAACAAAGGCGCACATTTTGATTTCGTTGCATTGCAATTGCTCTACCTACTCGTTCTTTGATTTATGCGAAGTTGAAAACGTTTCTGTGGTATCCGGTGCTCCCATGGCCATGCAGTCGTGTCCTCGATAAACGGCTCCGCACTAACGACAGTTATGCGCTACTTAAAGCAAATTCACCGGATAAAAAACGTAAAAATATGCAAATGTTGCTATCCAAACGGTAAAACTTGTTTTTTATATCGGCCTCATTTTTCTCCGTTTGCATGAACTGTTTAATCCTGGCTTGTTCACCTAAAACCAGGTGTCAGTCCAATTGTATATTGTCTTCACCGATTATGTAACGAAGTATGTTTCAAACTCCGGGGCAAGGTTGCAAATAAAGGGATTTTGTGGCATAATATGTATGATCATAGACTCTGTAATTGTTGAATAATGTGAAAATCAGCCTACCCCACACAGTGTAGGATCAATTGTTTTCAAAAGCGCATTCCATTAAAAGCATATCAATCATTTTATTTCGCTTGAATGGGCATTTAAAGGAAAGAGAAAAGAAATGGATATTTTTAGCATTGTCGGCGAGGAATTTTTTAAACCCCTTACCAGTCAGTTCAAGACGATCTATTTTGATTGTTTAACTCTCATTTATGAGTCATACCGTTCTGAATTATCCTACGGAATTGACCGGGAACTTTTGGTATCAAAATTGAGCGATTACTTTGAACGATCCAGCATCTCAGATATTGAATTTGACGATGGAACGGAATTGCTCAAAGATTCACGTGCAAAAGCCACCATGTTTTTGCGCAAATTAAAAGACTATGGGTGGGTGGAATATGAAATCGTAAATAACCAGACTGCGAAAATAATGATGCCGGAGTATGCCGTTACGGTGATTCAGATATTACTTACCATTTCCAACCCAAAGGAGATGGAATATCAAAGTGAGCTATCGTTGATTTATTCTACACTGACAAATGAGGAACTCTTGAATCGACCGTATCCGCAAATTTTGAGACCGGTTTTTGAGCGAACTCACGCACTCTTTGACGGACTAAAAAAGCTAAATACCGGTATCAAGAAATATATTGAGAATATTACTGCGGACAAAACCTCCGAGGAGATCATTCGAGATTTTTTCACCTACCATGAAGAAATCGGTTCTAAGGCATATCACAGAATCAAAACAGAAGATAACATCTCCAGGTTTCGAAACGTCATTATCAGTCGTCTTAGAGACATGCTGAATGATTCTGCCGTGTTCGAACGTGCGGTAAAGGGTTACCAAAACATCGAAAATGAAAATGATCACACAACGGCTGAAGAAGAAGTAAAACGACAAATCACTGCCATCATCGACTGGTTTCGTTGCTACGATGAAATTGTCGCAGAAATCGATAAAAAGCACTCGAAATATCTAAGGAATGCAGTAGAACGAGCACGATTCTTGCTCCTCAATACAAACAACACTGAGGGGAAAATATCGACAATTCTGCAATACTTGTCAGATACCTTTAACCGGGAGGAACAAACGAATTTAGCAGAGGATGCGTCCGACGACATTTGCAGAATATTTAATATCTTCACGCACGGATTCCTTAGTGAAGAATCATTTAAAGCAATACCCATATCCCGAAAAATAACGGATGTCGAAGATGTATTTGAACCGCTTGAATTGTCGGCAGAAGAAAGAGAAAAACACAAAATTGCCATCTCGGAGAAAAACAAAAATCGCTTTTCAAAGAAAAACATTGAGCAGTATGTGAAAGTGTTGCTCTCCGAAAAGGTAACGATTTTGGCTTCTTCGCTTCCTGTCGAAACTAAGAGGGATATGATACGTATTATTTTTATAGCGCTGTATGGTCATTCTGCGACCGCGGGGTACACCATCAGACCAATGGATAGAGTTATCTGTTTGCATGGCTTTAGATTCTGTGACTTTGAAATTAGAAAGAGGGTGAAATCATAATGGAAATGGCAGAGGTATTTGAACATATTTCAAAAGATAAATTCAGAAGCGCCGCTAGCAAACTACTCGGAGAATGTTTTCTTCTAAAAAAACATATTGATACGGCTTCCGATTACAATTTTGTTTTAAATAATCCGGAGGCTTTTACTGTCTATTTTGAAATGCTTGGTTATGAACTGATCATAGATGAGCAAAACGGAGTGATTGCTCTTAATAACCGCGCCGGATCAGGGAGAATCCATTTAAAGAAGATTGAGAGTATCCTGCTTTTGATTTTACGACTCTTGTATATTGAAAAAAAGAAACAACTTTCACAAATCAATGATGTCATCGTCCTTGCAGATGAGATCTACGATAAATATAACATGCTGAAACTAAATGCAAGGTTGGATAAAACGGCAATGAGAAATACACTTGGCATGTTTCAAAGATATCGTTTGATTGGGAAGATCGACACCGATATGTCCAATCCAGAAACGCGGATTCAGATTTATCCGTCGATTCTGTTTGCAGTGACTATACCCAGCCTGGAGGAAATGTATCAAAAGGCTAAAGAAAAACTTGATAAATACTCGACGGGAGGTGATTCTCTTGACACAGGCAATACCGCAGACGATGAAGAAACTGACGAGGATTAAACTCGTCAACTGGCACTATTTCTCAAACGAAACCATAGAAATCGGTGGCTCCTGCCTACTCAGCGGTGAAAACGCGTCCGGAAAATCCACCATCCTGGATGCAATTCAACTGATCCTGACCACAAACACCCGGAGATTTAATCCGGCCGCCAACGAAAAGAGTAAAAGAGACCTAAAAGGTTACGTGCGGTGCAAAACCGGAGAAGAAGGGAATACATATGCCCGAAAAAATAGCGTCATTTCTTATGTGGCGCTTGAATTCTACGAAGAGAGCAAAGACAGGTATTTTGTGCTTGGTGCCAAATTTGATTCTCCGGATGAAGACGCCGAAGTCAGAAAAGTGTGGTTCTGTGAAGAAGGCCCCCTCAGTGGCCTCAGTTTCATCGTAGACAATAAACCCGCAACTGATGAACAGTTTAGAAATAACGGCAAGAAAATCTTCCCCATACGGAGCAGCAGAGATGCTAAGGAGCGTTTTAAGCGCCGCCTTGGCAATTTGGATGACACTTTTTTTGATATGATCCCAAAGTCTTTGGCTTTTAAACCGATGGATCATGTGAAAAAATTCATTACACAGTTCATTCTGCCGGAGAAGCAAATTGAAGTGGATGGTTTACGCGAAAATATCCGTCATCTCCGAGAGATGCAGTCGCTCATTTTCGAAGTAAAGCAACAGATCGCCCATCTGCAAAAAATCATGGATACAGATACTAAGATGACCGATCTAAATAAAGAAATACAAGTTATTGATATCCTAATGGTGATTGCAACTATTTGTGAAAAAAGAGCGCAAATTCAAAATAGCCAAAGACTGATCGAAACTAAAAATCAACAACTGCGATCTGCACAGGTACAGACGCAAAAAGTATCGGAAGAGCTGGCATCTGAACAGGAACGCTTACAGGCCATACGAATTGATATGAGTAATAGTGAGTGTAGCAAGTTGATTGAGAAACTCAGGCAGGAATTACAGTTGAAAGAAAAAGATCAAGCCACCACTGCAACAAATTTGGACGAACTAAAGGTACAAGTAAAGAACATTACTCAGGCATTCCGATACATACTAGGCATCGAGGATAGCATTACACTTGCCTCCGTGCATGCCATGGTGAAATCGGAAATGCCGGTGGAAGCCCGCAACGAGTTGTATGTTATACTAATGAGAGCCTATCAAGAAACGAATACCGCTTTGCAGGCGAAACGCGCAGAAAACAATCAGCAATTGAACGCGCTACAAAAACAACTATCTGAACTCAAGGATAAAATCGAAAGACTTAAAAAGAATCAGATTATATATCCTCAAAATACAATTCGATTGAGGGACGCTGTAAAAGCTGAATTTAACGCTCGTTCAATTGCTTCAGACGTGCGAGTTTTTGCGGATCTCTTGGAGATATCCGATCTGAGGTGGCAAAATGCAGTCGAAGGGTACCTGAATACTCAACGATTCAACATCATTGTGGAGCCCCAGTACTACGATATCGCAGCCACGGTCTATGATCGTTTAAAATCACAAATTGAAGGAGTTACATTAGTCAATACGGGTGCGTTGGATATCGGCGCCACAGCTCCGGAAGGATCTCTTGCATCCGTGATCAAAAGCGAGAATCGTTATGCACGCGCATATGCAAATTATCTCATGGGGCGGGTTGCCCTTTGCGAAGGAGTCCCCGAACTAAAAAAACATTCCATTGCCATTACCGCGGGATGTATGCTTTACCAAGGAAAAGGACTACGAAAAATTCCTGAAGACCAATATCATGTCCCTTACATTGGAGAATACGCTTTAAAGCGACAATTGGAGTTATCTGAATCCGATTATCGGGATACCAAAGCAAAATATGATGAGATTCGTTCCAAAATCCAGGAAATAGATACTGCCATAGAGTATATTTCTAGATGTAACTTTGATCAGATAAAACGAAATTTATTGGCACCGATAGAAATGGAAGAGATCGATGCAAGGGTTCGACAAATAAAAACGGAACTGAATGAGGCCATGAATGACCCGAATATCATTGCGCTGCAGTTTAAAGAAAAGGATTGTCAGCAGAAGATTGCCGAACTCAGCAAGGAGACAGATAGTCTAAAATCGACGGTCATTAATTTAGATCGAGATATGCAAGACCAGCGCCAGACAATGGAGCGACTAAACAATGAAGTGATAGAACTTGAAAAAAGAATGCAAAATCTTAGTGAAGACGACCCGAGTGTGATTCAATCGGCAAGGCAAAAATTTGAGGAACATAGTAAAACCAAGGAAGCGGGAACGATCGTTGAGAACTATAGTCGCAGGAGAACGGTGCTCAGAAATCAGTACGATGCACAAAGGGATTCATTGATTCGGTTGCAGACAAGTTACAAGGAGGGCGAATATGGAACCGGCGAAGAAGCCGTGAGTGCATATGCACAAGAATATCACACACTTACCAACCACAATTTGATTGAATACGAAGAAAAACTGAACAAGGCCAAAGAGAATTGCGAACTTGAATTCAAAGAAAACTTCCTTGCCCGCATGAGGGAAAATATTGAATGTGCGCAGGACATTTTTCAGAATCTAAACAGAGCGCTGAAAAACATCTATTATGGTAATGATTCTTATAAGTTTCTTTACTCCGCACACAAAATGAAACAGGGACTCTACGACATGATCACCTCCAAAATTAACTACGGTGGTGTCACTCTGTTTACCAGCGCATTTGAAGACCGCTACCACGACGAAATGGAAACCCTCTTTTCCAAATTAACAGAGTCGGATGAGCATGGCGATAAAATTCTTTCCGAATATACCGATTACCGTGAATATATGGATTATGATATTGAAATCATCTCCAAAGACGGCAAGTCGCAGTATTTTTCCAAGATATACGGTGAAAAAAGTGGCGGTGAAACACAGACTCCGTATTATGTTGCAATAGCTGCCTCTTTTGCTCAAATGTACAGTGTTGGGGAAACCATTCGAATCATTATGCTTGATGAAGCATTTGACAAGATGGATGACGATCGCATCGCCAGCATGATGCAATTTTTCCGTTCGCAAAACTTTCAGGTGATCCTCGCAACGCCGCCGGCCAAAATTGAAACGATCGGCGAGTATGTCGATACTGTTTTGATCACCTATCGAAACGGGTATTCCAGTATCGTTGAGGAATTCGACTTATGACAAAATATGAGAAACAGATTTTGAATGCTCTGATAGATAAGTATGAAAGGAGTAAAAGCTTTATCGGAGCTAATCGGGTAAGTCAGCATTTTATGATTCAAATTGTAAAACTGTTTCCGGAATACGCAGATGATGCCGAGTACGACTTGTTTTACGCTGTCAACGAAAGCATTCAAACATTGAAATCAATGGGATATGTTAAAGCCTGCAGACAGAAAAACGGTGTATTTGGATCTGTTGCTCTGAACACAGACACCCTCGGAGATGTCTACGCCTATATTGATCGCTTACCAAAAAGCAATGTCGTTGTTGAACTGCGAAAACTTTTGATGGTTTATAAAGATCAAAACAGTATTCTAACTACCTATTGCGCACGACAATTGGAGCGCCTTAATGCAAATAAGTCAGTAGAATTTTTTGATGATGACATTGTAACTTACGAATCCGTTCTAAAAGCCATTGTACAGATCGTCAATGTAAAAAATGAAATGTTTGAACGAGATTTTTCTATACAAGTATTCGGGGATTCCAAAGCGTTTGAAAAAATACGCTCCAAGGTCGTTTCACTCCTTTACGAGTATGGGAACTTTCCGGAAAAGGAAACGCTACTGGCAGACTTGAATATTATTAAAAATCCCGGACATGTTTATTTTAAAGGTAAAGGGTGTATTACTGTGTGCGGACAAACAATAGATCTTTCCCCGATGAACGGCGATATTGCATTGTCCTCGGAGATGCTTAACTACATAGGGGAGATCAAGGTGCTTGGAGAAACGATTATTACCATAGAAAACCTGACCACGTTTCATGCGTTTCAGTGTAAAAACTCTTTTGCAATCTATCTTGGGGGCTACCATAACTCGTGTCGCCGCACATTTATTCAAAAAATATATGAGCAAAATCAAGGTAAAAAATATCTTCATTTCGGGGATATTGATGCCGGTGGCTTTTATATTCTGCAGCATCTGCGCGATCGAACCGGAATTGCCTTTGAACCTTATCATATGGATTGGCAAACACTAGAGAAATGCTCCATGTATACGAAGAAGTTGACAGAAAATGATCGCAAGCGCCTCGAACTTTTGTTAGATGGCGAGTTTAATAATACAATTCAATATATGCTTGACCACAACTGCAAACTGGAGCAAGAAGCAATGGATCTATTGAATGTTGGTATTTAAACAGGTAGCGTGTCTTGACTATTGATTCTCAAATTAGAAAATGGCATTTGAAAGATAATGCGAAACGATGATCGTTTTTGATGGTACTTTCTTTCTTCACCTACAGACTTAAATAAACATTGCATTAAAAGCAAGATCAACGTATCCACAATGACTATAGCTCATTATGTTACGTTGAATGTAGCGATGTCGTAGTGTTAAACCACCCCCGGTGCACAAAGGGCACCGGGGGATTCCTGCATCATCCGTCTCTGAGCTGCTGCCGGTTTTACACAGGTTTTGGCGGCGCAGTAAGAGAACGCAGCAGACGGAGAGTTGCTCCGATAAGGTGCGACTCTCCGCTTTTGATTTCCATATCGTCATATTCATCCGGGTGTACCTCTCACCAATCAATGAAATGATGCGCTCCCCCTCGGAGCCCGTATCCTTGCACACGGTCGACGAACGGCAAAACGGATGAGATTTTGATCCTGCCCCGCTAGCCTCCGTGTACGGAACGGTACGCACGGTGGTCAAAAGACCGGTCACTCTTTCAGGAGCCTCTGCCCTCCAAGATGCTCTATGCCGGCTGGTGGGTACTTGACTGCAGCAGGAAATCGTAGAGCTCTTTATCCACCGCCTCGTATTCCTTCAGAGCGCGGGACATATCTCCGTTGGTCTTTCCGTCGCGGAGCGCAATACTGTTCGCCAGTGTCAATTTCCCGATTGCGTTGATGCTTTTCAACACCAGCATATTTTCTTTTGCTGCCAGCTCTTCACGCGCACGGTCTTTCGTTTCTTTCCGCTTGAAATACCGCTTCAAAAAGAATACCGCCATTCCGCTGATCACGGTCGCCACAAGACTCAACACGGTTGAAAAAACGTATTCCATCATGATCACCTCCTTTCCGTGCTCTGTGCCATACAGTCACTTTTTCTCATTTTTCTCTTTGATGATCCTGTGGATCAGCTGATCAGTCCCCGTCGCACAGAGCCCACTGCACAGACCGACCATGATCGCACCGGGAATGCTGTCTGCCAAAATCGGCAGCAGATGCGTCATGTACGCACCGAAACCGAGCAACATACCGAGGACTGCCGCGATCAGCGGGTACCATCTCTTGAGAGCCTCTTTGTTTCCGACTGCTTTTTTCAGCAATTCGATCAATACGTATACGACCGTGCAGATTGCCGGTGCACTGAATGATTCGATGTCCATATTCGTAATCCTTCCTTCTTTTTTGTAACCTTTCGGTCCTGAAATCATCATAAATAGAAAAGGGGTCAGATCCTGACCCCTTTTCCTAAATTCCGAAAATTCTTATGGTAAACCGTTTTCTTACGGCAAAAGGCAACTGAAGATCTCTCAAAATATTTTTGAAAATGGGGTCAGATTTTGACCCCTTTTCCCGTTAGAATGGCAACAGGCAGAGCAGAAAAGCCGAAAATGCTGCATTCGGCAGCCCCGCTCCGCCCCAAAGGGATTTCCGCCCGACGTCGCAGCAAACGAAGGCGAGCCCGAAAAAACAAATAAAGAAAGAGGTATTACCATGAATAATAAAAACAATTTTGTGGACGAGCAGGCGCAAATGTCTGCCGCCACCCCCGCAGAACCGTCGTGTGATCCGGATGAGATCACCTTTGCGCCGGTAGCGGAGCATACTGCCGAGGAAGCCGCAGATGCGGTCGTGGAAGGAATGCCCTCGTGGAGCAACCCCGCCTACGTGCAGGAGGATGAGCGTGCAAGAGACGCGCTCACCAGATGTTATCTCCGCAACGACGGCACCGGCGTCGTGGAGATCAGCAATACGCCCCTCAACTACTTTGACGAGGAGACCCGCACCTGGAAGCCGATCAACGGCACGATGACCGAGGGTGACGACGGCTATGAGACGCAATGCGGCAGTTATACCGCCTGCATCAAAAAAGCCGCACAGGGCAACGGTGTGTCCCTGACCGGGAACGGCATCGGGCTCTCGTGGGAGTTCGTCGGAACAGAAGCGTCCGTCAACACCGCAGTAGCGGCGATGTCCCTCGACGAGGAAACCGGATCCCCGTCAGACCCGACCCCGGTCGAGCAGGAGACCTCGGCGCTCCGTGACGGTATCGGCGTTCAGTCGGCGTACCGCAGCATCGCGGACGGAACCGACCTTGAATATACGATCCTCGGCGGTCAGGTAAAGGAGAATATCGTCGTGCGAAAACCCGCCGCATCCTATCTCTATTACTTTGCCCTGCACGCCGACGGCATGACCGCCACGCTATCCGCGGACAACACCGTCGTTCTGAAAAAGAACGGTACGGAGGATAGCGCCGCGCCGGAGATGACCATCCCCGCACCGTTCATGACTGACGCAAACGGCGTATACAGTCAGAACGTGCAGTACGGGCTGGAGGATCAGGGCGAAGGCACCTACCTGTTCGTCGTCGAAGCGGATGCGGAATGGATGAACGCCGACGAGCGTGCTTTTCCCGTCATCATCGACCCACAGGTGGTGCTGAATCAGACGGATCGTCTTTTCACGACCGAAAACTACTATATGAAGAAAACCAACGGTCGCTACGAAGCGGAACAGCCGTTCACCGATCTTCTCGACAACCACATCCGGGTCGGTGTGTTTCAGGACGCCAAGCACCGGTCCGTCGTTTCCCTGCATAAGAGCCTGGTTCGTAAGGATTATAATGGGATCTTCAGTGCGAAGGTGTGGTTCAAGGTATACTCGCCCTTCCGCGGCGGCAAATATCTGGTAAAGGTCAACAACGAAGAAACCGCGAGAACACAGAAGTGTTATTTCGGAGACAGTTATATCTGCGTAGACATTTCGAGCGCTTACCGTAATACCGGAGACGCCGGAACCATTCAGATCGAATTCCTCGCATCCGAAGACGCCGACGGCGGCTGCTTTGACTTTGATGCTTCTTCCGTCAGCGGCTCCAAGCTGGAGCTTGAGTTCTTCGAGGACAAAAACATCCGCTATGTGAAAAGAGATTTCCCGCTGACGGATACCGCCGCCATGCAGGTCAATCTGGCAACCGGAGAATCGGTGCTGACCGTCGAAGACGTTCCCGCAGAGAGATCCGTCATGGGGATTGCCGTATCGCACGTCCTGAAAAAAGGCACTGGCTCTTACGGCTTCGGTGAGGATTTCCGGCTCAGCTTGCAGGAGAATCTGTCGAAATTAACATACAGCAACGGACAGATCACGTATATCTATACCGATGCGCTCGGTGACCGCCACGGTTTCCACGAATACTACTATTACATGGACAGCCAAAACAAAAAGATCTACGTTGCCAAAACGCGTGTTTCGGTCGATCCGGACGGCACACTGCGCAGCAATGACGGACACAAGGTCATCCGGGAGTTCCGCACCGCGACCGGGCTGAAGCTTTCCTCGCCGACATCGGGTGTACGAGGGCTGGCTCTTTTCGAGCAGCGGAGCGACGAGCGCAAGCAACTGGAAACCCAGATCGACTCGTACAAAGATGTGCTCAGGGATCACGTAGTCATAAATGCCCAAAGCGGTAAAACCGTTGAGGAGATCAAAGACCTGGCATACGATCAGATCTCCGAGATACGTATTGACGGAGTCAGCCGCATCGCAATGTCCAAAAGCGATGCTTTCCAGTACGGACAACTGATCACGCAGAAAGGGACCCTATTACTGGAAACGAAGGTGAGCGATTCCATCCCGACAGATACAAGCGACAGTGTCTCAGAACCCATTTCAACGGCATCTCTCAAAAGCACGATCGCAAGCCTGGAGAAAACCCTGACGCCTTTGATAAAGAAGTACGTCGGAGAAACGTATAAGCAATTGATGCTTGGTCGAATGAGTGACGGAAACATCATTCCTTCAACGTGGTTTACCGTTTTTAAAGCAAACACGCTGTATTTGAGTTATCCGCTATCGGACGCAGGCCTCACTACGAATCCGGATATAACGGACGATAAAGATGTAACGGACGATAAAAAGGAAGCATTAAAACGCTACACGCTTGGTTCCGAGATCATTTCTATGCTGTATCAGCGAAATCTGTGTGTGTATCAGTTGGATGAAACAAATGACCAAAGGCGGCGGCAGCTTAAGACGATCAACGAGCAGCTGGATTTTTTCAAGAGCAGAAATGCAGATACACTGAAACAGCTCCGGCAGTATTACCGCGAGCTCATTCATGCAGAAGAACAGCTGAAATCGCTGAAAGTGCAGGAACCGATCGAATATCTGTCCGACGGTGAGATCACCCGCGGATTCAACGCAGACGGGAGACTGGCGGTTGTTTTTGATCAATACGAGCAATATGCCGCATTTGAATACGATAAGGATTTCCCCAATCAGATCAAACGGATCGTCGGCAGTGATGAGCGCGCAATTTCCTTTAGCTACGATCCAGATGGGAAGCTGGAGACCGTAGTTGACGTCTGCGGCGGTCGGACAACCTTCACATATGATCACGAGAAGCTCGTCGGTATCACCTACCCCGACGACGGAATGCTGACACTCACCTACCGTAGCAACGGGAATCTCGCCTCGGTCCGGGGGCGTGACATGATTTGCGCGACCTTCCCCGCAGAGAGAGTATATCCGGACTTCAGTATTTCGTATGTCTCCAAAGCACAAGCAGTAACGGCGGACGGCACCATGGATGACAGCAACGAAAAACGGTATCAGTATACCCATGTGGAACACACCGCGAGAGATGCGGACGGTCAAAAAACGGTCACCGTCAGAACAGAAGAAAATCTGACCAAGTCGATCTATACCTTCAGCGCAAAGAACCGTCTTATTGCCTACCGTGAGGTGGTCAACAACCGTGTGACTGCGGCAGAACGGTATGAATATGTCGATTCCCGCACCTCGCCAACCGTAAGACCGGCGGAGCAAACCACGATCCAGACCAAGCAGAGCACGCTCTATGTCCCGGCAGATGACTTCGTTTTTGAAGACGGCGATACCGAGACGGTGGTGATGGATCAGTTCGATCTCCCCGCAACCAAGACACTCTCCCCGGTCAAGGTCACGCCGAACGGGAGTGTGACCCGTACGGAGAAAACGAACTACTTCTATGACGACGAACAGCGTCTCCTCCGCACGGAAACCACGGTCGAGCTGCAACGCCACACGGAGGTCCCTGCCGCAGAGGATACCGCCGATGAGACGACCGAGACGACCGAAACGACCAAGACGACCGAAGCGACCGATGCAACCGACACGACTGACGGAGAAGGAACCGCGGGATCCGAGACGGTCACCACGCTCCTCAGGCATTATAAGACGGTCAGCACCCGTGATTATAACGCACAGGGCAAGATCGTTCGCACCGAGACCTACGTGGAGGGCGAGCAGACGACCGCAGGGGTCACGGTAGAGGAAACCGTGTACGACGATAAGGGGGGTGTCCTTGAGACCCGCACCTACAACACCCTTGACCCTGCGTCCAGGTTCTGTGAGAAGCACGAGCTGGATGAAAAGACGGGAAAGGCCCTCGCAGAATACGATGAAACGGGCGAGCACAAGACGATCTATACCTACGATTCCGACGGCGTGACCGTGCGGAGCAAAACGTTGCCGAACGGCGGCAAGGTCGCCTACGGCGCAGATGAAACGAACGATGTGGTATCCATTACCCAGAGCACCGCGATCGGCGAGGAAAACAGTACGCGCAAGCGGTACACCGCAGCCCTTTTGACCGAGGTCAGGAGCGGGAACAATACCGTCAGATATGCCTATGACCATATGCGCAGAACCTCCGACGTGTATCTGAACAGTAAGGAACCACTGGTCTCCATGACCTACGGGAACAACGCTGTCTACCGCGGGCAGACCGTCAACTGGGCAAACGCCACATGGGCGAACGGTATGTTCACGCAGACCTATACCGAACGGGCCGGGCGCCATATCCGCGTAGAACGTCGCTTTGACGGGCTGACAACGCTGATCACCCCGACCTATGACGAGCGTGGGCGTGTCATATCGAGAGCGGTCGTGACCATCCGCCATATCGGCGGCAACCAGATACGGGAGACCGTAGAAGAAGAGCTCTTCGCCTTTGATGACTTGGATCGTATGATCTCGTACACGCACAAACGAAAGGGCGCTACGGATGTGACCGAACGTTACACGTACGATGATTTCGGGCAGTTGTCCGAAAAAACCGTCACCGTCGGCGACACGACCCGTACCGACACCTACACTTACCGCGACAACGCCGCACGCGAGCTGCAGACCTTTACCACGGGCGATCTGACGGTGACCCCGCAGACCGACGTTCTCGGCAGAAGCACGGGCAAAACCGTGACCGTCGGTAGCAGGATCGTGGAGAAGGAGAAGATCACGTATCGCAAGGTGGGCGACTGTGCAACGAACACTCCGGCAACCCTGACCTACGGTAACGGCGACTTTTTGCAGTATACCTATGACGAGATGGGCAATATTGCCTCCGTCATGGAGAACGGCGAGCTCATTGCCCGTTACGCGTATGATCAGCTCGGCAGATTGATCCGGGAGGACAACCTGAAAACGGGTAAGACCCAGACCGTGATCTACGACTGCAACGGGAATATCCTCCGCCGCCGTACGTATGACTTCACGCTGATGCGGGACGAGCTCCTCGTCGGTGCAACCGTCAAAAAGGTCGACACCTACCGCTATGACGGTGATCGGATGCTGTCCTTTAACGGTACGGCCTGCACCTATGACGACATGGGGTGCCCCTCCGAATACCGCGGGCACGTGATGGAATGGAACGAGCTCTGCCGCCCGACGAAGTACGTCATTGCCGCAGACGACGAGGTCACTTATACGCATAACGCAGACGGCAGACGGACTGCGAAAAAGCATAACGCCGAAGCAGAGATCGCCTTCACCTATGACAGCAACGGTAAGCTGCTCATGCAAAGCAACGGTATTTCGTTCCTCTATGACCACGCGGGCATTGCCGGTATGACCTATGACGGCAACACCTACCTCTACCGCAAGAATGCGCAAGGGGACGTCATTGCTCTCTGTGACACCAACGGTGCCGTGGTCGCAACGTATACCTACGACGCATGGGGCAACTGCGAGGTCTGCCCGACGGCTGTCATTGACAATAATCGGAAAAGTGAGTATAATAAAACCGTAGCGAATCTCAACCCGATCCGCTACAGAAGCTACTACTTTGACACCGAGACGGGGCTGTTTCTAGTATCCTCACGCTACTATGATCCTGAAACGGGACGGTTTATTAGTCCTGATGATATTAGTTATCTTGATCCTGAATCGATTGGTGGACTTAATCTGTATGCTTATTGCCTGAATAACCCCGTTATGTATGCCGATCCGACTGGGCATTTTGCAATCAGTACTTTCTTAATAAGTTTAGCGATTGGCACCTTGATCAGTTGGGGATTATCCGAAATTTTTGGATCTCAGATTGCAGGAGGTATAAGCTCAACTGTAAGTGGTGGAGCTGCTATTTATACTGGTATTGGGCTTTTAAGTTTTGGACCTGTTGGTTGGATAGCCGGTGGGGCTTTGATATTAATAGGTGCAGGAACAATGGCTTTTGGTGTAAACGAAATAGTAGCAGGCGCGACAGGGACAAATTATATCCAAAGCTGGACGGGAATGAGTGATGGGCTGTATAATGGATTATATATTGGGTTGAACATTGCATCTGACATTGGAACAATTGCAGGCAATATGTATATGAAATATGCTAATGTTACAGGCAACAAAGCGGGAATAAAAGGTAAACCGTTTTCGCGCTATTCTACTATTGATGAGGCAGGAGTAAAGCAGTATAGATTCTTTGATTCAAAAGGTAACGCTTGGTTTGATAAAGATTTTAGACATGGTGGCGCAAATTTAAAGTTTCCACATTATCATGGTTGGATAAATGGGATTAGGCTTGGTGGGCATTGGTCATTTTGGGACTTAATTAAATGGCTATTTTAAGGAGAAATATATGAGCGAAGAGAATCCTACTTTTTTGGAGTTATTAGATTGGCATGACGAGTTTGTATTTATCTATAACGGAATTAAATATGAAATAGTGAATGGTGACGAGTATGGCATAGGAGCAGGAATTTCTTTGTATTTATCGGATGATAAGTATGGAACATTTATACGGTCATTTGCAGATAAGGATGATTTCCTAAAAAACGCCAAAATAGAAGGAAAAAGCATTGTTGAAATTTTGAATAAAATCAAAGTTTGAACAATTAAAAGTGGGTTTCCCACTTGTAGGGTATCGGAATTGCCTTTGTGGCAATTCCCTTATCCTTCCTGCAAATTCTCGGTTTTGCCACAAAGGATTGTTGCAAAAACTATGAATTTTGTGGCAGGATAAGAAAAATGCAACAAAGTTGATTTTGGGGTAAGTACAATCGAGATACCCGATTTTCTTAACTTCCACTTGTGGACAAGAAGCCTGAATTCTACAACAGTTTTAAGATAAAGTGTATAGCGTGTGGCAGAGAATATGTTATCTTTGATAGCAGAATACATGGATACGATGCTTTGATCCAGCAAAAACGCAAGAATCCCCATGCCGATATCGCCACGAACTACAAACCGCTAAAGATGAGATCCAATCCAGATTCGGTCGAATTGATCATGAAAATTACGAACAATTTGACTTACGAAGAGCTTGTCGAGCAGATCGGAGAAAGCGTAACACCGGATGCATATTCAAACGCTTTTTCATCGATCTCCATCTATGCGCAAAGCGGTCAAAGAAAAGAAACGATTTTTTCGACAGAAACCGCATAATGGATCGAATTGCGCAGAGAAAGCACTGCAAATACGTTTGAATTGAACCATATGCAGTATCTGGCTTTTCATTTAAGATTATGGTAAAACTGATTGACTTATTTAAAAAGTATCAGCTTTCCCGTTGTCCGCGTTTTTTTATCACAAAAAGCATATCGTTGGCATTTCTTTTCTTCAGGACAACTGTTTAGCGCTTGAGGATGCAATCATGTCCTATCAATACAAGAAAAGCAAAGCCAAAAAAGTAACGAACATATCGTTGCCAACGAATGATTTGTCCTCCCGCCGTTTGCGGGCAGCCCCCCTAAGAAGACGGTTTTAGAAGACAGTCTTCCCCCCCAAGCTTCGGCTTGGGGGCTTTTTTACGTAATGAATGAGAATATCACAGCACAGACGGACTGCGAAAAAGCATAACGCCGAAGCGGAGATCGCCTTCACCTATGACAGCAACGGTAAGCTGCTCATGCAAAGCAACGGTATTTCGTTCCTCTATGACCATGCGGGCATTGCCGGTATGACCTATGACGGCAACACCTACCTCTACCGCAAGAATGCGCAGGGGGACGTCATTGCTCTCTGTGACACCAACGGTGCCGTGGTCGCAACGTATACCTACGACGCATGGGGCAACTGCGAGGTCTGCCCGACGGCTGTCATTGACAATAATCGGAAAAGTGAGTATAATAAAACCGTAGCGAATCTCAACCCGATCCGCTACAGAAGCTACTACTTTGACACCGAGACGGGGCTGTTTCTAGTATCCTCACGCTACTATGATCCTGAAACGGGACGGTTTATTTCACCTGATAGTATCGACTTCCTTGATCCGGAAAGCATAAATGGATTGAACTTATATTCGTACTGCCTAAATAATCCGATTTTTTACGTCGATCCTGATGGACACGCGCCAATTCCTTGGTGGGGAAAACTGCTTATAGGTATAGGAGTGGTTCTTGTGGGCGCAGTAGTAACCGCACTAACGGCGGGAACAGGCGCAGGATTTATGGCAGCTTTCGGAGCCGCTTTACTAACTTCGGCAAAGGCTGTTGCAATAAGTACAGCAATAAGTGCAGGAATAGGATTGGCTGTTGGCGGCATAACCACTGGAACGTGGGAAGGTGCTTTCAACGGAATGCTTGATGGGGCGGTTGACGGATTTATGTGGGGAGGTATTTTTGCAGGCGGCGCACAAGTTTTAAGCGGAGTATTCAAAGGCGTAGCGACGATTGCAAATAATGCAGGAAAGTTACAAACTTTGAAGCAATCACCAATATTTTCACCTGATAGATTAAAAGGCGCTAAAGAAATTGCCGGTATTCTAAAAAAAGGTCAGAAGTTTTACGATTAT
>CAKRYT010000007.1 GCA_934432675.1 uncultured Eubacteriales bacterium | reverse complement strand
CCGTCGCGCCGCTTCGCTACACCGGACTGTCATTCACCACCGTCGCGCCGCTTCGCTACACCGGACTGTCATTCACTTCGGTCGTACCCCCTATGTGTAAGCACAGGCGTTTCCCGCGGAAACGCTACCACGAACAAACCTCATCTCCGACCAAAGTGCAACGTTCGTGGCGCGCTACCCCCTCCGAATCCCATTTACATAAAAAGACGGCACCCCCGCGGGGGGGGAGTGCCGTCTTTTTGGAGCTGCTAATGGGATTCGGGTCTCGCCTGCGGGCTCGGTCTTCCGCGGCTCTGACAGTCCACCGGACTGTCATTCACTACCGCTCCCCTCCGAATCCCTTTACGCAAAAGAAACCCCCGCATCCGCGAAGGGATGCGGGGGTTTCTTGGAGCTGCTAATGGGATTCGGACCCATGACCTCGTCATTACCAATGACGTGCTCTACCGACTGAGCTATAGCAGCGTTTCAAACGCATAGGGTATTATAACAAACAGCCCGGGGTTTGTCAATAGCCACCCCCGAAAAATTCTCGGAAACCATCAAAAAACGACGGGCGGCATTCACCGCCGTCCGCATACGCTTTGGGATTGACTACATTTCATCTTAAATAGCGGTTTACGTATATATCGCCGAAAACGATCCCGTCAACTGTTTTTCCGGCCCGCAGAACGCGTTTTAGCACTCTTGGCGTCAGAGTGCTAATGTTTACAGTCCGTTCATATTTGCCCCTCTAATTGTTCACAGATTGCGGGTACCATAAAGGCAAATAAGAAAAAAGCCAACACCGAACGGCGCGGGGGACGAAAGCCCCGATGCCGGGCGGCTGACCGCCGGGCAACCGGCAGAAGGAGGTCCTTTATGAACACCCAAAGATTTACCCAAAAAAGCATGGCGGCACTGGAAGACGCACAAAGCATCGCGTCCCGTAACGCCAATCAACAGCTGGAACAGATCCATGTGCTCCTCGCCCTGCTCTCCGATGCGGACGGGCTGGCAAACGGCATTTTTGCCAAGATGGGCACCGATACCGCCGCCCTGAAACGGGCGCTGGAAACCGCCGTCGAGCGGCTCCCCAAGGTACGCGGCAGTGCGACCGAGGCAGGCAAAGTCTACGTCTCGCAGTCGTTGGGAGAAGCACTTGCGTACGCCGAGGAAAAAGCAGACACCATGCGGGACGATTACGTCTCCGTCGAGCATCTGCTCCTCTCGCTGACCGAAAAGGCGGACGCGACCCTCGCACCGATCCTGAAAAACGCGGGTGTGACGGACGCCGCCCTGCTCGCCGCCGTCAAGGCGGTGCGCGGCAACAGCCGTGCGTCGGGTGACAACCCCGAGGCGACCTATGACGCCCTGAAAAAGTACGGGCAGGACCTGGTCGAGGCGGCACGGAGCCAGAAACTCGACCCGGTCATCGGGCGTGACGACGAGATCCGTAACGTCATCCGTATCCTCTCCCGTAAAACCAAGAACAACCCCTGCCTCATCGGTGAGCCCGGTGTCGGTAAAACCGCCGTCGCGGAGGGGCTGGCACAGCGTATCGTGCGCGGCGACGTCCCCGAAAACCTGAAAGACCGCACCGTGTTCTCCCTGGATATGGGGGCACTGGTCGCCGGGGCGAAATACCGCGGCGAGTTTGAGGAACGTCTCAAAGCCGTGCTGAACGAAGTCAAGTCCTCCGACGGTAAGATCATCCTGTTCATTGATGAGTTGCACACCATCGTCGGCGCGGGCAAGACCGAGGGTGCGATGGACGCGGGCAACCTCCTGAAACCGATGCTCGCCCGCGGCGAACTCCATTGCATCGGCGCGACGACCCTGGACGAATACCGGAAATACATCGAAAAGGACCCCGCGCTTGAACGTCGTTTCCAGCCCGTCCTCATCGACGAGCCGTCCGTCGAGGACACGATCGCCATTCTGCGTGGGCTCAAAGAGCGGTACGAAGTCTACCACGGGGTGAAGATCCACGACGCCGCCCTGATCGCCGCGGCGACCCTGTCGCACCGGTATATTACCGACCGTTTCCTGCCGGATAAGGCAATCGACCTCGTCGACGAGGCGTGCGCGCTCATCAAGACCGAGATGAACTCCATGCCGACCGAGATGGATGAGATCTCCCGTCGTATCATGCAGCACGAGATTGAAGAGACTGCCCTTTCCCACGAGACGGATAAACTCTCGCAGGAGCATCTCGCCGAGATCCGCCGCGAACTCGCGGAGGACCGTGAAACTTTCGCCGCCATGAAGACGAAATGGGAGGCGGAAAAGGCATCCATCGGTAAGGCGCAGAAGATCCGTGAAGAGATCGAAGCCACGAACGCCGCCATCGAAAAGGCGCAGAACGCGTATGACCTCAACCGTGCGGCAGAACTGAAATACGGCAAACTCCCCGAACTGCAAAAACAACTTGCCGAGGCGGAATCCAAAGAAAACACCACCACGACCCTGCTCCGTAACGCCGTCACCGAAGAGGAGATTGCGCGGATCGTCGCCCGCTGGACGGGGATCCCGGTCTCCAAACTCATGACGGGCGAGCGCGAGAAAATTCTCCACATGGAGGAAATTCTGCACAAGCGTGTCATCGGGCAGGACGAGGCGGTCAGCCGCGTCGCGGACGCCATCCTGCGCTCGCGTGCGGGGATTCAGGACCCGAACAGACCGCTCGGCTCGTTCCTGTTCCTGGGCCCGACCGGTGTCGGTAAGACCGAACTGGCAAAGACCCTCTGCGAGACGCTGTTTGACGACGAGAAAAACCTTATCCGTATCGATATGTCGGAGTACATGGAGAAGCACTCCGTGTCGCGTCTGATCGGCGCGCCTCCCGGATACGTCGGTTACGACGAGGGCGGCCAACTGACCGAGGCGGTCCGCCGTCATCCCTACTCTGTCGTGCTGTTCGATGAAGTCGAAAAGGCACACCCCGACGTGTGGAATCTGCTCCTCCAAGTGCTGGACGACGGCAGAATCACCGACAGCCAGGGGCGCACGGTGGACTTCAAGAACACCATCCTGATCCTGACCTCCAACCTCGGCTCCGAAGCGATCCTCGACGGCATCGACGCAGACGGTAACATCTCCGAGGAGGCACGCAGCACCGTGACCGCGCTCCTGCGTCGGAGTTTCCGTCCCGAATTCCTCAACCGGCTTGACGAGATCGTGTTCTTCCGTCCGCTGACGCGTGATAACATCTCGCACATCGTCGACCTGCTCCTCACCGGCCTCAACAGCCGTCTTGCCGACAAACACCTGACCATGACCGTGACCGACAGTGCCAAGGCGCACATCATCGAGTCCGGCTACGATCCCGTCTACGGTGCGCGTCCGCTGCGCCGTTACCTGCAAAGCCACGTGGAGACCCTCGTCGCGCGCAAGATCGTCGAGGATGACCCCGCGCCCGAAACGCATTTCACGCTGGACTTTGACGGCACGGAATTGACGTTGCGCTGACGGCATTGATCGCTACGCAAAAGCCGTTATCCGGAACCCGCCCTACGACGGCAGGGAGCGAACTCTCCCCTGCCGTCAAAAGAAAATAATTCTTTACATCCCCCGCCTGCCGCGGGGGATGTTTCTTTTAATCGTCGGCTTCGCGGGGGGCGTCGGCTTTTATCCCCCGCGCGGGTGCTTACGTTGTCATTCCGCCCAGCGGCCCCCCGCTGTCTGCCTGCGCCGCAACACTGCGGCGCAGGCGTCTGTCCGCCGCACAGATACCGCCTGTTTTTATTTTCGCAACACCATTTTTCAGTTTGGACGCACGAATACGGCTTTTATTTTTGTTTTACGTTTCTCTTATATTTGATTTTCGCAACTTTTCTTCCTTTTGTGCGTGCCGATAAACGAAACCGCCTACGGCGCGCAAGGCAAAAAACCGCAAAAGCCGACAAAACCACCGACAGAAAGGCCGTGTCGACGGTCAACTCCGCCGTGTTCGCATACGAAACGCCCCGGGCATCACGCCCGGGGCGTTTTATGTTGACCTGTCCGATACGGTTTCAGCGCACGGTCCCGGCGGTGTCGGGCGTTGCCTCGGACGCCTCCGGTGCGTCATCCGCGGCAGTCGCGGCGTCGGGGTCCGTCGGAGCCGTCGTTTCCGCGTCCGTGTACGCGTCTGTCGGGGCTGCCGCGGCGTCGGGCGTTTCTTCGCCCGCTACGATTTCCTGCGTCCCCCCTGCCGTGTACGGCTCTGCGTGCATCGGCTCCGCCGTGCCGAAAGTCGCGGGGGTCACGTCCACGGTGGCCGCCGTGCCGGCGATCGCCGCCTGTTTCTCCCTCTGCTTTGCGGCGCGTTTCTCCGCACGCGTCAGACGGTGGTTTTCGCCCTTCCCCGCCTCGTTCGCGGCGGTCTCACCCGCCGGCGACGTGGTCCCGTCGTCCAGCACGGTCACGAGCTCCCCGCGCGCGCGCAGGTCTTCGCGCAGGGTCTCGCGCGTCTTGTGCTCCACGTAGTAGAGGTAGCCGATGGAAAGCAGATTCTGTATGCCGTCGATCGTAAAAGCAATGCCGAGGATCTTCGACACCTTGACGAGTTCCTTCGAGAAATCGAACTGCACGCGGATGAGCACGGTGCCGAACGAGATCGCCGCCGCCGCGAGCACCAGCATGATCCACCAGACGGCGGAGCGGTACCGTTTCGAGAGAATGGCGGTTTGAAGTTTGAAGGCACCGTCGATCATGAGATAAATGCCCGCGATAAAGGTGAGGTATTCAAACGCGCCCTGGCGGGAGAAGATCATAAACCCGCCGCAAACGGCGGCGACTCCGCCGAGCACCATCTTCGCCCAGAAACGGAAACCGCGCTCCTCGTTTGCGAGCGTCAGGGCGATGAACGCCACGGCGAAGACGATCGCCGTCACGCCGATCCCGATGCGGACACCTTTGAGCGCATCCTCGGGAAAGGTCAGAAAACAGAGCCCGCCCGCCGTAAACAGCACGGCAAACAGTAAGTAGCCCCACTTGAAATTTTTAATTTTTTGCCAGAGTTTTTTCATATCTTTCTCCTTTGAAAAGGGGGTAAACGGACGTTGTTACGGTGCCGCAAACGGGGAAGGTCCTACGGGCACGTCGCTGCGGCACGCAGGAAAACGCAAAGGCCGCGCGGTGCGGGTCGGACGGCACCCGGCGTACACAGCCGGGAGTGTGTCGCACATCCCCGTTTGCGTCGGACGGGGCGCGGGCGGCAGGGAAAACGCGGAGCGGGGCCGTGGCCTCTCATCGGCACGATGCCCCCACCGTAGACGAAAGCAGGGCCACGCCCGCCGGGGGGCACGCAGACACGCGGTCAGGCGCGCGGCGGGGGTATGAGACGGAGTTCGCCGAGATACCCGTCGTTGCCGTAGGCGGCAAGATGAAAACGCTCGCCGTCGTGTTCAAAAACCGAGACGGACGCGTTGGAGGCGAGACGCAGACGCTGTACCTCCCCGGGCGCGAGCCCGAGCACGCGGGCAGTGAACATACAGATGACCGCCGCGTGGGAGGCGACGAGAATTTTCTCGTCCGGGTTTTCGCCGACGATACGCGAAATCGTCGTAAAGAGACGGTCCGCCGCGTGTTGGGTCGCCTCACCGTGCGGAGGGACGGATTGCCCGAGATCCACGCGGAAGGTGTGATACTCCTCCGGCCATTTTTCTTTGATAAGGGTAAAGGGAAGCCCCTCCCAGTCACCCGCATCAATTTCGCGGAGCCCCGCATCGGGCACGACGGTGAGACCCATCCGCGCCGCGAGCGGCGCGACCGTCTGCATCGCGCGTTGCAGGTCGGAAGAATAGACGCGCGTGATACCGAAGGGCGAGAGATACTCTGCCGCGCGTTCCGCTTGCCTCTTTCCGAAATCAGTCAGTGGCAAGTCCGTATGACCGAGGAGCCGTCGTTCCAGGTTCCCCATGCTTTGTCCGTGGCGGATCAGATAAATGGTGGTCATGTCAATTTTCGCAATCTCATATAGATTTGTTCCCCCAAGCCGTGCGACGTACACAACGGCAAACTCTCCGCGCCCCGGGGGAGGGGCGCAGGGGATCAGACACGAAAGACGCCCGACGATGCACGTGAGCACAGCGGGAAGCGCACGACACAGGCATCGTTTGCGATCACGGAGCGGAGGCAACAAACGGGGAGCGTCCTCCTCCGGGAGACGGCCGTCCACGCCGGTCGCCGCCGACGGTGGCCGCAACCCGTCTCTTCCGCGTGCAAAACGCACGGCGGCGGGAGGGACGAGGCCCGCAACGGCACAGCACTGCATAGCAGTGTCTCTCCGACACGATCATTGTACCACACCCATCGAAAAAATGCAACGACGATATGCCGCCTTCTTTCCAACTTTCGGCGGGCGGCATCGCCGGGCGTGCAAAGCGTCGTATCGTCGTTGATTGCGACGATTGCCGTATTCATTGCATTTATTGCCCATATAGAGCGTGTCGAAATCGGTCACGATAATGACAACTACCTTTGTCAGTATGTCAGTAACTCGGCAAAACCACGGCAAGTCAATTCGTCAGGGCGGCAAATTTACAGGTAATAATCGGTAATTAAATTTGCAAAATATGCCTGTTGCACGCATAGCAAAAACCGAAAAATCGCAATTTTCGGCGCGAAAATACATAAAAAGCCCCGAAACCCCAAGAAAAATCGCAAAAATTACACCAAGAGGCCACCGCGTCAAATTGCAAAAGCCGCAGATGCCCATTTTCGTCGCGCAAAATGCGTTTCTGCGTCTCAAAGCCGCGCAAAACTTCGCGCATAGCGAGAAACCGTGCATATATGGCAAAACCGGCGGCATACGCGACATCATCCGAGCCCGCCGACCGTCATTTGGAGCGGCCCGCATAGTCCGCACACCCATATAAACACACAAAATATGCTCGTTTCACGTGAAACAATGGGGCAAACGCCGCTCACGGGCAGTCAAAACGCTATCAATCGTACTCCTGTACCGTATTAGCACGGTACAAATCGCAAAAACGGCCGTTGCTAGGCACCGTTGTGGTAAAAAGCCGCCGGGAAAAGCGGGGAACGGATAAAATCAACGCTGCGTGTGAACATAAACGCGTTAAGACCAAAAACCCGTTACACCCGAGCACAAAACGGCCGCAGGGGTGCCGTTATCGGCGTTTTCTCTGCAAAAGTACCGCAAAATACAGCCCGACGGCAAACAAAATGCTGGTTTTGCGCGTTTCAGGTACGCCAGGTGTGTCTTATCATCGGTTGAGAGGGGTGAATCCAACCAACACGCGGCCGTCTCGTAACCATCTTATAGCCGCCTCGTAAGCCGCCTCGTAAGCCCCTCGTAGGCGTCTCGTAGGCGTCTCGTAGCACGTAAATGCCTCTGTAATCGCCCAAACGCCCCCGCCTGTCTTAATGTTTCACGAGAAACATTTGTCGGGGTGTGTTATGCACGACCGACCGCTTGCGCTGCGAAAAATTCGGCGAGAAAGCCCTTTCTCATACGTTTCGCGTGCCCGTTGCTCATTTACGCTCGTTCTTTCGCCCCGTTTCACGTGAAACAATCCGTCCAAACCGTAAAAGAACGGAGACGGTACCGGAGAGAGGTAGTCGTCATACCAAAAGCCGTGAAGATGTGTGATTTCGCGGCTCTGTGAGGTAACGCGAGAACGGGCGTTTACCGAGATGTCGGACAACCGATCTGCCAATCCCCAATTTCAATCGACCACGCAACGATCGTTCCGCACAGGCAATTAAACGGCCGATGAGCCGTTGTTGCAGTAAAAAGGCGGAAACCAGTGCAAAGTCGGGCGGAAGCGGAAAATAACGATTTGGATACGGCACAGGAACGGTTGATGGAAAAAGAGCCCCTCGGCCCCGGCGGTACGATGCCGGCGATCGTAATTGTTTCATGTGAAACAGTGACAGAACGTTTACGTTTACAGTTGCGCGGCCCACCATAGCAGTATCAGTAGTCTACCGTTCCTGCGTATCGGCCGGCTTAAACGCCTGTTGCCGCACCGCGCCGGAACAAGAGCATTTATCTTGGCACCCGACATAAATAGCCAGCCGTTTCGGCACATCGGCGTGATTTTCATCGTTATCGGAGCAACAGCCGGTGTCTGCCACCACGCACGCCACACGTTACATATACCGTTCTGACAGCGCGCGACTATCCCCGTGCGCGACGTAAAAAGCGCGGGCGGTCGAATTTCGCGCCAAAATAACGGCTTTCTTCAACAATGTTCCTTGACAATTTGCGCGCGCGCATATATAATGAGGTAAAAGCACATACAGCCGTCCCACACGGGGCGGTTATCCCGTCAACAGAGCCGCCCGGTCCTCGGTTTTGCACGGTTATTTTCTTTTTTCCCGCACAAACAGGGTCGGCTATCCGGTCGCACAAACAGCACGCGGGACCGTCCTGCAATTCCCGGACGGCGCAAGCCGACAACCGGGAATTGCAGGGGCCGTCTCGGACGGTGCCGTGCGTCCTTGGGCTCTTCCGTCGGCGCAAACGCGCCTCACGCCATTGTTTCATCATAGAAAGTACAGATAGATGGGTCAAATCATATCATTTTCCAACCAAAAGGGCGGGGTCGGCAAGACCACGACCTGCATCAACATCGCCTCGGCACTCGGTGTCATGGGCAAACACGTGCTCCTCGTGGACTATGATCCGCAGGGGAACACGACAAGCGGCATCGGAATCGATAAACGCGATCTCGTCAACACGGTTTATCACGTCATTACAGGCAAAACCTCTATTAAAGCCGCCATCCAGGTCACGGAATATCGCGGGGTCGACATTCTGCCGACCACCATGGACCTTGCGGGGGCGGAAATCGAACTCGCGGGCAGTTTCTCACGTGAAACGAATCCTCTTGCTTGCCTGAACGACATCAAATACGACTACGACTACATACTCATTGACTGCCCGCCGTCGCTCGGGTTTCTGACGGTGTCCGCACTGTCCGTCTCGGATGGGGTGCTCGTACCCATGCAATGCGAATTCTACGCGCTGGAAGGTCTCTCGCAACTCATCCCGAACATTCAACGCGTGCGGAAAAACTACAATCCGTCCCTTCAACTCGTCGGCATTCTGCCCACCATGTATAACGGCCGCCTGACGCTCACGCGACAGGTAATCGCCGAAATCAAGAAATATTATCCGAATAAACTGTTCCGTACACCGATTTCCCGCAGCGTGCGCCTCTCCGAGGCACCGGGTTTCGGCAAGCCCATTCATTATCTGGACCCCAAGTCCCGCAGCGCGGAAGAATACACCGAGGCGGCAGAAGAACTCTTGCGACGCATCTGATACGGATACACCGTTTTCGAAAGAGAAAACGCGTCGGACACCCCCTTTTGGAGCATTCCTCGCGCCGGTAGCCCCAGGAACGACGGTTTATTGCCGCGTCTTCGCCTTTTCGGCCTCCCGGTCTGTCCGACGCGGTTTTCCTTCCTCGTTTTGTCCTTTTGGTCTGTCTGCGGTCCGTCTGCGGTCCGTCTGCGCGGCCGTCTGCGGTCTGTCTGCGGTCTGTCTTGCCTGTTTTCTTTGCCCCGTTGCGGCTGCATTCGGCGGTGCCGTGCATCGGGGAGCGTCTCCCGGTGAACTTTTTTTATTTTTTCTAGGGCTCGCGGGGGTTGTCCTGCAATTTGGCTTGCGGAACCCGGCTCGGTTGTTTTCGTTGCCGTTTTCGGCACTGTTTTCGTTGCCGTTTTGCGCCGTCTGCATGATGATTTCATCGTTTTTCGTTGTTTGATTGACGCTTTCCGCGCCCCCGGCGTTTCGAACGTCGTTTCGTGATTTCATGATATCATTGCGTTATTTCCGGCGTATTTTTCGGCATTTCTTTCATTATCCCACCGGGAGCAATGCAATCTTTGCAATTTCGCCATCTTCGTTTTGTTATTTCGTTTCAAAGCCGTGTTTCATGTGAAACAAACAAATTTCTTTCCGTTTATACAATGGAAATCTATGCTTGTCCGTCAGTCCGACTTGTGGATTTACGGGTAGATTTACCAATATTTTACATTTAATAGGATATGCCAAGTAAAGGAGAAAAACAACATGAGTGCAAAGCAAACGGGTCTCGGGCGGGGTCTTGACGCCCTCTTCACCGATAATGCGAGCGGCGACGGCGAACGCAGCCGTCTCTGCACCCTGCGGGTGGCGATGATCGAGCCAAAAACCGACCAGCCGCGTAAAACGTTCGACGAGGAGGCTCTCGCGGGGCTCGCGTCCTCTATCTCGGCGCACGGGCTGCTGCAACCGATCCTGGTGCGCCCCCTGCCGAACGACCGCTTTCAGATCGTCGCCGGGGAGCGTCGTTGGCGTGCCTCCAAGATGGCGGGGCTCGCGGAAATCCCCGCAATCGTCATTGATCAGGACGATGCCGAGGCGGCGGAAATTTCTCTGATTGAGAACATCCAGCGGCAGGACCTCAACCCGCTCGAAGAAGCGATGGCTTATCGCGCCCTGATGGACAACTTTGACCTCACGCAGGAACAACTCTCCGAGCGCGTCGGCAAGAGCCGTCCTGCAATCGCGAACGCTCTGCGTCTGCTCGACCTCCCGGAGGAGGTGCTGCTCATGCTGCGTGACGGTGCCATTACGGCGGGCCACGCCCGCACGCTGCTCGGCTGCCGTGACAGGGAAGTGCTGGTGAAACTGGCACAGCAGGTCGCCGCCGGAGGCATCTCGGTGCGCGACCTCGAAAAGGCGGTCAAGCGCGCCAACCGCCCGGCAAAACCGGAGGGAGAAAAGCCCTATCACGTCGATTACGCCGCCGATCTCGCGCGCCGTATGACGAGTCACCTCGGGCGGAGGGTCGCCATCTCCGACCGCGGCGTGCAGAAATCCGTCACACTGTTCTATGACGACAACGAGGATCTCGAAATCCTCCTGACGCAGATCTGCGGTGCCGACTTCCTCGACCAGATCTGACGGAGTGCCCCGGCAGGAATCCCCCGCAGGTGACCCGCCGACAACGACACCGTCAACCTTGCGCCGCGCCCGGAAACGGGCGCGGCGTACCTGAAAACCCCGGGGCTATGCCCCGGTATCGGAGGTAAAACATGACCGAACGATTGGGCGGATGCCTCACCGCCTCGTATTTTGCCGACCTGTTCCGGGTCGATGTCGGCGGGGGATTCTATGCGTTTCTCCCGTTCCTTCTGACGGCGATGGCCGTCGGCGTCGTGCTCGCGGCGGGGGTCTTCACGCTGCTGCGCGCGATGGAGGCGAAGTTCCTGCGCCGCCTCACGGAGGCAGGTGCCGACAGTGCCGAGGCGGGGAAGACGCTCCCGGAGGCGGGCTATGCCCCGGGCTCCTTCCGCACGCGGTGGCTCCTGCATCTGCTGCACAGCCCTACCTGTATTCTTTACCGTAACGCCTCTTCCGACGAGTATGACCGCGTGAGGGCACAGTTCGCCGCCATGGGGGCAGGTGGTAACGCGGCGACCGAGGAGGAAAGCGGCACCGGGAGCACAGGAAAAGGCACCGGGGCATGCCTTGCGGCAACCGACGCGGACGGGGCGGATGTAAACGGGTCCGCCGCGGTGATGGCCGATGCCGCCACCGAAACCGCCGAAAACCCGACTGCCCCGCACGGAGAAGATGCCGAGGAGAGGCGGGCAAGGCGTGAGGAAGCGCGGCGGCAACGGCGACTGGGCCTGAAAATCGCCGCAACCGAAGAGACCCGTTTTTATATCCCGGCGGATCGTCGCGCCTACGTGGAGGAGCACGCGGCAAAGTTCTCGACGGACGACGTGATGGGGCTCCTCTACTCCGTGGCGGCGGCAGGGCTTTTGTGGTTTATCCTCCTGAACTTCCTCAACCCCCTCTTAAAACTCCTCACGAAATGACCCATGAATAACGATATTCGTTTTCTGACCGAAGACGTCACACCTTACCTCGACGCGGCGAAGTTTGAGCTCGCGGTATCGGCGTTACCGCTCTCCCGTGCGGCGCGCATCCGCGCGCCGCGCTCCCCGCTCGACCGTGCACGTCGCCTCGCGGCGGAGGTGGCTCTCCGCAAACTCCTCCGGGAGGCAGGCGAGACCTACCGCACCCTGACCGTTGCCTACACCGACCTCGGCAAGCCGTACTTTGCGGGGCGGCGCGACCTCGCGCTCTCGTTCTCGCACAGCGGCTTTCTCGCCGCCGCCGCGCTTGCGCGCGCGCCCGGGGGCGTTGCCCCCGCGGTCGGCATCGATCTGGAAGAGGTGCCGACGGGCAAGCGGGCAGAGAAGTACGGGGCCCTTGCGGAGCGTTTTTTCTCGGCAGGGTTTTTGGAGGAACTCCGTCGGGCAACCCCCGAGGAGCGGCCGCGGGTCTTTACGCGGCTCTGGTGCCTGACCGAGGCGGCGACCAAAGCGGCGGGGAGCGGTGCCCTTGATTTTGCCGCAGCAGAAACGATCCTCTCGACGGCGTCGTGCCGGGAAACACGGCAACTCCTTGACGGTCGCGGTACCGAATATGCCTTGGCACTGGTCGTAACGGACGGCGTGGAATAAACCGTTTTTGGGGCGGTGGCTTTTTGGAAGAAAGCCTCCGCCCCCTTCGCACCCTGAAAACCTTTTATACACGCAGAGGGGTGGCGCGTAAAAGCAAACGGGACCGCGGGGAGCGACGAACGCCGCCGGGAGCACGCGGAGGAGCCCCCGGGGCAGACAAAGCCCACGCAACGGGCACACAAGAGAGCGGTGAAAAGGCACGGCGCGTGTGCGCCGAAGACCGTAAAGGCAGGCAACGGTCACGCAGAAAGCAATCAGAAGGCAGGCAACGGGTGCCAGAGGACCGTGTGAGGGGGAGGCGTTGTGCCCCTGTCGCCCGAAAATCGTAACTTTTTGATGACATGGCATCACACTCTTGCATTTTCCGCGCGCGTGTGGTACTATATTGCTACCAAGGAATATTTTGCCGTAAGCAGAACTGGAAAGGAGTATTTTTATGAATTGGTTTAAGTTTCTTTTGGGTGCGACGGCCGTCGCCGCGCTGGTCCCCTACAAAACCGGCTCCACCGAAGAGGCGGACGGTGAAAAGAAAGTGACCGTCGAGTCGCTGGTCTACCGCATCGAGGTCACCCCGAAGAAGACGGAAGAAGACGGCACCACCGTGCCGGGCCACGCCCACGTGGTCGTCCCCGCCGACGGGATCCGCAAAGTGATTGCCGGGGCGAAGTCCCTCGCCGCCACCGCCAAGGAAAAGGCGACCGAAGCAGGCGGGAAGATCAAGGAATTCAGCGGTAAGGCGAAGGTCAAAGTGACCGAGGGTGCCGAAACCGTCAAGGGGAAAGTCGAGACCGTCGTAGACGGTGTCCGCTCCAAGGTGGAGGATGCCCGCGCGCGTCGCGCGGAGCGGAAAGCCGAAGCGGAGAACGCCGACGAGGCGATGACCGAAGAGACTGCACCGATCGAGGTCCCGGTGACCGAGCCGGCAGTCGAAGAGCCCGTCGCCGAAACGCCGAAGAAAAAACGCAAGAAGACCGTCGAGGCGTAAGGCCCGGGCGAAAGCCCGCGGACGAAAGCGGAGAGAAAACTTTTTGAAACGGGTTTTCTCTCCGCATCTCTTTTTCAAAAATGCCGATCTTTTTCAAGAACGCCGATTAACCGATCCGGCGCGTTATGCCAAGGGTCTTATATAGCAAAGAGGAGCCGCAAATGCGGCTCCTCGCTGTTATTTCGCGTGACGATCGTGTCTCCTCTCTGTGCTTTCCGGGGGCGAATAGAATTTGGGAAAAGGGTTGTGGTTTGCTTACGGAATTGATGAGGTTTACCGACGGAGCACGCCCAACTGCTAGACGCTCTTTTGTGTAGTTGCGCTTTTTAAATGACTTTCGGCAGATCGTACATGATTCTACTCACCGTAGAGTCAGCGCTCCGACACTTGGCTTTTTCTACTTTCCGTGTAGATTACACGTAGGTTTACATTTTGCGATTGTTCTGTTAAAATAACATCAGAAAGGTAAGGAGGCATTACCATGAACAAACACAGCATCGGCAAAACAATAGCGACTCTGCGAAAATCAAAAGGCTGGACACAGGCAGAGCTGGCAGAAAAACTCAATGTCAGCGACAAAACCGTAAGCAAATGGGAAAACGAGGCGGGGCTCCCTGAAATCTCCCAGCTGCCCATTATGGCATCTCTATTCGATGTCAGCATCGATTACCTTATGACGGGAAAATTGCAAAAAGAAAAAGTAGTTACCATGTCAAACGCCGAGCTGTGCGCAAAAACGGACGATGTCAGTTTGGCAAAGGCAGTTGTAAATCTGCCACCCGATGAAAAAGGAAAAAATATCATTGATTATATACTGAAGTATAAAAGCCTGAAAGTTTTTACCGAACTTTGCAAGAGCAATCCGAATTTTATCGTGCGATTTGAACTGATGGATGCAATCACCCTTTCAGTGCTGTCCAATTCCTTATATCTGCTATCAGGTAAAGTGTTTAAGGTTGGCAACAACTGCAGATTTACCTTTGAAAACGAGCACGAGATCAAATCATTGTTGCCGATTGAAGATGCGGAGTTTTTTGCGAATACTGAAACAAAATATTCTTGTTTAATTCCCCGTAGTTTTTTCGCTATGATTGCAAAAGGCAAAAAGATCAACGAAGAAACGTTGGACATATTGCTCTCCAACCAAAACGGACGTAAATGTGTGTGGTACCATGCGTTTCCGTATTTGATTGACGAGGCGTATAAAAACGGCAATGACAAGTTTCTCCACCGATTGTTGGAGATTTCGCGGAAAAACAATGCGATCGCTTACGAGACAATAGAACCGAAAAACAATTCTTATCGTGATGAATGCAATTATATTTCTAATTATTTCTATATTGCTCATCAATATAACCCCAACCGGGGGCATGGTCTTGTCAGAATTTTAAAAAGTACTATTCAAGCAGCGCTGAAAAAGAACGATTTTCAGATGCTTGACGAACTGAATCTGATCAATATTCAAGTACAACAGTTTGCGAAAACCAGATGTTCTTCGTACGAAAGTTTTACCAAATCGCAATGTTATATTGCAAGCGCGGACGAGATAAGAGTAGCAAAACTGAAACTTGACAAATCCATTTCTGAAACGGAGTCGCAGATTCAAGCCGCAATCCATAATGGTATTATCAGTATAAAAGAGTTGAAAAAAATCACGGATTTTGCGGCATTCAAAAAGGCGTTATACGACTATCCTATTCATCCGTTCGAATTGGTGTACGGCTGTTACCAAAAAAAGAATTGGCAAGAACTTTTCAAATATGCCGTAGATTATAAAGAGAATACTTGGAACGGTTGTTTGGCGGACGCAATCCTCTCTCAAGATAAGGAAGGAATCGAAAGGGGTATTGCCGGATGGATAGATGAAAAGCCGGCTTGTTACCGCATAAAAGAGCTTCAGATCAACAATCCGGAGATCAGCTCCGCAACGAGAAAACCCATTCCAAAAAGTATCTATCCAGACGGTCGGCAAACCGATCTTCAAGAGATTGCAGATTATCTAAGTGAAGCAAGAAAGTGCATTGTAGAAGAACTGGAAAACAACTTCGACAAAGAAAAAATCGTCGGCGAATTAACAAAAGATTATTTTTATTCTGAACTGAGCAACGGAAACAAAGAAATCGTTATCGTGAAATTGTGCGTTCGCATGGAAGCAGTTTTAAAATGCGACTACAGATACGAAGGAACTTTTTCCGAAATGCTGGATTGCTTTTTCCGGCAGTTCAACGAAAGTGATGACGAGGGCAACGGATACGATCCGTTTACACCGGCAATGTTGCGGGATTTGAGAAGAAATCGCAACAGTATTCTTCATTCCGAAAAGATTACGGAGCCCATGTCCGACGACGAGATTAAAGATTGCATCGACTATATTTGTTCGCTGTAAGGGAGAGGTTAAAGCAATGGATAAATATCAAAAATTCATATTGGATAGAATTGAGTATGCAAGCAACTTTGTTTTTTGTCATTGCACCCCCACGAGCAATACGCTCGACGGAAGTATGGAGCAGTACGGCGTTTTTGATAGAGAATCCGATACATTTCGAATAACGCAGGACGAAGATATTCATAAAACCAAATACCTCCTGACCATCGATACAAAATCGGATGGTTTTAATCCGTTTGAAAAAGTCTTTGTATGCCGAAATGACACTTGGAAAGAAATCCCTCGGGAAGATGGGTACTATCGAATCCCTGCTGACTTTGAGGACAGAATCGAAGCTGTCCGGTTCGCTTTTGTAAATCATCTGGCGGACGATTATATCCTTAAAATCACCTACACCGAAGCGGACAGAGAAAAATACGATGCAAAAATGAAGCAGGAAAAAGAGGCCGCATTGCTGGCAACAGCCTCGATTAAAGTCTCCACCGGTGCAGACTTGGTAAATATTTATTTTCAACCATGCTGTGAGGAATATGACCATACCGAGATCAACCTGTTTGTGCCGAAAGAAAGCACAACGATCAGTGGTCAGTCGGGCTCTGAAAAAGCACCATCCGATTGGTCTATGATTAAAAAGTGCGCTGTGCCGGCTGAAGATTTTTTCAAATCCGTTAATGGCCTGGCGTATGGGAAATATGCTTTTGTTCTCAAACAATATGATAAGGACAATCACTTATTGCTTGAAACCGATTACATCGTATTCTCAATCATTAAACCGGCTATACCGGGATACGGTACTGTAAATGTGATTTGATTTGCTTGTTACTCTTTCCGATGGAGGCTGCTTATGTCAAGAGATCATATAATTCCAAGATTCATTTTGCGAGGCTTTGCAATTAGCCCAACAAAAAGCAAAAGCAAACAGAGGATAATGATTTATAACAAAGAAACGAGGCTGGTTATTACCGAGAAGATTGACGATGCTTATGCATTGCCAAACTTCAATTCTCCCGACACAGAACAATATTTAGCAAATGAATATGAATCAAAGGTCGCTCGGCTTTTTCAACGAATTGCGGGAGCCGCCAATACAAATCAACCATGCGCTTTATTTTCCACTGACGAATATAACTTGCTTTTCCGCTTTTTTGTGATCATGTGGCGAAGGAATGACATCCATCTTGAAAGAACAAGAGAAATGGCTCTCCAGTTCGAAGGTTATTTCAAATCGATATTTGGCAGCCATTATAAAGCAATGTTAAACCCGGAATATAAAGATTATACTATCAAAAAAATGTTTAATGAAAGGATAGACGATATAAGAACAGTTCTTTACGACAAACTAATCCGTGAAACGACCGATGATGACACGACCGTTCTTAAAACCATAATGAACTACCATCCGGTAATTATCGAAAACAAGTCAAAAATTCACTTTCTACTACACAATACCTATTCAACATTGGTATATGCAGTCTCTAAAAACCAAACTGACATCAATACGGAGGATATGCCGGGCTTCATGATATGCCCCATTTCCAAAACACTTTGTTTTTGTCTTTTGCCGGGAAAAACGAAACAAGTCTATCAAAAGGACACACAAAAATCCCCATTGAAATTTGGGATAACGACGAAGATATCAAACGACATTTTATAGACGGTTACATAACAAAAACCGCCAAAAGTTTTGTTGTTGATGAGACAAATATGGATTTTGTCAAAGCACTCACATACTAAAAAGCACACCGATAAACGGTCTTTATGCTGAAACCCGGCGCGACGACGCCGACGAAGATCGTCTGATATATTTTTACCGGGAGGAGCCGCAAATGCGGCTCCTCTTTGTGTTTTCAGGCACCTCGGTGAAGCGGGAGTCGGGGAAAAAGGACATCGCTGTGTGACGGCGGCGGCGGAACGCCGCCGAACCGTCGTGATTCCGAAAACGCACCGCCGCCCGAGCGGAAACGGAACGGTCGACAAAAACCGAACAAAGTTTCCAAAATTGACGGTTGCATTTTCCATCCCCATATAGTAAAATAGGTAAGGAAAGCCATAGGAGCCCCGACGCGGCGTTATCGCCGGGCGAGACTCCTTTTTGGTACCGTGTCGGTGCCGCGCGCGGCGTGCGATCCTCGCTTCGCTCCCCCCGTAGTCTTTTGCCGGGGTGCTTTGCCGGGGTGCTTACTGCGGCGTCCGCGGAGGCAACCGCGCCAAACGGGCAGGGGCGGCCCCTGCCGCACCTGTCGGGGGGTGCGTCTTTCACCGCGTCCCGCGTCACCTTCCGTACCGTTCCGAATTCCACTCAAAGGAGCCGCCGATGAAGCATACCGCGTCCATGTCCGTCCTCAAAGAAAAAATGCGCGAGGCACTGACCTCTGTCCTGCCGCTCGCGCTCGTCATCCTTATCCTCTGCTTCACCGTTACGCCGCTCGCCTCGGGGGTTTTTCTCGGTTTCCTCGCGGGATGTTTCCTGCTCGTCGTGGGGATCGGGCTGTTCTCCCTCGGGTCGGAGATGGCGATGACCCCCATGGGTGACTACATGGGCGCGGGGATGGCGAAGTCCAAAAAACTCATCGTCATCATCCTCATGTCCTTCTGCATCGGCGCGCTCATCACCATTTCGGAGCCCGATTTGCAGGTGCTCGCCCAGTACGTACCGTCCGTCGGTACCTGGACGCTGATCCTCTCGGTCGCCGCCGGGGTGGGTGCTTTTCTCGTCATCGCCATGCTGCGCGTACTGTTCGGCATCCGCCTGCGGTACCTGCTCCTCGTCTTTTATATCATCGTCTTCGGGCTTTCTTTCTTCGTCCCGAACACCTTTTGGGCCATCGCCTTTGACTCCGGCGGGGTGACGACGGGACCCATGACCGTGCCGTTCATCATGACGCTCGGCGTCGGTATCTCGTCCATCCGCTCCGATAAGGAGGGGAAGAACGACAGTTTCGGTTTCGTCGCGCTGTGCTCGGTGGGTCCGATCATGGCGGTGCTCGTCCTCGGGCTCATCTTCGGCACGCAGGGCGGGGAACTCACCGACCTGACACCGGTGGAGTTCGCCGACTCGCAGGAGATGATCCTCGCCTATTTGCGTTCGACACCTAACCACCCCGCAATTCTAGACTACCTGCTCGAAATGCTGAAAGCCCTCGCGCCCATCTCCGTGCTCTTCTTCCTGTATCAATGGATCCACAAGCCGATCTCGCGGGAGCGCGCCATTAAAATCATCGTCGGCTTGCTCTACACCCTCGCGGGGCTGACGCTGTTCCTCACCGGGGCAAATGTCGGTTTCATGCCTGCAGGCTACCGCATCGGTGAGATCCTCGGGGCGAAACCCTACGCCTTTATCCTCATCCCGATCGGGGTGGTCATCGGTTACTTCATCGTCGCGGCGGAGCCCGCCGTACAGGTGCTCGAACACCAGGTGGAGGAGGTCACGGCGGGTGCCATCCCGAAAAAGGCACTGTCCTTCGCGCTCGGTGCCGGGGTGGGTATCTCGGTCGGCATCGCGATGCTCCGTGCACTCACGGGCATCTCCATCATGTACTTCCTCGCGGGCGGGTACCTGATCGCCCTCCTGCTCACGTTCTTCACGGACGACGTCTTTTCGTCCATCGCGTTCGACTCCGGCGGTGTTGCCTCGGGTCCGATGACGGCGACCTTCCTGCTTGCGCTCAGCATGGGGGTGACGACCGCGAGGGGCGGGAACATCCTGACGGACGCCTTCGGCATGGTGGCGATGGTCGCCATGACGCCGCTCATCTCGATCCAATTCCTCGGTGTCATTTACCGGATCAAACTGCGCCGTGCACAGGCAGAGCCCGCGGTGGCGGCACCGATCGTCGAGACCATCATCGATTTTTAAGGGGAGGGAGCCATGCAGAAAATGTATCTGGTGCTCGTCATCTCGACGAAGCAGGACCATAAGGAATTCCTCGACCTCTTTGAGAAATACGAAGTACCGCACGTTTACAGTATCCCGTGTACCGGCACCGCCGGCACGAGCACACTCGCGCTCCTGGGGCTTACAAAGACCGAAAAGATGGCACACTTCACCCTGGCGACGCGCAACAAGACGGAAGAACTCTTCCGGGCCCTGACGCAGGAGATGCAGATCGATCTGCCACAGCGGGGGATCGCCCTCGCACTGCCGCTCACGAGCATCAGCGGTGCCGCGGCACTCCGCGGGTTTGCCGGCGGGCATGAAAACGACGAAATGACAAAGGAGCCGTATCCCATGCAGACAGACAAGGAACTCATCGTCATTATTTGCGAGAACGGGCACACCGACGAGGTCATGCAGGCGGCGCGTGCCGCAGGTGCCGGCGGCGGGACCGTCCTGCACGCGAAGGGCACCGGTACGGCGATCGCCGAGAAATTCTACGGCATCTCGCTCGCCGAGGAAAAGGAAATGGTGTTCATCGTTACGCGTGCCGAGGAAAAGCGCGCAATCATGGAGGGCGTGACCGAAAAAGCGGGGCTGAACACGCCGGCGCGCGCCGTCTCCTTCTCCCTGCCGGTCTCCGAGACGGCCGGTCTGCGCTTTTTTGAAAAATAACACGGGGGTCTTGAACGATGCGTGAGCCGGAACTGACGACGCTGTGCTACATAGAGGACGGCGACAAATACCTGATGATCAACCGGAACACGGGCGGGGAGGACCCGAACGCGGGGAAATGGCTGGGCATCGGCGGGCATTTCGCCTTTGGCGAGTGCCCCGAGGAGTGCGTGCGACGCGAGGTCATGGAGGAGACGGGGCTGACCGTCTCGTCCCTTGCGTTCCGCGGGCTCATCACGTTCGTCACGGACGACGGGCTATGGGAGTATATCCACCTGTTTACCGCCGTTGCGAAAGAGGGTCAACTGCCGCTTTGCGACGAGGGGTCGCTCGAATGGGTGGAGAAGTCGCGCATTCCCTCACTCCCGCTCTGGGAGGGGGACCACATTTTCTTAAAACTCCTCACCGACGGAGCCCCCTTCTTTTCGCTCAAACTGCTTTACCGCGACACGCGCCTCTCCGAGGTGTTGCTGAACGGTAACCCACTGCCGCTCCCGACACCGACGGCCGGGTGCGACGACTGAAAAGGGGAGGGAGCCATGGCAACACGCGAAGTCGCGGAATTTCTCGATAACTATCGCCGCCTGGAAGCGGCGGCGGCGTCTTTTCTGCACGCAGACGCACGCAGCGGTATCATCCCCCGCCTCATCCGGCACCCGAAGATGGAGCCGTATCGTGACGAACTGGATTGCTGCCGCGAGGTACGCAATCTGCTCACCCACGAGGTGAAAGTCGGGGGAGCCGTTCCGCTGCTCCCGGGGCCCGGCATGAATGCGTTTCTGCGTCGGGTCATCGACATCCTGGAAAACCCGCCGCGCGTGCGTGACCGCATGACACCGAGGGAACGGTTGTACGCCGTGACGCCGGAGGTACCGCTCGCCGAGGCACTCGTCGAGATGGAAAAGCGGAGTCTCTCCCGCGTGCCCTGCCTCTCGGAGGAACGGGTCATCGGGATGCTGTCCGTGGAGGCGGTGTTCCGCGTCTTTCTTGACCGCATGGCAGTGGATGACACGACGAAGGTCGCCGCCGTCATGCCGTACCTGGCTCTGGACGTCACCCCCTCGGTCGCCTACCGTTTCGTCTCTCCGGGGATGCTCCTGGAAGAGGCGGAACGCCTGTTCTCCGGTGCCTACGGCAGGAATTGCAAAATCCGCGCCCTGCTCGTGACCGAGAACGCCTCGCCCGCCTCCCGCCTGCTCGGTATCGTATCCCCCTACGACGTCCTCGACGTGGGGAAAAAGTAAAGAGGGGGATCGTATTTTCCGGGAAAAGACTTTCCCCGAAAAGTTTTATCCCGCAGGCAACCGGGCCCCCGGCTGCGCCGTCTGCCGCCATCGCGCTGCGGTTGGGTACGGCGAGGTAAAAATACATCCCAAAAATAAAACTTCCCCGAAAGTTTTTCGGGGAAGAGAGCGGGGAACCTCTTTTCAGAAGGAGGTTCCCCGCATCGTTTTATTTAACGGCCTCGCCATTTCGGCAACAACGTGAGTTGACGGCCGCCCCCGCCGGAGGTGTCGGGTGCGGTGGTACCGCCGTTACCGCCGCCGTTCGGCGTGTCGGGTGCATTTTCTTTGATCCACTCCTCGACCAGTTGCATGACCTCCTCGTAATGCAGAATGAGATACGTGAGGAGGAGCGCGACGATCACGAGTGCGACGATGCCGAGGATGAGCCCGGTACGGGAGGCAGCCGTGAACTTCCCGTCACGGTGACGCGCGACGAGTGCAAAGACGATGGCAAGCACGCCCGTAATGAGCGGGATCCAAAGGGAGAGACAGAAAGAGAGGGCGATGCCGCCGAGAATGACAGAGACGACGGAATACCGATAGCCCGGCGTGCGCGGCACCGGCTGATAGGCATAACCGGGTGCCCCCTGTGCATAGCCGTAGCCGCCGGCAGGGCCCTGTGCGTAGCCGTAACCGCCACCGTTCGCAAAATAGTCGGGTCCGTAAAAGCTCCCGTTCTGCGCGCCGTTACCGCCGCTTTGTGCATTGCCGCCGTTTCCGCCGGGGTAGCCGTAACCGTCACGGTTTCCCCCACCGGGGTAACCAAACCCTCCGTTATCGCCGCCGGGATAGCCGAAGCCGCCTCCCGCGCCGCGCCCGGGGGCCGCGCCGTTATCTTCCGGTTTTTTGAAGGGGTCGTACGTTTCGCGATCGTTCCGGTCGTCCGATTTTCCCATACCCTTTTCTCTCCTTCCGGTTTTGTGTATCGCAATGCCCGCACGTCTGCGTGCGGGTTTTCTTTTATCTATACTATACAGATATTTCCCGGAAAAATCAACCGCTCCCCCGCTTTTTGTGCGCGGACGGGAAAAATGTTTACAATCGGCAGAGGGGGCGGGAGGGCATGAGGGAATCTGACCCGGGGCACTGCGGTACCGTGCGGTTTAGCGGTGTCGCGTGGCATGCGGCACATCGCAGACAGGGCATTCGCCCGGGCGTCGTGTGAAAAACAACCGCCGCGGCATTGCACAACCGCCGACCGTGACGGCGGTGCCCACGGGCGGGGTCTATATTATCCGGCTCTTTTTTTGTTTGTTTTGCATTATATTTCCCCGTCCTTTTGTCGGGGAGACGCCCGAAAAATCGGGCAACGCGCCGTTGTACGGACACGCGCCGTATAAAGCGGCGAAACTACCGCATACTGAAAAAAACGGGAGGGTCATCATGGAAAAAGAAGCTTATGCAAAACTGGTGAAACGGCGCGCGGCGCGCTCGCCTGCCTTAAAAAACTGTATTGCGGCGTTTGCCGTCGGTGGGGGGATCTGTGCCCTCGGACAATGCCTGACCGCGCTTTACACGGTGTTCGGGCTTGACCCGAAAACCGCCTCAACGCTGACGACGGTCACACTCATTTTTCTCGCGGCACTGCTCACCGGTATCGGTGTCTTTGACCGCATCGCACGGTTTGCGGGGGCGGGGACGCTGGTCCCCGTGACGGGCTTTGCCAACGCCGTGGTATCGCCCGCGATCGACAACAAGAGTGAGGGGCTCATCCTCGGGGTAGGTGCCAAAATCTTTACGGTAGCGGGTCCCGTCCTGCTTTTCGGCACACTCGCGGGGGTTATGTACGGTGTTGTTTACTTTTTTGTGACGCGGATTGCGGCACTGTTTTGAGGAGGGTCGTATGCAGAAGGTTATCCAACTTCGTCGCCCCGTTGCGATTTTCGCGAATGCCGCCGTCGGCGGGCGCGAGGAAAAAAACGGGCCCCTCGGCGATATGCTCGACTTCACGGACATGAGTGACCGTTTCGGGCAGAACACCTGGGAACTCGCGGAGAGTGAACTCTCCCACGCGGCACTTTCCCTCGCCCTCGGGCGGGCAAAAATGTCGCACGCCGATCTCTCGTTTCTTTTTTCGGGGGACCTGCAAAACCAGTGTGTCGCCTCGTCCTGTGCCCACCTGGAAACGGAGGTCCCGTTTTTCGGAATCTACGGTGCCTGTTCCACCTGTACCGAGGGATTGACGCTCGCGTCTCTCGTTCTGAACGCCGCGGAAGAGGATACGGTCGCGGCGGTGGTCACCACCTCACACAACAGCGCGGCGGAGCGACAGTTCCGCACCCCGATCGAATACGGCGGGCAACGGCCCCCGACGGCGCAATGGACGGCGACGGCGGGCGGTGCCTTCCTGCTCCGTGCGTGCGGGGAGGGGCAACCGAAAGAGGTCGGTAAAAAGACAAAAGACGACGGGCGGGTGACGGGGCGTGCTCCCCACATCACCCGAGTCATGGCGGGAATCATGCGGGACGGCGGTGTTTCCGACGCCTTTAACATGGGGGCTGCGATGGCACCGGCGGCGGCGGATTCCGTGAAGTCTTTTCTTTCGCTCGTCGGGGCGAAGCCCGGTGATTATGATGCGATCGTCACGGGGGACCTTGGAGACGAGGGGTCGGAACTGCTCAAAATCCTGCTGAAAAAAGAGGGGATTGACATCTCCCGACAACACCTCGACTGCGGCAAACTCCTCTACGATCTCAAAAACCGGGACTGCCATGCGGGCGGCTCCGGGTGCGGGTGCAGTGCGGCAACGCTCGCGGCAAAGTTTTTGCCCGCCCTCACGGAGGGGTCACTGCAAAAAATCTTGTTCTTATCGACGGGGGCTCTCATGAGCCCCACCAGCATCCAGCAGGGGAAGACCATCATCGGGGTTGCGCCCGTTTTGGAAATTGTCGCCCCCGGATGCGTGAAAGGAGCCTGAAATGGGTGCATTCTTTTTGTCTCTGCTCTGGGCGTTTCTTGTCGGCGGGCTCGTCTGCGTCATCGCCCAACTCCTCATCGATTACACCGCCCTGACTCCGGCGCGCATTCTCGTCCTCTACGTGGTGACGGGGGTGGTGCTCGGTGCCGTGGGTCTGTTTACCCCCCTCAAAAACTTCGCGGGAGCGGGTGTCACCGTTCCGCTCATCGGTTTCGGCGGTACCATCGCCGAAGGCACGAAGGAAGCCATCGCCCAAAAAGGTCTGCTCGGTGCCCTAACGGGCCCCCTCACCGCCGCCGCCGCCGGCACGACCGCCGCCCTCGTCTTCGGCTACCTCGCGGCAATCCTCTTCCGCTCCAAACCGAAAAAACAGGATTGATGATCGGCGGTTTTACTCGTTTGGGAGCGATACTTTTCCGGAAGAAAACTTTTTGAAAAAAAGTTTTCTTCCAAACCTTCTTTCAAAAATTTTCAGGACATTCTGATTGCCGACGCAGAGTAAAAAAAGACAGAGGGCATAGAAATAATACCTTTGCCCCGTCGCTACCGCACCGTTTTTTCCTGATAAAAACCGACATCTACCGTCGCCGGCGCGCCAATTCCCTTTGTTGCCCCCCGCGAGGGGAGGCGGTGTGTATGACGCCCGCGGAACGGGATGCTCCTGCGACCTTTATACTGCCGTTGATTGCGTACATCCATCAAAACAGAAAGAAATAACCGCCTGCATCTGCACAATCAGGCGGTTATTTGCTTATCCGGAAGGGGAGCAACCATTGTCGGTTTTTCTTCGTTATTATGATTCGACTTGACGCTCTTTGTCAAGTCCTTTTCTTTTTTGGCGGGCGGGCAAAGGAGAGTGAATTCTTTGAAAATAGGGTGCGGGAAGAGCACTTTTTTCAAAAACGGGTTTTTACCCTTGTTTGAAGTCTCTATAAAAGTAAAAGAATTGTTAACAATTTAATATATGTGCGCGCGCGTGATTGATTTATACTAATAAATAATTTATAATATACGGGAGTGTGACCGACACGAAAGGAAATCTCCGATGGGACAATACCTGGATATACAAAACGCCGTCCTCGAACAGTTGCAGGCGGAAAAAGGTACGACAGTCTTTAATTTGTGGTTTAAGGATCTCATCATAGAGTCCATTGACAACAACATCGTGACGCTCTCCATTAATTCCGAGTTCAAGCAGAAAATTCTGACCGAGCACCACATCCCTCTGCTGTCCGAAAAGTTTTCGGAGCTGCTCGGTTTTCCCGTCCGGGTACAGATTTCCCTCCGCAAAGAGGATATGGAAGAAATCAAGCGTCGTGCCGCCGAAGAGGCGGATCGCCGCATAGAGGAAGAAGAAGAGCGGCGGCAGGAGGAAAAGGAACGGCGACGGAAAGAGGAGGAAAAGCGGCGCAGCGAGGAAATCGCACGCAACATCGAGTCGAGCGACGTCGTCAGCGGCTACACCTTCGATAACTTTATCGTCGGGGACTCCAACCGGTTTGCACACGCGGCATGTTTCGCCGTGGCTATGTCCTTCACAACCGACGAGGAATATCTGACCAATCCTTTGGAGGAAAAATACAATCCTCTTTTCATCTACGGACAAAGCGGGCTCGGCAAGACGCACCTGCTCTACGCCATCACGAACGCCATTAAAGTGCGTTCCCCCGGGACAAAATTTGTTTACATACGGTGTGAGGACTTCGTCAACGAGTTGATTGAGGCCATCCGTCGTGGCACGACGCAGGACTTCCGCGTGAAGTACCGTTCGACCGACGTGCTCATGATCGACGATATTCAGTTCATCTCCGGCAAAGAGGCAATTCAGGAAGAATTCTTCAACACGTTCAACACTCTCTTTGAGAGCCAGAAACAGATCATCCTGACTTCGGACAGGCCTCCGTGCGAGATTCCCAACCTTGCCGACCGTCTGCGTACCCGTTTTGAATGGGGGCTGACGGCGGACATCCAGCCTCCCACGCCCGAACTCCGCGCCGCCATCATCAAGACCAAGGCGGACAAACAGGGGATTAAACTGGACGGTGAAATTATCCGCTACATGGCGGATCATATCAAGAGCAACATCCGCACGATTGAGGGTGCTATCCGCCGCCTGCACGCCATGAACGCGTTGACGGGGACGGTCATCTCCCTCGAAAGTGCCAAGCGGGCACTTGCCGACGTGGAGTCGGGGGCGGGGGAAAACTCCTACATTCTCGACCGCATTTTCAAAGCGGTGACCAAGCACTTTCACATCCCGGCGGACGTCATCAAGGGGCGCGGCAGACAAGGAAACGTTGTATACGCCCGCCACGTCTGCATGTACCTCATCCGCCGCATGACCGACTATCCGCTCTCGGATATCGGCTCCTTCTTCTCCTGTCAGCATTCCAACGTCATTCTCGCCTGCAACAAGATCGAAAACATGATGGAGGCGGACATGCGATGCCGTGAAGAGGTAGAAAACCTCGTGGACGAGATCAAGGAGGACTGACAATTTTTCTGTCAGTATGCTGTTGATTTAACTGTCAGTAACTCTGTCAGTAACTCATGAATTTCGTCATTTTCCCGAACTGACAGTTACCGTGATCGGGACTGACAGGAAATTGACAAAATACCCCTCGGGGTTTTGCCCGGTTTTCGGGGCTCCTCCCGGGTTTACTGACAAATTGACATCCCCCTACTGTTAATACTACCTATTTAGAAATGAAATGCACTGGGTGCCGCGGCACCAGGAAAGGAAACAACATGAAGATCATATTTGCGAAAGACGACCTGCTCGAAAACCTGACCTGCGTCATGGGAACGGTGACGACGAAGAATACCATCACCTCGCTGGAAGGTGTGCTCGTGGAGACGCTCGGCGGCAATACCGTCCGTTTCTCCACCTACGATATGAATAAAGGTACGCGCACGACGTTTGAGGCACTCGAAGTCTTGGAGGAGGGCAGTTACATCATCAACGCACAGCGTTTCATGCAGTTTACCCGCGCCATGAACGACGGGGAAATCACCCTGGAAGTGGATCAGAAATTCGCCGTGACCATCTCCTCCGGTAACGCCAGTTTCCAGCTTTACGCCATCAGCGGTGCCGACTTTCCGAGTCTGCCGGAACTCTCCGGCGACCGCGGCTTTGAAATCGCCGGCGACGTTTTGAAAGATATGATCGGCAAAGTCAGTCACAGCATTGCGGAGAACGACTCCCGCCCGAGCCTCTGCGGTGCCTACTTCTGCATTGAGGGGAACACCCTGCGCGTGGTGTCCTGCGACTCCTACACCCTTTCCAAGTGCTTCGTCACCTGTGAGATCAACAGCGTCGGCGAGACCGAGACGAACACGTTTTCCTTCATTCTCCCGGGGCACGCCCTCGGCGAGATGAATAAGATTCTCTCCGACCGGAAGGGGAACGTACGCATCATGCTCGCGCGTAAGCACGCGATTCTTAAAGTGGACGGTCTCGTATTCTTCACCCGGCTCATCGACGGGGAATACTTTGACTACGAGCGCATCATCCCGCACGACCAGACCATTTTCGTGACCTGTGACCGTGCGCGTCTTATGTCCTGCCTTGACCGCGCGCTCCTCATCGCGGAGGAAAAGATGCAGTCGAGAGACAAGAGTTTTGTCAAACTGGATATCCGCGGGGATAAACTTTATCTGACGTCCACCTCCTTCTCGGGGCGCGTCAGCGACGAGATGCCCTGCTCGCACGAGGGCGACGATCTCGTGATCGCTTTCAACTGCCGTTATCTGCTCAACAGTGTGCGCGCGGCGGATGCGGAGACGCTGAAACTCTCCTTCCGTTCCGTGACGCAGGCGGTGACCATCGAGGCGGCGGAGCCCAAGGAGGACAAAGGCTTCTTCTACATGCTCCTGCCCGTCCGTATGAACGAGTGAAATGGTGCTGACGTCGTTCCGGGCACAGCATTTCCGAAACATCGAGGCATGTGAACTTTTATTTACCCCCGGTGTCAATCTGCTTTTCGGGGAGAACGCCCAGGGGAAAACCAACGTTTTGGAGGGTGTGTACCTCTTTGCCCGGGGAAAAAGTTTCCGCGGCGGCACGGAGCGGGAACTCACCAAGTTCGGCACCGACGGTTTTTCTCTCGGGATTACGTTCCGGGATGAGAGACGGGAGCAGACCCTCCGCTACACCTACGAGGGGGGCAGCCGCCGGCGGGAGAAGAACGGGGCACCCGTGCGCCTCGGAGAGATGCTGGGCGTGTTCCGTGCCGTGCTGTTTTATCCCGAACATTTACAGATCGTCAAGGGGGCACCCGAAAAACGGCGCGACTTTCTGAATATCGCCGTCTCGGGGGTGGACCCCACGTATATACCGCTCTACGCGAATTATGTCAAAATACTGGAAAACCGCAACGCGCTCCTGAAACAGGCATCGCGCGGGATGGCGGTGGACCGCGATGAACTCGTCGCCTGGTCGGAGAGTCTCGCGGCGGTCGCCGCAGACATTTACATACGGCGTCGTGCCTATTTACTGGGCTTCGCGCCGATGGCGGAGGAGATGCTCCGCGCCCTGTCGGAGGAGCGCGAAACCCTCGTGCTCTCACCGGAAGCGGATACCGGGGCAGAGACGCTCGTGGATGCGGAGGTGGACTATCGCGCGTGTTTTCTTTCCCACCTCGACAGGGAGTGTGCCGCCGGGTGCACCCTGTTCGGTCCGCACCGGGATGACGTGAAAATGATGCTCTCCGGGCTTGACGCGCGCGTGTACGCCTCACAGGGGCAACAGCGGTCAATCGTCCTCGCGCTCAAACTCGCGGAGGGGGAGTATGCCCGCCACGTGACGGGGGAGTATCCCGTGTTCCTTTTTGACGACGTCATGAGTGAACTCGACGCCCGTCGCCGATCGTTCCTGCTCGGGCTCGGCGGTGGGAGGCAACTGATCCTCACCTCGTGCGAAGAGGCGGGACCCGCGGCAGAGAACGTCATTCGCGTTTCGGGAGGTAACTATGTATCTGCATATCGGTAACGGCGAGACGGTGCGCGTCAGGGACATCATCGGCGTCTTTGATCTTGATACCGCGTCCGTCAGCGGAGTCACGCGGGAATTTCTCGCGAAGAAACAGGCGACGGGTGGCGTCCGGTACGGTGACTCGGACCTGCCGCGATCGTTCGTCGTCCTCTCGGATAACCGTAAGAAAAATACCCGGGTGATGCTCTCGCGCATCTCTCCGGTGGGACTCAACGCCAGATTAAACGCGCCGCCGGACGGCGCAGAGGAGTAAACATGGAAGAAATCAATGAACAGCAAGGTATGACCGACGTCGACGCCACCTACGGCGACAGCCAGATACAGGTGCTTGAAGGGCTGGAAGCGGTCAGAAAACGCCCCGGTATGTACATCGGGACCACCTCTATCCGCGGTCTGCACCACCTGGTCTATGAGATCGTCGACAACTCGATCGACGAGGTCATGAACGGCGGTTGTACCCATATTCTCGTGACGATCAACCCGGATAATTCCGTGACCGTTGAGGATAACGGGCGCGGCATCCCGTCCGGTTTCAACGAAAAAACGGGAAAGCCTACGCTGGAAGTTATCTATACCAAACTCCACGCCGGCGGTAAGTTCGGCGGCGGCGGGTACAAGATGGCGGGCGGCCTCCACGGGGTCGGTGCGTCGGTGACGAACGCCCTCTCCGAATGGTTGGAGGTCAGAAACCACCGTGACGGTCACATTTACACCGAACGGTTCGAACGCGGTAACGTGGCGCGTCCCTTTGCCTGCGAGGGAGAGACGGACAAACACGGCGTCACCGTGACTTTCAAGCCGGACCCCACCATTTTTGAAGAGACGGTATTCGACTACGATACCCTCCTGACGCGTATGCGTGAGCAGTCTTTTCTCAACGCCGGGGTGAAGATCGTCCTTACGGACAAGCGCGAAGGGAAAGAGCGCGAGGAGGTCCTCCACTACGAGGGCGGTATCGTCAGTTTCGTGGAGTACGTCAATTCCCTCAAACACTGCAACCTCCTGCACCCGCAGGTTATCTACATGAAAGGCGAACTCAACGGCTCCATTGCCGAGGTCGCCATGCAGTATAACGACACCTATAACGAGACCATCATTTCGTTCGCCAACAACATGACGACGATTGAGGGCGGTACGCACGAGACGGGTTTCAAGAGCGCGCTCACCAAGGTGCTGAACGACTACGGCAAGCGCATGGGGATCCTCAAAGACGCGGACAAGGCACTTTCCGGCGAGGACTGCCGCGAGGGGCTGACCGTCATCATCAGCGTCAAACTGGAAGACGCACAGTTTGAGAGCCAGACCAAGGCGAAACTCGGCAACTCCGAGATCCGCACGCTGGTGGAATCCACCGTGACGAAGAAACTCACGGAATTTCTCGAAGAAAACCCTGCGGTCGGTAAGATCATCCTCGATAAGGCAATGACCGCCAACCGTGCCCGTGAGGCGGCGAGAAAAGCACGGGAACTCACGCGGAGAAAGAACGTCCTCGAAGGCTCCACCCTGCCGGGCAAACTCGCCGACTGCCAGGAACGCCGGACGGAACTCACCGAACTGTACCTCGTCGAGGGGGACTCCGCAGGCGGGTCCGCCAAGGACGGGCGCGACTCCCGTTTCCAGGCAATTCTGCCGCTCCGCGGTAAGGTGCTCAACGTGGAAAAGAGCCGCGTCGATAAGGTATACGGCAACCAGTCGCTCATCCCGATCATTCAGGCACTCGGCTGCGGCATCGGGGACGAGTTCGACATCAACAAACTCCGCTACGGTAAAATCATCATCATGGCGGATGCCGACGTCGACGGCTCGCACATCCGGATTCTGATCCTGACCTTCTTCTTCCGTCACATGAGAAAACTCATCGAGGACGGGCACGTGTTCCTCGCACAGCCGCCGCTCTACAAAATTCACCGCAAGGGCAAGAACGTGCGTTACGCCTTCAACGACGAGCAGAAAGAGCAGATCATGGCGGACGAATTCGGCGGGAACGCCGAGGCAGAACGGTACAAAGGTCTTGGTGAAATGGACCCCGAGCAACTCTGGGAGACGACGATGGACCCCGCCAACCGGACACTGCTGAAAGTCGACATCGGAGACGCGATGGTGTGTGACGAGGTCTTCTCGCTCCTTATGGGCGACCAGGTCGAGCCGCGCCGTGCCTTCATCGAACAGAACGCCAAGTTCGCGCAGAACCTGGATATTTGATACGGATAAAGGAAAAGAGCCATGACAGAACAAGACGATAAAAAGCTATCGCTCGAAGAGCTGATTGCCAAGCAGAAGATTGAAGACCGCGTCATGGAGCGCGAGGTAAAGAACGCCTTTATCGAGTATTCCATGTCGGTCATCACCTCCCGCGCCCTGCCGGACGTCCGCGACGGTATGAAACCGGGTCAGCGTCGTATCCTGTACGCCATGTACGAGGATCACCTGACTTACGATAAGCCGTTCCGTAAATCGGCGACCACGGTCGGTAACGTGCTGGGCCGGTACCATCCGCACGGCGATGCGTCGGTGTACCAGAGTATGGTCCGTATGGCGCAGACGTTCTCGCTCCGTTATATCCTCGTCGAGGGGCACGGTAACTTCGGTAACGTCGACGGCGACGGTGCCGCGGCATACCGTTATACCGAGGCGCGCCTCTCCCGGCTGTCCGAGGAGATGATGCGGGATATTGAGAAGAACGTCGTGCCCATGACGCGCAACTTCGATAACACGCGGGACGAGCCGGTCGTGCTCCCCTCCCGCTTCCCGAACATCCTCGTCAACGGGTCGGTCGGTATCGCCGTCGGTATGGCGACGAACATCCCGCCGCACAATCTGCGCGAGGTCATTGACGGGACGCTCTACCGTATGGACAATCCCGACTGCACGGCGGAGGACCTCATGATGTTCATCAAGGGGCCCGATTTCCCGACGTACGGTATTATTTACGGCACCGCCGGTCTCCACCAGGCATACAGCACGGGTCGCGGGCGTATCTATGTACGGGCGCGTGCGCGCATCGAGGAGGAGCATCACCGCATCATCATCACCGAGATCCCCTACATGGTGAACAAGAGTATGCTCATCACCTCCATGGCGGATCTGGTCAAGGACAAGAAGATTGAGGGCATCACCGGGCTGCGCGACGAATCCGGGCGCGGCGGGATGCGGATCGTGGTGGAATACCGCCGCGACGTGGCGGGGGAGATCATCCTCAACCAACTCTATAAGTACACCCAGCTGCAAGACACCTGTGCCATCAATATGCTGGCACTCGTCGGCGGGGAGCCTAAAATTCTTTCCCTCCCCGACATTCTGGACCACTACATCGAACACCAGAAATCGGTTATCGTCAACCGCACGCGCTTCGATCTTGACAAGGCACTGCGCGAGATGCATATCTACGAGGGCTACCAGATCGCCATCGACGACATCGACGAGGTGATCGCACTCATCAAGGCATCCGACTCCATCCCCTCGGCAAAGACGGCCCTCATGGACCGTTTCGGGCTCACGGACGCGCAGGCACAGGCAATCGTTGAAATGACGCTCGGCAAACTCTCCGGGCTCGAACGGCAGAAGGTGGAGGAACGTCTCGCAAAACTGCGTGAGACGGTCGATACCCTCCAACAGATTCTCGGCGACCCCGAGCGGGTCAAGGAGATCATCCGCGAGGAAATGACGGCGATCCGCGACCGTTTCGGCGACGACCGCCGCACCGAGATCGTGGAGAGTGCCGAGGACATCGACATCGAGGACCTCATTGAAAAGCACACCTGCGTTATCACCATGACGCACAGCGGGTACATCAAGCGGCAGCGCGCCGATACCTACACGGCACAGCACCGCGGCGGTAAGGGCATCATCGGCATGACGACCAAGGAAGAGGACTTCGTCGAGAACATGATCGTCGCGAACTCCCACGCCTACCTGCTCATGTTCACGAGCCACGGCAAGGTCTATACCAAGAAAGTCTATCGCATCCCCGAGGCGGGCAGAAACGCCAAGGGTACGAACATCGTCAACATCCTGGACCTCGAAGAGGGCGAGAAACTGACGGCGGTCATCCCGATCACCGAGTTTGCCGACGGCGAGTACCTCACGATGGTCACGAGACAGGGTGTTATCAAGCGAACGTTGCTCAGGGAGTACGAGTACCAGCGCAAGAACGGTAAGCGTGCACTCACGCTCGACGAGGGCGATGAACTGCTCTACGTGCGGCATACCACCGGCTCCTGCCAGTTGCTCATCGCCACCCACGAGGGGCAGGCGGTCCGCTTTGCGGAGGACAGTGCCCGCGCCATGGGCAGAACGGCGAGAGGCGTGCGCGGGATCCGTCTCGCGGACGGGGACTTCGTCGTCGGGGTCGCGGTCGTGACACCGGGCAAGATGCTCCTGACGCTCACCGAAAAGGGCTTCGGGAAACGCACCGACTTTGATGACTTCCGCGTTATGCTGCACCGCGGCGGCTCGGGTGTCACCTGCCAGAATCTGAACGACAAGACGGGGAAACTCGCGTCGGTCGCGACCGTCTCGGATAGTGACGACATCATGGTCATCACCTCCGACGGTACCATCATCCGTACGCCGGCGAAGGACATCAACGTGTACAGCAGGACGGCGACGGGTGTCATCGTCATGCGGCCGAAGGACGGGTCCGTCATCTACAACTTCACCTGCCTGCCGAGCGAAGAGGAAATCGAGGCAGAGGCGGAGGTCGCGCTGGAAGCGGATGCCGAGGCGGCACAAGCCGCGGCGGCGAGCGAGACGGGCTCTTTCGACGACGGCGACAGTGACGACGAAAATGCGTAAAACCACAGGTTTTCCGGGCTCCGCCCGGAGGCTGGCATGCCTTTTGGTGCTTGCTTTGACGCTTGCCTCCCTCCTCTCCCTCGCCGCCTGCGGCGAGGTACATGACGAGGCGGAGAGGGCGGCACTCATCGCCCGCGCGGCGGAACTCCTGCCCGAGGCCGTCAAAATCGACGACCTGCTCTACGTCACGGGGATACCCCTGAAAGAGGGCGAAAGCACCACCTCCGGGTACGCGGACGCGGACATGGAGAAACTCGCCGCCCTCGGCTTTTCGAGCGTCGCGGACATCCGGGCGAAGATGCGCGAGATCTGGACGGGACGGTACGTCAGCGGCGTGGAGCGGAGCGCGATCTTTTCTTCGGTGGCGACCGAGGGGCAGATGGCGTCCTACGCCTACGTGACGGACGCCTACGACAAGGCGACCGACACCTACCTCGGGGTGCGCGTCAAGACACCGCGCGACGAGGTGCTGCATATGGATGCCACCGCCTATGACCTCTCGTCCGTCACGTACGTTTCGGGGCTCAAAAAGAGCGTTACGCTCTCCGTCACGGCACGCGTGACCAACGCCGCGGGCGAGGTACAGGAGAGAGTGCGCGAGATCAGACTCGCCCTGTCGGAGGACGGGGTATGGCGGCTCGACAGCGGGACGTACAACAAATACAGTTACGCAAAAGATCGGTAAAAAACAGGTTTTTCACACCCGACGGGGTGCGTATGAAAAGGAGAACACAAATGGCAGAGATGGAATTTAAGGAGAAGCTGGTGACACTTCGCCGCGAAAACCACATGACGCAGTCGGGGCTTGCAAACAAGCTGAACGTGACGCGGCAGACGGTCTACAAGTGGGAGACAGGGCAGTCCTATCCCGAGGCGATGACGCTGTTCGCCATGAGAAATCTCTTCGGGGTACCGACGGATATCCTGCTCGATAAGTCCGTGACGCTTGCGGAGTACCGGCAGAGCCTCGCAAAAACCGGCGCGGCAGTTCTGAACGCAGTGCCGACGGCAGAGGCGTCGATCAAGGGGGAGGTGCCTGCCAAGGCAGAGACCGCCGCGCCCGAGAAGGCAGCGGAGCCCGCACCCGTCGCACCTGCGGCACCCGAAAAGGAAGCGGAGACCAAACCCGCCGCGGCAGAGCCCGAGAAAAAGAAAAAGGGGCTTTTCTCCCGCCTTTTCAACCGTTGACGCAAACCCCCGCATCGCGGGCGGCGTCCGCCTCGTGAGCGATAACCGCAGGGCGGGGGAGAAAAACGATACGCCGGGGGGAAGTCGTGACCGGGCAGATTTTCTGCCCGGCAGATACCCGCACGGGTAAACGTGCGGCGGCGATGCCCGGAACACGCATTTCCGCGTTTCCGACGGATGTTTTCCGCCATTTTTGCACGTTTTTTATGCGCGCGTGTATAAACGGGCGCGTGCGCGACCACACTCCTTGCATAAAATGCGGGAGGTATGGAACGGTGGTACGCGGCATTCAGAAACAGGTGATCCACGTCAAAAATCCGGGGAACTCGTGGTGCGAGGAGGCATTTCTCGTCGTGCGTACGGGGGCGTTTGCACCCGATAGCGGGGTCACGATGGCAGAGGAGGTCGAGCGGATGCTCGACGGGACGCGGGAGGCGCGTCCGATACAATCGGCACCGCGCGCATCGGCGCGGCGGTGGGGAGCGGCACTCCTGTTTTTGCTGGGCGGCATCTGCCTTGGTGTCGGGCTCACGCTGCTCCTCGTGTAACAAGGCACAATAAGAAAGGCTACGAATGGCAGAAGAAACAGTAAAGAAAGAAAACGGCGCGGCACCCGAAAAACCGGGCAACACCCCGAGCCGTGACACAAACGCCGCCCGCCGTGGCGGGCGGCGGTACATCCCCCGGGGCGGACAGCGACCGAAAAACGGAACGGCACCCCGTGAGGGGCAGCATACATCTCCGGCGGCGAACACCCGCGAGGGCGTGAAACCCCGCGGGGGCGGCGACCGCCGGGGCGGACGCACCGCCCCCCGTAGAGCGGGGTCGGATACACAGGTGTCCCTTGGCAATGCGGAGGCGGGTGCCGGTGTGCCGCGCCTGACGGAAAACGGGGCGCAGACCCCGCGCGAGCGGCGCACGGGCGGTCGGCAACGCCGCGCGGGAGGGTCGGAGACGCCGCTCCGCGTCATCTCCCTCGGCGGGCTCGGAGAAATCGGTAAGAACATGACCGTTCTGGAATGGAAGGACTCGATCCTGCTCATCGACTGCGGCGTCGCGTTTCCCGACGAAGATATGCTGGGCATCGATCTCGTCATTCCGGACATCACCTACCTCCTGAAAAACCGGGAGAAGGTCAAGGGGATCGTCGTAACGCACGGTCACGAGGATCATATCGGCTCCATCCCGTACGTGCTGGGGCAACTCAACGTGCCGGTGTATTGCACGCGTCTGACGGCGGGGATCCTCGCCAACAAGGTGAAGGAGGCAAGGCCCCCCATCCGCGCGGACGTCCGCGTCGTGGAGGCGGGGGATACCGTGCGGCTCGGTGCCTTTTCGGTGGAGTTCATTCACGTCAACCATTCCATTCCCGACGCCTGCGCGCTCGCCATCTCGACCCCGGTCGGCATGGTGTTCCACACCGGGGACTTCAAACTGGATACGTCGCCGATCGACGGACACATGATGGACCTGACGCGCATCGGCGAGATCGGGAACGCGGGGGTCCTGCTCATGATGGGTGAGTCCACCAATGCGGAGCGTCCGGGCTATACCCCCTCCGAAAGTACGGTGGGGACTTCCTTTGAGACCATTTTCACGCGGCACGCCGATAAGCGTGTCGTGATTGCGACGTTTTCGTCGAACGTGCACCGCGTCCAGCAGATTATCGACGCCGCCGTGCGGCACAAGCGTAAGGTGGCAATCATGGGGCGCAGCATGGTGAACATCGTCGGTGCCGCCAACGAACTCGGCTATATGCACGTCCCGGAGGGGACGCTCATCGACACGAGCGAGATGAAACGCTATCGCCCGAGCCAGCTCTGCCTCATCACGACCGGCAGTCAGGGGGAGCCGATGTCGGCACTCTACCGCATGGCGTTCGGGGAGAGCGACCGCGTCAAACTGACGACGCAGGACATCGTGGTCCTGTCCTCTCACCCCATCCCGGGGAATGAGAAACTGGTCGGCAAGGTCATCAATACCCTGACCAGGAACGGAATCGAGGTACACAACACGGGCACGCTGGAAGTGCACGTTTCGGGTCACGCCTGCCAGGAGGAACTCAAACTCATGCTCGCGCTCGTCCACCCGAAGTTCTTTATGCCGGTGCACGGCGAGAGCCGCCACCTGGCGGCGCATAAGGCACTCGCCGTCGGTATGGGGATCCCGCAGAAGAACATTGCGGTGAGTGATATCGGGCGCGTCCTGGAAGTGACGCGTGACGGGCTCCACTTCAACGGCACGGTGCCGTCCGGCTCCGTCTTTATCGACGGCGCGGGTGTAGGAGACGTCGGTGCCGTGGTGCTCCGGGAGCGCAAGACGCTCGGTGAGGAGGGCGTGATCGTCGTCGCCGCCGCGGTGGACTTTGAGGAGGGGACGCTCCTCTCGCACCCCGAGGTGCAGACCAAGGGGTTCGTGTACGAGAAAGACGCCGACCGCATGATCGAGGGCGCGCGTGCGCTCGCCGAAAAGGTGCTGGAACGGTACCTCGGCCGCCGCCGCGGAAAGGTGGATGAAAACACCGTCAAGACGGCCCTGAAAGACGAGTTGCAGAAATACTGCTACCGCCTGACGAAGCGGTCGCCGCTCATTCTCCCCATCTTGCTCTGACGCGAGCGGGAGAAGAGCAGAACCCCCGTCATTCTTGAAGTTCGGGCAACCGACTCTGCATTCCCTTGCGGGAAGAACGGCAGAGTCGGTTGCCTTTGCTTTACGGGGCGACGGAGCCGCCGGAATTCTTTCGGTGAACGGTTTTCGACGGGCGACGGGCGGAAACCTTGTTCTCCGGGCGGATGGCTCGCGTCGGGTGCACGGGAAAAACGGTGGCGGCGCAGGGCATCGGGGAATGCAAAAAAACCGCCGGAGCCATCGGCTCCGGCGGGGGGAAAATCAGAGAGTGCTTTCTACGAATTCGTCTTTGCCTGCGCCGCAGAGGGGGCAGGTGAAATCGTCCGGCAGGTCCTCGAAGGGGGTACCCGGTTCAATGCCGTTTTCGGGGTCGCCGACCCGGGGGTCGTACTCCCAGCCGCAGACATCACACACATACTTCGCCATCATCGTTCTCCTTTTGAAAATCAAAGATAAAAACAGAAATGAATTACTGCCGTGCGCGGCAAAAAGCAATGCCTCTGCACGGTGCATAGATATCATACAAAGGAGAGGCGCAGATGTCAATACCCAATTTTCAAATGACGGGGGTGTTTTACCGCCCCCGTCGGCATTCCCCCCGAAAAGCCGCCCTCGTCTTCGGCTACCTCGCGGCAATCCTTTTCCGGAAGAAAACTTTTTGAAAAAAGTTTTCTTCCAAACCTTCTTTCAAAAACTTTCAGGGCATTCTGATTGCCGGCGAAGAGTAAAAAAGGACGGTTGGCATAAAACGAACACCTTTGCCCCGTCGCCATCGCATTGCTTTTTCTTGACAAAAACCGACTTTTACCGTAAAATAAAAAACGGAATTGCCCTCGGGCAAGACCCGGAGGAACACTATAACGGTGGCGGTTGCTCCTTTCTCTCTTTGACGAAAGGAACAAAATTTCTTTGCTCCTTTCAAATTTAGTTGAAAGGAGTGGTGCCTATGAGACTTCATTCGCACCGGGCTTTCGGAGATGGTTACATACGAAGCGTTGTTTGCTTTCGCTATGGTCATCATTTCTCTTGTAGCGTTGATTATCAACATCTACAAGAAATAAAAGCAAAAAAGAAATAACCGCCTGCTCTCCCAAAGTAGCGGTTATTTCTTAACTAACACTTGAAGGGAGCAACCGTCATCGGTGTTCCTTCGTCATTATGATACTCGACTTGACGCTCTTTGTCAAGTCCTTTTCTTTTTTGGTGGTGGTGCGCGGCGCATTTTTGCGCCGGTCAAAAGGGATCCGCATGATTTTGAAAAGGGGCGCAGAATTGGCCGCGAGAAGTTTTGCGTACAATACGCGGCAGACCTGACACCCCGGTGTCAGGTCCCGGAGAGCGCGACGCGGCGGAGGGCGGTACAGCGGTTTGCGGTTTCGTCGATCTCGAAAAGTACGCCCTCGGCGCGGACAGGGCCTTCGGCGACCCGGTAGGGGACGGAGAGTTTTTGCTCGGTGCGGGTACAGATGACCTCCGTCCTGACGCCGAGGATGCCGCCGGTGGGGGCAGTCGCGCCGAGGTCGGTGACGTAGCCCGTGCCGCGGGGGAGGATCTGCGTATCGGCGGTCGGTACGTGGGTGTGCGTACCGAAGACGGCGGCAAAACTGCCGTCAAAAATATGTGCGATCGCGAGTTTTTCCCCGGTCGCCTCGGCGTGCAGGTCGAGGAGCGCGACGTCATATGCGCCCGCCTCGCGCGCGAGCGCGCGACGGATGAACGGGACGGGGCTGTCGAGCACCGGCTCAATCAGGGCGTTGCCCATGGCGTTCATCACCAGCACGCGCACGCCGCCCGCCTCCGTCAGGGTATAGCCGCGCCCGGGGACGTCCGTCGGGTAGTTGATCGGGCGCAGGACGCGCTCCTCCTCCTCGTGCAGGGCGTAAACCCCCTTGTTTTGGAGCGAATGGTTGCCGCCGGTGATGACGTCCACGCCGCCGAGGAGCAGTTTTTTCGCGGCGTCTGCCGCGATCCCGCCGAGGAACGAGGCGTTTTCACCGTTGGCGACCACGAAATCGATCTTTTCCCGACGGCGGTATTCCCAAAGGTTTTCCGCGAGGAAATCGACCGCTGCGGGGGCAATGATATCTCCGAGTGCCAGAACACGCATAAGGGGCTCCTTTCTTTTCCTCGTCGGGGCGAGGGTACCGTGCCCGCCCCCGCGGGGTACCACCCCGTGCAAAGCGGTGCCGATCGGCCGGGGCTCCCCGGGGGGCGGGAACGCCCGTTTTGTGAAAAAGGGAGGCGGAGCATGACCCCGCCTCCGAAAACGTTATTTTGCGTAGTCCGCGACGCGTTTCTCGCGGATGACGTGCACCTTGATCTGACCGGGGTATTGCAGATCTTCCTCGATCTTCTTGGCGATGTCGTGTGCCATGATGACCATCTGGTCGTCCGTGACCTCGTCCGGCTTGACCATGACGCGCACCTCGCGCCCCGCCTGGATGGCGTAGCAGGTCTCGACGCCCTTGAAGTCGCCGGCGATCTCTTCGAGGCGTTGGAGCCTCTTGATGTAGTTTTCGACGTTTTCGCGCCGTGCGCCGGGACGCGCCGCGGAGATGGCGTCTGCCGCCTGTACCAGGTAGGCGATCGGTGTCGTGGGCTCCACGTCACCGTGGTGTGCCTCGATCGCGTTGATGATGTCCTTGTTTTCACGGTAGCGTTTCGCAATATCGACACCGATGCCGACGTGCGAGCCCTCGATCTCGGCGGTCATCGCTTTGCCGATGTCGTGCAGCAGCCCCGCGCGCTTTGCCATCGTGCTGTCCAGCCCCATCTCGTCGGCGAGTGCCCCCGCGAGGAGCGAAACCTCGACCGAGTGGCGCAGGACGTTCTGCCCGTAACTCGTACGGTATTTCAGTCTGCCGAGCAGTTTGACGAGTTCGGGGTTGAGCCCGTGGACGCCCGTCTCGAAAACCGCCTTTTCGCCCGCCTGTTTCATGGAGGACTCCACTTCGCGGCGTGCTTTGTCCACCATCTCCTCGATACGGGTCGGGTGGATGCGTCCGTCCGCAATGAGTTTTTCGAGCGCGAGCCGCGCGATCTCGCGGCGGACGGGGTCAAAGCCGGAGATCGTGATGACCTCGGGCGTGTCGTCGATGATGAGTTCGACGCCGGTCAGCGTCTCGATGGTGCGGATGTTCCGCCCCTCGCGCCCGATGATGCGCCCCTTCATGTCCTCGCTCGGGAGCGCGACCACCGAAATGGCCGACTCGCTCACGTGGTCGGCGGCGCAACGCTGAATCGCGAGCGAGAGGATCTCGCGCGCCTTATCGTCCGCGTCTTCCTTGAACTGCTCCTCAAACGCGGAGAGTTTCTTCGCCGTCTCGTGCTCGATCTCCGCCGTCTTGCGGGCGAGCAGTTCGTTCTTTGCCTCGTCGGCACTCATGCCGGCAATGCGTTCGAGTGCCGCGGTCTGCTCCGCGAGGCGCGTGTCCAGTTCCTGCTGTCTGGCATCCGCCGCCGCAATTTTGTCGGCGAGGACCGCCTCTTTCTTTTCGAGTGCCTCCACCTTGCGGTCGATCGCCTCTTCCTTTTGCGCGATGCGGTGCTCCTGGTGGGTGACTTCGCGGCGGCGGTCTTTGAGTTCCGCCTCCGTCTCGTTCTTCTGGCGGATAATCTCTTCTTTGGCTTCGAGCAGGGCTTCTTTCTTGCGGGTCTCCGCGTTCTTCATCGCCTCATTGACGATCTGCATCGCCTGCGCTTCGGCAGAGCCGATCTTCGCCTCGGAGATCTTGCGCCGCCACAGGTACCCGAGCGCGACCCCGGCGAGCAGCGTCCCGAGCGCGATGAGCAAAACAAAATACCATTGCATAAACGGGTTTCTCCTTTACGTTTTGTATCAGGAAACCGCCGCAATGGTAGTACACAACCCCCGGAAAAGGGGAGCCTGTTTGACAATATCCCCGTCGGAAACGGGCAGGTTTATCAGAAAAGCGGGTCACCCCGCGAGGCAAACTGTGCATCGTCCATTCGGCGGACTTGCTTCCCAAATGTCCCGCCGCCGCGTATTATGCAGCCGGGTGGGGGACAATCTATATCATATTATAATATAAATCCGTCATTCTGTCAAGAATGTGAAGCAAATTCCCGCCCGCGCGTCGCGCGGCGACCGGCGCGCGACGCAGACTCGCGCGGCGCGGAGCCGCTTTCACGGCTCCTCCCCGTCCTCACGGCGGCTCCGTTCGCGCAGCGGGGCGACGCCGCCTCCGACCGCCGCCCGCGTGCCGGGGGCGTATCTTTTTATTTACATCCGCCGGCGGCGGACAAAAAACGACTTTCGGGCGTCACCATCCATGGCGTCACCATCCATATAGTAAGTGTGCGCACGCTTGCGCGCGAGAGAGAGTGTTTGCTCGTCACTGAACCCGTTGTAGTCAGAATACCATCCCCAGCGCACGCTTGCGCGCGCACGCGCGGACGTGTGACCCGGACTGCTACAAGTCGCCCGCACGGAGATTGTCCGCGCTTTGCACGTTGTCGGGCGCGGTTGCACGAGACGGCAAAATGCCCGTAAAGTTTTTGAGGGGGCGGGGGAACCTTTTTCAAAAGGTGCCCCGCGAGAGCGGCTCGTCCCCTGCGTCGCCGTCCCCCGTTAGCACTCGACAGACGAATTTACAATTTGGTAACAATTTTTCTGCCCGTAACCCTTGACAAACCGGCGGCACCGCGCTATATTAAGGGCAAGAATTAGCACTCTGGAGTTTTGAGTGCTAAATCCGAAAGGAGGTACGCCATGCAAGGCAATGATTTGTCCGATCGTAAAAAGCAGATTCTGAAAGCCATTGTGGAGGCGCACATTTCCTACGGTGAGCCGGTCGGCTCCAAGTACCTCGCCGCGCTGGACGGACTGTCCTGCTCGTCGGCGACCATCCGCAACGAGATGGCGGAGCTTAAATCCCTCGGGTACCTGGAACAGCCGCACACCTCCGCGGGGAGCATCCCGACCGAGGCGGGCTACCGCTTTTACGTCAACGAGTTGCTTGACCGATACCAGATGACGCGGCAGGAGATCCGCGAGATGAGTCTCGGGCTGACGAAAAAACTATCCGAGCTCGACCAGATCCTCGCCGAGGCATCGCGGATGGCGAGCGTGTTCACCAACTACCCGTCCATCGCGGCAAAGCCGAAGGCGTCCGGGGCGACGGTGACGCAGTTCGAGACCATGTACATCGACGCATCGACCTTCGCGCTCGTGATGCTGTTCTCGGGCGGGTCGGTCAAGACCAAGCGCATCCGCACGACGTTTCCCCTGACGCGGGAGGAACTCGCAGAACTCACCGATCTTCTCAACCGCCACATTGCGGGGCACACCTCGGATGAGATTTCGCTCCCCGTCATCCTCACGATCGAGGACGCGATGGGCGTCGCCGCCCCGGTGGTCAACCCGCTCATCAAACTCATTTACGAGACGATGCAGGAATTCCACGCCGGCGACCTCCGGGTCGAGGGGGCCAACCGCCTGCTCGGGATCCCGGACTACACCGACCTCGGTGAGGTACGGTCGCTCCTGCACCTCTTCGAGCAGAAGGACGACATCCTGAACGTCATCTCGGACGACACGAGCGACGACATCCACGTCCGCATCGGGCACGAGACGGCGATGAGCGGTATGGAGGGCTCCTCCATCGTGTGGCGCACGATCCGCTCGGGCGACCGGGTGCTGGGTGCCATCGGGGTCATCGGGCCCCGCCGTATGGACTACGGCAAAGTCATTTCCATCATCGATAACCTCGTCCTCGGGATTGATAATCTCTTGACCGAGCCCGGGGGAGAAAACCCGTCATAAGGAGACACCATGGACGAAAAGGTAACGAACGAACAGAACGCGGGCGAAAAAGAGCCGACCGTCGGGGAGGAGCCGAAAACTACGGCGGCACCCGGTGAGAAGAACACCGAGGGGACCTCTCCGGAGGCTGAACTCGCGAGAGAACTCGAACGCCTGCAAAACGAACTCAAAGAAGCAAAAGACACCTATCTCAGGATGCTCGCGGAATACGATAACTTCCGCCGCCGCACCGCGAAGGAAAAGGAAAACGTTTGGAGCGACGCCGTCGCCGAGACGGTGAAGGGGCTGTTGCCCATCGCGGATAACCTGGAACGCGCCGCCGCCGCGAGCGGAGACGCCGAGGCAATTGCCGCCGGGCTCACGATGACCATGACGTCCCTGACCGACGTGTTCGGAAAACTCGGGCTCACCGCCTTCGGCGCGGCGGGCGACGCGTTTGACCCGAACCTCCACAACGCGGTGATGCACGTCGAGGACGAAAGCCTCGGCGAGGGAGTCGTCGCGGAGGTGTTCCAGAAGGGATACCGCCTCGGGGATAAGGTCATCCGTTTCGCGATGGTCAAGGTCGCAAACTGATGTTGCCGGCACCCGTTGGGGCACGGCAACACCGGCGTTGCCGCCGGACCGGTGACGGTCCGGGCGCGCAGACGCTCTTTCACTTGTTTATCTAAAAAATAAAAATATATCCTTTTATCACAGGAGGAACTTCATTATGGGAAAAATCATTGGTATCGACCTCGGTACAACCAACTCTTGCGTCGCTGTCTATGAGGGCGGCGAGCCTATTGTCATTCCGAACCCCGAGGGGGCGCGCACCACGCCTTCCGTCGTGGCAGTTTCCAAGACCGGTGAGCGTCTCGTCGGTCAGGTCGCAAAGCGGCAGGCGGTCTCCAACCCGGAGAACACCATCGTTTCCATCAAGCGTAAGATGGGCAGCGATACGAAGGTCACCATGGGTGGTAAGCAGTACTCCCCGCAGGAGATCTCCGCAATGATCCTGCAAAAACTGAAATCCGACGCGGAGGCTTACCTCGGCTCGCCCGTGACGCAGGCGGTTATCACCGTCCCTGCCTATTTCACGGACGCACAGCGTCAGGCGACCAAGGACGCCGGCAAGATCGCCGGTCTGGAAGTCATGCGTATCATCAACGAGCCGACCGCGGCGGCACTTGCCTACGGTATGGATAAGGACGAGGCACAGAAGATCATGGTCTTCGACCTCGGCGGCGGTACGTTCGACGTTTCCATCCTCGAAATCTCGGACGGTGTGTTTGAGGTGCTTGCCACCAACGGTAACAACCACCTCGGCGGCGATGACTTCGACGAGAGGATCATCAACTGGCTGGCAGACGGCTTTGCCTCCGAGAACGGCGGCATCGACCTGCGTAAAGACAAGATGGCACTTCAAAGATTGAAGGAAGCCGCCGAAAAGGCGAAGATCGAACTGTCCGGCACCATGTCTTCGGCGATTTCGCTGCCGTTCATCACGGCGGACGCGACCGGCCCGAAGCACCTGGAAGCCACGCTCACCCGTGCGAAATTCGATGAACTGACCCGTGACCTCGTGGAGGCGACGATGGGCCCGACGAAACAGGCACTCGCGGATGCCGGCATCTCGGTCGGCGAGATCGCGAAGGTCCTCATGGTCGGCGGCTCGTCGAGAATTCCCGCCGTGCAGGAAGCCGTCAAGAAGTACCTCGGCAAGGAGCCCTTCAAGGGGATCAACCCGGATGAGTGCGTCGCCATCGGTGCCGCCATCCAGGCAGGTGTCCTCGGCGGGGAAGTCAAGGATCTGCTCCTGCTCGACGTCACGCCTCTGTCTCTCGGTATCGAGACGCTGGGCGGCGTGTTCAACCGTATCATCGACCGTAACACCACGATTCCGGTGAAGAAGAGCCAGGTCTACTCCACCGCCACCGACGGGCAGACCTCCGTTGAGATCCACGTGCTCCAAGGCGAGCGTGACATGGCGGCGGGCAACACCACCCTCGGCCGTTTCTCGCTCGACGGCATTGCGCCCGCTCCGCGCGGCGTGCCGCAGATCGAGGTCACCTTCGATATTGACGCAAACGGTATCGTCAACGTCACGGCAACCGATAAGGGCACCGGCAAGGAACAGCACATCACCATCACCTCGTCCTCGAACATGAGCAAGGAGGACATCGACCGTGCGGTGAAGGAAGCCGAAATGCACGCCGCCGAGGATAAGAAAGCCAAGGAGGCCGTCGAGGCGAAGAACCATGCCGAGGCACTCATCTTCCAGATCGAGAAGTCTCTCGCCGACGCGGGCGACAAGTTCACCGAAAGCGACAAGGCTCCCGTGAACGACGCGATCAACCACCTGAAAGAGACCTTGAAGGGTAACGACGTTGACGCCATCAAGGCGGACAGCGAGGCCCTCGAAAAGGCGTTCTATCCGCTCGCCGAGAAACTCTACGCCGCCTCCGGCGCGCAGGGTGCAGGTGCGGGGGATGCAGGTACCGCGAACGGCGGTGCGGGTGCGGCCGGCGGTGACGGTACGATCTACGGCACCGATTTTGAAGACAAGACCGGCGAAAACAAGTAATCCGACTTCATTTCTCCCGGGGATCTCCCCGGGAGAAATCTGAAATTTTCCGCAAAGGAACACGACGATGGCACAAGAGAACAAACGCGACTATTATGAGGTTTTGGGCGTCGATAAGACGGCGGATGACGCAACGCTGAAAAAGGCGTACCGCACCCTCGCGAAAAAGTATCACCCGGACATGAACCCCGGCGATAAAGAGGCCGAGCAGAAGTTCAAGGAGATCAACGAGGCGTACGGTGTTTTGTCCGACCCCGAAAAGCGGCAGAAGTACGACCAGTTCGGTCACGCCGCCTTTGACCCCTCCATGGGGGCGGGCGCGGGTGGCGCGGGCTTCGGCGGCGGCTTCGGCGGTTTCGACTTCGGCGACATCTTCTCGTCGTTCTTCGGCGGGGGCGGCGGAGGGTTTTCCTCCGGCGGGCGGCGGCAGAACGCCGCCATACCGGGTGACGACATCGAGCAGAGCGTCATCATTTCGTTCGACGAGGCCGTCACGGGATGTAAAAAGGACATTTCCTACAACCGTATCGAGGCGTGCAGCGAGTGCAAAGGCTCGGGGGCGGCCGCCGGCACGACGGCGGAGACCTGCTCCGTCTGCCACGGCACCGGTCGCGTCACGGTGCAGCAACGCACCATGATGGGCATCATGCAGACGCAGACCGCCTGCCAGAACTGCCGCGGCACCGGTAAGGTCATCAAGACACCGTGCCGGAACTGCAACGGCAAGGGCTACGTCCGCCTGACGAAGAAACTCTCCGTTTCCATCCCCGCGGGGATCGACAACGGACAGCGCATCTCTCTGCGCGGGCAGGGTGACGTGGGGCGGAACGGCGGGCCGAACGGCGATCTCATCATCCGTGTCAGTGTCCGCCCGCACCCGATCTTCGAGCGCGAGGGCACGACCGTGTACTGTGAGGTCCCGCTCTCCTTCACGGAGGCGGCACTCGGTGCCGAGGTCGAGGTCCCGACCCCGACCGGCTCCACGAAGAAATACACCATCCCCGAGGGCACGCAACCCGGCTCCTCTTTCACCCTCCGCGGCGAGGGCATGCCCGACGTCTATAACGGAAAGCGGGGCAACCTCGTCTTTACCGTGACCGTCGAGGTCCCGCGCCAACTCACGCAGGAGCAGAAGGACCTGCTGAAAAAGTTTGCCGCGCTCGGCGGGGAGAAGAACGAGACCAAGCGTACCGGCTTCCGCAAGAAACTCAAAGACCTCTTCAACAAGTAAAACCAACCAGGAAGACCAAAACGGTTTTCCGCGAACCCGAAAGGAAAGCACCGCCCCCCGGGGCGGTGCTTTTTTGCTTTGCGAAAAGTCAGTATCGGTTGCCATTATGCCCTATTTAGGGCACTTGGTCTGCGCTTGCGCCAGCCATTGCTCAACTTGTATACCCGAGACAAGAGAAAGCCGGAACACATCGGCGGCACGAAGAGGGAGGCTCTCGTCCCGCGCCGGCAACCAAGTCCTCGTTCCGTCGTCTTTCGCCGCCGCCCCGAGAACAAGGTTTTCCGGCTTGTCGCTCGCCAAAACCCATTCACCGAAGGGGTTTTGGCGGCTCCCCCCGTTCCTCGTAAAGTAAAGGCAACCGATACGGCTTTTCATTTATCTTTGAAAAGTCAATATCGGTTGCCAGTGCTTTTATTTAGGGGGCTTGCTCTCCGCCCTTATCTCTTGTCTCGCCCAGGTAACGCGACAGGAACGCCCGCAGCCTCTCCGAGCGCGGCCGCGTGAACAACGCCTCCGCCGTCCCCTCTTCGGCAATCACGCCCTCGTCCATGAAGATGACGCGGCTCGACACGTCGCGCGCAAACGCCATCTCGTGCGTGACGACGAGCATCGTCATGCCGCCGCGGGCAAGGTCGCGCATAACGTCCAGCACGCCGTCCACCATCTCGGGGTCGAGCGCGGAGGTCGGCTCGTCAAAGAGAATGACGTCCGGGGTCATGGCGAGCGTGCGCGCAATGGCAACGCGCTGTTTCTGCCCCCCCGAAAGTTGGCTCGGGCGGGCGTTGACATACGCCGCCATCCCGACTTTTTCGAGGTACTTCACGGCGTTCTCGGTCGCCTCCTCACGGGAACGGTGCAGGACGATCTGCTGGGGGCGCACGCAGTTGGCGAGCACGTTCATGTTCCCGAACAGGTTGAACTGCTGGAACACCATCCCCACCCGCGCACGATACGCGGTCAAGGGGATCTCGTCCGCCGTGATGCTCTGCCCCCGATAGCGGATCTCTCCCGAGGTCGGTGTCTCCAAAAGGTTGACACAGCGGAGCATGGTGCTCTTGCCCGACCCGGAGGAGCCGATCACCGAAATGACCTCGCCCGGGGAGACGGTCAGGCTGATGTCACGCAGGACGACGTGGTCCCCAAAAGTCTTGCCCAAATGGGAAATTTCCAGGATGGGAGATGCGTCAATATTTGTTTGCATTTCCATTATCGACCCACCTCCTCTTCCGTTTCCCGTTTGATATGGATTTCCGCATCCGGATCCGACTGCGAGCCGCAGATGGTATAGGATCGCCCGCCGTCGAGTTTCTTCTCCGCGAGGCGCAGAAGGCGCGTGACGGTGAAGGTCAGGAGGAAGTACAGCACGCAGATCACGGCGTAGGTCTGGAAAATCTGATAGTTCATCTTATAGATGACGCCCGCCATGTAGTAGAGTTCGGTGACACCGATGACGTTGAGGACGGAGGTGTCCTTGATGTTGATGACGAACTCGTTGCTCACGGACGGCAGAATGTTGCGGAGTACCTGCGGGAGCACGACGTGGAACATGGCCTGGCGGTGGGTCATACCGACGGAGAGCGCGCCCTCCATCTGCCCGCGGTCGACCGAAATGATACCGCCGCGCACGATCTCTGCCATGTAGGCACCCGTGTTGATCGATACGATCACGATCCCCGCGGGGACGAGCGGCAGGGTCTGCCCGCCGTTGGCGAACGCAAAGCCCCAGAAAATGACCATTGCCTGCACCATCATCGGCGTGCCGCGGAACACCTCAATATAGGCGGCGAGGATGCCGTTCAGTATCTTGTGCAGGACGCGGAGGGGCTTGCGGCGGGACAGGGGAGCCGTCCGGATGACCCCGGTCAGGAGCCCGATGAGGAGCCCCGCGAGCGTACCGGAGAGCGCGATGAGCATGGTGATGCCGACACCGGAGAAGAGTTGCCCCCGATACCTGACGGCAATATCGAAAACCTGTTTTAGAAAATTCATGATGAAGCCGGAAAAATCCGCTCCTTACTTTTTGTAGATGATGACGAGATTGCTGCGGTAGTAGCAGTCGGAGAAGTCCACCTGCTCCCGACGCTCGTCGGTGGGGCTCATGCCGGCGATGATGCCGTCCACACTGCCGGACTGCACGGCGGGGATGAGAGACTCCCAGTCGTTCGGCACGATTTCAAGCGTCATGCCCAGCTCCGCGGCGATGTATTTCGCAATCTGCACGTCGTAGCCGTTGGCATACGTGCCGTTTCCGAGCGGGACGGCACCGTTGGTCGCCGTGGTCTGCGTCCAGTTGAAGGGGGCATAGGCGCACTCCATCGAGATGCGGAGCGAGCCCGCCGACGTGTCCGTTTTGTCACTCGATACGGCGTACGTCAGGTGATGCTCCTGCTCCGCCTCTTTGTTGACGGTGAACATCTGCTCCATGAGTGCGGTCTTCTGTGCCTCGGTGATGCCTGCCAGAATGGCGTTCACCCGTGCGAGGAGGGGAGACCCCTTCTTGAACGCAACGGCGATGCCGGTCTCATCCCCCGGCACGCGGAAACCCGTATCGTTGTTGACGAGTTTGATATAGCCGAGCGATGCGTCTTTGCCGCACTCCGCGAAAGCGGTCGGCTCCTCCGCGACATACCCGTCGATCGCGCCGCTTTTCAGCGCGACGAGGAGGGTCGTAAAATCGTCGTAGTCTTTTTTGGTCACCCCGGGGATCTGTTCGTTCAGCGCGATGAGGTGGAAGGTGCCGCTCTGTGCACCGATGACGGCACCGCTGTCCGAGAGGTCGGCGAGACTCTTCATGCCCGAGAGGTCGACGGCTTTTCTGCCGCACGCGGCAAGGGTCAGGACAGTCGTGAGTACGGCGAGGGCGAGGAAGAGCGAGAGAATTCTTTTCATGGGTTGCGTCTCCTTTTTGGGAAAATTTCTGTCAAAAAAGAAAAGCCGAAGCAAGTGCCTCGACCGTTACGCGCGCCCATGGAAAAACGGGTGCAGTATCGCCTCGAAGTAGCACTCCACAGAATTCTGTGACAGTCGCCGCGGTGTTTCCGCAGCGCCCAACAGACCCGCCCCCCGGCAACGGTCCGTTTCGGCGACAGCCCCTTTCGCGCGGCATCTCCGGGGTGGGTCCCCTCCGCCGTGCTGACTCATGGCAATCGCGCCTCTAACTTTGAATCGACTATTCAATTTTGCGTCATTGTATCATATGCCTGCCGTTTTGTCAAGCCTTTTCCGGATTTTTCTGTTTTTGGCGGCGCGGCACCGCCGCTTTTTCGCCCGCGGTCTCCGTTGCCCGCGCAACCATCACGAAAAACAGGAAAAGGTTTTGAAAGGGGGCGCGGGGGAGCCTTTTCCTCAAAAAGGCTCCCCCGCAAATGAAAACGATTTTGTATCAGTGCTCCTCCGTCCGATATACGGTGCCGCAGTAGGGGCACTTGCCGGACGCGCCGCGGTAGGTGAACTTCGCCGCGCAGGACGGGCATTCGACGTCGTGCTCCACCTCGTCCGGGTCCTGCTCGGGCACGAACTTTCTGATCGTATCGCCGTCGCGCACGTAGTCGTCCAGGTAGCCCTTTTCAAAGCAGGCATCCAGGTAGCCGCGAGCGTCGTCCTCCTTGATCCGCAGGTGCGAGGCAAGGCGCGCGACGGTGTTCAGCCCCTGCTTTTCCACCCCGAGCACCACGCGGGCGAGGGTGCGGCGATTGCCGTAGGCGATCCACAGGAGGGGGGCAGCATAGAAATCGACCGCGACCGCGACGATCCCTGCGACCATGAGCGCGGTACCGCCCGCGCCCCAGGCATCGGTGTGTGTCGCGCCGATGATCAGTGCCGGGATACCGACCACAAACAAAACCGTCGAAACGAATGCCGCAAGCAAAAGACGCCGTATCGAGCCGTTGATCTTTTTCATGACGAAAGTTTCCTCTCCTGAAAAACGTGAATTTACACGGATATAATAGCAAAACGTCGGGGCGATGTCAATAACGGCACATCGGTTTTCTTCCCTTATTATCGGCGTACGCGCGCGTACGCACGCGGTAGAGGTGCCGACCGCTGCCCGTCCGCCGGAGGGCGTTCCCGGGACGACAAAAACACCTCCCGTGAGGGAGGTGTTCTCGTTTGCCGCAAAAGCGGATACGTCTCGTTTACTCTGCCAGGTCGGCGGCTGCCCAGGAGGCAACTGCGTTGTTCAGGATGGTCTGCTTTGCGCTGACGCAGCTCGCCATCTTGGACTGGATGTTTTCGTTACCGGTCAGATTATCGACCTTGATGAGCTGTGCCCAGCAGTTGTCCTTACCGATGTTCCAGTCCTTCGCGAGGATCAGGTTTTCGAGGATCGCGTTCTTCGTGTTACCGAGGTTGTCGTAGATCATGTTCAGAACGGAGCCTGCGCCGGAGCCTGCGAGGTACTTACCGCGGACGGCATCCTGGAAGTAGGTCTTCTTGACCGTATCGGACTGCTCGGTGGAGAGCTGGACGTAAGCGGACATCTGCACCTGGTTTGCGCTGTGGTACGAGAGCGCACCGACGCGGGCACGGGAGTTGGTCAGCGTACTGTAATTGTAGGTCGTTTTCAGTTTCGGCACAGGGAGGACGGACAGGGCACCTGCCTCCATCTTCTGGAAGTCGTCGGTTTCGAGGATACCGAGCATGTTCACCGTTGCGAAGAGGGCACCGCCGGAGACGAACTTCGCATTCACCGTGGTGACGGCTGCGCTCTCGCCCTTGACGACGACGACGCCGCTGGTCCGTGCAAAGTCAGCCGCGGTCTTGAAGAGCCCCTGCAATTCGGTGCAGGTATCTTTCAGTTTGTAGGAATCGCCGTTCTGACGGTAGATCGAGTAGTCGGTGGAGTAGAGGAGGCCGGAGGCCATCATACCGCCGTTCGCCACCGCCATGAGCAGGGTGGTGTCTTCGAGGGTCGCCTGACCGGAGTTGGAGGCAACGCCCTTGTAGGACATCAGCTGATCCCAGGTCCATTTGCCGTCCATCACCAGTTCGTACAGTTTGGCGGCGTCTGCATCGTCGGTCGCGAGGGTCTTGTAGATGTTGAGGTTGAAGGGCAGGACCAGCATCGCGCGGATGACGTCCAGGAAGTAGTCGCTCGCGAGGAGCACCTGACGGTTGCTCGTCAGCGTCATATCATCCATGAGGGCGGTGTTGTAACCGTTGGCCTTGGTGATATCGAAGTAACCGCCGACGTAGTTGCTGAGCCCGGCGTCGTTGTTCTTCGTGTATTTGAGGATGTTGTCGAACACTGCCTTTTCGCAGGCAACGCTCATCATGTCGTACATGAGTTCGATGTAAAGATCGGGCTTGTCGTCAGCGGCGGAGTAGTTCTCCTCGGAGGAGGCAAGGACCGGTGCCACGTGGCTCCAATAGTCGGCGTAGCCCTCCACCTTGGTGTAGACGTATTTGAGCGAGACGTTGAGACCGTTTCTCTTGCTCTTGACGTCGTTGTTGCGCTCGTAGACGGCGTTCTTGACCTTATCCACGCCGGTCTCGCCGGTACGGTCGTCCGGCCCCTGGATGTATTCCTTCACAGCGGGAAGTTCGGGGTCGGTGTCGTTGTCGGAGAGCTGAATGGTCAGCTGATTTCCCCCGAAGTTGAGGGACTCGTACCATTTGGTCTCCGCCGAGGGTTCATTGCCGCCGGTGGTACCGCCGGTGCTGCCGCCGGTGGTTCCGTTGTTACCGGTATTGCTGCCGTTGTTCGCCGGTTTGTCGCCTTTTTTGCCACAGCTGACTGCCATCGCAAAGACCATCACCAGGACGAGCATCAGGCAAAGCACCTTGACCAGTCTTGATTTCATAAGACATTCTCCTTAATTATAACGTTTTCGGGGGCGACGGGGAAACGATAACTTCCCCTACCCTTACGTGCCATCATTCTAGCATACGAAAAAAAGGCAAGTCAAGGCAAAACGCAGGAAGAATGCGGGGGCCGCGGGAATATTTCCACGGTTTGCACAAATGCGCACCGCTCCCCTTGGCAACCTGCACAATCTGTAAGAGAAAGGGGCCGCCGGTGCGCGACAGTTTGCCGGTGCGGGGCAACGCGGACGCCCCGTGAATGTGCGTGTGCCGCGCCACCCCGCCGCGACCGACATACCTGCTTTCCTCGATTTCTTTACGGGGAGGTGCACCCGCGCATCCGCCGCGTCTGCTTTACCTGCGTATCCGTTTTGCAAGCCGTGCCTGTCCCGTCCGTTGCGCCCGCCCGGCGGGCCGCGCTTGACTTACCGGCTGCCGGCGATTATAATGGTACTTGCACCCGGCGTCTGCGCCGCGTGCCGGGGCGTGGTGCCCCGAGAGGTGTGCCACGGCACACCACCCGAACAAGGAGAGATTGAGACTATGAAAGAGAAGCAAACCGACCTCGTCGTTCTGGCGGCGGGGATGGGCAGCCGTTTCGGCGGCTGCAAGCAAATGGCATCCTTCGGTCCCCACGGGGAGACCATCATCGATTACGCGCTGTACGACGCGCGCCTTGCGGGTTTTGACAGAGCGGTCGTCATCATCAAGCACGCCATCGAACACGATTTCCGTGAGGCGGTGGGCAAGCGCATCGAGAAAATCATGGACGTTTCGTATGCGTTCCAGGAGTTCGACAAGGTGCCGGCACCTTTCCGTGTCGATCCCGACCGCGTCAAACCGCTCGGTACCGGGCACGCCATCCTCTGTGCGGCGGATCTCATCCGCAACCCGTTCTGCGTCATCAACTCGGATGACTTTTACGGCAGAGAGTCCTTTTTCCTTATCCACGACTACCTGACGAGGGAAGGGAAAAACTGCATGGCGGGCTATTTACTGGGCAACACGCTGTCCGAGACGGGCGGCGTCAACCGCGGCATCTGCCGCGTCGGTGAGGACGGGTCACTGCGGGAAATCGTCGAGACCATGAACATCACGCGTGCGAGCGGCTACCCCGACGACACCGTCGTCTCCATGAATATGTGGGGGCTCATGCCCGACCTGCTGCCGCTCCTCGCGGCGGACTTCACCGACTTCATGGCGCATATGCAGAATCCGCTCAAAGACGAGCACTACCTCCCGACCTTCATCGACAAGATGATCAAGGAGGGAAAGACGAAGGTGACCGTCCTGCGCTCCGGTGCCAGGTGGCACGGTGTCACCTACCGCGAGGACACAGAGGAGCTGCGTGCGGCGATTGCCGCCATGTATGCCGACGGGACCTATCCGGAGGCCCTCTGAAAAACGGCGCATTTAATTTCCGCAACCGAACGGCGATCCCGACTGTCGGGCGCACGGGGCTCATACGCTTTTGCTTTGACGGGGAGACGCCGTACTTTTTAGGCGTCGCCCCGCTTCTTTTGCGCCGCATTCTGCGACAATCGGCGGCCGGCAAATGCAAAAAACGAAAATATGTTTGATTTTCGCAACCGTTCGTGTTAGAATACGGTAGCGGACATTCCAAGGCGAATTTCGCGCAACGGATGTATATCATCGGCGACGTTTTCGCGACACGGAGGCAGTATGAAAGAAACGGTCAATCGCGCGGCACTGGTGCTGTACGGTGCGTTTTCCCTCACGGAGGAGGCGGCGGACGAGGTCGACGGTGCGGAACGCTCCTTTTTTACCCTGTGGTCTTTTACCGGCGCGGAGGGGGTGCGGCTCACGGTCGGGGACACCGACTATACGATCGCGTCGGGGCAGATCGTTCTTCTGCCGCCGGGGGTGGCGGTGCGCCGCCGCGCCGTGCACGATGCCGCCGTGATCCTGCAATTCACGGCGACCGGACTCCCCGAGACGACACGCGTGCTCACCCCCGGGGAGAGCCTGCCGCTCCTGCCCGCTGTCGCCGAGGTACGTCGCGTCTGGCGGGAGCGCGGCGAGGGCTATCGTTATCGCGCCCTTGCTCTGCTTGCGGGGCTCCTCGCCGCCCTGCCCGCATCCGCCCCCGAACGGTCCCCGACCGTCGCGGCGGCACTCGCGTATATGGAGGCGCATTTTACCGACCCTGCCGTGACGGTCGAGGGCATTGCCGCGGCCCTCGGGGTGAGCGGGGCATATCTGCGCCGCGTCTTTGCGGGCGAGGTCGGCCTCCCGCCGAAACGGTACCTCTCCGACCTGCGCTTTGCGCGGGCGGCGTCGCTCCTCTCCTCCCGGCTCGTCTCGGTCGCGGAGGCGGCGGAGGCATCCGGTTTCCGCCCCGGGGCGAATTTTTCCACGGCGTTCCGGCGGCGTTTCGGCTACGCGCCCACCGAGCAATTCACGAAAATCGATTTTTCATAAGATATTCACAGAAAGTACAAAGGTTTTTCCCGTGCCGCCCGTTGTGAAAACGAAAAAAATCTGTTATACTGGTAATAACAAAATACTTGGAACAAAGGAGACAGACTATGGCAAACCGCATTGTACTCAACACAATTTCCTACCACGGCAAGGGCGCGATCGGTGAGATCGCAAACGAGCTCAAAGCGCGCGGCTACAAGCACGCGTTCGTATGCTCCGACCCCGATCTTTTGAAGTTCGGCGTCACCGCGAAGGTGACCGACCTGCTCGACGGGGCGAAGATCCCCTACACGCTGTACAGCGACATCAAGCCCAACCCGACCATTGAAAACGTACAGCACGGCGTCAAGGCGTTCGGTGCCTCCGGCGCGGACTGCATCATCGCCATCGGCGGCGGCTCCTCCATGGATACCGCGAAGGCGATCGGCATCATTGCGAACAACCCGGAATTTGCCGACGTGCGCTCGCTGGAAGGCGTGGCCCCGACGAAGAAACACGCCGTCTTTACCATTGCCGTCCCGACGACCGCGGGCACGGCGGCAGAGGTGACGATCAACTACGTCATCACCGACGCGGAGAAAAAACGCAAATTCGTCTGTGTGGATACGAACGACATCCCCGAGGTCGCCGTCGTCGACCCGGATATGATGGCATCCATGCCCAAGGGGCTGACCGCCGCCACCGGGATGGACGCGCTGACCCACGCGATTGAGGGATACATCACCAAGGCGGCGTGGACCATGACCGATATGTTCCACCTGAAAGCCATTGAACTCATCTCGAAGTACCTGCGTGCCTCCGTCGCGGGAGAGCCCGAGGGCAGAGAGGGCATGGCACTCGCACAGTACATCGCCGGCCAGGGCTTCTCCAACGTCGGTCTCGGTATCGTGCACAGTATGGCACACGGTCTCGGTGCCCTGTACGACACGCCGCACGGTGTGGCGAACGCCATCATCCTGCCGACCGTCATGGCATACAACGCACCCGCGACCGGTGACAAGTACCGCGATATTGCGAAGGCAATGGGCGTCACCGGGACGGAGAGCATGACGACCGAGGAGGCGCGCAACGCCGCCATCGATGCCGTGCGTAAACTCGCGTCCGACGTCGGCATCCCCGGGAACCTCAAAGGCATTCTCAAAGAGGAAGACGTGCAGTTCCTCGCCGAGAGCGCGTACGCCGATGCCTGCCGCCCGGGTAACCCGCGCGACACGAGCGTCGAGGAGATCGCCGCGCTTTACCGCTCGCTCCTGTAAATCCGGTCACAACCGCGCGGAGCCCGAAAAATCGGGCTCCGCGTTGCTTTTTCGGTGCATCGCGACACACGCGAAAGCCCCGCGACGCACGCCCCCACGGCACGCGCAAAGCCCCCACGGCGCACGCCCCCGCGGCACGCGCAAAAAGCCACCGCGGCGTGCACGAAAGCCTCCGCGGCGCACGCCGCGGGAGACGGCGGAGAGCGAAGAACGAAAAGACGGTGCCGCTTGCGGCGCGTGAAAAACGGACGGAAAGTATTGTGTGGCGCGGAGGAGGAAATATGTGTTTGCAAGGGGGGCGGCTCCACCCAGAAACAGCGATGCTGTGTGCGGCACGTGAAAAACGGACGGAAAGCGGTGTTCCGCGCGGAGCGACAAATCGTCGTGAGACGGGTAACGGGCGGCCCCGCGGACGGCGCGGTGCCGGGTGAACGGGGACAGTGATTCCCGGGGGCCGGGCGAATGGGGGCGGAGCCATGCGCCGGCGGCGGTTTTCCTCTTGCGCCGGCGGGTAAATTATGATAAACTGATCGTAATGATGGCCGCGCGGCGGCAAAGGAAAGGGAAAACATCGTGTTGATTTCTCTTGCGGGGCTGACCGTCGACGTGTCGCCCAAATATCCCGACCTCGCGGCGATGTGCCGGGACTACTTGGCTCCTCCCCGGGCAAAGGCGGATTTTTCCGTCTCCGTGACGGAGGAAGAGATCGCCGCCGAGGGCGTCGGCGGCAACTACCCGGCGGGGTATCTCGAAACGCTCGCCGTCTATCGTAAACTCTGCGAGCGCGCGCTCGATTTCGGGCGGGTGCTCATGCACGGTTCTGCGTTTGCCTTCGACGGTGAAGGGGTGCTCTTTACGGCACCGTCCGGCACCGGTAAGTCGACGCACGCCGCCTACTGGCGGGAGGTGTACGGCGGGCGGGTACAGCCCGTCAACGACGACAAGCCGCTCCTGACCGTCTCCCGCCGTGAGGTGCTCGTTTCGGGCACACCGTGGGACGGTAAGCACCACTTGTCCGCGAACATCACCGTCCCGCTCCGCGCCATCGTCCTGCTCGGGCGGGGGCAGACCGACAAACTCACGCGCATCACCGCCACGGCCGCGTATCCCGCGCTCCTCGCGCAGATCTACCGCCCGGGCGACCCCGATCGCCTCGCGGCGACCCTTTCGCTCGTGGACCGGGCGATCCCGCACCTTTCCTTTTATCGGATGAGTGCCACGCTCTCACCGGATGCCGCGCGCGTTGCCTGCCGCGGGATCTTCGGTGCCGATGCGGCGGGGGCGGAGGACGCGCGGTAACGCGCCGCTGCGGGCACGGTGACGGCGTCCCACGGGGGCGTGCGTATACAGCGCATCGGCAAGTATGAAATGACCGGGTGCAACGCCCGGCGGAGAATCTACGGGGCGCGGCAGAGCCGCGCCGGAAACGAGGGTTTTATATGAAACTGGTAGAGGGTCTTTTGATCCACGATACGCCCGACGGTACGATTGCCGTCGCCACCGGGCGGGCGGCGACGGTGCTCAACGGGATGATCCGTCTCTCTCCCGTCGCGGCGTTTCTGTTCCGTGAACTTTCGGCGGGGACGACCGAGGACGCACTGATTGCGTCGGTGCTCGGGCACTACGACGGCGTCGACGAGGAGACCGCACGACGGGACGTCGGGGAGATGCTGGACAAGTTGCGCGCCGCGCACCTGCTCGAAGAATGACGGACGACGTTTATACGCCCGGAGAGGTCCCGGACGGGGGAGGAGACGGGCGCGCGGCGTCGGGGGATGCACTGCCGCAAAAGCCCCGCTCCATTGAGGAGGAACTCGCCGAGCAGGGCATCTACTACGGTACGACCTCCGGCGACAGTATGGAGCCCCTGCTCCACGACCGCCGACAGACCATCGTCCTGAAACCGCTCGAAGACGGTGAGCGCGCAGCACGGGGGGACGTAATCCTCGTGAAACGCGGCGACGGGCACTACGTCCTGCACCGCGTCGTGCGCGTCCTGCCCGACGGGGGGTATCTGACCCGCGGTGACAACCGCCTGCATCGCGACCCGCCCGTACCAGAGGAGCAGGTGCTCGCCCGTTTCGACGGTTACTACCACGGCACCGACTACGTGCCCGTCGACTCGCTCCGCTATCGCGCCTACCTCCTTTTCTGGGTGAAAAACCCCTGCCGGTTTGCCTATCTCGCCGCCCGCGGTGCCGCGCGCCGCGTAGGACGCGGGCTTAAAAAAGGGAAGTAACGATTTTCTTTCCAGGCGGGGGGCGTTTCTCCCGAGAGCAAACGGGATGGCAGACGAAACGAAAAAACGACAGCAGACAAAAGCCGACGACAGCAACCCAAAGCAACCGAAAGCAACCCAAAGCAACCCAAAGCAACCGAAAGCGCAGAATTCGCGTGCGAATTCTGCGCTTATTTGTTTGCCCGTTCGGTGCGGGTCCGCGGAGCGTCCCGTGACGGGCCGGGCTCTTTTTTCGCGCCCGCCCGCGTTTTTGTCCGATTCTTGTCGTTTCTCTGCGATCCGCTCTTGCAAATCGGGGGAGAATATGGTAGGATAACGGTAGGACGGGCCCGGCGGACGGTGCCCCGGCGCGGGCGTTGCCACACGATGCCCCGCGGGCGGGGCACCGTGCCCGGGCTGTTTGCTATCAGAACCGGTTTTCGACCGCAACAGGAAAGAGAGAATAACTATTATGGAAACGCAACCGCTCGGTCTCGGCGTGATGCTCGACTGCTCCCGCGGGGCAGTCATGCACGGAACGGCACTGAAACGCTATATTGATCTGCTCGCGGGGATGGGCTACAAGACGCTCATGCTCTATACGGAGGACACCTACGAGGTCGAGGGGGAGCCGTATTTCGGCTATCGCCGCGGCAAGTATACGATGGAGGAACTCCGCGGGATCGATGCGTACGCCGCGGAGCGGGGCATAGAACTCGTCCCCTGCATCCAGACGCTCGCCCACCTGGACGGGCTCATGCGGTGGAGCTGCTACCGGAAGTTTCTCGACACGGACAACATTCTGCTCGTCGATGACGACCGCACCTATGCGCTCATCGAGCGGATGTTCGACGCTCTCGGAAAGGCGTTTACCTCCCGTCGGGTGCACATCGGCATGGACGAGGCGTGGCGCGTGGGGCTCGGCAAGTTCCTCGAACGGCACGGATTTGAAAAACGGACGGACATCCTCCTGCGCCATCTCGCGCGCGTCACGGAGATTGCCGCCCGCCACGGTTTCCGCCCCATGATGTGGAGCGATATGTTCTTCACGCTCGCGACGGGCGGCAGTTACCGCCCGGACGCCGAGTTCTCGGAGGACGTCATCGCCAAGGTGCCGAAGGATCTGGACCTCGTCTACTGGGATTACTACCATTTCGATAAGGATTTTTATGTGGGTGTGCTCCGCGTGCACCAAAAATTCAGGAACCCCACCGTTTTCGCCGGCGGGCTCTGGACATGGCGCGGTTTCGCACCCCTTTCGGAACAGGCACTGAGCGCGACGGATGCCGCCATGGCGGCCTGCCGTGAGACGGGGTGCCGGGACGTCTTCTTCACCCTGTGGGGAGACGACGGTGGGGAGTGCTCCTATTTCGCCGCGCTCCCGACCCTGTTCTACGCCGCGCGGTCTGTCGGGGGTGTGCCCGACCCCGAGGACCTGCGCCGTTCGTTCCGCCGGGTGACGGGGGAGGACTATGACGACCTCATGCTGCTCGGCAAAATCGGCAATTACGGCGGCGATCCGAAGGACTGGTTCTTCGGCACCGCCAAGACGTGGTTCTACCAGGATCCGTTGCTCGGGTATTACGACCGCACCGTACCGGAGGACGCCCCTGCCTACTATGCCGCCCTCGCCGACAAAATCGACGCGGCGGCAGAACGCTCGGCATCGCTCGGCACGTTGCTCCGTACCGAGGCGGCGTATGCCCGCGCCATCGGTCTGAAATGCCGCCTCGGCGTCCGTGCCCGCGCGGCATACCACGCAGGGGACAAGGCGGCACTCCTCACCCTCGCGACCGAGGATTTCCCCGCCGCCGCCGAGGCGGTCGATACCTTTCACCGCCTGTATGAAATACAGTGGTTTTCGGAGAACAAGCCGAACGGTTACGAGCGGCACGATACCCGCCTCGGCGGGCTGGCGGCGCGCATCCGTACCTGCGCCGCGCGGCTCGCGGCGTTTGCCCGGGGCGAGATCGGGGACATCCCCGAACTCGCGGAGGAGGTCCTCCCCGCCGAGGGGGACGACGACCACCTGCCGTACGAACAGTACTACAATGTGATCACTCTGCCGTTCTGAGACGGCGTCATGCCGACCCGGTCCGGTCGTTTGCGACGGGGCGACTACGCCTGCGCCGGTCGCCGAGAATTCTCCGAAAAGGTTTCGGAGAGGGGGAGCGGGGGAGTGCCTCTTTCAGGAAAAGGCACTCCCCCGCCTATTGGTTATCTTACGTTCTCCCGCGGTTTCGGTTTCAGCCGTTTTTGTTTTACTCCCCGGTCTGGGCGGCCGTATCGGTGTTACCGGCGCGGGAGACGGCACGGCGGAGAATTTCGGTGAGATCCAGCCCGGTTGCCTCGCGGACGCCGTCCACGATCTGGTTCGCGGAGGTCATGACGTCACGCACGACCTTGGTCGCGTTACCGTCGCCGTACATGACGATCTTATCCGTCCTGCCGAGCGGCTCTGCCGCGCCGCGCACCACTTCGGGCAGTGCCGAGAGGTACATTTCGAGCACGGACGCCTCGCCCATCTTGCGCTGGGCCTCGGCTTTCTTTTCGATGGCGAGTGCCTCGGCGAGGCCCTTTGCTTTGATACCTTCCGCCTCCTGCTCCATCGCGAAACGGAGAGCCTCGGCCGCGGCACGCCTGGCCTCTGCCTCCTGCTCCGCCTCGTAGCGTTTGGCCTCCGCCTCTTTCTGCCGACGGATGAGTTCCGCCTCCGCCTCTTTGGCGACGCGGTACGTCTCGGCGTCTGCCGCCTTGCGGACCTCGGCATCGAGCTGGCGTTCCTTGACCGCGACCTCACGGTCGGCGATCTCCGCTGCCTTCTCACGGTGGGCGATCTCCGCCTCCGCATGGGCGACCTCGATGAGTTTACGCTGCGTCTCCTGTTGGATGGAATAGGCGGCGTCTGCCTCGGCGCGCTTGCCGTCGGCGCGGATCTTCATCTCCGCCTGCTGGACAGCCAGTTCGGCATCCTGCTCGGCAATCTTCTTTTCCGCCTCGACCTTGACGGCGTTTGCCTGTTCCTGCGCCTGGCTCGCCGCGATGGCGATGTCGCGCTGGGCATTCGCTTTCGCAATCTGCGCGTTCTTGCGGATCTGTTCCACGTTGTCGATACCCATATTTTCAATGGTACCGGCACCGTCCTTGAAGTTCTGGATATTGAAGTTCACGACTTCAATACCGAGTTTTTCCATATCGGGAACGACGTTTTCCGTGATTTTCTTGGCAACGCCCTGACGATCCTGCACCATTTCTTTGAGCCCGACGGAGCCGACGATCTCACGCATGTTACCTTCCAGCACCTGCGTGACGAGGGCGATGAGCTCGCCCTGTCCCATGTTGAGCAGGGCCTCGGCGGCGCGTTCCAGCAAATTCGGATCGGAGGAAATCTTGATGTTCGCGACACCGTCCACCGTCACGTTGATGAACTCGTTGGTGGGGACGGCCTCGCTCGTCTTGACGTCCACCTGCATGACGCGGAGCGAGAGTTTATCCAGCCTCTCAAAGAAGGGGATGCGGAATCCGGCGCGCCCGATGAGGATCCGGCGGCGGGTGAGCCCCGTGATGATGTACGCGGTGTCCGGCGGAGCCTTGATATACCCTGCGGCAAAGAAAATGACCAGCAGGATGACGACCGCCGCGCAAACGAGAATAATCGGCAGCATAGGTGACCTCCCATAAATTGAATTCGCATGCTATATTTACTATATCATGTTTTTCCGCGTTTGTAAACATGATGTGACAGTTTTGCCGCCGCCGTAATTGTGACTTTTTTATGCGCGTACGCCCGCGCGTTGACTTTTTCGGAGAAAAACGGTACAATAAACGGGTACCGGAACGGTCAGAAAGCGGGCGTACGCGCCGGAGGAGGTCACACCGTGTCACAACTCACCAAACGTGCCATCATCGATTGCACCCTCGAACTCGCAGAGAAAAAGTCTTTCCGTAAGATCACGGTGCGGGACATCGTGACCGCGTGCGGCATCACGCGCAACACGTTCTACTACTATTTCCACGACATCTACGACGTCATCGATCGGGCGATCGAAGAACAGACGGCGGGGCTCGTCGACGCCACCGGGGCGGAATGGGAGTCTGCCATCTTCTCGCTCATCGAGTTTGCCGCGCGGCACAAGCGCGTCTGGCGCAACCTGTACCGCTCGGTCGGGCACGAGGAGACCTCGCGTTTTATCATGTCCCGCCTGCACGCCATCATCGTGCAGAACATCACCAAACTCAACGGCGGCCGACCGCTCCCCGCGCGCGACGAGTATATCATCACGAGTTTCTACGAGGAGGCACTGTTCGGCATCATGGCGCGGTGGCTGGAAGACGGGCACACCGACGGCAACAGTGCCGAGATGGTGAAGTATATCCGCCGTATCGAGTGCATCTTCGCCGGCAACCTGCGGCTCGCGGTCGAAAACGCCGAGGGGACCCCCGAGGCGAGATAACGGCAAAACCCGATGCCCCGTTGCCCGTTTTTGGGCAACGGGGCAGTATTGTGAAATGCAATTCGGAGAAAAGTCTGTTACAATAGAGGTATCGTAGCGAACGTGTACCCCGCTGCGGGGCGACGACGAGATACAGCGAAAAACACGGAGACAAGAGCATGAAAGACCACAAAAAGCAGACGGAGGGCGCACCCTGGGGCTTTGAAAACCCGCCGTTCACCCGCGAGATGAAGAAGACGCACACCATCCTCTCGCCGGATATTTTCCCCATTCATATGCGGCTCGTTACGGAGATCTTCCGTATGTACGGCTACCGTTTCGAGATTCTGCGTTCCCGCGGGCGGCAGGTCATCCAGTGCGGGCTGGAACACGTGCACAACGATATGTGCTACCCCGCCATCTGCATGTGCGGGCAGCAGATCTACGCCCTCGCGAGCGGGGCGTACGACCCGCATAAATGTGCCCTCATCCAGTTTCAGACGGGGGGCGGGTGCCGCGCCTCCAACTACATATGGATGCTCCGCAAGGCCCTGCATAATATGGGGCTCGACTACGTGCCCGTCCTGTCGCTCAGTTTCAACCGGGTGGAGAAGAAGGGCGGTTTCCGCGTCACGCCCATGATGCTCGCCAAGGGGCTCGTCGCCATCATCTACGGCGATATGCTGATGCTCCTCAAAAACCAGGTGAAGCCCTATGAGGCACACGCCGGGGACACCGACGCCGTCATGGACAAGTGGTATGCCGCGCTCACCGCGCAGATGAAGCGCAATCGGGGGCTCTTCGGTCGCTCGCTCGCGCGCAATCTCCGTGCCATCGCCGAGGACTTCCACAACGTCCCGCGCCGGGACGTGAAACGCACCAAGGTGGGCATCGTCGGGGAGATCTACGTCAAGTATTCCGCGTTCGGTAACAACGGTCTGGAAGAGTTCCTCGAAAGCCAGGGGTGCGAGTACATGGTGCCGGGGGTGTTCCCGTTTTTCCAGTTCATGTTCGACTGTCAGCTTGCCGACCGCGAGTTTTACGGGGACGGCAGTCGCCGTACCTCCGCCCTCTCCAAGTTCGGGGCCGCGCTCGCGCGCCGCTTTGAGAAGACCTTTCACCGCGCCCTCGCGCCCTATCCCGAGTTCGTCGTGCCGAGCACTTTTGCCGAACTCCGCCGCCTTGGGGAAAAGACCATCGGTCGCGGGGTGAAGATGGGCGAGGGGTGGCTGCTGCCTGCCGAGAGTGCCGAACTCATCGAGCACGGTTACAACAACATTATCTGCGTCCAGCCGTTCGGGTGCCTGCCCAACCACATCGTGGGCAAGGGGGTCGTGCGGACGCTCCGCGACGCGTACCCGAACGCCAACATCTGCCCCGTGGACTACGATGCCGGGGCATCCAAGGTCAACCAGGAGAACCGCATCAAACTCATGCTCGCGGTATCGGAGGAAAAAGACGATGAAACGACTGGGGATTGATATCGGTTCCACCACCATCAAGTGCGTGGTGCTGTCCGACGGGGGCGAGGTGCTCTACACGAGTTACGAACGCCACCGTGCGAAGATTGCCGAGCGCATGACCGACCTCCTCGGGGAGGTCGCCCGCCGCTATCCGGGGGAGGAGTTCCTCCTCGGCGTCTCCGGCTCTGCCGGGATGGGGATCGCCGCCGACCTCGACCTGCCGTTCGTGCAGGAGGTGTGGGCAACGCGCATCGCCGTGCGCGCCCTCGCCGGGGAGACGGACGTCGTCATCGAACTCGGCGGGGAGGATGCCAAGATCCTGTTTCTCGACGGGGCGATGGAGGTCCGTATGAACGGCAGTTGTGCCGGGGGTACGGGCGCGTTTATCGATCAGATGGCGACGCTCATGGGGATCACGCCGGACGAAATGAACGCCCTCGCCCGGGGGAGCGAACGCACCTACACCATCGCGTCGCGCTGCGGCGTGTTTGCCAAATCGGACGTGCAACCCCTGCTCAACCAGGGGGCGCGGCGCGAGGACGTCGCCGCGAGCATCTTCCTCGCCGTCGTCAACCAGACGATCGCGGGCCTCGCGCAGGGGCGCGGGATCGGGGGCAACGTCCTGTACCTCGGCGGGCCGCTGACGTTCCTCTCGGGGCTCCGGGAGGCGTTTGACAAAACGCTCGGCGTGCACGGCGTGCTGCCTGAAAATTCACTGTATTTCGTGGCACTCGGTGCCGCGATGGCAAAGACGGCGAAGCCGGTACTGCCCCTGGACCTGGCGAAGAAGACCGAGGGTTACACTTCCAAGCGCGGGTACCTCGGGTGCGCCCCGCTTTTCAGCGGGGAAGAAGAACTCGCGGCGTTCCGCCGCCGCCACGACGGCGACACGGGCAATACCCGCATGACGGACACGCCCCGCGGCGCACTCGCGCTCGGCATCGATGCCGGCTCGACGACCGTCAAGGCGGTCCTGGTGGACGAGGACGGCAATCTGTTCCGTCCGCTCTACACCTCCAACAGCGGCAATCCGGTGCCGATCCTGCGGCAATACCTGACCGATCTCTACCGTGACTGCCCGGACATCCGCATCACCTCCTCCTGCGTCACGGGCTACGGGGAACAACTCATCCGCGCCGCGTTCGGGGTGGACATGGGGCTGGTGGAGACGATGGCACACTATACCGCCGCCGAGCGTTTCTGTCCCGAGGTGGATTTCATCATCGACATCGGCGGGCAGGACATCAAGTGTTTCCAGATCCGCGACGGCGCGATCGACAGTATCTATCTGAACGAGGCGTGCTCCTCGGGGTGCGGCTCTTTCCTGCAAACCTTTTCGGCGGTGCTGGGAGATACCCCGGCGCAGTTCTCGGAGCGCGCGCTCCGCGCCGACGCGCCCGTGGACCTCGGCTCGCGCTGTACGGTCTTTATGAACAGTTCGGTCAAGCAGGCGCAGAAGGACGGGGCCTCGGTCGAGAACATTGCCGCCGGGCTCGCCATCAGCGTGGTCAAGAACGCACTGTACAAGGTCATCCGCTGTGCCGACCCGAAACGGCTCGGCGAGCACATCGTGGTGCAGGGCGGGACTTTCCTCAGCGATGCCGTGCTGCGCGCGTTTGAGCGGGAGACGGGACGCTGTTGCCTGCGGCCGAAGGTCGCGGGGCTCATGGGTGCCTACGGTGCCGCCCTCTGGGCGCAACGGCACGCGCCGGCGTCGTCGTCGCTCATCCGCCCGGAGGGGCTCGCGGCGTTTACCCACGAGGTGCGGGCACTGACCTGCAACGGGTGCGAGAATCACTGCCGCCTGACGGTCAACACCTTTGGCTCGGGCGCGAAGTACGTTGCGGGCAACCGGTGCGAGAAACCGGTGCGCGGCAAAGCGGCGGCGGAGGCGTTTGACCTCTACGCCTACAAACTCTCCCTGCTGGCACGCTATCGGAACGACCCCGAGGACGACCGCCCGGCGGTCGGGCTCCCGATGGGGCTGAATTTTTACGAACTGCTGCCGTTCTGGTACACGCTGTTCCACGCGCTCGGCTACCGCGTCATCGTTTCCGAGACGTCGAGCCACGCCCTCTACGTGCGGGGGCAGAACACCATCCCCTCCGACACGGTGTGCTATCCGGCGAAACTCATGCACGGGCACATGGAGTCGCTCATCGAAAAGGGCGCGAAGTTGATATTCTACCCGTCGATGTCGTACAACCTCGACGAGGGGCACGGCAAGAATCACTATAACTGCCCGGTCGTCGCCTACTACCCGAAGGTGCTCGGGGCAAACGTGCATTTCCCGAAAGACGTGAAATACGTGAGCGGTTTCGTCGGCCTGCACAACCGGCGGGCGTTCCCACGGCTGTTCGTCCGGATGATGGGGGAGAACGGGATCCGACTCGACCGCAGGGCGGTGGAGCGCGCGGCGGACCTCGCCTACGCCGAGTACCTCTCCTATATGAAACGGGTGCACGACGAGGGGCAGCGGTATCTTGCCGTCGCGCGGGAGCGCGGACTGCCGGTGGTGGTGCTGGCGGGCAGACCCTACCACGCGGACCCGGAGATCAATCACGGCATCCCGCGGCTCATCTGTGACCTCGGGGCAGTCGTCGTGTCCGAGGACGCGCTCGCGTCCGACGTGCCGTTTTTCGAGACGACGGTGCTCAACCAGTGGACCTACCACGCGCGCCTGTATGCCGCGGCGAAACGCGTCGCGGAGGAGCAGGACCAGCCGATGGGGTTGGTGCAACTGGTGTCGTTCGGGTGCGGCGTGGATGCCGTCACGACGGACGAGGTGCGGGCGATCCTGGAAAGCGCGGGGCGGCTGTACACGCAGATCAAGATTGACGAGATCACCAATCTCGGGGCGGTGAAGATAAGGCTACGGAGTTTATTCGCCGTCATGTCCGAGCGAGACAAGTGTGAGAAGCGCAGACCAAGCGCCCAATAAGGGCGTAATAGGCAACCGATTTTGTTGTACAAATAAAAGGTATAGCAATGTCGGTTGCCTTTTCTTTAAGAGCGACGGGCGCTTTACCCCCGAAAACGGTCTCTGTCGTACCAAGTACGCCGACGAGCCCCGTTTTCGGGGGTTCTGCATCTCCTCACGCTTGTCTCGTTTACACAGGTTAAGCAATTGCTGGCGCACCGTTTGGCGTGGCTTTGCCGTCACGCCGTGCTTGTCTCGGGTACACAAGTTGAGCACTGGCCGGCGCACAACGTGTTTTGGCTTTTTTGCGGTTTTTATTGGAGGGGCGACCGGTGGTCGCCCACGTTTTGTCGGAGGAATTAAAGGATTCCGCCGATGTATGAAAAGGTTTGCGGGGGCGATTGACAAAGGGCGGGGTTTGGCATATAATGCGGTTTGTAAGTGGGACGAGGACGAAAAACGCCCGCGCACACGCGGGCGGGGAACGCGCCGCGGGCGCGGGGGAAAGGATCTGTCTGATGAGAGGAAAAAGAATTGTCGCCGCCGTGGCGGTGGCGGTTGTTTTGGTGGGGGCGTTGATGCTCGTGGGGTGCTCTGCCGGCGGGTCATGCTTCAACTGCATGACCAACGCGGGCGGGTGTATGTACGACTGTGTGGCAAAGTGCAACAGCAACGGGCTGTCCTACTACTTCTGGTCGTGCGCTTCGTTCGGGTTGCTCTGCAACGACTGCGATTTCGTGAACAACTGCCGGGAGAAGGAGGACCAGGGCACCCAATACGAGGAGTCCTGCATCGGCTCCTGCTACCAGTGCGGCGAGAGTTGCCGGAGCATGACCTGCGGCGGGGATGCGACCCTGCTCGCGCAGGAGGGCAGCACCGAGGCATCCTCCGGGTATCATATTGCCGTCTCCTACGAGGTGGAGGGACCCACCGAGGTCGTCAACGGTGTTACGCGCACCGTCGTCCGGATTGAGGTCCGCTTCGGCGGTGACGGGCTGTCGTTCGACAACGTGCGGGTCGTCTGCAGCATCGGCGGGGTGGAGTCCACCCGCTGGATCGGCAGTGCCAAGAGCGGGAAGGTCAAGACCGTGGAGTGCGAGTTTTATCTCGACTCCATCGAGGGAGAGGCTGTCCACATCGACGTCTTCGGGCAGACGAAAAACTGATGTATCCGAAGATTACGATCGGACCGGTCACGGTCCCCGGTTACGGACTGATGGTGTTTCTCGGGGTCGTCGCCTGCTTTCTGACGGGCTTTCTGCTCCTGAAATTTGCCGAAAAGGAGCCCGGAGCGGTCATCCTGAAATCGCTCGGACTGCTCGCCGCGTCCTTTGTCTGTATGTACCTTTCGGCGCGGCTCTTTGACGCGCTTTTCCACTCCTTGCAGAGGGGAGAACTCACTGCCGCCGGCATCACCTGGGAGGGCGGGGTCCTCGGCGGCTTCACCGCCTACGTCCTCCTTGCACACTTTTTCCTGCGGGAGAAACGGGGGCAGGTGCTCCGGCATTTCTCCTGCCTGATCCCGGGCGTGGCACTCGGGCACGCGCTGGGGCGCGTCGGCTGTTTCTTCGGCGGGTGCTGTTACGGCAAGGTCAGTTTCGCGCACGGCGTGGTGTTCCCGGACGGGAGCCCTGCCGACCTCGCGATCCCGAACAATCTGCCGGGGAGCGTCCCCGTCCTGCCGACCCAGTTGTATGAGGCGGGGTTTGAGCTGCTGCTGTTCCTCCTCATGCTGGCACTCTACCGCCGGATGAAAAAGGACAACCTTTCGTTCTGGCTCGTGACCTACGGCGTCTTCCGCTTTGTGCTGGAATTTTTCCGCGGGGATGAACGGGGCTCGACCGGCTTTTTCCTCTCACCCTCACAACTCATGAGTATCGTGCTCGTGGTCGCGGGGGTGCTGGTGTTTCTTTTTGAGCGTGGGAAGATTTTTCCGCGCCTGAATAGCAAGACCGCCGTATGGCGGGAGGAGGCACTTCTGCCGCCTCCCGGCAGGACCGACCGTGTGCTCGCGCAGATCGATGCGCTGCACCGGCTCCTCGAGAGCGGCGGCATCACCGAGGAGGAATACGAGGAGAAGAAGGCGGAACTGCTCCGACGCCTGTAAACATAGCCGTCGGCGGCAACGGGCGTGCCCCGCGCCGGTTATCGGGCACCTTGCACATTTTTTGAACGGATGCGGGAGGAGACCTTTCAGAGAAAAGGTCTCCTCCCGTTTTTGCGCTCCCGGGGGCTCTTTCCCGCTTTTTGTTTTCGTCGGCTAACGGGCGCGACCGGCGAGGGCGGCGGTGGTGGCGAGGGTATCGGCGAGTTGGGTCAGGAGCAGGGAGAGCAGGGCGACAGAGTCCTCCGGGAGGCAGGTGCCGAGCAGGATGGCGACGGCGGTGACGAGAAACGGCAGTTGCACGGCGTGACCCCCTTTTTTTCTGTGTAGTGTTTCACCTTACAGTATATGCACCGCCGCGGTGAACGCCGCGAAACGGGGGATGCACGCTGCCGCCCGGCGCGCCGTCAGATACAACTCTGCGGGTCAGGCACCGCCTCGGAGACGGCGTTGCGCCCGGTTTTTCCGGCACAACTCTGCGGGGCTGTTTGAAGCGGCACGGGAAAACAGAAAGAAAAGAGAGGAGAGCCGCCCCCGTCCGGGGGCGGCTCTCCGTTTCTGCACGTGTCACCCGCGGGGCGGAAAACCGTGCCCGGGGCAACCGACAGTCGGCGGTAAGAGGTCGGCGGTCGACGGAGTATCGTGCTACCGGCGTGCGGGGCCGTCGCCGGTCGGTATCCGGCGGACGGCAGTCGGCAGCCGCCGGGCGTCAGCCTCCGTGGATCAGGTCGCTCGTTACGTCGAAGACAACGCGGAAGGCAAGCCCGGTGAGCGTCTTACCGGCGAGGGCGTTGTAGGTCGCCTCGTCGATCTCGTCGAGGAGCGTCTCACCTGCCGCTTCACGCACGGCGTTCAGCGCACGGATGTGTGCGTTGACGGCGTCTCTCGGCTCCATGGTTACGATGAGCCAGTAGTCGAGGCAGTTCACGCTCGGGTCACCGTTCTTCTGCGCGCTGACAACGCCGGGGAGCACGGAGGAAAACACTTCGGAGGCCTCCCCCGCCGCAGCGTCTGCGAGGTACACCTTCCGGCTGTTCTCATAGTCGAGCCGGTAGTTCCCCGTACTGTCCGGGCGCAGGATCGCCACCGCCCGCACGGAGAGTGTGCGGAGCAGCACCCCGCCGGAACTGTCGACAGCGTCGCTCCCGTCCATTTCCAGGCGGAGAATATTGTCTGCGTCGCCGTTGTTCTCGACGGCGAACTTGAACGTGTAGGCACTCCCCGGCAGGAACGCCGGCATCTCCATCTTCATGCGGACCGCCGTCGGGACGGCGTCCGCGCTCTGTGCATAGTCCGACACGGGGTCCGCGAAGTCATACGGCTCTGTATAGTATTTCATGACGGTCGCGGTGGTCGCGAGGTCGGGCACGCCATTGAGGTTCCCGTCGTTAGAGCGGTACAGCGTGACGAGGGAATTGATTTCCAGGAGTTCCAGCGTCATATCCGTCCTGTCGCCGCGCATGAACCACGCGACGGTCGCCGGGACGCAGACGGCGACGAGCAGCGTCAGGGAGAGGAGCAGATACAGCAGTCGTTTCTTCATGCGCCGCCTCCTGCCGTTTCATCCTCCGCCAGCGTGAGCGAGCCGATGCGGAGTTGTTTTTTCGAGAGCATATTGGTCGTGGTACCGCGCAGGGCGTAATACTGCGTACCGGCGTCCGGGTCGCCGAGGTGCACGCCGATGCCGAACGTACAACTGATGACGCCGTTCTCCGGGGCGGCAACGCCCGTGACGACCGTAAAGGGGTCCGCCGTCGGGACGGTCGTACCCGCCGCCGTGTCGTAAGACGCGAAGTACTGTCCGCTCATCGCCCCCGCCGTGTAGGTCGGGGCGGTGCCGGTCGCCCCCATCGAAAGAAGCCGCGCCCGAAAAATGCCGAGCAGGCTGTAAGTGCCGGGCGTATTGCCCTCGCCGTCGGCAATCGTAAAGCGTCCGTTCGTATCGTCGAAGTCCGCAAGGGAGAGCCGGTAGGCGATGGGGGCGTCTCCCGCCACGCGGAAGCGCACCGTCACGCGCAGTTCCTCCCCGGGGAAGAGTCCGGTCAGGCGGAGGGGCACCCGCCCGCCGTCACTGTCGAGGACGTAGTAATACGTTTCGCCGTCGATGGTGCCGGCTTCGCCGCCGCCGCCCGACGCATCCTTTGTGACCTCGCGGTACACGCCGTCGTCCCCGCGCAGGTATTGCAGGGGGTTATAGGTGATGTCGCCGATGCTGGGCACCACCGTGACGGTGTCCCCGAAGACGAGGCGTTCGTTCTTCGTGCCGATCTGCATCCCGGACGCGTCCGTCCGCTTGTTGGAGGCGAACCAGGCGAGCGACGGGTCGCGCAGGAGGAGCCACGCGAACAGTACCGAAAGGCACAGTACCGCTATCGTGACCGTCATCACCAACTGCCCGAGCAGCCGACTGCGTCCGTTCTCTTTGCCGGATGTCTGCATCGCAGGCTCCTTTCTTTCGTTATTTTGTTTCCGGGGTCTTGCCCGTCAGAGGTAGGTAACCTGGAAGCGGAGCACCATCCGGTAGCTGCCGCCGCCCGATACCTTCGCCGTATAGGTCAGGGAGAAGACCGTGTCGCTGACACGGGCGAACGCCAGTGTGACGCCCGTGAGCGTGCAACTGTAATCGCCGTTCGCGACGGAGGTCGTGGAGATGCCGTAGTCCCCGGGGCTCGTACTGAAACCGGCATAGACGCTCCCGATATCCACGCCCGTGGGGAGGGTATTCTGATATTCGAGGTTTTTCAGGGCGAGGTAGACCTGCGAGGAAGAGCGGCTGTCCGCGAACAGCGCGGGCGTATCCGTCCCGCCGCCGGAGTACACGCGGATACCGATGTTTTGGAGTGCCTGGTAGGTGTCGTAGTTGGAGAGCCCGGCGGAGCCGAAGAACACGTTGTCGGCACTCTTCGCGACGCCCGCCTCCGGCACGTTACCGCTGACGTAAAGGTCCGTCAGGGAGGTCGCAACCTTTGTGCAGAAGGCCTCCAACCACACGAAGGAATAGATGCGGTTGCCGCCGAGGCGCAGGGTCGTGAGATTGGTGAGGGCAGAGCCCTCCGCATACCATGACTCGAACGGGTTGTCGTCCGTGGCGGTCAGCACGATGCCGCAGGAGGTGAGATCGAGCGCGAGGAGCGAGCGCATGGAGGCAATCTCGCGGATGACCCCGCCCGAGACGGTGGCACCGGTGAGGTTGACGCTCTGCGTACCGGTCATGTACCGGATGCCGGTGAAGTCCGTCACCGCGCGCAGATAGGTGTCCGTGCTGCCCGGGCGATCGAGCGGCACGTTGCGGGTCAGCCAGTCCGTGCGGATGAGTGCCCCGTCGGCACTCGTGATAGCGTTGCCGGACGTGCGGAAACTGTTGTAAAGCCAGATAAAGAAGTTCTCGTCCGCGATCTCCGCCCCGTGGTGGAGCACGCCGGGGATCGTGAATTCGCTGAAACTGTTATAGGTCGTGAAGCTGTCCGCCGTGTACGCCATCTTGTACTGGTAGACCAACCGCACCGGCGTGTTGGTTGCGGGGACGGCATCGGTGTTGACAGTGATGCGGTAGCGCGCCTTGCCGCTCGCGGCATTGGTGCGGCAGGCATCGGCGTTCGCCGCCGCCGCCAGCGACGCGGCAAAGGAGAGGATCCGGTAGGTCTCCGACGCGCCGTCACCGTCCGTGACCGTCACGGTCTCGATGGCTCCGTCGAGGACCGTTTCGTTTCCGTCCGCGTCGATCAGCGTCAGCCCGAGAACGGAACGCAGGGTCTCCATCACGGTCTCGTCCGCGCCGTCTACGGTGAATGCGTAGCAGTAGAGCGGCAGGTCGCGCTGGAAGTTGAACGGCAGATAGAACGAGGAGAGCGTATAGCCGCCCGTTTCGTCCGCGACCGTGCGGTTCAGGACCGAATAGTAGGGCAGGAAGCGGCTGATCCCCGTGCCGCCGCCGCGCAGGCGGCAGTCAATCGGAATCTGTAAGGTCACGTCGGAGGTCGCGCCCCCGTAGGTGACGCGCAGTTCGGCGTTGAGGTACACTCTGCCGGCGTCCTCCTCCGGTTTGCCCGCTGCGACGGACAGGCGTTGCCACAGGTCGTCTCCGGCGTCGGTGACGGCATAGTATTCCGCCCCGGTATTGCCGTACACGACGGAATAGCGGATGCTCTCGACCCCGGGGTAGGCGGCGGCGTAGGCACCGCCGTTGAAGGTCGTGTAGTACGCCATGCCGTAGAGCGGGAGGTACCCGGCGAACGAATCTGCGCTGTCGGGGCCGGAATAAGTATAGGAGCCGTCGCCGTTTGCGGAAACGCTGATCTCCGTCCCGTACCATTTCCGCAGCAGGTCGTTCGCGACGGTCACGGCACTCCGCACCGTCACCGTATTGTCACTGGTCATCGGGTAGCGGGCGGTTTTCTGCACCGCACCCTCTCCGGAGGACACCGTGACCTCCAAAACGGCGGTATCGGTGGTGGGGATGAAAAGCACCGTATCGTCCGTCGGGGCAGTCTCCTGGTCGGCACGCGGAAAGGTGGATGTGCCCTCCGCGGTATAGCCGGCGTAGGATACTTTCACCAGCGGCAGGGAGGCGAAGCGAGCCGGGAGATAGACATCCCGGTTGAGGACGTATTTGTCGACCGTCACGGTCCCGTCGCCGTCCGGGATCGTCCCGACGTAGAACCGCCCGAGGTAGCGCGCCGCCATATCCGCGGCGACCGTCGCCTGCGCCGCGGCGGTGGAGATGTCCGGTGCGTGGAGCGCGAAGGAGCAGGTGTAGGTGCTGCCTCCGACCGTGAGGGTCGCCGTCAGCGTCTCGTCCCCCGTACCGGAGAGATGCCCCGTTGCATCGAGCACGCCCGCCGTCGTCGAATAGGAGACCGTCGCCTCCCCGTAGCCGAGGTAATGCCGCGGGAGGTCGACGTCGGAAAACAGGTAGGTGCAGGGCTCTGTGCCGTGCGTCGGACAGGTGGCTTTGGCGACCCGCCGGTAAAGGGATGCCGTAAAGGCGGTCGGGGCGTCCTCCGGCGCGCCTGCGGGGGAGACCGGGAGCGTCACGTCGTCCGCGACGGCGGAGGCGACCATCCCGAAGAAATGATAGGCAAGATAGGCGGGGGAGGCGGTGACGATGCGCAGATGTGCGCCGGCATCCGCTGCCGTAAAGGTACCGTCGCCGGAGAGAGTCCCGACCGAAATGCCGTCAAACAGCACCGCCGCATTCGGCGTTTCCGCCATCACGGCCCCCTCGCCGCCCGCCGAGAGGATCACTCTGCCGCCCGCCATGACAAAGGCACCGTGGCAGGTATGACGGAACGTGAGGGTGTGTCCGCCCGTCAGGAGATCGTGACCGTCGAGATCCAGATTGACGTCCGCCGTGACCGTGAGATCCGTCTCCATGCGAATATCCGCCGCAAAGCGCAGCGTGACGCGGGAGGGGGAGGCCGCCGGGGCGACGGCGGCACCGTCGTTATACGCCGATGCCTGCGAGGCACGGAACAACTCCTCAAAGGTGGAAACCGTCACGACATTGCCGTCCGGCGTGATCGTCAGTCCCGGCTCGCTTGTGCGATGCCAGGTAAAGTACGCGAGCGTACCGATTGCGGTGCCGAGCAACAGCACGGCGGCGATGATGAGCGCGATGATAATGCCTTTTCGTTTCATGGTTTCCTCCTTTCCCGGTCCTGCCGGTCAAAGTGACGTATGCGGGATAAAATCAGCCGATGACCGTGACCTCAAACACGCGTTCGTACCGGACGCCGTCGACGATGACGGTTGCCGTCACCTCGATCGTTTCGGTGCCGCCGGTGCCGGAATAGTCGTTCCCGGTCGTGATGTAGAGTCTGCCGTTCTTCAAACGGTAGTAGGCAGACGAGCCCGTCGTGCCGGTGGGGTTCAGGAGTGCCGACGCGCTCCCGTCGGAGCCCATGAGCGGGGTCGCGGAGCCGAACGTTTTGAGATAATAAAACCCGTTCTCGTCAAAGGTCATGGTATAGAACTTGTTGGCACCGTAGTAGGACCCCGCCGCGGTCAGGTAGTAGATGGCACCCGTCTTGCGCGCGGACAACGGCCTCGTGATGAACTCGGTGGGGGCAAGCTCCTCGCATACGCGCGTCCCGCCCTCGGCGTCGTCATAGACGAGAGCCGTTTGATCCGCGTTCCACACGATGCGGTAGACGCGGCCGCAGAGGAAGGTGCCGCCCTCGCCACTCACGTCGTTGCCCTTATAATAAACGTAGAGCCCGTAGTAGTTGCCCTGCTTCACCGTCCCGAGTGCTTCGTTCGCCCGGGTTAGCAGCGTTGCCATGTCGGTGGCGGAGGTGACGGGGGAGGGATACATGGTGTTCCCCTCCGTGATCTGCCAGATGACCTCATGCGTGCCGCTCGTGCCCCCCTCTGCGTACAGATACCGCAGGAGCTGCATATACCGGCTGTCGAGCTGCGCGAGCTCTTTCAGGCAGGCGAGCAGTGCGGAGGAGGAGAGGGTGGCGGTGTAACGCTCGGAGGATGCCTCGCTGCCGTCGGCGGAGAGTCCGCTGTCGGGTGTCCAGAGCAGCGTCATGTCATGGCTGTTGGCAATGATGTTGAGTGTAAAGTCCTTGTAGCGGTCCGCCTGCCCGACCCCGGTGAGGTCGAGGTAGGTGAGGCGTCGGTAGTCCGCATTCAGGAGTTCGCCGACGTTTTTGATGCCGGCGTTCATCCCGAGGTCGAGCCGGGTCAGGGAGCGGAAGCGGTCGATCCCCGCGAGGTCAAAGGTCACATGCCCCTGCGCGCAGTTCCGGAGGACCAGCGTCGTGAGTTGCGGCGCAAAGGACGCCGCTTGCAGGCGGGAGAAGAAGGTCGCGAGCGCGTCCGTCGAGAGGAACGCGGGGAGGAGTGCCGTCGTCACGGAGCCGGAGGTCCCGGTCGCCCCGACGACGTACAGTTCCGTCAGGGTCGTGAAGTGCGCGAGGGCACCGAGCGAGCCGTCGAGCGTCGAGACGCGGGGGTACAGCACGCCGTCGGCCTGCACCGCGTCTGCGGAAAAGTCTTTCGGATAACCGAGGGAGGCATACAGGCTCGCGACGAGGACGCCCGCGGCGTCCTCCCCGAGATAGGTCGGCACCACGCTGTGTGCGGTGAGCGCGGCGACAAACCCTTTCAGTGCCCCCGCGTTCTGCCAGAATGCTTGGAGGACGACCTCCTCGCGGTCGGTCAGGTACTCGGTGTTATCCTCGTTGAAGTAGCCGGATTGCAGGGAGTTGGTCCCCGTCTTCCGGAAATAGTAGGAAACACCGGAGACGGTCGTGTAGGTGTAGTTGTAGCGTAGCGCACCGCCGTTCGGCGGGTTGCCGATCGGGTAGCTGGAATCCCAGAACGCACTGGTGGGGAAGTTCTGTTCGTTCAGTGCCCAGCGCATGAGTTCCGTGTGCTTGAAGTAGGTGCTCGCGCCGGAGGTCAGTGCCTTGACCGCGGCGTCAAACGCCGCGCCGTCCGTGATCACTCTGCCGGGGGCAGTCGTGGAGACCGCTGCGAGCAGGGCATTCCACGTCGCCTCGTCGGCACCGGTCGCATAGCAGTAGTAGGTTTTAAGGACGGAGAGTTCGTCCGGGGTGAGATACGCCTGTCCGTCGGACACGAGAGAGGCGACCCCGGAGAGGGAGGCCGGTGCCGTGCAGATATACACGCTCGCGCCCCCCGCGCCGAAGGTGAATGCAACGGCGGTGCCGCCGCCCGTCGTCTCGCTCACGGGGAGGTAACCGGTGCCCGACGGGCGATAGACCGTATAGGGCCCCGAGAGGGTGCCCGCCACCGTTTTTTTCGCTGCGGAGGAGAGGTGCAGGGCGGTCGCATAACCCCTCGCGGAGGAGGACCACAGGACGCCGACGGAGGTGCTCCCCCCCGACTGGCTCACGCTCATGTACACATAGGTGGTCGTGCCGCGGATACAGAGTTGCCCGCTCGTATTGCGCTGTACGGACGCGGCGGAGGAGAGGGCGGTCGTCATGGAGACGGTCGTGTCCCCGGTACCCGTCCCGCTCTGTTTCGCGACGTAGCGACCCGTGGAGGGGCAATAGAGGTAGTAATCCGTCCCGGTGGCGGTCGCACTCGCGGTGCCGACCAGCAGATCGTCCGTCGCAGCAGAGGCATCACGAATTTCCTGCTCCGTGAGGAGCGTGAAGCAGCAGTTTTCGCCGAGGGTGGTCGTGTAGGACAGCGTACCGCCGTTGTCGCAGAGGTAATATTTCTTATTGTTGTAGGTATAGGAAAAAGTCGTCGACAGGTAGGTGACTCCGTATGTTTTGGCACCGGTCAGGCGGTAGTAGACCCACTTGCCCGACGTGCCGGAGCCGGCGTCATAGTAGAGGTACGTCCCGTTTTCGGTCTGCGCCGTCGGGGCAGTCGTCGTGACTCCGGTATCGGAGGGGATGGCGACGTAGGCAGAGCCGTCCCGGTAACTGACGGTGTAGGTATTGCCGCCCGAGAGCACGGCACCCGCCGGGAGCCGGGTGTTTCCCGTCGCCCAGCCGAGGAGGCGCAGGAAATCGTAGATCCTCGTCTCTGCCGCGGCAGAGGAGGCGGTCGAGGGCCCGACGTAGAAGCGCAGGGAATCCAGCTTGTCGCCGTAGGCAATCGTCAGGCGTTCCCCCCGGTATTCGCCGTCGAACCAGTTGCCGGCTTCGCCGTTGCAACGCTCTACGTCGCGGCGCAGGATATACGGCATCGTGTGGTTGACGACGGTCGTGCCGCTGACCTCGAACGCCTCGGAGGCATTCACGCGCTCCGCCGCCGGGAGGTAGCGGAACATCTGGTACTGGATGGAGCTGAACACGCTGTAATCCGAAAAACCGGCACTGTCCGGCAGGATGACGGCAGGGACGGTCACGTACAGCGTCCTTGTGGATTTGACGAGCGGCTTGTAGGTGTAGCGCACCGTCACCTCGATGGCACCCGCCGTCTCGACCGAGGCGGCTTTGCTCATATCGACGGCGAAGTCGTATCTGCCGGTCACGGGGAGCAGGTACTTGCCCGTCCCGTCCATGACCTCCTCGCGCTCCGGGTCGGGCGTGACGCCCGCCTCCGCGGCACTGACGTAGTAGTAGCCGCTGTCCGTCGTGACCTTCACGTAGGTGCCGCTGCCGATCACCGCGTTGTCGTACCCCTCGTTGTCGTCGAGGACGGTGTATGCCTGGCACTCCCTGCCCCCAAAGGAGAGTTTCAGCGGTACGGCGGTGGCGGTGAAAAGCCCGCCGCTCGCCGAGGTATCGAAGGAGATGGAGTATTTTCCCGCGCTGATGCTGGCGGCGGAGATGCTGTACACCGACGTCAGGGAGAAGTCGCCGCTCTGGCGCGCCATGCCGTTTTCCATACGGCTGCGGATCAGGTTTTTGTAAATATCGATTTCGGCGATCTTCTCATTGACGAAATCAAACACGCCGTCAAGCAGCTGCTCGTAGTTACCGGTCTCGATAATGATATTGACGACGCCCTCGTAGACCTTGTCGTCGCCCGCAAAGGTCGCCGCCACGTTGATCTGCGCGAAGGTGCTGAACACCGGCGTGTTGAGGAGCACCGCCTGCGCTCCGTCCGTCCCGGTGTAAACGGACACATAGTTATAGGTCGCGTCCTGCGAATACGTCAGGCCCGAGAGCCCGATGTCCTGGTACCCCTCCCAGGTGAAGCGGGTGGAGGTCAGCCGGGTGTCGGGGGAAACGTAGGCGTTTTCGTATTGGTAGGCACTGCCGGAGACGGTGTTCGGCAGAAACTGATGCGACTTCACGAAATCGTCGCTCGCGGGGTCGGTGTCCCCCATCCAGACGTCTTTGAGCGTCAGGGGGCTGATCGCGGCGAGGAGGTTGCTGAAACGCAGGGCATTGTCAATGCCGGAGACCATGAACGAATAGGTGAGCGTATAGACCGTTTCGTTGATGCGTACGCGGGCGTAGAGCGTCACCGCCTCGCCGTCCGTGACCGTATCGCGGATGGTGCCGTCGTCGGACATGGCGTCCGGCGTGCCGGACGACCAGCTGATCGTCACCCCGAGCGACGCGACGCGTGTGGGGAGGAACAGATCGCTCGTGATGCTCCCGGCGAGCCCGGAGAGTGCCTCCAAGTGCGCGAGTGCCCCGGCGCGGAGCGCGGCGAGCTCGGAGGCCCCGTCCGCACCGAAAACGCGGAAGGAGAGGAGGGTGTCGCCGACCGTGAGGCTTGCCGGCTGTGTCGCCGTGAGCCCGCCCGGTGCCGTCAGCACGCCGTCCGCGAAGGAACAGCCCGTCGCGGCAACCGTCACCGTCGGGAGATAATAGGAGAGGGAACCGAAGGGCTGTGCCGTACTGCCCGTAGCGAGCCCCTCGCCGAGGAGGTCCGAAAAGCGCGCCGCGAGGAGCGCGGCGGCGCGTGCCCCGTCGCAGGCGTCTGCCCGGGCGATGGCGGCATACGCCGCGGAGACCCCCGTGCCGTCCGCCGCCGTTATTTCGCGGATGTCGAGTGCGGCGGTCGCCCCCGCGAGCCGGACGGCACCGTTCAGTGCCGGGACGCCGGACGTAAAGGGGGTCGAGGAGGTGATGACCGTCTCTCCGGCGGCGACGGTCAGCGTATGGCCGCCGGGGTCGAGCGTTCTGCCGCGCAGGTCAATGATGCAGTCACCCGTGATGGTCGCGTCCTCCGCGAGGGTCACGTCCCCCGCGAGCACCACCGTCGGGGTCAGGCGTGCGCCGTCACTGCCGGAAAGCAGCCCCGAGCCGATGTCGGCGACGGCCCGCTTGAATTCGTCGCCGTCGGAAACGAAAAGGTAGGTGCGGGTATCGGCGTTTTCGGCGTAATCGGTGATGCCGAGGCGCAGAGAGATGCCGGAGAACGAATCGGCGTCGTTGTGCAGGACAAAGGAGAGCGTGTGCGTGTCCGTGCCGCCGCCGGGGACGAACGCCGTGGCATCGATCTGCCCCTCGCCGCGCTCGGTAAGGTGCGCGAGCGTATCGACGAACACACCGTCGCGATAGACGAGAATCGCGCTTTTCACGGCGGCAGCGATCTCATCGGAGAGCGTGCCGGACGCGCCCGTCACCGACCGGACCGAGACGGTATGCCGGTGGGTGAGGTGCGATGCGGTGTCGTTTTGCAGGGTGACGGAGAACGCGGCTCTGTCGCCGGGGGCACGGAGCGTGAACGAAGCGGTGTCGGCGGTGACCGCCTGCCCGCCGACGAGTTCCGTCACCGTCATGGTTAAGTTATCCCCGGGGGCGGCAACGCCCGCATCGGCGCGCCCGCGCAAAAGAGAGCGGAACAGTACGACGGCGGCGGCGGTCAGGGAAGAGGCGATGAGGAGAGACGCCAGGACGATGGCGACGATCGACGCCCGGCCCGGGCGTTTTTTCTGCCCGCCCGCGCGACGTCTTCCGATGTGTCCGCCGGTTCCCGTCATCACCGTATTCCCCCTTTCTCCGCATGGCTCCGATAAAACAAAAAGCCGGTTGCAACCGAAATTGCAACTGGCTGACTTACGGAAAACGAAAGTCCCTTTAGCTTTGCGTCACGACCTCACGACCGCTTTGCCTTTTATTCTGAAACATTTATAACACGTCCTGCCCGCTTTGTCAAGGTGCTCCGACGGGGAAAATATGTCCTGGGCGTAAATTTTGCGCCGGCAAAGCTCTGTGCGGGGCATCGCCCGCATAACATTCCCGTATAATCCGCCTATATAACAATAGGTAGAGACTGCCAAAGCACACCTCTTTATACCGCCTGCGCCGGAGTACAGAATTATATACAATCCTGCAAAAGTGCTGTAAAATGTTTACTTTTTTTGCAATTGACACTGTCAGAGCAGCTTGTTATAATATAATACCAAATGTTTGAAACGACTGTCCCGTGACCGCTATCTCCGCGCAGCTGCGGCAATCTGTGCGTCACGCGCGTCAAGGGACGGAAAGGCGGTTTGTGATGATGACATCTGATGGTAAACAAAGACGGAAAAAGCGCCGCGCCGATGCTCTCATCACCTTTTTTACGGTGCTCGCTGCCATGCTGTTCACGCTGCTGTATTCGCTGCGGGAGAGGAGCAGGAGTATATCCGATCCCGTCGCCATGACGGATACGCACACGACCGGCGCATGGGCATCGCTCGGCGCGGCGGCAGTCGCCGCCATCTCTTTCTCGGTGATGGTGTTCTCGTTCTTTTACGCCTGCGTGCGCCTGCATAACCGACACCGGCAAACGAGAATCAAGCCGCTCCTCACGCCGGCGGAGGCGGTCACCGCCGCCCTGATACTGGTCTGGTGCCTCTCGGCATTCGGGCTCTTTGAGTGGTTCGGGGTCAGTGCCGGTGCGGAGAAGATCCTCGCGCGGCTGATGCTCCCGCTCATTGCGATGGCGCTGTTCTCGTCGATGACCCGGGCGACGACGTCCGTCGGGAAGCGTGTTCATGCGGGTTTCTTCGGCGTTACCTTTGCGCATTTTCTTTTGCAGGCGGTCCTTGTCTTTGCCGTGCCGGAGTCGGCGCGTGCGGCGAGGATCATCGGCGGGGTCGTGTATGCGTCTCTTGCCGTTGCTCTGCTGGCGGCGCACTTCTATTTTGCCAGATACGTCGTGGCGGAGGCGAAGCGGTATCACATCGTCGTTTTCGCCGGGGTGTGTTTCGTCCTTGCTGTGGCGATGCCGTTCGTGCCGCCCGCCGTCCTGCGCCATTTCCTGTGCGCGTATTTCGGCATAATCCTTCTCTGCGGTACCGCCTATAAAGCGCGCATCATCGGGCACGAGAGCGTCATGCTCCGCCAGGCGGAAGACTACCGCTACCGGGCCTATCACGACAGTCTGACTGGGTGCCGCAACCGCACCGCTTATGCACACGATGTCGAGAAACTCGAAAATGCGTCGCCCGCCCCGCGCACCGTCGGCATCCTGTATTTCGACGTCAACGGACTGAAACATTGCAACGACGCCGAGGGGCATGACGCGGGCGACCGCCTCATCATCTCCGTGGCGCAGGCACTCTGCGACGTCTGCGGCAGGACCCATATCTACCGCATCGGCGGCGACGAGTTCATCGGGCTGTTTCCCGACATCGACGAAAAGGAACTGGCATGCCTCGTCGTCGCGCTCCACAACGTCAAAAACGAAAATCGGGCACTCACCCGCATTGCCATCGGGTGCGCGTTCGGAGACGATCATCCCGCCGGGCGCATCGGCGATTTGCAGATGGCGGCGGAAAAGGAAATGTATATCGACAAGCGGCGTCTGACCGCGGAGGCCGACCGCACCGCGGGCACCGGCGTCTGACCGCGCCGCCCGGGTGACCAATCCCCGGCCCCGGGCGGAAAAAGTAAATTTTTTTCGCAAGGCTTGACAAAGCCGCCGGCATCTGCTAGACTGTACGCGTAATGCGCCGGGGCGATAATTGAATTATAGGGCAAAGCCGTCGAAAGACGGTGACGCAAAACTAAAGGGACTTCAACCGATTTGTTAAGTCAGCCAGTTGCAAAAGAAATTTTCTTTTTGCGACTGGCTTTTTTTGACGGGGAGGTGTTCCGGATATGTACGAAGACGAGATTGCCCGCGTGCTGGCTGCCGGGGTGCCGCCGATCGTTCCGGAGGTGGCGGCGATCCGCCGCTGCGACACGGATGAGCCGCGCGGCTGTGTGGTGCGCGCCGTCGTCAACAGCCTCGCCCTCGGGACGCTGACCCCGGCGGAGTATCTGCCGGTGACCGACGCCGACCCCGTCGGGCTCGCCCTCACGGCGCGCCTGATCGGCAAGTGCCTCGCCGCCCCCGGCGGGGCAGACGCAGAGGAGCGTCTTGCCCCGGTCGTCATTCCCGCGCCGCTCTCCCTCCTCTCGGAAAAGGAGCCGGAGAAGTGGCTGTCCGCCGCCCTCTCCGGGGTGCCGGGAGCCGACCGGAAGACGCTCTGCCTGTGCTTTGACGCCCGGATGCTCACCGCATACGGGGCAGGGGCCCGCGGGGTGCTCATCCGCCTGAAACGGGCGGAAATCGCCCTCGCCGTGCGCGGTTGCGGGGCGGACGACGTTCCTCTCGCACCGCTGATGCACCTGCCGGTCGATTACGCGTTTCTTGCGCCGGAGGCGACCGCCCTCGCCGGCGATCGTGTACATAACGGCGCGCTCGCCGGACTTGTGACCTACCTCACCGGCATGGGGCAGGCGGTCATCGCCGAGGGCGTCACTTCGGAGGGGCAACGCCGCGCCCTCAACAGCATGGAGTGCTACGGGTATCTGCCGTCCGACGCATGGTGCCGGCAAAGCGGTAGGGGTCCGCTCCGGGTGACCCCGGGCAACCCGGAGACAGGAGGCGGAGACATTGGCTGACCGTAAAGGGCGCGGCCTGCGCCGCACGGCGACAGAGGTCAAGCGTTACCGTGTGATGGTGAAGGTCATCCCCATCCTGCTCGCGGTGCTGGCACTCCTGCTGGTGCTCCTCTATATTGCGACCTCTTTTTACAACAAATACGGCAGTTTCACCGTGACGGTGAGCAAGTACGACTTCTCGAAGTATTCGCTCTCCCTCTGCGAGACGCCGGACTTCCGCCGTCCGAGTTCCCGCCTGCATGCGGGCCCGGCGGAAAACATCACCAATATCAGCGGTGACACGCTCCCTGCCGACCTCGACCGGATCAACGGTCAGCACAGCGGCGAGAACTACCTCGCCTACACCTTCTGGTGCAAGAACGCGGGCTCCGCGACGGTGGACATCTCCTACCGGCTCTACCTCTCGAACATGACGCAGGGGATCGAAAAAGCGATCCGCATCCGTCTTTACGTGGACGGCGAGCCCGTCACCTACGCACGCACCGCCACGGACGGCAGCGGACCGGAGCCCGGTACGGCGGAGTTCCTCACCCCCGAGACCGTGACCGAGGCGACCATCCGCGGTTTTTCTCCCGAGGATGCCGTCCGCTTTACGGTGGTCATCTGGTTGGAGGGTGACGACCCCGACTGCGTGGACAGCGTCATCGGCGGGGAAATCAAGGTGGACATGGCGTTTTCCATCATCTCCGACAGCGACTGAAAGGTTTACCCAACAGGCAAGGAGCCTGTTAAAAATACAGCCTAATTTTCATAAGGAGCAAAAAACAATGAAAAGACTCATCCTCACCCTGGGACTTCTGTTAGTCTCCGCCGCACTGCTCGGCACCTCCACCTTCGCATGGTTCTCCATGAACACATCCGTCACCGCGACCGGTATGCAGGTCACCGCAAAGTCCAATGCGAAATTCCTGCTGATCGGCGACGACTCCGACAAGGCAGCCGGTGCCAAGACGGACGCCGCCGGCACGGCACTCACCGACTCGCACACCGCCCTTTATGCGACGACCGGCAACACGGACAAGAAGTGCTATCCTGTGGCATACTACGAAACCGCCGGCACGCTGAACGGCCACGAAACCGAAGCCAAGAACTGGTACACAACGACCTCCGACAAGATGGATACCGCCGTCTCCGGCAGCGCAGCCGTCACCAAGGTGACCCCGGGTGACGCGCAGTATATGCTCACCTACAAGATGTACCTCACCCTCTCCAAGGACTCCGAGGATTTCACCGGTAAAGTGAAGATCACCGCTACCTTTTCCGGTGCCGACGAGGCTGTGAAGGCTTACGTCACCGTCAACGGCGAGCACACCGTCTTCGACAGTGCCACGACCACGTACACCACCACCGGCGACGTGACGATCACGTCCGCAACGGCTGTCGAGGTGGTCGCGTACGTCTACATTGACGGTAACGGCACCAACGTCAACAGCAAATACGTTGCGGACGGGACTGCCATCACCGGCTCGCTCGACCTCAAATTCGACCTCGTCTGATAAAAATCGGGCTGACCATCGGACCCGCAGGACACGCGAGGGGGGCTCCCCTGCGTGCCCTGTTTCCCGGCGCATCTTCTGCCGCCCTCACGGGCGGCAGGCGACACGCTGCGCGGATCGCATGGCCGGACAAACAACAAAAGGGAATCTTTTACATTGCGATTTTGCTGCTCTTCTCCCCGTGAGTATGTGCGTTCGACAGACCCGGCAACTCTTACGGGACGTACCGTATATTTTTGATTTTTATTCTTTTTTTCTCGCGCGCCCGTGTGCGCGTTACGCATGGACCGGCATCCCCTCACCCGGCAAACCGAAATCTTTGCCCCCGGGCAAACAGGAGGACATCTCATGAACAAGGCTAAAAAAATCGGCGGAATCGTCTTAAACGTCCTGCTCTGGTGCTTTGTCGCCTTTGCGCTGCTGACGACCATCCTCGCCATCTCGGCAAACTCCGGTGCCGACGGTATTCCGTCCATCGGGGGGAAGGTCTTTCTCTCGGTCGAATCCGACTCGATGGTTCCCACCTTCAAAAAGGGCGACCTGCTCTTTGCCAGAAAGCTGAACGACGATGCGAAAAAAGAGTTGCAGGTCGGCGACGTCGTCACCTACAAGATCGATCTCAACGGCGACGGCGTGTACGAGCTGAACACCCACCGTATCGTCGAGGTCCTGCGGGACAGCGAAGGGCAGGTGAACCGCTACGTCACCAAGGGTGACAACAACGCGCAGAACGATGCGCCCGTCGCCTGTGAGCGCGTGCTCTGCCGCTGGGGCAACAAGGGGGCCGAGGGCGGCAAGGACGGGGCGAAGATCGGCGGGCTCGGCGGCTTTTTCGCGACACTGCAAAAGCCGGTCGGGTTCCTCCTCATCATCGTCCTGCCGCTGCTCCTCTTCTTCGTATGGGAGCTGGTGCGCTTCATCCGCACGCTGCTCGACGTGAAGAACCGCGGCAAACGGCAGATCACGGCGGAAGAAGAGGCACTCATCCGTGAGCGCGCCGTCGCCGAGTACCTGGCACAGCAGAGGGCGAACGGAGCAGACACAGATGCCGCCGCCCGGGATGCCGCGCCCGCAGATACCGCCGCAGACGACGCGGGGGCGGACGATGCTCCGAAAGCCTGACGACCACGGCAATCATCGCCGAGGGGACATCCCGCACCGGACGGGTGAGGGGGCGCATCCCCCCGCGGCACTACATACCATCGGCTGTCCGCCCCGCCATACCGGGGAGCTGCCGGAAAGGAGTAAAGTATGGACGGCTTTTTAAGTTGGTTTTTTGACTTTATGACCACCATGCTCGGCGGGGTGTGGAGAGCGGTTTCCAACTTCTTCGTCGGGCTTTTTCAGATCATCAATTTCCCCCTGTATGTCCGTCAGTTGAAGCGGTACGCATCCGGTTTCGGTGCGCTTGACTGGATCCTGACCGTATTGGCCATCATCCTGACCTATGCATTCTGGGCGGCACTCGTGTTTCTCATCGTGGTGCTCATCCGGAAGTACGTGCGTTTCCGCCGCTCCATCGTCGGGGACGAAGACCTGCTCGAAGAAATTGCGGACCTGCACCGGGACGTCCTGCGCCTGACCCGCGAGAAGGAGCAGATCCTCGCGCTCCGTACGGGGAGAGGCGCGCCCGAGCAAATACGCCTGGCCGAACCCGCGGAGAGGACGAATGCGGACGAGGGGGAGGAGACCCCGGCAGAGGGCAACCCGACCGCCGCCCGCGGAGAGCAGGAGGCGGCGCAGCCCTCCGGGCACCGGTTCTCCCGTCTCACCGCCGTGGACGAACGGTATCTGCACTATACGCCGCCGGTCTATGACGACACGATGAGTCTCTCGGAACTCTGCGACGATCTGCGTAATTACGCGGCGTCCGCGGCGCACCTCTACTATGAAATCAAGACCATCCGCCTGATGCTCGCGGGGCTCGCCTCCACCAAGCTTATCCTGCTCCAAGGCATCTCCGGTACGGGTAAGACCTCCCTGCCGTACGTCATGGGCAAATACTTCTTAAACGACGCGACCATCGCGTCGGTGCAGCCGTCCTGGCGCGACCGCACCGAGCTGTTCGGGTACTTCAACGAGTTCACGAAGAAGTTTAACGAGACGGACGTTCTGCGCCGCATCTACGAATCCTCCTACAACGATGAGATCAACATCATCGTGCTGGATGAGATGAACATCGCCCGCGTGGAGTATTATTTCGCGGAGATGCTCTCCGTTCTGGAAATGCCCGATCCCGCCGAGTGGAAGATCGAACTCGTCCCCTCTGCGTGGCCGGGCGACCCCGTGCACCTGAAAGAGGGGATGTTGCAGATCCCGCAGAACATCTGGTATATCGGTACGGCGAACAACGACGACTCGACCTTCGCCGTCTCGGATAAGGTATATGACCGCGCGCAGGTCATCAACCTGGACTACAAGGGCGTGGCCTTCGATGCGCCGAAGACGGAAGCCAAGCACATCCGCTATTCTTATGTGGAGGATCTGTTCCGGCGGGCGATCGCCGAGCATCCCGTCTCCCGGGAGACGCTCGACAAGGTGGCGCGGCTGGACATCTACGTCATCGAGAAATTCCGCGTCGCGTTCGGTAACCGTATCATGAAGCAGCTGGCTGCCTTCCTGCCCGTCTACGTCGCCACCGGCGGCACGGAGCTCGATGGGCTCGACTATCTGCTCGCGACCAAGGTGTTCCGCAAATTCGATGCTCTCAATCTGTCCCTCATCCGCGACGAGCTCAAAGGGCTCATCAATTTCCTCGACGGCCTGTTCGGCAAAGGGACGATGAAGGAGTGCATCGCTTATCTCGGAAGACTCCAAAAAATGTACTGATTTCCCGTTAGCGGGAAAAGAGAGGGGGTAACGGTATGTCACAGACAGAGGGGAGCGTGCCGGCAAAGACGCAGGCTCCGGCAGAAATGCAGGGCACCCGGCTCGTCGCGGCACTCGCGGACGGCAACCGACGGCTGGCGATGTCCCGCCGCTATCTCCTGCGCGCCCTGGACGAGACCTGGATCCGGGCGGTGGAGGAGGCTCTGCCCGTCCTCGATACGGTCATCCGCCACCCGCAGCGGCAGCTGCACGAAAAGGAAAAGGTGCTCCCGATCGAGTTCTCGCGGAACATCACCAGCCGCTCCGTCCGCCACCTCACCCAGCACACCAACCTGATCGCCAAGGTGGAGGGCGACGTCATCACGCCGAGCAAAATTCTGAACGTGTACAGCGACGAGACGGCGAAGACCTACGAAAACAAGTTCGTCAACACGCTCCTCCGGCGGCTCTATACCTTTGTGGAGAGGCGTTGTGACACCGTGCTCGAACGCGGGCTGGACGCCTCCGTCACGACGCTCGAATTCGGCGACGATTTTCAGGTCGGTGACGTGCGCGGCAGGGTACACCTGACGCTTGAATATGAGGAAAATCCCGGGGACGGGCTCGCGATGCGGACGGATGCGCGTTATACCGACCTCTGGCAGCGTGCACAGTACATCCGCTCCGTCACGGCCGCCTATCTGCGGTCGGACTTCGTGCAGGCGGTGGGGCAGAACTATGTCCGCCCGCCCGTCATCCGTACCAACGCCATCCTCAAAAACAAGGATCTGAGGCAGTGTCTCGCGCTCTGGGAGTTCCTCGACGGGTATGAGGACGCCGGCTATACGCTCCTGATCGAACGGCAGGAGGGGGACCTCCCCGCCGGGGCGGAGGCGGAGCTGCTCACGGGCGTCTCCGCGCTCTATGCGAGGTTCCTTTCCGATATGCACGCGGCGACCTTCGCCGCGGCGGGAGAGGTCTCTGCCGAGGCACCCGCAGAGCAGACCGGGGCAGAGCAGACCGGGGCAGAGCAGACCGGGGAGACCCCGGACGAGGATCTGCGGGCGCAGATCCTGCGCGAGGTGCAGATCGCCCTCGCGGCGGATGAACGGTACCGCCCCGCGGAAGAAACGCAGGAGGAGAGCGAGGACGCACTCTTTGGCAGATTCCGCTTCCGCTGGTCGTTCCTCGCCCGCCTCTCGCAGACAAACGACGCCACGCGCGGCTATTACGCTGCCGTCAAGAGGACGTTGCTCTCCTACCGGAGGGTCAATGCCCGTATCAGCCGGAATTACGAGACCTTTACATACGGGCGGCGGCGGTGTGCGCGCATCGCCGTCCACGGCAAGACGCTGCTGCTGTTCCTCGCGCTCCCGCCCGATGCCTACGACCGCGACCGCTATCACTTCACGGACGCGTCGGACACCGCGGCGTATCGTGACGTGCCCCTGCGGCTCCCCATCCGCAGTGCCCGCGCGCTGAAATACGCGTTGGAACTCGTCGGCGAGGTCATGAGCCGCGCCGGGGCGACACTCCTCCCCGAGGAAAAGCGTCCCGCCGACGGACTGCTGCCCCCCTTCCGATCCCTGCGTGAGCTGCTCGCCGACCGCCTCATCCGCCCGCTCGCGGGTGCGGCGTTGCCGGACGAAACAGAGGACGGGGAGACCCCCGCGGAAAATGCCGCCCCGGACGCCGAGGCAGCCGCGGACGGCGCGCCGGAGGAAACGTGCGCGGACGATGCGGCAGTACCGGACGGTGAAACGGCCCCCGACGCCACAGACGACGGGGGCGCGGCAGCGACGGAAACGGAGGCAGAAACAGATGCGGAGCCGAACGGGCTCCCGCTCCCCGCGCGGTCGCCTTACCGTTACTCGTTCGAGGCGCGTCTCTCCCTCGGGGACGAGACGATGCGGGCGCGCTATACGGCACTCGCCGGGGCACTCACCGCCTATGCCGGGGTGCGTCGCCGCGCGACGTGGCATTACGACGCGTTCTATCACGGGCGCGGCACCTGCGCCCGTATCGGCGTGCGCGGCAAGACCGTGTCTCTTTACCTGGCATTGGAACCGGGGGATTACCCGCAGAGCAAATACCATTTTTCCGACGTGTCCGGTGTCTCGCTCTACCGCGGGACGCCGATGCAGCTCCGTGTCCGGAGTGACCGCGCCCTGCGCCTTGCCTGCGAGCTGATTCGTGTCATGATGGATGGCAGGGGCGCACAGCCGCTCGCACCCGGGCGGCGGCGGGCAGAACCGCTCGCCGTCGCGCCTGCAACGCGTGAGGAACTGCTCACCGCGGGTCTTATTCGCCTCGACGGCGAGGTGCCCGCCCCGTCCGGGGAGGCAGAGCCTCTGCCTGCGGCACCGCCGCAGGCGGTCGCAACCGCCGAAATGACCGCAACCGCCGAAATGACCGCAACCGCCGAAACGACCGCAACCGCCGAAACGACGGAAGAAGAGGTTGCCGAAACCGCGGAGACGGCTGAAACTGCCGTTACCGAAACGGCGGAGACGGCCGAAACTGCCGTTACCGAAACCGCGGACGATGCAGCCGAAACTGCCGTTACCGAAACGGCAGACGAAGAGGTTACCGAAACCGCGGACGATGCAGCCGAAACTGCCGCCGGAGCGGAGCCCGCGGCGGAGTCAGACCGTGCCGGGGGTCCGGTGCCTGCCGGGCGGGGAGGTTTCTTCCGCCGTCTGTTCTCCCGCCGCGGTCGCCGCGACAAAAAAACGAGGTGATCTGCCGATGAAAAAGCGTCTGAAATCCCGCATCGGTACGGTCGTGACCGTTCTGTGCATTGTCGTTCTGCTGCTCGCCGTCGTTCTCATCGTCAGAAACGCCAGGGGTGAGGTCACCTTCCTTTTCGGGAAGTCCTTTATCCGGGTGAGGACCGCGAGCATGGAGCCGGGCATCGGGGCGGGGAGTTATATCCTTGTCGCCCGCGTTCGGGCAGAGGAGGTCGCGGTCGGGGAGGTTATCACGTTCCGCTCCGACGACCCCGCCATTCAGGGGCAGTTCAACACGCATCGCGTGACCGAGATCCTCGACGGGGGTGCCGCCTTCCGCACCAAGGGGGACAACAACCCTGCGGAGGACAAGTACGTCGTGCCGGCGGATCACATCGTCGCGCGATACGTCCGGAACCTCGACGGTCTGACGGCGATCGGGCGCGCCGTTTTCGCCCGCAATATTTTCCCCGTCATTCTTCTCGTCCTCTCCGCCGCGGTGTTTGTCTGCGCCGTGATCGAGATTGTACGCAAACTGCACGACAGGGCGGACGGAACGGACCCGGACGCGGCACATGAAAAAGAGATCGAGCGTCGGGTGCGGGAGGAAGTCGAGCGGCTGAAAAACGCCGACGCCGCCAAAGGCACCGACATCGCCAAAGGCACCGACGCCGCCAAAGGCACCGACATCGCCAAAGGCACCGACATCGCCAAAGGCACCGACATCGCCAAAGGCACCGACGCCGCCCAAAACAACGGAGATGCGGAAACGCCGGACGCTCATATCGGACGGACCCCGTAAAGAAAGCAGAAAAGGAGATCCCCCATGTTCCGTAAAATCAAACTGAAAAAGCAGATCCGCCGTTGCCTGCGCGAGATCAGGCTCCTCGAACAGCGTCGTTCGCGCTCCCAGGCGGCACTGGTCTCCGCCATCCTCACCGGCACGACCCCGGCAGATGACGACGTGGACTATTTCAATCGCTACACTGCCGAGATCAACGCCACGCGTGAGCGACTCCATCAGCTGAAACGGGAATATGAAGCACTCTGACCGCGTGGAAAGGCGGGTGTGACGAAATGATCGCTTTTCTCAAAAAGCACGGTCGCGAGGCAGTGATGACCATCGCCGTCATTCTGTGCGCCGTGCTGTTCGGCACGATGATCCTCATGTTCTTCCGGTACCGGACCATTCTGGACGAGCAGGTGGATCTCTGTCTCGTCGCGCGGAGAAACGAGTTGCAGGGCACCATGGATGACGCCGTCATCGGCTACGAGGCACTGGCGGAGGCGACCGCCGGTGCCGTGGCATCCGCTCGGGATCCGGAGGCGGTCGGCACGGCACTCAACGGCTTGTTGTCCGGGGAGGCGTACGGGGGTGTTCTGCGGATGCGCTACTGGATGGGCGGCGTGGAGTACGCCGACGGTGTCCCGTACGAAAACGAACTTGCCGTTACCCGCGAGCTGTATCGCGGCGGTGCGGTGGGGCATACGGGTGTTGTGACGGATCCCGTGCTCGGCATGAACACCATCGTTTTCTATGCGCCGACGGATCCCGACCGGCCGGAGGGTGCCGTCGAGGGAGTGGCTCTCCTCTGCTCCACCGTGAGCATCAGCGAGTTCTGCCGCCGGTATGACGAAAACGTGTTCCGCGACGCGCGGTATTTCGCGCTTTGTGACGGGGACGGGAACATTCTGCATCCCATCCGCAACGAATTCGACCGCGTCGGCCTCTATGAAAATCTGCCGGATGCCGTGCAGTCGCTCTCGGGCGATGCGCGGGCGGAGACGCAACTCCGGCAGCTCCTCGGCGGTGCCGCCTCCGGCACCGTGCGGGCGGATTTCGGCGGGAGCACCTATGCCGTCTCCGTCTCGGCGTGCCGCGGCGGCGGGCTGTACCTGGTCGGCATGTACCTCGCAGAGGACCTGTACGTCGATGGATATCAGTATATCCAGATCATCCTCACCGTCGTCATCGTGCTGCTGATTCTGTTTGTCATTCTGTTTATCTTCACGCGCTATATGCGGCGATCCTTCCGTGACCGGATTTCCTCGTTCGGCATGACCGACCCGGTGCTGAACTGCCCGACCAAGGCGTGCCTTGCGCGCGATATGCGCGCCGTGCTGCCGAAGCACCCGAACAGCCACTTTGCCGTGGTGTCCTGCGCCGTCGTCCACTTCGATTACCTTGACAGCACGCGCGGCGGCGACTTCTGCGAGGACCTGCTTTCGTTCATCAGTTACGCTTGCAGAAAGATGCTGGCCGTCGCGGAGCAGTATGCCTATAACGAAAAGGGCGAGTTCTATCTGTTCCTGCATTACCGCACGAGGTCGGCACTCATCAACCGCCTGCGCGGGTTGAACGCGCTGCTTGCGAACCGCGCCGTACACGAGGACAACGGGGAGACGGATAATCTGTCATTGGAGTTCGGTATCGTGCTCATGGAGACGGCAGAGCCGGAAACCCCCGAAAAACTCTTTGAAAAAGCTTCCCGCGCACGAACCGGCGCGCCGGGGAGCGAGTTCGGCGAGGCGTATCGCTTCTATACCAAGACTTTCCTTGACAAGTACATGATGGAAGCCAACATGGACCTGACGATGGAGAGAAGTATGGAAAACGGTGAGTTCGTCGTTTTCTACCAGCCGAAGATGAATCTGCATACCGGGCGGCCGGACAGCGCAGAGGCACTCGTCCGCTGGTATGACCCGGCAACGAATACCTATCGTTCACCCTCGACCTTCATTCCGTTCTTCGAGATGAACGGGTTTATCAACCGGCTGGACCGCTATGTGTATGAGCAGGTGCTCAAAATGATCGGCAGCCGCATCCGCGAGGGACGCCCGATCATCCCCGTCTCCGTCAACCTTTCACGCGTGACCCTGCAAAAACCGGATTTCATCGACTTCTACGTGGGGCTGAAAAACCGGTATAAGGTGCGGGACGGGTATATTACGTTGGAGATTACGGAGAGCGTCGCCTACGACGGTTATGAGAGCATGGCGATGACGATCGAACGCCTGCAACGCAACGGTTTTCTGTGCTCCATCGACGACTTCGGCACCGGTTATTCCTCCTATCACCTCCTGAAAGCCCTCCGGATGGACGAGATCAAGCTGGACAGTTCGCTCCTCCACGCCGGGCTGTCACAGGAGCGGGACCGCGCCGTTTTGCAGCACATCGTATCGCTGACCAAGGATCTGCACATGAAGATCGTGCAGGAAGGTGTGGAAACGCCGGATCAGATCGAGATGCTCAAAGCCCTGTCCTTTGACGTCATTCAGGGGTATTATTACGCGAAACCGCTGTCCCCGACCGATTACAGCGTGTTCCTCGACAACCACGAGGACGAAATCCTCGCCCCGTGACCGGCGCACGCGGGGAATTGTTTTACGGACAACAGACGACCTGCCTGTCGCGGAACGAAATCCAACATAATCAACGGCACCGTGTGCAATTGCACACGGTGCCGTTTCAATGTGTGCCGTTGCTCCCAGGAGCCGGGCAGGCGGCGTTACATATCTGCGTGGGGATCGGGCGCGGCGTCGTTTGGATGCTCCCCGGCGGCACGGATACAGGCGACCACGAAGACGATAAGGCGCACGGTGACGATGATGGGGAAAAGGATAATCGCCACGCGGAATACCGTCCCGCGCGACATGACGAACGAGAGAATGACGGCGTTCAGTGCCGTTGCAACGGCACTCATCGTGAGGGTGGCACCGACCGCCTTGAAGGCACCGAAAAAGCCGGTGCAATCGCTCGCGTGTCCGGTTTTGCAGGCAATCCATACGAGGATTGTCAGAAGCAGCACCGCAAGCAGATAGAAGGGGATTATCTGCATGAGGCTGAACAGAAACACAAAGGACGCGAGTGCACTGCCGCTCCTGAAAAGCGCGCGGATCAGGGCATCCAGGTTTTCTTCTGTCTGCTCCGCTGTCATTTCGTGCGAGGTGACGGTGCCGTCATCGAGCTTCGACACATAACCGGCGAAGTCCACAGAGACCCCGGTATCGGTTCCGAAGGCACACATGGCGATGTCATCGAAAAGGAGAACGTATTTCCGGTCGGGCGCGCGGTTTTCCAACTCCATATAGTAGGTACGCAGGGTCGGCGCCGCGCCGTAGGCATCCTTCCCGACAAAGTCGGGGTATTTCGCGGCGAAGTATAACTCGTATACCCCGTTCTCAAAATTGCGTCGGCTTTCTTCACCGTCGCCCCTGCTGCGTTGCAGGGCGGCATATTTTTCGGCAACGTCTCTGTCATACTGCGCGGCGTTCACATCGCAGACGGCTCCGAGGAACGCTTCATAATCCGCCGTACCGCGGGATACATCCAACGCGGTGCCGCTGTATTCCATGCGGCATTCATACCGTTCACGCTGTGCATCGTCCATCGCTTTGTAGGCATCGTAGGAGACGGTCTGACCGTCCGGGTCGCGACACACCACCGTAAAATCGTCATAGGTCGTTTCTTTCGGGCGGGTGTCTACCACCAGGCGGTAGCCGGCATCCGGGCTGTCAAAAGTATTGATGCAGTTACGCTCCCCGTCATACTGCGCCGAGAGCTTTCCGCCGTCGATACGGAGGGACACGCCGTAAGGATTATCCTTCCCGAGCGAGGCGCAAAGAAACGCGCGGAATCCATCCGCCGCGGCATAGTGGCGTCCGAACGAGGCGGCATACCCCAAGGAAAGCCCTCCCCACACAAGGAAGAAGGCAAGAAACAGGCCCAGGACCGTGTTCCAGACGGATCGCTCGGGAGCCTCCGAAAGCCGTTTGTTCGTGAAAAAACCGCCGAAAAAGAACCGTAACCAATCTTTCATATATACCACCGGTTTTCTGTCTGCCGGACGCGCCGCCCGCAGTGTGGCGCGGCGTCGGTATCAGATATCCTTTCTTGTGAATACGGGGAGCCGCGACAAAGGCGTTTCGATCGTGTAGGTGCCGCCTGTATAAATCCGTCCGTTTTCGTCCGCCCAGACCCCGTCGGGCAGAATCACCCGTCTGTATTGTACACCTTTTTGCAGCTGCGGCGCAACCAGAACGTCATTCCCCAGAAGGAACTCATCCGATACGGCAGCATACCCCCGGTGCGGGAATACGTATTCGAGGCTCCGGAGCATCGGTTCTCCCGTCGCGGCACAGTCCTCCGCAAGGCGCACGATCGTGTCCGCCATACGCGTATGCAGGGCAACGGCTTCGAGGCAAAGCCGCTGCTCCGCCTCCCCCAGCACTTTCCACGGCGCACGGGAAAACTGCATCATCGGGAAAGCCGCCGCTACCTGGCAGTAGCGCACGAACAGCTCGCTGTCAAACACAAATCCGGCACGGTGAAAGTCCGGTACCATGCCGCCGCCGATCATGTCGGGGCAAAGGTACTGGTAGCCGCACAGCCCCATTGCCAGACCGTCCGGCACCAGCGTGTTCAGTCCGTCTGCCGTCCAGGAATGGTTTTTGTCGCGTAACCGGTTGGCAACGGGCAGCCATCCGGCGTTGAAGCCCGCACGCAATTCGTTGTAAGCATATTTTGCGCCGATTTCCGCCCACTTCTTTGCCTGAAAGGAACGCTGACTGCCGTCGGAGAACACGAACCCGTCCGGATAGTATTCCGGGTCCGCCGCATCCATTTTGAAGCCGTCAATGCCGTATGCCGCCATGAGGCGGTCTGCCTGCTCGTCAAACCAGCGCGTTGCCGCCGGGACGGTCAGATCCAGCACCGCGCTGTAACCGTTCCACCAATGGGAGATGGCCGTCTGCCCGTCCGCGGTTCTGACCAGGGCCCCGTCGGCTTCCAGCCGGCGGAATACCGCGGTATCCGGGCTGACGAAGGGACAGCACCACAGCATGACGCGGAACCCCATGTCGTGCAATTCATTCACCAGCCCCTTGGGGTCCGGGAAGCGTGCCGTATCAAACTCCCAGTCGCCGTAGGCACGGCACCAGCAGTCATCGATCATCAGTACCCCTGCGGGGTAGCCGTGCGCGAGGATGTCCTGCGCGTAGCGCAGGACCTTTTCCTGCGTACAGTCCCACTCCATCTCAATCCAGGTATTGTACTGCGGGACGGTAAACATATCCGCCGGCGGCATCTGCCCGACGCAGGATTTATCGGCGAGGTGATCACGCATGGCCAGATAGGCGTCTTTCAGCGTGTCTCCGCACTGCTCGACGGCGACGTTTTCTCCCTCCGCCGTTATACCGTCCTCCCCGAAATCATAGCGAAAGGGACGGTCGGAATACACGAGTCGCCCGCGGTCGGAGAGCAGTGCCGAGGTCGCCTGGTTGCCTGCGTGCCACACCCGCAAATCACGGGAAAAGCCGCAGGAATACGGCATGAAAATACCGTCGTTGACGGCACCGCCGAAAAAATGTTCGTCCGGTAAATAGTTGATCTTCAATTTATATTGCCCTCAATACTGTGAAAATTGTTCTTCGTCGGGTAACCGGATGCAGATTTTATGTGTCAGCCGGATGTCTGCACTGCCGGCACCTACCATGATGGTAAACGTACCGTTTTCCACGTAAAAACGGTTCGAAACGGGGCTGAAATACGCGAAGTCACGGGCCGAGAGGGAAAACGAAAATTCCTGCCGCGCGCCGGCCGCAATGTGTTTTTTGGCGAAACCGACGAGTTCCTTTTTGGGGCGGATCACCATACTTGCCTGATCGGCAACGTAAACCTGCGCGATCTCGGCGGCGTCCCGTGTCCCGGTGTTCCTGACGGCAAAGGTAACCCGATAGTCCGTTTCGGACATCTTTTCCACGCGCAGATCTTCATAGGTGAACTGCGTATAGGATAGCCCGTGCCCGAACGGGTAGGCGGGGACGATGCCGTGGTATTCCGCATATTTGTAACCGACGAGACATCCCTCGGCATACCGCTCCGCATAACCGTTGCCGCGCTCTTCCCCCGTTGCCGTGTCGGAAAGACAGGCAGGGAAGGTCTCCGCCAGTTTGCCGCAGGGCGATACCGCCCCGCTGAGCAGCTTTGCCGCCGCTTCGTTGACTCCCTCGCCGCCGAACCCCATGTAAAGAATTGCTTTTACTCTGTCCTTGAAGGCGGATATATCTACGGCGGACCCCGTGTACAGCACCACCACGACATTGGGGTTGACATCCGCCACGCGGGAAATCAGATCCTCCATGATCGGATTGAGCCGGATGGAAAACCGGTCCGTCTCCTCTTTCTCCGTCAGCCATGTGTTGCCGACGCACACGACGGCGCAGTCGCTCTCTGCCGCGAGATCCACTGCGTAACGCAGTCCGAAGGGAGTGGGCATATGGTAGCGTATCATGTATCCCAGCGCAAACCGGACATCCAGTCCCTCCTGCGTCAGGCAATCGGTCAGAGACCGCGGCTTATCACAGGTGACTCTGGAAGATCCGCCGCCCTGAAATTCGGGGTCGGTCGCGAATCCGCCGATGAGAGCGATTTTCTGCTGCTTCTGCAAGGGAAGTATCCCTTCGTTTTTCAGCAAAACCGCACATTGTTCCGCCGCGGACACCGCCAGATCGTGCTTTTGCTCCTCGGACAGCGTCGTGACCCGGAGCGGCTCTGCCGCCTCGTATCGCCGTACCAGGGCGCGGATTCTGTCTGCGCTTTCCTGCACATCGGCATCGGAAATCAGTCCTCGCCGGGACCAGTCGTCCAGTTGCTTTTCAAACTTTTCATCAAACGGCATGGCCAGATCCACGCCCGCCAGCAGCGATTTCGCGCGGTTCCGGACAGCCCCCCAATCGGATACGACAACCCCGTCAAAACCGAACTCCCGACGGAGTATGTCGCGCAGGAGGTGCCGGTTTTCGGAGGCGTAAACGCCGTTGACGGGATTGTAACTGCACATGACCGTCCACGGATGCGCCCCGAGAGCGATCTCGAAGGCGCGGCAATAGGTTTCCCGCAGGGTGCGCTCGTCCAGTTCACTGCTCTGGAAGAAACGGTCATATTCCCGGTTGTTGGCGGCAAAGTGTTTCAGCGAGGTGCCGATCCCTTTGCTCTGGACGCCCCCGATATAGGCTGCGGCGAGTTTGCCGGACAGCACGCCGTCCTCCGAAAAATATTCGAAATTGCGGCCGCATAGCGGCGTTCGTTTGAGATTGACTCCGGGGCCGAGAATCAGGGCGACGTCATGCCGGATGCAGTCCTCGGCAATTGCCTGCCCCACGCGGTACACAAGGTCTTCGTCGAAGGAGTTGCCCAGTGCCGACAGGGTAGGGTAGCAGACGGACTTTTCGGCAATCTGTTCTTCCCCTGCCTCGCCGATGACGTAGCGCAGGCCGTGCGGCCCGTCGGACATCCTGACCGACGGCAGACCGCAAACCCCGGCGGTGGACCAGTTGTCCCGCCCGGTGAGGAGGGAAAAAAGTTCCGGATGGTTCGGTTTATTGGTTGAGTTCGTCATAAATCGCGTTGTACACTCCTGCAGTCCAACCGAGCATTTCCGTCTCGGTATATTCGTTGACCGTCGCTTTTCCCCCGCGGACGGCATCGTATTTTTCCCATAGCTTTCCCGTATCGCCGAAACTCTGCTCTACGGTTGAGAGATATTTCTGTCCGATTCTCACGCTTTCGTCGAGCAGTCCGGCATGGACGAGCGCACAATAGACGAACCACACGAGAGGCGCCCACATATTGGGGTAGCCCCATTGGCAGACGGCGGAATCGTCCGTTTTCTCGCAGGCGGCGATCCCGTGCTCGTGTTCCAGCCGACAAACCACCGACAGCAGTGCCCCGCGGTCGTTCGACAGCCCGACGGCAAAGGGCAGTGCACACGCGGCAGAGGTCACTTTTGACGGCGCGCCGCCCGGAATCGCGTCCGTCAGTTTCGTACCGTCAAAACAATATTTGTACAGTCGTTCCTTGCGCCGCACGGCTGCCGACAGAAATTCTCCCCGTTTGTCGGGCAGGTAATCCGCAAGCATCTGTTCATACAGATACAGCAGGCTGTTGAGATCGATCGGCGCGTAATCCATACAATGAAAGCCGAATCGCGGGGAAAAGTCCCATCCGGACTCGCACTCGGCGAGAATGTTCCCCCCGAGCGTTTCTCTGTCGACGCCGTCAAACGAGCGCGACAGGCGACGCTCCGCCTCGTCTGCCATCAGCAGTTTGGTTTCTTTGTCGGCGGAATTCCCGTACCGGTTCAGCCCCGAGGGCAGGAGACGCCGGCTCATCCAGAACCGGTACTCCCGTTCGAGTGCCTCGATCAGTGCTTGCTTCTCCTGCGTCCCGGCATAGGGCATGATGTCACGCACCATGACGCCGAACAGAGGTGGCTGAGAGCGGTTCAGCATTCCGGTGACCGCCGCATTGGGCATATAACCGTACCGGTCGATGAGATACGCCATATTCAGCACATTGTGCAGCGCGTCCTCATACTTTCCGTCTGCAATCAGCCCTTTGTTGGTAAAGCAGGTATCCCAATAGTAAAATTCATCGAAAATGCCCTCGGCACACGGTGAATTGTACGGATACGGCAAAGCAATCCCGTCCGGACGGTGTCCCCTCGTCCGCAAACTTTTATCCCAACTGTTCCGAATATATTGCCGTACTGTCACGACTTTATCCTCCGTTAAAACAGGCGGACTCAACCGAAGTCAAGTCCGCCGAAAATCCGTTGCTGATTATGTTAACGAAACGTCAATCACTTCAATTTCGAATGCACTGCCGGCGGGGGCATATTTATTGAGGAACAGCATGACCGAACCGTTGGAGGCAGCAAGTTTGCCGCTCTCGACAGGGACCGTCAGTTCTGCTACGCCGTCAACAAACACAAGATCCTCACCGTACACGGCGTCGTTCTTGCCCTCGTCGTTGTTCCAGCGGTCTACCTGATAACGGACTTTTTCCAGCTCACCTCCGGTGAGGCGGAGCTTGATGTGCAGTTTGGTCGCGTCCACCGTCGCGGTATCAAAGTTGAAGAGATAGGTGCTCCACTCGTCGGTGGCGGATGCGGTGAAGGAAATCCGGATGCTGCCGTCATCCTGCACCGTCGCCGTGTAAAAGTCAGGCGTGGCGTTGTACTGGTTATTGCCGTTGGAGGTAATCCCGCGGAATGCCTTGCTCTCTTCCTCTGCGCCGCCGGCTACGGTAAAGGTAAACCCGGTCCATGCGGAAACCCCGGCGCTGTTTTTGCTGCGGATTCTTGCGGTATGCTCACCGGCGGCAAAAGCCTTCCCCTCGGTGGGCTTGTAGGCACGGCGCATGACGGGCGCATCCCCGACGGGGCGCGTGCGTGCGGCGAGGTCCGTCACGGCAACGCCGTCAACCTCAAGCTCGTATTCTGCCGCTGCCAGCACTCTGTCCCAGTACACGACGCCGTCCCGGACCTCTGCGGTGGCGGGCGCGTCCGGTGCCGACTTCTCGCCGACGACCATTGCGATTTTGGTGAAGCGGATCACCGTTTCTTCAAGCACCGCATCCGTGGTCCCGTCGAGAGGGCACGGATTGTTGAGTTCCAGGTAGATGGCTCTCCAGCTGCCATCACCGTCCAGATCCAGGTCGGTCGTGTTGAGTCTGACGGTGTTTTTCCCCTTGGTCACGGCATAGCGTTCATACTGCTTGAAGCTGCTCTCTCCGCCGAACTCAAACTGCATCACGGGGAGGCTGCCGCTGACGACTTCGAATTCCAGCTCAAAACTCGTCGGGTTCAGGTTGCAGTCGTACCACAAAACGAGGCTCGTCCATTTGTTCGTCATTTTCTGTCTGTCGTATCGGATGAGGAGAGCATTCTCGTCGCTGTTGTCAATCACGTAGTTGATCTCGCCGTTATAGGTATTGTTTTCGATCTTCTTGATCCCGGAGACGACCTTATCGCTCAGGTGATAGCCCGTCACCGTGACGGTGCATTCTGCCTGATACTTGCCGTCTTTCGTGCTTGCGGTCACTTTGCAGGTGCCGGCATTGACGCCTGTCACCTTGCCGTTCGCATCAACCGTTGCCACCGCCGGATTGTCGGAGGTCCATACCACCTCGTCGGCGCCGCTGGCGGTCAGCCGGTCGCTGGCATCGGCGTCCAGGCTCATGGTTTCCTTATCGAGTGTGATCGATGTCGGATTGGTTTTGGGCGGTTCGTCATTGCCCGCCATGCGTCCGCAGCCGATGGCAAACACCGCCGCCACAAGGATGAGCAGCGCCATCGCTGCTGCCAAGATTCTGTTCTTCCTGTTCATAACCTTTCTCCCTTTGATTTTTTATTTTTGAATTGCCGTACTCCCCCTCCGTGGGGAGCAAAAAGGTTCATTCGGAAAACGGGAAACTGCTGAAAATTTCCTCATACATAGAAGCGGGAACATTGGTCATATACAGCCGCTTCCAATCCTTTGTGATGGTGCGGAACTGCCCCACGCACACATCCTTGTTGCTGTTCCAGTCCGGCGTCCAGAAAAGCCCTTTTTCCCGCCACCAGTCGGCACCGATATTCGCGACGTATTTTGCCTCGTCAATGTCCGACGGCTGTGCCGCGTCCCAGACGCAGAGACGGATGTCCATCTCCGACAGGATATACAGCGTATCGCCGTTGATCACGCTGCCGTCATCGTTCAGGAGCCCCGCCGCCACCAGGTCTATCTGGCTGCCGAAGGGATGATAGTTGTATCCGAGGGTACTGTAATCCAGTTTGATTCTGGTTCGCTTTTCCTCACCGTAATTGATGAAGTTGGACTGAAAGTTCTTATGAGTGTCGCTTGAAAAATCTTCGTCGTAAAAGGATCCCGTCGGATTGGCGTGTTCGAGGAGAACCCATCCGGTCGTGCGCGTGTATGCCCACAACTTCATGTTCTGAAACTCAATCCCGGTGTTGGAAACCGGCTTCTGATCCTGTTGCAGGTAGATCGTGGACCAGATACCGATGCCTTTCCATCCGTACGGCTTCATGCCGTTGCCGGATCCGGCACGCGGCGCATATTTCCAGTCGTTGGTATCGGCGCAGGAGGGGACCGCTTCGTGATAGGTCGCCTCGACCGAATATTGCGGTGTATAAAGCCCCTCGTCGTCGACGATTTTTTCCTGACAGAGGCTGACGAAAGCCGCTCCGCCGTCCGCAAGGAGATTCACGTTTTCCACCGTGGTGCCGCCTGCGAGGAAGGCACCGTCTTTTGCGGTCAGGTACGATACCCCGCCGGTTTCAAAACCGGCACCCGTCATTTTCTGTACGGCTTTCATAGCCGACACATAATTTTTCTGCACGCCCCCGGCAATGGCTGTCAGCAGTGCCGCATCCTTGGATTCCGCCGCCGCTTTCGCAAGATCGATACCGCCGTAACAGACGGTGACGCCGGTGCGGTATGCCGTATCAAGGCTGCCGAGGCTGCTGCGGCCGCTCTGATCGAATACGGCACCGACCCCCGCTTCTGCCAGTTTCGCCATATAATCCGCCGCTTTGAGGACGTTGGTTTGCTCCTCCATGTAGCGGACGTGCACTTTTTTGTCTTTGGCTCCCTGGAGAAATCCGTACAGAATCCGGTTGTCAAAGCGGTTGAGGAATGTGGAGACGTATCCGATATCCCCCTCCGCGGCGGCGGCTGTCATGGCTCCGCCGAGGTAACCGAACTCCTCCGGCTGGAATTCAAGCGCGCAGACATTGCTGCGGATTTCCGAAAGCCCGGCATCGACCACGATGAAGTTCATCCCTTTGAAACTCCGGATGTAGTCGGCGAGCCCGTTATATGCGTCTTTCCCGACGACGACAACCGTTTGTATATCGCCGCTCCGGTTCAGGGCGTCTTCAAGTGTGCTGCGGTAATTTTCGGTATTCTTACCGAGTTCCACCGTTTGGAAACCGCACCGGGACTCTTTGACGGCTTCGGCATACACGCCCCCGCCGAATTCATCCCGGCTGTCGCCGGCATAACACAGCAGCACTTTGCTGTCCGGACGGTTGCCGCAGGCAACGAGCCCCGCGGACAGGAGCGACAGGAGCAGCACAGCCGCCAAAAATCTGATTTTTTTCATAGGTTATCCTTTTACGCTTCCGACGGTAATCCCCTTGACAAAGAACCGTTGCAGGAAAGGGAATACCAATGCGATCGGCAGAATCCCGAGGAAAATCTGCGCCGATTGCAGGTTTTTACCGCCGATATTTTTGAGTGCTTCCAACTGCTCGGGGGTGAGCGTGAAGCCGGACTGCTTGGTCGGGTCGCTGGAAATGATCATCGTATACAGATAGGACTGTAACGGATATTTGCTCGGGTCATTCATGAACATAATGCCGTCAAACCAACTGTTCCACTGTCCGATCGCCGTAAACAGGATGATGGTGGCGATGGACGGCATTGCCAACGGAATATACAGTTTGAAGAGAACGGAGAACTGACCCGCTCCGTCAATCAGGGCGGCTTCTTCAATCTCCTTCGGGATGCCGCGGAAGAAGTTCATCAGCATGAGGACGAACCAGACATCGCAGGCTCCGGGCAGGATATACACGAGGAAACTGTTGAGAAGCCCCAACTGCTTATAGAGGAAATAGGTGGCGAAAAGCCCCCCGCCGAGGAACATGGTAATCAGGAAAAACCATGTGAAGACGGTACGCCCCTTGAATCTGCCGTCCGTTTTGGAGAGAGGATATGCCGTCATGACGATCACGATGAGCGAGATTGCCGTGCCGATGACCGTCCGGAGCACGCTGATACCGAGTGCCGTAAAAAATTCTTTCTTCTGGGCAAGGTATTCATAGGCTTGCAGGGTAAAGCCCTTCGGGAGCAGAAAAACCGCGCCCTTGCTCGTGAACTCATCGGCGGAGAAGGACACCGCCAGCAGGTGGATGAAAGGGAAGATGCACATCAGTGCCAGCAGACCGAGGATCGTGTAGTTGACTACCTCAAAAACGATGCGGCCCTTGGATTTTTTGATTTTCATTTCCGTCCGCCTCCGTTTCAGAAAATGCGGTAATCGAACTTTTTATAGGCGAAGTAATAGGTCCCGCCCATGAGAATGATGGTCACAAAGGATTTTGCAAGGTTGACCGCGCTCGCCACATCCACCTGGCGGTCGCCGAACATACCGAGACGGTACACGAACGTATCGATGATATCACCGCCCTCATACACCATCGGGTTGTAGAGGACCAGCACCTGATCAAAGCCGCCGTTGAGGAGTCCCCCGATCGACAGCGTCATCACCAGAATGATGACAGGGCCGATGCTGGGCAGCATGACGTGGATAATCTGCTGGAAGCGGTTGCCCCCGTCGATTTCCGTCGCTTCAAACAGCGTCTCGTCCACGCCCATGATGGCCGCGAGAAAGATGACCATGTTGTAGCCCATGCCTTTCCACACGTCCGAGAGGATAATCAGCGTGCGGAACCAGTTGTTGTCGAGGAAGAACAGAATGCGTTTGCCGAAAAGGCTGTCGAGGATGGTATTGACGATGCCGCCGTAGGAGAACATTTCGAGGAGAATACTCCCGAGGATGATCCAGCTGAGGAAGAAGGGCAGGAAGAAGGTGGTCTGCACAAACCGGGAAAACCACTTTTTGCTCACTTCGTTGATCAGAATGGCGAGCATCAGCGGGACGAGGATGCCGAGGATAATCTTGATACCCGAAATCAGGAGCGTGTTGAATACCGCCTGCCAGAACTTCTCCATTTTGAAAACATAGATGAAGTTGCCGAAGCCGTGATTACTCGCCCAATCCTGCCCGAAAAAAGTGCCCTTGTAGATGTTGAAATCCTGGAACGCCATGACGATCCCGAACATGGAACCATACTTGAAGACCAGCGTCAGGAGAATCCCGGGCAGCAGCATCACCCACCAGATCCACTGCGTTTTGACAAAGCGGATGAACCCGGACGGGGTGCTGCGTTTTTTAATCGCTGTGTTCTGCATCATCGTTCACTTATTTTGCCTGTCCGGCATACCACGCATTGACTTCTGTCGATACTTCATCGCCGCCGATTCTCCTCCACGAGGATACAAAGGCGTCCCACGTCGAATCGATATCCTTTTCGCCCATGATGACTTTCAGATAGTATTCTTCCACTTCCTGCGCCATGATGGCGCCCTTGCTCGACATGGCGGGGGTGGAAATGCCGTAAAACTCGTCGTAGACGACCCGCTTTTTGACATCGTACATACTGGTGATCTGCGCCCATGCGCCGTCCTTATTGACGCGCGTCATGATATTGGCGAACATATTTTCCTGATACTTTGTGGCGAAGGGGTCGTCCTTCCAGACGAGATACTCCGGATAGGCTTTCCACAGTTTTTTCATGTGGGCAGTCCAACGCTCCGGCGCGGGTCCCTCTGCCTTCGGGTCGATTGCCAGTTGTTTATTGATCTCGACAAACTGCTCGTTGATATCGTACGGATCGTAGAACTGCGTCGGGCACCAGCTCCACACATACCCTTTTTCCGGTTCAGCCTCCGGCGTGCCGTCAAGAGCAATGTACATATTGATCATCTTGAACAGTGCTTCGGGGTTCTTGCACTTCTTGTTGACAACATAGTAGAACTCGACCTGCTGACGGTCCACGACGGCATTCTTGCCCTCTGCCAGCGGCATTTCCGCCGCCACCCATTCGTCGCCGTTGCCGATGGCGGTACCTAACGGATACTCGAACTGCCACCAGGGACCGATCACGACACCGCATTTCCCGCCGAGGACATCCGCCTGCACGGCATCGACCGTGGACGCGGCGACATCCTTCGTCAGAATTCCTTCGTCATACAGACGGTTCAGCCATTTCAGAGCCGCCTTGCTGTTTTCCGAAATCTCGTCGGCGTGCAGCTGCCCGTCGGAGCCGAGCAGCCAGGAATACGGGCTCGAGCCGAACATATTCATATAGCCGCTGATCGAGAAGTAAGAGCCGGAGACCTTGTTGCTCATGGCAAGCCCGCAGGTCGCACCTTTTTTCTCCTTGAACGCTTTCAGGACCGTATACAGCTCGTCCGGCGTGGTCGGGACTGCCAGATGCAATTCGTCCAGCCAATCCTGACGGATGTACATGACGGGGACCCCGCGGCGGTTGTCCGAGTACTGCGGGACGGCATAGATCCCGCCGTCGCTGTCGGTCAGCCGCCGGATGACGTCGGGGTCGCGGTTCAGGAACGTTTTGACATCTTCCGAGGCGTACTCATACGCTGTGGCCAGATTTTTGAGCATACCCGCTTTTTTCAGAGAAGCGTAGTCGCTGGCGGTCACCTTGAAGATGTCCGGCAGTTCATTGGCAAGCATCGAGAGGCTGAGTTTTTCGCTGTACTGCGTCGGAGGAACCTTCCACAGATACGAAAATTCGATATTGAGCCGCTCCTTGATCAGCCGGATATACGCCTGATTGTCGGGTGTAATGTTCTGCGGCACGCGGCTGTCGTTATGTGCCTGGTATTCCATGACGCCGGTGATTTTGACGGTATTTTCGTACCGACCGAAAGGATTACGGGTGGGGTCGTCATAGTCCGGGCCGTTGTCGTCTTTGCCTCCGAAGCAGGAGACAAGGTTGACGGCAAACAGGAACGCCAGGGCAAAGCAACAGATTCTGACAAATTTGGAATAACGCATTTTCGTCCCTCCTGTTTTCATAGCGGAGCTTCCGCTGATCGCCGGATCCGCATTTCTGCGTATACGGGTCGTTCATTGTACTGCATCTTCATTGTACAGCGATTGTGCAACCTGTTCAATATTCATTTTTTTACATTCACACGATTTGTTGACATTTTTACATAAAAAAAGAGCCTTTGCGGAAAAGGCTCTCCTTTTTGGTCAATACGGGGGGTCAGTTGCGTTTCGGGTTGTTTCTGCGATAGGCTCCCGGAGAGCAGCCGTTGACCTTGGCAAAGGTCATGCCGAACTGCGTCGGATTGCTGAAACCGCATTTGGCAGCGATTTCCTGCACGAACCCGTCTGTTTCCACCAGCAGCTTTCTCGCCAGCTCCATACGCCTCGCGAGTATATATGCGTGCAGGTTGCTCCCCATGACCGCTTTGAATTTACGGGAGAGGTAGGCGGGGTTATAATACACGGTGGAGGCAAGGAGCGCGAGGGACAGATCCTCTCCGAGGTGCGCGTCGATATAGGCGGCGACGCTTGCGATGACCGCATCGTCTCCGCCGTCGATGGGCAGATCCGGCTCCGTTGCATCCAGAAAGTAAAGTGCGTTGCCGTTCTTTTTACTCTTTTTCAGAAGCCTTTGAAGGCGGCTGTCGGCAGATTGCGCACAGGGGGGATCCAGTATGAATGTGTTGTAAGTGCCCGTCCGCTCGTACAGATCCTGTTGCAGTCTCTTTGCCCGCTCGGAAATGACGCTGATGCTTTCGTCGCTGCGTATGGAGGCGAGCAGATATTGCTCGTCTGCAAGGACGGCGACGGATCCGTTAAAAGCGTTCCGGACAATGCCGGTGAGCCCGTCGGTCTCGCCCGCCGGGCAGATCAGCAGGAAAACGGTATCGCCGTATTCTTCTCCTTCGCCGGTCAGGGCGTGTTTCAGTTGCAGATCGCCGAGTTGCCGGGACAGCTCCCGGTTCAGCTGTTGCTGACAGATGAGCTCGGCATTTTTGCGGTGCTGCTCATCAATGGCGGCGATTTTTTCTTTGACCGTGCGGATCAGCACATCATCGTTTTCCAGTTTCAGCACATACGAAACGTCAGGGAGTTTCATGGCTTCGTACGCATAGGAGAAGTCGCTGTACCCCGTCAGAAATACCGTTTTCATCTGCGGATAGGATTGCAGCAGATCACTGCAAAGCGACAGCCCGTTCTGCTTCGGCATGTTGATGTCACAGACGATGATATCGATAAAATGTTTTTCCGCAAACTCCTTTGCCTGCTGTGCACCGTAGCATACGTATACCTCGGCATCGGTATCCAGTTCTTCGCCGAGCGTGTAGGCAATTCCGTCGGCAATATTGCGCTCGTCGTCAACAACCAGTATGGTCATCCGCGTCTCCTCCCTTTCCGATATTCAGCCGGAGCGTGACACAAAGACCGCCCAGGCTGCTGCGTGTTACCTCTACCCGTCCGTATCCGTCGGCATAGTGCCGCAGCCGGCGGCTCACATTGACAAGCCCCGATGTTTCGGCGGCGTCCGTGAGACTGCGGGCGATCTCCGCGATCTGGCGGTCGCTTATATCTCCGTTATCATCCAGTGTGATGAACAGTTCATTGCCGGATACGGCGTATCCGACCCGGAAAATCCCTCCGCTGTCCTTGTCGGCGAATGCATATTTGTATGCGTTTTCCGCGATCGGTTGCAGACACAGTTTAGGGATCGGGACATCGCGGAATTCTTCCGGGAGTTCCTGGACTTCCACCAGTACCCGATCTCCGAAACGCATTTGCTGTATCTGCAAGTAGTTTTGCAGATTTTCCGCTTCGTTGCAGAGGGGGACAATCGGTGCCGCGATGCGCGTGATATACAGAAACAGTTTGGACAGATTTTCCGTCATCAGCGCGACGCTTTCTATATCGCCCATTTTGCAAAAACTCCGTATATTCGCAAAACAGTTGTAGAGGAAGTGCGGGTTGATTTGTGCCTGGAGCGCTTTGAATTCGCTTTCGGTCCGCATCACCTTTTGCCGGTAGTTTTCTTCAATATATCCCGATACGGAGGAGGTCATGTAATTGAAGCCGTCATAAATATACTGGAAGTCCGAGGAAATCTTATCATCCAAACGCACGTCGAAGTTGCCGCGGCTGACCTCATTCATGGCATCCAGCAGTTTTGTATAGGGCTTATTGAAGAAATGGCGGAACGTGATGAACAGGACCAGCGCGGCACCGCATAGCAGGACACATGCCGTGATGAAAAAGGCGGTGTATAACGGCAGATTCGTGTCTACCGCGGCGGTACGGAAGGAGGTATACAGCGGGATTGCCCCGAGTACATCCGTGCGGTAAACCACTTTGCCTTTTTCGAGGATCGGCTTGTCCGTCGCCGCACGGTCGGTCAAAGCCGTCAGCGGATCCTTATCATCGGAACAGACAATACAGAGCCGATCGTCGGCGGCGGCGTATGCCGCCGTTTCGAGTTGCGGCAAGACAGGCAGGGAGAGTGCTTTTGCCAGGTAGTCGGTGTTCAGCATCATCGCGAGTACGGCATGATCCGTTTCCGAGAGGGACAGAGAGATGAAAATTTTTCCGTTGCTGTTACGGAGATTTTCGTCGAAGGTCGGAGAGTAGCGGTGTGCGGCAATCTCCGCATCGAGCATTGCCCGGCGCGTATCGTCGCCGACGAAAGTGTAGAGTGTGTTGTAGGAGAGCTCTCCGTCCGGTGCAATCCACAGGGCGCAGGAGTCCAGAATGTCATAGTAGGTGGTGAGCGACAGGAGCGCGGCCATCGTACTGTTGATGGCGGCGTTGCGCGCGTAGGAATCGTGCTGAATCTTATCAAAGTAATAAGATTTCAGGCGGACGACCGTTTCGTTGCTCATGAGGGAGAAGCCCGCGAGCGACACATTCCGGATGTCGTTCGTGAGGTTGTCGATCTGCCCGCGGTAACTGTCCTCTACGAGCTGCCTGGTGCGGCGGTTTGCCGTACCGTTCGTAAAAAAGAGGTTCGCTGCACCCAGCACAATGAAAAGAAGAATAATCAGTCCTTCCACCAATGCGAATACCGTCGCCGATCGAACTCTTTTTGTTGTGTTCTTTGTTTTGTTCATATCGCACCGTTTCAGAATTATTGAGCACATTCAATATAGCACAATAAATAAAACTTGGCAAGAGCCGACGGTGAATGTCAGCGGCGGGGGCAAAGCCCATGCGCGAGACGATTTGCCGTTTTTCACCGTCGGAGAACCGCGCGGTCGCTACCGCGGGGTTTGAGACGGATGATGCAGGAATCCCCCTTGTACCCGGAGGGTACAAGGGGGATTGGTGGGGTATAATGCCGGCGCCGTCGGCGACGTCCGGTTCTACACGGGCAAGGTAGAATCCAATCTGTTTGCGATGCAATGCCGCGAAAACAGCAAGGTCGTGCAGTTTTGCGTGACGGGCGGCATCGCCGGGTACAACTGCGGTACCGTTGAACGGGTGGGTGTCACGGCGGATATATCCGCATGGATCGAGCTCGTAGACAGCGCCGGCGGCATGGGCTGGGTCGCAGAAACCTCGCCCTATGCAAACTGCTATCCCGGCGGCGTAGCCGGTGCCAGCACGGGTGAGCTGTCCGTTGACCAGGACAAGGTCGTATGCACCTATTGCTCGAACGAGAACTATCGCCTTTACGCGCCGCAGTATGCTTTCCTGAGAGGTGCAAATTACAACACCGGAACAAAGATGCGTAAACACCACTTCGTGTTGTATGCCATCGCACCCGTCTGCACGGTGCTGAAGTGAGCAAAACAAAGTGAAATAACGGATCGGACGGGCATCGGGATGCCTTTAACGGGTTTCCCCGATGCCTGACGGACAACTGTTACAATCCCCCGACTGACACCGTACCCGGTGGCGATCGGGGCTTTTTTCATGAGATGCCGCCCGCCTATGCCCCCTCCTCCGTCCGGGGACCGCCACGGGGTGGGAGCAAAAAAACCGGAGATCCCGTTCCGCTTTGCTCTGACGGCGCCGCCGCGCTTTCGGAAGGTCGGGACATTGCCGCCTTCAATTCAGCGGAGCTGTCCGGAGAAAGAGAGAGTCGGGGGTCTTTGCGCGTGCGCATACGCGGATGACCGTATGGAATAACGGCATGAAGATCGGCGCGTGATACTAAATGCATCTTAGTGATACAGGCTCCCTCTGCCGTTGACCCCGGTCATCCTCCGCAACATCCCCTGTAGTACCTCCTGTTCTGCCGGACTGATGGTACAACGGTCATTCTCCAGGCGGCCGAGAATGCTTTGCAATACCTGATACGGCAGATAATCAACGTCACGAGGATCCTGTTTGTAGCCTTGCATCATAGACACGCCGCCGCACCGCCCCGGTTGCGTACAGATGGGCGCATATTCTCCGATCACGTCAATGTCGCGCCGGATGGTTCTCGGCGACACCTGCAATTCATGGGCGAGAGCAAGAATGGTCGACTGCTTGCGCGCGCACAATATGTGCAGGATCGCATTTCTGCGCACTGCGGTATTCAATGCTCTCACCTCTCTTTCTTCATACGATCGACTCTCGTGCTCTGAGCGAATAAAAAAACCGGCAAACAGACCGTCTGCAGGCATGTGCTGCTTACGATCTATTTGCCGGGTTCCTCCCGGTGCTGTGCCGGGTACAACGCAATTGGCGTATTTTTTCAACGCAAAGCAAATGTTGACAGGGAGTACCGTCCTCTGTACGGAATGCTTCCGTACCGACACCTCGCTATCCTTTATATTTTTATGATGGTGTTTATCCCGTGTGAGCCGGTGGCCGCCGCGTTTTTGCATCTGCCGGGATACCCGTATTCAGAAGCGTCATCTGATAACCGGTTTCGCTGACAACGATCTGCAACTGGCTTTTGCATTTCGGGCAATCCAGCTCAATGTTTGATGCGGGTGCCGCTTTCATAAGCTTACTGCCGCAGATCGGGCAATCGGCTCGGAATCTTGTTGACATATTTGATCCTCCAGTCTCATCAATGTAGGTGCTCGGTGCTGTTTTGCAAAACGTTTCATTTATAGAATAAGATCGGAGTATTTAGCCGCATCTGCTGCGTGAGACATCATGTGCCGTTCCTGTTGAGAACCGGCTTGATAATGTCCACCGCAACGCCCTGTATCTCGCAATCTCGGACATAGATATCGTGCATCGTGCTGTTTTCCGGATGTAGCCGAATGCGCTTTTTCTTCGGCTCCGGGTAATACGTTTTCAGCGTCGTTTCCGTATCCACAAGGGCAACGACGACATCCCCCGGTTTGGCAAACGATTGTTTCCGGACGACGACCAGGTCACCCTCGTCGATCCCGGCTTCTATCATGGACAGTCCGGAAGCGTGGAGAATGAAGAAATCCCCGTGCCCGAATATCTTGGCAGGGAGGTTCACGTATCCCTCGATGTTTTCCTCTGCCAGCGTCGGTGTTCCGCAGGCGATCGTCCCGACGATGGCGGTACAGATCCCTTCGGTGTGCACCTTTCTCGTGACATTCGTTTCCATGAGTTTGCCCGGTGTATAACGCATCGCTCCCGTGCTGTCCAATTCCTGAATGTACCGATGTGCCGATCCGACGCTGATCCCGACCTCTCCGGCAATTTCCCGGATCGTCGGATACTTTCCGGTACTCTTAAACTGTGATTCAACGTAATCTTTGACAGCTTTCAGCGTTGCCTGGCTTAAATACCGCATTTGCTCACCTCTACGCTTCTATAATGAACATCATGTTCGGCTTTGAGACTATTATACACGGATGGTGTCTGTTTGTCAACTGTTTTCCGAAAAGTTGCATATATTTTTTCGCAGTGCTACGATTGCTGTGAGAACTGGAAAAGAATAGAAAGTATGATCGGCTCAAGATCCGGGGCAATGACGCACTTCAACGGACGCAACACAAATTAATTCTGAAAGCAGATTCTCACTCACCACGTAAAAAAGCCCCCAGCCGAAGCTGGGGGGAAGACTGTCTTCTAAAACCGTCTTCTTAGGGGGGCTGCCCGCAAACGGCGGGAGGACAAATCATTCGTTGGCAACGATATGTTCGTTACTTTTTTGGCTTTGCTTTTCTTGTATTGATAGGACATGATTGCATCCTCAAGCGCTAAACAGTTGTCCTGAAGAAAAGAAATGCCAACGATATGCTTTTTGTGATAATAAAAGCGCGTACAACGGGAAAGCTGATACTTTTTAAATAAGTCAATCAGTTTTACCATAATCTTAAAATGTTCTTTAACATATTCATCAAATATCGAATATCAGTCTGACTTAAATATTTTTAGTATTAATCCAAAATAAGTTTAAATTATTTTTTGAATTTGAGTTAATACTTCATCAATGTCGTCAACAGGCTGACAAATAATC
>CAKRYT010000006.1 GCA_934432675.1 uncultured Eubacteriales bacterium | reverse complement strand
CTACCAAGTTCAGTGATACGAATTTCTGTTGTTCAATTTTCAATGACCAAGTTCGCCGCTTTCCTACTCGCGACTTTATTAGTATAATCGCCGCACCGTCACTTGTCAACCCTTTTTTCAATCTTTTTTTCTTTTTTTTGCGATTTTTCCGAAATTCACGTGGCTGGGGCTGTATCGTCCTGTCATTTGCCGGCGGCTGTCGTCCTCTGCAAAAAGGAAAGATGCCGCGCCACTGCTTGCAAAATATGCCCGTGTTGCTCGCCCGCGGGCGCGTGTATGATATAATATCGGGGGGAAAATTGCATTTTTCGCACAAAAACATGCGTAAAGCATTGACAAAAGCAAGGAAATCATGGTACACTACGAAATCATAGTTTGATGAAATAATTTTTGATGGGAGAAAAATTTATGAAAAACCGCATGAAAAGAATAATCGCCGCCGCCATGACCTGCGCCCTGCTCGTCACCGCGGTCCTCGCCTTTGCCTCCTGCGGAAACGATACGGATAAAAACACGATCCACATCGGTGCCTCCGGCCCCCTGACCGGTGACGCCGCCTCCTACGGTATCTCCGTACAGAGGGGTGCGGAGCTCGCCATCGAAAAGATCAATGCGGCAGGTGGCCTTAACGGTCTGACCTTCCGTCTCACCATGCTGGACGACCAGGCAACCAGCACGCAGGCATCCATCAACTACGACACGCTGCTCGACAAGGGCATCCACGTCTCGATCGGTGCCGTGACCACCGACGCCTGCGCGGCGTTCGGTGAAAAAGCCGTGACCGACAACCTCTTCTACATAACCCCCTCCGCCTCCGCGGCATCCGTCATCGCGGGACGCCCGAACGGCTACCGCATCTGTTTCAGCGACCCGCAGCAAGGAGAGATTGCCGCCGCCTACATGTGTGACAACGGATATTCCAACATCGGTGTCATCTACAACATCGACGACGCGTACAGCAAGGGCGTCTATGACGCCTTCGCCGCCAAGATGAACGCACTCGGCAAGCCCTTCACTGCCCGCCAGTTCGACAACAACAACAAAGCTGACTTCTCGACCCAGGTGGAGGCACTCGCAAGTTGCGACATCATCTTCCTGCCTATGTATTATACGGAAGCTTCCCTCATCGCCAGCAAGGCGACCGAGAAGGGTTGCAACGCCGTCCTGTTCGGCAGCGATGGTTTTGACGGCATCGCGCGGATGCTCGCCCCGAACGTAACCAACACCATCAAGTACATCACTCCGTTCAACGCCGACAGCACCGATCCCGCAGTCAAAGAATTCGTTGAAGCCTACAAAGCAAAATACGACGGTGCCATCCCCGACCAGTTCGCCGCCGATGGCTATGACGCCATAATGGCGATTTATGAGGCCATGAAAAAAGCCGACGTCAAGGACACGAACCGCTCGGTGAGCGAATTCTGCGATCTTTTGCGCGGGGTGCTCTCCTCTTCCGACTTCTCGCTGAACGGTGTCACCGGGAAAATGACATGGGACAACGACGGTGTCCCCACCAAAGCACCGCAAATCAAGGAAATCAAACGATAACCTCTTGCGCCTCCATAGCCGCATGCGGGCGACCGTGTGCGGTTATTGCTATATTTTTCGGGGGAAAGCACACTGCCTCCCTCCGCACCCCAACGTAAGGAGAACCCTATGAGCATCATCATCGACGGGCTCAGTCTGGGCGCCATCTACGCCCTCATCGCGCTCGGTTACACTATGGTCTACGGCATCGCCAAAATGCTGAACTTCGCCCACGGCGACATCATCATGGTGGGAGCATACGCCGCCTTCGCGACGCTCTCCCTCACGGGGCTGCCCGTCATCGCCACCATCGTCGCGCTCATCGTATGCGTGGCACTCGGGATCGGGATCGAGCGTGTGGCGTATCGGCCGCTCCGTGGCGCATCGCCCCTCGCGGTGCTCATCACCGCCATCGGTGTCAGTTACTCCCTGCAAAGCATCGCACAACTCATTTTCGGGGCACAGTCCCGCACCGTCGTCCTCGTCTCCCTCCCCCCGCTCCACATCGGCAAGACGACCGTCACCGGTGCCTCGCTCCTGACGCTCGGCGTCTCGGTGCTCCTCATGGTAGGGCTGACGCTGTTCGTCAATAAGACCCGCGTCGGGCATGCCATGCTCGCCGTTTCGGAGGATCGCGGTGCCGCCGGGCTCATGGGCATCAACGTCAACCGCATCATCATGCTCACCTTTGCCATCGGTGCCGCCCTCGCGGCGTGCGCCAGCATCTTCTACCTCATGTACGTGCCGCAGGTCAACAACACCCTCGGTGCCATGCCCGGCATCAAGGCGTTCACCGCCGCCGTCATCGGCGGTATCGGCAGTATCCCGGGTGCCATGATCGGCGGGGTGCTCCTCGGGCTCATCGAAAAGATCTGCCTGCACTTCCCCGCCCTGTCTCCGTTTACGAACATTATCGAGTTCGGGCTCCTCATCGTCATCCTGCTGTTCAAACCCACGGGACTGCTCGGCAAACGCCGGAGAGAGAAGGTGTAAAGATGTCTTACTTCCGTAAAGTCGCTCAGAATTTCAAGTGGAAGCACTATCTGAATTATGCCGTCATCGCCGCCTTCCTCATCCTCACCGCCATCCTGTGGTCGACCGGTGCCATGAAACGCTCGACCGCCACCCTGCTTACGCAGATCGCATACAGCATCATTCTTGCCGTATCACTCAACATCGTCGTCGGTTTTCTCGGCGAACTCAGCCTCGGGCACGCGGGTTTCATGTGCGCCGGTGCCTATCTCGGCACCTTCCTTTATAACGCGCTCATCATTGCCATCCCCTCCAAACTTCTGTGCCTGCTCCTCGCAATCGTCGTCGGCGGGCTGATTGCGGCGGTGCTGGGGCTGCTCATCGGGCTGCCCGCCCTGCGCCTCAAAGGTGACTACCTTGCCATCGTCACGCTTGCTTTCAACGTCATCGTCTGTGACCTGTTCCGTAACATCCCCCTGTTCGGCGGAGGCATGGGCCTGACCAACAAAAAGCCGTACGGATACAGTCTGTTCATCGTGGCGTTCGTCATGGTGATCCTCACGCTCATCGTGCTCCAAAACTTCATCCGTTCCAAGCACGGGCGCGCCCTGACCGCCATCCGCGACAACGAGATCGCCGCGCGCGCCATGGGCATCAACGTCACCTTCTACAAACTGTTTGCCTTCACGATTGCGGCGTTCTTTGCAGGGGTCGCCGGGGTGCTCTACGGTGCCGCCGTCTCCCCCGTCAAATACAGCAACTTTACCTACAACTACTCCATCGAGATCCTCGTCATGGTCGTCCTCGGCAGCATCGGGAGCATCAACGGCTCTATTCTCGCCGCGGCGTTCATCACGTTCCTCAGCCAGATGCTGACCAAATACCTCCCGGGCGATCTCGCCGCACTCAAATACCTCATCTACGCACTGATCCTCATTTTCGCCATCATCTTCAACAACGCCCCTGCCATGCGGGGAATCCGCGAGCGGGTCAACCCGAAACGGCTGCTCGAAAAATTCCGCCGCCGCAAAGAGGGTGACGCCGTGGAGGACTCGGCGTCTTGGGACAGAATCCCGACCAAGATCCCGATGGACGAACTGCTGTCCGTCGATCTGAAAACGCCGGATGAAAAGCCGGACACCACGATGCCGGAGGACGAAAACAAATGACAGACACACGCGAAATCGTACTCCGCACGGAGCATCTGGGCATCGCTTTCGGCGGTCTGAAAGCCGCGCAGAACGTCAATCTGGAAATCCGCAAAAACGAAATCTACGGGCTCATCGGCCCGAACGGTGCCGGGAAAACAACCGTCTTCAACATGCTGACGGGCGTCTACCAACCGACGGAGGGCTCCTTTTACCTTTCGGGGGAAAACCTCACGGGGATGCCGCAGGACGTCATCAACCGGCGCGGCATTGCACGCACGTTCCAGAACATCCGGCTGTTCAACAATATGAGCGTCATCCACAACGTCCTCGTCGGACTGCACAACCGACCGGAGTTCAAATGCAACCCGCTGTCAAGCATTCTCCGCCTCGGGCACCACTTCGATAACGAAAAGGCCATGCGCGATAAAGCCAAGGAACTGCTCGCCATCTTCGGCCTTTTGGAAGAGCGCAACCAGCTCGCCTGCAACCTCCCCTACGGTAAGCAACGCAAACTGGAAATTGCGCGTGCGCTCGCGACCGACCCGAAACTGCTCCTGCTCGACGAGCCGGCGGCGGGGATGAACCCGCAGGAGACGGCGGAACTCATGGAGACCATCCGCCTCATCCGTGACAGATTTGATATGACCATCCTGCTCATAGAGCACGATATGCACCTGGTCTCCGGCATCTGTGACCGGCTGACCGTCCTCAACTTCGGCACCGTCCTCGCACAGGGCGAGGTCTCGGAGGTGCTGCACCACCCCGACGTCGTGCGGGCATACCTCGGCGAGTAACGCGGAAAGGAGCACACTATGGCATTACTGGAAGTCTCTGGCCTCAAGGTCAGTTACGGGCTCATTAAAGCAATCAAGGGCGTTGATTTCCGGGTCGATGAGGGCGAGATCGTCGCACTCATCGGCGCGAACGGTGCCGGCAAGACCACCATCATGCACGCCCTCTCGGGGCTCATCCCGAAGGCTGCCGGGCGTGTCCTCTTTGACGGCACGGATATTACCGCCACCCCCGCACACAAACTGATCCCGCTCGGCATGGCACAGGTCCCGGAGGGGCGACGCATTTTCCAGGAACTGACCGTTGCGGAAAACCTGACACTCGGTGCCTACACGCGGCATGACCGCGCGGAGAATGCGGCGACGCTCGAAGAAGTGTTCTCTCACTTCCCGATCCTGAAAGAACGGCAGAAACAGGTCGCGGGGACACTGTCCGGCGGGGAGCAGCAAATGCTCGCCATCGGGCGCGCACTCATGTCGCATCCGAAACTCCTGTTGCTCGACGAGCCGAGCATGGGGCTCTCCCCCCTCTATGTGACAACCATTTTCAAGATGATTGAGGAAGTCAACCGGGGCGGGACGACCGTTTTGCTCGTAGAGCAGAATGCGAAACAGGCACTCTCCATCGCACACCGCGCCTACGTCCTCGAAATCGGAGAGATTACCAGGACCGGCACCGGTGAAGAACTCCTCGGAGACGACAGCATCCGCCGCGCCTATCTCGGCGGCTGATGCCCGGCACGATTAACACCGACAAAAACGAAAGGCGGGAGCCCGATGGGCTCCCGCCTTGTTTTATTTGGTAAGGGTCTGTCAGAGAATCATCTGCATCGGCGTCAGGACACCGTCCTTGACCTTGAAGGTCACGAGGGTATACCTGCCGTAGATGAGCGAGATCACGTCGCCCTCCATCGTCCACTGATAGCAGAGCGTAAAGGTGCCGTGCTCCTCGCCCGTCTCCGGATTCAGCGCGGTCTCTGTGATATAGGCATTCCCGTTGTCGTTGAAGGAGATATCGACCCGGATATCCTCCCCCGTCTCCGAATAGGCATACTGCCGATTCCCCTCGACAATGATCGACAGCACGTTCCCTTCACCGACCGAGAACTTCATGCCGTCCAAAGCAACGGAGCCGTCTGCCCCGATCTCTGTAACGTAGGTGCTCGCGTAACTCCATTTCTCGTAGTAATCGTCATACCCGTACGCATCGGCATAGGAAATACCGTCGTGTGTATAGACATACAGTTGCATATCGTTCAGCGTATACACCGTCGGGGTCAGGCCGTATTTCTCACCGAAGAGGCTCCCCGTCCACCGATCGAGCCGAATGCTGTTTTCATCCAGCAGATACAGATCGCCGCCGATGCCGAGTCGGATAACGCCGTGGTGCGCGTCGACCGTTTCATACTGTCCGACAGACGAGTCATACGTATTGATGAAACGATAATAACCGTTTTCATACAGTCTGACAACGAGGGTTTCACCCAGGTGATCCGTGACGTAGGACTTGAAGGCGTACAGATCCAGATGGGGAATGAGGTCAAAGCGAAGCGTATACTCTGCCCCCTTATAGGAGAGTTTCAGTTCCGCCTCGCCGGGTTGCGTAAAGTCGACGGCAGAGGTGTCACCGAGCGTCATCTGCTCAAAGGTGACCTCTTCCCGGGTCAGGACCGATCTCTTCTTCCCGAACTTCACGAGTTCGTAGTAATCGAACCGCATCTCCCTAAGGCCTTCAAGGATCGACTCACGATCACCGCAGATCGCGTAAGAGAAGTCGACGTTGTAGGCCGACAGTTCACGGACCACATCTTCCTCATCGAAGATGCAAAGGTTAAAATCTCTCTGTGCTTCTTCGCACCGGACAACGACGCGATAGTAGCCCTTTCCTGTCTTTGCGGGATCGATGGGAGTGTCACCGACCGTAACGGTGCCGTCCTCGCGCTCCGTGAGTTGGTAAAGCATCGAAAGCGTCAGCGGGATATGGTAATACCCGCCATACACAGCATCGCGTGCGATAAGCATATAGTCCTTGCAGAGTGCACCGTCACGGACCAAAATGGTGTTCTCCCATTCCCCGTCGCTCATAAGGTCGACAATCTGGTGCGGCAACCGCAACGCCGGGATGACACGCAGGTTTTGGTACGTGTAGCCGCGGTATGTCACCGTTACGTAGAAGGAAGAAGAACTGCCCTGTGCCACCGCCTTTGCCAACGCATCGGCATCAAAGGAGATCATATCCTCGGTGACCTGAATCGTCTGCTCCGTCCCGTCGTCGAGTCTCACACGGAAGAACAGACCCGTGAGATCCGGGCGCAGCGTATACTTGGCATTTCCCTCGTCTGTGGACGTTTCGTATTCCCAGATGAGAGGCGTATTTCCGCAGGGATTCATATCAACCGCACGCAGATCCTGCGGGTTATAAACGGTGACGTCCGCATACTGCAACTCGCCGCGCAGCACGTAGATGATACCGTACTGACCGACACTGTTCAGGTCGAGCGCCACACCGTCCTCGTCGTAATCGGCATCCAGCACCATCCGGGAAGTAATCACCTCGTAGCCGCTCGTGCCGTCCAGATACCTGACGCGCACGCGCATGAACGGTGAACCTGCCGGGAAGACGAAGTCGTCTGTCACGTTGACAACCGTTTTGGGATCCATGACGGTAATCGTAACGGTACCCCGCAGATAATCGCCGAGCGACACGGTCAGCGTGTACTCACCGAGCGCATTGATGTCAAAGGTCCCCTCCTCAATCGTGAAGGCGAGCAGCGGCACCCGCTTGGTCTCCGGCCGCCGACCGTCCGATGTCGTATAGTACACCGTCAGGATCGGTACACCGCCGCTCACGACGTCCGTCCTGTTCCCCACGAGGGCAAACGGCACCTCCTCGGCAGTATAGACAAAGGAGCATTCAAACGGTTTGCCGTCGTAAGTAAACTTCAAGGTATAACGCTTATCACCCTTTGTAAGGTCGGCGTCCACGTCAAAGCCGCCGTTGTCCACATTCTCGCAATCCGAAATACTGATCCGGTCACAGACGTTACCGTCGTTGTCCGTGAGCACGATCCCGATGTTGTCAATCGTTTCGATGCTCCCCTTCGTATACACCGGGTATTCCGTCACCGCGCTGATACGCTTAACGTCAAATGTGATTTCGATTTCCCGGGTGAAACCGAGGGCCGAGACGGTGAACGTTTGCTTAATCGGGAAGTCGGACGCCGGTCTTGCTTTTATGGCAACGAGTGCATCGTAGAAATCGGGGGTGATCCGGTACTGGTTCAGGGAGCTGCCCCCCTCCTCCCCTGTCGTCATGCGGTAACCGATCAGGAACGTTGCGGGACTGTCGACGTCGATCATGTACGACCGTTCTACGAAAAGGTCCGTCAGCGCGGGTCCGCAATCTTTCGCGGCGGCATAGCCACACCCCGCACACTTGCAGTGCCAGTACGCACGACCCTCGATGACCTCATAGACGTTTTCATATGCGTCATCGTCCATGAGCGAGTGCGAATAGGTATACTCCACATCGCCGCACCTCGTGCAGACGCTCATGTGCTTTTCTTTATCATAACGCGTCTCGTAGTGATGCCCGGCGGGGATGACGAGACAATCCTCGGTGGAGCCGATATAATCATAGTTGACGTCATAGTAGAAACCCGCGCAGGCGGGGTCCAGCGTGCACCGGTAGTAGCCACGGCTCCCGGGCGTGGTGCAGGTGGCGGGAGTGCCCTCATGCCACTCACCGAAAACGTGAGAGGTCATATCCAGTTTGGTGATCTCACGATACCCCTCATCAAAATCGGAGCCGCACTTATCGCAGTGATAATGCTTGCGCTTGCCCGTCTCCTCGATGAGCGAGCCGTACTCGTGCCCGGTCGCGGGGATGCGCAGCTCGTCTTCGGTCTTCGCCACACCGTCGATCACGTCCGCACCGCAGGTCCCGCAGTGACCGTGCGCCAGCACGCCGTCCTCCTCGCAGGTGGCAGCGACCTCTTTGACATGGACCGTGTCGTGCCCGGCAGGGATGGAAAGTTCCTCCTCGGTCACTTCACGATCCCCGATAAAGCAGGCACCGCAGTCATAACAAAAGGTGTACGCCATACGACCGTCGGTCGTGCAGGTCTTTTCGATACCGGGGATATCCACAGTCTCATGGGTCGCCGGAATCACGAGGTCCGCATCGGCAATGACCTCGCCGCGCAGATAGTTAATACCGCAGTATTCGCAGCGCAGATGTGCCAGGACGCCGTCTTCGTGGCAGGAGGCCGGGGCACCATTCACAGCGAGGAGTACGTGCTCCGTCTTCGGGATAACGAGTTCCTCGGCGGTCTTTTCCACCCCGCCGATAAAGAGTTTGTTGCACGCCGTGCACCGGTCGTGTGCAATCACACCTTCCTCCTCGCACGACGCAGACACCCCGGCGACGGGGGTCAGGGTGTGCCCCGCCGGGACCGTCTCGGTCTCCGCGTGGTCACACTTACGGCAGTAGCGCGTCCGCACACCGTCCTCCTCACAGGTAGGCGCGGTCGTCACCAACCAGTCGGCATACTCGTGTTTGCAGTCACAGGCGACGAGCCAGACGGCACATACGACCAGCAACAGCACAAGAAAAGCAGCGCATAGTTTCTTCACGGAATTATCTCCTTTCGTTTTGCCCGATGTACATTCTATTCCCGCCGCGGGCAAGGCGTGAACAACCCAACTGTTCTTACGCCTTGTATTTTAACACATTTTTCATAATTTGTCAAAGAATTTAACAAAATCGGCGGAGACCGCGTACAAAGCCGCAGCTGTTCCGGTACCGATAAGTGACCATACCGCTATCGGAATAGTTGCGGGCAAGGGCATGAAACAACGAGGCGGGGCCGCAGGAATGCGGCTCCGCCTCGATCGTATGTGCTTTGCGGGGTGCTTATGTAGGCAATTTCTTTACGGTGCCGTATTGCCGGCTCCGGCACTTGCCCGCGGGGGTATTTACTTTTTGCGGGCGATGGCGCGGCGGGCGGCGGCGGCGATCTCCGGTGCGGTGAGCCCGAACTTTTCGAGCAGAGCCGGGACGGTGCCGCTCTTACCGAACGTGTCACGCACGCCGACGCGTTCCAGGGGGGTGGGGCAAGCATCCGCGAGGCACTCCGCGACGGCAGAGCCGAGCCCGCCGATGATCGAATGCTCCTCCGCGGTGACGATGGCACCCGTCTCCTCGGCGCACGCGGTGATGAGGGCGGTATCCAGGGGCTTGATGGTGTGGATATTCACGACACGGGCGGAAAGGCCCTCTGCCGCGAGAATCTCCCTCGCTTCCAGTGCGAGGTGCACCATGTAGCCCGTCGCGACGAGGGTCACGTCCTTGCCGTCGGCGAGGACATACCCCTTCCCGATCTCAAAACGATAGTCGGGGCGGTCGTTCAGGACCGGCACCGGGGCGCGACCGAGGCGGATATACATGGGGCCGTCAAAATCGAGGGCGGCGGTTACTGCCGCCTCGGTCTCCACGGCGTCCGCCGGGTTGATGACCGTCATACCGGGGATGGTACGCATGAGCGAGAGATCCTCATTGCACTGGTGGGTGGCACCGTCCTCCCCGACGGTGATACCGGCGTGGGTGGCGCAGATCTTGACGTTCAGATGCGGGTAAGCGACGGAATTCCTCACCTGCTCAAATGCCCGCCCCGCGGCGAACATGGCGAAGGTGGAGACGAAGGGGGTGACACCGGTCGCGGCGATGCCCGCCGCAACACTCATCATATTCCCCTCGGCAATCCCGCAGTCGAAGAAACGGTCGGGGTACGCTTTCTTGAACATACCGGTCTTGGTGGCGGCGGCGAGATCCGCGTCGAGGACGACGAAGTCCCGCGTGGCACCGAGTTTCACCAGTGACGCGCCGTATGCCTCACGGGTAGCGATCTTATCACTCATCATTTTTCCTCCCCGCCGAGTTCGGCGACAGCCTGCCGATACTGTTCTTCTTTAGGTGCCTGACCGTGCCAGCCGCACTGGTTTTCCATGTAAGAAACGCCTTTCCCCTTTACGGAACGGGCGATGATGGCGGTCGGTTTCCCTTGGCAGGCACGCGCGGCGGCGAAGGCCGCCTCAATCTCGTCAAAATCGTGCGCGTCACAGGTGACGACGTTCCAGCCGAAGGCACGGAATTTCTCGTCGTGCGGCGTCGGATTCATGACGTCCGTCACGGCACCGTCGATTTGCAGACCGTTCCAGTCCACGACGGCGACCAGGTTGTCAAGTCCGTAGTGCGCGGCGAACATCGCCGCCTCCCAGACCTGCCCCTCCTCGCTCTCCCCGTCGCCGATGACGGTATAGACGCGGAAGTCCTTTTTCAGGTATTTGGCGGTGAGTGCCATGCCGCAGGCGGCGGAAATGCCGAGGCCGAGCGACCCGGTGGACATATCGACGCCGGGGGTCCCCTTCATGTCCGGATGCCCCTGCAAACGGGAGCCGATCTGCCGCAGCGTAGAGAGTTCCTCCCACGGGAAATAGCCGCGCGCCGCGAGCGTCGCGTAGAGTGCCGGGGCGGCATGCCCCTTGGAGAGGACAAAACGATCGCGCCCCTCCCACTTCGGCTCTTCCGGTCTTACGTGCATTTCCTCAAAATACAGGTACGTCAGGATATCCGCGATGGACAGCGAGCCGCCGGGATGTCCGCTCTTTGCGTGAAAAACGCCGTCGAGTATCCCGAGGCGCACCCTGCGGGCGGTGTCCGCGAGGTAGTTTTTTCTCTCCTCAACCATAATGTTCCCCTTTAATACGGTGCAAATAAAAGATACCCTATTATTTTACATGAGTCCCCTCGGCTTGTCAACGCCATTCCGGCATTCCGCGCACCTTTTTCACAAAAAATCCCCGACGGGCTGTCCCGTCGGGGATGGTCTTACACAGTGACCGGTCGCTCCGTCGTCTGACCGAGCGCGGCAAGGAGCGTCTCCTCGGAAAGACGCATGAGTTCACGCGCGGAGGTCGCGGCGACCTCCTCGGCGGAAATAACGCGCAGAACGCGCAGGTGCACGGTATTGCGCCGCACGACGACGTGCCCCGCAATTTCCTCCGTACCCTCCGTCGTCATGAGGACGATCGGCGCACCCGCCTGCTTTGCCATCAGGAACGCCCCCTCCTTGAAGGGTTTGGGTCCCCCCTTGTAACTGCGCGTGCCCTCCGGGTAGATCCCGATGTCCAGCCCGCGCTCCCGCATGAGGGTCGCCGCGCTCTTCAACGTCGCGAGTGCGGCGCGCGGATTCTCCCGGTCGATCGGCAGGAAATGACACCGGCGCACGAACGCCCCGGCAATCGGAATACGCAGATTGCTCTCCTTCGATATGTAGACGAGCGGACGGTGCGGGAAAGCCACCATCGCCGCCATCGGATCAAAATCCGAGCGGTGATTGCTGACCAGCACCATTGGGCTACGGGGGAGCAGTTCCTTTCCCTCCACCTTGACGCGGACGTTCAGAACATCCAGGATCCACGCGACAGAACGCACCGTCCAGTGACGCCAGAAACGGCTCTCACGTCTCGGCTCCTCCTTGGGCAGAAAGAGCGAAATCACAAACAGGAGCAGAATAAACAGCACGTTGAGTGCGAGGAACACCCCGACAAAAACACCGGCGGAAAACAGCACCGTCTGCCACCACGTCCAAGCCGCCGTCGGCACCAGGAAGCCAAGCACCACCGCCGCCGCGATTGCCTGTACGGCGAAGATCCATAAAATCATACGGTAGCGGGTTCTTCGGCCTTGACGCCCTCGGCCGCCTTCGCCGCTTTCAGTTCTTTCACACGCTTGCGGGAAAGGACCTTGTACTCGCTCACGTTGAGGTACGTCTCGCCGTCGATCTGCAACGCGCAGGGTACGTCAAACCTGACGGTGATCTCGTTCCCCTCGCGGATGTCCACCGCTTTCGTGTATTTGAGGTGCTGCCCCTTACCGATGGAGGGAAAGATCATCAGGACGTGCAGGCGACCGTAGTGATGCACCACGGCGTTGGAGACAAGGCCGCTCTCGCCGAGGCGATCCTGGTTCGGCGTGATAAACAATCCGCCGCCGTAGCACCTGCCGTTCATCGTCGGAGCCAGCCACGCCTTTTCGTAGACACGGGTCACGCCGTCCACCGTCACCGTCGCGCGGCGCGGTTTGAACTTGCCGAGAATGCCCTTGATGGCAATGGCGGAATAATTGACTTTCTTATCCGAGTTGCGCTGGATCTCGTCACCGACCTCGCAGCAGTAGCCGTCGAGCCCGTAGCCGATGCCGTTGACGAACACGTGCTCCTCCCCGTTGACGTACACACGGGGCAGGTCCACGATGTACTTGTTGATCAGGAGCGGATCATCCTCCGCCCTGACGTCCCGCAAAAAGTCGTTACCCGTCCCGGCGGGCGTGAAATAGACCGGCACTTTCAGGTCGATGTCGCGGATCGCATCCGCAAAGCGCATCAGCGTCCCGTCCCCGCCGCAGAGGATAATCTTATCGTCCGCACCGAGCGGCGCGACGAATGCCGCAAGATCGGGAATCTCCAAAACGCTCTTCATATCGGCCGCATCCATGCCGTGGGCGGCGACCCACGCGCGGACCGATGTCTCACCGCTGCCGTTGTTGGCTTTCGGGTTGTAAAGAATTGTTGTCATACGGGAAAACCTCCGTTATATGTTCATACGAGAGTATTTTAACAGATGGATTCCGAGGCAGGCAATAGGTAATTCTGTGCATTTGTCGCATAAGTCACATTATTCTTTAATTGTGTCCGTAAATTTTTGAAGTTTTTTGTCGAAATTGACGACCGGCGCGCGCGGTGCACTTGTTTTTTCCAAAAAACACACAAAGGCAAGAAAGAGGGGGCGCACCGGGCGGTGCGCCCCCTCCCGGCCGTCTGCCACCGGGGAGGTCAATCAGGCGGACCCCGGCGGCGGGCGAGCATGGAGCAAAGCGTTTTATGAGTGCTTTTTCGGGCAATCGTGCGATAACGACGCGGGTATCGGGACGGACGTCAAACGGGCACCGTCCAATCATCGGACGGGTGCCATCCGAGCGTCGGATGGATACCATCCGGGCATCGTCCGCGCGTCACGAAAGCGTAACGCAATCGGCGGCATCCCCGGTGCCGAACGTCAGGGTGGTGCCGTAAAATGCGGTAACGGCCTGACGCAGGTAGGTGGCGTCCAATGCCCCTGCCGTCTCGCAGGAGGCGTGCATCGCAAGTTGTGCCATACCGATATCCACGGCGTGGAGCGAAAGCTGCCCGTTCGAGATACAACCGAGGGTGGAGCCGCCCGGGATGTCGGGATGGTTGCGGTAGTCCTGCGTCGGAACACCCGCGCGGCGGCAGATCTCGCGGAACACCCCCTCGGAGAAGGCATCCGTCACGTAACGATGGTTGGCGTTGTGTTTAATGACCACGCCGCCGTTCATGCGGGGCGCATAGAGCGGGTCGGCTTTCTCGGGGTGGTTCGGATGCACGGCGTGTGCGTTGTCCGCCGAGACCAGGAAGGAGCGCGCGAGCAACGCGCGGCGCGCGTCCTCGTCCATACCGAGAGCGGCGGTCAGGCGATCAAAGGTCCCGCGGAGCAGATCCGACCCCGCCCCCTGATAACTGGCAGAGCCGACCTCCTCGTTATCAAAGAGGGCAAACATCTGCACGGCGGATGTCTCGGGCGCGTCGATCAGCCCCGTGAGCCCGCCCCACGCGCACATGAGATCGTCGAGGCGGGGCGAGAGGATGTACTCCCCGTCGGCCCCGATGCGGCGCGGTTTTTCTCTGAGGTAGAGCCACGTCTCCGTCGAAACGATGTCGGCGGGGTCCACCCCTGCCGCCTCGGCAAGGAGGCGAAGAAGACCGGGTGCCGCCTCGTCACCGTAGAGCGGCTGCATCTCGGTCGATGCACGGTAGGTCGCGCCGTCGTTTGCCTGCCTGTCCATATGGATAGCAAGGCTCGGAATGACGATAAGATCACGATCAATCGTGACCGGAATCTGCCGCAGGGTGCCCTCCTCGCAAACCGTCAGCACGCCCGTGACCGAGAGAGGTCTGTCCATCCAGGTAGCGGCGAGCATCCCGCCGTATTTCTCGACCGAAAGGCGGGTATAGCGTGCGTCGCGCCGTTCGGGGGAGGTCGTCCCGACGGCGTAAGAGGGGGAATCGCTGTGTGCCGCGACGATCATGACGCCGCTCGGGAGGCATGCAGGCATACGGAAGGCGATGAGGGAGGTCAGATTCCGTGTCACGTAATACTTTCCTCCGGGGACGATCTGCCACGGTGCCGCCTCGCCGAGCGGCGTAAAGCCCGCCTCCGACAGGCGACGTGCCGCCTCCGCAACCGCGCCGGGGGCAGCGGGAGACGCCTCAATATAGGAAAACAAACTGTCAAGATCCTGCATAACGATTATCCTTTCTTGCCCCGCCGTTTCTCCCGGCGGGTCTCACCGCTCCTATTGTACCCCGTCGCACCCGCCTTGTCAATTCCCCCGTCATACGCACCGCGCGGAAACGCCGACGTCCCCCGCAAAAGCCGAGCCGACGGCACGGATGCGTCAAACGGAGTCGTTCGCCCTGCCGCCACCGTGTCCCTTGCCCGCAAAAAAGTCGCACGGGTGTGCGAAACGGAGTTGCGTTCGCGGAAATAATGTGTTAAGATACATTTAATAAAGCAAAACAGATAGGAGCATGACCGTGTATTTACTCAAAGATTTGGAGCCGAAAGAGGTTTTTCGTTTTTTCGAAAACATCTGTGACCTCCCGCACGGCTCGAAAAACACCAAATTACTCTCCGACTACTGCGCCGTTTTCGCGCGGATGCGCGGCCTTTGGTGCCAGCAGGACAAGGCGGGCAATATCGTCATCCGCAAGGAGGCATCGCCCGGCTACGAGGAACATCCGACCGTCGTTTTGCAGGGGCATCTCGACATGGTGTGCGAAAAGCTCCCCGAAGTCAGTATTGACTTCCAGAAAGACGGGCTGACGCTGAAACAGGACGGTGACCTCCTGCATGCGGACGGTACCACCCTCGGGGGTGACGACGGCATCGCCGTCGCCATGGCACTCGCCGTCCTTGACAACAAAAACCTGGTGCACCCGCCGCTGGAAGTTCTCTTCACGGTGGACGAGGAGATCGGTATGCTCGGGGCCACGGCACTGGACAGCCGCGCCTTGAAGGGGCGGACGCTCATCAACATCGACTCGGAGGATGAGGGGGTGCTCACCGCGGGCTGTGCCGGCGGGGTGCGCTCCACGCTGACGCTCCCCATCCGCCGCGAAAGTGCACGGGGGATCCCCTGCACGCTCACGCTCGACGGGCTCACGGGCGGGCACTCCGGCACCGAGATCAACGCCGGCCATGAAAACGCCATCCTGTGGCTTACGCACTTCTTCATGTCGCATGCCGAAGAAAACGGTTACCGTCTCTCCTCCGTCTCCGGCGGCGGTAAGGACAATGCCATCCCGCGCGCGGCGACCGTGAAGTTCCTTGCCCCTGCCGCCCCGAGCGACGCATTCCGCACCGCGATGGAAACGGCACTCGCCACCCTGCGCGAGGGGGAGCCCGGCGCGACCCTGACGCTCACCGAGGGTGCCGCCTGTGACATGGGCGTCTTTTCCCGTGAGACGGCGCAAAAAGCGTTCACGCTCTTTGACACCCTGCCGAACGGTGTCGTTGCCATGAGCGAGGAGGTCCCCGGGCTCGTCGAAACCTCGCTCAACCTCGGAATCCTTGCCACCGAGCGTTCCCTCGTCTTTGACTACGCGCTGCGGAGTTCCAAAGACGATGCCAGGCGCGGCCTCGCCGCCACCCTGAAAAGTGCCATCCAGAAGGCGGGCGGGCAATACCAGGAGCGGGGCGACTACCCCGCGTGGGAATACCGCCGGGACTCCCGCCTGCGTACCGTCATGGTCGACGTGTTCCGCGCACAATACGGTTACGAGCCCAAAATCGATATTATCCACGCCGGGCTCGAATGCGGCATTCTTTCCGCCAAATTCCCGGGGCTCGACTGCATCTCCATGGGTCCCGACCTCTTCGACATCCATACCCCGCGTGAGTCACTCTCCGTCTCCTCTGTGGAGCGGACCTGGAAATACCTCTTGGAAGTGCTGAAAGCACTCTGAAAAAATCGCGCCACGGCGCAAAAGGAGTTTATCCATGAAAAAAACCATACTCAAAAAATACGCACATCTCATCGCCACCGTCGGCGTCAACGTCAAGCGGGGGCAGGAAGTCTTTATCTATGCAGAACTTGACCAGCCCGAATTCGTCCGCATGGTCGCCGAAGAATGCTACAAGGCAGGGGCGTCCCGCGTGACCGTGGAATGGACCGATCAGGCACTCGCCGCCATGCACACCCGCCGCCGCACGCAGAAAGTGCTCTCCACCCTGCCCTCCTACGAACTCGAAAAGTGGAAATACCAGGCGGAGGTGCTCCCCTGCAAGATCTACCTCATCAGCGAGGATCCCGACGGGATGGCGAAAGTCAACCAGAAGAAAGTCGCCGTTGCGCAGCAGGCAAAGATGAAACTCATCAAGCCCATCCGCGACAAGATGGAAGACCGCTATCAGTGGTGCATCGCCGCGGTGCCGGGTGCCGCATGGGCGAAAAAGGTCTTCCCGCACCTGCCGAAGGGGAAAGCGGTCGAGGCACTGTGGGAGGCGATCCTGACGACCTCCCGCGTCACGGACGACCCCGTCGCCGCGTGGGAAGAGCACAACCGCGATCTGCACGACCGGTGCGAATACCTGAACGGGCTCGGCATCCGTGAACTGCACTACACCGCGAAAAACGGCACCGACTTCCGCGTGAAACTCATGGACGAAAGCCTCTTTGCCGCGGGTGGCGAATATACCCTCGGCGGCAACTATTTCAACCCGAACATCCCCTCCGAGGAGGTATTCACCTCCCCGAAACGCGGTGAGGCGGAGGGCATCGTCTATGCCTCCATGCCCCTTTCCTATAACGGGCAACTCATCGAAAACTTCTCCGTCCGCTTTGAAAACGGCAAAGCCGTCGAGGTACACGCCGAGCGCGGAGAGGACACGCTGCGCGAGATGATCGGTATGGACGAAGGTGCCGCCTACCTGGGTGAATGCGCCCTGGTCCCCTACGCCTCCCCCATCCGCGAGAGCGGAATCCTCTTCTACAACACCCTGTTCGACGAAAACGCCGCCTGCCACCTCGCGCTGGGTCGCGGATTCGGCGGGTGCGTGCGCGGTCACGAGAATCTGTCGCTCGAAGAACTGCGTGCCAAGGGGCTCAACGATTCGATCATCCACGTCGATTTCATGATCGGCACCGAGGACCTCGATATTGACGCAACGACGAAGGACGGGCGCGTGGTGCCCGTCTTCCGGAAAGGCAACTGGGCATTCTGATGGTCGTTGATCGTTTTTTGCAATACGTTTCCTTCGACACCACGTCGGATGAGGCATCGGAGACCTGCCCCTCGACCGGGAAACAGAAAAAACTCGCCGCATTCCTCGTCGAAGAACTGAAAAACGCCGGACTCGCCGATGCACACATGGACGAAAACGGCTACGTATATGCCCATCTCGCGGCATCGAAGGGGCGCGAAAGCGACCCCGCGCTCGCGCTCATCTCACACATGGACACGTCGCCCGCGGCATCGGGAGCCTCCGTGAAAGTTTCCCGCGTCCCCTACGCGGGCGGTGACATCACACTGGCAAACGGCGTTAAAATCACCCCCGAGACGACGCCGGAACTCGCACACCTCATCGGGGAAACGCTGCTCGTGACGGACGGCACGACCCTCCTCGGAGCGGACGACAAAGCCGGGGTCGCCGAGATCGTCGAAACCGTCGCACAGCTCGCCGCCGACCCCCGGCTCCCGCACCCCGCCATCTCCGTCTGCTTTACGCCGGATGAGGAGATCGGGCGCGGTGCCGACCGCATCGACATGGGCGAAGTAAACGCCGCGTACGGCTACACCGTGGACGGCGGTATGCTCGGGGAGATCGAATACGAGAATTTCAACGCCGCGGGTGCCCGCATCGTTTTCCACGGCGTGAATATTCACCCCGGCTCTGCCAAAGACGTCATGAAGAACGCCTGTCTCATGGCACGCGACTACCTCTCCCGCCTGCCCGAAAAGGAAGACCCGGCACATACGGCGGGGTACGAGGGCTTTTACCACGTCACGGGCATCTCGGGGGATGAGGTAACGGCGGAGGTACGGATGATCCTGCGCGACCACGACCGTGACCGTTTCGAGGAAAGAAAAGCCACCGCGGCGCGCATCGCCCACGAGGTGGAGGCAATCTGGGGAGACGGCAGCGTGGAATGCCACATCACCGACAGTTACTACAATATGCGGGAGAAAATCCTGCCCTGTATGTTCCTCATCGACAACGCCAAGGCCGCCATGCAGGCGGCGGGGGTGACGCCGATCGTTCAACCCATCCGCGGCGGAACGGACGGTGCGCGGCTCTCCTACATGGGGCTGCCCTGCCCCAACCTCTCGACCGGCGGCATCAATTTCCACTCCGTGCGCGAGTGCATTCCCGAGGGGGCACTCGTGAAAATGGTGGAGGTCTTGCTCCGACTCGTTGCGCTCAAATTCTGATGATCCATACAGCAAAATGAACAAGGCGACGCCCGATTTTTCGGGCGTCGCCTTGTGTTTTGGAAAACTCAATTGGCGCGTTTCGTTTTTCTTCGTTTCGCGGTCTCGGCGGCACGGTCCGCGGGGACTGCCTCCGGGGTGGTCGGGGCCGCCGCATCGGCGGCGGTCGGCACGGAACTTGCCGGGGTCGACTCGGGACCTGTGGAGGTCGGCTCGGCGTTCGCCGGCGTCACCCCTCTCCGTCGCTCCCGGATGTGGTGCGAGAAGAAAAGGAGCCAGAAACCGACCGCCGTATAGGCTACGGCAAGCAGGCCGCCGAAGACGTCACCGCGCCCGAACACGCCCTCCGACACCGTGCAGAACTGGCGGAAAAACACCTCTGCCGCATCCTGCACAAAATGTGCCGCGAGCGGGAGCAGAATGTTCTTCGACTTACTGTAAAGTGCCGTGAGAAAGATGCCCTGTGCCATGGACAGAATGAAGAGCATCATACAGGAGACGACGCCGAGGGGACGATACATGGCGTGGAACAGATGCGAGAGCCCGTAGACCGCCGAGGTCAGCATGACGACGAGCAGATGGTACTTACCGCACCGCTCAAAGAGGAGCCTGCCGAGAAAACGGAAGTAGAGTTCCTCCCATACGACCGCCCCCGTGACGGCGAGCAGGGTCATCACCGCCGTGAGGGGTGCCGGGATGGTATTCGGCACGCCGAAATACATCAGCACTGCCCCGAAAAGCGGCAACAGGAGCCACCATGCATTCCGAGAGACGGTCCTGCCGCAGATCAGATATTTATCGGTACCGGAAAGGCGTGCGTAATACAGGAGCAGCAGAATGATGAGTGCCTTCGCAAGCGTGGACCAAAGGAGCGGCAGTTCTGCCGTTCGGTCACGGATCGCAAGCAGCGCGAGGAGCCACGACAGCAGAATCGCAATCGCCGCATACCCCGTGAGATACAACCAATCTCTTCGTTTCATATCGTGCCCTGTCAGCGGAAGTCTTCTACACGCCAATGGTCCACCCATTCGATATAGGGTGTCCCGTCCTCGCGGAAACGGATCGGGAGCCAGACGTAATTCGCCTCCCCCGTGTTACTGTCCGTATAATCGCGCAGATCGATCTCTTTCGGAAGCCCGCCGAGCGCAGGGTTGAAAATCTGTTCAAAGCAATGACGGATGTCGGGCATATGCACCGAGAGATCGGTCAGCCAGCGGTCGCCGAGCGCGATGTAGAGATCCGGCACCGTGGGATGGTGGAAAACGGAGGAGAACTGCGCGCAGAACGAGTCATGATTCCGATCGTCCACGCACGGATCGCCGAGATCCTCCCACGCGCCGTGGAAAGACGTGATGCGACAGACCTCGGAGGGGTTCGGAAAATAACCGGTCGTGCCGGAGGTGAGCAGAAAACGGTCCTCGCCGCGGCGGAAATACGCCGGTGCCTCCCGCGTAAAAGGCGGGAACGGGCGCGGCAGATGTTCACTGCTCACCGCGGTGACGTCATCGAAGCTGTCGTTCAGCTCCATGCAGATCATCTTGGTGTGCGGGTGCTCGAAGATCGCATACCCCTTGTCCCCCTCGACGACCAGATCAAAGTCCCCGACGTGGTAGGGGTCGCAGGGGACCGAACGCAGGTAGGTATACGGGCCGCGGATGTCCGTGCTCTCGCACACGCCGAAGAACGCCCCCTCAAAACCGCCGTGCCCCGCGCATTTTGCCCACAGGACGAATTTCCCCGTGCGCGCGCAATAGACGATATGGGGGCGATCCATAATGTTTTTGGGGTAGAACGGACTGTCGGGATCCTCGTCGTCCACCATGATGACCCCCTCGTTCTTCCAGTTATAGAGATCCCGGGACGAATAGAGGGAAACGCCGTGATGCCACACGCCGCAGTACTCCCCCGTCGCGTAACCGGTGATACCCTTTTTGTTCTCACCGTACCAGAAGAAGGTGTCGCCTACCGCAAGGATGGAGCCGCCGTGCGCCTGGATGCGCTCGCCGTCCGTATCGTACCATACTTTACCGGGTCGAATTTCCGAATACATAGTTGTTCCCCTTTTCGGTCTTAACATCGGTTGCCGTGCGGCAAACCGTGGTATCTGCGGCCTGACGCCGCACTATTTGTGTTACGTCTATTGTATAGCAGCGACGCGGGCTTGTCAACCGCCCTCACGCCTCAAACTGGCTGTTGTAGAGCGACGCGTAGAAACCGCCGCGTGTCATCAGTTCGTCGTGCGTCCCCATCTCGACGACATCGCCCGCCTTCATGACCAGGATGAGGTCTGCCGAACGGATGGTGGAGAGACGGTGCGCCACGATAAAGGAGGTTCGCCCCGCCATGAGACGCTCGAACGCCTCCTGCACCTTGCGCTCGGTGCGCGTATCGATGGAGGAGGTCGCCTCATCGAGGATCAGGATCTGCGGATGGGTGAGCATGACGCGCGCGATGGAAATCAGTTGTCGCTGCCCCTGCGAAAGTTCTTCCCCGCCCTCGGTGAGCATGGTATCATACCCCTCCGGCAGGCGGCTGACGAAACCGTGGACGTGTGCCGCCTTTGCCGCGGCAACCATCTCCTCCCGGGTGGCATCCGGACGCCCGAGGCAGATGTTCTCGCGCACGGTGGCGCGGCGCACCCAGGTATCTTGCAGCACCATACCGATCGAGCCGCGCAGGGACGCGCGCGTCAGTTCGCGGATGTCCGCCCCGTCCACCGTGACGCACCCGCCCGTGACGTCGTAAAACCGCATGATCAGGTTGATGAGCGTGGTCTTGCCGCACCCGGTCGGTCCGACGATGGCAATGCGCTGCCCGGGCCGCGCCGAGAGCGAAAGATCACGCATGAGCGGCACCTCGGGTACGTACGAGAACGATACGTGGGAAAATGCGACCGCCCCCGCAGGGTCCGTGAGCACGCGGGCATCGGCGGCATCGGGTGTTTCGGGCTCCGCCGCGATGAGTTTCTCGATCCGCAGGGTGCAGGCAAAGGCATTTTGGAGTTCGGTCAGAACGCCGGAAATTTCGTTGAAAGGCTTGGTGTACTGGTTGGCGTACGACAGGCAGGAAAAGAGCGCGCCGACCGAGAAAGTCGCACCGACGGACAAGGCACTGTCCGGGAAAATGAGCAGCAGTGCCCCGAGCAGGGCGACCGCGGCATACACCAGATTGTTGACGGCACGGGTGCAGGGGTTGGTCAGACTGGAAAAGAAGGTCGCGCGCAACGAATGACGACGCAAACGCTCGTTGACCTCGTCAAACCGTTTTTGGCTGCGTGCCTCGTAACGAAACGCCTGCACGACCCTCTGCCCGCCGATCATCTCATCGATGAGGGCCGTCTGTTCACCGCGCGTCTCGCTCTGCCGCCGGAACATGGCGTAGGTGCGTTTCGCGATAAAGCGGGCAACGAACAGGGAGAACGGAGTCAGGACCACGACGCAAAGGGCAATCCATGCGTTGAGGTACAGAAGAATCCCGAGCGTGCCGAGAATGGTGAGCACGCCGCTGAACAGTTGGGTGAATCCGAGGAGCAGACCGTCCGCCACCGTTTCGGCATCCGCAATCACGCGGGAGACGGTGTCCCCCGTCGGATGCGTATCGAGATACGCGAGCGGCAGACGCTGGATGCGGTGCATCGCATCGCGGCGCAGATCCCGCACGATCTCAAACGCGATCTTATTGTTCAGTGCGCCGAGCAGCCATTGCACGATCGCCGTCGCACCGACGGCGATGCCGACGGCAAGGAGGAGCCACGTTATCTTGTCAAAATCCACGTTTCCCACACTGCAGATGCCGTTGATGGCGAGTCCGATGAGGATCGGGAGTGCGAGCGTCAGAGCAACCGAGACGGCGGCGAGAAGCAGGGTCAGGAGCATCTCCGGTATATGGCGTTTCAGATAGGGGGAAAGGGCGCGGAGAGCGGCCTTCGTGTCACCTTTTTGCAGTTTTCTTTTCATTTCGCATCGCCCCCTCTCTCCTGTGTCATGCAGATCTCGCGATAGACGGGGCAGGTCTCGCGCAGTTCGTCATGCGTGCCCATACCGACCACGTTCCCCTCGTCGAGCACCAGAATCAGATCGGCGTGGCGTACGGAGGAGGTGCGCTGAGAGACCACCACGACGGTCATCCCCGCGAGGTCCTCACGCAGGGCCCTCCGCAGGCGCGCGTCCGTCGCGTAGTCCAGGGCGGAGGCACTGTCGTCGAGAATCAGAATCTCCGGTTTTGCGACCAGCGCACGGGCGATGGTCAGACGCTGCCGCTGACCGCCCGAGAAATTCTTTCCGCCCGCTTCAACGGGCTCATCCAGCCCCAGCGGCTTGGCGGCGACCACGTCAAGTGCCTGCGCCGTTGCAAGTGCCGCTTGCAGGTCCGCGTCCGTCGCCGCGGGGTCCCCCCAGAGGAGGTTGTCCCGGATGGTGCCGGAGAAAAGCACGGCGCGCTGCGGCACCACACCGATCATGCCGCGGAGGGTGTCGGGATCATAGTCACCGACGGGGGTACCGAACACCGAAACGACCCCCTCGCTCGCCTCGTAGAAACGCGGGATCAGATCCACGAGCGTCGTCTTCCCCGACCCGGTCCCGCCGATGATGCCGAGAGTGGCACCGCGGGGGATGGCAAAGGTGACGTGGGAGAGCGAAGGTGCCGCATTGCCGGCGTAGGTCATGGAGACGTCCGTCATGGCGATGGCGGGTGCCCCCTCACGGGGACCTGCGGGCTCTGCCGGTGCCGCAAGACTGCTGTCCGTCTCCAAAACGCGCGCGACGCGCTTACCGGACGCGAGTGCGCGGGTCACGGTGACGATATAGTTTGCCATCTTGACGAGTTCCACCAGGATCTGCGACATATAGTTGTAGAGCGCGATCACCTGTCCCTGCGTGAGGTCGCCGTGATCGACACGGATGGCACCGCCCCAGATAAGGGCGATCACGCCGATGTTGACGATCACGTAAGTGAGCGGGTTGGTCAGGGCGGAAATCAGCCCTACGTATTTCTGTGAATGCGTCAGCGACTCATTCGCGCGGTCAAAGTCCGCCTCCTCCGCCTCTTCACGGCAAAACGCGCGCAGAACGCGCGCACCGGTCAGATTTTCACGCGTGAGCCCGAGGACCCGGTCCAGTTTTTCCTGAGAGCGGCGATAGAGCGGCAGGGTGCGGAACATGATGGCATAGACCACAATCAGCAGGAGCAGGATGACCGCGGCAAAAATCAGAGAAAGACGCCCGTCGATCGTCGCCGCCATAATGAGCGCACCGAACACCACGAAAGGGGAGCGGAGCAGGAGGCGGAGCGTCAGGTTGACACCCGTCTGCGCCTGATTGACATCGCTCGTCATGCGGGTCATCATGGTCGCCGTCCCGAGCGTATCCAGTTCCCGATAAGAGAGACTCTGTATCTTGCCGAAGAGGGCGGCACGCAGGGCGGTGCCGAAACCGGTCGCCGCAACGGACGCAAAATACTGGGCGCATACGGCGGCAATCAGCCCGACGAGGGCGAGGAGCAACAGGATGCCGCACATACGCAACACGTAACCGGTATCGCGGGAGGCAATGCCGATATCGATGATTGCCGCGATGACGAGCGGCACGATAAGTTCAAAGCCCGCCTCCAAGAGTTTGAAGAGCGGCGCCAGGATGCACTGCCCCGTATACGGGCGCAGATAGGAAAAAACGCGTTTCATCCGATATCCTCCGAGGCGGCGAGCAACTGCTCTGCCTCATTCTCTGTGTAAATCACGACCCCTGCGGCACGCAGGGCGGCGGCAGTCACGCCGTCCCCCGGGGCGAGTGCCCCCGAAAAAGTGCCGTCATAGACGGTATCACGCCCGCAGGAGGGGCTCCGTGCCTTCAAAACCGCCCGCTTGACGGAAAGTGTCCGCGCGGTTTCGACCGCCGCCGCGGCACCGCGCATAAAAGCCGCCGTCACATCTTCCCCCGCCCGATTGAGGACCTTCTCTCCGACGATTTCGGAGGGGATGCGCGGGGTCGGCAATCCTCCTGCCGTCTCCGGGCAGATCGGTATCAGTTCAAAGTGCCGTGCAAGAGCCAGTACGCCGGGGGACGGTTTCGCTTTTCCGTCATAACGGCAGGGCGTACCGAGCAGGCACGCGCTGACAAGTATTTTCTCTTTCATCCGTACCTCCCGATCCGTCCATACAGTATTAGATTGTACCATACCGGGAGCGGAAAAGCAATTCCCGCCCGTCTTTTTTGCAAAAATACCATGCCGCCCAAGCGACCGCCGTCGCATCCGAAAAAGGATCGGGGCGGCAGGCACAACCGCCGCACCCGAAGCGGCCGAGGCGGCGCGGCGGCGGTCCGCCCGCGCCGCGCGGGACGCCGTGACGCAAACACATAACATCCATGCCGTAACGCGCTTGACCGCCGTGGCGCAAACGTATAAGAGCGGCGCGCCCGAAGGCGCGCCGCTCTCTCGTCTGACAGGTCTCCCTGCCCTTCTGTGATTGGGGAATTACTTGTTGACCGTTTCCTTGGTCTCGGTCTCTGCCGCTTCGGCGGTCTCTGCATCAGCGGTGTTCTCCGTCTTATCCTTCTTGATGTTGACAAGGAGGTTAGTCAGGATCCCGAGGATGAGGGCGCAGGCGATCGCCGTCAGTTTGATTTTGCCGACGAGGAGCGTCATACCACCGATACCGGGAATCAGGATGGCAGACACGGTAAAGAGATTGCCGTTGTTTTCAAGATCCACCTTCTGAATCATTTTCAGACCGGAGACCGCGATGAAACCGTAGAGGGCGATGCACACGCCACCCATGACGCAGGACGGAATGGTGGAGAGGAAGGTCACAAAGGGAGCGAAGAAGGAAACCACGATCGCCATGATGGCAGTGGTGAAAATCGTGCAGACCGATGCGTTACCGGAGATGGCGACGCAACCGACGGACTCACCGTAGGTGGTGTTCGGGCAACCGCCGAAGAAGGCACCCGCCATGGAGCCGACACCGTCACCGAGAAGGGTGCGGGCAAGACCGGGGTTTTCAAGCAGATCGGACTCGATAATCGAGGAGAGGTTTTTATGGTCCGCAATGTGCTCTGCGAAGACCACGAAGGCAACCGGCACATACGCAACCGCCAACACCGCAAGATAAGCACCGAAGGAGCCGACACTACCGAAATCGTAGTGACCCTTGAAGGCTTCCACAAAGGAGAAGTCAGGGTACCACTGCATATGTTGGAACTTCGTGAAGTCAATGATCTTGAACATATCGTTCTTGGTGGCAAAACCGATCAAGGTGAAGATCGTCGCCACACCGTAGCCAGCGAGAATACCAAGTACGAAGGGGATCATTTTAGTCATTTTCTTGCCATAAACGGAGCAGATAATGACAACCGCGAGTGTCACCAGGGCGCAAATCAGGCAGAGCACGGTGTGACCGTTCATCACACGCACACCGTCGGCATTAAGATTGACACCGACAGCATCATTCACTGCGTTGACTGCCAGCGAAAGACCGATCAGTGCGACCGTCGGCCCGATAACCACGGAGGGCATCAGTTTACCGATCCACTTAACACCGCAGAACTTGACGACCAGTGCAATAACGACATAAACGAGCCCTGCCATCAGAGCACCGATCAAAAGACCGAGGTATCCGACCGACATGGACACGCCACCCGCGAACGCCGCGAACATAGAACCGATGAACGCAAAGGAGGAACCGAGGAACACAGGGCTCTTAAACTTAGTGAAGCACAAATATACCAGTGTGCCGACGCCCGCACCAAACAGTGCGGCAGAGGCGGACATCCCGTTACCGACGATTGCCGGCACCGCGATCGTTGCCGCGAGAATGGCAAGCAACTGTTGGAAAGCGAAGATCAGCATTTTACCGATGCCAATCTCCTTCGGCTTTGCGCCGACATTGTAGACGAGTTTCATAATTTTGCATCTCCTGTACAAATTAATTACATCTATTTACTCGGCTCTCGCCGTTGATGCCGCAAAAAAATACACCTTGCCCGAGCAAGATGTACCACAAACCGGCGCGACGCGCCCTCTATGACAATCTTCCCGGTCTCTCTGTACCGTGCTTAAAGATCTTTGACTGTCGATATTCTAGCAGATTGTGACCGCTTTGTAAAGAGAAATCACCGAAAAAAGCCATTCTTGTGCAGAATGACAGTTTATGCGTAAAATTCGGCTTCGTTTTGTGCAAAAAGCCGTCCGGCAGAACAGAAACTTTGCCATCGGCCGGAAAGGCAGGGAGAGCGCGCCTGACGGCGCGCTCTCTTCATCTTAATGTATATGCACCCGAGACGGCGACGTCCATCCGCGGCTCGCCCCCTCCCTTGCAGACGAACGTTTACTCCTGCTCGAAGAGGTAAACGCCGGTATCGCCGTCCGTCTCGTCGAAATGCACTGCCACGACCTCGCGCTGGGAGGTAGGCATGTTCTTCCCCACGAAATCGGCGCGGATGGGAAGTTCCCGATGCCCGCGGTCCACGAGGATGGCGAGGCGGATGGTCTGCGGTCTGCCGAGGGCAAAGAGCGCGTCGATGGCGGCACGCGCCGTCCTGCCGGTATAGAGCACGTCGTCGACCAGCACCACCCGTTTTCCCGTCACGTCAAACGGCATCTCCGATCCGCGTACCTCCGGTAGTTCTCCGATCGTCGACAGATCGTCACGGTAGAGCGAGATGTCCAGCACCCCGACCGGTACGGAAACGCCGCTATGCGCTCGGATACGCTCGGCGACCATCTGTGCCATCGGCACCCCGCGGGTATGGATCCCCACGAGCACCAACCCGTCGAGGTCCCCTTCCCGCTCCACGATTTCGTAAGAAATGCGGGTCATGCAACGCCCCACCGCCGCCGCATCCATGATCTGCGCTTTGAGTTTCATGTAAAAGAGGTGCTCCTCTCTGTTTTCTTCATCGTATTGTAGCACGCACCGCGGCGACTTGTCAATTCACGGGAACACAAAAAAGTACGATAGGTATTGAATTGTTCATAAAAAGTGGGTATAATGAGAAAAAATACTATGAAACGAGGAACAAAAAATGATGTTTTCCCCCTTTGCACTGGCAGGCGGTGCGCAGAGCTGGCTGACCATCGGTATGCTCGTCATCGTCGTCGTTGTCTTCTACTTCCTGCTCATCCGTCCGCAGAAGAAACAGGAAAAGGAAGCGCAGAAAATGCGCGACAACATGAAGGTCGGTGACGAGGTCACGACCATCGGCGGTATCGTCGGCAAGATCGTCTCGCTCAAAGATGAGACGGTCGTCATCGAGACCACCAAGGACAAGACCCACATCCGTTTCTTGCGCGCCGCCATCCGCTCCGTGGACGTCGTCGCAGAGGACTCGCACCCGATCGTGAATGAGACCCCTGCCGAGCCCGCAAAGAACGGTAAGAAGGGCAAGAAGAAATCCGCCGTCGAACCTGCCGCCATGGTAGAGACGCCGGCCCCCGAGGCGACGGAAGCCGCCCCCGAGACGGAAGCAACGGCAGAAGCCGCTGCCACCACCGAGGTGACCGATGCCGCCCCCGCTCCCGCTGACACCGCAGAGACCACCGAAACCGCCCCTGCGGACGACGCAACCAAAGAATAATTCCCCGCAGAATACGAAAAGAGCCCACGACCGCCGGTCGTGGGCTCTTTTCGGTCGTGGGCTCTTTTCGGTCGCGGGCACTTTACAAAACGGCAAGGACCAGCGCGAGCGCAAACAGCCCGACGGCGGCACCGCGCACGACGAGCCCGGCGATACCGCCCCGCCGACACGCCAGATAATTGCGGATATGGCGATGCTTTTTGAAAATGCCGCCCACGGCAAGCCCGACCACCGGCAGGAAAAAAGCACCGACCGAATAGCCGATATGCCCGGTGTCGTGCGGAGGTGCCTCGATGATTGCCTCTGCCGCCACATCCGCACTGCCCTCGGAGAGGGCGGGACTGCCGGGAGCGGTGTTCTCCGGCAAGTCCCCCTCGGGCAGATCCTCCGGGGGGCGTTCCCTCTCCATGTCGGGGCGTTCCGCCCCGACAGCAAAGTGCTCCGCCCAGGCGGCATCGGGGGCTGCCACTGCCTCCCCCTGCCGTGCACCGCCGATGCGGTGGGTGCGGATCCCCTCTGCACGGATGCGACGGTAGGCGTCCACCTCCCTCTCGTCCCCGAACACGAAATGGTCGTGTCCGATGTCGGTGAGGGTCTGGATACCGACGGGCTCCCCGTGCGCGGAGGGATCGTAGACCAACAGTTTCTTCTGCCTTTCCAGTTGCGGGTCGGGGATCGGGATGGCGGAAATGAGCGAACGCGTATACGGGTGCAACGGATATTCAAACAGTTCCTCCGCCGGGGCGACCTCTACAATCCTGCCTTTATAAATCACACCGATACGGTCGGAAATAAAACGGACGATCGAGAGATCGTGCGCGATGAAAAGATAGGTGGTCCTGCGCTCCCTCTGAAACTTCTTCATCAGATTCAGCACCTGTGCGCGGACGGACACGTCCAGGGCAGAGATCGGCTCGTCGGCAACGACGAGTTCCGGCTCCATCACCATGGCGCGGGTGAGACCGATGCGCTGTCGCTGTCCGCCCGAAAACTCATGCGGGTAGCGGGTCAGGTGCTCGGGGAGCAGACCGACCTCACGGATCATCTCCTCCACCCGGCGGACACGGTCCGCCTCGTTCTCGTACAGATGAAAATTGTACAGTCCCTCGGAAACGATATAATCCACCGTCGCGCGCTCGTTGAGGGATGCGGCGGGGTCCTGAAACACCATCTGGATATTGCGGATGACCTCACGGTCCAGGGCGTGCGGGATGCGCCCAGAGATCCGCACCCCCCGATACAGGATCTCCCCGGCGGAAACCGGATTGACGCGGATGACGGCGCGCGCGACGGTCGTCTTCCCCGATCCGGACTCTCCGACGAGCGAAAACGTCTCGCCGCGATAAATGCGGAAAGAGGCGTCGCGTACCGCCCGCACGGCGCGCTCCCCGCGCCCGAATGTGATATCGACGTTTTTGAGTTCGAGCAGGACCTCCCGCCCGGCGGCATCGACGGGTCCGCGCGCGGGCAGGTGCCTCACACGCCCCTCCGTTCTCCCCTCTGTATGCAAGGTCATTCCTCCTCCCCGTAAAATGCACGCCGCAGTTTTTCGTGAAGATCGCGGATCGCCTCCGGCTTCTCCACCTTCGGCGCGCGCGGATCGAGCAGCCACGTTTTGGCGGCGTGCGTCTCGCTGACCGCGAACATCGGCGGTTCCTGCAAGGTGTCAATCCGCAGGCAGTACGGATTGCGCGGCGCGAAAGGATCCCCCGTGATCTCGCTGTAAAGGGAGGGCGGCGTCCCCCGGACGGAATAGAGCTCCGTATTCTTCTCCGCCAGTTGCGGAAGTGACGCGAGCAGTGCCCACGTATAGGGATGCCTCGGATCGTAGAACACCTCCTCCGCCTCCCCGATCTCCACGATCTGCCCTGCGTACAGGACGGCGACACGATCCGCAATGTTTGCCACCACCCCGAGATCGTGGGTGATAAACACGATGGTATAACCGAACTCATGCTGTAAGTTTTTCAGGAGTTCGAGAATCTGCGCCTGGATGGTGACGTCCAGCGCGGTCGTCGGCTCATCGCAGATGAGGATCTTCGGCTGACAGGAGAGCGCGATGGCAATGACGATGCGCTGACGCATCCCGCCAGAATACTGAAACGGGTAGTCGTCAAAACGCCTCTCCGGGTGCGGGATCCCCACCTTACGCATCATCTCGATGGCGCGGCGGCGTGCCTCCCCTTCCGAGCACTTCTGATGCCGCAGGATCACCGAGGTGATCTGCGCGCCGATGGTGAGGATGGGGTTGAGCGAGGTCATGGGATCCTGAAAGACCGTGGCGATACGGCTGCCGCGGATCTGCCCCCAGTCGCCGTCGTACCGTATCTTAGCCAGATTCAGGACGCAGACACCGCGGAGGCGTTCCTCGTCCTCCCCCACGTACCGCACGCGGAACGTCACGTCGTCGAACACCGCGTTCCGCACCTCCTCGTCCGAGAGGTCGGCACCGTCCCGCATCGCCCGCCCGACGGCACGCAGGAGACGGAAAAGCAACCCCCACCGGCGGCGTGCATTCATCCGCCCGACGGAGAGCCAGATCTCCTTTGCAATGCACGCGTTTCTCTCCCGTATCTCTGGGGGCAACTCCGACGCATCCCCCGCCGCCCCCGCTGCGCGGGCATAGGCATTCAGCCTGTTTTCCAGAAACCGCAGACGCAGGCGCACGGCACGGGTAAGGCGCACCGAGGTGTCTGCGAGTTCCTCGTCGTAAAAGATGATACTGCCGCGGCTGACGGTACCGTTTTCGTCCAGCATCCCGGCGAAGGTCTTGGTAAAGACCGACTTACCCGACCCGGACTCCCCCACGATGGCGATGGACTCCCCCTCGAAAATATCGAGCGACACCCCGCGGATCGCCGTCAGGGTCCTGCCGCGGACGCGGAATCGCACCTCCAAATCCCGAACGGACAGGAGCACTTTTTTCTTCTCCATGTTTCCCTCACATATGCGTCCTCGGATCGGAGGCGTCACCGAGGTTCTGCCCCACCACATAAAGGACAACGGTAATCACGGAGGCGACGGCGACCGGACTCCAAAATTCAAAGCGGAATCCCGGCGTCAGCATCGACCCCTCCGCGGCGTAGATGAGTTTCCCGAGCGACATATCCGACATGGAGAGCCCGATATAGGACAGGAACACTTCATAGGAGATATACGAGGGGATCTCCGTCGCCGCCACCGTCACGATGACCGACACCATAAAGGGCAGGATATTCTTCATCGCGATACGGAACGTCGAGGTGCCGAGACAGCGGGAGGCAAGGTTGTATTCCCTGTCGCGGACGATGACCACCTGCGTGCGGATGAAGTACGCGATGGAGAGCCACCCCGTCACCGTCAGCGCGAACACCATCGTCCAGAAGTTTGCCGACAGAATCATGACGATGACGGAAATGAGCAGGATATACGGCACGTTGCCGACGATGTTGTAGACCTCGGTCATATAGAGGTCCGTCCGCTTGGAAAATCCCCATACGGCACCGACGACGATGCCCACCGTCAGATTGATCGCCGCCGCCGCAAAGGCAAGGGTCAGCGAAATACGCGCGCCGCTCCACAGGGCATCAAAGGTCGATTCTCCGACCCCACCCGCGCCGAAGATCCAGTGGATATTGTGACCGTACTTGTCCATCGCCGCCGAGGGGGTCAGGTGCTTACCGTTCTCCACCAGCACGTTCTGATACTTGTCGTACCCCGAGAACATGGGGTAGACATATGCGAACACGATCAAAACCGCCAGGATCACGAGGATAACGATGTTCAGTCGCTTGCGGAAGAAGACGCGGAAGACCGACTTCCAGTAGGAGTACCGCGGTGCTGCAATATGCTCGGCATCCGACGCGTCCGTCTCCACACGGGAGAACAGTTCCGCATCCGTCAGACCGAGTGCCCCCGTCTCTGCCCCGTCGTTTTGCATATCGTTCACCTCGCTTTACCCGAAAAAGAGATACGCGGATCCGCCGATGCCATGAGCAGGTCCCCGAGGATGAGAGAAACGATGGAGAGGACCGCATAAAACATGGTCAGCCCGACGATGACCGCATTGTCGTTCATGTTGATGGCGGTGGTCAGGAGATTCCCCGCACCGGGGACGAGATATACCCGCTCCGTGATGATGGCACCGACGAGGCACCCGAGGATGCTCGCGGGGATGCCGTGCAGCATCGGTATCGCCGCATTTTTGAGAATGTGGCGGCGGAAGACCTCCCGCTCGGAGAGCCCCTCTGCCCGCGCAAATCTGACGTAATCCGCATTCATCTGATCGATGGTATAACGTCGCAACCACTTGACCAGCCCCGCGACGGACGGCAGTGCGAGAGAAAGGATGGGGAGCAGATACATGAGGGTCGTCTCCCCCTCCATACCGAAAGAGGTCGGCAGTCCGAGCCGTCCGCCGATCGCCTTGAAGATAAAGATATACGCAAGCGACGGGACCGCGAGAATGAAAACGATATAGGCGGTACCAAGCCGATCGACGAAACGGTCTTTCCGCCTCGCCATGAGAATCCCGAGAGGGACGGCGATGACGTACGCCGCAACCGACGCCACGATACCGATGGTAAAGGAATAGCCGAGTTTCGACTTGTTCGCCTTGACGGCGCGCACGTTGATATAGTCGTCCGTATAGCGGTCGGCGTACAGAGGCGAGACCTCCCGCGCACCGGCGTAAGCGTAGGTCGCGGTGTGCAGATCGTTCGCGCTCTCTTCGGAGAGCCCCGTCGGATAGACGACGCGGGACGTGACGTATCCCCCCTGTGGCTCCGTCATGGTATCCGCCACGTCGACGTTCTGATTGACGGTGTAGGACAGCCCGAGGCGGATTGTCACCAGATTTTCATGCACGTACGGGAACTGCCCGTCAAAATACAGAAGGTATTTGTGCTCGGTGCCACGCCCCATGATGGCAGGTGAAAACTTCTTTTTGAGCAGCGCACCGCTCCCCTCCTCCGTGTTGTAGACCGGGTCATAGAGGGTAAACGTGAGCCCGCGGTCCGCGATGTCGTCCTTCACGTAATGGATGTTATCCACGTGGACGATACCGCCGAAAAAGGAGAAAAGGCGGGAAAAGACGCTTTTGTCCTTATACGCAAACAGTTGCTGCTTACCGCCGACGTCCACCTTGTTTTTATTCAGCATGACGGCATCCAGCCGCTCGACCGTGTAACCGCGCGCCTCATAGTCGCGGCGGAAACGCGCCGCATATTCACGGGCGATCGCCGTATCCTCCTCCGCCCGTCTCCCGATGGCGACCGCCGCCGCGTGCGTCTCCTCGTCGATCTCGCCCGCCCGGGCAAGTTCCGTCAGGTATTCCCCGAAGGACACGTAATCGAGGTATCCGAAACGCTCCCACTGCGTGTACCGGTACAGTACGCGGTCGTTGTTATATCGCTTGGTAAACTGCGCGTCCCTCGCGAAAATGAGGTCGCGGTCCATGAGCGTATAGATGAGCAGCATGACGATCGTGACGACGATGACGACGGACACGATGCCGCGCAAAAGACGCTTGACCAGATATTTCGCCATAGGCTCCTCCTCCCCTCTCGTCGGGGCACGCGGCGGGCAGTGTGCGCCCGCCGCCCCGGACGGTGACGACCGTTTTCAGAAAAGACCGATATTTTTCGCCATGCCGCCGCTCTGCGGGAGCATGGTGTCCAGGTACGTCGCGGGGTCGCCGTAGTCAGGGCCCCAGCCACAGCCGTCAAAAATATGATAGTTCATGAGATGCCCCGAGGGGGGATAAAAGCCCGCGTAATACCAGTTCGACGCGTTGGAGCCGCCCGTCTTCACGAGGCGGATCACGACCTGCCCGCCGAGCGATGCCTCGACCGACTGCTTAAACGCGTTCGCACGGTTGGAATAAGGCTCACTGATGTCACAGTACGGCATTTCGAGAACGATCGGACGGTCACGGCTGATCTCTACCCCCTGCCCCTGCAACTCCTCAACCGCCTGCGCGAGGTATGCCGCGGCATTCTCTGCGTTATACCACCCGTCAAAACCGGTGGACGACCCGGCACCGCCCTCCGCCGCAGGATCCCACACCCGCACGGCGACCCCGTCCGCGTCCAGTTGCGCCTGCACGATGGCACCGTAATACGTGCCCGCGGGGAAGAGTCTCTCCTCGTCACCGACGCGCACCGTCACGTCTTCGTCGAGGCTGACGAAATTGCCGGGTGTATAGGAGTTCACGAGACTGGTGTATTTGAGGTCATCCCCCGTGAGCGTCGCATTCTCCGCCGCGCGGTCCAGCGAGGTCACGAGTGCCATACGGAAACGGCGGTTACGCATCGCGAGGTTGGCCCTGACGCGCTCGTCCTCCGTCAGTGTGGAGACGGCAACGGTCGAATCGTTATAGTTGGCGTATTGCTTGCGGTACAGATTATAAAATACGGGGAAGGCATTTGCATCCACGCCGGAAACGTACGCATACTTATCGAAATCTCCGTTTTCCCGCGCCTTGGCGAGCGAGTTGGCGTTCAGCCCGGCACCCGAGAGTTTGCCCGCCCGCATGAGATCGTACGCCTGCGTCGGTTCCTGCCCGGAAACGAACGTCCAGGTAATCTTGCGGATATTGATATTGTTTTTGTTCCAATAGGCGGGGTTGGCACCGAAGATCACCGAGTTTTCCGCGGTGGTCGAAGTGACGAGATACGGACCGCAATAGGCAATCTTCTCGGGGGAGGTGCCGTAGGTGTAGGCACTCTTCGCCGCCGCCTCCGCAAAGGCGGCTCTGCCGAAGGCACCGCCGTTCGCAAGGAAGTATGCCTCGCTGATCGGGGCGAACAGGGCGTAACTCAACATGGTGGGAAAATACGAACACGGCTTTTCGAGTTCATATACCAGCGTGTAGCGGTCGGGTGCCCGCACACCGACGGCGTTAAAGTCCGTGACCTCGTCCCCGAGGTATGCCGAGACCCCGCGGACGACGCCGTCCACCAGGGCTTCCAGTCCTGCGCCCGCGTCCAGCAGATGTTGAAAACCGCGGACAAAACTCGTCGCGGTGACCTCCTCGATCGGTGTCCCCTGGTAATTCACCCATTGCACGCCCGGGCGGATATGGAACGTGTAGGTCAGACCGTCCTCCGAGACCTCGTGCGAAGTCGCAAGGGCGGGCATCTGCCGGTTTTCCGCATCGTATTCGTACAGCCCGTCGTACAGATTGACGAGCGCGCGGAAGTCGGGGCTCTGGTTGGTGTTATGCCAGTCCCAGGTCGTGGGGTCGGCGGTATAGGCATAGTCGTAAGTGTCGCCGAGCGTATAGCCCTTCCCTTTCAGATACGACTTTGCCCACGCCTCGTAGTTGCCCGTACCGCGGCGTTTCGCCCACTCTGCCTTCATCTCCTCCACCTCCGTGCGGCGGAGCGGATTGCCCTTGACTACCAGTGCATTATGGAAACGGAACTCGTCACTGCCCCAAAGCACCGACGTGACGGTGCGCGGCGCAACGCGGGAAATCGCGTAGTTACCGCCGTTTGCCGTGGAAGGCAGCATCACACCGGAGCCGAGCAGTTTCGCCTCCGCAATCGCCATGAGTGCGTACCGCTCGGAGACGGTCGCCGCCTCCGTCGCACGCGTGTAGTAATCATAGAACTCCCCGAGCACCTCTTCGTAGAGCAGTTCCGACACCTCCGCGTGTGTCTTGTCCGCGTACGGATCGGAGAGCCCCGAGCCGCCGCCGGGTCCCTTTTTACAACCGCCGAGGGACAGCAGGATCCCCGCCGTCACCAAAAGCAGCAACGCTTGCTTGCCGATTCTTTTCATTTTTTAACCTCCGCATTTTGCCCGCCGGTATCTGTCGCCCGACAAACCCCGTTTGCAAAACGAAATATCACACCATGAAGTGTGGGCCGACCGATGCATTTTATACCTCGTTTCCGAGCAATGCGGGAGCGGCGTGCGACACCAAAAAATGCGATTTTTGCAAGCATTCGGAAAACAAAATGCCCCCGCGGGTGACCCGCGGGGGAAAAAGTCACGGCAAGACGGAGGAGCGGGGGCGACGGCATAATCCGCCGGGCACACGCATACAGTGAAGCAATCACAGCCACCGGAGGTGTACCGTGGAAAAAAGGCACAGAAAGCAACCATCACTGTTAAAATCGATTTTGTTCGGCGGAGGCATCGCGCTCCTCTTCGGAGCATTGCTGGTGATAGCGGTCAGTGCCGTCCTGCTGCGCTCGCAGGACCCGACCGCCCATCTGCTCCCCGCGGGGCTCGCCTGCCTCGGTCTGACGGCACTTATGCTCGGGATCTGCACCGTCCGTATGTGGCGGCATGACTCCCTGTTCCCCGCCCTTATCGCGGGGGCGATTTTCGCCGTCCTCATCGGTGCCGGCGGGCTCGCCGTCCCGGGCTCAACCCTGCCCGTCGCCGTCCGTTGCGCGGGTGTCCCCGCCGTCTTCCTCCTCGCGCTGCTCGGCGGTTTTCTCGCCCGCCCGCGGCGGGCGAGACGGAGGCACCGCTGACATCCGGACGTCCCCGCCGAGACGGCGGAGTTTCCCGGTAAAATCCTCGTAGCCCCGCTCGATCAGTTCGCACCCGGTGAGGCGGGACGCCCCCGGAACGGCGAGAGCGGCGATGGCGAGGGCGGCACCGCCCCGCAGGTCCGTCGCCGTGACGTCCGCCGCGTGCATGGCGGCGGGGCGGAGCGTCAGCGTCTGCCCCTCACGAGTAAACGCGGCACCCATCTTTGCCAGTTCCCCCGTGTAACGGAAGCGTTCCTGCCAGACCCGCTCGGTCACGCGGCTCTCCCCCGCGGCAAAGCAGAGTGCCGCCACCGTCTGCGGGTGCAGATCGGTCGGAAAGCCGGGGGCGGGTGCCGTCTCCACGGTGACCCCCGAAAAAACGTCCCCGCGGCGCACGCGCACGCGGTCGGGGGCGGTGTCTACGCGGCACCCCGCACGGACAAGCACATCGGTGAGGGGCGCGAGGTCACAGGGGCGTATGCCCGTCACCGTCACGTCTCCTGCCGTCGCCGCACCCGCGAGCAGATAGGTCCCCGCCTCGATCTCGTCGGGGGAAACGACGAACGAGGTTTTGCCGAGGTGGGGGCGGCCGCGTATCACGAGTTCCGGCGTACCGACCCCGCGGATGTCGGCCCCCAGTGCCAGGAGAAACCGTATGAGGTCCCCGACGTGACTCTCGGTCGCGCAGTTGGAGAGATGCGTGACACCACTCGCGCGGCAGGCGGCAAAAAGCCCGTTCACCGTCGCGCCGACCGACACCTGCGGGAAGACGTAACGACCACCGGTCAGCCCGCCCGGCGGAGCATAGAGTTCCCCTTCTCCCCGTGCCCCCAGGGCATGGAACACCCCGTAGTGGCAATTGAGCGGGCGGTTACCGAAATCGCACCCGCCCGTCGCCGGCTCCGCCGCGTACCCGAACCGGCCGAGGCAAGCCCCGAGCAGGTAGGAGGAGGCGCGCATCCCGGCAGTCAGATGCCGCGGGGCCGCCTCGGGGGACAGGTAACGGGCGTTCACCGTCACGGTGTGTGCCCCCGGGCGCGTCACGCGCGCGCCCATCTCCGAGAGAATACGGAGTGCCAGCCGCACGTCCCCGATATCCGGCACATGGTAATAGGTACAGGCACCTCCCGCCAAAACGGACGCAAACAAAAGCGGAAGTGCCCCGTTCTTTGCCCCGGAGACCTCGATCTCACCGACGAGGGGCGTCCCTCCGTTTATCACATATTCCGACATTTCCGCTTTCCTTTCCTTGTCGTTTTTCCGACCGGTCATTCTGCTTTCAGTATATGATGGGCGGCGACTCTCCGTCCCGGGTCGCATTCTGTGAAAAAACGTCGTTTATTTGACACCCGTTCACAGTTCTTTCATATCTCTTGTATAGGATATAGAAAAACCATCATGTCACAAAGGAGACGCGGTCATGGAACATTTCATCGAATTCCGTCACGTCAGCAAGACCTATACCATGGGCGAGGTCAGGATCAACGCCCTGCACGATGCCGATTTTGTCATCGACGAGGGCGAACTCTGCGTGATTGTCGGCCCCTCGGGTGCGGGCAAAACCACGCTGCTCAACATCCTCGGCGGTATGGACACCCTGACCGAGGGCGAGGTTTTCGTCGGCGGGCGGGACATCTCCCGCCTCGGCGTGCGGGAACTCACCGCTTACCGCCGTTACGAGGTCGGTTTCGTCTTCCAGTTCTACAACCTCATCCAGAACCTGACGGCACTCGAAAACGTCGAAATGGCGACGCACATCAGCCACGTGGAAACGGACGCCGCCGAGATCCTCACGGAGGTGGGGCTCGCCGACCGATGCCGCAACTTCCCCGCCCAACTCTCCGGCGGAGAACAACAGCGCGTCTCCATTGCGCGCGCCCTTGCCAAAAAGCCGCGCCTGCTCCTGTGCGACGAGCCGACGGGCGCGCTCGACTACGTCACTGGGAAACAGATCCTGCGCTTGTTGCAGGACACCGCGAGAAAGACCGGGATGACGGTGGTCATCATCACACACAACAGTGCCCTGACCGCGATGGCAGACCGCGTCATCCACGTCAAGAACGGCACGGTGGAACGGACGGAATGCAACGCCGAGGCAAAGCCCGTCGACGAGATTGAGTGGTGACGACGATGCTGCTGCGTTCTGTTTTCCGTACCATACGTACGACCCTCGTCCGCTACTTTGCCATCCTCGCGATTATCGCGCTCGGCGTCGGCTTTTTTGCCGGTCTGCGCGTGACAGAGGCGTCCATACTGAAAACCGCGGACGGGTATCTCTCCGATCTCCGTCTCTACGACTACCGGCTCGTTTCGACACTGGGTTTCACCGACGACGACGTCGCCGCCTTCCGTGACCTGTCGGGTATCGGGGGGGCGTGGGGCTCCGTTTCGAGGGACGTCCTCTACAAGAAAGAGGACGGCACGAACGGTGTCCTCCACGCGCACACCCTGCTCGACGGGGTAAACGGACTGGATCTCGTCGCAGGACGGCTCCCCACGTCTCCGGACGAATGCGTCCTCGACGCCAAATTTGCGGGGGAAGACAGGATCGGAACACACCTCCTCCTTTCGGAGGAAAACACCGACGAGACCAAGCAGGTATTCGGAGCACAAAGTTATACGGTCGTCGGCATTGCAAACGCCTCCGCCTACATCAACTTCGAGCGCGGCGGGACCTCCCTCTCGAACGGTACCGTCTCGGGCTTTGTCTACCTCCCGCCGGAAGCATTCCGGACCGAGGGGGTCTACACGGAGATCTACCTGACCCTCACCGAGCGTCACACCATCTACTCCGACGAAGAAACGGCGGCACTGGACGCCGTGCGGGAGGTGGTCGAGGCCTGCCTCCGTGACCGTGCCGATGCACGCTACCGGGGCATCCGTGCCGACGCGGAGGCACAACTCGCCGCGGCAGAGGCGGCACTGAATGCCGCACCGCCCACCCTTCCCGCGGAAACGATACGGGCACTTGAAGAACGGATCGCCGAGGGGCGCGAAGCACTCGCCGCCCTCACGGAACCGGCGGTTTACGCACTCGACAGGCTGTCCAACGTCGGGTATGCGAGCCTGCAAAACGATACCGCGATCGTATCGGGCGTCGCCAAGGTCTTTCCGTTCTTCTTCTTCCTCGTCGCGGCACTTGTCTGCATCACGACCATGACACGCATGGTCGGTGAAGGGCGCACGCAGAACGGGACGCTCAAAGCACTCGGGTATGGCAGCGGTGCCATCCTCTCGCAGTACCTGCTCTATGCGGGGAGTGCCTCCCTCTTCGGTTGCATCATCGGATTCCTGCTCGGCTCGCGTCTCCTGCCGCTCGTGCTCTGGCAGGTGTACGGCATCATGTATTCCATCCACCGCCCGGCAGCGTTCGTCCTCAACTGGGGACTGTTCGCCGCCTGCACCGCGGCATTTCTCGCGGCGGCACTCGGTGCCACCGTCTTCGTCTGCTACCGCGACCTGCGGGAAACGGCGGCACAACTCATTCGCCCCAAAACCCCGACGGCGGGGAAAAAGATCCTGCTCGAACGTATCCCCGCGCTCTGGAACCGTCTGCGGTTTCTGCATAAGGTATCGCTCCGCAACATTTTCCGGTACAAAGGGCGTATGCTCATGACGGTGCTCGGCATCGGCGGCTGTACCGCCCTGCTCCTGACCGGGTTCGGCATCCGCGACTCCATCCGTCCCGTCGTCGACAACCAATACAACAAGATCCAGCTTTTCGACGCCTCCGTCAGTTTCTTCGGGGGGCTTGACGAGGAGGCACGCGCGACGTTCCTCGAAAAGAGCGGCGACGCGGCAAAGAAAACGGTTTTTCTCTATACAGAGAACGCGAGTGCCCTCGTCGGCACCGGAGAGACGGACATCTCCCTCGTCGCGGCGGACGGCGGTCTCGGCAATTTTGTGGACCTGCACCGCGGCAAAACCCCCGTCGCCTACCCCGGTGACGGTGAGGTCGCCGTCAACTACCGTTTTGCCGATGAGGCGGGGCTCGCAGTCGGCGATACACTCACCCTGCGCGACGGTGCGGGACACACCTTCACCCTGCGTATCAGCGGTGTCTTCGACAACTATATCTCCGACTACGCCTACGTAACGGGCATGACGCTCGCCGAGGGTTTCGGTGAACCGCCATTACCGAACACTGCCTACGTCCTTTTCCCCGACGGAGCGGACGCAGGCGCGTCGGGTGCCGTCCTGCGCGGAATTGACGGGGTCGCAAACGTGCTCCTCTCCGAGGAGATGAAAACGCGCGTCGGCAGTATGCTCGACAGCCTCGACTATATCGTCCTCATCGTCCTCGTATGTGCGGGCGCACTCTCCTTCACCGTGCTCTATAACCTCACGAACATCACCATTGCGGAGCGCACGCGTGAACTCGCAACCATCAAGGTCCTGGGTTTCTACCCCGGGGAGCAGAACAGTTACATTTTCCGTGAGAACATCGTCCTCACCGCCATGTCCGCCGTCATAGGGCTCCCGCTCGGCATCGCGCTCCACCGCTACGTCATGGCGCAGATCCGCATCCGTTCCATCTACTTCGGTCACGCGCTCTCCCCGTGGAGTTTCCTCATCGCCGTGGCAATCACCTTCGTGTTCACCCTGCTCGTAGACCTGACCCTCATCGGAAAGATACGCCGTATCAACATGGCGGAGGCCCTCAAAGCGATCGAATGACCGCACAATGCGGTCCCGGACGAACGCCGTACCGAGGGAGGCTTTCAAAACAACGGAAAAGAGGCGGACAGCCGTGACTGTCCGCCTCTTTTTTTGATATTTCACAGACGTGATTACCGCCCTGCCCGGTTTTTCCGCCACCGGGGCGCGTCTCTCTGTCTTTCGCGCGGTTTTATTCCCCCTCCCGGGTGTGATCGGCGGTTTTCCTGCGTTTCCTACGCACGATCTCCACCGCGATGACCGCGGCGGCGGGAACGGCGGCGACGGAGGCGAGCACGATCCAGAGCGTCTGCCCCGCTCCGCTGTCCCGCGTGGTGTAGCCGAAATAGGTCACCTCGGTCGCGGGGATGCGGAGGTATCGGTCCTCGCCGATCTCCACCACTTCGGCATCGTCATAGACTTTGACGGTATACTTCCCGTTCTCGTCGATGGTCAGCCCGATGGCGGTCAGCGTGCGGTCGTTGGAATCCCGCACGGAGATCGGCAGGTACACGTCAAATGGTGTCTCCATCGAGGTGATCGGCTTACGCCCCTCCTTGAGTTCGGTTTTCCACAACCCTTTGAGGGAGGTATGGAAACCGACGGACCAGTTGGTGTTGAAGGCGTCGAGGTCGTGCCGCTCCATCACCAGCAGGCGGTACGGCACGGGGCTCCCGTCGGGGAAACGGAACTGCACACCCGTCCCGGCATCCACGATGCGCGAGGTCAGGATGGTGAGCGTGGCACTCATGCCCTCAATCGGCTTATAGTCGTTTTTGTGCTCCTCCGTAAACTCGAAGTTGACAACCACCTTATAGATGCCGGGGTCGGTGCGCGCTGCACTGTACACCGGAATGACGCAATCGGGCAGGTGCCGCTCGTTTTGAAGTTTCAGGTTGAGCGGCTCTCCGGTGTACAGCATCTCTGCCGAGCGCAGAACGATGTCCCCCTCCAAGGCGAGTGTCGCACGGTTGATATAAAACGGGACGGTCACGGCGGTTTCTTCATAGTTCTGCGAGCCGTCGAAAATCACCTTGACCCGGTATTCCCCGCCGTGGATGGGTGCATTGTTCTCGACCACCGTGAGCGACCCGTCCTCCTCGGAGACCAGATAATACTCAAAGCGCAGGGGTGTCTCCTTCGGTCGGTCGGTGCCGATACGGCACTTGTCCTCCTCAATGCGCTGTACCTCCCCGTTATAGACCGTGTCGCGCCCTTTTGCCGTGATCTTCGCGACGGCGCGCCGGATGGTCAGGGTACGGGAGGTGGTCTCGACCGTCAGGATATTGTTCGCGGTATCGGTGAGCGTGCAGTACGCCGTGTAGATATACGTGCCCGCGTCCCGCTTGGGCGTGGCGTCATAGGTGACCGACACGCACGACGGCATCCGCGAGGTCAGACCAATCGTGTGCTCCCCCCCGTCGTACGTAACGGTGAGGTCGGCAAAGTCCAGGTACTGCTCGGGGTCGATCTCGCGTTTTTCAATCACCCAGTCCGCATAGAAGTTGTTGCGTACGATCCCGTCCCCGGAGCAGACGATGCTGTCAAAGCGGTCGTCGTCCGCGATCACCGCGCGCACCCCCCGGTAGGTGCCGGCGGGCGTCGCCACATTACCGGTATAAGTGATGTTCATGATCTTGGAGAGATCGATATTCGGTTTCTTGGTGTAGTAGAGGGTCAGCGTCTGCGCCTCACCCGTATAGACCGTCGTCGCGTTCTGTTTGTCCTCCGGTGTGCTGCCGCGCCACGTGACGTAGTTGAAGTCGATATCGACCACCGTAATCTCCCACGTGAACGCCGCCACGGAGGAAAGCCCCGTAAAGGTGTAATTGCCCGTCGGGTCCTCGACCGAGAGGAGCCGCGCCCGATAGGTGCCCCGCACCGTCGCACGGTTGCCCTCATACACGGGGATTGCCCCTGCGGGCAGCCCCGAGAGCGTAACTGTCTGCTCCTCTCCGATATACTCGTAAGAGGTCTCTTCCGGCCACGTGCAGTCGGCGAGGTCAAACACCCTCTTTTCGATCTCGAATTCCAGCACTGCCGCGCCGCTCGCGCGCAGGGACAGGACCGCCACCGCGGCACGATACCGCCCGACCGAAGTCGGTGCGACGGCGAGTTCCTCCCACGTGTCGTCGTCTGCGACGTACTGCCAATAGCGCACGTGGATCGCCGCACCCGTCCAACGGCCGTCTTCAAAGGAAGTCGGCTCTCCGTTATACGGATGTGTGAGCGGGAGTGACCCGAGGTCTGCGACCGTGGGCAGCATCGGCTGCGTCGCCGTCTGTGTCCACTTGCGATACCCCTTGTTTCCCGCAAAGGTGTTCAGAATATCCCGGTAGGTACCGTCGGTGAGCCCCGCATCCGTAAGAGTCCCGGAGGTAAATACGGCACTCGCCGCCGCCCCGGGTATCTCCCGCGGAAAAGCCGCGTCCCCGCGCTCTCGCGCAACAACCGAGGTGAAACTACCGCGCACCTCCAACAGACGCCCGTCTGTCTGCTCCCGATTTTCACCGATGAAGAGTGCGGCAGCCCCGTCCGCCGCCAAAACGGCAACGTCCAGGACGGAGTAGGTCGCGTTGAACGTCAGGCTCTGTGCCGCCTCCGGCTTGGCGGAGTCGGACCTTGAAAAATCCCTGTTCCAGAGCAGTGTGCCGACAAAGCCGCCGGCGGCACCGCCCGTTGCCGAAACGTCTGCCGAGATCAATACACCGCCGAGCGTGAGCGTCGCCTGCCCGCCCGAAAGCAGCGTCCCGAAAATACCGCCCGCCGACCCGTCGGTCGCCGTGACCGTCGCCCGCATCGCGGAATTGTCGACGCGGACGACGGTAGGTACGTAGTTCGACGGGTACTCCGACTGCCCCACCATGCCCCCGACAGAGGCGGTGCCGGTCACCGTACCGGACACGGCGCAGTCGTAGATGTGCAGGCGCGTTTTTGCCTGCCCGATGAGCCCGCCGACGCCGCCGCCACCCGAGACGTCCCCGAGGTTAAAGGCGTTCTGCACCGTCAGGGTCGTACCGGGGCTCTGATCCCCCTGCACCGCACCCACGATACCGCCGACGCCCCCGGTGTGCAGGGCACTGACGCGCCCGAAGTTGGCGACGCAGATAATCGTCTTGGAGCCGCTTTGGTGAATGCGGTTGACGTACCCCACGATGCCGCCGACATAGGACGCAAGTTCCGTCGTCGGACCCGACATATCCGTCGCAGGGTCGTAGGTGGAAGTCACCTCCCCGAAATTGACGCATCCGGAAACGGTGATGCCGCCGACCGTCCGCCCGGCGTTGTAGACGGCTCCGACGATCCCGCCGATCATACGCCCGGCACCGCTGACATTCCCGCGGTTGACACAGTCGGCGACGGTGACGGTCTCAATCGGCGTCGTGCAACTGCCGAGGATGCCCCCGAGCCCGTTGCCCGGCACGTAGAGCATGGGGACACCGTCCTTCGTGGTGGCATTCCCCGTGGACGTCAGATCCCCCGAGAACTCGCAGGACGCCACTTTTGCCCCCGCGATCCCCATGGTCCCGACGACCCCGCCGCCACCGCCGGCGAGGCGCATCGTCGCGGAGACGGAACAATTCCGCACCACGCCCCGACAGTCTGCGGCAATCCCGCCGACCACGGTATCCGTCTTGTTACATCCGATATAACCGCGTACCAGGTGCACCCCGGTCACGGTCGCGCCGGACGTCAGTTCCGCAAACAGCCCTGCGGGCTCCTCGTTTTTCGTATCATTCTGCGGCTGGAATTGATAGAGATTGAAAAGGCGATGCCCGCCGCCGTCCAGCGTCCCGCCGAATTGCGGGGTAACGGAGGGTACCCGGTGGAGGGTCGTATCTTTCCCCGTCGCGACCGCCTCCGTCACGGCAAAATCGGGATTGAAACAAAGATCCTGCGTGATGACATAACTGAGCTCGCGGAACGGTCTGTCGAGCGACGGGTCAACGAGCGCGTACCGGCAAAGCATCACGAAATGTACGTACTGCGCGGGGGTGGCGATGCGATAAGGGTCGCTCTGTGTCCCCGTCCCGCCCGCGAACGGACAGGAAGCAATGTATGCCTCCATACTTTCCTGTGTCCAGTGATCCTCCGTGCGGATCACGCCGTCCCAGACGGTCAGCCCGTCGGGTATCGGCTCCCTTCGGTCGGGATAGCGGCCGCTCGCCGCCGCCGACGTTTCCTCCGCATCCGTGAGACCCGGCACCGTGCCGTCCGCACCGGTGCTCACGGTGTCTCCCGCCGCGCCCGCGGGGGCGGCAAGAACGCCCGCAGGCGGCACGAGCACCGTTGCGAGCAACAGGCACAGTGCCAGCACGACGCACAAACCCTTTCTCCGACACATATTTCCATCCTCCGGACGCGTTACTTTTGTTAAATATTGTACTATATGTAAGGCAGTCTTTTCAAGCGCAAAAGACCGCGTTCTCATCTTTCCGCCCTGCGGGGTGTCCACTTTTCACAAACCGCCCGACAGGCGGTTGTCAATAACGCCAAAACCGCGGCGGGCATCCTCCCCGCACAAAAAAGCCCCCGCGCCGTTCGGCGCGGGGGCAAGGTTGCCGGGTGATGCGATTACTCCCCGTCGCGAGGCGTATCCTCGTCGGGTATCGGCATCTCGTCCGGGACGGGCATTTCCTCTGCGGGCGTTTCCGCCGGGTTTTCGTCCGCCGGGGTCTCCTCGGCGGTGTCTTCCGCCACGGACTCCTCTGCGGGCGTTTCCTCAGTGGGGGTCTCCCCATCGGGGTACGTCTCCTCCGCTGTTGCCGTATCGGCATCGGCGGCGGTATCGGAGGCGTACGTTTCGTCGGAGGCATACGCGGTGCTGTCCGCCGCATACGCGGCCCCGGTGCTCTCACCGTAGCCGAAACCGGCGTCGGTACCGTCGGGCGTATCGGGGCCCTCCGGGCGCGTACGGCGGGAGACACCGATGGCACGGACCACGGCGAGAGCGATAACGGCGATCAATGCGACTCCGCCGACGCCGATCGTCACGTATGCCGCGACAGGGCTTGCCTCGGCGACGTAGCCGTACGCCACATCCGGGCTCGTCACCCGCAGCGTCAGCGTCCCTGCTTCCGCATCGTAGATGACGTTACCGGGTTTCTCGACGCTCATCTTGCGCGCGATGCCCTTGTTATAGGTCACGGCGATGACAGAGATCTCGTCGAACAGTTCCTCCTTGGTGTAGCCGCGGTACTTCGCGGGGAGGGTAATCACCACGGACACGTCGCCGAACACACTGTATTCCACCGTGTTGCCGTCCTTATCCGTGAAGGTGTAACGGTAAAGTTGTTTCACAGCGGGATGGGTGATCTTCTGCCCGAAGGTGGTGCTTTCCATGAGATCCTGCACGTCCTGGTCAACTTTGTTCTCCACGACTTCGAGTTTGACGTCGGGATCCGCGCCCTCTCCGAAGATGACGCCGACATCCCCTTTGCGGTTGTCTTTCGCCGACGCCCGCTTGACCGTCACGCTGACCGTGAACGCATCGAGCGGATCGTAGTTGTCGGAGCCCTTCAAGTAATAGGTGACGGTATGGGTGCCGGGCGTGTTCGGGAGTTTGGGCAGGCGGCTCTCGTCCACCGTGACGGCGACGCCGTCCGCACCCTTGACGTCCACGCGCAGCGTGATGTCACCGGCTTTCCCTTCCACATAGGTCGTATCACCGACGACGGTGATCTTCCCGTCTACCGCGTAGGTGGCGCGCTCAATCGTTACGGTGCGCGTAAAGGACGTTGCCGCGACGTCGCCGTTCTCCTTGACGGAGACGGTGACGAGATACGTGCCGGCATCGCGGATCGCGTTCACTGCCGCGCCGTCCTTCGTCATGGTGACGATCAGATAGTCCGCCGGGGTAAATGCGGTATTGTCGGAGCCGGTCAGTTTCATATCCGAAAGAATATTGATGGTCTTGCCGTCGTACGTCAAGGCGAAATTCTTATCGCCGGTGACGGTGATGGTTGCCGTGTTCTTCGTGATCTCCACGGTCGCCGCTCCGGTCCTGTATTCCGTCTCGCCGCCCGCAAACCCGGTCGAAACCTTGTCTTTGAGAGTCAGGACGGCGACGACGGTATAGGTGCCCGCATGTACGGCATCGCCCGTATAGGTCTGACCGTTCAGCGTCCACTCGTAGCGGACATTCACCTTATCTTTCAGGTCATCCGGGAGTTCGACCGTCGTCGTGACGGCACTGCCGGTGTAGATGCCGGAGGCATCCGGGAGTTCGACCCCCGCAACGGAAAGGACGAGTTTGTTCACCTTCCACGTGAGCTGACGCGTCACTTCGGTCCCATCGGTATCCGCAAACTTCGTGTTCTTGGTATCCACCAGGCTGAAAATGACACGCGCCGTGTAATCGCCTGCCGCCGTCTTGGCGTTATCTTCATAACGGTAGTCCAGATAGATGCCGTACTGTGCGAGGAATTCCGCCTTGACCGCAACGCGCTTTTCCTGCCCGTCGTAGGTGAAGGCCCCGGCGTAATCCCAAAGTTCCGTCCCTTCGGGCACGGTCGGGATGACCATTTTATCGACGCGCACCGTGTAAGTCGCGCTCGCCTCGGCGTAATTGTCGCTTGCCGCGACCGTCACGGTCACGGTATAGGTGCCGGCGACCTTCGGCAGGTTGGTCTTGCCGTCGCAGTCGTACGTGATGCTCAACACACCGTCGGAATCCGTCGTTGCGTCAAAGGAATATTCTTTGCCGTCGTAGGTGATCGTGAAGATCTCACCGACCTTCGTCCAGCCGGTCGCGGGCGGGGTGATCGTCGCCGTCTTACGGGCGATCGTGAAGGTGACGGTGAAGGACGCCGTATAGTTGCCGTCGTTCGTCACACCCGTGAAGGTCACGCGGTATTCACCGCCGCGGAGCACCTCGTCTACCTTTTCGTAAGTGTCACCGTTCTTGCGCTCGATCAGCGTCTCGTAGTCTGCCGACCAGGTCGTGCCCTCGGGGGCAGCACCGAAATTGGGGCTGAACGTCGACTTGGTACCGTCATAGGTACGGTTCAGATCCGCATGGGAGCCGCCGTTCTCCCCGAGTTTCTTCGGGGTAACCTTGAAGGCAACGGTCTCCTCTGCCGCCTCGTAGTTGTCGTTCCCCTCCCAGGTGAACGTGCGCTCGACGGCACCGACGCCGCTGACGACAATCTCGTTATTCTCGGGGGTAAAGACGATGTTACCGTTTGCATCCGCGAACACGACGTAATAGGTCACCGTGCTGCCGGAATACTCGAAGTCCGCGAGTTCCACTTGCGTGGTCATATCGCCGGGCGTGCGGAGGATGACGACTCTGACCGTCGCCTTCGTCACCGTCCAGGTCCATTCGTAGGTCGGAGCCGTACCGGTGAGTTCATAGTAATCCGCGAGGTCTGCGCGGAGGGACACCGTCGCCGATGCCGTCATGGCACCGCCGGCGTTGGTCGCCGCATTGTTCACGTAATCAATGGTGAAGATGCTCTCGTCCGCACCCAGGAGGCGGAGGATCTGTTCCAGCCCGTTATAGGGGAGTTTGGCATCGGCAGGGAGAGCGTCCGTGCCGTTCGCCGTCCACCTGTTCTCGGGATAACCGATTTGCTTTTTCGTGATGGTCAGGGTCACCGTCACGGTCTCGGCGGCCTCATAGTTGTCGTTGCCGCCATACGTGTAGGTGATCACGTAGACACCCGGGTTTTTCAAATCTGCGGGATTGCCGCCAAGGGTCACCGTGATGGAAACGATGGCATCAATGCGTTTGCCCGTCGCAAGATCGTTCAGCATTGCGGCGAGGTCGATCTTTTGTCCGTTATATTCAACGGAATAAGTACCGTCGTCGTTCTTGTTCAGCCCGGAGAGGTCGGGGACGATCTGCGTCTTTGCTTTGGTGATCTCGAATTCCACGGAGAAGTCGTTGCCCGCGTCGAGTTCGTTCCCTGCCGCGTCGTAGGCATGCAGGACCGCGACGTACCGACCGACAGCGGTCGGTGCCCCGGGAAGAGGCGAGGTGCGCTCGATGTCGGAGGCGAGGTAGTACAGGACCTCGACCCGCGCGACGTCCTCGCGGTTGATCTCCGTCTCGGCATCCACCGCTTCCCCGTTATACGGGTGCGAGAGTGCCGGCTTATTGGTGATGGATGCAGGCCATTCGTAGAACGCCGTCAGCACGGGGGCAACGCCGCCCTGCGACCACTTGCCGAGGCTGTTTGCCGTCGCGTAAGCGTTGAGGATGGCTTTCACCGTCCCGTCCGTCAGCGCATTGACATCCAACACAGCAATTTCAGCCGTCTTGCCTTCACCGGTACCGGTATAATAGGCAACAGGCGAAACTACCTCCGTATCGCCGACCTTCACGGTAGCAAGCATTTTGGTGTCGGTCAGGGTTAGGCTAATATCGGTGACCTTGCTCTCCGCACTGCCGACCAACGTACCGGCTTTTCCATCTGCACCGGCTATGACCGTTGCGTTGACGAAAGATTGAACCAATCCGAGTTTTGGAGCAAATGACTTGCTGTGTCCGTCATTGATGGTCAGCATACCCAGAAGAGCTCCGGCTCCGTCCGCGGCGGTCACTTTACCGATAATGACGCAGTTCTGCACTGTCGCGGTATAGTCCGTACTGTTCACCTTATGATGACCGATCGCAAGACCGGCATAAGCACCGCTCGCCGTAACGTCGGCTCCCATGTAGCAGTTGGTGATGTAAAGATTGTTCCCGGAGTATTCTCCCGTGGCGTGACAGCCCACAAAACCGCCGACGCCCGATGCACCGCTGACACTGCCGGTCACGGCGCAGTTCTTGATCGTAACATTCGAGATGATACCGCTTACACGCCCGACAAGCCCGCCGACGTTTTGATAGACGCCGCCCAGAATTTCGCCGGCATGGAGGCAGCCGTCAATCGTGAGACCTTTCGGCTCTGCCGCATCGCTTCTCTGCGTGTCCGACCCCAGAATACCGCCGATGCCGCGCGCACTGTCTGCTTCGGTTGCCGTCGCAATCATTGTCCCATAGTTGCGGCAATCCTTGATAATGACACCCTTGTTTTTGATCGTGCTCTCAACGGATGCCACGATACCGCCGAAATGTGCCTTACCGGAGGTGGTAATTGTTGCACGATTGACGCAGTCCTGCACCGTTGTCTCCGCCGCAGAGGAACTCGCTACAATCCGCGCAATACCGCCTGCCGCATCGGATGCCGTAACCGTGCCGTCAAACGAACAGCCCGTAATCGTCGCACCGGCACCGGCATTGTCAACGATACCCGAAACCTTTACCCCGATAAACGTCACATCGGAAACCGTGCAGTTTTCAATGCGTGCCTCACTGCCCGTCGCACTTGCTGCGATACCGGCATAATTGGCGTTGATTGAAATCGTTTCACCTTTCCAGTTGACGTACGAGGCGATGTTTTTCGAATCAACCACATGACAGTTGGAAATGCAACCGGTGACGGTCACTGCAAAAAAGGCCGCAGAACGATTGTTGCCCGTCCGCAACTCGGAGGACGCAATCGTCAGGTTTTTGACAGTGCCGCTGACCGTACCGAACATTGCCGAATTACCGTTACCGTAATTGACCGGATTTTCGGCGTGCATTGCGTACACGATATGATCGTCGCCGTCATATACACCAGCAATGGATAACTCGTCAAGATTGTTGGTGGAAGTCGCGGAGGGGTTACCATGCCATTTACTGTTCAGACTGAAATCCACCGTTTGTCTGGCGTATGTACCCTCTGCGGCATAGGTCGCCGCGTTCCGACAGTAGAATACAAAGTCCGCCGGAGACTGAATGAGGTACGGATCGGTTTGCGTACCAGTACCCGCAAGGGATTCCGAAACGGTTGTACCGTCCCATACGGCTTCGGCAGGAAGCGTATCCACGCCCGGTACCGATGATGCTGTGCCGCTGTCCGTCGTATCGGCAGCAGCCGACAGCCAGACAGCCGTCAGGGTACCGATCAGGAGGAGGCATACAAGCATCCAACTGATCACTTTTGTGAGATGTTTCATTTCGATGACCTCTCTTAATTAAATTGCTTATGACAAAACATTGTCGTTACCACGTGTAAATTTTAACATGCGCGGGCAAAGCGTGTCAACAAAATCGTACAACATTTATCAATTATCCGGTTTTCCGCGCAATTGAATCGGCACATTCAACAATTTGTTCATGCCGTTTTCGTATTTGTTGCAAAAACACGTTTTCTCAACCTTTGGAAAAAGCAATCCGCACTGCGGTACTCACGGTGTGATGCGTATGATGGTACAAAAAGGCAGTGTCGTACGCGGCGGCACCGCGCAAAAAGTTTTACGTCGACATCCCCTTCCCTACGACTGTGAGGGACACGAAACGGGCGGTGAAACGCTGCGCCCGCAGCGAAGGAGACGCTCCTGCTCCGACCCGCGTACAGGTCGGGCCGAACGGTCGGGTGAAAAGTCCTACTTGCCCCGAAAGGTGTGTCCGTTCCCGGGGAAACGGGTGATCCGGGCGCGCAAAATCAAACGGAAAGCGTACTTTCCGAATAATAAAACGCGGCCTGCGGCCACCGACCTCCGTATCCCGGAGACGGCACCGCAAACCGTGTCGCAATGATGTGATTTTCCCTTATTTTTTCGGCTTTGTTCCACGGATGGCAGAACGGAACCATGCCAAGTATTCTCGGCGCAATTCGTCTCTTTCTGCCGTTTCCTCCGGGGTCAGTTCCCGCGTTTTGGAGAGGGCCCAGAGTTCGTTGATACGCTCCGTTTTCTTTTTGTCAAATTTACTTTCCATTTTTCAAAATTCGTCCCTTTCGTCGTCATGTGCCGCGCGGATGTTATCCCCGGCGAGCAACGCATCCAGCTCCGCCGTGGGATATTGCGAATCCCGCGAGATGTGGGTGATTACGATCCGTCCGTCCGGTTTCAGGAGCCCCGCGCCGCGGAAAGCCGCCGCGAGTTCCCGTACCATAGGGAGGCTGTTGTGCGTGAAAATGCGCCCGTCACCGCCGACGTCCCCGAGGGTCCCGTCGAGGATCATGCGATCAAACGGTTTAACGGCGCGCAATGCATACCACGCGCTCGGCGCAATCCACGCCCCGTCCGTCCCCCAATAGATACGACGCCCGTCACGCTCGATGATATAATGGAGCGGTTGCTCCGCCGGATGATCACCGACCACGTGGTTGGCGCAGAGTGCCGTCAGGCGGTACCCCGCCGGCGTCACGACCGTGTCGCCGGGTACGAGGCCGACCGTTCGCGTCCCGGCGGGCAATACGGCGGCAAGTCTCCCCGCAAAGTCGGCGGATGCATACACCGTGAGCGCGCGATCACTCGCGAGGCGGTGCAAAAGATTCGGGTCATAATGGTCACGGTGCGAATGGGTGAAGATGACCTCGCTGACACCGCGGAGTCGCTCCTCCGGCGTCGTCCCCGCGAGGTCGATCTCCAAAACGCCGTCGATCTGCGCCGCCGTCCGACGGCGGTATTCCCCCGTTCGCGATACCTCCCCCGGCAGAAAGTCGTCGGCACCCGTGCCGATATAATCGATTCTCATCGTATCACCTCCCGCACGCACCCGGCGTGCCATCGTGATTCTATTCTACACCATTTGCCCCCGCTTTGCAACGCATGACACGGGCAAAAAGAAAATCCCGCCGGGGTCCCCGGCGGGAAAGGACAACTGTCCGATCAAAATCAGTAGTACCGTCTGCCTCTGCTCGTGCGTGCCTGGACACCGACACAGATGAGGCCGAGGAGCACGCCGAAGATCAACACGACGTTGACAGCGGGCGAAATGCCCAGTTTCGCGTTGATATCCATCGGGTAGAAGCCCTGCACCCCGAACAGGAACGCGGTAAGAAGTCTGACAACGACAACGGAGCCGAGCACACCGGTCACGAAAATCACGACCGGTTTGATGGCAACGATGCCGATGAGCAGCACGATCGCGAAAACGGAGATCAGCACCCAGACGTTGGACGAGTACCGTGCGAAGTAGGCGGCGGCCAGGAGCCCGAGGACGAGAGAGACGCCCACGCGGCGGAGAAGCCGCCCGATGAACATCCCGAGGATCGCAAAAACACCGACCAGGACCCAGCGCAGGATTTTCTCCCAGCTGTCGAGGAAAGCCCAGTGCCCCTGCCATGCCAGCAGGAAATCGTACGTCGCATAAGCGAGTGCGTAACCCGTAACGGCACCGACCAGCACCGTTTCGACACGAAAAAGCCGATACCCGAAGAAACAGAAGAACAGAATCAGAACGGAGAGCACAACCGGCATATAGCGTTCAAAACTCCCGAAGTGGCTGACGGCACTGTTGTAGTAAACGCGGAGCCGCCAGAAAGCCGAGGCAACCTTTTCAAAGAATTTCAGCGCAATATCCTTCACGGAAGAAATATTACCGGTTTTCTGCGCCGTGGTATTTTGTACCGCCCCCGCGCCCGATGTCGTCGGGTCGGTCGTACCGGGATCCGCCGCGCCGTCGCCCGCCGTGCCGGTATCTGCCGCACCTGCGTCTGCCGCGCCGGGATCCGTCCCCTCTGCCGTAGCCCCGAACGAAAGGCAAGCCAGTATGCAAGCCACCGTGAGAACAAGCAGCAATAGTTTTTTCATCGAATTATTATTCCTCCAAGCAGCGCGGAGCCGCGCTCCGAACTTATACGCAGTATAGCACAGTACCTATGAAAAATCAAGAGATTTATGCAAATACTTGTCCGGGATCTTGTCGACGAAAACCGTCAATCTTCGTTTTTTTGTGCAAAAACCCCCTGCTCTGTACCCCCATCGACAAGGTGGAAGGCACATTTTTGTCAATCAATCGCACAAACGTCGACGGAATTGTGCCCTCCGGGCAGGTTACTCAATTGTATTATATTATTTACAATGCAGATTGTAAATATCTATTTACTACTCATTGAGGCCGATCGTCGGGGCGCGTCCTCTTTTGGCGACACCCGTCGCGTGCGCCCGCGGCAAATTCCGCCCCGAAAGTCGTAAATTATTCATGAAGTACTTGCAATCAACTTGCCCTGCGTATATAATCATATTATCATTTTCCGGCGCGCATGCGCGTCCTTCAATATCCTGTACTCGGGAGGTATGACATGAGAGAGCCGCTGCCGAAGCGATATAAGACCATCATCCGCGTTCTTCTGACGATCATTGTGTGCACACTGCTCTTTTATTTTTTTCTCGCCCGTATCGGCACCGTAAAGAACGCGCTCCTCGCATTTCTGTCGGTCCTGGCACCGTTCCTCACCGGCGCGCTTATCGCATTCCTCTTGAAACCGCTCTGTAACCGTTTGGATATTCACATCGGCAACTGGTTCGTCCGTCACGTTTATCGCAACCGCATCGCATCGGGTAAACTCACCGAGAAGCGCGTGCACCGCAAAGCGGAGGCATGGAGCATCGTCATCGCCATGATCGTGTTTGCTGCCATCGTGGTCGGCATCATCATGCTTATCATCCCCTCGCTCATCGGCTCCATCCTTACCCTCCGTAACGACCTTCCCGGTTATCTCGCCCGCCTCGACGCGTACATGCAGCAACTCGGCCGGGACGGCGGCACTTTCCAGAAGATCGTTTACGATGCCTACACCAAGATTTATGACGTCGTGAAGAACTCCTCGGGGAGCCTCATCGACAAACTCATACAGAACTACAACGAACTCATCTCCACGGCGATGCGCGTCATCTCGACGCTCCTCAACTTCCTCGTCAACGTCCTCATCACCGTCGTCTCGACCGTTTACATCCTCAGCAACCGCAAACGTTTCGGCGCACAAGCCAACATGATCGTCCGCGCCGCCTTCAAAAAGCCGATTGCCGACTGGCTCGTAAAAGAGGGAAAATTCACCGACCGGAAATTCTCCGAATACTTTACCGGCAAACTCCTCGATTCCTTCATCGTCGGGATCGTGCTCTTCATCTTTCTCTCCATTTTCAGAATTCCCATGGCACCGCTCATTGCCGTGTTCATGGCGTTCTGTAACATGATCCCGTTCTTTGGCCCCTACATCGGTGCCATCCCCTGTATCATCATCGTGTGGATGTCCGAGCCGAATCTCGCGCGACCCGTCCACGTCATCACCTATCTCATCATCGTCGTCGTCATTCAGCAGTTGGACGGCAATATCCTCGACCCCTACATCGTCGGTGACAAGGTGGGGCTCTCGGGTTTCTGGGTACTGTTCGCCGTCGTGCTCTGCGGGGATCTCTTCGGTTTCGTCGGGTTGCTCATCGGCGTACCGCTCTTCGTCGTCGTCTACGACCTCATCCGGCAACTGATTGCCTGGGGGCTCCGAAAGCGGGGAGAAGAACAACTACTCGCCGATTATAACTTCATCTACCACGACGAAGACGAAGAAAAGACCGCACGCAAGAAACGCACTGCCGCCCTGCGCGAGGCACGCAGAAAAGCACGCGACAAAGCGCAGGCGGAGCAGCAGGAAGCTATGGAACGTGAACTCGCCGTTGCGCAGGCAGCAGCAGCCGCCCGCGCGGAGGCCGCCGCAGAAGCGGAAGCCAAACGTCTGACAGAGGAAGCCGACGCCGAGGCGGAGGCATCCGGCATCGCGGCAGAGGTGACCGACGCCTCCGATACCGGCACGGGTGCAGCGTCTGCCGCAGGCACCGAGAACGACAACGACAGGGACGCTACCGCGGCTGGCAGCGAGACGTCTACGGCCAAGTAACGTGTCGGCGTGCCCCTCAAAAACGAACTGCATCGTATTTCCCCCGACGGTTTTACGCCGTCGGGGGTTTAACTATAAAAAACGGGTGCGCCCAAAGAGGGTACACCCGAAAAACAAGGAGCCATGCTTACCGTCTGTTTTTGCCGAAGATACGGAGGAGATAGAAGAAGATGTTGATGAAGTCCAGATAGAGTTGCAGGGCACTGTACACCGCGAACTTGCGCGTCATCGCGGTATCCTCGGACGCGGTGGACTCGTAGAAACGGCGCAGACGCTGTGCGTCAAAGGCGGTAATCCCGAGGAACAGGACAAGACCGATGCAGGCAATGATCATTTCAAGCGTACTGCTTTTCAGGAAAAACCCGACAAGGGTCAGAAACAGAATGCCGAAAAGCCCGGCGATGAAGAAACCGAGGAGCCCGGAGAGTTCACGCTTGGTCGTGTGCCCGAGCAGTGCCATGATGGCGAAGGAGATCGCCGCCGCCGCAAAGCACAGGAACACTTCACCGAGGTTGTAATACAGGAAGATATACGAGATGGAGACACCGTTGAGTACCGCGTAAAAGAAGAACATCCCGAGGATCGCCCCGTAACTTGCACGGGTCAGCAGTGCGCTGAACGCGATGACCGTCACGACCTCAGCGACCATCAGAATGACCGCCAGAGGAAAACTGAACACAAGATTGGCCGGCAGAAATCTGACCGTCAAGAGTGCCACGAGGAACGTGGCAGCAAGCCCGAGTGCCATGAGCCCGTAAGCACGGGTCAGGTGACGGGTAAACTCCTTTGTTTTATCGCGGAAAGGAGCCTCTTCCGGAATGGGTGAATAGTACATATGACCTCTTTTGGCGAAAGTTTCGCTTTATTCTACTATATCCAAAGAATGTGACAGACCTGTAAACGAAACGAAATTCGTTTGTAAATTTCTGCCCGGTCGGTGCCCCCGCCCTGCGGGATTGCGCGTCGGGGTCGGCGTTATTCTGTCCAAATACCGTCTGTCGAAATGTTTATTTCTTCTCGCAGACAAAAAAGAAGGGCGACGTCGGTGAATTGATGATCTCGATACGCGTCACGCAGATCCTGCGGCGGTCGAGCGTGCGGAAATAGGCATCCAGCATCTCGCCTTCGAGCCGTCCCTCCTCGTGCCCGGGGTAGACCGCGACGAGCAGGATCCCGTCACTGTCGAGGAGGTTGAGTGCCGCCTCGACGGCGGGCATGGTCGTCACCCGCATGGTCGTGCGCTCCTTATGCCCGGAGCCCGGCAGATAGCCGAGATTGAACATCCCCGCCTTAACGGGCCCCGTGACGAACTCCCGCACGCGGTCATGGGAGGCGTGGATTAAGGTATAGTTTTCGGGGGCACCCGCCGCCCGCAGATGTGCCGCGGTGCTTTCCAGTGCCGACTCCTGAATATCGAAAGCGTAGACGTGCCCGCTCTCTCCGACCGTCTCGGAAAGGAAAAGCGTATCGTTCCCGTTTCCCATCGTGAAATCGACCGCCGTATCACCCGCGACGAGATGCGCGAGGATAAACCGTTTCTGCTCCGCCAGAAGATCGATCATGTGTGTATACTGTCCCATTTATTCTCCTTCGGGGCGGTACTTCTCTTTGTCCGCCGTCGATACGTAGGCTGTGTAGTTGGTGGAATAGGTGACATAGCCGGGTTTCGCCGCCGGCGGCTTTTTCACAAAGCGCACCCGCGTATAATCGACCGGCACGGCATCCCCCGAGAGGCTCGAATGAATGGCGGCGAGGGTTGCCGCGTAGGTGTAATCCTCCGCCGGCGGTTCCTCCCCGCCCGCCGCGAGAATGACGTGAGAACCGGGCGCACCCTTGACGTGAAACCAAAGGTCTCCCCGCTCCGCGGTGTGAAACGTGAGGGCGTCGTTTTGCAGGTTGTTCCGCCCGACGAGCACGCGATAACCGTTCGGCGAGCGGTAGACGAGGGGTCTTGCCTTACGCTGTTTCGGCGGAGCGTAGCCCTTCATGCGGGCGGCGTAACCCGCGCGCCAGAGTTCCTCCCGTATCTCCGCGAGATCCTGCTCCGTCTGCGCCCGCAGCAATGCATCGCGCACGGTGGCGAGATAATCCGCCTCCGCGCGATTGCGCGCGATTTCTTCTTCCAGATGCACGCGTGCATGCTTCGCTTTTGTGTAGTATTTATAAAACTTTTGTGCATTAGCGGCAGGAGAAAGGCGCGTATCCAGTTCAATCGTCACCGTAACGGGCGGATCCTCATAGAAATCTTCCGTGGTCAGTGCCGCGTCGCCGCGTTGCACCCGCCAAAGGTTGGCGGTGAGCAGATCCCCCCGCCTCTGCCAGACCTCGCCCTCTCGGGCGAGGCGCAGTTCCTCCTCCTGTGCCTCTGTCTTTCGTTCCAGACGCGCCGTCGCACGTTCAACGAGCCCGAAGAGATCCGCCGCACGGTTGTGCACGCGGGCAAGACGTTCACGCTCGCCGAAACAGGCATCCAGGAGCGCACCCGCGTCCGGATAAGTCTCGTTCGTCGTACCGGCACCGAAATAGGTGAGCGGCGCATAGCAATATTCGAGCGGCGTGCCGTCCGCGGCACGCGTGAGCGTCATCTCGTACCGGTTGTCCCGCAAGCACTCGTGCCACGCGAAGAAGGCATCGGCGAGTGCCCCCGCCGTCGTCTCAAAAAGGCGGGTGTCGGTCCTGCCGGTGGCGCGGAACACGATCTCGCGTGCCACCTGAACGGCGGTGCCGAGATAGGTGGCGGTCAGGAATTTATCCGCCTGTGTATCGGGTGCCGCCGCGGCAAACGCCGCGAGAAAACCGTCACGCGTCTCACGCAGAGGCTCGCGCTTGTCCTGTGCGGGCGGAAGTTCGTAAGTCATGCCCGGCAGGACCTGCCGCACGCGGCTGGTCGAGAAATCCACGGTGCGGAGTGCCGCCAGGATGCGGTCATGCCCGTCCAGCAACATAAGATTGGAGTATTTTCCCATAATCTCGGCAACGAGGTACTTCTCGGTCTCGTAGCCCATCTCGTCATACCCCGAAAACACAAGGCGCGCGACCCGCTCATACCCCGGCTGTTCCACGCGCAAAAGTTTTGCGCCGCCGAGATGTTTGCGCAGAAGCATACAGAACATCGGCGGTGTCGCAGGATTGTCTTTATTCTCCCCCGTGAGGGACAGACGCGAAAGGCTCGCGCCCGCACGTATGAGCAACCGTTCGGTCGTGCCGAAATGACGGATCTGCATCACGATCTCATCGACACTCGGTTGTCCGATTTTATCCACCTTGCCGTCGGCGAGGTCGCGATTCAGTTCCCACACGACCGCCCGCAAAAAGCCGGCATCAAATGCCATATCTGTCTCCTGTTCTCCCCGGAGCACCCGGGGACGATGTCACGCCCCCGCCGCCCCCGAAAGGTACGCGATGAGCGACGGATAGTCCGGAAAGATCCCGACCCCGGCACCCCGGAGGCGCGCGGGGCTCTGGTGCCCGCCTGCAACCAGCACGCAGGAAAAGCCGCCCGCCCGCGCCGTCTCAACGTCATGGACGGTGTCCCCGATCATGAGCACCCGCTCCGTCGGGTGTTCCGCCCGATAGCGTGCGGCAATCCCGCTCTTGTCGGTGGCGTATATATCCTCCCGGCCGAACAGTCGGTCGAAGTACGGGCGGATGCCGAGGGCCGTCACCTGCTCTTCCAGCTGTGTCTCCTCCGTTGCGGAGAGGATCCCCTGCGGGATGCCCGCCGCGCGGATAAGGTCCAGGGCGGCAAGGGCCCCCTCGCGGAGCGGAGCATCGTTTTCTCCGGCGCGGTATTCCTTCATCCACTCGTGTGCGACGCGATTAAACGCCTCCCCCTCACTTTCCAGCCCGAGGACGCGATAATAGTTCGCAACCGGAAAGCAAAACAGTTCCCGATATACGTCCTCGGAGGGAATCGGCGGCAAGCCCCGCCGCACGAGCAAAACGTTGTTGGATGCGACGGCGAGTGCCACGTCGTCCAGCAGTGTGCCGTTAAAGTCCCACAGCACCCGATCGTATTCACGTATCCGCATGGTACCTCCCCACGGGTCTCCCCGCAGTCTTTTGACGTTTCTTTCATTTTACCACAACGCCCCCGAAAAGTCCAGCCGCACGATTGACTTTTTCGGTCCGTAATGGTACAATATAATAAAGAAAAACCGACGCCCTCCACGGGCGTCGGCAGGCTACCCCACGGGGGGCAGCGATCAAGCTTCTTCGCTGGTGTCTTCGGGGACGGGCGTATAGTCGGTCGCCGGCTGGGGCTCTTCGGGACCCGCGCTGACCTGACCGCGCATCGATACCTCGCGCGCTTTCTCGACCTCCTCGTCGTGTGCCCGTCGTTGTTCTTTCACCCGGGCGAGGTCCGTCGCGATGTCGCGGGCGACCGCCTCATCCACTGCGGCAAGAAACACCTCAAACGCATCGGGATACACAAACACCTTCTGCAAATTGGCGAAACGCACCGTCACGTATTTGTCGCTGACCTTTTCCACGATGCCGTTACCGAATACCTTGTGTACGACTTCCAAGCCTTCCAGTGTTACCATATTTGATACCTCTTGTTACCATCTTTGTTGATCCCCTGACAAAATATGCACGACCCCTGGAGTCGGTCACTTGTCACATTGCTATGGAATTATAGCAATGCATTGTGAACAAGTATCTATTTATCTGTGAATAAACTATGTACATTTCGCGGTGCTGTCAGGTGCCGCAGAGGAGGTGCTGATCCGTGCTGACCATTCTCGTCGCGGAGGACGACGCCAATACCAATCGACTCATGTGTGCCGTGCTCTCGCGTGCGGGCTACACGACCGTTTCGGCGGGGGACGGTGCCGAGGCACTCGCAATCCTGGACGAAAAGCATATCGACCTCCTCATCGCCGACGTGATGATGCCCCATATGGACGGCTATGCGTTGACGGAGACGCTCCGCGAGGCGGGCTATACGCTCCCCATCCTCATGGTCACGGCAAAAGAGGCGGTGGAGGATCGCCGCCGCGGGTTCCGCGCCGGCACCGACGACTACATGGTCAAACCCGTGGACGAGGAAGAAATGCTCCTGCGTGTCGCGGCACTCCTGCGCCGCGCGAAGATCGCGACCGAGCGGCAGATCCGCGTCGGCGGCACCGTTCTCTCCTACGACGCCTTCACAGTCACGGCGGGCAGCAAGACACAGACGCTCCCGCAAAAGGAATTTCTGCTTCTTTTCACACTCCTCTCCTACCCCGGCAAAATTTTCACCCGACGTGCCCTCATGGACGAGATCTGGGACATGACCTCCGAAACGGACGAACGCACGGTGGACGTACACGTCAACCGACTGCGTGACCGTTTCCGCGATAACCCGGATTTTGAGATCGTCACCATCCGTGGGCTCGGGTATAAGGCGGTGATCCATTCATGAAAAACGAAAAACAGAAACGGCACCCCTGGTGGAGCATCCGGCTCTCTCTGGTCTTCTTCTTCATAGGGCTCATGGCGGCATCCGCTGCCGTCACGGCAGGCATCTGTCTGCTCCTCTACTACTTTGTCCCCTCCATCGCGACGCAACACACCAAATCCTGGTACTTCATCATTGCCCTGCTGTTCGCGCTCTTTCTCGGCATTATCCTCGCCGCAACGACCTCCAAACTGTGGCTCAAAACGGCGGATGACCTGTCCGATGCAGTCGATCAGGTCTCGCGCGGCAACTACCGCGTCAAGGTGAGCGACAAAGGGCATAAAGGTGAATTCGGCGACCTCATCCGCGCGTTCAACAATATGACGGAGGAGCTCTCGCACGTCGAGCTGTTCCGCAACGACTTTATCAACTACTTCTCGCACGAGTTCAAGACGCCGATCGTATCCATCCGCGGTTTTGCCCGGCAGTTGCAGGCCGAGGGGCTCACCGACGCGGAGCGGCGGGAATACACGCAGATCATCATCGACGAGTGCGACCGCCTCTCGCGCCTTTCGACCAACATTCTGCTTCTCTCCCGGTTTGAAAATCAGCAGATCGTCACCTCCGTTTCCACCTTCTCCATCGACGAGCAGATCCGCCACGCGCTGGTCCTGCTCGAAAAGGAGTGGGGGCACAAGGAACTCGATCTCGACCTGGAACTCGACGAGGTGACCTACACGACGAACGAAGAAATGCTCTCGCTCGTCTGGACCAATCTGCTCTCCAACGCCATCAAATACAGCCACCGGGGCGGCAGAATCGAGGTCGTCTGCGACGAGGATGCGGAAAACGTCCACGTCGTGGTCTCCGATGAGGGCATCGGTATCTCGGAAGAGGACCAGAAACACATCTTCGATAAGTTCTTCCAGGCCGACCCGTCCCATAAGGGGTCCGGCAACGGTCTCGGGCTCGCGCTCGTGCGGCGCATCGTGGAACTCTGCGGCGGTACCGTCCGCGTCAGCAGTCGCCCGGGGCAGGGTGCCTCCTTCGCCGTCACGCTGCCGAAGGAACTGCCGCGATAACCCGCACGCAAAATTGAAAACCACAAAGAGGAGCCGCATTGACGGCTCCTCTTTGACGTTTATCCTCACCCGGCGGGGAGCGCGGACAACGAAAACGCATTCAGAACGGGAGATGCACAACACCGAGGGCTTCCAGCAGGAGTTTGACCCCGAGGAGCAAAAGTGTCGCACCGCCGATGAGTTCACCGCGGTGCCCGACCCGCCGGCCGAGCCGACCGCCCAACATGACACCCGCAAAACACATCAGACACGTAACGCCGCCCATCGTCCCCGCCGCGGCGAGTACCGCCGGCAGCGTCACCGAACACCCCATAGCGACCCCGGAGGCAAAAGCATCCACCGAGGTGGCGAGGGCGAGCAGGCACATCTCGCCCGCCCCGATGACGGGGAGTGCCGCGGTGCTGTCCCCGTGCCGCACCGCCTCGACCGTCATGTTCCCGCCGATGCCGAGCAGGAGCGCGGCGGCAATATACGGCGTCACGGCGGCGACCGGCCCCACACGGCGGCAGGAAAGCATCAGCACGATACCGAGGAGCGGCATGAACGTCTGGAAAGCACCGAACCAGGCACCGACGCGCACCGCCTCCCGCACCTTTATCCTCTCCGCGGCGAGCCCCCGGCACACCGCGACGGCGAATGCGTCCATAGAGACGGCAAACGAAATCAACACAATTTCCGCAATACTCATATGACATTGTATGGGGGCTGTCGGTATCTTATGACGCGGGTATGAGCCCTTATGATGCGGACTCGTTATGCGGACGGCACAGATGTTTGCGGCGGCGCAAATGATCATCCACCCGCCCGGGCGGGCGGTATCCCGTCGTAAAACGAAAACGGCAGCGTCCCCACGGGGGGACGCTGCCGTTTCAGGTCGCACTCCGGGCAGACCCGATTGTCAGTTTTTCAGGCTGTGGATCGGTGCCGGGATACGCCCGCCGCGCGCGATGAATTTCGCGGGGGAGTAGGTGTTCAGCGGCATGACGGGGGCGTGCCCGAGGAGCCCGCCGAAGTCCACCGTATCACCGACCCCGTGGCCGACGGCGGGGATCAGACGGACGGCGGTCGTCTTGGTGTTGACGACACCGATGGAGATCTCGTCGGCGATGACCCCGCAGATAACGTCGACCGGGGTGTCGCCCGGGATGGCGATCATATCCAGCCCGACAGAGCAGACCGCCGTCATGGCTTCCAGTTTTTCCAGGGTGAGTGCCCCGCGCTCGGCGGCGGCAATCATGCCGGCGTCCTCCGAGACGGGGATGAACGCACCGGACAGGCCGCCGACGTGGCCGGATGCCATGACACCGCCCTTCTTGACAGCATCGTTGAGCATGGCGAGGCAAGCCGTGGTGCCGTGTGCGCCGCAACTTTCAAGCCCCATTTCTTCCAGGATGTGTGCGACCGAGTCGCCGACGGCGGGGGTGGGCGCGAGGGACAGATCGACGATGCCGAAGGGGACGCCCAGCCGCTCTGCCGCCTCGGTGGCGACGAGCTGACCGACGCGCGTGATCTTGAACGCCGTCTTTTTGATGATCTCCGCGAGGGCGGACAGGTCACAGTCGCCTGCGCGCGCGATGGCGGAACTGACGACACCGGGTCCCGAGACACCGACGTTGATGACCGTCTCCGGCTCGCCCACGCCGTGGAACGCGCCTGCCATAAAGGGGTTGTCCTCCGGCACGTTGGCAAACACGACCAGTTTCGCGCACCCGATGGAGGAGCGGTCGGCGGTCATGTGCGCCGTCTTCACAATGGTATCGCCCATCATACGGATGGCATCCATATTGATGCCCGCCTTGGTAGACGCAACGTTCACGGAGGAGCAGACGAGTTCCGTCTCGGTGAGTGCCTCGGGAATCGCGGCAATAAGGTTTCTCGCCCCGACGGTCATGCCCTTCTGCACCAGTGCGGAAAACCCGCCGATGAAGTTGATGCCCGTCGCCTCGGCGGCGCGTTGCAGCGCGTGCGCCGCGCGCACATAGCCGTCCGGCGTCATCGCCCCCCCGACCAGCGACAGGGGCGTCACCGACACGCGCTTGTTGACGATCGGGATACCGTACGTCTTTTCGATCTCCCCCCCGACGGCGACGAGCCGCGCCGCGGTACGCGTGATCTTATCGTATATTTTGTCCGCGAATCGTCCCGCATCTTCCGACACGCAGTCGAAAAGCGAGATTCCCATCGTAATGGTACGGATGTCGAGGTTTTCCTCACGGATCATGTGGATGGTTTCCAGTATATCTGCGGTATTCAGCATAATCCGACCTCAAACGTGATGCATGGTATTGAAGATGTCTTCATGCATGGCGCGGATATCGAGCCCGCGCGCCTGCCCGAGTGTCGTGAGCCCGTCCGCAAACGCGGCGAAGGGCATGGACACCCGCGCAATATCGACGAGCATAATCATGGCAAAAAATTCCGAGAGCACGCTCTGCGAAATGTCGAGGATATTCGCATGGTGCTCCGCACAATAGGCGGATACGGCGGCGATGATCCCCTCGCTGTCGCGCCCGGTTACGGTAATGACTGCTTTCATCATTAAGTCCCCCGTCTTAAAAATCATATGATTTATTGTAGCGGATTTCCTGCCGCTTGGCAAGGGGACAAACGACTTTTCCCGCATTTTCTTGCAGTTTTCCCCGAAAAAGGGTTGCCGAGCGGGAAAAATCATGCTATGATATCTAAAATATACTCGGGAGGGCCTTCGCTATGGATCGTTCCATACTCAAATTGCTTGAACAGGACGGACGCCTAACGGCAGAGCAGCTCGCACTCATGTGCGGAAAAGAAGTCGGTGACGTCAAAGAACAGATCGAAGCCTACGAACGCGACGGCGTCATTCTCGGATACAAGGCACTCGTGGACTGGGACAAAACCGACCGTGAGTACGTCAGCGCACTCATCGAAATCAAGATTACTCCGCAAAAGGACCGCGGCTTTGACCGTGTCGCAGAGAAGATCTACAACTTCCCCGAGGTGCAGAGCCTGTACCTCATGTCCGGCGGGTTTGACCTCGCCGTCCTCATTGAGGGGCGCACCATGAAGGAGGTCGCCTATTTCGTCGCGCGCAAACTCGCACCGCTGGAAGACGTCCTGTCGACGGCGACCCATTTCGTCCTGCGGAAATACAAGGATAAAGGTGTCGTGTACGGCCCCGCCGTGATTGACGAACGGGGGAACTGTCTGTGACACGCGATTTTTCAGAGCGGATGTCGCACCGTGCACGGGAAATACAGCCGTCGGGTATCCGTAAGTTTTTCGACCTGCTCGGGGATATGAAGGACGTCGTCTCCCTCACGGTCGGGCAGCCGGATTTCGTGACGCCGTGGCATATCCGCGCCGCCGCCATCGAAAGTCTGGAAGCCGGCAAGACCTATTATACCTCCAATGCGGGGCTCCCGCGCCTGCGGGAGGAGATTGCCCGCTACCTCTCGCGACGTTTTACCCTTTCCTACGACCCGGAGACGGAACTGCTCGTCACCGTCGGCGGCTCCGAGGCCATCGACCTCGCCGTGCGCGGTGTCATCGACCCGGGCGATGAGGTCATCATTCCAACACCCTCTTTCGTGTGCTATGCGCCGCTCGTCACGCTCGCCGGAGGAATCCCCGTCGAGGTGGCAACCCGGGAGGCGGATGCGTTCAAACTCACGCCGGAGGCACTCCGTTCGGCGTTGACCCCGAAGACGAAACTCGTGATTCTCCCCTTCCCGAACAACCCGACGGGTGCCATCCTCACGCGGGAGGATCTCGAAGGGCTGGCGGCGGTACTGCGTGAGACGGACGCGCTCATCCTTTCCGACGAGATTTATGCCGAACTGACCTACGGTGCCCGCCACGTCTCTATCGCCTCCCTGCCCGGTATGCGGGAACGCACGCTCCTCGTCAGCGGATTCTCCAAAGCCTATGCCATGACGGGGTGGCGTCTGGGTTACCTGGCAGCCCCCCTTGCCATGATCCGCGAAATCTTCAAAATTCACCAGTACGGCATCATGTGCGCGCCGACGACGGCGCAGTTCGGTGCCGTCGAAGCCATGCAGAACGGTGACGAGGACGTCGAAGAAATGGTTGCGGAATACGACCGCCGCCGTAAATACCTCGTACACAAACTGCGCGACCTGGGCATTCCCTGCTTTGAGCCGAAGGGTGCCTTCTACGTATTCCCGAACATCGCCGGTTTCGGCATGACGAGCGAAGAATTCTGCGAAAAACTGCTCTACGACTACGGGGTGGCGGTCGTCCCCGGCACCGCCTTCGGCAAATGCGGCGAGGGATTCGTCCGCGTGTCGTACGCCTACTCGGTACGCCATATCGACCGTGCGCTCGAACGCATCGCCAAAATGATAGAGGACAGACGGAAATAACGGCGCGGAGCCGAAAAAACCGGCACGGCCCTGACGGGTCGTGCCGGTTTTTATTCTGCTTGCGGGCGTCAGGCAATCGTCATACCACGGCGCGCCGCGTATTTGCGCTGGATGAGTTTCACGATCTCGACGACGGGGATCACGAGCAGTGCCATGCCGATCGAGGCGGCGTACTCGACGAAACTGATCGACGTGAAACCGAAGAGACGGGCAAGCGGTTTCACATAGATGACGAGTGCGGTCGCCGCGAACGAGAAGAGCATCGCGCCGAAGAGCCACTTGTTATGCCCTTTGAGCGTGAAGATGCTGCCGCGGTCAGAGCGCATATTGTAGGCGTGGAAGATCTCCGCCATCGACATGGTGAGGAATGCCATGGTCATGCCGTCCTGCGAATTCCGGAAAGTTGCCCAGAAGGTCGCCGGGTCCCCGTGGAGCACGAGTTCCAGCCAGTGGCCGACGAAGTAGGCACCGACCGTGACGGCACCGATGAGGATGCCCTGATAGGCGACGTCGGTACCGAGACCGCCAGCGAAAATGCCCTCTTTCTTATCCCGCGGGGGGCGGTGCATGATATTACGCTCCGCCGCCTCCATCCCGAGCGCGAGTGCCGGGAAACAGTCGGTGATAAGGTTAATCCAGAGCAGGTGAGTCGGTTTCAGAATGGTGAAACCGATAAGCGTCGCCACGAACACCGCGATGACCTCCGCCATGTTGGAGGAGAGCAGGAAACGGATGGCGCGGCGAATGTTATCATAGATCCGTCTGCCCTCTTCCGCCGCGTTGACGATGGTGGCGAAATTGTCGTCCGACAGGATCATATCCGCGACGTTCTTGGTCACGTCCGTCCCCGTGATACCCATACCGACGCCGATGTCCGCCGCCTTGATGGACGGGGCATCGTTGACGCCGTCACCCGTCATGGCAGTGACCTTGCCGAGGGCGCGCCACGCCTTGACGATACGGCTCTTGTGCTCCGGCTGCACACGGGCGTAAACGGAATATTCCGTCACGCGCGTGGCAAAGTCTTCGTCCGAAATTTTGTCGAGCTCGGCACCGGTGATCGCCTCGGAGGCATCCGTAATGATGCCGAGTTCTTTCGCGATCGCCACGGCGGTGTCCTTGTGGTCGCCCGTGATCATGATGGGGCGGATGCCCGCGGTGCGGCATTCTTCAATCGCCGCCTTGACCTCGGGGCGCACGGGATCGATCATGCCGACGAGACCGATAAAGGTCAGGTCGCATTCAAGTGCCTCGTCCGACAATTCCTCAGGCATCGCGGAGAAGGTGCGCCCGGCGGCGGCAAGCACGCGCAGAGCACGGTCCGCCATCTCCTTGTTCCAGCGAAGGATCTCCGCACGCTTTTCCTCCGTGAGCGGCACTGCCGTGCCGTCCTCCGCCAGGTAGGCGGTGCAACGGGAGAGGAGCATATCCGGCGCACCCTTGGTGTACTGGACGATGCCGTCCCTTGCCGTATGGAGGGTGGTCATCATCTTGCGCCCGGAATCGAACGGCACCTCACCGACGCGGGGCGTCTCCGCCTCCATCGCGGATTTGGGCAGCCCGAGTTTCTGCGCGTAGGCAACGAGCGCGTTTTCGGTCGGCTCACCGACCACCTCGCCGTTCTCATCGATTTTGGAGTCCGAGCAGAGTGCCATGGCGCGGGCGAGCGTCTGCTCATCGGCACCGCGATAGTCCACGACGGTCATCTTGTTCTGCGTCAGCGTACCGGTCTTATCCGAGCAGATGATCTGCGTACAGCCGAGCGTCTCGACGGCGGACAACTTACGGATGACGGCCCCCTGTTTCGACATACGCGTCACACCGATGGAGAGTTCGATGGTCACGACGGCGGCGAGCCCCTCGGGGATCGCGGCGACCGCCAGGCTGACGGCGGGGATAAAGCAACCGGAGAGGATGTTCACGAACGTGAATTCATCCACGCGGAACAGGCTCACGGCGAAGATGACGCCGCAGATGGCAAGCACGATATAGGTCAGGACCTTGGAAAGCTGCGCCAGTTTGATTTGGAGCGGCGTTTTCTCGTCCCCGGCGGCGGCGAGTGCACCGGCGATCTTACCCATCTCGGAATCCATCCCGACCGAGGTAATGACGGCGGTCGCCCTGCCGTACACGGCGGTACTGCCCATAAACACCATGTTATGACGGTCCCCGAGCGGAACGGTCTGCCCCTCGTCGCCCTCAATGGCATCCGCGTTCTTCTCGACGGGCACAGACTCGCCCGTCATGGCGGACTCTTCGCATTTCAGGCTCGCCGAGGTGAGAATGCGCGCGTCGGCAGGGACGGCATCTCCGGCTTCCAGCACGATCACGTCACCGACCACCAGATCCTCGCTCTTCACCTGTATCTGCTTTCCGTCGCGGATGACCTTGGTCGTCGCGGCGGTCATCTGTTTCAGTGCCTCGATCGCCGCCTCCGCCTTGGACTCCTGCAAGACCCCGAGCGTGGCGTTGATGAGCACGACCACCATAATGATGATCACGTCGGCGAAGTCGCCCACCGTGGCGTGCCCGCGCGACTCCACCACCGCAATGACGGCGGAAATCGCCGCCGCACAGATCAGGATAATGATCATAGGGTCGGCGAGCTGCCCCAGGAACTTACGCCAGAGCGGCGTCTTTTTTCCCTCCGCGAGTTTGTTTTTCCCGTTTTTTTCGAGGCGGGACGCCGCCTCCTCCGAGGAGAGCCCCTCGGTGCCGGATCCGAGTGCCGTGAGCGTCTCGTCCCCGGTCCTGTTCCAATACGGTTTCATACCGTCCTCCTGTTCTTACGCACCGTGCGTGATACAACAAAAAAGTCAGGCACCGTGCCTGACCTCTCGTCATTGCGGCACAGCCCGGGCTGTACCACAAGTCTCATCGTTTAAAACAGTCCCAAGCACCCGAAGTGCCCGTGTTGTTGAAACTGTTACGCGCCGGAGCGCGTCAATTACTCCCCTATGGATAGGCTTATTTTATCATACCGTCTCCCGCTTGTCAATGGGCAAATGCGCGGAAATGTCATGCCTGCGATTGACACGCCCCGGTCACGCGAGTATAATTCATTGTGTAAAAAACGCGGAAGGAGAGGTCACCGCCATGGCATACGAGGCGTTTATTTCTTTCAAAAACAATGACAGCACCGGTCAGCGCACGACGGACAGTCAACTCGCCGAGGCACTGTACGCGCGACTCAAAGACGCCGGGGTCAACGTCTTTTTCAGCAACGTGACCCTGTTTGAATTCGGCGAGGCCGCCTACAAGGATGCCATTGAGCATGCGCTCGTTGAGGCGCGCGTCATGATCGTCATCGGCTCCTCCCTTGAACACCTGACCTCCACCTGGGTCAAGTACGAATGGAGCAGTTTTCACGAGGAGATCCTCTCGGGAGATAAACCGAACGGCATCATCGTCCCTTACCTCTCACAAAACATCGCGCGCGCCGATCGTCCGATGGCACTCCGCAATTTCGAATCCTTTGCCCCGGAAACGACGCCCCCGGACGAGGTCGCGGCTTTCGTCGTCTCGGCACTCGGCAAAAAAGCGGGACAAACCGCCGCCAAAAAGCAGGGCCCGGATGTCCGTGACTCCTCCTACGACCCCTCCGCACATCGGGAATTGAGGCGGCTCCGCGTACAGGCGGCAAACACACGCCCCGCCGATATGCCTGCTATCGAATACGCGCTCTCCCACATCACGGAACATACCGTCCACGTGCTCGATGCGGGCTGTGCCTACGGCTACGTGACCTTTGACCGTTTCGGCGGCAGGACGGATAAGGAGATCCGCCTGCTCGGCATCGACCGCAGTGCCGCCTGCATCGAAAAAGCGAAGGCGGGCAATCGCGAGCCCTACTTCACCTTTGAAACGGCGGACATGGAGGCACCCGACTTTGAAGAGCGGATGGAGACACTCATGGCGGCGGCGGGCATCCCCGCCTTCGACATCATCTTCTCCTCCCTCGTCATCCATCACCTGAAAGATCCCGTCGGCGCGCTCCGTCGGATGCGGAAGTTCCTGCGCCGCGGCGGGTTTATCATCCTGCGCGGGTCGGACGACGGGAGCGTGATCTCCTACGGAGACGACGGGCTCGTCCGGAAAATCATTGACAAGCACCTGTCAACACCCGGCGTCTCCGACCGCCACAACGGGCGCAAACTCTATCGCCAGCTCTACTCCTCCGGCTATAAACAGATCAAGGCTTTTCCTTACGTCAAGGATCTGACCGGAAAGGACTTCGACGAGCGGATGGACATTTTTGACGAGCGTTTTGCTTACCGTATCAATTACGTGCAAAACCTGCTCGCGAAGGACCCGGACAGTCTGACGCTGACCAACGAGGTGCGGTGGATGGAATACGCGCTGAAAAAACTCGAAGACCTGTTCGGCGACGAGTCCTTCTGGTACCAGGAAGTCGATTTCGTCTACGTCGCACAGAAGGCATAACACAAAGAGGAGCCGTGTTTTTCGGCTCCTCTTTGCTGTATTACTACACGCGGCTTTCTTCCCGTACCGCCTCCGCCGCGGCGGGGGCACCGAGCGAGAGTGCCCGCAATACCTTCTCATTCTCCACCCGTTTGTTCAGGCGGCGCAGAAGAAACGGATAGAGCACCGCGAGGAACAGCGTGGTCAGCACCCATGCGGCAGGTCCCGCAAAATAGAGCGCCCGGAGTGTCTTTGCCGCACGGGAGACGACGAAACGCGCCGTCAGTTCCATGACCCCGCAGATGGCGGCAGGGGCGGTGTACCCCATCCCCTGCACCGTGCCGCGCAGCATGGAGAGCATCACCATGAACGGGAAAAACCACAGTTGCGTACGCACCATGTCGGCGGCGATGGAGAGGAGCACTTCGTCATGCCCGACAAAGGGCACGAACAGCCGCTCCCCCGACAGATCGACCGCCAGCGTGATGACCGCCATCATTGCGAGCGTTGCAAAAGCGGTCTCGCGCATCCCCTGCCGGATCCGCCCGACCTCCAACGCACCGCGATTCTGCGCGGCGAAAAAGATCAGCGTCGTTTCGATCGTGGCGATCATGACCCAGATCATACCCACGATCTTATTCCCGGTGGCGACCCCCGTCACCGCCGCCATCCCCTGCCGGTTGATGGCGTCCTGCAAAATAATGCTGCTGATGCTGGTGATGGAGTTTTGCAGCCCGACGGGAAACCCGACGAGGAAGAGCCGCCCCATTTCGCCGAACAGGGGGCGCGCGTCTGCACGACGCACCCGCAGCATCGGTAGCCGCCGAAAGAAAAAGAAGAGATTAAGGAGCAGCGAGGTCCCCGCGGAAAGGGCGGTACCGACCGCCGCGCCGGCGATGCCGAGCGGTATCACGCGCATAAAGAGGTAGTTGTAGCCGACGTTCGCCGCGCCGCCGACGAGCGAGGTCAGGAGCGGCGTTTTGCTGTCGCCGAGCGACCGGAACGCCGTCCCCAACACGCCCCCGAAAAGGGAGAGCGGCATCGAGTAAACGACGATGTACGTATAGTCAAGTGCCATCGGGAGCAATTCCTCCGGCACGTGGGTAAGGCGCAGCATCGGACGCAGGGTCAGCGCGACCGTAACCATCAGCAAAAGGGACATCGCGGTCGTGAGATACCAGATATTCGCCATCACGCGGCGCAGTTTATCCTTCTGCCCCGCCCCCCAGTAGCGTCCGAGGGCGATGCCGAAACCGCTGATGATCCCGCCGCCGAGCGAGTTCGCAACACCGATGATGTTCCCCGTGGCGCCGATGGCACCGATACCCTCCGGTGCCACCAGCCGCCCGACCATCATGCTGTCCACGAGGCTGTAAATCTGCGACATCAGGTTTGCCGCCAGAAGAGAAACGGCAAACGTCGCAATCAGCCCGAGCGGTCTCCCGCGCGTCAGATCACGCATCCTGTGGTCCCTCCTTTACCGATTCATCGAGAACAGTATAGAAATTCCGCTGTCAAAATGCCATGGGCGGGAACGACATCTATTTGGACATTTCCGACATTTTTCCGGAAATACCCGTTGCTTTTGCCGCCCGCGATGTGCTATGATGAAAACCGAAAAGACGGACCCGCCGTCACGGAGGCACACGATGCGAATCGATTACGGAGGAAAATCTCCCGTCCTGTCTTCCTGCCCGCTGCACACGCACGCCACCTGGGAGATCCTCGCCATCATCAGCGGCGAGGGGTACATCACCTTCGGCGACGACGGGCGCACCGAGCACTTCGGTCCGTACAGCATCCTCTGCATCCCGCCGAACACCCCGCACGTCGAGGTGTCATCAACGTCCTACCAAAACTACTGTTTCCGCATCACGGACTTTCCGCTCCCCGACGACAGCGACCCGATCGTGCTCACGGACGACGCGGGGCACACGGTGCAGTCGCTGATGGGGCTCATTTTCCCGATTCTCCACCGCCGCAGGCAGGACGGTGCCGCCAAGTTTACGGGGCACCTCGTGGACGCGCTCGAAGAATTGCTGCTCCTGCGTGCGCGCCAGACGCCGACGGATATACGCGTCGGGCAAGTGATCCGTCTGCTCACGCAGAACATGTCCGACCCCGCTTTCCGCGTGGATGACGTGCTCACCGGGAGCGGCTACTGCCCCGACCATATCCGCCGCCTTTTCCGCCGCGAAACGGGCAAGACCCCGCACGAGTATCTCCTGGATCTGCGTATCCGCGCGGCAAAGCGTCTGCTCCTGCTCCGCCGCACCAGCCACGAATCCCTCGATGCGGTCGCGGAGGCGTGCGGCTTTTCGGATGCCGCCTATTTTTCACGCCTCTTCAAGGCGAGGGTCGGTATCCCGCCGAGTGCCTACACGGGCGACACCCCGTAAACGTCCTGCGCCCGGGTCGGCCGCACGCACGGACGGAATGCCGCCCGTATATTTTTGAAAAAGCCGTCCCGAGGGCTTGCTTTTCCCCGCACTAACCGTTACAATAATATAGTTGCGCCCGCTCCCGCGCACGCGTGCGGGGACAGCCGCATCCGGTCGGCGGTACCGCGGCATGCCCGCAAACCGCCTCATCTCTCTTTTCAGGTGAACCGAAACAATGAAACAAAGATCCATCGATATGACCGAGGGTCCGCTTTTTAAGAATATTGTCCTTTTCAGTCTGCCGCTCGTGCTCTCCAACGTTCTGCAAGTCCTCTTCAATATGTCGGACGTCGCCGTCGTCGGCAGATTTGCCGGTAAAGAGGCTCTTGGCTCCGTCGGCTCCTGCTCGACGCTCGTCCTGCTCTTTACGGGGCTCCTCATCGGTATGGGGAGCGGAATCAATTCCCTCGCCGCACGGCACATCGGTGCCGGCGACACCGTCCGTCTGCGCCGCGTCGTCCACTCCGCCCTCCTGATCTCCGTCATTTACGGCATCTGCATCGCGGCGGCCGGCATCTCCGCCGCGCGGCCGCTCCTCCGTCTGCTCGACACCAAAGAGGAGTTGCTCGCCGGGGCAGAACTCTACACGCGCGTGTACCTGCTCGGTGCCCCTGCTCTTGCCATCTACAATTACGGCAACGGCATCCTCGGAGCGGCGGGGGATTCCAGACGGCCGCTGCTCTACCTGTCTCTCTCCGGTGCGCTCAACATCGGGCTCAACCTGTTTTTCGTCATCGTCTGCAAGTGGGGCGTCCTCGGTGTCGCCGTCGCGAGCGTCGCCTCGCAGTACCTCTCCGCAGTGCTCGTCCTCATACGCATCTTCACCTGCCGTGAGCATTACCGCCTGTCCGTGCGCGAACTGCGTTTTGACCGTTCCGCCTCCGCCTCCATCCTCACGCTCGGCATCCCCGCAGGATTGCAGAACTCAATTTTCGCCATTGCCAACCTCTTCATCCAGTCGGCGGTCAACTCCTTTGACACCGTCATGGTGGAAGGCAACTCCGCGGCGGCGAATTCCGACGCGCTCGTCTACGACATGATGGCGGCGTTCTATATGGCGTGCACCGCTTTCATGGCGCAGAACTACGGCGCGAAAAAGCGCGACCGGGTACTGAAAAGTTACGGCATCTGCGTCGGCCTCGCCTTTTCCTTCGCACTTGCGTTCGGTTTTTTCCTGTTCTTCGGCGGGCGGCAGTTCCTCACCCTGTTCACGTCCGACGCGGCAGTCATTGACGCCGGGATGAAACGTCTCTCCATCATGGCATTCTCCTACTGTATCTCCGCCTTCATGGACGGCACCATCGCCGCCTCACGCGGGCTTGGAAAAACCGTTGTGCCGACCGCAGTCGTCATCTCGGGCTCCTGCCTGTTCCGCATCCTGTGGATCTATACCGTGTTCGCCCACTTCCGCACCATCCCCTCCCTGTACCTCCTTTATATCTTCTCCTGGACGCTGACCGCTATCGGGGAGTTCCTGTACTTTATCCACGTACTCCGCAAGGTCATGCCGAAGGAAGACGGTACCACGGAGGCTACGGACGGAGAAACGCCGCTTTTCTCCCAACCCGCATCCGACGCATACACCACCGCGACGGAGGAGCACCGTTAATCGGGCATCCGCGCAATGATAGAAAGAGAGCCCGCGAGACGCGGGCTCTCTTTGCATTCGTCGGGGGGCATTCGTCGGGAGCGTTCGTCGGGGGCGGCACGAACGAAAGCAAAATCCGTTTCGGTGCCCAACCATCCCGGTTTGGATTTTGAGGGGTGCTACCCGGTGCTGTGTTACCGGGAGGCTTGGAGATACACTGCACGGGGGTGTTTCTTGGAGGTGCGGTTTTGCAGTGTGCGGAAAGGCGGGACTGTATCACGCCCCGCCGGTGCGCCTCCCCCGCTTTTCGAGCGCAAGCAGAAACACCTTTTTCTCCACCCCGCCGGCATAGCCGACGAGAGCACCCCCCGCACCGACCACGCGGTGGCAGGGAATCAGAATGGAGATCGGGTTGGACCCGACGGCACCGCCGACCGCCTGCGCCGACATCCTCCCACCCGGGGCAGAGAGACGCAGTGCCAGCGCACCGTAGGTCGTCGTCTCACCGTAGGGAATCGTGCGGAGCATCGCCCAGACGCGCTCGCGAAAAGGAGTGCCCGTCGGACGGAGCGGTGGCATAAAATCCGGCTCCTCCCCGTCAAAATACCGGTCGAGCCACGAGCGTGTCGCGCGGAGCAGATCGTCATCCCCGACCTCGGCACCCAACGCTGCGATCGCCGCTTCCCCGCCCTGCCCCGGGAGCCAAAGCCCGGTGACGGCAGTCCCGTCGCTCACGATGCGGATCTCACCGAGGGGGGAGTCGTAAAGGCAGTACGGCATCGTGTTATCCTCGCTTTCCGTTCGTTTGTCAATACGCGCATCGACACGCCCGCACGGGGCGTGTCGATGCCGTTTCGTTTTCCGTTTCGTATGGACCGTCCCGACGCCGCGGGCAGTTTTTTGCCGCGTCAGGCGTCGTCAGGTCTTTTGCCGCGTCAGGCGTTCGCGCTTGCACCGTCCGCGGCGGGGAAAGTCACGCGCACCGTGGTGCCGACGCCCGGCTTGGAGGTCAGGGCGATCTCCGCGCCGTAGAGGTCGCAGATATGCTTGACGATGGCGAGCCCGAGCCCGGTACCGCCCGTCGCGCGGGAGCGCGATTTATCCACGCGGTAGAAACGCTCGAAAATGCGGCTCTGATGCTCCGCGTCGATGCCGATGCCGTCGTCCTTCACGGTCAGGATCGGTGCGCCGCCGACGGTTTCCAGGGAAACGTAGGCGTGTCCTCCCGCTCTGCCGTATCGGATCGCGTTTTCGGTCAGGTTTTTGATGAGTTCGTAGGCGTGGTCGTGCGTACAGGTCAGGGTCGCGTCACCGGTGACACTGACCTCAATCTTCTTCTCCGACGCCAGCATGGAGAGTGCCTCCGTCACCTCGCCCGCAACCTCCCCGAGAGAGACCGGTACCAGATCCGCCTCGGTCAGGGTGGTGCTTTCGAGGCGGCTGATGTTCAGCATATCGTCAATAAGTGCGAGCATCCGCGAAACCTCACGGTCGATGCGCTCGGCGTAACCGCGCGTGCGGTCTCCCTGCGCCTCCATCGCCACGAGGTCGTTGAAACCCTTGATGGTGGTGAGCGGCGTTTTCAGTTCATGAGACGCGTTTGCGAAGAATTCGAGCCGCATCTGCTCCCCGTTCTTCTCCGCCGTCACGTCGGTGAGTACCGCGATAACCAGCCCGTTCTCCGTCCTGTGTACCGTGACGAGATACCATGCGCCGTTATACTGCGCGCGGAAGATGCTCCCGCTGCCGCCCTCGGCACAATCCGTCATGGCGTGTATGAACGCCTCGTCCGCCGTGAGTGCCCGGATGCCCTTACCGACGGCACCCGTGATCCCGAAGATGCCCTCCGCACACCGGTTGACGATCACGACCGCGAGTTTGTCGTCTGCCACGACGATGCCGTCCGAGACGTGATTCAGGACGTAATCGAGTTTTTCCCTCTCGCTACGTGCCTCGGTGACGCTCGTCTGCAACTTGGTACTGATGGCGTTGATGTCCACCAGCATCCGGTTGATTTCTTCATCATCCGTCATGGGCGGAATCTCGCGATAGGTGCCCTTCTCCACACCGGCGAGCCCCCGCCGCACGGTTTCCAGCGGTTTCAGGAGCCCGGCACCGAAGAAATAACCGCACAGGGTCGTGAGGAACAGGACCATCAGCATGATGAACAGCATCGGTACACTGCTCTTCACGATATAGGAACTGACGCTCGCAATGGGGATCGCGACGCGGATGTAATAAGAGATGCCGTCCACCTCCACGCGCTCGGCGTAATACATCATCTTGCGCCCCGTCGTCTCGCTCGTCCGCGTGACGGTCTTGGGATTGCCCCCGAAGGCGGCAAGGATTTCCTCGCGCTGGCTGTGGTTTTCCATCTTGGCGGGATCGACTGCCTCGCTGTCCGCGAGCACCTGCCCCGCGTTGTCCAGCACCGTCACGCGGATTGCGTCATCCTCCGAAAAGCGGATGTTGTCCGGGTCAAAGGTCGCGGCGTAGATCTCCGTGACCTCGCGGATTTTCTCCTCGGTCATCTCATAGCGGTCACTCCGCGTCACGAGAACACCGAGCCCGAGCATCAGCGCGAGCGCGAGTGCCACGATCGCCGTATTCCAAATCATGAGTTTTTTCTTCATTGCAACAAATACCCCACTCCGCGCACGGTTGTGATCTCTGCCCCCGACCCCGCGATGTGTTTCCGCAGCGTCGCCATATGAATATCGAGTGTGCGCGTTTCACCGATATAGTCGGCACCCCAGACCGTCGTGAGAATCTCCTCCCGGGAGACGACCTGTCCCGTATGCCGCAGGAGCAGTTTCAAAAGTTCGTATTCCTTGCGGGTCATCGCCACGGGCGCGCCCGCGACCTTTACCTCATGCCGACCGTCGTCAAGGACAATCCCGGCGTAGGTAAGCACGGTTTGTTTCGGAGAGGAGCGGCGTAGTCCCGCGCGGATACGCGCCACCAGTTCCATCACGCCGAACGGCTTTGCAAGATAGTCGTCGGCACCGAGGTTGAGCCCCCGGACCTTGCTGATCTCCTCCCCTTTGGCGGAGACCATGATCACGGGCAACACCGCCGTGCGGGCGTCCGCACGCAGGCGTGTGAGGATCTCAAAACCGTCCTCCCCTTCCAGCATGACATCCAGCAGGAGCAGGTCCGGCACCTCCTCGCGGAGTGCGGCAAACAGCCCCTCCGCCCCCTCGAAGCAGCGCACGCGGAAACCCGCCGCATCCAGCGCGCACTGGTACAGTTCGCGGATCCCCGCCTCGTCGTCAACCGCATAAATGAGTTGCCTCTCTGCCATGTCCGTCTCCTTATCCCATTTTATGATAGCCCGTCGCGGCGTACTCGACCCACTCGCCGATGTTCACGGCGTGGTCGGCGATGCGCTCCAAATACTTGGCGATCATCATGAAGAGGATCGCCTGGTCGGCGTTCGCACCGTCGAGGCGGATGAGTGCCACGAGGTCGTTCTTCACCGTCTCGAAGAGTTCGTCCACCCGGTCGTCGCGCCCGTCCAGCGAACGTGCCAGTTCCACGTCCCGATTGATGTAACTCTCCACGCTGTCCTTGACCATCGCGGTGGCGAGTTTCGCCATCTCGGCAATGTGCTCGGGCTCCTTGATATACTTTTCGTTTCCGAATCCGAGCGCGAGTTCGGCAATGTCCGCCGCCTGGTCGGCGATGCGTTCCAGGTCGGTGATCATTTTGAGCGCGGCGGAAACGTCGCGGAAATCGCTCGCGACCGGGTGCTCCATCAGCAGGATTTTCAGGCAATCCTGCTCGATCTCATGTTCCAGCCGGTCGATGTTCTTATCCTCTTCAATGACCGCGCGCGAAAGTGCCGCGTCACGCATCACGAGTGCTGTGACGGAACGGTCGATTGCCCGCTCCGTCTCGCGACACATCGTCACGAGTTTATCGAAAACCTGTGCGAGTTCCGCCTCATATTTGTTCCGGATACTCATATTATATCGCCTCCCGTTTTTCTTGTCAATTTCAGCCGAATCTGCCCGTAATATAATTTTCCGTGCGCGGGTCGTGCGGGCAGGAGAAGATCTGCTCCGTCGTACCGTACTCGATGAGTTCCCCGAGGTAAAAGAACGCCGTCCTGTCGGCGATACGCGTCGCCTGCTGCATATTGTGCGTGACGATGACGATGGTCAGGGTCCGGCGCAGTTCCCCGACGAGTTCCTCGATCTTGCCCGTCGAGATGGGGTCCAGTGCCGAGGTCGGCTCATCCATGAGCAGGATGCGCGGATTTGCCGCGAGGGCACGGGCGATGCAGAGCCGCTGCTGCTGCCCGCCGGACATCCCGAGCGCACTGCGGCGCAGGCGGTCCTTGACCTCGTCCCAGATGCTCGCGCGCCGCAGGCTCCCCTCGACGATCTCGTCCAGATCCGCCTTTTTCGTCACGCCGAAGGTACGAGGGGCAAACGCAATGTTATCGTAAATGCTCATCGGAAACGGATTCGGTTTCTGGAACACCATACCGACCTCGCGACGGAGCAGGTTGATGTCCGTATCTTTGGCGAAGATGTCCGCGCCGCCGATCCTGAATTCCCCCGTGATACGGCATCCGTCCACGAGGTCGTTCATGCGGTTAAGGATTTTTAAGAAGGTACTCTTGCCGCATCCGGAGGGGCCGATAAACGCCGTGACCTCCCGCGGCTCAATATCCATGGTAATCCCTTTGAGTGCCTCAAAAGAGCCGTACCAGAGATGGCAGTCTTTCACCGAAATACGCATAGGGTCATGAAATGCCTGCATTACGTTTCTCCCATTCCTTTCTTCATCATTTTTCCGACACCGCCGGCGAGCAGGTTCAGGCAGACGACGAACACGAGCAACACCACGGCGGTCGCCGCCGCCTCGTTCGGATAACCGTGGCTCGCAAAATAGTAGATGTCAAGCGCGAGGCTGGTGCCCGAACTCATCGGCGTGACGGGGACCAGATTCACCACCATACCGACCGTGAGGATGAGCACCGCACTCTCACTGACGACCCGCCCGACGGCGAGAATCATCGCCGTCACAATCCCCGGTGCCGCACTCGGGAGCACGACCCGGAAGATGGTACGCACCTTGCTCGCCCCGAGGGCGTAAGACCCCTCACGATACCCGTCCGGCACGGCGAGCAGACTCTCTTCGGTCGAACGCACGATAACGGGCAGGATCATCACGGCCAGCGTGATGCCGCCGCCGAGGAGCGAATAGCCCCAGCCGAGCCCCACGACGAACACCAGATACCCGAACAGCCCGTAGACGATACTCGGGATACCGGCGAGTGTCTCGGTCGCGACGCGGATGACCCCGACGAGTTTCCCCTTATTGTTCATGTACTCCACAAGGTAGACGGCACTGCCGATTCCGATCGGAACGGCGATCAGCACGGCGATCAGCACCAGTTCCAGCGTCCCGACGAACGCCGGGAAGATAGAGACCCGGTCGCCGCGATAGGCACCGAAAAGCAACTGCCAGGACAGGCCCCCCACCCCGCCGACGAGCACGTAGACGACGACGGCGACGAGAGAGGCGACGGCGAGTGCCGTCGAGCCGACGCTCAACCCGCGCAGGGCACGGAAGAACCCCCGCCCGAGGCGGGCACGGCGCGTGGCACCGTCCTTTTCGGATGCAACCGTTTCCATCACTTGCCGCCTCCTTTCTTCCTGCCGCCATCACGGACTTTTTCCCGTTTCAAGAGCGAAAAGCCCATGTTGAGCAGAAGTGTGAATACGAAGAGTACCACACCCGTCGCAATGAGTGCCGTGACGGCGTCTCCCGTCATCTCGGTCGCGCCCATGGCGATGTTCGATGTCATGGTACGCACACTCTGGAAAAGACTCTTCGGCATGGTAGGGCTGTTCCCGATGACCATCATGACCGCCATCGTCTCCCCGAGTGCCCGCCCGACGGCGAGGACCACCCCGGCGAGGATACCGCTCTTCGCGGCGGGGAGCATGACGCGGAAAGTCGCCGCCTCCTTCGTCGCCCCGAGGGCGAGTGCCCCCTCATAGTAACTCTCCGGCACGGCGCGCATCGCGTCGAGCGAGACGCTGACGACGGTGGGCAAGACCATGATGGCAAGCACGACGGAGGAGGAGAAGATCCCGTAACCGACCCCCCGCGGGGACACGTGGTCACGGATGAAGGGCACGATGACCGTCATGCCGAAAAGCCCGTAAATCACCGACGGGATACCGGCAAGCAGATTCACCATCTGCCGGATGGGAGCCACCAGTTTTTTCGGGCAGAATTTGTAGAGGCAGATCGCCGTGAAGAGCCCGATACCTACCCCGAAGAGAGTCGAGAGCGCGGTCACGTACAGGCTCGCGACGATCATCGGGAAAATGCCGTAGGAGGGCGTATCGGCGAGCGGTGCCCACCGCATCCCCAGGATGAACTTACCGAATCCGGTCCCGGCGATAAACGGCACCCCGCTCGCAAGCAGGTACACGGTGATCGTGACGAGCGCAAACACCGAGAAGAGTGCGCTTACAAGAAACACACCCTTCATCAGTTTTTCTCTGAATGCAATCATTTTACCTGATCCCAGGCAGTGACGGCGTCGTCACCGGCCTCGCAGTTGTAGATATTTTTCAGCGTATCGAGCGCGATGTTCTCCACTGCGTTTTTCTTGTTGACGATCACGGCGATACCGTCTTTTGCCACTTCGTAGTAGGTGCAGCTTGCGGCTTTCTCTGCCTTGAAGGACTCGGAGATCATACCGAACACGCTCGTGCCGTTCTCCGCGTTCTTGTAGCCAGTGCCGGAGCCGCCGCCGGAGACCTCGACCGTCACATCCGGCTGAATCTCACGGAACTTATCGGCGAGTTTGACCATCAGCGGTTGGAGCGAAGTACTGCCGGAGATACCGATCTTGCCCGAGAGCCCCGCGTGAACGGTGTATTCCGCCGCGCCGTCTTTGGTGGAGACGTAACCGTTATCGGAGATGATCTTCTGCGCCTGGCTGCTGCCGAGGAAGTCGTAGAACGCCTTGTTGACCTCGTTTTCCAGCGTCGCTTCCTTGTAGACGATGTTCAGCGGGCGGGAGATCTTGTAGGTGCCGTTCTTGATGTTCTCCACCGTGCAGGCAACGCCGTCCACCGAGAGAATCTTCACGGTACCGTCCACGTACCCGAGGCTGTCGTAGGCGATGGCGTTCGGATTGTTCTTCACCTCGTTCAGGACGGCGGCGGTGCTGCCGTGGGCGATGATGCCCTCGACGTCCGCCTTGCCTTTCAGCCCGATGATTTCCATGAATGCGGCCTTGGTGCCGCTGCCGTCTTCGCGGCCGACGACCGTGATACTCTTCCCGCCGCCGCAGGAAACGAGTGCGGCGACGACCATCGCGACCACAGCGAGAATACCGACTGCGCGAAACACAACTTTTTTCACAACAAATTTACCCCTTTGTTTTTTGATTTTGTTTTCCTTTTCCCGTTCTGCTCACATTGTAGCAGAGCCACGGGCGGCGGCACTATCATACGAGGGGTAAATCCTCGTTAAATCTATGTAAAATCGGGCGGTGGGCGAAAGACGGGGCGTGTCGCACGACGACCCCAGCGCGCAACGCGCGGGCGCGGCGGCACGCGCGTATGTTTTTTAGTACAAACCGCGCCGATTGACCATTGGCAAGCCGAAAAATCAATGTTACAATGAACACGGAAAATCGGGGGAGCCTTTTCGCCCCGCCCAAAGGAGACTTATGCAAAAAATCGGATACATACTGCTGTGTATCCCGGTGCGGATCGTCTATTTCTTTTGGGGACTGTGGAACCGCATTCTCTATCCGCCGCGGATCCGTTTCGCCGATCGGGAGACGAAGCGACTGTTCCGTAAGACCCCGGCGATCCTCATCGCGAATCACACGGCACATACCGACGGCTACTACCTGCCGCAAACGCTGAAAAAACGAAAACTCTATACCTACGTCACGCGCAAATGGTATGACAAGCGCGGCATCCGCTGGCTTTTCACCCATCTGCATTACATTCCGGTGGATCTCACCGGTCTCGACACCGAATGGCTCGCACGCGGCGAGGCAGTGCTCGCGCGCGGCGGGAGCATCCTCATCTTCCCGGAGGGGAAACTGAACACCGGCAATACGCTCGGTGCCTTTCACCCCGGGGCCCTCATGCTGGCGCGCAAGACCGGCGTCCCGGTCATCCCCGTCGCGCTCGTCGGCGAGTACCGCCGTTTCCGGAAGAAGACCGTCCTCGTCGGTGCCCCGCTCACGCTCGACCTTGCGCGGCGCGGCAGACCGAGCCTGATTCTCCGGGAGGAGACGGAAAAATGCCGCGCGGCACTCGCCGCGATGCTCGGGCTGCCCACGCCCCTCCCCGCCGCAGGAGAGACCACCCCTGCCGGCACACCCGCCCCCGCCGCGGTGCCCCTCACCGAAGGGCAACCCGAGGAGCGGGAACTCATCACTGCCATCACTTGAAAGGATATAGAAACATGAACGAAGAAACCAAAGCAATCGCCGAGCGAATCAAGGTGCTCCTGAACGAAAATCTGGGCATCGACGCAGATGTACTGACCGACGAGATCCCGCTTTTCGGGGATGAGATCGGGCTCGACTCCATCGACTCCCTCGAAATCATCGGCTTCATCGATGACGAGTGGGGCGTACAGATGACCGGGGTGGGCAAAGAGCATTTCTACAACGTAGAAAGCCTTGCCAAATACGTCGCAGAGCATCGGTAAAACGCACGGGGGTGTCTTTTGCGGCATCCCCTTTCTTTTGTGATTGATATTCAAATGTTTATAAACAGAAAGATTGCCATATAAGGAGACAGAACAAATGACCGACAACAAAATTCGTTGCGTCGTCACGGGTCTCGGGATGGTCAGTGCCATCGGGAATACCGCAGACGAATGCTGGGAAAACGCCAAAGCCGGAAAGAGCGGCATCAAACCCGCCACCTCGGTGGTGACCGAGGGCTGTTACGCGGACCTCGGGGCGGAGGTCAACGCCCCCGATCTCGACACCCTGCCGGGTGCCGCGGAGATGGACCGCGTCTCCCGCCTGTGCGTCAAGGCGGCGGGTGAAGCCGTCCGTAACGCCGGGCTCGATATGAAGAAAGAGGACAGCACGCGCGTCGGGGTCATCATGGGCTCCTGCGTCGGCGGTGTCGTCAGCATCGAAAACTACTATCGGAACGGCGAGCACGCCGAGGACGTCACCAAGATGCCCATCTCGGCAATCGCCAACATGGTCGCCCGTGCAAACGGAGCGGGCGGTGTCGTCACCAACGTGGCGAACGCCTGCGCCGCCGGCACCATCAGCATCGCCTACGCCTGCGACCTCATCCGTGCCGGTGTCGGCGACGTCTTCATCGCGGGCGGCGCGGATGCCTTTGCCTCCGTACCGTATGCCGGGTTCCTGTCGCTCCACGCGCTCGACGCCCTGCCCTGTTCTCCCTTCAACCGTTGCAGCGGCATCACCCTCGGCGAGGGCTCCGGTGCGCTCGTGATCGAATCCTACGAGCACGCGGTGGCACGCGGCGCGCACATCATCTGCGAGGTGCTGGGTGCCGGGGTCAGCAGTGACGCCCACCACATCACCGCCCCGAGACCGGACGGCGAGGGACAGATGAACGCCATCCTGCGGGCACTGAAAAATTCCGGGCTCTCCCCGAAAGATATTTCCTACATCAATGCACACGGCACCGGTACGGCGAAGAACGACGAGGCGGAATTCCTCTCACTCCACACCGTTTTTGACGCGGAGAACGACGACCTCTCCGTCAGTTCGACCAAGGCGATGGTCGGGCACTGCCTGGGGGCCGCGGGCGCGATCGAAGCCGTGTTCACCGTCAAGGCACTGACCGACGGGGTGGTCCCCCCGACGGTCGGCTACACCGACGAGGATCTCGTGCGCCTCTCCGGGCGCGCCGGCAAGATCGACTTCCGCCCGAACGTCGCACGCAAAAAACAGATGACCAACGTCATGAGCAACTCCTTCGCATTCGGCGGCAACAATGCGTCCATCGTGTTCAGCCGTGAGGCAGGCGACGTGACCCTGCCGACCCAAAAGCAGGACGTCTATCTCACGGGCCTCGGCCTCGTCCTGCCGGGCGGGAACGGCATCCCCGCCTATCTCGAAAGAGCCGCCAAGGGGGAGGCACCCGCCGCCGCATCCGTCATGTCCGGGGTCGGGCACGACGACTTTGACGCCTGCGGGCTCAAAATGGCATTCTACCGCAAACTCGATAAATTCAGCCAGTTGCAGGCCGTCTCCGGCATGGAGGCACTCGCAGACGCACACCTGACCGTGACGGACGGGAACGCCACCGATATCGGTATCGTGGTCGGCACCTCCGAGGGGCCGCTCTCGACCGTCTGCGACTTCCAGCGCGATATCGTCGCCAAGGGCAATGCCTCGGGCAGTGCCTTCAAGTTCCCGAATACCGTTTACAACGCCGCCGGCGGCTACCTCTCCATCTGCTCCGGCATCAAGGGCTATAACGTCACCGTCACGAACGGTGCGCAGTCCGGGCTTGCCGGCATCGCCTACGCGATGAATATCATCCGCGAGGGGCAGGAGAACATCATGCTCGCCACCGGTACGGATGAAAACAGCGAGATCATCGACAGCCTCTACCGCAAACTCGGCGTCGTGTCCGACCACGTGCACGGTGCCTATGCGGGCGACACGGGCTTCGTCCTCGGGGACGGCAGCGTCACGCTCGTGCTCGAAAGTGCCGACAGCGTGAAGGCGCGCGGTGCCGAGCCGTATGCCAAGGTGCTCGGTTACGGCATGGCGAACGCCGCCGTGAAGTTCGGTACCGTCTCGGGGTCGGAGGACGCCGTAGCGCGCGCCATCCGCCTTGCCTGCAAGGATGCGGGCATCACCCCCGCGGACGTGGATGCCGTCGTCGGTTTCTCGAACGGGCAGACCGCTTTTGACCGGGTGGAGACCGATGCCCTGCGTCTCGCCTTCGGTGCCGAAAAACTCGCGGTCCTCCCCGTCATGAGCGTCAAGGACACCGTCGGCGAATGCCGCGCGGCATCGGCGGCACTCTCCGCGGCAGAGGCGGCACTCCTCCTCGCCGGCAAGCGCGGTGCGGAAGTCAAGGGCTACCTCCTCGGCGGTGACGCCGTCAAGACGACCGCCGTCGGGACGGCCGGCCTCCGCTACGTGCTCGCGACCTCCCTCGCCGCAGGCGGGGCGGTCACCGCCGTCCTGCTCGGGCGTGCCTGAACCCCGCCCCACCGCCCTCCCGAAAGAAAGGAAACGAACATGAAAGTTGCTATCGTCACCGGGGCATCGCGCGGTATCGGCCGCGCCTGCGCCCTGCGGCTCGCCGCGGACGGGATGACCGTCGTCGTCAATTACAGCCACAGTGAAGCGGCGGCGGCGGAAGTCGTCGAAAAGATCAAGGCGGCGGGCGGAGACGCCCTCGCCGTGCGCGCCGACGTATCCAACCCCGCCGAGGTCAAGGAGATGTTCAAGACCGTATGGAAGACCTACGGGCAGATCGACGTCCTCGTCAACAACGCGGGCATCGTGCGCGACGAATATCTGCTCATGCTGACCGAAGAAAACCTCGACGCCTGCCTTGACCTGAATATCAAGGGGTACCTCTACTGTGCCCAGCAGGCGGTGCTCAAAATGTTCCGCAAAAAGAGCGGCGTCATCATCAATATGTCCTCCGTCAGTTCCAAAATGGCCCTCGCCGGACAGACGGTTTACAGTGCCACCAAGGGGGCGGTCAATTCCATGACCCGGACGATGGCGAAGGAACTCGCCCCCTACGGCATCCGCGTCAACGCGGTCGCCCCCGGTTTCATCGCGACCGAAATGATCGATGCCCTGCCCGAGGACAAGCGGGCACAATACCTGACCGAGGTCCCGCTCGGCAGATTCGGGACGGTGGAGGACGTCGCCTCCGTCGTCTCCATGCTGGCGAGTGACGGGGCGTCCTACATGACGGGACAGACGCTCGTTCTCGACGGGGGGCTCTCGCTATGATGAACATTGACGAAATCAGCCGCCGCATCAAGCAACGCCCGCCCTTTCAGATGATCGAGCGGGTGACGGAACTCACGCCGGGCGTGTCCGCGCGCGGCATCAAGAACGTATCGGTCAACGAGCCGTACTTCATGGGGCACTTCCCCGGTGCGCCCGTCATGCCGGGCGTGCTTCAAATCGAATGCGCGGCGCAACTCTGCTCGCTCGTCGTGGAGAACGAGGGGACGGACGAGAACACCATTTACGTCCTGCTCAAAGTAGACGGTTTCAAGTTTGTGAAGCCCGTCATCCCGGGGGACACGCTCGACATCACCGTGACCTGCACGCGGAACAGCGGGGTGCTGACCTCGTTCGACGCGGTGCTGAAAGTGGACGGTGAAGTCCGCGCCAAGGGGAATATGACCTTCACCGCCGTCCCGCGGGACACCATCTTCCCCGCATGATGAAAAGGAGATAGTCATGAGCAAAATTGCTTTTCTGTTCGCCGGGCAAGGTGCCCAGTATGTCGGCATGGGGCGCGATCTCTATGAGAGTGTCCCCGCCGCAAAAGAAGTTTTTGACCTCGGGGAGAGCCGCAGACCCGGTACCCTTTCGACCTGTTTCGAGGGGCCCGGCGAAGTGCTGACCCAAACCGAGAACACCCAGCCCGCGCTCTTTCTCGTAGACCTCGCCTGTGCACGCGCACTCGCCGACGCCGGTGTCATGCCCGACGCCGTCGCGGGTTTCTCCCTCGGGGAGATCCCGGCCCTCGCCTTCGCAGGTGTGCTCTCCGATGCGGACGCATTCGACACCGTCGTCCTGCGCGGCAATACCATGCAGACGTGCGGGGAGAGGCACCCGGGCGGTATGGCGGCGGTCATGAAACTGCCGACCGAAGAGGTCGAACGCATCGCCGCGACCTTTGACAGCATCTATCCCGTCAACTATAACTGCCCCGGGCAGATTGCCTGTGCAGGGGCGGCGGGAGAGATCGACGCGTTCTGCGACGCCGTGAAGGCGGCGGGCGGCAGAGCCGTGAAACTCGCCGTCAGCGGCGCGTTCCATACCCCGTTTATGGCAGACACGACCGACGCGCTCCGTCGGCACCTCTCCACGCTTTCCCCGTCGGCACCGAAAATCCCGCTCTATTCCGACTTCACCGCCGACCTCTATCCCACGGATGCGGAAAAGATCGCGGAGACCATCGCGGAGCAGGCGTCCCGCAGTGTACGCTGGGAGACCATCATCCGCCGCATGGCGGACGCGGGCATCGATACGTTCATCGAGGTCGGCGCGGGCACAACGCTCTCGAAACTCGTCTCCCGCACGCTGACGGACGTGCGGATCCTGCACGTCGAAAACGCCGAGACCCTCCGCGAAACGCTCGCGGCACTCGGTAAGTAAGGAGTACCTCATGGAAACACTCACGCACAGAACGCTCAACGATTACCTCGCGTCCGAGCGCACCGTCCCCTGCGAAAAGTGCAAGGAGGAGGTCGCCGAGCGCGATCTTGCCGAGCGGCAGTTCATCTGCCCGAAATGCGGCAAATACAACCGCGTACCCGCGCGGGTACGCATCGCCTATCTCACGGACGCCGGTTCTTTCCGCGAGATGAACGAGACCGTCACGTTCGGCAACCCCATCGGTTTCCCCGACTACGACGAAAAGGCGGAGGCCGCACGCAAAAAGAGCGCGGAGTACGAGGGGGTCCTCACCGGCACCTGCACGATCGGCGGATTCCCCACCTGCCTCTTCGTCATGGAATCCAAGTTCATGATGGGCTCGATGGGGAGCGCGGTCGGCGATAAGATCGCGGCACTCTTCGAGTACGCGACCGAAAAGAGTCTGCCCGTCATCGGCTACACCGTCTCGGGCGGTGCCCGGATGCAGGAAGGGATGCTCTCCCTCTGGCAGATGGCGAAGGTCTCCGGTGCCGTCAAGCGGCACAGCGACGCGGGCAACTTCTACCTCGTGTGCGCGACCGACCCGACGACGGGCGGCGTGACCGCCAGTTTTGCCATGCTCGGTGACGTCATCATCTCGGAGCCCGGTGCGCTCGTCGGTTTCGCCGGTAAGCGCGTCATCGAACAGGTCACGGGAGAAAAACTACCCGAGAATTTCCAGAGCGCGGAATTCCAGCTTGCGAACGGTTTTCTGGACGACATCGTCCCCCGCGAAAAACACAAAGAATACCTCACAAAACTGCTCAAAATACACTCGAAAAAGTAAGGAGGGAGACATATGCAAGCCTACGATAAGATCAAATGTACGAGAAAGGCGGGCAGAGCCACCTCCCTCGACTATATCAACGCCGTCATCCGCGACTTCACGGAGTTTCACGGTGACCGCCGCTACGGCGATGATCCTGCACTCGTCGGCGGGGTCGGCTTTCTCGCCGGCATCCCCGTCACCGTTATCGGTATCGAAAAGGGGCACAGCCTGACCGAGCGCATCGCGCGGGACTTCGGCTGCGTCTCGCCGGAGGGGTACCGCAAGGCACTCCGGCTCATGCACGAGGCGGAGAAGTTCCGCCGCCCCGTCATCTGCTTTGTGGACACGCAGGGGGCCTCCTGCGGTAAAGGCGCGGAGGAGCGCGGCGAGGGAGAAGCCATCGCCGAAAACCTCTACGAAATGATGACCCTGAAAGTGCCGATCATCACCGTCATGGTCGGTGAGGGATCCAGCGGCGGTGCCCTCGCGCTCGCGGTCGCAGACGAGATCTGGATGCTCGAAAACGCCTATTTTACCGTCGTATCCCCCGAGGCGTGCGCGAGCATCCTCTACAAAGACGCCTCCCGCGCCCCCGACGCCGCCGAGCACCTGAAACTCGACGCCGCCAACCTTTTCAAACTCGGCATCATTGAGAAAATCATTGCCGAACCCGCCGACTTCACGGATACGGATGCCTGCGCGCCCTTTTACGACGCGATACGGCGCGACCTCGCCTACCGCCTCAAACATCTCCTGCGGGTCCCGACCGAGACGCTCCTCGCCGAGCGGTATGACAAATACCGCAAGATCGGCAAGTGTGCGACCGAGGGGGCCGATGCCCACGTGAAACGGCGGCGCGGACTGTTCCGCCGCGGCGTATGAAGATCCTGGTACTTGACGGCAGCCCGCGCAAAGACGCGGGGTGCACCATGCGTGTCACGCGGGCGTTTCTCGCGGGGCTCGTGCGGGAGGGAGAGGACACGGCAGAGGTCATCCACCTCTCGGACTGCCACATCAGGCCCTGCCTCGGCTGTCTCTCCTGCTGGGGCAGGACGGAGGGCACCTGCGTGATCCGGGACGACGACGTCCCGGTGATCAAAGAAAAAATCCTCGCGGCCGACATCATTATTTCGAGTTTTCCGCTCTATTTCTTCGGTATGCCGGGGACAGTCAAGGTCTTCTGCGACCGAATGTTAAGCATGCTTTCCACCTACGAGGGACAACTGCCCGTCCCCGGCACCTCTTTCCACGGCATACGCCCCGGGGTGGAGGGCAAAAAGTACATCGTAATCTCTACCTGCGGCTATGCGCAGACCGAACTGGTCTATGACCCGCTCCTTGCGGAACTGGATATCATCTGCGGGGTAGGTGCCTATACGCCCGTTCTCTGTCCGCAGGGCAAAACCCTGAATGAGCCGACCCTCGCCCGCAAAATCGACAAATTCCTTGTGAAATACACGGATGCGGGGCGGGAATTCCGCGAGACGGGCGCACTCTCGCCCGAGACTGTACAGTATCTGCGGAAACCGCCCTTCTCCCCCCGTACGTTTGAGACCCTGCTCTCGACGTTCTGGGCACAGGAACGCGCCAAGGGAGGGTGCCATGGTAACGGCTGACGGGCGCATCCGATACAGCGAGACAGACTCGACAAGTTCACTTTCCATGTCCGGGCTTCTGCGCCTTTTGCAGGACCTCAACTACCTGGCGGTGGAAGATGCGGGACGCGGGATCGGGTACCAGATGGCGCATCGCGCGGCGTGGTACCTGCTCTCCTGGGACGTTTGTCTGTGCGACCCTCCGCGCCTCAGCGATCCGTATCGCTTTACGGCGTCGTTTTACCGCCGTTCCGGGTCGCTCGCCAAAAAGTACATGACACTGCACGGCTGCGACGGCGCACTCTTTGCAACCGCCGACACGCGCTGGGCGTTCGTCGACACCGTGACGGGGGAGCCGCTCCCCTGCCCCGAGGACTATTTCGGTGACGACCCGCTCACCGACCCGCCGAAAAGCGAGGGGAGCGGTGCCCGCATCCGCCTGCCGAAGGACGCCGTGTCCCTCCCCCCCGTCACCGTCGGTGCCTGCCTCATCGACGAGAACGGCCATGCCAACAACGTGCGCCTGACCGAACTCGCCATGGCCCTCGCGGGATTTGACACCGGGTGCCGCCGTCTGCGCGCGGAGTTCCTCCGCCAGACCCGTGAGGGCGATTGTCTCACCCCCGTCCTTGCCGCCCAAGACACAGCCCCCCTCCACGGTACCGATACCACCGTCGGCACAGATGCCGGCGACCCCGAGACCGCCCTGGCCCTTCTCTCGGGCGACGGAAAACCGCAAGCGGTTTTCGCGTTTTCGCGAAACACGTAAAAATGGCAAAAAATCAATAAGAATTGACGAGAGATACGTAAAAAACGATGATTGCGGGGGAGTGCCTTCGGGAAGAAAGGCACTCCCCCTCCCCTCTTCAAAACCAATTGAACGCTTATCGGAGCCGGTACCAAATCGAAACGGGAGCAAATGAATTTGCTCCCGCTTTTCATTCGTATTTTATGTCATTCCCACGGCGACCAACCGTGAACAGGTGACCAAAGGTCACCTCCTGCAAAGAGTCACGAAAAACCGTACCGTATGAGAAAAATGGGGGCAACTGCCGTGTACCCCCATTTTCCTATAACCCCCGCGTTCCCGGCGGGCGGTGCGTCTTACTTGTCGCGCATCGCGTCGACCGGCGTCTTCCTCGCGATTTTGGAGGCCGGCAAAAGCGTCCCGATCAGTGCCACCGCAAGGCTCACGGCAAAGATCAGACCCACCTGTCGCAGACCGAAGTGGAGGAGCGTCAGGGAAAATCCGAGTTCCTGTCGGAGCGCGAGGTTGATATACACCGTTGCGACACCCGTCGCGATTCCCGCCAGCACGAAGTTGATCATCGCGACCACGAACGCCTCTGTGAAGAAGATGAGGAACACGTCCGCCGCGCGTGCGCCGACGGCACGCAGGATACCGATCTCGCGCTTTTTATCCGTGACGGTCGCCGACACGAAGTTCAGCATCATGAGTGCCGCAAAGAGCGCAAAGCCGAGACCGATCCACAAAAAGGTCTTACGCATCGTCCCGATCATCTCGCCCCAGTTGTCCATCGTATCGACCACTTCATTGGTCATACGGAAGCCAAACTCGCCGGTCTCGTCGTAGTGCATATTCGTCAGGATCCCGAGCGTCTCGTGGGAGACATCCTTCATCGGCATAAGCGCAAAGACGTATCTGTCGCCCTCGTGCTTACCGGTAACGCTCTCCCACCTCTCTCCGTTGTCGCTCTCGAAACCGCCGAAGTTTCCGGTCTCCCTCTCCTGCGCCTTTTTCGCAATCGCATAGATTCCATCGGAAAAAATGATGTTGTCTCCGCCGGAGACGGCGGTAGAGCGGTAGAAACCCGTGACTGTGAGACCGGTCGCCCCTGCCACCGGCTCGATAACCTCCTGTTTTTCCTCCGACAGGTACCGCCTGATCTGTAAATCCACGGTAAGCGCGGGGATGCGATCTATGTGCCCGGCGAGCCAGTCCTCCGCGAAGTTTGTGTACAATTGATCTGCCGAGACACCGAAAGCCCCGCGATACTGCTCATATTTGCTGTCCGTATCCAGAAGATAGATGGCCGCCCAGTACAAACGCAGAGGGCGATCCCCCTCTCCGGTGCCGCCCGGGAGCCGGGGTGTTTTATCGTCACCCGTATATTCGTACGAGTTCAGACGCTCGATGAGATACCGGGTGAACAGGTCATCGATATTGCCCAGCCTTTCCACGATCTCGGCATCATGCTCGCCTGCGTAGCGGAGTGCCGACATGGCGCGTGCAAAAGATGTAAATGCATTACCGTCATTCCAGCCGAACAGGCCGTCGAGGACCGAATAGATGGTCCAGTCCATATTGCGCAAGCTGTCATTTTCGCTTTGATTGTGCAGTTCCAGCATGGCATACAGTTCCGCCTGCGTCAGGGGGACCCCCTCCAACCCGAGCGTCTCCATGAAGGCCTTTCGGCGCGCCTCGTTCACGGCACCGAGAGCAGCCTCACTCGCCGCACGGAAATCGCCCTCCCCGGCGGGGTAATACCCGACCTCCGCCGCTCGCAGATAGAGGGCCGCCGAGGCGGTCAGATACCCGCGATAGCCGGGATCGGCGTCGGTCAGCATACGCCATCCGGTCTCTCCCCCGAGCGGAGCGACGGCACGGTACTTCTGCAAGAATGCACGGAACGCCGAGCTCGCCTCTTTCGCTTTCGCGGCAAATTCGGCATAGTGTTCGTTTGCGTACAGGAAATAATCCAGCGCAACATCCGGCAGGAAGTTCTCCTGCGCATTCTGCCAGCAGGTCAGTGTCACCGTCCCCTGCGGCGCCGCCTCCTCGTTCAGGGACGCCTGCGCATACGTCAGGCCATATTCCCAGTCGTCCGCGGTCAGCGCAAGACCGAAACGCTCATTCAGCTTTGTCGCCAACAGTGCCCGGAACTCATCCGTACTGAGTTTTGGCGTCACGAGACGGTTATATTCTCCCAACAGTTCTGTCAGATTGGTGAAGACAGAACCGTACTCAATGCCTCGATCCGACATATACCGTTCCAGTGCCGGGATAAGCGTCTTTGCCTCCCCGCGGTGTGAAGTGATACCGAAACGGTCGAGGGTGAAGTTTTCGAGTGACAGGAGCGGCAGGACCAGGTCATCTGCCCCCATGGCGGTCTTGTTCTTGTCGCGCCAGAGGATTTCAATCCGCCCGGCCTCCGCGGAGGAGCCCACACGATTGACCCCGATGGAGAAACGGCCGTCTCCGTCGCCTGTCTCTTGTAGTGAAGCGGAAGCGTTATCGCCGGGGCGATAATAGATACCGAAACCGGAATCACCCCCGGAAGACACCGTCCGCGGAAAGGTGTCGAACAGCCCTTTCGTACCGAAGAACAGCGCATGGAAACTGCATGAGACTTCGGAATTCAAACGGTTTGTGAGTGCCTGAACGGTTCGATCCTTTACCTCGCCACCCGCATAACCGGGGAGCAACGCCTCGTAACCTGCGGTCGAAAGATGCGTATCCATGACCCCGACGATGCGGAAGTTGCGTCTCGTGCCGCTGTTACCGATCCGCACGGTGACGGTCTTCCCGAGGATGGTTGTCTCGGTCATATCCTCCGGGGCAATCCGGCTCCCGTCGGCACAGAGCATGCCGCCTGCCTTCCACATATCATAGTGATATTTGGTAATAACGAGCTCGTCCGTCCCGGTCGGGTATGCCCCCGAGAGGAGCGTATAGCCGAGCTCGGCGGCGAGCCCCTCTTCCAACTCCATAAAGCCGCCGAAGCCCACCTCGGGCCAGAAAGTCTGCCCGATGCGGTTACGCAGTGCCGAGGAATCCGCCACAGTGCTCTCGAGCCCGATCATGTAGGGTGAGGTCGTTCCGCTGTACACGGGATAGAACTTCTTGCCCGTGCGCGCCTCCAATGTACGGAGGTCCTCATCCGAAAGACCCGCGGACTGAGAATAGTAAACCTCCTTGTCTTTGAGTTGCCCGTTTGCTCCGTAATGCAGGTGTTCGCTCCGCAACTTGACACCGACGGCGAGTGCCTGCATGGAAGAATCGGCGATGGAGTCGATGACCGTCGTGTTCCGGTCGTATGCCGCCATGGTATCCGCGAGCCCGAACAGGGCAAACGCGACGAAGGACAGCAGGATGGTGAAGATGAGACGCACCGGGCGGTGCTTCATCCCGCCGGCGCCCATCTTGAAGGCGTTGCGAAGTGGGAGATGCGACCGGATGAATTGCGTCTCGGCGGGGTTATAGTTGCGTGTCTCTACCTTGCCCGTCGGGCGTTGCTGCGTCGACCCGACCTCATCCGAGATCCCGGCGGCGGCACAGACCTCCCCGTTCAGTTTCTCGTTTTTGGAGAGAATAACGTCGCGGTCGCCCTTGGCGAGATACGCGTTGATCATCGCGAGGTCCTCTGCCGTGAGCGTGTAACCGCGGCGGATGCGGATCATATCCTCGCCGACCGTCACGATTCCCGCCGCACTGCTACCGCCACGTGTCAGCGTCATGTCCGAGATGACGTGCCCGTCCGCGAGTTCGATGATACGGTCGCCGAAACGCTCTGCAAAATCTCTGTCGTGTGAAACGACGATTACCAGTTTTTCCGACGAGAGTCTTTTCAGAGTCTCAAACACCTGCTCCCCCGTGGTGGAGTCCAGTGCCCCCGTCGGCTCGTCCGCCATGATGATCTCGGGGTTTTTGATGAGTGCGCGGGCGATCGCGATGCGCTGTTTCTGCCCGCCGGAGAGTTCGTTCGGCTTGCGGTGCCCGTAGCCGGCGAGGTCCACCTGTTCGAGCAGGGCGTTGATGGCGGTATTGTCCGCCCGCTTGCCTTGCAGTTGGAGCGCGAGCGCGATATTGGCCCCCACCGTAAACTCGTCGAGAATGTTGTATTCCTGGAACACAAACCCCACGAACGTGTTGCGGTACGCGTCGAAGTCCGAGCGGCGGAAATCGCGCGAGGACTTGCCTTTGATAATAACCTCGCCACCGTCGGCGTCAAAGGTATCGAGCCCGCCGAGGACGTTCAGGAGCGTGGATTTACCGCTGCCCGACTTACCGAGCAGAAACACCATCCCGCGCTCCGGGAACGTCAGCGAGACACGGTCGAGTGCCCGGACGGAAACACCGGATTTCGCCCGATAGGTTTTGGAGACATTCCGTACTTCCAGCATTGAAAACCTCCCATGAGAAAACACGGATACAAAGACCCGTCGTTACGGTCATTTTACCACATAAACGCGCGCAAAGCAAGACCCAGTTTTTTCAATGAATCTGCCCGTTATGCAAGTTCGTCGGCGAAATCTTGCAAAATAATGAAAAAGGAACTTGACATGTCTTTTCGGAATATGCTATACTCGTAGCAAATTTATTTTTGGGAAAACCCAAGAAACGGAGTCTTTTATGGCACTTACGAACGCATATTTACAGTCTGTTATGGAAAAAGTCATCGCGCGCAACCCGGGTGAAGCGGAATTTCATCAGGCGGTCGCCGAAGTGCTCGAATCGCTGGAACCGGTCGTGGCGAAACGCCCCGAATTCATCACGAAGGGGGTCATCGACGAAATCGTAGAACCGGAGCGTATCATCAAGTTCCGCGTTCCGTGGGTGGACGATGCGGGGAAAGTACAGGTCAACCGCGGCTTCCGCATTCAGTTCAACAGTGCCATCGGCCCCTATAAAGGCGGACTGCGTTTTCACCCGTCCGTCTATGAGGGCATCATCAAGTTTCTCGGATTTGAACAGATCTTCAAGAACAGCCTGACCGGGCTCCCGATCGGTGGCGGCAAGGGGGGCTCCGACTTTGACCCGAAGGGTAAATCCGACGGAGAGGTCATGCGTTTCTGCCAGTCCTTCATGACCGAACTCTGCCGCCATATCGGTGCGGACGTGGACGTGCCGGCGGGCGACATCGGCGTCGGTGCACGCGAAATCGGTTACCTTTTCGGGCAATATAAGCGCATCCGCAACGAATACACCGGTGTCCTCACCGGTAAGGGGCTGACCTACGGCGGGTCCCTCGCCCGTAAGGAGGCGACCGGTTACGGTCTCTGCTACTTCACCGACGAGATGCTGAAAGACCACGGTTTGTCCTTCTCGGGGCAGACGGTCGTCATCTCCGGCTCCGGCAACGTCGCCATTTACGCGGCAGAGAAAGCCACCGCCCTCGGGGGTAAGGTGGTTGCCCTCTCCGACTCGAACGGCTATATTTACGACAAGGACGGCATTGATCTGACGCTCGTCCACGAGATCAAGGAAGTCCGCCGCGGCCGTATCAAGGAATACGTCTCCGTGCACGACGGGGCGGTGTATACCGAAGGGTGCAGCGGTATCTGGACCATCCCGTGCGATATTGCCCTGCCCTGTGCCACGCAGAATGAGCTCAATGAGGAAAGTGCAAAAATCCTCGTGAAGAACGGTGTCAAGGCGGTGGCAGAGGGTGCCAATATGCCCTCCACGCCGGGTGCCATCCACACCTTCCAATCCGCAGGCGTGCTCTTCGGGCCCGCCAAGGCGGCAAACGCCGGCGGGGTCGCTACCTCGGCACTCGAAATGAGCCAGAACTCCATGCGTCTTGCCTGGACCTTTGAAGAGGTGGACGAAAAACTCCACGGCATTATGCGGAACATTTACCGCAATGCGGCCAAGGCGGCGGCGGAATACGGCATGAAGGGGAATCTCGTTGCAGGGGCAAACATCGCCGGTTTCCTCAAAGTTGCCGAGTCCATGCTCGCCTACGGGGTCTGCTGACAAAATACAGAATATATGACCGGGAGGAGCCGTATTTTTCGGCTCCTCCCGGTGCTTTTATTCACTCCGTGCGGATGCGTTACGCCTCTCTGGCAGCATCCTCTGCGTGCGCGATATACGTCAGGTGATCCCCGAGACGTTCCAGGTTGGAAACCATGTTGATAAAGACACCGCTGCTCTCCGGTTGGCAGGTGCCGCGGTTCAGGCGTTCGATGTGGCTGTCGATGAGAGACTTGCGGTAGGCATCCACCTTGTCCTCTTCTGCATCCAGTGCGGTGAGCAACTCCCTGTCACCTTCCAGAACGACGGTCTTTGTCAGCCCGTAAAGGCGTTTGATGGAGGCAACCATCTCATTGAGCTGTCCTCTCACCTCGTCTGAAAACACCAGCTTGTTCGACACCTCACGCCGCGTATATTTCGTAAAATTATCCGCGATTTCGGCAATACGCATGACGTCCCCCGCCATGCTGTGAATGGCCGCGACGTCCTTTTCCTCCGAGAGTTTACTCTTGGCGGACAGGCGAATCAGATAACTGAGAATGTTCTGATTGACGACACTCGCCTCCTCAATCCGTTCCTGCACGGCAGGGAGTGCGTTGACGTCGCGGTGCTGGAAGGCGTCGAACGATGCCGAGAAGGCGTCCATGGCGATATCGGACATCCGCATGGTCTCGCGCTGTAACTGCACGAGGGCGAGCGAGGCGGAGGACAACATGCGATCGTCGAGATAGGTCACGGGGGCGGTGCGTTGCTCTCCCTTCGGCTCCCGGATGATGAGTTCCGAGAGGCGTACAAAGCCGCGTGTAAACGGCAGGAAAAGAATGGTGCAGACCGTGTTGAAGAAGGTGTGGAACATAGCGATCTGCGTTGCCGCGGACGGGAACCACCGCTCAAAGGTCATATGCATAAAGGACGGCCATGCCAAAAGGAGCGTCATGAACAGGACAGATCCGAACGTGTTGAACAGCAGGTGGATGAGACTGGCACGCCTGGCGTTGGTCCCCGCCCCGATAGAGGACATGAGAGCCGTCACGCAGGAGCCGATGTTGGTGCCGAGAATAATATAAAGGATCTCGTTCCCGCCGCTGCCGATCGTCAGACCCGCAACGGACATGGCAATGATGATGGAAGTGGTCGCGGAACTGGACTGTACGAGTGCCGTCAGAAAAATGCCGATGAAGAAAAGGAGGAACGGATTTCGCACCACCGTGAAGAGGCTCTGGATCGCATCGCGGTTGGCTTTCATGGAGTCGGACATGAGGGCGAGCCCGATGAACACGAGCCCGAGCCCCGCGAGGATGCTCCCCGTCTTTTTCACCCCGTCCCGCTTGCAGACCATCGCCATCATAATGCCTGCAAAGGCAAGTATTTCGATGTAATCCGTGATCGGGAACGCCGACAGTGCGGCAATCTGTGCGGTAATGGTGGTACCGATGTTGGCACCCATGATCATGGCGGTCGCCTGGTACAGGTTCATGACCCCGACGTTGACGAAACCGACGATGAGCACGGTCGTGACACCGGAACTTTGGATGATGGCGGTCGTCACGGCACCGATGCCGACGTTGACCAGCCGCCGATTGGCTGTCTTACCGAACAGATCCTTGATCCGATCGGTCGCGAGCTGCTCAATGTTGGTAGTGAGCAACTGGACGCCGATGAGGAAAACCCCCGTTCCTGCAAGCAGTTTGACGAGAAACAACATTAAATCCCCAAAACTCATGTCAGAATGTAACTCCTTTATATGGATAGCGGCCCCCGCTCCGGGAGCACACGTGCGGTATCGTCGTGTAACGTGATTGTGAAATGCCGCCTTTTGCAAGGTTACAGTTTATTTACTTTTATTTTACAGGAATTTGCCCTCCTTTCCTAGTAGTCTGCGCGTTAAATTCACGTAAAATGTATGTAAAATCCCCTTTTCCCCTCCATAAGGTCCGAGACGATGGCGGCACCGCAACCCGACGGGCGCCGATTGGGAGCACGGCTTGACACAACCCGACGGTTTTGCTATAGTAAAGAGGATGATAACGGTCCGTGTGACCGCAAACGGGAGGATACCATGAAACGGCATAATCGCGCTCTTTACCGACTGATGTGTGCCCTGGCGCTCCTGCTCGTCCTGTCCCTCACGCTTTCCCTCGCCGCCTGCGGTGACAACGACAGCGTGACCCCTCCGAATGACCGGAACGGTGACACCTCCCCGACCCCCGGGGACAACGCCGCAGGCAGCGGAAGCACCGACACCCCCGGCGATAAGGACGACAACGGCAAGGATGACAATGGCAAAGACGACGGCTCCTCCGGCATTCCGAAGCAGGACACGGACCCGGACGGAAAGGACTACGGCGGGCTCCACCCGTTTTGACATCAGCCCCCGGTGAAAAACAGAAAACCACCCCAGCGGACGCAGCCGCGGGGGTGGTTTTTATTTTGTCAAATGTCCGGCATACCGGTGTCGAGCGCCCCATGCCGGGCGGGATGCCCATGCAACCGGCAGGGCAGGCGGCGCCTGTCGGTTATCGCGGGGCACCGCCCGGACAGCGCGCACTTACGCTTGGGCAGCGCGGCACTTAATCCCGTACCTGTGGCATCACTCGGTCAGCGCGGCGCGCGCATAGATGCACGTCGCGGCATCGACCGTGAGCGCGATGCCGTCGGCATCGGGGTCGGGATAGATGGTCGAGGACAGAGCTCTGCCCGCCGAGAAGATCTCGACCGAATAGCGATCCATGACGACCGTGAGCCTGAGATGCGCGGTGTCCACCGGCATCCGCCGGATGCCGGCGAGGCTGTCTGCGTCGCGCTCGGCGCCTGTGATCACGACACCGGCGTGCGAACGGTCAAAGACCAGCTCGCCGTCACGGACGGAGATTACCGTCTCCTGTCCGGGCTTATGCCGGAGGGTGAGCGTAAGCGATCGGACGTCGCTCGCGTCAATCGTGAGCACTCCCGCCACGCCGCTGTCGGAGAGCGTTGCGCTCCCCACAAGCGTCCGGGCGCAGGCGGGGACGGTATGCGGCAGGACGGGCGACTGGCAGAGCCTGCCCCCCTCGACCGAAAGACGGCGCGGGACGGTCAGCATACCGGCGAAGCCGTAGGCGGCGGAGGGTGTATTCCGATCCCACATATTGAGCCAGGCAATCATCGTGTTCTCGCCCGAGAAGCTCTGCGGCGCGTAGAAATCAAAGCCGTAGTCGCAGATACCCTCCGACGTCGGCGTGAAATGCCCCTTTTCCGTGTCCAGCGCGCCCAGGTACCAGCGGGAGGTATGGATATTCAGGTGCTCCCGCCCCTCGTTCGGCTGAAACTGCTCACACAGCATGAGCGCCCCGAGAGACTCGATATAATCCGGACATTCGATCATGCTCCCGCGGCTGTCGCACCCGAACAGGTCGCCGACGAACTGCCAGGCGCGGAGATCCGGGGAACGGTACAGGAGGACCCTGCCCCGCCCCTCGGTCTTCCTCGCGGCGACCACGCAGAAGAACGAATCGCCCCGGCGCCACACCTTCGGGTCGCGGAAATCGGTGGGCGCATACCCCGCCGGCAGAAGATCCGTGCCGATAACGACACCGTGCTTGACGAAATGCACGCCGTCCTCGCTCGACGCGAGGCATTGCACCTGTCGGATGGCGTCGCCGCCGCCCCGCTCCTCAAAGCCGGTATAGAGCAGCCACAGGCGCCCCTCAAAGACAATCGCGCTGCCGGAGAAACAGCCGTCGCGGTCACCCTCCCCGCCGGGGGCGAGGGCGATCGGCAGCGGCTCCCACGATACGAGGTCGTCGCTCACGACGTGCCCCCAGTGCATGGGCCCCCACTTGGTGTCGTGTGGGTAATATTGATAAAATATGTGATATTTCCCGCGGAAGCAGACGAGGCCGTTCGGGTCATTGATCCAGCCGGGGCACCCGGTGATGTGGAACAGCGGCAATGCTTCGGTACGCAGTTTTTCCATAAGAATCCTTTGCTTCCGCGCGGGCGGTCGCCCACGCGGATCCGTCTGTCAGGTATGATTATTTTTTGTTGATGGCGGTGTTGCCGATCATTTCGGACGCGTTCGCGACCACGGCATCCAGCGCGAAGCACCCCCAGCCGGAGGTGGCGTTATCCACGACGCGGATATAGCAGTTGACATCCGACGCGTTATCGAACTGATACGAATACTGAATGAGCTTGCCGTCTGCCGGACTCGTGTTCACGAACTTGCCCATCGTCTCACCCGTCTCGGCGTTCACCACTTCAAAGTACACGTTTTCGTTGTTGCACCCGCCGCCGAGCTTAAAGGTGAGAATCCCGTTCGCTTTCAGGACAAACAGGCTGCCCGTGAGCGTACCCGTATTGCCCTCGCGGTTGACCTCGGAGTCGGTCTCGTTGTTCCACGTCCACCAGGTGAACAGGTAATTGCCGTCCTTGTCATAGCTGTTATTGTCGTTTCTCCAGTACACGCTGTCACCGGACACCACGCCGATATCGCCGTTCAGGCGCCAGTGGTCAAGGTTGCCGGTCTCAAAGCCGCCGTTCTCGACCTCGTAGATCGAGGCAGCGTGTGCCTGCGGCACCGCGGTCAGGTAGGCGTTATCCGGCTCGGCGTCATGCCATGCGTCGAAGCTGTCGACGAAGAACAGACCGTAGTCGCTCGTCGCATTATCGACCACACGGATTTTTACCGTTCTGCCGAGGTACGCGGAGAGATCCGCCTTATAGGCGATGAGCGAGCAACCGCTCTTCACACCGTCCGTTCTCTCCTGCCATGCGGTATTACCGAAGCGCTCGAGAATCTCGCCCGTCCCGGCATCGTACACGTCGATCCAGACCTGCGTGACATGGCGCGCGGCACCGATCTTGAAGGTCAGCCAGCCGCTGTTGCCGATCACGAAGGAACTGCTCGTCAGGACGCCGGTCGCGCTTTCCACATCGGTGGCGTACGCGTTGAAGAACCATTTGCCGTCTTTACCGAACGAGAAGCCGTCCGCGTTCTCGGAGTCGTTCAGCCAATACCGGGAGGCATCGGAGACGGCGCCGATCTTGCTGTTCACCAGCGTCCAGCCGGTGAGATCCCCGGTCTCGAAACCGCCGTTCGTCACGCGGTAACCGGTGGTATCCCGGACATTGACCGTGTAGTCAAACGTCAGCGTTCCGGACGTGCCGTTCGCCGTATAGGCGACCTCAATGTGGTAAACCACCGCCGTGGGTGTCGCCGTGTAAGGACCTGCAACCGCGAACGTGAATTTGGTGCCGTCCGTCAGGGTGACGGGAACCCCGCCGTGCGTCACGGTAAAGGTGAGTGCAAGGTCGCCCGGATTATTGACGGACGCGAGCAGATCAATGAGAAGGTCTGCCTCCGTCGCATCATAGAAGTCGATGTCACGGGAGACATACGCCGTGTTCACGGTCGGGACCGTATCCGCCGTGACATTCACGGTGAGCGTCACGGTGAGAACCGCCACACCGCGGTGGCTGACCGTCAGCGTCACGGGCACGCTCTCCGCCCCGGCGTTCCCCGCCGTCAGCGTAAAGCCGCCGTCCACGAGCGTGTATGTCACGCCGTTGCCCGCGGAGAGAGCATAGGTGATTTCGGAAAGAGCATCCTCGTCCACAAGGTCGGAGAAAAGGAACGTCCGGCTCCCGCCCGTGCGCAGGGTAAAGTTCTTCTGCACGCCGGAGACCTCGGTCGGGGTGCGGTAGGTAAGCGCCGCCTTGGCATCGCGGAGCGTGGTCAGCGCCGCCTGCAAACCGACAGGGAGCGTCGCCGCTTTGTATTTATCCTCGGCACTTGCCAGCGCCTCGGTGTAGGCACGCCAGGAGTCTGCGGTATAGTCGCCCTGCGCCGTCAGGCGATCGGCATCGATCTCGGCTTTCAGTGCCGCCTTGGCGTCCACCGCGTTGACAGCGGTGACGGCACCCTCGAGCGTCTCGCCCGCCGGATAATAGGTAACGAAATCATCGACGGCAAGACAGCCCCAGCCTCCCTCACGCGTCGCGTTATCAACCACGCGGATGTAGCAGGAAAGCTCCTCCGTGTTGGAGAACGTATAGGCATACGAGATCAGGTGTCCGCCATTAGCATTGGTATTGAAGAACTGCCCGATGATCTCTCCGGTCACGGCGTTCACAAACTCGACACGGATCTCGCTCCGGTTCCCGCCTGCGAGGCGGAACGTGACATAGGCGTTCTTCTGCAGGGTGAAGGGGTCGCTGACGAGCGTACCGACTTCATCCTCGCGACTGACATTCCCTTCCGTCGTGTACCAGGTGAAGAGGTAGGTACTCCCCTGGGACTTATCGTAAGAGCCGCCCCAGTAGGTGTCCTCATTGGAAACGACACCGAAATCCCCGGTGAGCGTCCAGCCGGTAAGGTCCCCGGTCTCAAAGCCGCCGTTCTTCACCGCGTACTTCGAGGTGTCGGTCTTTGCCGCAAAGTGTTCGCCCGCTGCCTTGACGAGCGTCTTCTCCTCACCGCGGACGGTGGTGGTGCCGTCCTTCGAAACGGTGTAGGGCGTCACCGTAAGGGTCAGGGCATCTTCTGCCGCGATTCCCTTGAAAGCGAGCGCATAGAGGTAATTGCCCTCCCCGGCGGTGAGCGCCTCATAGGTGTTCCCCTGCCCGTCGCTCGCCGTCAGCGTCCTGAAGACGCTCGTCGCGGCATGGGTCTTCTCCGTCGTGCCGTTATGCAGCACGAACCCCACCTCGGAATAGCGGTCCACGTTTCTGATCTCGGCGACGATGCGCACGCCGTAGCCGTCGTTCGCGTTCTGGTACCCGACCAGCGTCGCGTCGCAGGCTGCCTCCTCCGTATCGGCAGCAAACACCGCGACTGCCGAAAGAGATGCCGCGAGGAGAACGCAAAGCAGAATCGATAAAAGTTTTTTCATCATGTTTTCCTCTTTTTCGTTTTTCGTGTCTGCCGTCTGTTCAGTTGAACAGATCATTCCAGTCGACCGTGTCCCCGGAGCCGGTATCCGTTTTCGTTATGTTCCCGGAGGTCCGGATCACATCGTCGACCCCGAACCCGATGATCTCAAATCCGGGTTTCGTCCATTTTTCCTTTGTTTCCTGCATCCGATATACTCCTTCCCTGACATCCGCGTCCGATGTCACAGTAAATTCTCCGCCAGCAGCGCGTCCGCCGGCACGCCATCGGAGGTTTCATAATACGTTACGAAAGCATCGGCAAAGAGGAGCCCCCAGTCGGAGGTCGCCTCATCCACCAGGCGCAAGACCACACGGCGCCCGAGGAAAGCGGAGAGATCCGCCTTATACAGTACCATGTTGGCAAGATAGACGCCGACCGCCGCCGCGTCCGCAGGGCGCTCCGACGTGCCGGGCACGATGGAGCCGAAGTTCGCGTCGGAGAACCTGGTGTTCCCGTACCGGGCGAGCACCTCGCCGGTCCCGGCATCGACGACCTCGAGCCGACAGAGGTCGGTGTTCTTACCGCCGCCGAGGCGGAAGGTCATAAAGCCGCTGCCGCCGACCGTAAAGGCAGAGCTCGTCAGCGTGCCGGTCGCGGCTTCGTCACCGTCCCAGCCGTTGAAGAAGAACTCGCCGTCGCGGTTGAAGGAGACATGCTCGCCCCACCAGTCACTGTCAAAGCACACGCCGCCGATATTGCCGGAGACCGTCCAGCCGGTGAGGTCCCCGGTCTCAAAGCCGCCGTTCTTCACCTGATACTCGTTCTCGTCGATGTGCAGGACATCCAGCGCGCTATAAGCATCCGCCGGCACCTGCTCTGCCGAACGGTAATAGGTGCGGAAGCTGTCGACCGTGACGAGCCCCCAGCCGGAGGTCGCATTGTCCGTAACGACCAGTCTGACCTGTCGCCCGGCATACGCCGAAAGGTCGGCTTTATACAGCACCATGTTGGCAAGGTTGCTGCCCCGGTTGACGGTTTCGATCCCCTTATCGTGGAAGTAGCGGTTTGCATACCGTGCGAGCTCCTCGCCACTCTCCGCATCCACGACGGAAATGTACACGCGGGAGGCGTCTCCGCCGCCGCCGAAAAGATAAGTGATCCACCCGTTCTCGCTGACGGTGAACGGTGAGCTCGTGAGCGTACCCGTGCCGCCCTCGTGGGCGATACCGGTAAAGAGGTAGGTGCCGCGCTTATTGTACGGCAGGTTCTCCGCCCACCAGCCCCATGCGTCGCTGACGACGCCGATCTCACCCGAAAGCGTCCAGCCGGTGAGGTCTCCGGTCTCAAAGCCGCCGTTCGCGACCTGGTAGGGGCTGTCCGGCATCACGTCGCTCTCAAACGTGAGCGCATAGGATTCACCCGTGTAGAAGACCGGTTTTTCCTGCCAATAGGTCTTGACGCTGTCGAGCGTCAGGCACCCGAGGTCGTCCGCCGCATCGTTGCGGTCCACCACCTCGAGGTACATCGTCTCCCCGAGGTAGGCGGAAAGGTCGGTGTAATACTGCACCATGTTGAGCAGGTGCATCCCGTTCGCCACATAGGGGAACTGGAAGTTGCGGTACTGCTCATTCGAGAAACGGGCGACTTCCCTGTCCTCGCCCTCCTCCGCCTTGAGCATCACGCGCAGATACGTTCTGCCGGGGTTCGAACAGCCGCCGAGCTTGAAGGAAATGTAGCCGCTGCCCCCGAGGATGAAGGTGGAGGAGCGCATGACCCCGGTCGTCGACGGGCGGTAAAAGCCGTAATGGAAATTGCCGTCGCGGGAATAGGTGATATTCTCGTTCCACCACACCGATTCGGAGTTGACACCGTCGTTCGAGAACGCCTCGCCCTCGACGATCGTCCAGCCGGAGAGGTCCCCGGTCTCGAAGCCGCCGTTTTTGATCTCGTTCGGCGAGGTCTCCGGAATCTCTCCCGCAGTGCGCGTCTTGGTGAAGAACGCCCCCTCGGTCTGCGCGTCGGCAGTGGCGCCGATGCGGATATCGTCCACGGCAAGATAGCCGTAATAGTAGCTCTCGTCCTGATCGACGACGCGGATATAGACCTCCTCCCCCGCGTACTCTTTGAGGTTCAGGGTGTAGGTATTGAAGTTGTCGGTGCTGTACACGCCGGAGGCGTACTTCGCCGCGTTGACGTAATCCTCTGTGTGTTCGACAAAGTAGGTGTTGGTCTGGTAGCCGATCATGCGGTCATCGGACGCGCGGTGGATCGCGAGGTAGCAGAGCCCGGTCGCCGCCTTGGCGGGTCCGCCCTTGCCGACGGTCGGCGCGCCGCCCGCCAGCTTGAAGGAAACGATGCCGTCCCCGGCGAGCGTGAACACCGTCGAACGGATGGCACCCGTGCGGGCGCCGGCGTACTTACCGTGGAAGCCTTTGCCCGTCAGATACCAGTTCCCCGTCTGTCCGATGTCCAGCCGCTGGTGCTGTGCATCGTTCTCAAACGAGAACGTCTTTTCGGACGAGACGCAGTCGTTATCGAACGCGTCGCCCCATTCGATCGTCCAGCCGGAGAGATCGGCACTCTCAAAGCCGCCGTTGACCGGCGCCGCCGCGACCGTCTTTTTGTCCCCATCGGTCTTGTCGCCAGGGTCGTTCTTCCCGCCGCAAGCGGCAAAGGACACCAGCATCGCAAGCGCAAGGAGAGTCGCGAGGAGCGAGCCCGCATACTGTTTCAGCTGTTTCATATAAGTCCGCTCCTTTCTCACTCGTCCTGGTCTTTGAGATACCCGACGTTGCCCCAGTAGGAGGGCGTCACGGTATCGCGGTAAGCACTGCCCATCCGGACGATGCGGATGTCGGTGAAGGTGATGCCCGCCGCCTCGTCAAAGATGTGCACGCCGTCGGAGTCACCCCACTTCGGATAGACGCGGGTCGTGAAGCTCATCACACCATCCACATACACCTCAAGCATGGAGCGGTCGAGCAGGATGGTGACCTGATACTGCCGCTCCCGGCTGTCCCATGTATAGCTCGGCTGGTTGGAGACGTAGGTCAGCATGGTGGTGCGGTTGCGGTTGATATACACGCCGTCGCTCGAGAAAACGATATCGGTGCGCTCCGTGCGCCCGGAAGCGGTCGTCGTCGGGTTGTACCGCACGCTGATGCCGCCGGAATACGTCTCCGAGGTCGGAGAGAGCGTCAGGGTCGCGTCGATGCGGAGCATATCGCCGTGCACGCCGGAGAGCGCCGCGTTCAGCGCGTCCGCCCCGAGCCCCTCGCCGCTGTATTCATAGAGCGTCTCCCGCTCAAGCGAGGAGAGCTCACGGATCGGCTCGCGGATCACATCCTTCCCGTTATCGGCGAGCCGGAGCTCCAGCGGTATCGCGAAGTTGTGCGCCCAGCCGGCGGTGATGTTCTGCGCCGTACCGGCGTCCTTACCCTGCGCGATGGCGTAAATAACCGTCCTGCCGTCCTCATAGGCGGTCTTGCCTGCGGCGATGTCCGCCTCGGTCAGGAAGCAATAGCCGTTCTGCCCCGTATAGACGCCCCTGCCGCGGTCAAAGAGCTGCGGCTTGTCGTCGTCGGCGATGAAGCGGCAGCTCTCCTTATCGAACGTACCGACCCAATAGTAGCAGTCCACGATATAACCGTCCACCGTGTACTGCGGGCAGTCAAAAAGAATGTATTTGGTGGTCTTTCCGTCCTTTGTGGAGATGGGGAGCATCACCACGCACTCCCAGTGTGCGCCCTGTTCGGGGTACGCGTTGTAGTCGCATTCATAGAGATACCCGCGGTATTCCCACGTCCGCATATCTTTGGACGTATAGGCGCAGGCAGAGCCGCCGCGGCCGGGGACCGAGGTGGACACCAGCATATAGTATGTATCGCCGTCACGCCACACGAACGGATCGCGGAACTGGTCGCGCTCCCCTTGCGAATCGTCACTCGGCTGTGTGATAACGACCGTTGACTCGACCACCCATTCGGCGAGGTCGGGGTCGGTCGGGTCCTTGGCGTGGGCGAAAGCAACATTCTGCCCGCTCCACGTCGTCGCGGTGGTGCCCGCCGTGATCACGAGCCACGGCGTACCGTCCGGCCCGATGCAGGCGCCGCCCGTCCAGACGCCCTCGGGGCAGATGCCCGCCGTCGGGACGACCGCGTCCTTCACCGCCTTCCAGTGGATCATATCGTCGCTGACGAGATGCCCCCAGCGGATCTGCGACCAGTAGGGCCCGGCAGGGTTATGCTGGTACATGACATGGTATTTACCGTTATAGTAGAACGGAGAGTGCGGCTCGTTCATCCACGTCGCCGGAGGCAACGCATGGTACTGCGGGCGATAGCGGTCACCCTCGTACACGGAAGCATCCAGCGCGATCTCCTCCCACGCAAGGGTGGGATGGGCGCCTGTACTGTCGCAGGCGTCGCGGTAGGTACCTCTGATTTCCGCCGGGGAGAGAGACACGCCCCACATACTGACCTCGTCGAGCAGTCCCGCGACCATCTGCCGCGGCACGGCGAATTCCGTCTGGGTATTGAACGTGGTGTAACGACCGATATACAGCGCGTCCGACGAAGTGACCAGTTCCGTCCCGACAAGTTCGGGAATGATCGCCTCATAGGCAGTCTGACCGTTGAAATACAGGCCGATGAACCCGGTTGCACCGTCGAAACTCACCGCGATGTGCGACCACTCGTAGAGCGGGAGCGCGTTCATCGGGTCATAGTAGGCGACGACAAAATCCTCGGAGGTCTCGGTGCTGTGCAGTGCCAACTGCACGCCCCACACACCGAGCCTGCCGTAACCGACGAGGACCCCCTCACCCGCCTCGATATCGCCCCAGTCCATGACGGAGGTCAGGCGGGGCTGTCCCTTCGCCGGGGAGGCGTCGGAATAGCCGGCGAGGTTCTCGAACACGCGCGGCGCGACCCATGCTGACATCGTGAAGGCACCGGTCGGCACCGTCATCGCCGTGTCCCGCAGATAGGTCGAGAAGCCGTCCATGTAGAGGGAGTTGCCCTTCACGCCCGTGCGGCGGAGCGCCTCGGTCGGCTCCTTGAACAGCGAACCGGCGTTCTCGGGGTTGAACACATAATAAATTTTGGAGGTCGTGCCGCTGACGCTCTCGGTCGTCTCGCTCGAGGGTCCGGCTTCATCAAAGCCGTAATGGAGGAGCGGCGACTGCTTCGGCGTCTCAGCGGCGGCGTCACCCGTGCTGTCCGGACCGCCCGGCTTCTCCCCGCAGGAGGAAAGGCAGACGGAAAGGAGGCAGAGGAGCGCCACGAGCGCAGCGAAAAATCTCTTTGCTTTCATAAAGTTCCTCACATCTTTAAACCGGCAGAACCGAAGCCCTGCACAATGTATTTCTGCGCCGCGACATACACGACGAAAATCGGAATACTGGTCACCACCAGCGACGCCATGACCTCGCCCGTCGTGATACCCTCGATGCTCTGAATGGTCGTCAGTGCCGCCTGGATCGGCAGGAGCGGCCAGCCGGTGGTCGCACTCGGCAGAATCATGGACGGCCAGAGATAGTCGTTCCACACCCCGATGAAGCAGAAGACGGCGACCGTCGCCACAATCGGCTTCGAGAGCGGGAGGATCACGCGGAAGAAGATGTCCAGCGTGCTCGCACCGTCAATGCGCGCCGCCTCCTCGTATTCTTTCGGTATCCCCTGGAAGAACTGGATAAAGAGGAAGACGTTGAACACGCTGATGGTCGCCGGGAAGATGATGCCGAACACGGAGAGCGCCCCCTTGAGCCCGAGCATGATCCTGACAATCATGTAGAGCGGAATGATCGACGTCTCCACGGGTACGACGATCAGGAAGATGATCATAAAGGCAAACAGGCGTTTCCCCGGAAAATTCATCTTTGCCATGACGTACCCGGCGAGCCCGTTGACAATGATGTTGAGGACGATGACGATCGCCGCGTAGAGCAGGCTGTTGAGTGCATACTTCCAGATCTCGTACTCGGTGAGCACCTTTCTGTAGTTTTCAAACATGGTGCCGATGTGCGCGAAATCCGGCAGGAACATCCGGAGGGTGCCCGCGTCCTGCGCGAAGACCGACTCGCTCTTGGTCGAGGCCGCGAGCATATAGAGCAGCGGGAACAGGAAGAGGAGCGAGAGGAGCGTGCCTGCGATGTAATAGATGACGTTCCCCACGATAACCCGTGCCGGGGGTCTGACCCGAAGGAGCGGTACCAGCGTACCGTCAGCAGATGTCAATGTTCTTTGCATCTTATTTCTCCTTTAGCGCGCGGCGTTGAATGTAGGTGATCGTACCGATAACGACCGTCATCATAAGGGCAATCGCGGAAGAATAACCGACCGAACGGTTGGTATAGCCGATATAGTACATAAAGTAACTGAGTGTGACGGTATGCTCCTGGTACCCTGTCATGAGCATGGGCTGTACCATCACGCGGCAGGCACCGATGAACACCGTCACGAGAATGAAGACAAACGTGGATCGCAGCCCGGGGCAGGTCACGTGCAGGAACTTCTGCCACGCGCCGGCACCGTCGAGCGACGCCGCCTCATAGAGGTCGGAGCGGATATTCGTCAATCCCGACAGGAAAATCAGCATCTGGTAGCCGCACCCCTGCCAGGCGCTCAGGATCACAATCCACAGCATCGCGGTCTTCGGGTCGCGGAGCCAGTCGTGCGGCGCCACGCCGAAGATGCCGAGAAAGGAATTGAGCAACCCCGTCTCGGAGGGCGAGAGGATCGAGAGCCACAGGTAGGACGTGACGCTCAGGGAAATCACGACCGGAGCGAAGAAGCAGACCTTGAAGATCTTTACCCCCGGTTTCTTCCGGTTGACGAACACGGCGAGCCCGAGCGCCAGCCCGATCTGGAGCGGCACGACGCCAATGACGAATTTCAGCGTATTGAGGATGGCGTGATACAGCATCCCGTGGTCGCGGATCTCCTCAAACGCCCGCTTGAAGTTCGCGATACCGGCAAAGTCGTTCATGGTCCAGGGACGCGTCAGATTGAACTTTGTGAACGAGTAGCCGAGCGAATAGAGGATCGGGAGCAGAATAAAGAGGAACGCCATGACCACAGCGGGGAGCAGCATCAGGTACGCCGTCACGGACGCGCGGACGGTATAATGCCCGTTGCCGTGCTTCGAGCGGTATATATCCACCGCGAAAATGGCGAGGAACACCGCCGCGAACACAAGCGCGATGATGAGAGTCGAGAGTAACATAAAGCATCTCCTGCCTGACAATCACTTTTTGTCGCCGCCTGCCCTCATGCGGGCGCGGCAGCCATAGGATGCCTCACCCCCGCCGCGCGGGGGGAGGCATGAACGGGGTCAGTTCTTGTTGTTCATCTCACGCTGAAGTTTCGACGTCTGGGCGTCGATGGTCCGCATGAAATCGTCAACGGAGCCGGTCGAGATCTGATAGATGATCTGGCTGAAAGCGGTCGAGAAGTCGGGGTACGCGACCGTTGCGGGACGCGCCACGCCGCTGAGCTCCAGCTGCTTCATGAGCGTGTATTCCGGGTCGCCCGCCTTGTAGTTGGTCTCGACGGACTTGCGTGCGGGAATCATGCCCGTCGCGTCGGTGATCGCCTTGGAGCTCTCGACGGAGGTCATCCACAGGAGCAGCTCTGCCGCCGGGGTCTTATCGGCTTTCCCGTTGTTCGTGATACCGAACGACCAGCTGCCCGTTGCGCTCGCGGCGGTCGTCCCCTTCGGGTACGGGAGCAGACCCCAGTCGTCACGGGAGGCGAAGGTATCCTTGTACTTGTTATCGAGGTCGGGGATCGTCCAGCCGGAGGACAGGTACATCCCCACCTTACCGGTGAAGAAATCGGTCGCGCCGATGGCATTCGAGGTATAACCGGCGTCCACCAGGTCACGCAGGAAGCGGAAGCCGTCCTTGGACGCCGCCGAGTTCAGGTACCCGTCTGCCGTGAAGCCATCGGCGGAGGTGAAACTGCCGCCCGCCGCATAGATGAACGGGTAAAGGAGGTAGGTCGCCGTCTCGTCCTTGGTGGCATCGAGACGCATATCAACGGCTTTCCCGTCCCCGAGATAATTCTTCAGCTTCGCGCAGACTTCCTTGAACTGCCCGAACGTCCACGGGTTCTCCACCGTGTAGGCGGAGACGTCGATCCCGGCGGCGGCGAACAGCTTTTTGTTATAGTAGAAGCCGGCGCTGGATTCCTGGATCGGGAGCCCGTAGAGTTTTCCGTTATAGGTGTTGAGCGAATAGAAGTCGCTCTGCACGTCGGCGGGGATCAGACTCGAAATGTCGGCGAGCAGTTCGTCATATGCATAGTTCGCGCAGTTCGGAGCATCAAATGTGATGATATCAGGGAGCGTACCATCAACACGCAAACCTAACAATTCTGCTTCATAAGAAGACGCACCCGTCGTGCGCGCCTTGAACGTGATGGTCGCCTTGATCTTCTGCTCGGCGTGGGCAACGTTGAACGCGTCGATGCGCTTCTGGTACGCCTTCCCCTCTGCGGACTGACGGTCCACGTGCACCATGATGGAGATGACCGTGTTCCCGTCCTTATCGGTGACCGGCGGCTTGGTATCGTTACCGGTGTCGATTCCCGTATCGCAGGCGACGAAGGTCACAGCGAAGGACATCACGACGAGGAGCGCCATCAGCGCTGTAAAGATTCTTTTCATTTCAAGTTCTCCTTTGTGTTTGCAATTTGTTCCCGGCACGGGCACCCGGCGGGGCGCCGTGCATAACAGACATTTTCAGTGGGTGCCGGGCGGCTGTCACGCGTTCCGTGCCCTATTACCGTGTGGTGCTGCCGATCCGGAAGCAGGTATCGAAAACGACCCGCTCCTCGGTGGGCTCGCCGTGGATCTTGGCGAGCAGCATCCGCACGAGCGCGCGCCCCATCTGCTCGATCGGCTGTTCCACACAGGTGATGATGCGCCCCTCCTGCCAGTTCCACTGGCTGAAAGCGCCGTCATAGGCAATCAGCTGCAGCTGCCCCGGGATGTCGATGCCGCGGGCGATGGCTTTTGAGTAGAACGCCTGCGCCATGGAATAGCCGGAGGCGAAAACGCCGTCAAGATCGGGGTACCGGTCCAGAAAGGCGCTCGCCACCTCGCCCTCGTCGCCGTGCTGGATCAGCTCATCGACGAGGTAGGTCTCCCTGCCGTGCGCCGCCATCGTTTCGAGATAGGCGCGCTCCCTCTCCATGACCTCCGACGCGACGATCGGGCGGGATCCGATATAGCCAATGCGCCGGCAACCGCGCTCCATCAGATATTCGAGCGCGTGGGCGGTGGCTTCATAGTTGTTGGAGGTCACATACGGGATATCGGCGCCGAACCGCCGGTCGAGGGAGACGATCGGGCAGTTCCTGAGGTCCTGCTCGTCGTGCGCGTAATGCGTCACGAACACTGCCCCGTCCACCTCGCGGTGCTTGATCCGCTCGATGATGTCCTTCTCCTTCCACACCCGCTGCTGCGAGGAGACGAGGAGAACGGAATATCCGTACTTGTCCGCTTCATCGTCGATGTAATACGCGAGCTTCGCGAAGAACGGGTGGTCGATGATCGGCACCATTAAGGCGAGGATTTTCGTCTCGTTCCGCCGCAGGCGCGATGCCATGCGGTTGGGTCGGTACTCCAGGGTCTCGATCGCGCGTTTGACGCGCTCGCGGGTATCCTCGTTAACGCTCTTATCGTCGTTGATCACGCGTGAAACGGTACCGATGCCGACTCCCGCATATTTCGCCACATCCGATATGGTAATTGCCATGTTGTCGTTTCCTTTCTCAGAGGCTTACGAATATCTCATTCTTTTTCTTCGGGTTCTCCGTCGGTATCCGACGCCGACGTCTGCGTGCGTTTCTTCTTCTTGATAAGGAGGGTCACGGCGACCGCCCCGCCGGCGACGAGGGCCGCCCCGCCGACGGCGAGCCCGACGATAAGACCGACCCTGGCGCCGCCGGTTTTATCGGTGCCGGGCGTGGAGTGATCCTTTTTCGCCCCGACGGTGGTCGTCGCACCCGGGTAGATGCGGATGGAGATGCTCTCGTCGTCCAACGTGAGCGTGTGCTCCCCTGCCGTGAGATACGCCGCTGACACCGTCAGTAGGTCGCCCCTGACGGTGTACGCCTCCGCCGGGAGCGGGGCGCCGTCGAGCAGGACGGTCGCGGGTCTCCTGCCGCCGAGGCTGACGGTCAGATTGGTGCCCGCCTCTGCCGAGGCGTTGTCTGCGAGGGGGGTATGCTGCGGTTCCGTCACCGTGACGGTGAAGTCATAGGACGACATCGTCCCGACCGCCGTAAAGGCATAAACGCCGACCGGCAGGCTTGCAAGGTACTCTGGCGAGATAGTGAGGGTCCGCCCGTCCGACGTGTAGAAGTTCGGGCTGACGGCGGTATTCCCGAGGGTGCGGTTGGAGAGACGCCAGACCGTCTGGCTGACGTCGCCGCGGACGGCGAGCACGCCGCCGTTCCATGTCATCGCCTCCTCAAAGAGGGTCAGAGACCGGAAGACCGCGCGGGTCGCGCAGACATTCAGCCCGAACAGCCCCTCGGTCGGCTCCTCCTCGCCGATGGTTGTGTTGATGACCTCATTCCCGTTCAGGTAAATGCGGATATTTCTGCCGTTCGCCCGGACCTTCAGCACCAGTGCGGAGGCATTCACGCCGCCGACCTCGACGCGCGCGATCTCGCCGCGCGGTGACCAGAGCTTTACGACGTTACCGTTCTTATCGTAGTTCGCGATCAGGTAGTCGCTCATATCCGCTTTGGCGCGGAATACCAGCGCCGCCGCCGCACCGGAGCCCATATCGAGCGATGCGGTGTAGATGAAATCGGAGCCGCTCGCACCGAGGAGCAGAAAGCCGTCACCGGCGGTCGTTTCCCCGACGAGCCCTGCCTCCGTGAAGTACCAGCTGCCGGAATACCTGCCGTCCGGTACGATGGGCAGGTCGGTCTCAATCGAGCCGTCCGAGACCGTGACGGTGATGTCCCGGCTCGCGTTCCCGGAGGTGGCGCGCACGACCGCAGTCCCTTTGGCTTTCGACGTGACGGTAACGCCCTCGTCGGTTCTCATGAGGGTGATGTACTCGTCGCCGGACACGATCTCCCATGTGATGTCCGCGCCGGAGGCGGTGTAGCCGAGCACGTCGCAGGAGGTCGTCAGCGTCCGGTCCAGCTTCACGTCCGTGCGGTCGACGTACAGCACCGTTTCATCGGTCACACTGCCGTCGCGCCAGACGCCCGCGACCCGGTTCACCGTCATTTCCTCGACCGTCACCTCGCCCCCGACCGAGAGCGATGCCCCCGTCGCATAAGGAGAGGAGAACGCCAGCAGGTAGAACGGTCGGGAGAAGTCCTCGCAGAAGACCTCCACGCCGCCCTGGTCAACCAGGATGTAGAAAGACTGCCGCCGGCTGTCCACGGCGCCGCTCGTAAACTTCGCCGCGTAGTTGCCGAGGTTAAGCCCCGCGTCGCCCGCGTGGCTGCGATCGACGTAATAGCCGGTCTTCGCCGTCCAGCCGATCTCCACATATTCCTTTGCGTTCATGTTAACGCGGATGGCGATCGGTGCCCCCGACGGGTTGTCTAGCGTCAGCGCGATCTCGAGCGCACGCCCTGCCACACCGGCGAGCGGGTTCTGCGCATCGGCGTTCAGCGTCAGGTGGCTCTTACGGAGCAACTCGGTGCGGAGCGCCGAAAAGTCCGCCGAATCCCGCGTGATGGGCGTCTGCGTCAGAAGCAGTACGCCGTTTTCGTCCTTGAGCCCCCATACCACGGGGATGGTGAAGCCGCCGCCGTTCCATCTGCCGCGCGCCGCGGCGAGAGCGCCGCCCTCAAGGGTTTCGGCAGCGCCCGGAACCCCGCTGAACCAGCTGACGGATACCGTCTTGCCGAAATAAGCGCTCGTCCTGTCGTCGATGAAATATGTCTGCGTCGCATAGGAATCGGGGCCGAAGTCCATGGTCTTCGCATACGCATCGCCGTCCGTGATGACGGTGCCGTCCGGATCGGACAGCTCGATCTGCCCGTTCTCCGTGTTGTAGCGGATATGCCCGACGATGTACTTACGGGCGGTAAAGGTCATGACCTCGTAGGAGGTGCCGGAGAGCGTCAGGGTGGCGACGTCCGGACATTCGGGCCGGTACATGGTGAAGCCGCCCGCATACTCCCAGTGGAGGAGGTCGGTGGACTTCAAGAACCAGATGCGATTGGTCGCCTGCCCGGTCAGCACCATGCCCCAGCGGGTCGTGTTCCCGCCTGCGTCTTTTTCGATCGGAAAGACCTTCGGGTCGCGGCAATCCGTCTTGCCGTCCGTGATGCCGATCGAGGAGGTGGCTGTCACCTGCGGAATCAGCACCCGGCGCGTCCAGCTGAAGCCGCCGTCATCCGAGGTGGCGATCACCTGGTCCTGTCTCGCGCCGTCACGGGTGTAGAAGATCATCAGCCCGTCGCCGTTCCCCCTCGGGAACCAGTTTTCGGCGTCCACCGCCGCCGACGTGCCGCGGTGATATACCATGGCGGAGCCCGACCAGGCGTAGCCGTTCCCCTCTCCGAGCCCCTCGGTCCCCTCGTTCGGGAAAAGGCAGATCGGCAGGAGCTCCCAGTGGAGCAGATCGCGACTGCGCGCGTGGCCCCAGTACATATCGCTCCAATAGTTGCTGTACGGATGCTGCTGATAATACAGATGGTAATAGCCGTCGTAGTACACCAGCCCGTTCGGGTCGTTGTTCCAGTGAGCAAACTGCGAGAAGTGATATTGCTGACGGTAGAGCTCGGTATAGTAGGTGTAGTCGCTCTTGCCGACCGCGACGTCCTCAAACGTCACGCGGGAGGCGTATGTATTGTAGCCGAGCGCGCCGCCCAGATAGGTGACGCCCGCCGCGAGCGTGTTCAGGTCGATGACGTCGTCATCCGTATAGGTGGTGCGGAAACGGCGGATGCCGTCGGCGTAGAACTCTGCGTACACCGCACCGTCCGCACCCGGTGTGACGATCACTTTCAGATGCACGCTGTCGAGCGCCGCGACCTTGGGGTTTACGAGCACCCGGTCGGCGTCGGTCATGGTGTCTGTCCCGATAAAGGGGGCCTCCCGCAGGACCTGTGCGGCCATGTCTCCCGCCCCGTCCGGTGCGAAGTACATGAGCTTCACGCGGTTGTCCTTGCGGTCGATGTTGAACACCCAGTAATGCGCACTCTCCTCCGCGCCGAAAACCAGTCCTGCCGCCTGCCCGTCCGTAAACCGCACGTCGGCGCTGTATACAAAGCTGTCGGCAGCGGTAAAGGTCTTATCCGCGAGGCGGAAGCCGTCGCTCTCCGACTCCATTGCTTCCCCCGCGGCGCGGGCGCTGAACAATGACGCTCCGATGAGAATACCGAACAGCAGTACCGCGAAAACCGGGAGCAGAATCCTCCCGAGTGCTTTTCCCTTGCTCCGTTCTCCTGTTTGCATAAACCGTCTCCTGTGCTCCGCGGTATGCGCACCGCGGAATCGTTTCCATTTTTGTGCCAAAAGCACATCCCGGAAGCCGGGATGTCGCTGAACCGATATTACCGATAGAACCTGAGTGCGTTTTCGATCTCCGGGAGCGTCGGCAGGCAGTCGATCGCGCCGTGCCCCAGGGTGTTGAGCGCGCCTGTGACGTTGCCGAAGCGGAGCGCCTCATCCAGCGTGTCGCCCGTCAGGGTTGCCAGGGGCTTGCCGTCCAGGCGGGAGAGGACGCCGGCATAGAATGCGTCGCCCGCCCCGGTGGTATCCACCGGCTTCAGGTTGATGGTCGGCAGGCGATGGGTTTCGCCGCGATAGCGCCATTCGGCGCCGTTCTTTCCGAGCGTGACGAAAACCAGCTTGTCCCCGAGTCCCCGTTGCAGGTATTCCTCGGTGAAGATACGGACTTCGTCATCGGAGAATTTCACGATGTCGACGAGCCCGAGCAGCTGGCGGTATGTCGCCACCGCCGTCTCCTCATCGCGGAAGATATCCGAGCGGTAGTTGACGTCAAAACTGACGGGGATTCCGCGCCGATGTGCCGTGTTCGCCAGCACCCGGGCGTAAGCAAGCCCCTCCGCCGTCGAGAGCATGAGCGAGCCGATATGGACGATGCTTGCTCCCGCGAGCAGCTCCTCCGGGATCTCCGGCAGATAATAGTCTGCCGTGCCGTGGCGGTAGAAGCAGAAGGAGCGGTCACCGCTTTCGTTCAGCTCGACGAAAGCGAGCGTGGTATTGCGCCGGGGGTCCGTGCGGATGAGGCAGGTCTCCAGCCCACGGCGATGGGCATACGCATTGAGGAAGCGACCGATGAGGTCATCCCCGACGCTGCCTACGAAGGACGCCCTCGCCCCGAACTGCACTGCCGCACACGCCACATTGAAGGGCGCACCGCCCGCTTTCCTTTCATAAAAGACCGTTCCGTCCCGGACGGAGCCGACCATATCCGCAAGTATCTCGCCAACACAAAGTATCATTCTTCTTCATCCTCATCAGGTACATAATGTTTTACAACTGCAGGGGGAGGCGTCTCAGGATGCCGCCGCGTGTGCAAAAGGCAGATGAGACCGCGCCCGAGCAGGATGGCAAACAGCACGAGCAGCGACACGGGCTGGAGCAGCCGACGCGGCAAGGTGAAGCCGAGTAACAGGACAGCAACGGCTGTCAGGAGCGCCGCCTGCCACATCCAGGAGCCGACCTCCTTCAGAGCCACCCCGAAGCCGTGCTGCGGGTCCGCTCCCGTCACGCGCATCAGCGCGGACAGCAGCAGTGCCAGCGCCAACGGCATAATCAAAAGGTAAATCATCATTTGCATGAAGCCCGTCAGCCACATATAGAGGTAGAACGGCGCCGCTTCATAGAAGCAGTCATGCACGAAGTCGCAGGCGGCTTTCCCTGCCGCCTCCGCGGTCTCCGTACCGGCAAGGACCGTGCGGGTCTCCGCTTTATAAAACCCGTAGTAGGAAACGGCGTGCCCGCCGTTTGTGTGGAACGCACCGACCACCGCGTCCGAGAAGAACATCAGATAGTCGGTCGTTTTACCGTTGTTCACATAATTGTACATGTAAAAGTTGCGCAGGAGCGGCACCTCCGAGGAGCTCTCATAGGAGGAGACCACCGGGTAACGCGTCTTCACATACAGCCGATAAACACTGAGGCGGTAGGCCTCCTCGCCGTCCGTGCCGCGGCTCTCATCCAGTTTCGCGAGCGCGTCGGGTGCGGCACCGGTGAGATAGGTCCGATAGGTTTCCGTCAGTGCGTCGGTCAGGATCAGCTCCCGCCCCGTGTAACGGATCTTGGCGTCGAAATTGCGTTTTGCCACATCCGAAAGCGTGTCATACTCGTCCGGCGTGATTTCCTGCCCGGTGCCGTCATTCGCGAGATAGTACGGCTCGAAGTCGTCGAGCGCGTCTGCCGCGCGGGTATCGACGACCAGCTGGATATTGCCGCTCGCATAAACGGCGGCAGCATCGGCATCCGCCATGGTGTCGATCCGCACCGGTTCACCGCTCGCAGGATCGGTCGCCGAAAGTTTACCGTCCGTCAGCGTGAGCGTGATGCGCCGGGAGAGATCCTCCCCGCCGAGGGCATGGGCGATGAAGGCACGGTAATCATCCGCATGGCGGTAGTGAACGCCGAACGGGATCGTATCCGCCGCGAACACGCCGAACACCAAGAGGACCAGCGTCAGCATAAAGGAGAGGAACACGGTCGTATACCCGCCCCGCCCCGCGCGCCGGGTCTCCTTATGCGAGTAGAAGGAGAGGGCGAAATTCTTCGCCCATTGGCGGAGCGCCTGCATTACGACTTCCCTCCGGTGGGGTTCCCGTAGGTGCGCTCCATGAGGGATTCTTCCGTTTCATTGTCAAACAGGTGAATATGCTTGGCGGACGCCTGCACGAACAGGCGGTCGCCCGGGCGCAGATCGTTGCGCTCCGTGACGCAGATGATGCTGTCCGCACCGTCGTCGGTCAGGCGCACAAAGAGCTGGGTTGTGTTGCCGAGCACCTCTTTGAGGGAAAGGGTCGCGGGGATGCCCCCTTCGGGGGAAAGGCTCATATTTTCCGCGCGCACGCCGAGGACGGCGTGGTGCGCTTCTCCGTCCAGATACGCGGGGCGGATGGTGCGCAGTTCATCGAGCGGATACGACGCCGAGCTGTTGCCGGGGAACAGGACCGCGAGGTTCTTCCCCTCCCGGCGGATGATCACGTCGAAGAAGTTCATCTGCGGCGTGCCGATGAAGCCGGCGACGAATTTGTTGACGGGGTAATCGAAAAGATTGGTCGGCGTATCGATTTGCTGGATGACACCGCCCCGCATCACGACGATGCGCGTCCCCATCGTCATGGCTTCGATCTGGTCGTGCGTGACGTAGATAAAGGTCGTTTTCAGGCGCTGGTGGATCTTGACAATCTCCGCCCGCATGGCGGTCCGGAGCTTGGCGTCGAGGTTGGAGAGCGGCTCGTCGAGGAGCATGACCTTCGGATGCCGCACGATCGAGCGCCCGAGGGCGATCCGCTGCCGCTGACCGCCAGACATTTCGGCAGGTTTGCTGTCGAGGAGCTCCTCGATGCCGAGAATGGACGCCGCCCATTTCACGCGCTCGTCAATCCGGTCAGCGGACATATGCCGATAGGAATACAGCTGTACCGGCGTCGTTTCATAATAATGAAGATCGTCCGCCAGGATTTTCTTCTGTGCTTCCATTCCGGCGAGGTTGACCTCGTCCTGTATCTGGCGGCTGCTCGCTTCGAGCTCCCGGAGTTTGCGCTTGATCTCGCGGATCTTGCGCTTATCTATACCGGTGACGGGGTTACCCTCCCTGTCCACCTTCGCCACGGGGATACGGCGCATTTTCAGCCCGAACGCGATGTTCTGATAGGCGGTCATGTGGGGGTACAGCGCATAGCTCTGGAAGACCATGGCGATGTCGCGGTCTTTCGGCTCGACGTTGTTCATCAGGCGGTTGTCGATATAGAGCTCGCCCGCGGAGATAGGCTCGAGCCCGGCGATCATGCGCAGAGTGGTCGATTTGCCGCAGCCGGATGGCCCGACAAAGACGATGAACTCGCCGTCGGAAATCTCCATATTGAAGTCCTTGACGGCAGTAAAGTCGCCGCGGCGCCCCTCTGTGACGCCTCCCTGCCCCTTGTCTTTCTTACCGTTTGATCCCGGTCTGGCGGGATAAACCTTGTAAATATGCCTTAAAGAAAGCTCTGCCATGCCATGCTCCTTATGAAAAAAGAACAATTTTCATGCTTATCTTATCTCATTCGACCGCATAAGTCAATAACTTTTTGGAATCGTTTCCAAGCATTGCTTTCCGGACTCCGCAAAAGCGCTAGTTTACCCGACGTCCCTCTGCCGTCATTCACAGAATGTTTACATCTGCCTGCTTGGTCGGCGACTGCACAGCCGGTCTTTCTGCCGTCCGGCTCTCTTTCCCCTCTCCGTTTATTTGTCTTCCCCTCTCTGCCGCCGTCCGTCTCCTCTTGTCCCCCGTCCTCCGCTCGGCGCTTCCCGCTTCTTCTTCATCTCTGCTTACCGGCTTGCCGGGGTGTTCTGCCACACTTGTTTCTCTTTCATCGTTGACACCGTCCCCTGCGCGGCGCCACCACACTTTTTTATCATTTTCTCTCTTTCCCACGAGTTTTCTCTTGACAAACCCCGCGCACGGTGCTATAATAGCAAAGCGCAAACGGGGCGAGGGTGCCCCGGTTCGTTTCTGGGTGTGGCGCAGTTGGTAGCGCGCTACCTTGGGGTGGTAGAGGCCGCTGGTTCAAGTCCAGTCACTCAGACCATTAGAAAACTAGGGCTCTCCGGGTTTCCGGGGAGCCCTTTTTCCGGCCGCTATCCACGGACGTTAAAATAACAGCACCAAAAGGACAGCGCTTGTCTGTCCTTTTTTTATGACGCCCGGCGTCTGTCAGCGCTCCGAGAAAAGCCCTGCCAGATCTCCTCCGATCCGTATTTTTCGGTTGTTGTTGTAAGCAACATATATATTCATGGTCGTCTCGATATCCGAGTGACCGAGCCAGTGTTGGACGTCCGGCACGCTCCAGCCCCTGTCAAAGAGGATCGAAGCCGTCGCGTGTCGCAGATCGTGGAACCGCATGGGCGGCAGCCTGTTACGCGTCAGGACCCGCTGAAAGCCATTTGATTCTTTTTCATATACTTGTTTTCAAAAATACTGCTCATTTTATCTCCCAACTATGTCTTTTTTCACGGACCGAAACCAATTTGCATCATTTTAACGTGCTTTGATCGGCCTCAAAAGCGAAGGTCAGGGACTGCGCTCCCCCGTCATCAAAAATGACGCCCTCGATCCTGAGTCGAAAACCTGTGGTTTTCGGCTCCGTTTTTTTCTGTGCTTTGTCCCGGGAAAATCATATTTTTTTGCAAAACCTATTGCAAATACATTTGTATCATGTTAGAATACCCGTGGAGCGAGAAAATCCCCACCTGCAAATTCCGAGCAAAGGGGCTCGCCTGTGAGGTATGATATGAACGAAAAGAAACTGACCATTATCGCCCGAAAGTACCGGGGGGACTCCGTTGTCATCTCGGCGCGCATTGCGAATGAACTGCTGAAAAAAATCGACGATATTGCGAACAAAACGGGACGTACGCGGAATGAAATCGTCCAGGTCAGCCTGGAATACGCCGTTGACAACCTGGAAATCAAATGAGCGGAGGAAACACTATGGCAATCGCAGACATCATCAAGTATGAAGGCAACAATACTACCTTCGTTTGGAAACATCCCGCCGAAGACTTCAACTGCCTGACGCAACTCATTGTGCACGAGTCGCAAGAGGCTGTGTTCTTCATGAACGGGCAGGCACAGGACGTATTCGGCCCCGGACGCTATACCCTCGAAACGCAGAACATCCCGAAAATCGGAAAACTCCTGAACCGCGCGACCGGTGACAAGACCCCGTTCCATTGCGAAGTCTATTTTATCAACAAGACGGAGCAAATGTCCATCAAATGGGGGACGGACTCCCGCGTGCAATATGTGGAGCCGACCTACGGATTTCCACTCACAATCGGTGCCTCCGGGGAAATGACGCTCCGTGTAGAGAACGGCATGAAACTGCTGGTGAAACTCGTCGGGACCGAGGCGTTCCTCGGACAGGCGCAACTCGCCTCCTACTTCCGCGCGTTCCTCATGACGAAAGTCAAGACCTACCTTGCGTCGACCATCAAGGCGCACAAGATCAACATTTTTGAAATTGACGAACAACTCCAACCGCTCTCCGACGCACTGCACGAGCAGCTCATGAGTGACTTTGCCGACTACGGCATCTGCCTCGAACGTTTCTTTGTGATGAACGTCGTTAAGCCGGACGGCGAGCCGATGTACGAGAAGTTCAAGTCGCTCCATTTCCGCCAATACGCCGATATTGCCGAAGCAAAACTCCAACAGCAGGTCGGCGTCATCCATGCCGAAACCGAGGCGCAGAAGACCGTCATCGCCTCGCAGGCGATGGCAACCAAACGCGCGCAGGAGGGTTACACCTACCAGCAGGAACGCGGCTTTGACGTCGCGTCGGAGGTGGCGAGGAACGAAGCCGTCGGACAATACACCAACATGGGGGTCGGGCTCGGCACCATGGCGGGGGTCGGCGGTGCCGTCGCCGGTATGGTCGGCGGGACGATGCGGGATGCCGTCGACAGTGCGACCGCGCCCGCGGCGGGCACCCCCGAGGGGAGGACCGCCACCTGCGAAAAATGCGGCGCGCCCTTACCTGCAAGTGCGAAGTTCTGCATGGCATGCGGTCAGCGCGTAGCCGAGAAAACCGGCTCCTCTCTGACATGCCCCGACTGCGGAGCAACCGTGCCCGCAGGTGCCAAGTTCTGCATGGAATGCGGTCACCGCTTTGCCCCTGCAACCTGCCCGAAATGCGGCGCGACCCTCACGCCCGGCGCAAAATTCTGTATGGAATGCGGCGAAAAACTGTAAAGGAGATGACAAACCGTGAAAATCAATCGTTATTTTAAGTATTACGCCCTCTCGTGGCTCGTCGGCTTTATTCTCTTCAACGTCCTGTCCTTCGTCATCCCGCATAACGTCGGCGGTACGTTTGACAGATTGGATCAACCCGCCTTCTGGATCGGGTACGTGCTCCTGCTCGTAACGCTCCTCGGGCAACTCATATGCAGTTATCTGTTCCTGCGGGACGACGATAAAGATAAAATCTTTCTGCGCCTCCCGGTCCTGCGCGTCGGCTATACCGCGCTGGGCGTCTCCCTCGTCATCGGTACCGTCTTTATGCTGGTGCCGGTGTTGCCGGCGTGGCTCGGCTCCGTCATCGCCATCGTCGCACTTTGCGGCTACATATGGTACGGGCTCCGCGCAGGTGCCGCCGTCGAGGCGGTCACGGACATCGGTGAGCGTGCGGCAACCGCGACCGACTTCATCCACACCCTCACGACCGAGGCAAAGGCCCTCATCGGTTACGCCGGTACCCCTGCCCTGCGGAGCACCGCGGAACGCGTCTTTGAAGCCATCCGATACAGCGTCCCTGCCTCGACCGAGGCGGCGAGTGACGTGGAGGGCGAGATTTTCGAGGCCTTCAACGCCTTCTCGGAGGCGTTAAAGGCGGGCAACGAGGAGCCGGCAAATGCGGCAGCGCGCCGTCTTTTGGCCCTCATCGAAGAGCGCAACGCCAAGTGTAAGGTACACCGCTGACGCGCGCTTTTGCGGCCACCCCCGGGTGGCCGCATTTCCCCGTTTTCATACAATGACTTTTCGCGAGGAGACTATATGATTTTCAAGTGTAAAATGTGCGGAGGCGCACTGGACGTGGCGGCAGGGGCGAGCATCGCCGAATGCCCGTACTGCGGGGCGAAGCAGACGCTGCCGAAACTGGATGACGAAAAGCGCGCCAATCTCTACGACCGTGCGGGGCACTTCCGCCGTATGAGCGACTTCGACAAGGCGATGGCACTCTACGAGGAGATCCTGCGGGAAGACGGCACGGACGCCGAGGCGTACTGGTCGATCGTGCTCTGCCGTTACGGGATCGAGTACGTCGAGGACCCGGCAACGCACCGGCGCATCCCCACCGTCAACCGCGCGCAACTGACCTCCATCCTCGCAGACGAGGACTACAAGGCGGCACTCACCTACGCCGACGGACACCAGAGAGAACTCTACGAGGCGGAAGCCAAAGAGATCGAGAACATTCAGAAAGGCATCCTCGCCATCTCCGAGCGGGAGGCACCGTTCGACGTCTTTATCTGCTACAAGGAGACGGACGAGCGGGGCGTGCGTACCCGTGACAGTGTCCTCGCAAACGACCTCTACTACGAACTGACGAACGAGGGGTACAAGGTTTTCTTCTCCCGTATCACGCTGGAAGACAAACTCGGCACCGCCTACGAGCCGTACATATTTGCCGCGCTGCGCTCGGCACCCGTGATGGTGGTGGTCGGGACGAAGCCGGAATACCTGAACGCCCCGTGGGTGAAGAACGAATGGAGCCGTTATCTCGCACTCATCCGCTCCGGCGCGAAAAAGACCCTGATTCCCGCTTACCGGGACATGGACCCGTACGACCTGCCGGATGCTTTCTCGCATCTGCAGGCGCAGGATATGTCCAAACTCGGATTTATGCAGGACCTCCTCCGCGGCATCAAAAAGCTGGTCGGGGCGGATGAACACAGAATGACTCCGGCAATGACTCCTGCTGCGCCCGCGATGTCTGCCGCCGCCCCCGTTCAGTCCCTGCAATCGCTCATTAAGCGCGCATGGCTGTTCCTAGAAGACGGCGACTTTGCAAGCGTAAACGCCTACTGCGAAAAGGTACTCGATGCCGATCCCGAATACTCCGAGGCGTATTTCTTAAAACTTCTCGCGCAAACGGAGTCCAGAAGTATTAAACAGTTATTGCGCTATCCTTATCCCATCCGGGGCAATGCAAACTTTCAAAAAGCCGTTCGCTTCGCCAACCCGGAGCAACGACAGGTACTGGAAGGCTACGCAACGACGATTGACCAATGGGTTGCCGCATGCGAAGCGGAGAGCGCAAAACGGCGGCAACGGATTAACCGACGGCGGTTGATCATTGCGCTGATCCTGGTGTCGGCCATTGCGTTGGTTTTCATTTGTTATGCCGTCGACTGCTATATCCATACGCCTGTTGTCATCAACAGCGTCACCTATACCCGTGCAGACGACCATTATGTAGTGTCGCACTACGGCTCAAACCCGGAAACTGACGTTACGATCCTATCCGAGTGCCGTGGTAAACCGGTCACCGAAATCAAATCCTACGCTTTCCGGAATAACACCTCCGTCACTTCCGTCACTATACCGAACAGTGTAACCACCATTGGTGACAGCGCATTTTACGGGTGCTCCCATCTTACGGAAATAACGATTCCCCAAAGCGTTACCTATATAGGAGACTATGCCTTTGCAGACTGTACCAAACTTCAAAAGGCGGTTATCGGCAACGGCGTGAAAACAATCGGAACCGAAGCTTTTTACGGCTGCAATCAATTAACGACCGTGCGCCTCGGATACAGCGTTGAAACAATCTCCGCATCTGCTTTCAGGTGGTGCTCCTCCCTTTCATCCATCACAATCCCGTCAAGCGTAAAACTGATCGGGCCGAAAGCATTTGCCGATTGCACGAAACTGACCGACGTTGTTTTTGCAACATCCACGGGATGGTACACAACACAGTACCTCAGCGCAACCAGCGGGACGAATTTGTCGTATTTATCCAACGGGGCGAACAACGCCAACTATTTGACGGATACTTATGTGCAGTACTATTGGAAACGCAAATAACGCCCGTTCCATGTTTTGATGGAACGACAACGAGGAGCCGTCAATGACGGCTCCTCGTTGTATTTTGCGGGTGTCATTCGTGCCCCCCGGGTCTATTGCAGATGCAACGGCAGAGGCAAAAAGCGGCGGAACGCCGTCGGGTGTGATCCTTCGGGTGTCGTTACGGTGTCGGGGCTCCCGCCGGCTCGCCCACGAGGCGGACGGGGGTGTAGTCGTGCCCCGTGGCGGGGAGAAAACGCGTGAGGAGGTCGGAGACGGAGAGCCGCAGGCTCGACGTATTGATGCACGGATGGCAACCGACGAGGTCGGCGGCGAGCACATCCTCGTCGATCAGGAGCCGAACGCGGTGCTCTCGGTCATTCATCAGTCCCATGACGCTGACAGAGCCGGGCATCACGTCAAGAAACGCCTCCATATAGGATTCCGGCGCAAAGGACAGCCGTGCACTCCCGATCTGCGAAGAGATTTCTTTGGTTTTGAATTTCTTATTCTCACGGATCATCAGCAGGTAGAAGTGCGTTTTCTGCGCGTTGGTGAGCAACAAATTCTTGCAGATAACGGCGGGTGCCAATACTTCGTCCACCGCGCGGCACGCCTCCATTGTGAACGCCGCCTCATGGTCGACGCGCTCATAGGCAATGCCGAGGTGATCAAGAAAATCGTAGACGGCAATCTCTTTTGCAAGCCGCCCTGCGGTGTCTGCCGGGCGTCCCTTTTCCAAATGCAGTATCATTTCTGCCCTCCCCCCGCCCCATCCGGGGCTTTTTTTCTGCTTTATATCCTAGCACAGTCGGGGGGCAAATACAAGTGCCGACCACCCGCCCCCGCCCCTATATTCCAAACGGGAGGAACGGCACCACACAAAAAGGGAGAGCGGCGAGCCGCTCTCCTCTTTTGTACGGGCGCGCGTCCCGGGACGATGCCCGGGCACGCGCCGTGATACTTGCTTTGGGCTTACTTACGCCCGGGGAGTTACTTGGAGATCGTGCAGGTGAAGGTCGCACCGAGCGCACCTGCGGTATTGATCGTAATCACGGTATTACCGTCAACGGTCTTTGCCGTGATGTGGTCGTTACCTGCCACGTGCCAGACACCGTCCAGCGTCAGGGTCACATTCGAGCGGAGTTGCGTCGGCTCGGAGACGGAGAGGGTGTAGGCGTTGTTCTTACCCTCGGTGAGCATGACGGCGCAGGCATCCGCGGCAGTCATGGAGACACCACTGACCGTGATCTTCTGGCCGCCCTGCCAGAACGCGATACCGGTCATGCCCAGTTTCTTCTCACGCACGGCGGAGATGAGTTTCGTGTTCGAGAGGATCTCGATGTCCGGTTTTTCGCTGTACTGCGCGACGTTCCCCTTTGCCATATCCGGAAGCATAACGTAGGCGTAGGTGGCGTCGGTCGGACGCTTGCCGTGATTCAGCGTAAAGCGGACAAAGCCCGTTTCGCCTGTTGCATCCTTCTTGAAGTCGACGTCGGTCGCCTCCGGGAAGTAGTACCCGCCAAAGTTGTTGAAGTGCATCCAGGAGAGACCGGAGAGCACCTGCGAATTATTCTTGATCGGCAACGACTTGTTCGCGCTCGTGTAAATCTGGCAGGGGTTGGTCCCGATGTAACGGTTATCCATGATGGTGAAGATGTCACTGTCGGTCGTAGAGGTGATGCCGCTGCCGAGGCAGACGATCTCGTTATCGAAGAAGAACCACACTTTGTTGAGATCCAGGTCTTCGACGCCGTTCTTATACGATTCTGCCTTTTTGTCCGCACCGAAGTGCATATACGCCATGGAATAACGCGGATTTGCCGCATTGTCGGAGACCCCGCCGACGATGTCGTAGGCACCGAACGGGTTGCTGTCCACGTCGTACACCTTGGCGATACGCTCTGCGTTCGTCGTCGTGATACCGGGCAGGAGTTGTTTGTTCGAAAGGTACTTGAAGTAGTTGTTGTAGGTATCCTTCTGGGACTTGGGCGTCACATAGAGCACACCGTCACCGAGGTACCAGCCCCAGCCGTTCGCACCGTTGATCGCCTCGTAGCGATAGATACGCGTGGAGGACATGCAGACGATCGCCGCGTAGGTCTCCGTCTTCTCGATCACGCGGTCGGAGGCGGTCATGAGATACGCGCCGGTCGCTTCGGACCCATCCAGCTCGCCTGCCTCGAACTTCGCCTGGAAAGCACGATAGTTTTTCACAGCGGGAGGATTGAGGTAGGCTACCGCTCCATAATTCGGATTTGCCGTAAAGATGGATGCCATGAGATTGTTGAGGCTTGCCTGATCCTCTTCATTTGCAAGGTGCGCAATCTTCATGATGTACGCCATCCAGGTGCAACCCACCTTGTTCGGGTCGTAGCCACCGAGACCGCCACGCCCGAAGCAACCGGCAAATACGTTGCCCTGATACATCATCGGCGCATAGGAGTCAAAGAAGATGTCAAAGAACCGATCAACGTACGTCTGATCCAATGCCAGTTCCGTCCCTTGGAGCGAATAGATGATAGAGGTCATCTCGGAGAGGTAGTTCCCGCCGTAACCGGTGATATACGGCGTGTACTTATGCTGAATGAAGGAGCCGTCCTCGAAGAAACCGTCTCTGTCCGAGTTCATCGATGCGTACTCGAAGCATTGGAGCAGTTCCTCGATGCACTTCTTGACCTGGTCGACGTCCTTGCGCAGGATTGCCGCATAGAGTGCGGTGTAACCCGTCCAGGAGCGGTTGGCGTAAGTGTACTTCGGCAGCTTGACAAATCTCGCGAGCGCCTTGAGGCAGTTTGCCTTGGTCGTCGCGTTCATATAGTCGTCCATAAGGAGCAGGGTACGGACCAGCGGCATCGCCGCGCCGATCTCCCAGTGCCACCAGTTACCCGTCGCCTTCGTATCCGGGTTGTACGCATACTGGTACATCCAGTCAAGTGCCTTATTGATGGCGTTGAGGTTCTTGTCGGTCCTGCAATTGCCGTTTACGTAGGCCTGTGCCATCCCGTAAATGCGCTCAAAATAGGAGGCGCACCACTGGCCGTTGCTGTTGCCGCTCGTGACGGGGGACGAAATGTTCCAGAAAGCGGTCTTGCTCGAAAGGTCCATCGAGTCGATCCACCCGTTCACCTGGCTGGCGGTGGGAATCCCGAGGTTGGCACGTGCTGTGGAGTCCTTGTTGAGTTCGGCGTCACCGATGAGGTCGCGGCGGATGTTATCCTTGACCGCATCCATATCCTTCACGGTGAAGTTGAGATCCATCGCCGGTGCCTGCTGCACGAGACGGATAGAGGTCATGTAAACGACGCTGCCCTCTGCGGCGGTATCGCCGTAGCCCCATCCGTTGTTGCTGACCCACGCCCAGGTAAACGGCACCGCCGTCGTCGCCGTATAGTTACGACCGGAGAGAGCACTGTACGGGATCGAAAACTTCTTCCACCCGGTCCAGTTCAGGGTGATCTCAATCTGGGCATAGCCATCCCCCACGCCCTTCGGCACCAAGAAGACGGCGAACTTGGCACCCGTCGAGTTTTCACTGTACATGGAGAACTCGATCGTGTTGTAATCGGTGAAGACCAGACTGTCGCCGTAGAAACCGCGCGCCTTCGTGTTGAAGTAGAAACCGCGCTTATCGACCGTCGAGAAATCAAATCTTGCCACATACTGGCCGTCTACCGTCGATACTTTGGTCGCATTGTCGACCGCAATCGGCAGATCGGCATCTACGATCACACCGCTGTTCGCGTCAATGGTGATATCCTCTTTGGGTTCGTCCAGTACCGCCGAGCGCACTGCCGTCGCCTCTGCCTCGGTGTCCGCCCACTTGGCGTACAGCGTGATGTTCTCGTTACGGCTGCTGCGGAACTTCCACATCGGGGCGGAAGTGCACGCCGCGTCGGTGTACCATGCCACAAAGTACTTGCCGCTCTGCGTCGGCGTCGGCAGGGTGATGTACCCCTTATCGTTGGTGTATTCGATGACGCTGCCGCTATCCAGCGCGCCGCCGTTCGCGTTCAGGGTAATCTTCTTCTTTGCCCGCGCCCACTTCGCATACAACTGCACGTCTTTGAGGGTCGAGGCATCCCATTCCGTCAGCGGGTTGCCGATAAACTTAAAGGAAGCGTACCACCCGAGGAACTCGGTGTCACCCGTCGGGGTCGGGAGTTTCACCTTCCCGTCCTCCACGGTGTACGCGAGGTCGGAGGAACCCGCGAGTTTACCGCCGTTCGTGTTCAGCGTCAGATGATAGGTCACGACCTTCCATTCTGCCCAGAATTCCAGGTTGCGCGCTTCATCGGTGGGGACTCTGATATATTCCTCTCCCTCTTCGTCAAACCAGCCTTTGAATACGTAACCTTTCCGTTCCGGGAGGGGGATCGACCACGCGTCGTCGTCCGCCGTAAAACTCGTCTGCACCTCTTCCCCATCCTTGAAGGAGCCGCCGTTCAGATGATAGGTAACGGTGTATTCGCCCGACTCATCCCAGAGGGCATAGAAATCGAGATTCTGCGCCCGATCGGTCGGTACCTTCGTGTATTTCGTGTCCTTTGCAGGGTCTGCGTCCGCCTTGTCAAACCAGCCGATAAACACGGCGTTGGCTTTCACGGGCGTCGGGAGATCCGCCGGCGTGTCACCGGCCTTGTACTTCTCCGGAACGTTCGCACCATCCGCAAACTTCCCGTTGTTCAGGTGGAAAGTGATGGTGTACTCCGTCCCCGTTGTACCGTTGTCCTTCTTAATGCCGCAGGCGGCAAACGTGGGTACCAGCATCGCTACCAGCACCAACATGACGACCAACTGCATCAAAAACGTTTTTCTGCTTGTCATGATTGCTCCGTTTCTGCCCCGTCCGACGAGGCGCATTATTTTTCTACCTATATTGTAGCGTTTTTCAGGGTGTTTCGCAATCATCATATTGCCAATTTTGTTCAATTCAAATTGTGTAGTCTGCCGATTCCGTTCTTGCGGCGCGGTTTCGACGAGACAAACATCACAAACGGCCCGATGCATTTTCGTCACTTTGTCATCCGTGATTTGCAAAATATGCAATAAGGAGGCAAAATCAACCGACTTTGCCTCCCGTTGGATGGGTATATGGGATGCCCGACTGTCACACTTTCCGTGCCGTTTCGGCGGGGTCCTCCGACGGTTTTTCGTCGGGGGCGGCGGTGTCCGACGGGGTCGGCAAGGGGACCGTGCAAAGGTTGTCCCCACGCCCCGTGCCGTCCGCGTCGGGGCCCGGAGTCCCCTCCTCCCCGTGTGGGTCGCCGCCTTCTGCGGCGGTGCGGGCGGCCGGTTTACCCGCGCAAAGCAATCGCACGACCGTCACCGCCGTCATGACGAGTTCCACACCCGAATAGACCGCCGACACATAGGCCCCCGCCCGTACGTTGAACCATATCCACATGGCGTTGCAGAGGATTGCGCAGCCACGCAATACATAGGGGTTTTTCTGCCAAACGGCGTAGGTAAAGACGAGTGCCGTGACGATCGGTACGAGATCGACGACCCCCCGCACCGCGAACGCCCCGAGCAGTACACTGAGGGCAGCAAAAAGAATACCGCCCCAGCGTGGTGCCTCACGCCCGTAGAGCAGAAACAGGAACACGAAGAGGTACTTGGTGAAACAGACGACGTCGTTCACCACCCCCGAGGGGGCACCGAGCAATCCGTACTGCACGCCGTACAGGGTGACGGTCACCATCTGCAACAGCAGATACAGCGTGCGCCGCTTTGTAAAATAACTGCCGCAGGAGATGCAGCAACCGGTGAGCGCGAGTGCCTGCGCAAGAATGATTTTCATTCGTTTTTCGAGCCGCGGCGGCTCCCTCCGTTTTTTCAGTGTAAACGGTGCGGAGCCGAAAAACCGGGCACCACACCGTCAAAACAACTCAAAACAGTCCGACGATTCTTCCGTCCTCTGCGACGTCGATCCGCTCGGCGGCGGGCGACTTCGGCAAACCGGGCATGGTCATGATGTCTCCCGTCAGGGCGACGATGAAACCCGCCCCCGCCGCGATACGCACCGCGCGCACCGTTACGGTGAAATGTTCAGGGGCACCGAGACGCGTCGGATCATCGGAAAAACTGTACTGCGTCTTGGCAATACAAACGGGACACCGCCCGAACCCGAGCGCGGTCAGGCGTCCGAGTTCCGCCACCGCCGCAGGGGAAAAGGTCACGCCCGCGCCGCGGTAGACCCGCGTGACGACCGCGCGTATCTTCTCTTCCGGCGTTGCCTCATCCGGATAGGCGTACGTAAACGCACCGGCATCCTCCGCCTCCGTCAGGCGAACGACCTCGCGCGCGAGGTCCTCCCCGCCGGCACCGCCGCGCGCCCACACGTCCGAGAGCACGGCACGGACACCCAGCGCACGGCACTCCTCCCGCACGCGATCGATCTCCGCATCCGTATCGGTGGGGAAACGGTTGATCGCCACGACGCAGGGCAAATGGTACACCTCGCGGATGTTTGCCACGTGGCGCAGGAGATTGGGGAGCCCGCGGGTGAGTGCCCCGAGGTCCTCCGCCCCGAGTGCCTCTTTCGGCACACCGCCGTGCATTTTCAGCGCGCGTACCGTCGCGACGACGACGACGGCATCCGGCGTGAGCCCCGCCATGCGGCATTTGATGTCGAGAAATTTCTCCGCACCGAGGTCGGCACCGAAGCCCGCCTCCGTCACGGTATAATCGGCGTAGTGCATCGCGCACCTCGTGGCGATGACGGAATTGCACCCGTGCGCGATGTTGGCGAAGGGGCCGCCGTGCACGAGCGCGGGCGTGCCCTCCAAAGTCTGCACGAGATTGGGTTTCAGGGCATCACGCAGGAGTGCCGTCATGGCACCCGCCGCTTTGAGGTCACCCGCCGTCACCGGTGCGCCGTCGTAGGTGTACCCGACAATCATGCGGGCGAGCCGCGCCCTCATGTCGGCGAGCGAGGTCGCGAGGCAGAGCACCGCCATGACCTCGGAGGCAACCGTGATGTCAAATCCGTCCTCACGGGGGGTGCCGTTGATCTTCCCGCCGAGGCCGTCCACGATGAAGCGCAGTTGACGGTCGTTCATGTCCACGCACCGTTTCCAGGTGATGCGGCGGGGGTCGATGCCGAGAGCGTTGCCCTGCTGGATGTGGTTATCGAGCATGGCGGCAAGCAGGTTGTTCGCCGCACCGATGGCGTGGAAATCGCCCGTAAAATGCAGATTGATGTCCTCCATGGGCACCACCTGTGCATAGCCGCCGCCGGCGGCACCACCCTTGATGCCGAAGACGGGGCCGAGTGACGGCTCACGCAGGGCGACCATGGCGTCGCAACCAATACGCCGCAGTCCGTCGGCGAGCCCGATGGTGGTCGTGGTCTTTCCCTCTCCGGCGGGGGTCGGCGTCATCGCCGTCACGAGGATCAGTTTCCCCCGCCCGCGCGGTTCCCCGTCGAGTGCGGAGAGGTCGATCTTCGCTTTATTCTTCCCGTACGGTTCGAGCAGCCCCTCCGGAATATGTGCCGTCTGCGCCACCTCGGCAATGGGGCGTAGTTTGCACGCCTGTGCGATCTCAATATCCGTCTTTTGTGTCATGGGTTACCCTCCCCGGTTGTTTTTGTCTATGTTAGCACCTCGCGCGCGCGATGTCAAGCGTCGTACGGGGGACGCACCCGGGTGCAAACCGACAAACGGGCGACGCAGTGCGTCGCCCGTTTGCAAAATAATGCAATTCCGTTTATCTGAACCAGTCGGCACCGACCGTCCCCGTGAGCGTCTCCGTTTGCCCGTTACGCAGAACGGTAACGGTCACCGTATCGCCGACACGGGCGTTCAGCATCTCGTCGATCATATGGAAGGAGCGGGTCACCTGCACCGCGTCGCGCCCGCCGACCTTGACGGACTGCAACACGTCACCTACGAGGATCCCCATGTTCTTTCCGACGCCCGCAGACACCTCACTCACCCTGACCGTCTCCACGATGGAGGTACGGAAGGTCTTTTCGTCATACACGATGTGTGCATTTTCCGACTGGACCTTAATGTTCAGCAGTGCGCGGTGCAGGGTGCCGCCGTTATCCACGATGTTCTCCGCGACGGCAATCGCCACGTTGGAGGGAATGGCATAACCGATATTTTCGATGTTCCCGCCGGAGTTGCCGGAATCGGACACGCTCTTGGCATTGACGATGCCGATGAGTTCCCCCTTTTCGTTATAGAGCCCGCCGCCGGAGTTGCCGGAATTGACCGCCGCATCGACGCGGATGACGCGGAACTCCCGGACCCCGCGCTGATTGTCGATCGCCGTCATCTGGATGTATTCGGAGTCCACGCTGATGATGCCTGCCGTCGCGGAAATGCCGCTGCCCTCCGGGTTGCCGACCACGAGTGCCGTGCTCCCGACATAGAGCGAGGAGGAGTCGGCGGGCGTCGCCGCCAGTGCATCGGAGGCTTTGAGTGCCGCTCGACCGGTTTCTTTCACGCGCAGAACGGCAATATCGTAATCGGCACTGCCGCCGACGTAGGTGACCGGGATCGGCGACGTGCTGCCGGGGAGGTACACCGAAATGTCGTCACTCACGTGGTCGGACGTGTTACTGTCACTGTCATACACCACGTGCTGGTTGGTGATGATATAGGCATCCCCCGTGGCCTCATCAAAACGGTAAATGACACCGGAGCCGGCGGCAGCATACGACTTCTCCTGTGAATAGTACCAACTGTCTACGGTCTTCTTGAACTTGCAGACGACCTCCACGGTGCTCTGCAAGGCACGGGAGGCGGCAAACTCGGTCGTCCCGCCGGCACTGCCCGCGATCGTCACGTTATCGATCACGTTTTTGTTCACATTGGTGACCGATGAACCGATGTTGACGCGGCTGCCGTTCGAGTAAGTGACAATAATACTGCCGTTATCGATTGTCACGTCCGTGACGTGCGTCGTCGTGTCACTGTCACTCCCTTTACTGCCCGTGAAAGGAAGCACCGTCCGACTGTCGGTGTCGCAAGACACCAGCATACCACCGAGCAGTGCGAACAGCAAGACCAGCGCAAACACCGACAAGCATCTTTTCATGGCTTTCATGTCAATTCCTCCTTCGGATCTTCCGAATCAAATATGACATTATTCTACCCGTTAAATTGTGCGATGCCGTTACGGTGTTATGAATAAGTTGTAAAAAAACGGGAGTGAGCCGAAGCTCACCCCGGATCCGCTTCGAGCCCGCGCACGAAGCCCATCGGATCTGCCGAACTGATATCCCCCGCGACGACCCGCCCGCGCCAGACGATCAGGTTGGCGTAAACGCGCCCGTCATAATCGGGATAATTGGTGACCTCGTAGGTGTAACGAGTCACCTTTTTTTTGCGGTAACGCGTGAGGTCAAGACCCTGGTCTTTCTGAATCTCGTTGTAACCGAGCAGGACCCGGTCGAAGGTCTCCGGCAGAGTGAAGCTCTCCTCCTCCACGACCTCCCCCGTCGTTTTCCACCCGAGATCGGAGAGCAGTTTCAGCCGATCCTCGTCGGTTTTGACGCGGGAAAAGCTGACCGTCTCCACGGCCTCCTCGCCGGGCAAGGCAACCGCCCCGGCATCCGCCGCGACGGCGACCCCGAACAAAAGCGCGAGTGCCAGACACAGCACCCCGGCGAAACGGACGGTCTGCGCCCGCACCGTACAAATAAACATAAGCCCCACCCCCGGTATCAAGTATTACCACTCTATGCCGCATCGGCGCGGCTTATGCAAGGCGGCGGAGCAACCGGTGTACGAAGATTGTCGCATAAATTACAAACGGTTATACGGGCCCGTGCCGCGAAACCTGCGCTCCGACACCGTGCACCCGTGCCCGGAGCGGAGAAAAGCCGGGCGGTCACCCGCCCGGCTCTCCGGCCGTCCTGTCAGTTCAGTTGTTGCAGCAGCAGCACAGGACCACGATGATTGCCAGGATGACAATCCATGTACAATTATCGTCGAACAAGTTGCAAAGGCAGTTACCGTTCATATGCTTCCCTCCTACAATTTGCGGCTTTCGCCGTTCAACAGTATCTTATGAGGAAAGCGGGGGATGTGTGAAAATCAGGAATTGAGGTCAAAGCCCATGGACTCCATGAGTCGCCGGTTGAACTCCTGGGCGGTGTTGTGACCGAGTTTTTTGAGGCGCAGGTTCATGGCAGCCACTTCGATAATGATAGAGAGGTTGCGCCCGGGGCGCACGGGGATGACGATGGACGGCACCTCAATGCCGAGAATCTCCGTCTTTTGCTCATCGATGCCGAGGCGATCGTACATTTTACCCTCCTGCCACGGCTCCATATTAATAATGAGGCTGATTTGCTCCGTCTCCTTGACGGCACCCATACCGAACAGCCGCCGCACGTCCACAATACCGATACCGCGGAGTTCCACGAAGTGACGGATGAGTTCCGGTGCCTGTCCGATGAGCGACTTTGCCGACACGCGCTTGATTTCCACCGCGTCATCCGCGATGAGGCGGTGCCCGCGCTTGACGAGTTCGATCGCCGTCTCGCTCTTACCGATCCCGCTGTCGCCGAGAAGGAGGATTCCCTCTCCGTAGACCTCCACCAGTACCCCGTGATGCGTGATGCGCGGGGCGAGCTGGGTATTCAGAAACGCGATGAGGCTCGCCATGAAGTTGCTGGTTTTCTCCTGCGTCCGGAGCAGCGGCACCTCGTATTTTTCCGCCATTTCCCGCATCGGGTCCGGCACGTCCAGCCCCGTGGAAATGACGACGGCCACAGGGCCGTGTGCGAAAAACGTCTCCAACGTCTCGCGGCGCGCCTCCGGCGTCTCGCGTTCCAGGTAGAGATGCTCCGCCTTCCCGATAATCTCAATACGCTCTTTTTCAAAATAGTCGTAAAAGCCCGTGAGCGGCAGCCCGGGGCGATTGACTCTGGCGACGGTGATGAGTACCTCCTTCGTCGGGCGCACCGCCACCAGCGTTTCCAGGGACAATTCGTCAATCACCTTGTCCAGCGATACGTTATAAATATCTTCCATAATGTGTGCCTCCCGTCGGGATTTTCTTTTATTTTATCACATCCGCTCACAAAAGAAAAGGGATTTCTTGCCCGGATGTTACATTTGTTCATTTTTTTTTAACAAATCAAATATACAATATTTCTATCAAAAATTCGGGAGCAAACCATGAAACACTGTTTTTGGCACTCGCTGGCGGCGATCGGCCTTCTGCTCGTCATGCTCGTGTCGCTCACGGCGTGCGGGAGCGGCGGGTACCGGGAGGTAAAGTCCAAGCGGGCGTGGCGCAAGACCGTGCTCACCATCGACGGAGAGGACGTCAGTTTTGAACTCCTGCGTTTCTACTTCTTCCGCCACACGTCGGAGGTGGACGGTGGCGACCCCTCGCTCTGGTCTGGTGACGGGGCGAAGGACCTGACGAAAAAGGCTCTGGATCTCGCCGTCGCGGACATCTGTGACCTGTACGCACTGTTCGCCGTATGCCGCAGTTACGGAATCGACCCCGAGCGGGACGACATCGATGCGCTCGTGAACGAATACGTTACCTACGACGTCGACGGCGGCTATCCTGACGGCAGCACGCTGGTGGCCGGTTTCGGGGGCGACTACGACAAGTACCTCGAAAGCCTGCGTGAACTCCATCTGACCGACACCGTCAACCGCCTGCTCTATCGCTATGCGGCATGCCTCAAAGTTCTCAACGCCTACATCCAGAACGGGGCGGAGGGGCACGCCGGTGCAGACGACGAGGCCCTGCAAAAGTTTCTCGACAGTGACGACTGTGTCCACGTCAATTACGCGGAGTTGCAGAAGGTCGCCTACACGCGGGAGCGTGCGGAGGAGATCCACGCGCAGATGAAAGCTGCGGAGGGCAATCTTACGAAACTCGGTGAACTCGTCACGCACCACCGCCCGACGGCGGAAAACCCGCGCAGCGGCGAGTATTACAGCCGCTACGCGACCGACGCGACCAATACCGTGCTCTACGACCTGATTTTTTCCCTGCGCCCGGGCGAGGTCAGTGATCTCGTCGAGATCGGTGACAGTTACTATATCTACTATGGTATGAAAAAGGACGCCTCTACGGAAGAGATCCGGAGCCTGTACCTGGAAGAACACTTTATGTATCGACCAATGGCGGGCAAGGCGGAGGTCCTGAAAACCAAGGTCGAATACAAGCCCGCTTACGAATCGCTCACTTACGCCATTCTCTCGGAGGAAGCATGAACAGCCCCATTCATCCCGGTTCCTACCCGCAGCCGCCTTTTTGCCAAAAGGAAGTCTGCCTGTCCATCGCACATTATTACAGCGTCATGCGTCAACGTCTGAGTGAGGTGTACGGAGACCGCATCCGTTTCTCCCTCACCTCCGTCCCCTCCTGCGTCATCGTCTCGGTCGTGGAATACGCGCTCTCCTTTACGGCGGCATTCTCCGCACGGCTGCTGCTCACGGTCTGCCGCGCGCCGCGCATGGCGGCGGCACTCAGAGAAGACGCGGACGGCGGCATCTCCCTCACTTTCTCTGCGACCCCGCCGCCCGAAGGGGCATCCAAAGTGGCTCCGGACGCGTACCGCGAACTGTTTGCCGGCATTGCGTCGCGCGGCGGTTTCACCTGCACCGTAGAGGGCGGCGATACCGTCACCGTCACGGTCGGACTCCGCCGTTCCTCCTCCGCCCCCACCGAGCTCCGGGCGGCACTTGCCACCGCCGGGCAGGATCCGTTCGCGGATGCGCTTGCCTATCCGCTATAACCCGCGGGGTGTCGTCTCCGCCCGCGATATCTCCCCCGAAAATCCGCGCCGTTTGGCGCGGATTTTCGTTTTTTTGAAAACGATCGCATAAGAGGACCGACCGCGCGTTTTTGGGAAAAATACGGTTTCCGGCAGGCAATGAAACGCGACTTTTCCAAGGACTGTCTCACATAGTTTTCCCGCGTCGAGGCACGCTATGAATGAGATCCGAAAAAGGAGCAACTGTCATGAAAAAAAAGCAATTTCTGCGGCTGACCGCCGTTTTTTTAACCGTCATTCTTTTTTCGCTGACCGTCCTCACGGCGAGTGCCGACCGGGGGCTGCCCGTCTTACAGGGTGAGGTCAAAGCGAGGATCCCCGAACTGTTTGAGACCCGACACGAGGCAACGGTAAACTACCGAAAATATAAAGTGGGGGGTGACCCGTTCGGTGTCCGTCTCTTCGGCGGTGGGATCGTCGTCGTGGGTCTTTCGGACGAGCAGTGCCCCGCACGGGTGGCAGGGATCGAAAAGCGCGACATCGTACGGCGCGTCGGCGACCGTGAGGTACAGACGGTCGAAGAGTTGACCGCCGCGATCGAGGCCTCGGGCGGCGCACCCGTTACGCTCACCCTTTGTCGCGGGGAAGAGGAAAAGACCGTGACGGTCACCCCGGTCAAGGACGAAAAGGGGCACTACCGCATCGGTATCTGGATCCGCGACAATGCCGCCGGCATCGGCACCATGACTTTCCTCGATCCGAACACCGGCGCGTTCGGAGGGCTCGGCCACGGCATCTGCGACGGACAGACGGGAGAACTCCTGCCGCTCACACGCGGTGCGGTCCTGTCCGCCGAAATCAGCGAAATCGTGCGCGGTGCGGAGGGGACCCCCGGCGAACTCCGCGGGACGCTCGGCGGTGAAAAGGTCGGCACCATCCTGCGGAACACGGACAAGGGCGTGTTCGGGGTGCTCTCGCAGATCCCCGAGGAGGGTGAAACGCTGGAAGTGGGCAGCCGTACCTGTGTACGCGCCGGTGAGGCCATCCTGCGGTGCAGCCTCGGCGAGGAAGGCATGCACGACTATCGCATCGAACTCTCGGACATCGCCCGCGACAACTGCGGTGTCAAGTGTTTCGCCATCCACGTGACGGACCCTGCCCTCATCGAAAAGACGGGCGGCATCGTACAGGGCATGTCCGGCAGCCCCATCATCCAGAACGGCAAACTCATCGGTGCCGTCACCCACGTCCTCATCGGCGATCCGACCCGGGGCTACGGCATCTTTCTCGAAAACATGCTCTCCGAGTTGCCGGAGACACTCTCCTGACCCTGAAAAACCAAAAACAGACCGCCCGCGGGCGGTCTGTTCCGTTTTTCGGGACGGCAGTCGGCAGCTTTGCGCGGTGCCCCGCCCGACCGTCAGAAAGAGCGGCGGATGCGGTCGATCGCCCCTTTTTCGAGGCGAGACACCTGTGCCTGCGAAATACCGATCTCCTCGGCAATCTCCATCTGCGTTTTTCCGAGATAAAAGCGTTCCCTGATGATGTGTCGTTCCCGCTCCCCGAGCCGCGCAATCGCATCGCGCAGGGTCATGTTCTCCACCCAGGCGTCGTCGTTTTCGTTCGGATCGGACAGTTGATCGATCACGTAAACCGCGTCGTCCCCGTCGCTGTACACCGCGTCGTAAAGAGAGACCGGCTCGACGATGGCCTCCATCGCCTCCGCGACGTCGCCCGCCTCTTCACCGAGCTGGCGGGCGATGACCTCCACCTGCGGCTCCTGCTGCGTCTCGGAGAGAATGCGGTCCCGCACGCCGAGGGCCCGATAGGCAAGGTCCCGCACCGAGCGGCTGACGCGGATGGAATTGTTGTCGCGCAAATAGCGTCGCACCTCCCCGATGATCATGGGGACGGCGTAGGTCGAAAACTTGACGTCCAGGTCGGTATTGAAATTGTCGATTGCCTTGATGAGCCCGATACAACCCACCTGGAACAGGTCTTCTGGATTTTCGCGCCGCCCGGAGAAACGGCCGACGATACTGAGCACGAGGCGCAGGTTGCCGATGACGAGACGATCCCGCGCCTGTGCATCGCCCGCGTGTGCCCGCAGTAAAAGTTCACGTTTTTCCGCATCCGTCAGACCGGGCAGAGAGGCGGTGTTGACTCCGCATATTTCGACTTTTCCACTGTTTTTCATATCCCACTCCTGTCTTTTCTTATGACAGGAGCAGTATTCACCCGCGGTGTCGGGTTTAGTCTTTTGCCGCCCGGTTTTCCCCATGCAGTTTTTGGAAAGATCCGTCCGCGGCAAAAATAAAGCAGAACGGAGAGATGCCGTGTTTCTCGGCACCTCTCCGTTCTAAGTGAGAAAAATCAAAGGTTATTTCGGAGTCTCACCCGACGTGGTGCGGGGGAATTTCCCGACCGTTCAGACAGACGCGATACGCGTCGTATCCGGCGGGGACGGTCACCTCCGGCGCGACGGTATCCGGCACCGTCAGGAAAAGGGTAAACACACCGTCCGAGATTGTCCACGCGACGTGCACGCGGCCCCATTTGGTATAAGCGTCGCCTTCGGCGTGCGTCTGCCCGTCCGGGCGGGGGGCAACGTGCAGGATCCGCGGGCTGTCGTCCCGCAGTTTGACCCCGAGGATCATGGTCGTGAACTCGTAGAGCGCGACGGCACCCCACGCATGGCATTCGCTCCGCGAATAGGCATACGGCATCTCGGGGATGGTCGAGCAATGTTTGTCGAGGAGCCCGTAGTAGTCCTCCATCATCCCCTGCCCGAGTTCGTAACAGCCCGCCTTTTCGAGCGCGCGGAACCAAAGGTACGAATACGCATACCCGCCGCGTGCCGATAGATCGCAGGACTTTTTGAGTGCAGCCTTTGCCTCGTCCCCGGCAAACACCCCTGCGAGCACCGCCCAGATCTGGCTGTGCTGGGAGAAGTGCCGATGCTCTTCGCTGTCAAAGAAGAGCCCGGTTTTTCCGTCGTAGCAGGCGTTTTTCACGCACTCTGCCATTTCGTCGGAGCGGAGCAGATACTCCTCCGCGACGGCACCCCGGCCGAACACACGGGCGAGCCGCGCCGCCTTTTGCAGGGCAACCATATACATAAGCGAATAAACGGTGATACCCTCACCGCGTTTTGTGATCGGTGCCCCCTCGTCGGCGCGCCAATCATTCGCCCAGTCGACGAAGTCCCACATCTCCGAGGCGGCGATGAGCCCCGCCGCGTTGCGGTGGCAGGCGAAATAATCGAGGATGCCGTCAATGACCGGCAGATACTGTCTCACCTCCGCGTCGTCCCCGGTCCGTGCCTCGTACATGTTGAGCATGAGAATGTAGAACAGGGAAAAGCCCGGAATATACTGTCGCTTGGAGGACGGAGCGCGCGCCTCGGTCAGGAATCCGGGACGCCAGGTGGTCCCGAAATCACGCAGTGCCCGCCGCGCGAGCCGCGTATCGGGTGAGATCATATAGGTAAACTGCATCTGTGCGTAGGTATCCATGCAGTATTGCAGCTGTTCGTAATACGGGCAGTCCACATAGGTCTCCTGCATGCAGCGGCGGAGCGTACGGAGCGAAATTTCCCACAGTTCGTTGTGCCGTGCATCGCCGAACTCATATCCCCCGCCCACTTCGAGCGGATACCCGGTCTCGACGAAGGAGAGCCCGGTAATCTCGGCTCCTCCCTCACAGGTCACCCTGACGAACCGGAAGGTGCGGAACCAGAAAGACTCGAATTCCAGCGTGCCGTTCACTTGAAAAGTGTCGTCATGCCCGAGGAGGTGCCCGGTCATATCCGTGCGGTCCCCCTTCTCGTAGTCCGTGTCGTTTCCGCGGACGAAACACTCGCCGTAGCGGACGGTGATCGTCCCCTTACCCCTTGCCGAGAGCCGCACGAACGCCGTCGTCAGCTCCCCTGCATCGTAGTACCCGTCGCGGTAGGTGAAGGTGCGCGGCACGTACAGCATCTGCGGAATGGGGCGCGGTGCGGCGTACGACGAGAGAATCTCGCCGAAGGGCACGTCCTCCCCTGTGACCAACACGCCGAGCGGTGCCTCCTCGGCATCCATCCAGGCGAGCACCTGACCGAAACCGGGGGTCACGTGTTCGTTGAGCCCCACGAAAAACTGCGGCGTAAAGGTATCGTGATCCTCCCGCGCGCAACGCCAGGTGCGATCCGTCGTGAGTCTCTTTTCCTCCCCCGCGTCCGTGACGGTACCGTCCATGTAAAAGTAGCCGTCCGCACCGCGGATCACGGCGAGGAGGGACATATGCCCCTCTTCCATCGCGTCGGAAGACTCCATCGTGAGGAGCGTCACCGCGATGCGGTTTTCCCCGGGCACGAGATACTCCGTGAGGTCGAGTTCGTCATAATAACGCCGGTCACGCGTGCCCTTGCAGGGGCCGCAGGCAACGAAACGGCCGTTCACCCAAAGTTTGTAGCGGGCATCGGCGAGGACCCGGACGCGCGCCGCACCGGGTGCCGTGAGGGTCAACTCTTTCTCAAAATAGTAGAGGCATTGGACGCCGCGGCGGGCGTCCGGGTGACGGATCGGATGTCCTTTCATATCGGTTCCTTTCTCACGCCCGTCAGATCGAAGGGCGGTATAAAACTCGCATCGGCGGCTTCCCGCTCCTGCGTATAGGCGTTGGTGACGGACAGCGTCCCGGCATAGCGGATCAGGGCGGCGTACTCTGCCTCCGTGACGCGGCGATCGAGCGGCGGGGGCATCCCCGCGGGCGGTGTGTACTGCTGCATGATGCTGACACGGACCCGGTCCCCGTAATGCTTTGCAAGATGCAGGAGCGACAGTTTTGCATCGGTGAGATACCCCGGCAGGAGCAGCACCCGCACGATCGTACCACGCGTCATAATGCCCGCTCCGTCGAGTACCTCCGCGCCCGTCTGCCGCACCATCTCGGCAAGTGCCGCTTTCGCCACGGCGGGGTAATCCGACGCGTGTGAATACGCGGCGGCGGTCGCGGGCCGCGCATAGCGCAGGTCGGTCAGGTAAATATCGATAAGACCCTCAAAGGCGCGTAGCGTCTCGACCGTCTCATAGCCGGAGGTATTGCACACGAACGGGAGCGTAAAGCCCTCGTCACGGGCGCGGCGGATCGCGGCGATAACGGTGGGGGCAAAATGCGTCGGCGTCACCAGATTGATATTATGTGCGCCCGCCTCGCCGAGTTCAAAGAAGATCTCCGTGAGCCTCCCGTCATCGACCGGCAAGCCGTGCGAGCCGTCGGCGATCTCGCGGTTCTGGCAGTATACGCACCCGAGCGGGCAACCGGAGAAAAAGACCGTTCCGCTCCCCGCGGTGCCCGAAATACACGGCTCCTCCCAGTGGTGAAGTGCCGCGCGGGCGAGCACGAGGCGGCTCGTCATACGGCACACACCGCGCTCGCCGCGCGTCCGGTCAACGCCGCATCGGCGCGGGCAGAGCGTACATTTTTCGTAGGTCATGTGGTCTCCTCTCCCCGCGCCCAGAGATACGAACGACCGCGCTTGCCCACCCGGTGGGCGGCACCCGTCGTTGCCAGCACCCGCATGGCACGGGACCCGGCGGCAGGCGGGATCCCGGCGGCGCGGACGAATTCCGCCGCCGTGAACGACTCCGGGAGCGTATCGGGGATCAGGCGGGCGTAATCGGCGGGGACGTCCAGTGCATACATCGCGACGAGGCCGCGCGGCAACCGTTCCGCGCGCGGAGCGCGGCGTTTTTTCTCCCGACCGTAACCGGAAAGGGTACGGTACTCCTGCATATCGGCGAGCAGCACCAATACGTGAAAGCGCGGGTGACCGAGAAACTCCGTCAGGTAAAACAGTTCATAGAGGCAATCCGCCACCGTGCCGTGGCGCGGGCTCTTACGGGGCGGCGTGACGCCCCCCGTCCCGGGGTCCACCCAGGACAGGTATTTATCCCGCGCCACGGGATAGACCACCGTGACGTCATAGTCCGCGAGAAATGCACGGAGTTTGTCCGTGAGGCGATCCATGCGGCGGGTCTGCACCTCAAAAATGTGCCCGTCGGCCGTCAGGACGTCCGCACGGTAACGCCCGACGCGTGCCTCGTGCGCGGACACGTCCGGCGACAGAAACCGCTTGACGGCGGCGTGCAGCCGCCGCTCTCCGAGCGTGCCGATCCCCCCGGGGCAATCGCCCCCGAGGTAGGTCTCTTCCGCCGCGAGGCGAAACGCCTCGGCAGTGTCCGCACTACACTCTCCCCACATACTCTCCTCTTTCAAAGACAGCCGCCGCGAAAAGGCGGCGGCTGTGCATCTTACCGATAGATCAGTTCATCGCGGCGCGGGCCGTTCGACACCATGGTGATCGGCGTTTCGAGTTCGCGTTCGATAAACTCAATATAAGCGCGGCAGTTCGCCGGCAGGTCTTCATACTTCTTGATGCCGCGAATGTCACATTTCCAACCGGGCAACACTTTGAATACGGGCTTGCAGCGTTCCAGGGTCGGTGTGGTCGGGAAATCGCGGATTACGCGGCCGTCCACCTCGTAGCCGACACAGACGGGGATCTCATCGAGGTACCCGAGCGCATCCACGACGGTCAGGCAGACCTGCGTGGCCCCCTGCACCTTCACACCGTAGCGGGAGGCGACGCAGTCGTACCAGCCCATGCGGCGCGGTCTGCCGGTCGTGGCACCGAACTCGCCGCCGTCACCGCCGCGCAGGCGCAACTCCTGCGCTTTATCCTCGTCGAGGATCTCGCTGACAAACGCACCGCCGCCGACGGCAGAAGAATACGCCTTGGTGATGACGATGATGTCCTTGATCTCATACGGCGGCAACCCGGCACCGATGGCACCGTAGCCGGCGAGCGTCGAGGAGGAGGTCACCATCGGATAGATACCGTGGTCGGGGTCTTTGAGCGACCCGAGCTGCCCTTCAAGAAGGATGGTCTTGTTCTCCCGCAACGCCTGTTGCAGAAACGCGAACACATTGCCGACGTACGGTTTGATACGGTCGCGCAGTTCCATGAGGTGGCGGAACAGTTCGTCGACGTCCAGCGGATCCTTGTGGTAGAGATTTTCGAGCAGGAGGTTCTTGACCTCCATCACGCGTTTCAGTTTCTTGTAGGCGTAGTCCTCGTCCATGAGCTCGCAGATCTCAAAGCCGATCTTGGAATACTTATCGGAATAAAACGGCGCAATACCGGACTTGGTGGAGCCGAACGCCGCCCCTTTCAGCCGCTCTTCCTCATAAACGTCGAAGAGGACGTGATACGGCATGACGATCTGGACACGGTCGGAGACGAGAATATTCGGTTTTGCCCCCTTCGCCTTGACGACTTCCAGTTCGTTCAGGAATTTCTCGATATCCAGCGCGACGCCGTTGCCGATGATGTTGGTCACGTTCGGGTAGAAAATCCCGGAGGGCATCTGGTGGAGTGCGGTCTTGCCGTACTCATTGATGATGGTGTGCCCTGCGTTGGACCCGCCCTGAAAGCGGATTACCACGTCGGATTGCCCCGCGAGGACATCCGTTATCTTCCCTTTTCCCTCGTCGCCCCAGTTGGCTCCGACGATTGCTCTGACCATATTCCCGTTCCTCCTTGGTGCTCCCGCACCGCTTTTTTTAACGGAGATATTGTACCACAGTTGCGCTCCGATTGCAAGGGTTACCGTCGCTCTTTTTCGACACAATATGTACATAGTGGCGTTACATTCAGTTCACAATACACTGTTATATTGAAAGAAAAGGGGGTGAGACGTATGTGGTATCCGCTACATTTTCTGACGATACCGCTCGGGTATCTGGCGATTTTTCTCGCGGCTTTTTACAGCCGTCGTCTCTCGCCCCGTGCCCGCGCGTGGCTGGTGCGTGCACTGGTCATCCTCCTGTTCATCGGGGAGGCAGTCAAGCAGATCACGGTCAGGGATAATTATTCGCCGAACTATCTGCCCTTCCATTATTCCGGCACCTACTATATCTCGTTTGCGCTTTTCGCCTTCGGGCGCGGCAGGGTCAGGCATTACGGTGCCTGCGCCTCCTACGTCGGCGGGCTGTTCCTTCTCGTGACGATGACGGTCAATCCGCACTCGGTCGTGGGTGACCCCGCGATAATGTTCACCCATTATTATCACGCATACAGTTACTTCTATCACATGGCGGTTTTGCTCCTCTGGGCAGTGATGCTGCTCGGCGGGGAGTACCGGATGCAGCGTTTCGACTACCTCCGTTACCTGACTTTCCTCGGTGCCTGGGCATCGGCGGCGATCCCCGCGGCGTTCTTGCTGGACGTCAATTACGCCGGCATCCTGCGCTCGTTCATCCACCCGCTCGAACTCATCCGCCTGCGTTTCGGGCAGGTGACGTACCTGCTGCTCTATGCGGCATTCGCCCTGCTCGCCGTTTGGGTCGCCTTTTTGCTGTACCGCCTCGGTGCACGCCTCGCCGCCGCCGCGCGGGAGAGAAAAGATGATTTACCTGTCGGGGAAAACTGACGTGAGGGACACCGTGCGGCGTCGTTCCCACTGGCGCGGCACGGTAAAGTCACGCCCCGGGGGCGCCGGAGCCCCTACGCCCCTATTATCCGAAAAAAGCTCCGGGAGCGACTGCTCCCGGAGCTTTTCAATAGGGTTTGCCCGCCGGGCGGCGTGCCGCCCGGGTGGACTATACCGCGTGCGGGGGACCGGCGACGGCAAACCGGGCGCCATACCGCCCTGTCTCGCGGTTATTTTTTGAAGAAATGAAAATCGCAGCAGTCCCCACCGTAGCCCAGCGTTTGCGTTCGGGAGAAGCCGATCTTGGCGAGCCCCCCGTATGTGACATTATCCACATCGCAAAACAGCCGGCACAGCTCCGGGCAGCCGTGTTCGACGCACGCCGTATGCCAGAGGCATTTGCGTATCGTCACATCAAAGGAGCTCTTGTCCCGGCGCTGTTCGCTTTCCTGCAGGTCTGTCTTACGCATGATCTTCAGAAATATCTTGCTGTATAAGGCGTAAAAGCCCGGCACCTTTTCCATCTTCAGCATCGAAGCGTATTTTTGCGCCGCGACCTTTTCCAGCATATATTTTCGCATATAACCATACGCATCTTCCACCGGGGACCCCTCGTTCAGCAGAACCGTATAGAGTGCTATGCGGGGGAGAATCGTCTGTACGAGCGTTTTCTTCCGGCTGTGCGATGTTTCTTCCACACCGGCGATCAACGCGTCCAGCGTCTCGCTCTGCCTGTCAAACAGCGCCTCCCCTTTCTCTTTCCCGAATGTTTCGGTCAGAAATTGATCGATCATTTTTTGTTGCTTGATCTTCATCGTTATTCTCCCCCCGCAAATGGATATTTATCGACAATCCATTATACAACGATATTCCGACATTTCCAAACAGGATCTCACATTTTTGAGCAGGAAACTGTCTTTCACAGCCATCTCAAATAATACTCGTCGTTCCCTTCAAAACAGCCTGTTTTCCTGAACCCGTGCTTCTCATAAAAGCGCGCCGCACGAACGTTGTCCACATGACACCCCAGCGCGATGGGTCTTTCCCCGAACTCTCTGTACACCTGTTCTATGGCTTTCTCCAGGATCATGCCACCATAGCCTTTATCCCGGTAATCTTTATCGATGATGAACCCCATCAAACGATAAAACGGCTCTCTGCCCATCTCCGGCGGGTCTGTCTCCCAGGGGATCGCCTCGCCCAGCAGCATAAGACCGATATAGGCTTCATCAAGTCTGACAAGAAACGTATGTCCGATACAGTTGCGTCGTGCGCCTTCGTCCGTTATCTCCATGATCGTTTCCGCGCTGTCGACCCACGCCTCCGGAATGTCATCCCGCCGGATGGCTTTGGCATGTGGGTAATTTGCGTGCGTTAATTCCTCGAATGTGATCTTCATTGTGTCATATCACTCCTCTTACATAATCATAGTACAGAAACGGCGGCTTGTAAAGGTACCGGTGGTGTGTGCCCCACACAGTAGGGACCTGCCTCGGCGGAACCCTATCGCCCGCCGCCGGGCGACCCGGATACCACCGAAAAAGGCACTCGCAGCGCGAGTGCCTTTCCGTATGGATGATGCCGCCGCGCGCAGACGCGCCCGCGGGCGCCTGCGGTGTTCGTTCAGTCCTCCTCGGTGCGGAAGCAGAAGACCTGCGTCAGCTGCGGCTGTGCACCGGTCTCCGGGTCAAGCTCCATATCCATCACATCCGTCATGTAGGCGTTCCAACGATCCACGACCGGGGAGGTCGCCTGCACCCGCGCGGCATATTCCTTTCCCAGCTCACATTCATAGTAGCCGAACAGCTCGTTTCCCACGTTCCAGATGGTATAGTTGCGGATCCCTGCCGCGCGCAGTACCTCTTTCATCTCGCCCCAGATCTCGTTATGCCGACGGCAGTATTCGGCGAGCATCCCGTCTTTCACCGTGGCTTTCCATGCGTAGCGTTCCATAGATACTCCTCCGGCTGTGCGCGACTGCACACAGCACTTTTCAGAAAATCAGTTGTCTTGCCTTGCGAAAGGTACGTCATCCGTCTGCCGGGACGTGCCGTCGGACGGATGAACCGACGAATCTATTCTAGCACACCCGGGGCGGTGTTGCAATACGGGTTTCCGCCTGTCGCGGGCGGAGACGGCAACGGACTTATGCAGTGTTCATCCTTCGCTATCGTCAAAACAAGCCAAACGCCAGGCGGGGAGCGTTTGGCTTGCAGGTGACCGCGATCTTCCGGGGCTTAAAAACAGAGTCTGCAAAAGGTTTATGTATTCTGCCATTCAGTATCTACCCTGCCTATATAACAATTTACGGCAAAGGGCAACTCTGCCACCCCGCTCGGGAAATATTTGCGGAAGACTTCTCTGCGTCTGCTTACAAACTCTTCAAAAGTTACGTCATTGGGCAGCGGCGCGGTAGCGGAGGAAAGCAAATCGTTTATATGCTTTTCTTCATCGAACCGCTCGGTATATTCAAAGCAGCGGTGTTCCTGAAAGCCCTCTCCGAAGAATTCTTTGGCTGCATTCAAATCCCTCTCCGTGAAATGTTTGTCTTGATCGAGTAGCTTATCGCCCTCTGTGTTGTTAGCAATCCTCAAAATGGCAACACACTTGTTGTTTTTCAATATACGCTGACATTCCGCGCGAAACTGATCTTTATCGAACCAGTGAAATGCCGTGCCTACGACGACCGCATCGCAGGTATGTGCGGGTATGTCGGTTTTCTCCGCGGTAGCCTTCAAAAATCTGACATCCTGATACCGGGACAGATTCTTTTTCAGCTCCGCAAACATATCCCCGTTTGGCTCTACGGCGTAAACGGTGCAACCGGCATCAAGAAACGGTTTTGTCAGGATTCCCGTACCGGCTCCGATATCGGCAACGATCCCGCCGGAGGGTATCTCCATTTTTTTGATGACATAGTCAATACATTCTTGCGGATAGGTAGGTCTGCTGTTGTAAAACTGCGCTTTGCCGGTGAAAATAGTCGTGTTGTCCATAGCTCCGATCCCCTTCCCAAATTTTGTTTTGCGGATGTCTTATATCGTTGCTTTTATAACAGTATATCATATTTTCCGGGGCAAAATCAATTCCCGAAACGGCTTTGAGCGTCGCCCGCGGCTTTACGCCGCAGGCGAGGCGATTTGCTCCGTTTTTGCCGTCGGAGAACCCCGTTTCCCGCAGGAAAACGGGGGTTCGGGTCCGTGCCCCTGCCAAAAGTAAAACTCCCGCACATCCGTGCGGGAGCTTTGGCAGGGGCGCTAGGTAAGCGAGCACGAAACACCCCGGTGGGGCGTTTCGGGCGACGCGCCCAAAAACGGCTTTGAGCGTCGCTCGCGGCTTTA
>CAKRYT010000005.1 GCA_934432675.1 uncultured Eubacteriales bacterium | reverse complement strand
CCCAGATATTCGGCAAGCTGTTCTTGCGTGATATCCTTCTCGCGGCGCAAACGTTTAATTGTAGAACCAACAGACATATTTTTGTCCTCCAAAAAGTATTCAAAAGCGCTTTTGTGATTTTATTATATCGGATTTCGAAAAATATTCCACGAAGTGTTTGTTGACGAAAAGTACAGCGTCGCTTTGTTTTTCAAAGGTATCGTATCACAAACAATTAAATATATCAAGTTGTATTTCCGCTTTTCCGCCGCTCTGCGGGGCACATACGAACCCATAGCGGCTTCGCCGCCGGGCTCGACCGACGGGACGACAATAAACCGGCACCCCATCCGAGGTGCCTTATTATCTTCCGAATTTGTACGGGTATTTCGCTGACGGCGAATATCCTGTCCCTTGCCGTCGTCTCGCGTGGCGGACGCCGCTCTGCGGGGCAGATGCGAACCCATAGCGGCTCCGCCGCCGGGCTCGACCGACGGGACGACAATAAACCGGCACCTCAAATGAGGTGCCTTATTATCTTCCGAATTTGTACGGGTATTTCGCTGACGGCGAATATCCTGCCCCTTGCCGTCGTCTCGCGTGGCGGACGCCGCTCTGCGGGGCAGATGCGAACCCATAGCGACTCCGCCGCCGGGCTCGACCGACGGGACGACAATAAACCGGCACCTCGAATGAGGAGCCGGTTTATTGGTGACCCGTACGGGAATCGAACCCATGTCTTCGCCGTGAAAGGGCGATGTCTTAGCCGCTTGACTAACGGGCCTGGTAGCGGAAGTCGGATTTGAACCAACGACCTGCCGGGTATGAACCGGATGCTCTAGCCAGCTGAGCTATTCCGCCAAATGCCTTTCGACAATGCTCGCTTATTATAGCATGTGCACGGGGGCTTGTCAAGTTTTTTTTTGCATTTTATGCGAGATTCTGCGACATAGGAATTTTTCGAATTATGGATTGACAAGCATGGCAAGGTATGTTACAATAATCGGGTAATGGGGCATTAGCGCAGTTGGGAGCGCGCAACACTGGCAGTGTTGAGGTCAGGGGTTCGAATCCCCTATGCTCCACCAAGTTAAGTTTTCTCGAACCAATTGCAAGTCCTCCATTGATCTTGGAGGCACACCGCGAGAAAACAAATCAAAACGGAGAGTTGCTTCCAATCGGAAGTGGCTCTCCGTTTTTGTTTTCCTATTGGTATATAATCCCCTTGCATTTTCCTGTGTTCTATAAACCAATACACTTTCTGTTTTCCCTTTCGGAGCCCGTATCGTAGCACAGGGGATCGTCCCCGTCAATGTCGGCGGAGAAAAAACGGGAAACACCAGAACTGAATCAACTAGTGAAGCGCGGTATTCGTACCTGGCTTTTTTATTTTGCCCGAAACAAACTTTTGACGCCCGGATTGACCGAATACATGTGCCGATACAACTTACCTCAATGTCACTCTTGCAAAGAGTTTTTTCTCTGCCTCCTGGACGGAGATACAACAGAGGAACAAACGGTTAAGATTAACTGCACTACATATTCTCGGTCACTCCGGGAGTTTTACCCAAAAGGAAGAAACCTCTCGCGAGCCGCACAACAAACGCTGGAACGTGGTCTGGCGTTAATTAACGACAGACCACGCAAGGTGCCTCATTTTCCCAACGGATTTGCGGAACAAAGAGTTGGAAAATTATTGATCTAAGTGTTGCACTTCACTTGACAATTCACCGGCACTTCGTAGGGGTAAAACGAAAAGCGAAAGAAGATCTGCGTCAGATCTCCTCTCAGAGCAGAAGATTCTCGATGCCGATATTGAGATAGCCGTTTTCGTCGTACCAGCTTTTACGGATATCGCGGCGAACGATGATCTTCGGGAAGGAGTCGCCCGTAAGGGAAAAAGGCTTCGATTCGCTGGCAATTTTTTCATCGGTCTCCATCGCGTAGGCGGACTGGATACAGACTTTTTGCCGCCCCGGGTGGCGATGAAATCAATTTCGCGAGCGGTGCGCCTGCCGTTTTCCCCTGAATAAACAACGCCGACATCGACGGAATAACCGCGAACGACCAGTTCGTTATGAATCAGGTTCTCCATGATATGCGTCATTTCCTACTGACGGAATCCGATGCGGGCGTTGCGGAGCCCGACATCTTCACAATAGTATTTGTTCGGGTAGTCGAAATAGGCTTTCCCCTTGACATCGTAACGCTTGCACTCGTGAAATAACGACTTGCAGTCAGTTCGAGAAAGCTTAACTTGGAGGCTGGCGACCGTGTGAATTGAATCAAGGGGCGACGGGGTCAGAGCGCGTGCATACTTTGCTTCAGCGCGTCGTACAGCCCGGTGAACACTCGATATTTGGCGTCCAGGCGTTTGACCGCCTGCGCGTCCGGGTAGATCGTCCTGCCGGGCGGAATGATCTGCCTAACGGCGTCCGACACGTCGCGATAGGCACCGCAGCCCACCATGGCGAGGATCGCCGCGCCGTAAGCGGGGCCCTGCTCGGTCGCCGGGATTTCTACGGGCAGGTTCAGGGCGTCGGCGAGAATCTGCCGCCATGCCGCGCTCCCGGCACCGCCCCCGCAAACGCCGGTACCCGAAACGGTCAGTCCGTTTGACACGGCCACCTCCAGGCAATCCCGTATGGCGAAAGCAACGCCCTCCATGACCGCGCGGCTCATTTGCGCGCGGGTGGTCGCGGCGGTGAGCCCGACAAATGCGCCCTTGATATTCACGTCGTTATGCGGGCTGCGCTCCCCCGAAAGATACGGGACAAAAAGGACGCTGCCGCTGTCGCATGAGGCGATTTCATCCTCGTCCGCCGCATAATCACCCGTGCCGAGGATGGTTTCGAGCCACCATTTGCGGCAGCTCGCCGCCGACAGGATACAGCCCATGAGGTGCCATTTCCCGTTGGCGTGGGCGAAGCTATGCAGGGCGTTGCTCGCATCTGCCTCCATTTTGTCCGTGCAGACAAAGATCGTCCCGCTCGTACCGAGGGAAATATTGCAGTCACCCGCATGGACGGTGCCTGTACCGATCGCCGCCGCCGCGTTGTCTCCCGCTCCGATGACGACCCGCACATCGTTACACAAGCCGTAGTGGGCGGCGATGCCGCCCCTGACGGTTCCGATCACATCGTAACTCTCGTGCAGCTCCGGCAGAATGTCCGGGGAGACCCCGCACACGTCCGCCATCTTTCGCGACCACCGCTTGTGCCGGACGTCCAGGAGCAGCGTCCCGCTCGCGTCACTGTAATCCGTGGCGACGACACCCGAGAGGGAATACGCAAGGTAATCTTTCGGGAGCATGATCTTGCAGATCCTGTCGAAATGCGCCGGCTCGTTTTCTTTCAGCCACAGCAGCTTCGGCGCGGTGAAGCCCGCAAAGGCAATATTGCCCGTGCAGGCGGAGAGGGTGGCTTTGCCGACGACCTCGTTGAGGTAAGCCGTCTGTTTTTCCGTCCGCGCGTCGTTCCACAGGATGCACGGCCGCAGGACGTCGCCGTTGCGATCTATGGCGACGAGCCCGTGCATCTGTCCGCCGAACGATATGCCGCGGACGCGCCCGGCGACGGTTGTTTCCACGGCGCCGGGTCGTATGTCGGTGCCTGCTGCCGGCTCGCGGAGCAGGCGTTTCAGCACCGTGTCCAGTGCGGCGAGCCAATCGGCGGGGTTCTGCTCCGTCCAACCGGGGGCAGGGGTCAAAACGCGATAGCCTGCCGTCGCCTGCCGCACGATCGTACCGCGCTCGTCCGCCAGGATCCCTTTCAGAGCCGATGTGCCGAGATCAATACCGATATAATAATTCATATCAAAAACAGTTGACTGTCGCAATTTTCGTAAATTCGTTTATGTAGCCGGAGCGATGGCTGTATTCTTTTCCGTTGCCGTAGTAGTCGTACAGCTCTTCCTCCAGCTGGTCGATCCGCTGTATTTTCCCGTCGCAATACGCCAGCAGCAGATCCCGACAATGCCGCACGCGGCGGATCAGCCCGCCGATCCTGTAATCCAGCACCTCAAAGCCGTTCTGCTTTTTCTCCTCGTCCCAAAGCTCGCGTGCCGCGTCGTAAAACGCTTCCAGCCGGGCGATGGTTTCGGTGTATGCCGTTTCGGCGAGGGTACGCAGTGCCGCCGTGTCCCCTTCCGCATACATTTTCCGTGTGCGGAGCCCGAGGGTGGCTTTCTCGGAGAGAACCCCCGCCAGTGCCCCGGCATAGCGGAAGAGCCCGCGCAGCTTGCCGCGGGTATAGTCGGAAAGCACCTCCGAGAGGCGGGCATACTCGCGACCGTCCAAAAGCCCGACCGTCGTGTCGAGGATACCGGCGAAGCAATCGTTATACAGAAGATATTTCCCCGGGCAGACAAGGTCGTCCCCCGTGGGGTTATCGACCTTATCAATCGCCTCGATTGCTTCAAACGCTTCATACGGTACGCCGCAGACCGCCTGCAATTTCCGGTGGGTGAAGGACATCTCCGCGTCGCCGTAGGCAAGGTCGCCGACGGCAAACAGGGAGGGGAGCAGACCGCACATCGGACATTCGCTCCCGTTATCGCCCCACATCGTGAACAGGACTTTCCGCACGTTTTCCTGCCTGCACGCGGCGAGGGAGGCCTTTGCCCCGGCGACGGAAAAAGAATTGTTCGGCAGGTTGCCGAGGAACGACCAGAGCGCACCCGCGAACCAGACATCATCGGTCAGCTGCTTGTGCTGTCTCATGATCTTCGCAAAATGCCGGGGGTCTTTGCTGTAATAGTCCCAATAAATCAAACCGACGTCGGCGGGGATCGAGTCGGAAATGTTCTGCGGCATGGCATCCTTCGTGTCGTCGTAGTAACCGCCGTATGCCAGTCTGTAATACATATCCGACCACATGGAGCAGCGGAAACCGTATCGCGCCGCGATGGAGAGAACCCGCTCCACATGCCTTTTCATCATCGCGACCCGATCGACCTCTCCGTGCGCCGTTCGATAGTTGCCGTACCCCAGCAAAAATGCTTCATCCATACCGATATTGATATTTCGGGAGGTAAAGCACGCCGCCGCCGTGGCGAACATCTTGTCGATCAGGGCGTACGTCCCCTCGTCGTCGACGAGGAGGATGTCGTTCACATCATGGATCCCGGCATACGGTTTCCAGCGGAAAATCGCGCCGAGATGCGCCAGCGTCTGTATGCAGGGAACGAGCTCAATGCCGTAATCGGCGGCGTACCGGTCGAGGTCCGTAAGCTCCTCCCGGCTGTACGCGCCGCGCAGATAGCCGAAATACGGCTCGCCGTCGATTCGGTAAATATCCTCGGTGTAAAGCTCCAGAAGATTGTACCCGGCAAGTGCCATACAGCGCAGCAGGAGCCGGATCGTTTCCACCCGGTACACGCCGTTGCGCGAGCAGTCCAGCATGATGCCGAGCTTCTGAAAAGGGAAGGGCTCCGTCCCCTCGCGCATACCGCCGATCACATTGCCGATTGCCCGGAAAATGTAGGACTTCCCGACATAGGTGATTTGCAGCTCCCCTCCCTCGTACAGAAACGAATTTTCGCTGCCGGGCAGGGCGTGTACACGGACAACGGTGTCGTCGCCGGGGTCTAACATAGAGGAGATCTCGGACAGCTGTGCCGCCAAAGATCGTTCGGTAGAAATAAAATGCATAGAAACCTCTGAAATTACATCAATCCGTTGCAGGCAACCATATCGTAAACGGTCACGGCGGCCGCTTCGGAAGTCTGATTACGGCACACGATGCGGACATCCCGGGAAGAACAGGGAAACACCTGTCTTGTCATCGCTTGCACGGAATTGGCAAAGACCTCCAGTACGCAGCCGTCTGAAAACACACGCAGCTCGACCGTCTGCCCCCGCCCGACCGCGAGTGGCGCACGATCCGTGACGCGGCGTCCGCGCGTCCCGCTGTGCATCGTGTCAATGACCAGCTCGCCGGCACCGAGGTCGGCATAAACATCGGTATAGGAGCGTGGCCCGTAGAAAATCCGCACGCCGATCCTGCCCTTGCCGTCGGAACGCTGCGTGATCTGCAGCTCGCAATGCCGGGGCACCACGGGGGACAGTGCGGTGTTTCTGCGTGCCGCCGCCGTTACCGTCTCGGCACCGACGCGCAGCTTTGCCAGCTCGGTGAGAGGACGGATGCGGAGAGTGCCGTCGTCGCCCAGCAGAATCTCCCTCGGCAGGGCATGGATCCCCGACCAGCCTTTTCCGAGTTCCCTTTGCAGATCGTCGTCCCGGTTGTCGCGCAGCCAGTTGAATACGACGAGCCTGCCGTCTGCCGTGCGTACGGCTTCCGGGGCGAACAGGGCGTTATCGACAAACGACATCCTCCCATGCCGGGTCGGCAGGAATTCCATGCGTTTTTCGTCGAAGGTGCCGAGATAGTACTGCGTACCGCGATTGTGCGCCAGGAACAGCAGAATGTGCGTGTCGGTATCTTTCCCCTCACCATCGGGGACGACCCCCAGGTAGGGGCACATACAGTCCTCCGACGGGTCGGTGAACGTGTTTGTTTCGTCTCTTTTGTACAGCCGATGCAGGTACTTCCAGGTGTTGAGATCGTCCGATACATAGACATCGGCATAGTCCCCCGTCATCGAGCGGGGGGCATCCGGGACGTCCCGGTACCGGTTCAGCAGGAGCAGATTTCCGCAGGCAAAATAGTACTTGCCGTCCTTTTTCCAGAGGTTGCTCGGGTCGGCACACGCCAGCTCCGCCCCCTCGTCGGATACGGCAATCCCGTGCTCACTGCATTTTACGGCATAGCCGGGGTATTTTGTCCACGTTTCATAGAGGGGCGGGTGGGCAACGGCGATGCGTATGCCGCCGTTGCCGCCCTCCTTTCCGAGCGACCAGTACGCCACGACGGCCGTACCGTCCTCCTCCAGGAACACGCCGCCGCTGTAAATGCCGCCGTCCGTTTCATCGGGCACGAGTGCATCGGGGAGAAAACTCCAGTGCACTAGGTCGGCACTGACCGCGTGACCCCACCGGTAGGAGTCCTCCCGGCTCTCGTAGACGAAGAACATATGATACCGCCCGCACGCATAGAAGGCGGCATTCGGGTCCGCGGGGAACCCGAGGTCGAACGGCACGCAGAAATGGTAGTGGGGGCGATCCGTATCGGAGGCGATCGTCGCTGCCAGCTCGTGCGCCGAAAGGATCCTCTTAGTAATGCTTTGCTTTTTCATCTGTCAAACCTATTCACCCGCATCTCTGCGGAGTGTTATGCGAAAATAAACTGCGGATAGCCGTCCGTCTTATTCCACACCGCGGAATCCCAGCTGTCGAACTGCCCGCCTGCGAGGTCCGCGTATGCGGCGACGGTACGGACATCGGTCGTCTCCGTAAATGCGGTTCCTGCGCCGGGGTCTGCGCCGACGAGCATCATCACGGAGCCCGCCGGTGCAACGGCGTAACAGCCGATCAGCGTCGCTTTGCTGTCTGCCGCCGCGAAGAACGAGGCACATTTATCCCCGGACACCGCCTCTGCCTGCACGATGCAATGCCTGACGGTCGCGGTCTCGCCGACGAAGTATGCCACGCCGCCGCACCACCAGTGACCCGTGAGATTGCCCTGCACGAATACGTTTTCGAGCGTCCCGTACAGCAGATCGGCGACAATGCCGGATTTGTTCGTGCTGATGAAGGTGGTTCCGTCCGCTTCAAAGAAGGACAGGGAACACCCGACGAAGGCAACATTCCGGACGGTGGCACTCATGGCGATCGTCCCGAAGAAGGATTTGCTCTCGCCGCGGATGACAAGACCGACAATCTTGTGGTTCCGCCCATCGAATACGCCCTTGAAACCGAAGGTCGCGCCATATTGACCGCCGGTGGGGTAGGTATAGGCCTTGCCGGTATAGTCAAGGTCTGCCGTCAGGACATAGTACTTGTTCCAGTCGCCGGGGTTGGAAAGCGAGGCAGTCACCTCCGCGTCCCACTCCTCCGTCGAACCGATCAGTACCGCTAGCAGAGCCTTCACATTGTAGATTGCCCGATCCGTCACGATCGTGAGGCTCGCGGGACCGTAAGCCACGTCGGCATAGCCGCTCAGCGTCAGCTGACTGCCGTCCTGCGTGAACGTAATACGCGCCCCTGCCAGATACACCTCTTTGACGGTCTGCCCCTCAATGCGTTCAAACGAGAGGACGGTCGAGGCCAGGGACTTGTCGATGTCGAACGATTCGTCGAGGTCCACCGTCGGCACGCCGACGGTCGTGAAGGTCTTTTCGATCGTCACCGTCGGGTCGAAAATACAGGTCGCGACAATGGTGAACGAAACATCGTAAACGCCGTTGACCGTCACGACATTGCCGCGGAGCTCTATACCCTCCACGGGCTCTTTCAGACGGTACGCATAGCCGAACGCGCCTGCCAGCACCAGCTCCCTATCGACTTTTGTCGTCGTATCGTTGGTGATTGCGTTCTCGACGTTAGCCTTTGCATACGGCAAGTAGGCGGCGAATACGGGCATCCCGTCCACCGTCGTCCAGACGTCCGCCCAGGAATCACCGAAGGTGTGCTGCTGCATTTCGGCGAGGGTGGCAAATTTCTTCAGGGTATCGCTTTCCGCGCCGATGACGGGGGCATCTCCGCCGCTACGATAGAGCTCCAGCCCTCCGACGGAGAAGCAGTTGTTCACGACCGCGCCGTCGTACATAAACGAGACCAGTGCGAGGTTGCTGCCGGCAAAATCACCGTCGCCGGCAGGCTTGGCACCCGTCAGATAGACGATGGTATTCTCAATTTTCCCGAACAGAGCACGGGCAACGCCGGCACAACGTGTGCCGCCCTGCAGATTGACCTCGACAAACACATTGGAAACGGTGCCGTAGCAGAGGTCGGAGACAATCGCCGACGCGTCACCTGCGGCAAGCGTGGCGTTGACAAATCCGACATTCTTGACGACGCCTGCGCTGCCCAGTACGCCGAACATACCGCCGAACCAGCTTCTCCCCACGGCATCTGCGGAGATGGTGAGCCCCTCGATGACATGGCCTCTGCCGTCGAACGTACCGACAAAGCCGGTCGTCCCGCCCCATCCCGTGCAGTGATTCAGCCCGCAGAAGGTGCGGAAAATGCCGTTGTAGGCAATATCGTTTGCAAGCACGAAGTAGCCGTCCCAGACGCCGTTGCCCTTGTCCGCAATCGTCGCCATGGCGTCAAGATCTGCTTTGTCGGCGATTGCCAGCGTCACGACCTCGACCTCTGCCGTATAGACCGCCGTATCGGAGCGGATGAGCAGCGTATGTACGCCGAAGGGCAGGCTCCCGATGTTCTTCACCAGGATGCCGTCGTCCGTGTTTTCAAATTCGATCGCGGTATCGCCGACGAGGACAGCCGTGGCGGTGCCGCCCGGCGCGTCGAGCAGATTGCGGTCTCTGCCCGTCTCCAGCAGGTAGGTGCTGCCGAGTGTGACGTGCGGCAGCTCCACCGTGACCAGAATGTCCACGGTATATTCCGTATCGCCCATGGTATAGGTGCAATGCACGACTGCCTCACCCGCCCCTTTGGCGATGAGCTTGCCTTGCGCCGCGTCGTATTCGACAACGGACAGGTCTGCGTCGGAGATACGGATCGTCACCGCGGCGTCCGTCACGGTCTGCCCGTTGGCCTCTACCGTAAAGCTCGGGGCGAAGAATTTGTTTTTATCGCCGGTATAGCCGTCCGGCGTATCCGTCACGAGCGTCAGAATGTATCGGTCGCCCTCAAACGGCAGATCCGCAATCGTCAACGAAAGATCGTTTTTGACGATGACGGTCATTGTCTCTACGAGCGTTTCTCCCAGATGAACGCACGATACGCTGACCGTGGCGCGCCCGGCAGAGACGCCCTCGATCGTCGCCGTCGCACCGTTTTCGGTCACGCGGCAGGCGTCTCCGTCGACCTCCCACCGATAGGTCAGCCCCGACGGGGTCTGCCCCTTGTAATCGACCGAGGCACGGACATCCGCCGTTTTGCCGACAAGCAGCTCGAGCGTTTCGTAATCCAGCGTCAGTGTCCCGACGACCCCGGGTCTTGTGACCGTGACTTCGCAGGTCGCGCAGGCATCGCCGACGGCCGCCCGGATCGTCGTCTTACCCGTCTTGACCCCGGCGACCGTGCCGTTATCGACCGTCGCCACGGACGGGTCGTCACTGCTCCACACGGCGGCGGCGTCACTGCCCGTGACCGTCGCGGTGAGGGTCGCCTGTGCGCCGACTTCCACATCAAGCGATGCTTTATCCAGTGTCACACCGATCTGCACCGGATCTTCTTTGCAGGAAGCCAGACAACACGCCAGTACCATTGCCAACAGAATGAGTAATGCTGTTTTTGCCTTTTTCATTTGTATCCTCCTGTATTTGTTTCCCGGGCGTCTGCCCGTAAAATCCGTTTATTGCAATCCCCACGTCTCAAAGATGCCGGAGAGGGAAACCCCCTCGGCATACATATCCACACCCAGCTTCAGGCAGTCGTTCCTGAAGGAAATGCGTTCCTCGGCGAGCTGCCCAGTGCCGAATTTGCCGGAGTACAGCTCCAGCCGCATATAGCGGACGGACAGGCTTTCGAGGCAAATCCGGTCGACCACCCGGCGATACCGCTGCGGGTCGCTTTCCTTGCAGAGCTCCGCTGCCTCGTACGCCCGGTTGATCAGCTCCAGCCAACCGTCCAGAATCGCTTTCGTGTAAAACTTCGGCTGGTTGACATTATAGTAAATGCCCCCCTCCATCGTGCCGTCGGACAACTGCTCCATGCGATAGGTAATCTGTTCGTACAGTGCTCGCATCGGCTCTGCCGCCGCCCCGAAATATCCGGTGAAATATTCGTCCAGCAATCGGTCGTAGTCAAGGCTCGTGTTCCACGCCAGCTTTGCGCCCATCCAGGCCTTCAGGCGGTGGAAACCGGTTTTGACCTTCTGATCCCACTGGTTCTGGTCGAAGAGGAATTCCGCTCCCGCCGCCGCAGCCGCTCTGTAACGGTCGCTCATGGTCAGGAGACTGTTGTAGGGATAGAGGTAGTGCGAGAAGTTGGTCTGATACAGCCAGACGAACAGCTTTTTGCAGATGCCCGACCACGCCAGCATATTCCGGTATTCCGCCGTATTGCAGGTGTCATTGAACGGCTTGGTGTAGTCGGCATTGATCGGCGCATAGAAAACCGCGATGTTATCCCCGCAGCGCACCGTCTCGTCGATCGGCCGCCACTCGTCCCCCACCGCCACGGCGGGGGCTTTTTCCGTCCGCATATAGGCGAAAATGCAGATGGTAATCTGCCGCTCGCCCATACCGGCGTCCGTCATCTTCTTTTGCAGGATGTCGGACAGCCCGTTGACGAATTTGACCATGACCGCCGCATTGGTGCCGTAAGTGCCGAGCTGTTCGGTACATTCATCACAGTCGCACCAGGTGTCGCCGTCGCTCTGCTGGAATGTGACGCAGTTTGCATCACTCGTCCTCGCCGCCTCGACGATGAGATTCGCGGCGTATTCCTGCATCTCGCGCATACGCTCCGGGTTGCCGTGTGCCGTGTAGCAAAGCTGCGTCCGCGTGGCATTGAACCAGTCGGCATATTCGCTCCGGTCGATCACATCGTCGAAGTAATAGACACTGTTGTGATACAGGGTGCCCTTCACATACAGGAAAACGTCGTCGGTGCAGTTATAGCCGAGCCGGCGGCGATATGCCTCGTCCCCGTCTATCCGCGTATCCACATCGCCCACGCGGTATTGAATGTCCGGTACTTCCGTGACATTCAGCTGCATCAGAGCCACGTCGCCCTCGGCGAACGTCGTTTCGTCCGGGGCGTACACCTCGAAGCCGACCAGCTTCCGCAGCAGTCCGTACACGCCGTTGAGCACGCCGAGATCCGCCTCACCGAGGACGAAAATGTTCTCTCCGACCGTGACGAGCCGGTAACCGTTGGCACCGAGACGGACGTCCGTCTCCGGTACGGCGCGGCTTGCTTCCGTTTTCCCGAGAGAAATATACTTTTTGTCGGTATTGCGCGCCGACTCCGCCACGGTGACGAATGCGGCACCGCTGCTCTGCGACAAAAACAGGCTCAACTCCGACGCCGCCGTCCACAGATAGGCGGATCTCTCGTAATCGTCAGGGATGACGATCTCGTAATCGGTTTCTCCGCCCGCGGCGACAAAGCCGTCACAGGGGGCGGATGCATCCGTATGGACGCCGCCGTAATCGGATGTCTCTCCGACGGAGAGCGGGTTCTTCTTTTCCTCGCCGGTGTCGTTCCGACAGCCGGTGCATCCGATGAATGCGGTCAGGCAGATGATTGCGGCGAGCAAAGCACAGAGTGCCCGTATCAGCCGTCCGTTCATGATTTTGTTACCTCCACGGTCACTTTGAGATGTGCCATGTTGCCGTTGGTACCGTACGCCACGATGACGATGAGCCAACGTCCCTCTCTGTCCGCGACGAAAGAATCGTTTTTGCCCGCCGCGACGGAAGTCACGCCGTTCGGAGAGGTGATGAACACATAGGTTTCCGCCACATCCCCGGACACCCGGTAGGTCGGGAACGAAACGATGTCGCCGACCTTGCACGACAGGGGCGTGCCCCCGGTCAACGTGATCTCCGGCGGGGTCTTGTCCCCGCACGTCACACTGTAGGAACGATCGGTCGATTTTCCGTTGTTCGTATCGGCGGCACTGTAGGAGACAATATAGCTACCGTATGCCTCTGCACGGAACCGATACGACACAAGGGGAGAGACGTCCTTTAAGAGGACGCCGTTAACATCCGTGACATAGCCGTCCGGCCCCTTGACGCTCATGGTAAACGTCAGGTCGGGGTCCAGTACATCCTCTGCCGCGGCGACGGCGGTCTGCAGGAGGTCGCCGATGCGGCACTCCCCGCCGTAATCGCCGGCGATGACGATCCTGGGGCGGACGCGGTCGTAGCCGCCGTCGTTCAGGAGCTGACCGCCGATGTTCTCTACGAGGAGGCGGGCGTCGGCACTGTTTATCATCCGGAACGAAACGTACACTTTCCCGGAGCCGAAGCCGTTGAATGTCTCGCCGCCGTCAAACCGGTCGACCTCTATGTTGACATCCGCATACGGCACGAATGTTTTGCCGTCGAAAGTGATGGAAAACGTGTTTGTTGCGCTATCCTCGCCGAAGCCGAAGCCCAGGAGACGGGACTTGTACTCTCCGTTGAGATACACGGAAACACCTTTCCCGTTCTTTGCAAAGCCGAGGCGCACCTGCTGCGTCTCATCCTCGCTGTCGGTCAGCACGACCTCGATTCTGTCATAGCGGTTCCTCATGGGATCGGCGGAGAAACGGATGAGCAGATTCTCGCAGAGGAGCGAACGGATAAATTCCACGGTCGCATTCCCGGAGCCGGTCGATACGAATTCAATCCCCTCACCGACGGCGGATACGGTGCCGCCGTATCCGAAAAGATATTTTGCCATATCGAGCGACCCCTGCTCACCCACGTCCACGCATTTAACGGTGAACGTCTCGGTGAGGAGGCTCCGATACTTATACACAAACCGTACTTCGCCTGCGTCGGCGGGCGTGTAGGAGAAGTCGGACAGGCGGCGTTCGCCGTTTGCCGTCAGCACATACACATCGCACGCGCCGTCCGCGGCATACCCCGCCGAAAAATCGGTCACGCCTGCCCGCGGCAGTGCATACGGCTTGCCGACGATCATATACCGCGGCAAGGTGATCCTGCCGTTGAGCACCGCTCTCTCGCGCACCTCCGGCGTGAACATCGTTTGCGTCGTCGCGCGGTTGCCGATGTAGTCCGTCGCCGTATAGGCAATGGTATATACGCCGCCGGCGGTCACGCGGAATTGACCGTCGATGACCTCGACCTCGTTACCGTCGACGCTCACGCGCACGGAGACACGGATGCTGCCGCTGCCGCCGACCGACGAGCAGGCGGGGATCTCCACCGTATCGCCCACGGTCACGTCTCCCACACGCCCTGCGGTGATACGGAGTGCCGGCAGCTCTTCGACGGCATGGACCTTCAAGACCTTCCGCGTCGTGTTGCCCGCCTTGTCCCTGGCGGAATATTCCACATAGTAGTCGCCCGCCCCCGTGGGGACGAACGCGTTGTCCGCGACGCTGATATGATACCGGTTCATCCGGTCATAGTTCCGGAATATCGCCACCGCGGTCGGGACCTCTCCGTCCTCCGTGTCCGTCGCGGTCGCGACGGGGAGGGGGTACGGTTTTCCGACCTGCGCCGTCGGCATATCCCCCTCCGGCAGTCGGATGTCCGGCGATGCCTCATCGAGTGTGACCTCGCTCTGCGGCCGTTCTCCGCCGAGCTCCGTCACTTCAAATACGGCGATCCGTCCGTCATAGTCGTCTGCGGAAACGGAGACTTTCACTTTGCCGCTGGTAAAGCCGCCCCAGACATTGGCGAATTGGCGGGGGTCATTCAGGTCGGCAATGACCGTGCCCGGTGTGAAATACGCCTGCAGCGTCCCGACGTCAAGCCGGATATCGACGTTGGCAGAGGTGCCGGGCAGTCCGAAGAAGTTGACAGTCGGCGTAAAGGCTCCCCATTGATTGTCCTTGTGCAGTCTGTCCCATTCGGGTTCGTATCCCGTCAGCGGCTGGTAGGTGGAGCCCACCAGCCCGTAGGTACCGTTTTCATACCCGCGCAGGCGGAATCGCAGCGTGCTGTCCGGGTCGTTCACATCGGTAAACGTGATGTTCAGTACCGTGAAATCCGCTTTCCCGGCGACGGTCGGCAGCACGGTGAGGCGCAGAAGACTGTCCGCGCTCGTCGCGCGGGAGACGTCCAGCACCTTGCCGAACGTGACCGTATCACCGTTGGAAAGGCTGATCCGGTATCCGTTTTCGGTGAGCGTGGCGGAGGATGCGTTTGTCTCAAAACGGCAGTACGGTTCCACCGCGCTGAACGTCCGCTTGACGACATGGGTGCGCCCGCCGACCTCGCATTGCAGCTTCAGGCAGTATTCGCCTGCTTCGTCGAGGGGAAAGGTTTCGCCCAGCGCCGTCACGCCGGAGGGATATGTCAGGAATTTATCGCATTCGCGGTCGCTGCCCCCCACCGATAACCGCACGCCGCGGAGATCCAGTGCCTCCCCGACAATGTAGCGATCTTTCAGATCCGGGCCCTGCACGGAGAGGAGCTCCTCTCCCGCGGCGTACACCGCGATCGTGCTGCACAGGAGAATTGCCGCAAGCACGATGACGGCGACGGAAAACTTGTTTTTGAAAATCATTTGATACCCCCCACGGACAGATTGCCCATCAATTTCCGCTGGAAAATCAGGAACAGGATCAGCACGGGCAGCAGGACGAGCCCGGCACCGGCGAGCTTGAGCGGGACGGAGCTGAAAGTCGAAACGGTACGTTTGCTGAACTCATACAGCCCGTATGCCACCGTCGGCTTATCGGGCATGAAGATCAGCGGCGTCTGGTAATCATTCCAGAACACGATGAAATTCAGCAGAAACACCGTCAGAAACGTCTTGGATGCCAGCGGCAGCATGATTCTCGTGTAGATGGTGAAATTGGAAGCACCGTCAATCTTTGCCGCCTCGACATAGGCGTTCGGCACATTTTTGAACACGCCCTGGAAGATGAGAAAATAGACGCTCAAGAAGTGGGCCTTCATCAGCCACATACCCGGGATCGTGTTGTAAAGCCGCAGGCTCCGTGCCGTCTGGATCTCGCTCGGCAGGCTCCCCACGATCGGCAACGCCATACACACAATCACGACCGCGGTGATGATCCTTGAAAAACGGTATTTGAACCGGGAGGTCGCATATGCCATCTGGCACGGGATATACGTCGCGACCAGCGCACAACCCCCGGCATACAGCAGCGAATTCCAGAACATCTCGGGCATATATACCTTTGTCTGTACGCCGTCCCGCTGCACCTCGACGTAAAAGCCGAAGAACGAGTGCAGGTAGTTGTCAAACCGCCATTCTTCCGGCAGCCCGAACAGGTTGTGCCGGAAATCATAGTCGGTCTTGACAGAGGAGAGCAGCCCCCATAGTGCAAGCACGGCGAGGATTGCCGCATAAAAGACCAGGAGCACCAGTACGACGAGCTCCAGGGCGGACCATCTCTTTTTGACTTTCAATAATGGTTTCATCACGCATCAGTCCTCCGACGGCCCGAACTTTTCCAGCAGTTTTTTCGACGACAGCGCGAGCGGTATGACGATGATGGTCAGCAGCACGCCGGTCGCCGCCAGCTCGGGATAGTCCGCCAGCGAGGCGATGGAGGTGCGTGCGTACAGAAGATAGCCTGCCGTCGCCAGTTTTTCGGATGCCGCAATGCCGTAGAAATTGTAAAGGCTGAATTGATTGGTGAAGATCGACGCAACGCCCATCACGAAAAAGGTCGTCAGGGTGGGCCAGATCTTCGGCAAAATGATATGGCGGAACTCACACCATCCCTCTGCCCCGTCGAGGCACGCCGCCTCCCGCACGGACGGATCCACGGTATTCATGCCGCCCAGGAACAGGATCACATTACCCCCGAACGACAGGAACACGTTGTAGAAGAAGATGGTGCCGAAGCGTGTCGCCCCGTTCTGTAAGAGCCCCTCCACCGTGATGCCGAACACATCGGCGGCAAACGCCGGTATGGCGCGCTCGACGAAATAGAGGTAGATGACGGTGATGGCAATGCCGGGGATGACGGACGGGAGAAATAGCATGGTCTTAAAGAACCCGGACGCCGCACGCTTGTTGTAGATATAGTACGAAAAGAGCATCGCCAGCGGCAGCGAGACGGCGGTACTCGCCGCCCACACCAGAACGGAATTCAGCATGGCGCGCCGGAGCGTCGTGGAGGACGCAAAGTCACGGAAGATCTTTGCGAAATTGCTGAACTGCGCCCATATAAATCCGCCGTCTTCACTGCTGTAATTCTTGAACGCCAGCAGGACGGAATTGATATTGACGCTGATGTAGAACACGCAAAATTGCAGGAGAGGGAACGCGACCATGATGATATAGAAGATCAGGTCATGGGTCCGGCTTCTGTTCTTGATCTCCGGTTTTTGCGCGTGACGGTCGTTCACCGGAAATACCTCCCGAAACTGTTTTTCCAAGAATCGCGTCTGTAATCGTACATACCGTTGAAATACGCCTCGGCGTGGTTGCCGACGCTGTCCTTCAGGTAGCTGACGGGTCTTGCGTAATCCGATTTGTCGATCAGGCTGTTAAAGGAATTGTGTACGGAAAACGCCGACTGCTTGTCGAGATAATAGTTTTTCGCCGAATAGGGGTACACCACATCGGACTCGTGGTGCAGCTGATACACGCTGCGGCCGAAGTAGGTCATTTTGGCGAGGTTTTCTTCACTGACCGTGTAGTCCAGTGCCTTGACCGTGTTGGTCAAAACGGAAAATTCCTGCAGGGATTCATCGGTGCAGACAAACTGCAGGAACAGTTTTGCCACCGGTATCTTCGCGGGGTCGATGCTCTTTTTGATAAAGCCGAGGGAATAGTGCGTATCGACGATCGTGCTGCCCTTTCCGACCGATTCCCGGTTGGCTTTGGGCAGGGGCATCATTCCGAAGCGGCGGTTCTCGGGTGCATACGCCTCGTCACCGGTGCGGTCGGCGACCTCCCGGATGTAGCTTTTCGTTTCGTTTTCCCACCAGCAGCCCTCGATCATCATGGCGATCGGCTTGCCCTCGCTGCGCGACTCGACAAAGTCCTTTTGCGCCTCGGTATAGAGGAGTGCCGGAGAAAACGCATTGGAGGTATAATAGTTGCCATTTCTGACCAGTTTTTCGACGAATTTCAGCGCAAGGTATTTGCCCTCGCTCCGCCACATATCGTAGCCGTTTTCGATGCCGATCTCCGTCGCCGGCAGCTTCGTGTAGGACCCGTCTGCGCCGACCTCGCTGATGAGTGAGGTCGCGGTGCCGTCCAGGGTGTAATTCAGCATGGTCTGCTGCAGCCCGTCGTAATCGACGGCGAGCGCATAGATCAGTTTTTCGACATAGGTATCGTAATATTCGCCTGCCCACACAAAGGGCGTAATCCCTTGCGCCACCATGTAGTCACAGAGCATGAAGAATTCGTCGTACGTCGCCGGGAATCCGTCGTCGGGCGTCCCGAGTACGCCGTCCGGACCGGCACTTTTCGTATCCCGGTCGTTTTTGACGAACTCGCTTTTCTCCGAGTTTCTGAACCACAGGCCGTATTCGTCGAACAGGTCGCAGTCGTACATGATCCCGTTGTAGCCGGCGTAATGCGGCACGCCGTAGTAACGGCCGCCGGAGAGGTAATAGGCCTTTTGCTCCGCCGTCATTTTGTCGGCGACGGACCGCGTTTCGCCGTATCGCGTCAGCGTCTCTTCGACCATGTCCGTGATGTCCAGGAGCAGGTCGTCCGCGAGGTAATCATAGTAATAAACGCTCTCGTTGAAGAAGATTTCCGCGCCGGAGGCATCCAGCTTTGCACGGATGGCCTGCCCGTCGTTCTTGGCTTTTGCCTTGTGGGTCTGCACGCCCTTTTTGCCCGGCTCAAATTCCGTGTCCTTATACATCTCCTCGAAGCGGCGGCGGGCGGCGTCCAGCCACTCACTTCCGAAACCGCCCTCAAAGTTCATAATGGTCAACTGCGTTTTTGTCGGGTCGATCGGCTCTTCTTCCTCATCGTCCGGACGGTATTTGTCGCACGCGACGAACACCGAGCAAATGAAAACCATCACCAGCAAGAGGCTTATCCAGCGTTTCATTTTCATAAATACTTCCTTACCCTTTCCAGATTCAAAAAACGATTCTTTGCAGCCATTCGTCCGCAATGGTGCGGTGTCCGCGGTCGGTCGGGTGGACGCCGTCGTAGGAGAATGTATCGGGTGCCTCCCGACAGCACAACTCCGCGAATATGCCGTCCATCGGCACATATTCCGCGCGGTGCTTTCTCGCCATTTCGCGCAGGACGCAGATTTTCGAATACAGATCCTCGCGGAATGGACGCTTTTTCGGGTCGACATCGAGCAGAAACGGCTCAATGACAATGATCCGGTCGGTGAAGCACTTTGCCTTTGTCAAAATTTCATCAACGTTTTGCCCATATGTTTCGGCGGAGATTGTAATGCCCTCATCGAATTTCCGCCAGGTATCGTTGACGCCGATCAGGAGTGAAAACACGGTCGGGCGGATCATTTCCAGCTCCGACTGTACCCGATCGTTGAGCTGCGCGGAGGTGTCTCCTCCAATCCCGCGATTGTAACATTTTACACGCGGTAATTTAATGGTAAGATGTTCGTGCACATATTTGGAATAACCCGCCAGAGAATACACATCGTCCCGATCCCGCAGAGCGTCGGTGATCGAATCTCCGTCGAACAGGATGACATCATTATCGTAAATATTCATTTCATCGCCCCCTTGATTTCATTGTACTTTGCGGGGCACGCGGTGTCAATTGTAGAACTTACAGGTTGATTGTCAAAAGTTACGGTATTCGACCCCTGCCGCGTCCGTTCCGACAGGCGTGAGAGCGCAGGCAACGCCGCAAACCGGCACTCCCTTTTTTTGCCAGCAAAGCCGCTTGCGCAGTCACTGCCCGGCGTCTGCCGCCCCGTGAAACGACAAAAAACCGACGCCGGGGTTCCGGCGTCGGTGATACTCGGTATCGGCGGTTACTTATCGTCCTCCATGGCTTTTACGGCACGGTAAAACGTACTGAGGCTGTTAAATCCACACGAAATGGCAATCTGCCCGATGGCTGTATCGGGATGTTCCTTGTGCATCTGTATGACGTGCTCCACGCGCATACGGTTCAGATACTTGCGTAAGTGCATCCCCGTATATTTGTTGAACAGCATGGAGAAATAATTTCTCGTGTATCCAAACCTTTCCGCGAGGGAATCCAGTGTCAGCGGTTCGGCATAGTTGTTTTCGATGAAGCTCAAAATCTGTACGAAGCCCTGCGCGTCTGTCTTTTCATAGGCTTCGGTGGGATATACATTGCACAGTGTCCCGACGATCAATCCGACAAAGCTCTGCTGCATGGCCAATGTGGCAGTTTTTCTCACACCGTCAAACCAATCGAGCAATGCAAAGAAGGACGGCGTTTGCGGACAGGTCGGCAGGAAATTCGACAGTTTTTGTTGTTGTAAATTCTTCGGCAGGAAAGAGTCGGTGAAAATGAGCACATAGATATCCGACCCGCTCTCGCCGCAAATGTAGTGAATTTCAAAGCGATGGAAAACGGCAATTTCCCCGCGCGTGAGCAGCTTTTCATGGCCGTTCACGATCACTTTCACGCGCCCCTCTTTGACAAATATCATCTCGGTACTGCCGTGATAGTGCGCCGGTATGAAGTTATCGGTCGCCGAATGGAAGTTGAAATACTGATTGCCATCGGCGTTGTTTTCGTAGAACCCGTGTTTTTTCATCGGCTATTCCTTCGTTTATCGCTTCAGTTGGACACCGTCCTCGGTACGCTTTGACATCGCCGTATTGATTTTAGCATATTACGGGACATATTGCAACCGGCGGTGCCGTCGCCGCCGCCGGCAGGCACAGGATGCTTTCCGGTGGTGGCACCCGCTCACGGGCGTCGGCTTGCTCGCTTTCCACCGCGCGCCGCCCGGTAAACCGGGCGCAACGCCGTCGGCGGGGATTGCGGCAAAGCGAGAGGAATAAACCCCGAGGCGGCCGCAATTGCTGTTCATCCCGATCTTTTTTCAAGAATTAAAATGGTTTTGAAGGCGATATAAAATATTTTAATTTATGGGTCACATGGGACATTGGATGCGAACTATGTATGTCAATCTGTATGCGGACATGGTCCATAAAAATGAACTCGGTCATACATTCATTGATTCTTACGATTTAGTCCGGGAAGGCGCGCTTGTTCCTCTGTGGACATTAGGGGAATCATTTGAGCGACGTGATTGGATACAGCAAGAGCGGAAAACCGATTACCCTGCCGTTACGTTTAGTATTCGATTTGTCAGCGATTCAAAACATAAATTTCACGCCGAAAAAGTCTCGTGAAAAGAAAAAGACGAACTCCGTTTTATTATCAGAGTTCGTTTTTTTCATCTGTGGTGGCATTTCGTGCGGGTAAAACGAAAAGCGAAAGCAAACGATAACCGCCATGTGCGGCGGTGCCGAAGCCTCCTTTTTATGTGCAAGCTGACATTGGGTCAACACCGACTGACATTGGGCAAAGTTTGGGTGATGACACCAGCACGTGTGCTTGTCTTGATACAAGTGCCGGCGCTGGCGCGCCGGCAGACAAGCACACGCCCTGCGCCTTGCTTTCAAAAACTGCTTGCGCAACTGCCGGGGCAATCGCAAGCAAAAATCAAATTCCGACGGTCTATGAAAAGCACGACGGAACGGGTGGGCGCCGCTAAACCGCTTGGCGTCGCACCCGTTTTTTCCGTCGTGCTGCTTTTTCATATTCTCAGTTCGCCCGGATTGGCTTTTAATTGGATTTTCGCAGTTGCCGGATGACCTCCGGAGATACTTGTCCTACATAGCATTTGCAAGATGGCATTTGTTTATCTATTGCCGATTGAAAGTATTTCACCAGTTTGGTATTGAGCGACTGGATGTATTCGGGTGTATAACCGACACTCTCCGCGTACTGTTCCTGCGTACATCCGTCAATATACAGTCCCGCGTAGATCTCATACAGACGAAGCGGAGCAGTGCGGATTGCGGCATTATATTTGGTAAGTGTATCGAGGACTGCGTTGTTCCCGATTCTCTCCCCAGCCTCATCGAACACTTTCTTGCGTGAACAGTAATGACGGATTTCACGCAAATCGCGGCGGATCATTTCTGTCGTTATCATATTGTTTCACCTCCTTTCATTTGTTTTGCTTGTATCATTCGGTTACTGTCTCGTGCTCTTGCAGGTATTGCAGACTGCGGTGGAGCAGGATACCGATAAGGATTGTCTCGACATCCTCCGGCAACTCTTTCAGATCCGGCACCTCCTCGGTAAAGACCCGAATACCTACTCCGTTTTCGGGAATCTGTATTTCGATCATGTTTTCACCTCCTTCGCGGTCATCTTACACGATGGTTCACCCAATATGGTAGAGGACTGACCCGTACAGTTTATAAACACACCCGGATCGTTTGTAAACTGACCAAACGACTACCCAATGTCGCCCCAATGTCACCCGCAACCCGTCATACGAATAACTGCTTCCATACTTCCTATACTGCTATCCCTTTTCTTTTCGGGGCTGCAGTTTATCACGCCCGCGACGCCTGTCAAGGCAAAAAAGAAATGACTTCCGCTCAAAAAGCGAGTGAAAGCCATTTCTTTTTTGTTTTGTGGGATTTGATCGGTTAGATTCCTTGACCGTCGTCTTTGGGCGTGATCTCCTTGCGCCCGTCGAAAAGAAAAAAGAAAGGAAAAAGCAATGATGAGGTCGGGTAAACCGAAGAAATCAACCGAGGTGTGTTGGGGTTTTCCCGGGGTATCGTTTCTTCTGCCTCCGGGAGACTCCACCATACAATCAAAGCAAAAAGGAGGTACTGCATGAAAACAGCAGTGATTTATGCTCGCTATTCGAGCGATAAACAAACAGAGCAATCCATTGAGGGACAATTACATGTCTGTAAGGAATATGCGTTGCAACATGACATTGTCATAGTCGATACCTATATCGACCGTGCCATGACCGGTAAGAACGACCGACGGGAGGACTTCCAACGGATGCTTCGGGACAGTCAGAAGAAGCTCTGGGACTATGTGCTGGTCTATAAGCTGGACCGTTTCTCCCGGAACAAATATGAAACGGCGATTCACAAGAAGACGCTCCGCGATAATGGTATCCGGCTCCTGTCCGCCATGGAGAACATTCCGGAAACACCCGAAGGCATTATCCTGGAATCGCTCCTTGAAGGCATGGCGGAATACTATTCGGCAGAGCTTGCACAAAAGGTCAGTCGAGGGATGCACGAATCCAAAGTGAAGGGCAACTTTTGCGGCGGTGTGGTCTTGTACGGGTATCGGGTGGAGAACAAAAAGGTATTTATTCATGAGACGGAAGCGCCCATTGTTCAACAAATCTTTGCACAATATGTAGCCGGACGCACCATTACCGACATTGCAAATGAACTGAATGCGCGGGGCATGTGTTGCCATGGCAGACCGTTCCGTTTCAATTCGATTTGGCGGATTCTTCGAAATGAGCGGTATACGGGGGTGTTTCATGCGGGTGATGAGATCTTTACCAATACATACCCACCAATCATCGAAACGGCTCTTTATGAGCAGGTCATTGCACTTATGAAGAGTAATCACCGCGGCAGAATATCGGAAGATTGTGATTATCTGCTTCGGGGGAAGATACGGTGCGGGTATTGCGGCAGTCCAATCAATGGTGAAAGTGGAACGTCCAAGTCCGGTAGGGTATGCCATTACTATAAGTGCCACGCCAGAAAGAAAAACGGGAAATGCGGCAAGAAGACTGTGCGGAAAGAACATTTGGAAAGCCTTGTGCTATCCGTTATCGAGCAACTGTTTTCGGATAAAACTTTACAAGCGGTGTATGCGGACAAAATTGTCGAGAGTTACGAGGAGGAACGACGTAAAAGTACGGTTCTTATCCGTCTACGGGAGGAACTGAACGGAGTGGATGCTGCGATTGACAATCTTCTGAGAGCCTTGGAGGCAGGAATCATTACCGACAGCACACAGAAACGGTTACAGGAGTTAGAGGCGAGGAAAGCAGATATAGAGGTGAAGATTGAAAATGAAAAGCATATATACAGTTGCTTCGCGACTAGTCGAGAGATTCTCGCATTCTTTTCGGACATTTTAAAAAAATCCGGAAAGCAGCTCGTGCAATTACTTATCAAGAATATCATTCTTTATGATGATCGCATGGAAATCACTTTTAACTATACGAGGAACCGTTCTACCGAAAATGAGAGCAGGGGACTTGTGGTACACGAGGGCGACTATACGCTTGGCGAGGGAAGCGAATATGCTACGGATATGCAGGTCAGACTGAAGTTTTGATAAACCCCGGATCAACCAAAACTGTCTCGCAAATCAATGCTTAAAAAGTCAGCGCGGAGCCTAGAAAAATAGTGTGTTCGGGAATTCACGCTTGCAGTCCACCAAGTTAAGTTTTCTCGAACCAACCGCAAGTCCTGCACTGACCTTGGCGGCGCGCCGCGAGAAAGCAAATAAAAACGGAGAGTTGCTTCCGACGAGGAAGGCTCTCCGTTTTTGTCTTCCTTAGTGATGGATTCGTTTGAAACACAATCAAACTCTCTTTGCCATAAAAATGCACCTCCAAAATGCACCTCCAAAAGTTTTTTCTCTGTCCAACTTTTGGGGCGCACTTCACTGATTCGGTATCATAAAACACAAAAGTATCAACTTAGCTATTTACACGCGGCGGACATTCATTTATATTTACGATGTAAGTAATCCGTAAACGCAGACGGGCAGGGAGAACGATAAGAGCGTTTATGATAAAACCTGGATTCGTGAGTTGCTTGGAATTTTATGATACAAGGAGGAAGGAAATACGATGAAAAGATTTGAAAGCAAGGTAGTTATCGTGACGGGCGCAGGCGGCGGTATCGGATCGGACACGGCGATTTCGTTCGCAGCCGAGGGCGCAAAGGTCGCTGTAGTCGATTTCAACGGCGAAACCGCGAACGAAACGGTAAAGAAAATCACTGAAAACGGCGGTGAAGCAAAGGTTTACGTTTGCGACGTGACCGATTTTCACGCGGTCGAGAAGTGTGTAAACGATATAGTCGCAGACTTCGGTGGTGTGGACGTGTTGGCGAATATTGCCGGCGGAAGCGCGAGAAAAGACCGGGCACTCTCGTACGAGCAGTCGCCGGAGGTTTTCGACAGAATTATCAAGGTCAATCTTTACGGCAGTTATTATTTCGCTCGCCAGTGCGCGAGAGTGATGATAGAAAAAGGCAAGGGCGGTAAGATCGTCAATACGACTTCGGTCGTGGGACTGAACGGACACGTCATGCACACCGAATACGGAGCGTCGAAGGGCGGGGTGCTGAGTATGACCAAGTCTATGGCGAAAGAACTCGGCAAGTTCGGGGTGAACGTAAATGCGGTTTGCCCGGGCATGATCCCCACAGCGAGCGCGACCGGCGGCGATCTTTCATACACGAACTATTTGCGCATGACTCCATCGCCGCACGACATCACGGCGGCGGTCATGTTCCTCGCTTCGGAGGATGCGCGTTTTATCGCAGGACACAATCTTGTCGTGGACGGTGGCAGATGCCTCGCGACCCGCGGTACAGAACCGAAGGACTGATTGGTAACGAATCGGCAAACGGAACCGTTGCGGCTTCCTCGAGTTACGGCGTAAATGACAGTGCGGTTTCGGATCCGTCGGAGTCCGTCGCGAGCGACGGCGCGGCAAAGATTTCCGAGCGCAAGACCGAGAAAAACGTGCGACAGACAATTGCACAGTGATTATCGTGCTCGCGAGCCTGTTCGTAACGACCGTATAATAACGGCGATTATGCGGGTATCTTTCCCACACCGGCAGCCGTTTATCTTTCAACCAGACTCGGAGCCAAATCAAACTCGTACATCAGGTGGAGACAATCTGCAATTTATCAACGCGGAGCCCGGAAATATAGAGTCTTTTGAAGTCGCGCTCGCAGTCTTCCAAACGTGCAAAAAGCCACCCTTGCGGTGGCTTTTTGCACGTTTTTGAGTGTTTACAGATTGACGGTGACGGAACCGTCTTCCCCCCAGATGAGCAGGTCATGCTCCGCCATGTACTTGTCCCAATCGGCAAAGTAGGCTTCCTTGTTCGGGTAGAGCGGCTCGTAGGTGTCCACCACCTCGCGCGCGAGGCGGGCATCGTCCGAGAGGAGCGCGGCGGCGAGGGAAAGCTGCCCCTCGGCAGAGACGACGCAGGCGTTCTCGACATCCGCGATGCGGAAGTCGTTGCCGTGGCTGGCACCCGCGGCGCCGCTGATGTAGGGGTGCAGGACGGGCATCAGGCAGGAGAGGTTCCCCATATCGGTCGAACCGCCGCCGAAGTTGTGCGTGATATTCAGGTTCTCCCGCCCGACCAGTTCCGCCATGACGTCGGTCGCGATCTCTTTCAGGCGCGGGGCGTTATGCAGAGGGCAGGCGCCCGGATGGTCTATGACCGTGACCGTCGCGCCCATGGCGAGCGCACCGGAGGCGATCGCGCGGTTGACCTTACGGTTCGTGCGGGCGATGGAGGGGAGACTGTTCCCGCGCACGAGCGTGGAGAGCGCCGCCTCCGCCGGAATCACGCTGACCGAATCCCCGCCGTTTGTCATAATGGGATGGACGCGCACATTTTCCTTGTCCGGGAACGTCTCGCGCAGGGCGTTGATGGCGTTCAGGGTGAGGGTCGCGGCATACAGTGCGTTGATGCCCGCCTGCGGGAAGCTGCCGGCGTGTGCAGCCTTCCCGTGGAAAACAATATCCTTGGAGATGTTGCCGTTGCACCCGTCGTGGATATCCAGTTTGCTGTGCGGATTGGTGCCGGTGTGGAACATATAGGCGAGGTCTACGCCGTCAAAGTAGCCGCGGTAAAGGAACTCGTCCTTACCGCCGCAGTAGCGGATGGTGCCCGCGCGGCGCAGCTCATCGCGGAAATCCAGCTGGATCTCCTCCTCGGCGGGTACCGCCGCGAGACGGATCGAGCCCGAAAGCCCGTCGAGCGCACCCGGCTCCTGGAGTGCGAGCGCGATCCCTACCATGGCGGCGCACTGCGCATGATGCCCGCAGGCGTGTGCACAGCCGTCCACCGCCGCGAAATGGTGCGGCATGGCGAGGGCGTCGAGTTCACAGAGGATGAGGAGCCGCGGTCCCGGTCTGCCGGTATCGATGTCGGTATAGAAACCGGGGATATTCCCGGCTTTCGTCAGCGTGTAGCCTGCGCCCTCGAAAATCTTCTCGAGGTAGGCACCGGTCTGCCATTCCTTGAATCCTGTCTCCGGGTGCTCCCAGATGTATTTCTCTGCCGCGATAATCGCTTCTCTGTGGCGGGCGACGAGAGCCGCGTATTTGTCGGTATGAAACATGGCGATGCTCCTTTATTATTCCGTTTTGCTCCCCACCCGGAGAAAAGACGCTCTCCGGCGCGAAGGCTTCAATTCACCGCCATTCTATCCGAAACAACGCACGAAGTCAACGGTTTTGCACAAAATTTGCAATAAAAATATTGTTTCTTTTGTCAAAAATGATACTTTTATCCGTTCTGATAACAAACCCCAAAGAAGGAAGCATCGCACACCTTGCCAACAATCGTGCGCGCATGTTACAATACAAAGGAAAGAAATTGCGCGCTTTTTCGACAAAGGCGTCGGAGGGGGTACGCACAAATCCCGATGCAGGGCAGGGAGGATCACAATGCCGGATATTAAGGTAAAGAATCTGACAGTGACCTATATTGATAAGAAAAAGAACGAGACGGTCGCCGTCCGGGGGCTCTCGGCACGGTTTGACGCCGGCACGCTGAACGTCGTCATGGGCTTTTCCGGGTGCGGGAAGACCACACTGCTCAAGGCGATTGCCGGTTTCTTCGCCTTTGACGGCTATATTTACTTTGACGGCAGGGATGCCGACACGATCCCCACGAGAAAACGCAATCTTGCCTACGTCTCGCAGGATTATGTCCTGTACCCGTCGCTGACGGTTTTCGATAACATCGCCTTTCCCTTAAAAACCGCGCGCCTGAAGCGCGACGAGGTGACGGAGCGGGTCAGGGCGATCGCCGAGACCTTCGGGCTCACCGACTGCCTCACGCGCCTGCCGAAACATCTGTCGGGCGGGCAGCAGCAGCGCGTGGCGATCGCCCGCGCCATGGTCAAACACCCGAACCTCATCCTCATGGATGAGCCGCTCTCCAACGTGGACACCGAAAGCCGCGAAATGCTACGCCGCTATATCCGCCATGTGCAGACGTCGGAGGGAGTCACGGTCATCTATGTCACGCACGACTATCGCGAGGCGCTCGAACTCGCCGACAGGATCTACGTCATGGACGAGGGGCAACTGGTCTTTGAGGGGACGCCGGACGAGGTCCGTATGTCCGAGAACGAGACGGTCGCACTGCTCCGTCAGTAAGGAGGGAACCGCATGAAAGTCAAACGCGCCGCCACCGATTTTACCGCCGACGCTCTGCCCGCGACGAGACCCGCCGTCTTTTGGGATTGCTGGCGTGTCCGTCACCGTCTGCTTTTCGCGCTCGGCGGCATTCTGCTCCTCTTCCTCCTTCCGCTCCTCATCTCGCATCTCTCGCGTGACGTCCTGTGTGCGTCCGTCGCTGTCTCCGATACCGGAGACGAGGCGGCTCGCGCCGCCGCCGTCGCCAATCTGCGCTTTTGGTTTCGCCTCATCGACATTCCGTGTTGGTTGATCTTCTCCGTGGGGCTCGCCGGTACGGTGCGCGTCGTTCGGCAGCTGGTCTTCGGCGAGGGGGTGTTCCTCCGCGAGGACTTCTTCACCGGCGTGCGGCAGAACGGCGGGGCGTATGCGGGGGTATTCCTCTTCACGTCCCTGTGGCTCCTGCTCACCGAATACGCCGGCACGCTCCGAGGGAGCACCGGGGGACTTGCCTATCTGCCGATCATCAGTGGGATTCTGCTTCTTTTGCCCATCGGACTTCTGCTCCTTGCGGAAGTGGCAGTGTATCGCGCGACCGTCGGAGGGCTCCTCAAGAATGCCATGATCCTGTATTTCCGCACCGTGCCGACGACGCTCGCGGCGACGGCGGCGCTGTTGCTCCCGCTCCTCGTCTGTTTCGTTCTGGACATCGCGGGCGCCATGCTCTTCGTCAAATATGTGTTTCTGGTTGCGTATGCCGTCCTGCTTATGCCCTCGACGGTCATGGGGGAATTCTTATACTGCGCCTACGTCTTTGATAAGCATATCAACCGCAAATACCACCCGGAAGAAGTAGACAAAGGCATTCATCGACGTGAACAATCCAAATAACCTGTTTTTGTGAGAAACCGACAACAAAATTGCCGGTTTCTTCGCTTTTTTGGCGAATTTTTGAAATGAGTATCAAATCTGATAAAAATATCATTATCGACATTTACAAAAAACAGGTGGTTCAATATCATAATTTGTGAAGAATACCTAAAACGGAGGACAGCCGTGAAACTGACGTTTGACGGAGGCCGTTCACAGGGTGACCCGTACGTCATCCGGCACGGCGATACGTATTATATGTACGCGACGGGCGCAAAAGGGGTGCAACTCTATACCGCCCGGGACAAATACCATTGGCATTACGCCGGTATCTGCTACTCGCTCGAGGGCGAGAAAGAATACTGGGCACCGGCGGTGCTTTTCCATGAGGGACGCTTCTGGCTCTACTATTCGTCCATGGGCGAGTGGGAGACGGATACCCACCGCCAGCGTATGTGCGTCGCGGTCAGCGACCGCCCGGATGGAGGGTTCGCTTTCGTCGGGGAACTGATTGCACCGTTCTCCATCGACGCGCACGTGGTCGAGTCGGGGGGAGATCTCTATATGTACTACTCCACGAACGATTACGAAGCGGAGCGGGCGGGGACACTGATCGTCGTCGACAAAATGCTCTCGCCCACCAAAATGTGCGGACATCCGCAGGTGGTGGTGCGCGCGACGCTGGATGAAGAGATCTTCATGCGCGACCGTTTCAGAAAAGGACAGCATTGGCACACCCTCGAGGGCGCGTTCTACTTCCGTGTCGGCGACGACCATTTCCTCACCTATTCCGGGAACTGCTATCAGAACGAAACCTATTATATCGGGTACGCGGTGGCACACGGGCACACCGACGACCTGACGAAGCTGCACTTCCATAAGTACCCGGACGACAACACCTATTGCCCGCTCGTCGCGAAGAACGACGTCGAAGAGGGGACGGGGCACAACAGCGTGCTTGCCGAGGGTGGGCACCTCTACCTCTTCTACCACGGCAGAGATTACGGCACCCGCGGCACCGCCGCGGACGTGCGGACGGCGCGCGTCTGCGAGATCGCGGAGCGCGACGGGAAACTCGAAGTCGTCAGTCGCTGAAAAACAAAAAATCGGAGGGGGATCCCCCTCCCGCCGGGCAGGTTCCCTGCCCGGCGGGAACAAGAAGACAACAAAAGGAACTGTTAACCGAGGCGGGTCGCCCCGCAATAACCAAAAAAGGAGATCAGCCTATGAAAGCAAAATGGTGTATGACATTTCTTCTGGCGCTCGTGACCCTGCTGTCCGTTGCGCTCCTTGCCGCCTGCGGCGGGGACAAAACGCCCAAGAAGACTTATTTGTCGATGGAAATTGACGCGTCGGGGGTCGGCGCACTCACGGACGGGGATCTCTTCGACCCGAAAACGCTCCGTGTCACCATGACCGCCGACCGCGGTGCTGATGGTGTTCTCGACCTTGCTAATGCCACCGTCACGGTGGACGGTGCCGCCTATACCGGCTCACCGATCGAGGTGCATGAACCGTCCTGCACGGTGAAGATCGTGTACGAGCAGGGAGAGGGAAAGCAGACGCTCACAGGGGAAGTGACGCTGGACGTCGCGAAAAAGACCGATCCCGCGCCGACGCCGAAGAAAGCGAAAGTCATCATCATGGCAGGGCAGAGCAACATGGTCGGGCACAGCATGGTGGACAGTCTGACGGAGGAACAGCTGGAGAAGTATCAGGCGGGTTTCAAAAATGTGCTGATCTTCAATTCCTGCAATCCGTATAACCCCAAAACCGACAAACGGAATCTGACGACGAACTTCATTCCCGTCAAGACGGGCATGGGCAGGATCCCGGACGATACGACCAACTGGCCGAACTGGTGCTTCGGTCCCGAGCTCGGGCTCGCCGAGTATCTCTCGGAGACCTATCCCGACGAGACATTCTACATCATTAAAGACGCGACGGGCGGCACGACCCTGCACGACAAGTGGTATTCGCCCTCCTCGCTCGCCTATCTCGGGAAGGAAACTCTCGCGGAAAACAGCCTGTATGCTCACCTGCTCACCCGCGTGGACGAAGGCATGGGACTGCTCGGGGAAAGCAACATTGATGCAGAGATCGTCGCCCTCCTCTGGATGCAGGGCGAGAGCGACGCGAGCCAGTATACTGCCGATTACGCGACGCTGTGGGCGAACTTCGCCGGAGACCTCATCGCGGATTGGGAGAGCAAAGGCTATGTGACGGAGAACGGGCTCGCCACGATCGACGGCGGCATCAGCGAATATTGGGCAAACTATGAAATTCTCAACGCCGTCAAGGAACTCTGGGCGGCAGAACACTCCAAAGGGTACTATGTGGACGTCATCGGCGCGGGTCTGACCCGTAAGCCGGGCGATCCCGCCCATCTGGATTCTCCCTCGATGCTCCGCCTCGGGCGGCTCTTCGGAGAGAAACTCTCGCTCGCGATTGCCGACCTCGGGAATGCGGCGACCGTGACACCCGTTACGCTCCGCGGCACGGGCACGTCGGACGATCCGTATCTCGTCGGGTCTTATGCCGAATGGCTGCGGCTCGCGCATACGGCGTTCATCGACCCGGATGCGCTCACGGGCAAGTACATCAGACTGACGTCCGATATCGGGAGTGCCGATGTGCCGGTGCGCGCATCGCTCGGTGTCGCCTCCGTGAGACCCTTTGCCGGCACGATCGACGGCGACGGACACACCATCTATGTGAACCTCCGTAACCGGCAGTTCAAGACGGCGGGGCGCGCCATGGGGCTCATCGGCTACGCGAACGGCGCGACGCTCGAGAATCTCACGGTTGCGGGCGACGTGACCCTGACCGTCGGCAACTTCTACGCCGCCGGTTTCATCGGGATGGTGCAGTGGGCGAACGGCGCCGTGACCACCATCAGGAACTGCGTCAACATGGCGACGGTCAACGTGACCGGCGCGTCGAACGCCGGGGGCTTCGTCGGGCGGATGCTCGGCAACCTCACGATTGTGAACTCGGAGAACAAAGGTAATGTGACAACCGCCGGCAACTATGCCGCAGGCATTGTCGGCTACATCATCAACTCGACCGCCGCGGGCGCCGGTGCGCCCTCCCTCACCGTTACCGATACGGTGAACACGGGCAATATCACGGCAAATACGGGCGTCGGCGGCATTGTCGGACTGTTCCATAAAGGAGCGGCGGGCGCCGTACACCGTCTGACGAACGTCTCGAACACCGGGACTCTCACGGGCGGGGAGCAGGTCGGTGGCATCATCGGTGTCGTGACGGAGAGCGACTTCCATATCACGGTTATTTACCTGGAGGCGGGGCTGAAAGACGAAAGCGGTGCGGACATCGTGATCGGCGCGGACGGCAACCAGCGGACAACCGCCGTCACGAAGCGGCTCCCCGCGGACGACCCCGACGGAGGAGATTTCGGAGGATTCATTCCGTTCGTCTGAGAACGGTGAATTGATGGGAAAGGAGAAAATGATGAACGATCGGAAACCTATCTGGACAACGCCGGTGGCGGAGATCCTTGTACTCGACGCGGATGACGTGATTCGCACCTCCGGCACCCAACGCCAAGGAGAAGGTGTCGGTGACAAAACGACCTGGAACGACCTGTTCGGCGACGGTCAATGATCGCCGGAAACTATCAGAACGAAACGAAAGGGTTACTAACATGAAAAAGATTACTTCGCTTATCCTCTGTATCGTTTTGACCGTGGCGGCACTGACCGTACTTTCGGTGGCTGTGTTCGCCGATGAGGGGGAGACGCCTGCGGTCAGCGATGTCACGCTCGACGGGTATCAGAACAAGAACGGCGGCTTCGATATCCGCATCGTCGGTAAGATTGCGAACGAAGCCAACTACCGGGAGGTCGGTTTCGTGTTCTCGAACGGCACGACATCGACGGAATGCGCCGCGAAATACATGTTCAAGACGCTGCTCGCGTCCGACGGGGAAAACACCTACGAGGCGCTGACAGCCGGTGAGGGCGAGTACCTCTTTGCCTATATCATTGAGGGCATTGAAGAAAACGCCGCTCTGACGCTCAGCGTCAAGCCGTATGCCGTGAATCAAGACAACGAGAAGATCTACGGCGAGGAGAAAACGCTCGTCAAGAAAGCGGGCAGACAGTTCGCGCAGGAGACGGTACATACCCACACGCCGATCCACCACGAGGCGACTGCTTCCACTTATGCAACGGAAGGAAATCTCGAATACTGGTCCTGCACGGGTTGCTCCAAGTTGTTTAGCGACGCGGCTTGCGAGACCGAAACAACCAAAGCGGAAATCACGCTCACGGCGCAGAAGGATGTCGAAAACTTTGAGAACACCGAGGCAACGCCCTACCTGCTCGCGAATGCAGCGGACTATGAGGCATATGCTGCGGCAGTCAACGGTGGCGACAACATGAGCGGCAAATATGTGAAACTGACTGCCGACATCGGCACCGAAGAGGCACCTGTGACGACGGCAATCGGTACCAGCAATTCGAAGAATTATTATGCCGGCAACTTTGACGGCAACGGCAAGACCGTTTGGGTCAATATCTCTGTCAACCACGCCGCCGGTGCCATTGCCTATCTGGAGGGCGGTAGTGTGAAAAACCTCACCGTGCGTGGCAATGTCACACGCGCCAATGCGGCGACCGCAAAGGCCGTGTCTTACGTCGGCGGTATCGTCGGTATGATCACTTCGGCAGGCGGTACAGTAACGGGCTGCACGAACTATGCGACCGTGACAGGTCCCGATTATTGCAGTGTCGGCGGCATCGTCGGACATAACACCGGCGTCGCTACCATTGAAAACTGTGCGAACTACGGTGAGATTAAGGGCGGCAATCTGTATTCGTCCAACATCGGTATCGGCGGTATTATCGGGCGTATCGCAAAAGGCGGCACGCAGGTGACGAACTGCCACAACTACGGTAAGGTCAGCGGTACCAACGCAACCGGTTCGACGACCTCCAATGGGATCGGCGGTGTCGCCGGATTCGTCGGAGGGGCGTCTACCCTGACGAATGTCAGTAATGAGGGTGCCATCTCCGGTCCCCGTGCCGTCGGCGGCATCATTGGTGGTACCAGTGCGACCATCACGGTAAACGATGCCGACAACAGCGGAGTGGTTACCGCAACCGATAGTTACATCGGCGGTATCGTCGGCTATGTCAACGGAACGGGTAATGCGCTGACCGATTGCACCAACACGGGCAACATCACCGGCGCGAAGTGCATCGGCGGTATCATCGGGTTGCTCAACGCCAGCAGGACCGCGACGGTGGACAACGCGACCGTGCGTGACTGCACCATTTCCGGCTCGCAGTCCGTCGGCGGCTGGATCGGCAGGATCGTTGCCAAGGCGATCGCGACCTACAAGAACTACACGGCTCCGACCGGTGTGACATACAAACTGAATGGTGCGGAGATGACTGCTACTGCGGGCTTTGACACCACCAACCGGACAGAGGGTGACAAAACGACTACGCCCGGCGAGGCTTTCGGTACCTGTGCGGGCACGGCGACCAACGTCACCGAATAAAAAACAAAAAATCAGCAACGCCCCCACGCGGAGAAAAATCCGCGTGGGGGAATTTTTCAGGGGCATGACAAAGAGAGCCACCGCGCCGCGGTGGCTCTCTTGCTTATCTGTTTTGGTTGTTTTTTGCGGTGGAGTGCGCGGCGCGGGAGAGGGGGAATGCGCGGCACGATTGTGGCGCACCCCCGCGCGTCAGCAGTGGTTACGGAAATATTCTTTCGCGTACTCGGTCGGGGAGACGCCCGTTTCGAGTTTAAACATTTTGGAGAACGTGTAGACCGAGGAGTATCCCGTCATCTCGGCAATTCTCCCGATGGAGGCATCGTCACCGATGAGCAGTTCTTTCGCCTTTTTGATACGGACGGTACGCAGGTATTTGATAGGCGACTCGCCGTACACACGGGTGAATACCTTGCGGAAATACACCGTCGAGATGCCCGCCATGGCGGCGAGGCTCTCGTTCGTGATGTGTTTATCGAAATAGCGCGTGCGGATGTAGTCGATCACGGGTTCGAGCATATGCCGATAGGAACTCGGGAGGTAAGTTTCCTTGTGTTCCGTCACCGTGGCTTTGTCGAGAATCTTATAGAACAGAGACTTGCATTTGAGCAAATAATTGTCCTTTTTGAGATCCCATAGGTTTGCGACGTTCAGGAGCATCGTGGCAATCTCCCGGCTGACGGCGTCGGAGAGGGGGAATTCGTAAAAATCGAACGATTCGCCCTCGAGCTCTCCTTCGAACTCGATCGTGATACATTTCCCCTGCTGACCGAGTTGCCATTGGTAACGGGCGTCTTTGGAGATCAGGAGCAGGTGATGCGGGTCGGTGACATAGGTCTTGCCGCCCGCGTAGTAGTACGTCAAGCCCTCGATCTTCAGCGTCAGGGCATAGGTCGAGCGGTCGTTGCGCGTGATGCGCTTCGTCTCGTATCGGTAGATCGTGTTGACGGCGAGGATCCTGTGGAGGATCAGCCTTGAAATCGTTTTAGCATCCATAGTGAGGTTATTATAAAGCATTTTATACAAAAATTCAACCGCTATTTTGATTTTTTAACGCTATTTTAACACGAGTTGAATATCATAACGGATAAAAATATCATAATGGGCATTTACAGATTTTCAGGCATCCCCCTATAATAAAAATGTCAAACGGGCGCGCCCGCGCGCCTGCACCATTTCGAGAGGACAGAATCATGGCGGAAAACGGAAAACTTCGCATCGGTATCTTCGGCATCGGGCACAATCATGCGGCGGCTGCCATCAGCGCGCTCAGGGCGCGTGAGGACGTGGAAATCGTCGGACTGTGTGAGCCGGACGACGCGGTGCGGGAAAAACGGCTACGGGAGAATCCCAATGTCTACGGTGACATCCCTGTGATGAGCGAGGAGCGCCTTCTCGCTTCGGGTATCCGCGCCGCGATGGTCGAAGCCTCCGTCCCCGATCTCGTACCGACGGCGCTCCGCTGTGCGGAAGCCGGGCTCCATATCCACATGGATAAGCCCGCCGGTATCGACCTTTCGCTCTATCGCACGTTCCTTGATGTCATGCGGGAGAAACACCTCGTCTTTCAGACCGGGTATATGTACCGCTACAACGCCGGTGTGCGTTACGTTCTGGAGCGCGTCCGCGACGGGGCGCTCGGGCGTATCTACAACATCACGGCGGAGATGTGCACCAAGCACCCCGACTGGTTCGAGCGGCAGCTCATCGGTTACGGCGTCAAGGCGCCGGTCATGTACATCTTCGGCGGGCATCTCATCGACCTCTGTATGCAGGTCAAAGGAGTCCCGGGCGGTCTGACCGCTTTCCACACCGAGTCGGGCGACGGAGACATCCATTTTGAAGATACCTCTCTCGCGGTTCTGACCTATCCCGACGGTATCGCGACCGTGCGGGTCTCCTCCTGCGAGGTCAACGGCTGGGGGCTCCGCGAGTTCACGGTCTACGGGGAGCGCGGCACCATTTCGGTAAGCCCCCTGGAATCCCCCATGCGCATCCGGGAGACCATGCTGGCCGAGCAGGAGCCGTGGAAGGACCGCTACCACACGGTGGAGATCCCCGAGGTCGGGCGGTACGACGTCATGATGCACGATTTCGTGTACATGGTGGAGGGGAAGATCCCCTACGACGTCGATTTCACCCATGAATACCTGCTCCAGAAACTGACCCTCGAGGCGTGCGGTTACACGGCGGAGGAAATGAATGCCAACGCTTCCATCACTGCCCGTGCGTCGGGTGATTGACAAACGAAACGCGAAAAGAGGATAATTGAATTGAAAATAATTGACGGGAAAGTCGTCATTGAAACCGGTGCCGGCGGCAGACACCCTGCCACGCGCGGTGACGGGCCGAGGGACTGACACGGTGACGCATTCCATCCAAACGACACAAGCGGTGACGCCGCAGGCGGGTCAGCCGGACGGCACCGCCGGCACCACCCAAACGGGCGCAGAACCCGCCGGGGGCGGGAATCCTAAAGCCACGCTGACGGCAGTCGGGCTCGGGCTCATCGTCATGCTCCTCTGGGGGTCGCTGTTCCCGTTCGTCAAATACGGGTACAAGGTGTTCGAGATCGACACGTCGTTCTACCCGAACCTAGTCCTTTTCGCCGGGGTGCGGTTCCTCGTGAGCGGCGCGCTCCTCTCGGCGTTCTGCCTCGCGACGCGGCGGACGTATCTCCTCCGGCAACCGAAGAAGTGGCTACCGACCGCGCTCGTCGCCCTGTTCGCCGTGGTGCTCCACTACGCCTGTACCTATATCAGCCTCGGGCAGATCGACAGTTCCAAGACGGCGCTCCTCAAACAATCGGGCGTGCTCGTGTTCGTGTGCTTCTCGTTCCTGTTCTTCCGTGACGACCGACTGACGCCGGGGAAGATCATCGGCGCCGTGTGCGGGGTTGCCTCGGTGCTGGTCATCAATCTGGATTCCTTTAAGATCACGTTCGGTCTCGGGACGGCGCTCGTCATCGGCGCGAGCTTCTGCACCGTGATCTCCAACATCGTCTTTAAGAAGAGTTTTCACGACGTCCCCACCGTGACCGTCACGGGGTACTCGCAGTTCATGGGCGGTCTGTTCCTGACCGTACTCGGGCTTGCCCTCGGGGGGCGGATCACCTCGTTCGGCTGGCGCGCCGCGCTCGTCATGCTGTATATCGTCGCGGCGACGGTCGTCAGCTACGGGCTGTGGTACTACGTCGTACAGAAATACGCCCTCTCAAAACTCTTTATCATCAAGATGGCGGAGCCGCTGTTCGCGGCGCTGGTCAGCGTGCTGTTGCCGCTGGGGACGCATCTGACATGGCAGCACGCCGCCGCCTTTGCCCTCGTTGCCGTCGCCGTGTGCGTGAGCAACATACAATTCCCGAAACGAAGCAAAATCAAGAAAACCGTGTCCGCGGCAAGTAACGTCACGGAAGAAGAAGGAGAAACGAAATGAAAGCCATGCTGATCGATGCCGACAAACAGTTTGTCTGGAGTGACGTCGAGGAGCCCGTCCTTACGGACGAGGGCGTCATCGTCGAGATCTATGCCGCCGCGCTGAACCGCGCCGACCTCTTACAGCGGCAGGGGACGTATCCGTCGCCCGCCGGCTGGCCGCAGTGGCCGGGGCTCGAGCTCGCTGGAAGAATCGTCGCGATGGGCAAGACCGCGGAGCGCGAGAGCGGGTATCACATCGGGGACAGCGTCTGCGCTCTCGTGGGCGGCGGCGCGTATGCGGAGCGCATCGCCCTGCCGTACCAACTGCTCCTGCCGGTGCCGAAGGGAATGAGCATGGAGGAAGCCTCTACGCTCCCCGAAGCCTATACGACCAGTTACCTGAACCTCTTCGTCGAGGGGCACCTCACCGCCGGTCAGGTGCTGTACGTTGCCGCCGGGGCGAGCGGGCTCGCCAGCGCGGCGATCCCGATGGGGAAACTCAACGGGGCTTATGTCGTGACGAGCGTACAGACACGCGCCGCGGCAGAGAAAATCAAAAACCTCGGCGCCGATGAGATCATCATCCAGGAAGAAGAGAGTATCCCCGACGCGTTCGCGAGACTGGAGCGCGAGGGTCACCCGGTGAACGTCTGCATGGACTGCCTCGCAGGCAAAGACCTCGGCGATGCGATGCCTTTCATGGCGGCGGGCGGCTATTGGGTCGTCATCTCGACGCTCGCGGGCATCACGACGGAGATTAAACTCCGCCCGCTCCTGACGCGGGGACTGCACCTCGTCGGCAGTATGCTCCGCCGACGCTCGAACGAAGAAAAGCACGAGTTGCTGACGGCTCTCCGCGACAATATGTGGCACTGGTTCGAGGACGGGACGCTGAAGCCGTCCGTCTATCGGGTACTGGATATTTCCGAAGTGGATGAAGCGCACGGCATCCTCGAACGCTACGAGAACACCGGCAAGGTCGTCCTGCGTGTGAAACAACCGTAAGGGAGGCGCTATGAAAAAACACCTGTTATGGACAATGCTCCTGCTATGTCTCGTCCTGCTCCTCGCGGGGTGCGGTGCGGAATACAGCTGGGACGATGAACGTCTGAACTACAATATCACCGGGGAGACGGTGGAAAACGGGACGCTCTATGTGACGCGCAAGGGCGAAAAGGTCAAGCGCGCCGCCGAGGGCGATATCCTCTACGTCAATCTTGTCCCCGCTACGGGCTATGAGCGCGCGAGCATCACGGTCAACGGTGAGGCGATCGAGGGGTCGCAATTCACGATGCCTGCAGGCGACGTGAAAGTGGCGGCGACCGTCCGCCCCATCGTCAGTCAGATCACCGTGGACACCGCGCTCGTCGGCGGTACCGTTACGGCGGATAAGACAGAAGCCATGTACGGCGAAACCGTTACATTGACCGTCACGCCCGAGGCCGATTACACGCTCATCGAGCGCAGTCTGACAGTGAACGGGGCGGAGATCTATCGCGGACAGGCGACGGAGGCGACGCAGGTCACGTTCCGTATGCCGCCGCATGACGTCCGCATCACCGCCCGCTTCCGGGATACGACCCTGCGGATTACCACGATTGATGAATACCGCGCGTTTGCCGCTCTCGTCAATGGCGGCACGGACTTCCGCGGTCGCCGTGTCATCATCGATGCGGATATCGGCTCCCCCGAGGTGCCGGTCGACGTCATGATCGGGAACGCATCGGATAAGGCGTTCGCCGGTACGATGGAAGGGAACGGTCATACCGTGTATCTCAATCTGACCGGTGTCAAGGGCATCGGGCTCATCGGTTATTCCAACGGTGCAACGGTGAGAGATCTCACGGTCGCGGGGCAGGTCGAGCTGACCGCGGGCAATATGTATGCGGGCGGCTTTGTCGGTCTTGTCCAATGGGCGAGCGGCAGGGTCACGACGCTCGAGAGATGCGTCAACGAAGCGACGGTCAACGTGACGGCTTCGTCCAATGCCGGCGGGTTCGTCGGTCGCGCGCTCGGCAGTCTCACGGTCACGGGCTGTGAGAACAGGGGCAACGTGACGACCACGGGCAACTACGCCGCGGGGGTCGTCGGATACGTCCATAACTCCAGCGCCACCGGGGCGGGTTCTCCCGCCATCACCGTCACCGATACGGTGAACACGGGCAATATCACGGCAAACACGGGCGTCGGCGGTATCGTCGGTCTGTTCCACAAGGGTGCCGCAGGTGCCGTGCACCGCCTGACGAACGTCTCGAACACCGGGACGCTTTCGGGAACCTCACAGGTCGGCGGCATCGTCGCCGTCATTACGAGCCAGGCGACCGATGGCTTCGACATCACGATCACCTACCGTGAGGCAGGGCTGAAGGACGGAGCCGGGGAAGACCTCGTCGTGGGCGCTGACAATAACCGGAAAACAACGGTCATCACACACATCACCGATGACGGAAATGTATGAGGAGGGGAAAGATGAAACAGAAACTGCTGGCACTGACCGTTCTCCTCTGTATGCTCCTGCCGCTCGCCCTCACCGGGTGCTCCGGCGGCGATAAACTTGAGTACGTCTCTTACGGTGAGGACATCAAGGAATTTGATACCTCTCTTTTCTACGGGAACGTAGAAACCATGCAGGGTGCCGATCCGTCGCTCATCTGGGTGCCGGAGGCGCTCGATGAGAACGGACAGGTGAAGGAGGACACCGGGTACTATTACGCGTATATCACGGCGACCTCCACCATCAACGCATGGCGCACGCGGGATATGACCAACTGGCAGTATCTCGGCGCCGTGTTCCGCCCCGACCTCGACACGTTCTGGGCGTACATGAACTTCTGGGCGCCCGCCGTTCACTATGATGCCGAGGACGGCGTGTACTATATGTATTACAGCGCGACGTCGAAGAGCGTCTCGGAATACAAGACGCATTACATCTCACTCGCCACCTCAACTTCTCCGATGGGGCCCTTCACCGAATGGGGCAGCATTTCGGAGCCGCTCATCGACTTCTCGAAGATGCCGAAAGATCATCCGCTCTATGAAGCGCACGGGGAAGGCACCACCTGGGCGGACGGCTATTTTGCCGCCATCGACGCCGAGCCCTTTGTAGACGTAAACGGTGATATTTATCTGCTCTTCACGCACGATAAGGGCGCGGGGTACTCCTCCAGTTCCACCTATATCATGAAGATGAAAGAATGGTGGGAGCCGGACTACGAGAGCATTACCTGCATCTCCCTCACAGGCTCCTGTGAGGTCGGCGGGACGGAGGTCATGGACGAGGGCACCGTCAACGAGGGACCGTTCATGCTCTATCACGAAGGGCTTTACTACCTAACGTTCTCCGTCCATACCTACGATGAATCGTCTTATCAGGTGCGGCAGGCGGTCGGCACCTCGCCGATGGGTCCCTTCCACAAAATTGCGACCGAGAAGGGCGGTACGGTCATCACGACCGACGGGCTGAACGCTTATACCAACTCTGCCGGGCACCACTCGTTCATCACCGTGGGCGATGAACTCTACATCAGTTACCACACGTTCAAGAATGACAAGTCCATTTCGCAGGCGCGGAAGATCCGCTTCGACAAGGTGTCTTTCGTCACCAATGACGACGGGATTCCCGTCATCTACGCGAACGGTCCCACCGTGACGCTCCAGCCGCTCCCGACCGCCATCAGCGGGTACGAGAACAAGGCGACCTCGGCGCAGGTGACGGCGACAGGGCTCCGCGAGGGCAGCAGCCCTTACTGGCTGAACGACGGTACGCTCAAGATCCACGAGACGCCGAACATCGTCGACGAGACCTACTTTAACGTAGGGAAGAAAGCAAGTACCGTGACGCTGTCATGGGAGGATTACATTTCGGCAAAAGCCATCATGGTGTACAACAGCAATCTGTATGACACCTCTTTCACCAAAATTGACAATATCCGCATCTGGTACCGCGTCGGTGACACCGAGGGCGTGTGCGAGACGGGCGAGATCGCTTTCAGCTACGACCAGTATTCGCTGGTGCCGAAACATTATAACTGTATCTTCGCCGGCGCGTCCTGCACGATCCAGTTCGCGGACATGGATATCAGACAAATCGAAATTACCGTATCGGAATCCCGCGGCGGCGAGGTCTTCGCCATCTCGGAGATCGCGGCACTCGGTAAAAAGGAGGGAAGATGATGAAGAAACGGCTTATGCTCCCTCTCATCGCCTGCCTTCTGCTCCTGGCGGCGAGCCTCACCGCCTGCGGCGGCGGTTATACGTTCGCGCCGTACTCCTACACAAATAAGGCGCCGATCCCCGCCGATATTCATGATTTTACGTCGGTGGACGGCATGACGGTAGACGGCGTGCGCGACGCGCAGTACGGCGACGCCGCACAGCACCGGCTTTATTACAAGAACAACGTCAACAGCGATATTTACGTCGACGCGTATCTGTACTTCGGTGATGAGGGGATTCACTGCTTCGTGTCCGTCAAGGACAATATCCTCTCTTTCAATGCCAACCGCTCGGTCTATCTCAATTCCTCGGTGGAACTCTTCTTCAACGCGACGCAAACCAAGAGCGGCAAGCAGAAGACCTCGATCGATAACGCCACCTGTCAGTGGCGCATCGACTGCGGCGGGAAGTCTGCGAAGCTCTGCGGCATCGGTGGCAGAAACGCCTACACCGGCTCCTACTTTGACGGTCAGTTCGCCGTCAATCTGAACGGTGAACTCAATTCGCAGGACGCGACGGGCTTCGACGTCGAGACGTTCATTCCGTGGTACGAACTCGGCTTCACCCCGGACGAAAACGGGGACTACGGGGTCACGGAACTCATGTTCAACGTGGCGTACAACCACAAGGACGATCCGTACGGGGCAGAGGACAATACCTCCCGCGCCCGTTCCATGAAGACCTTCAGTTATCAGGCGACCCCCTATACATGGGTGCCTCTCGCGAAGAATGCGGACGGCACGGCGCGGAACCTGACCTCGCCGGACGGCAACTTCTTCGGCACGCTCATCGTCGAGGGCGGTCTGCTCGCCGGGGTGTACGAGCCGACGTACCTTGTTGATCTCTCGCAGGATAACGACGAGGGCGGGAACAAGATGTTCATTCGCTCGGATTCTCCCACCGCTTATGCGGTTGTGAAGAACAGCACCTCCTCGCACTTCTACTATGAAGCGTATCTCAGCGGCATCTCGGGTGAGCAGAGCAACACGCCGAAAATCGGTATTACGGTGCTGTTCCCCGCCAACCGGATTACGCTCTACATCAAAATGTACGACGGCGCTAATATTGCCGACGGGATATGCGGTGTGGTACAGCGGACGATCACCAACGGCGGCTACAACTGGTCGGAGGCGGCAGACCCCAACGACGACACAATGAACTGGGGCTACTATACCAACAGTAAGTTCCGTGATCCGGACAATCACTTCATCACCGAAGGTGTCAAACTTGCCATCTACCGCGAGGACGACATTCTGTGCTTCTTCGTCAACGACGAGTTGTATTTCGCGAACCGGGCGGCGATTGATGCCGGCTTCACCCCGCTCTGCGAACAGCCCCTGAACCTCCACGACACCGCGAGCCGTGAGATCTTCGGCACGAAAATCGTGGACGACAGCATCGTGGGCGTGTTCTCGTTCGGCGCGAACGCCACCGTTTCGGACTACACGTTCGTCAAAGGTGACGATGCCTCGGCGCGTGTGGCGTCCTACCGCACCTCACAAGGCGATTGATTGAATGTAAATAAAGGAGACAAACACATGAAAAGATTTGTTGCCATCGCTCTCATGCTCGTGATGATGACGGCGCTCCTCGTGCCCCTGCTCAGCGGGTGTAAAAAGCGCGGGAGCGGCGTGGATATCTCGTTCGATGAGAACGGTAATCTGCTGCCGTCCTCCGGCACCACGATCCATGTCACCTCGTACTCCGAGGGGGACGAAGAAAAGCGTTTCTACCAGTTGTGCGATGCTTTCAACGAAAAGTACAAAGAGTACAACATCCGGGCGGTCTATGAGCCGAGTGACTCCAGCGGGTACGAGCAGACGATGAAGACGTCGCTCTCCTCCTCCACCTGCCAGGACGTCCTGCTCGTCTCCGACAGTTACTATAAGCAGTGGGCGACGCTCGGCTACCTCGAGCCGCTCGACGCATACATCAAGAGCCAGTACGCCGCGCTCAACTTTGAAAAGGAAGTCGCGGATATGTACGAGGGCGGCGTCGGCAGATACCTCTACGACGTCGTAACGACCACCTCGGACGGTCCGAACGCGCATTACTACGGGCTCCCGAAGGGCACCGGCGCGACCGCCATCTACTACAACAAGACCTACATGAAGAACGCGAACATCAAGGAGATCTCGGTCTACGAGGAAGATATCGACGCGTTCAACGGCGGCGCGGCAGATGCCTACGGCAATACCAAGGCGTCGCTCGGTATCGACGGCACCGTACCGAAGAAGGCATTCTTCACCGTCGGAGGTCAGCGCGTGTTCAACAACAAGATCCCGATGAGCTGGCAGGAGTGTTCTGAACTCGCCGCCATTCTTCAGGCGGTCAATGCGGCGGCAGGCTGTAAGTACGGCTTCATCACCAGCTGGTGGTTCAATTACGGCTTCTCGGTGGGCGGCAGCTGCATGCAGTATCTGACGTCCGACGATACGGGACTGACCGGCGGTTACTACACCTTCACCCTCGCGGACTCGACGGTCAACTACAAAGCCAAAGAAGATATTGCCGTCAACGGTCATACCTACAAGGCGGGCGAGATCGTCTCCTACGAGGATAAGTTCTACATGAGCGACACCCTTGCCGAAAAGTGCGAGGTGCTCCCCTCCCAGCGCGAGGCGTTCGCGGAATACATGAGCCTCGCCGGCAAGGTGGGCAACAGCCACTACCATGCCGACGTCACCTACGGCGGTAAAACCTACACCGGCGTGACGGACGCTTTTTGGTCGGTAATCCCGTATCAACTCGGTGCGACGCCCAAAGAGGCGATCGCCAAGAACGAAGAGCTGCTCCGCAGCCCGAACAACCTCGGAGATCCCGGCAGTGCCGGCGCACTCGCTGCGGCTTCGCACGAATATGTGATCGTGCAGAACAAGGGCATCTCGGTCAACCCGGCGACACTGAACACGGACGGCCGTTTCACCCAGTTCACGCAGGGTTATACCGCCATGGTCGTTGACGTCCGCGTCAGCGTGGCGCAGGCGCGCCTGATCCGTGACTTCGAGTGGGATGTCGCCCCCATGCTCGTGTGGAAGGATTTTGACGACGAGGGCAACACGATCGCCTCCGGCGTCGAGGGCGCACACTCCGGCTCGAACGCGTGGGCGGTGTGGAGCAAATCCACGATCAAAAATGCGGCTTATCTGTTCCTCAAGTTCGCGGCAGGTGAGGAGGGGCAGAAGATCCTCGCCGAGGCGGGCACCATTATCCCGAACCAGAAGAGCATCGCGAAAGAGATGATTCAGCAGGATCTTGCGAAGGGGCTTTCTCCCCGTAACATCGAGGTGTTCGAGCGCGGGGCAGAGTACCAGACCCCCGGTGACTGGTGGTTCCTCAAGGACGGCGACTGGATCGACGGCGACGGCTGCTGGGCAAACTACCTCAACCAGACCGTGCGTAACTTCAGAGCGACCATGACGACCTTCTATACCGTGAACGACTATCTCAAGACCTTTGATACGCTGAAAAAATACACGGCAAAAGAGGACTGAGTCCATGACGATCACAAAGAGTAAAAAAGCGAGATCAGACGAACTCTGGGGCACGATCTTCGCGGGGATCCCGGTGCTGGGGCTCATCATCTTTACCTATATACCGCTCCTCATGGCGGTCATCATGTCCGTCATGGAGGTGCCGGGGCTCACGCTGCAAGGGGCGAAGTTCTTCCCGCTGAAGCAGATCTTCACAAACTACGTCACGGTCATCAAGGATCAGTATTTCTGGAAGTCCATACTCAATAATATTGTGTTGATGATCGGTCTGCCGATTTCCATCATCCTGTCGATTGCGATTGCGGAACTGCTGACCAAGGGGCTCCGCGGCACCCGTTTCTTCAAGGTGTTGCTTTTCGTCCCGTATGTCTGCTCCGTCACAGCAACGACGTTCATGTGGAACTGGCTGCTCAACTATGACCACGGCGTCATCAACAGCATCCTCGGCAAGAATATCAACTGGTTTGGTCCTGACCTCTTTATCTGGTCGGTCATGATCATGACCATCTGGGCATCCTGCGGTTACCGCATCCTGCTCTTTACGGCGGCGATGACGAACGTCAACAGCTCGCTGAAGGAAGCGGCGGCGGTCGACGGCGCGAACAAGTTCCAGATCTTCGGTCACGTCACGCTCCCGTCCATCACGCCGACGATCTTCTACATCCTCGTCATGGGTACCATCGGCGTTCTGCAGGAATTTACCCGTATTCAGGTGTTGGATTCCACAGGCGCGAAGTGTACGACCGTCGTGTTCTATGTGTATAAGAAGATGCTGGTCGGCACCCCGGATGCGGGCGTCGGCTGTGCCGCGAGTATCATTCTCGCGCTCCTGGTCGCGCTCCTGACCAAACTGCATTTCACGATTTCAAAGAAGTGGGTGAGTTACGATGCAAGCTAACGAAATGACAAAAAAACCGAAGAAGAATCATAAGCATCTCGACAACGCCCTCGTCTACGCGGGTCTCATCGTCGCGTCGCTCCTCGTCGTCCTGCCTTTTGCTATCGTATTCATGACCTCGTTTATGACGGCGGAGGACGCGACGACCGGCGGCTTCTCGCTCATCGGTCAGAGCGGCATGACGTTCCAGGGGTATAAGGAGTTCTTCAATTATAAGGACTACTATACCGGCGTGCCGCGTTTCATCACCGGTCTTGCGAGTACCATGGTGACGTCACTCGTCCCGACCCTCGCCTCGCTCTTCTGCGCGGCGCTCGCGGCGTTCGCCTTTGCGAAGATCCGTTTCCGCATGAGCAAGGTGTTCTTCAACATCATCCTGTTCACGATGATGATTCCCGGCACGATCCTCATGGTGCCGCACTACCTGATGTATGAATCCTTCGGGTGGATTGACACCTACCTGCCGCTCATCATTCCCGGGCTGTTCGGCGGCGCGAGCATGATTTTCTTCCTCCGCCAGTTTATGTTCGGGATCCCCGACTCGCTGATTGAGGCAGGAAAGGTGGATGGGCTCTCGTGGTTCGGTATCTTTATCCGCGTGGTACTGCCGCTGACGGTGCCTGCGCTCCTCGCGCAGGGGCTCCTCAGCTTCATCGCGCACTACAACGCCTACCTCGGCCCGCGTCTCTATCTCAAGAGTCGCGATCTCGCCACCCTGCAGCTCGTGGTCGCAAACTTCAAGGATGCCGCGAAGTTCAACCACCCCGCCGTCATGGCGTGCTGTATCGTGACGATCCTGCCGATCCTGATTCTCTACACGGTGTTCCAGAAGTACTTTGTCGAGGGCATCGCCACGACGGGTATGAAACTGTAACGGTAAAACAAACAGAGAACGAGCCGCTTCCCAATCGGAAGCGGCTCTTGTTTGTTTTTACTTTGTGAATCGTTATCTGCGGCGGCTCTTGACGATGTTCATGGCGATATAGACGCCGATGAAGAGCAGAATGCTGCCCGTGAGAACGGCGTACATGGCGCCAATCGTGACGTCTTTGCCGAAGAAGGCGAGGTTGCAGTCCACGCTGCCGCGGATACTTTCCACCACCGCGTCGGGGAAGCCCTGTGACCGCATTTCGGCGAGGACACCGCGCATGGCATGGTTGCGGAGCAGGCTCTTGCCGTAGGTGCCTGGCAGGAAGGAGAGGACGTTCCGGAGTCCTTTCCCGAAGTTGGAGATCGGCATATACGCCCCGCAGATGAAGCCGTAGCCGGCGCTGACAACGGTGCTGACGGCGGATGCCTGCCCGTCTGTCGTGAGGAAGAAGTTCACGCAGGAGGAAAGGGCAGTACCGAACATGGTCAGAAGCAGGACGTCGAGGAGCAGGAGGAACACGTCTCCCGCCGTGAAGTACCAGCCGGCGAAACTCATGTAGATGAGGCAGGCGCCGGTCGCGGTGAAACTGATGATGAGCGTGGAGACGAGCGTCGCGATGTAGTACCCGAGCCCCAGCACACCGAACCGCACGGGAGTGATCGTCAGGTCGTGGATGGCGCCGCTGGTCTTATCCCGGATCATCAGGAGGTTGGAGCAGAACGCCACCGTCACGCAGGTGACGGCGAGGAGGGAGGACATGAGTTGCGCGCCCACACAGCCGTTGATGACGGTGTCGGACACCGTTGCGCCCGCCAAGTTACGTTTTCTCGAACCAACCGCAAGTCCTACACTGACCTTGGCGGCGAGCCGCGAGAAAACAAATAAAACGGAGAGTTGCATTCGATCAGAAGTGGCTCTCCGTTTTTCTTTTCCTATTGGTGATATAATCCCCTTGCATTCATATTTGCAATATAGAGCGCGGAAAGATGTGCTTGGGTGCACATAACGATATGAAGATAAAAACGGCGAGTTGCTTCCGGGGAAGACCTTCCGTTTTCACTTTTTCGTTCAAAGGTCATTCGGAGTAGAAATAATATGGAATAATTGCGGTGATGATTCGGAGAGTTTTTTCACAATCCAAAACATTTTTTCAGTTTTGTATTGACAACAGAGGGGCGCAATGGTATAATTAGTACAGAAAAACGGTTTTCTAGCGATTTGTGTTGTTCAAAACGACAGTATCGATTGACGTGTTTGCCCAATTGACGGTGTCGAAAACGGAAGGGAAGAACGGATCCATCGGCCCGCTCCGCCGTTTTACCCCTGTTATGATGAATAAGTTACTTGAAAGCACTGATTGCAGCAGTGACTTTTTTATGCAGTACAGAAAACCGGTTTTTCCCTGTCTGATAGAGATTCTTATCATTCGCTTGCTTGAATTTTGAATCGATAAGTGCGTTTGTGTGCCGGTTGGTTGCTTAAGTTTTACTCGCATTATGCTATAAAATATTATGAATCGTATTAGGTTAAAGGAGGTAAATTATGAAAAGGGGTTTACGAATTCTCGTTCCGGTTGCATTGTGTGTTCTTTTGGTTCTGGCAGTTTGCTCATGCGGTGAAACTACTACAGCGCTAAGCGCACCGATTATTACACTGAAAGATGATACAATCAGCTGGCAGGCTGTAGAAAACGCTTCTGCATATTGCGTAAGGATTGGTGATCTGCCCGCAGTGGAAACCAAGGAGTTGTCATACACGATTCAAGTAGACGCTCTGGGTAATTATCCCATTTCTGTCACTGCGTTGCCAGGGGATGAGCGGTTTTGTGAGAGTGAGCGTAGCAATCAAGTGATATATGTTGCCACTGAAACTCAACTGGCGAAACCTTCATTGACTTTGTCCGGAAAAGTTGCATCGTGGAAAGCGGTAGAGCGAGCCACTAAATACGAGATTTTCGTAAACGGAGTCAGTCGTGGGCTACAAACCGATTTGCAATACACGCTGACAGATACTGATGCGGGGGAATATAGCATTACAGTAAAAGCAAAGAGTGACAGTGCCTTATTTACAGACAGTGATATGAGCTACGCAGTCATTTATACAATCAGTAAAACAGAATTAACGCCGCCAATACTAACGTTAACAGGCGCAACTGTTACATGGGATGCTGTAGCAAACGCTTCTTCGTATGAAGTATTTATCAACAATGTCAGTGTGGGAAAAACCGATCAATTGTCTTATGTGATAACAGAAACCTTGGTTGGAAGTTATACAGTTAAGGTGATTGCCGTTGCCGGAAATGCTAATTACAGTAATAGCGTATTTTCAAATGAAATTACTTACGTAGTGTCCCCGCGCAAATTAAATATTCCTGTGCTTTCTTTGAACGGAACAACGGTCAGTTGGTCTGCGATTGAAAACGCAACTTCGTACGAAATTTTTATTAACGGCGAGAGTCGTGGCGAACAAACTGCACTTTCTTTCGAGATCACCGAAACGGTTGTTGGCGAGTACAGAATTCAGGTTGTCGCCAAAACGTCTGACACTCAATATGTGGCAAGTGATCGATCCGAAATGGTCATATATACGGTTGAGCCGCTTGCACTGGGTACACCCAAACTCCGCATTTTGAAAGATAAGGTCACTTGGGACGAAATTCCCAATGCGGATGGATATGAAATATATGTTGATGGGATTAAACAGGCAAGTATTGTTACGGGCACACAATATATAGCCTCACATACGTCCGATATTCAGGTTGTAGCACTTGGTAGCGGACAGTATAAAAACAGCGAAAAGAGTGTCGCTATCCATGCTGTTATCAAAGGATTTGAGGTGGGGAACGAAACGGTTGCAGGTGAAACATTCAACAGCAAAGTCGTCCTCACAAACAACGATATTGCAAAGATCACCATTAAAAACAATGATACGCAATTTGTGTGGCTTCGATTTTTTGTGAAAGCGACTGCCCCGACTGAGTACCGGATTCAACTGGAGGGACAGACTCGTAAAACAATTATTGATTGGAACCTCATAGGCGGGGAAAATATCGCAAAGGACAATTACGATCACTCTTTGACGGGTACTACCGCGGTAGGGTACGAATATGTAGCCGTCAGATTGGATCTGTGTGGGGTAGAACTCACGGGAGAATATACTTTCGTCCTCGAGACTCGGACAGAAGGTACTACTCTTACCATCACGGGCTTGAATGCAACACAGATGCTGTCCGACAAGTATTCCATGAAATATACACCCAACGAATACATCTTCGCGGACAATGTTGCTGTTGGTAGTTTCGGTTTGACCGAAGATGATTTGGGAAGCGTACCGTATTATTACAGCAATTTCGTGCCATATGGTTGCCATAAGGTATTCTGGGGTGGCTGGATCGCATTCAGTTATTCAAATCTTGCCCCTGATACGGAGCATTATAATTATAATGACGATAATAAATATCAAGCGATGTCGCGCTATGTTGCATTCGATGATTTGGGCGATAACGACTGTTATCAGATCCGTTTCAAGCATGGAAACGACGGTCGCGATTCCAATATGCTCTGGAAATTTACCGCATATGATCCGACTACAGGAAAGACGTATGTTCTGAAAGACTGGTTTGTCTGGATCAGTGAACGTCAAGGAGAAAACGAAACTTCTTTCCATTTGGATGCCGAAGCGAGCAAGGCGATTTCCGGTAAGAATGTTATTTTCACAATTCAATGTCAGGCTCAAGAAAATGTAACCGGTATTACCAATCGTATGTATATCAACAATTGGGGGATTAAAACCTACAAAGCTCCGGTTGCAAGTGATCCTTGGGTGGTGGCAGACAACGAAAATGGCTCCGAGTTCAATCGAGATGCAAACGTTAGAGTAAATGCAGACTCTTTCGTTGGGGAGCTTATTTTGAAGGGGGCAAACAATGTTGCTTCCCTGACAACGCAGATAGACGCATCTTATACCAGTAATGCGTGGCTCATTTTCTTTGCCAGAGCCGGAGCGGCAGATAGCGGTGCAGTGGTAGCGCCTTCTACGATGCTGAAACTATCTGTGGTAATTGGTGATGGCAGCACAATCGTTTTAATGGATTGGACGAAACTTGGCGGAACGGCTTCTACCATCAATTTGAACAATGCCGGAGAGAATCCGAATATTAACTACATTAATGACGGCTATGAAATCTTTATGATTTCTCTTGACAACTATGCCTACAACTATGCAGGTAAGCAAGCTGTGTTTACGCTAGAACAGCAAGACAGTGAAGATGGTTCTGTGCAGGAGCTGCATGTGGTGGGTTTCGGCATCAGCCAGCGTAATGCGATTGTTAATGTCAATGGAACGTATGAGGGTATGTCGCGTTGGACTACCAACTGGGATACCTATAAGGAATTCACAGATAATCCTATACCGGCGGGTTTTCTCCGTGTATCGGCAACCAACGAGGATACATTCAAATATCAAGGGGAAGCAACAACAGTATCCTTTGCGGGATTGTCTGCCGCGCAGACTCTTAAAATGAACTTTGCTTACGGCAATTACGGCAACTATGGGTCAATGTTACACAAGCTGACAGCCATTGATTGCGATACTGGCGCAACATACACTTTGATAGATTGGGAATTTATCGGATACCCAGGAGGTGGCGATGTATCGTACAGCAAAACCATTGACGCGGATGTTGTTACAAAATTGGCCGGGAAGAGCAACATTCAACTGGTATGGCAATTTGCAGATACACAAAAACTAGACAGTCCGTTTAATAACAGGCTCTATCTCACTAACATCGGGTTTGTTATTGAGTAATCGAAGTAACTAAGGATGTTAGGGGACGAGGAGAGTTCTCGTCCCCTGACTTTTCGACGGAGGAATAAATGAAATTGGTCAAACTGAAAACACTACTGTGCCTGGTTGTAGTATTTGTTATGATATTAAGTGCTTCTTCTTGTCATGAAGCGACTGAAAAACTTAAAGCTCCAACCGTGGGAAAAAATACTGCAAATGATGTGTTTTGGGATGCCGTAGAAAATGCTTCCGGTTACCTTGTATATGTCAATGGTATACCTCAGCCCATCCAAAACGAAACAACGTTTCCTGCTGTGAGCAATCCGGGAATCTATACCATTCAGGTGGTTGCCCTTGGAGATGGCGTAGTTTATCTTGACAGTGAGAAGAGTGCAAGCATTGTATATCGTATAGAGGAGCCGACAAGCTTGATTTCGGCATTGCCTGCTAATTTTGACTTCTTCAAAAAATGCGACATGGAGGACACCGTGTATGTTTGCTCGGTTGCCGAGATGACCTCCGATGAGCGTTTGATGATGGAATCGATACAGGGACTGTGCGCTAAAAATGGCATTGGTATCTACCTGATTTATCCGAATGAAACGGACTATACATTTTTATTTGATCAATATGACCTCCGTTATGTATCCATGCGGCAATTGATCGATATGGCCTTTGAAAGAAATGTGATATCCGGTTATGTGAAGGCTGACGGCGGGTCGCTTTCGCTGGCAAAAACAGCCAGCTCTGTATACAATGCGGTGATAGTGACGGAGAATACGGCTGTGTATCTACCACAGGGGGTAACGGCAAGATATGATGCTACAACATCCTCTGATTCTGAGTGGCCGGCGGAAGTTGAAAATGCAATTTCAAAAAAGGTTGTTGTTAACAGTAACAATTATACTGATCTCGGCATTATGAACAATGCCAGGTTTAGTACGGACCCATCGGTCATCGCCAATTACACGCAAGGCGTGGTTATCGGTGAAGGGGACGCATTATGCACGGTTTTCTTTGACGTTATACATAATCTCTCGGTATTGTCAATGCTCCAATCCGGTTGTGTTCGTAATCGCATAATTGACGAGAAAATTGATGCGAACCGACATTTAGTGACATTGATTGGTGCAGAGAGTCAGCTGGTGGAATATATCAATGGTAACTATGAATATCCACTGTTTCAGAGTAACCTAGCGATGACGCTGTTATCGGAAACAAACAGTCGCGAAGCACGGGCACTGTATCTTGCAAAAAATGTTTTTGCAAATACAAATTGGGATAAATTAACTTTTGAACAGAAAAATGACTTCTGTGCGCTGATCAATATTTCCATGGGAAATGCCGGAATGCGGTATTTGACAACTGCAAAGGATTATATGGCTGCACTAGACAAACTTTGTTACATGAACAATGTGCAAGGAGGTTTTGTTTATTCGGCGGATGAGATTACATGGAAAAACGGAAAACCTTTTGTCGGTTTGGCTGCAACACTTACGAACGAAAACGCCTTTGATCTGGCGGTGAGAATCAGTTCCATGAGCACGGACATTTCCTCGTCCGCCTCGTATACCGCGATTGCGATCGGTGAGGGCGTTACCAAGCAAACGGTGAGAGATTTCTGCGCTTATTTGAGTAACCATGTTCAAGTTGTAAGAGCAGATACCTTTTTGAATGCATTGACGAGCCATACTGTGCAAAACAACACTAAAATTTCCATTCCGTCAAGCGGTGATGATAGTTACATAACTGACAACCACGAATTCTATAATTTGTTTGATTTTAAGTATGCAGAACCCAGTCGAGTTTTGTACTATATGTTTACTAATTCGCTATCCGGCTTCCGAGCAAGCAGTTGCACCGACGCTTCAATCGTTGGGGAAGACGGTTGTGTATCGTTCAGATACGAAAATGCCAACGGAAAGAATTATCTTTACAACAAGATTTTACTGCCGGATTGGGAAGATTCGTATTTGAATATGCAGTTCAAATCGAGCCTGGGATCTTCGGTGAAAATTATCCTTTATTCCATTGATGAAGACGCATTTGAGACTCTCTACACGGGGAGGATCAAATCCATCGGATACCAGGACTTTTCTTTTGACTTAAACAGATTGTCATTTCGTTCGGCGGGGAAACCGGTGGTGCTGATTATTGAGCAGAACAGCCAATCCGGTTCTCGAGAGTATCTAAAGTTGGACAATGTATGCATAGCAAAGAAACAAGCCAGAAAGCCGGTCTTTGATGCAGAGGCGGTTAAAATTTCCGAAACAACTCAGTTGCCATTAACCGAAGATGACATTTTTGCAGAGGGTGGAGTGATATTTGATTCCGCCATTCAACTATCCACTAACCAACGTACTGTATATGATGATGCATTGAGCAACATATGCAAAAAAATTCATTTAAGCTCCGCCAGCGGATCTTCGTACTTGCTGCGATTTGGTTTGACAAGTGTGACTAATGCGCTGTATCGCATCCGAGTTGTTGATCAAAACTATGTGAATCATTTGATCATTCCATGGACATATATTGAATCGGATACACAAATTGAATGCAATTTGTCTTCCTTTGCCGGGCAAACCATTGTCGTCTATGTGGAGCTTAGTAACAAAAACTTTGATTCGGCGAAGTATTGCATTTCTGAATGGTCAATTGTAAAAAAACCAGGCGATTTTTATTATGATATAGGTAGTAAAGACACTTTCCAAGGCTCAAGTAAAGTTTGGAATTATGATGGCTGGAGTGTCAACAACAATGGTACATACGGAGATTTGACACAGGAAAGCGGTTATGGGTCATTGCGACTCGATGGCTCCAACGGCGGGTTTTATGACCCTTCTGTATCGATTGCTTGTGCGTGGAAGAATTACCGGTTGCCTTCGTCCGCTTGTAAGTTGTCATTTTACTCTCGGTCCGGCGGTCCCAACGATGCCACATACATCCGTGTGTCTATTGTGGATGAGCAAGGTAAAGTGACTGTGCTGAAGGCCACAAAATCTAATGAGTTCGGATGGGTATTGGTGTCGGGTGAGGCATGGGTATTGTATGAATACGATCTTTCGGCGTTTGCGGGGCAGAAGATTACCGTCATGCTCGAGCAGACAGATCATGGAAGCGGGATCGGTGAGATTGCTTTTATTGACAATTTCATAATAGAGGAGAAGAAAAATGAAAAATAAAATCATTCGTGGACTTACAGTTGCTGTCTTAACTGCGCTGCTCATGACTGTATTTCTTCCTCTCGGCGCAATTTGCATTGAAACAGGCGATGCTGCGATGGCAACAAAGCCTGATGAATATTTGACGGTAGAAGAAATGTTTGACTTAAATAAATTGTATCAGAATCATAGCGGATGGAAGTTTCAGCATGCATCCAGTTACGATATGAACGAAGGCAATTTAGATGGTCAATTTTTTGACAAACAAGAGAATATTCAATACACAACCACTCTTCTGGAAGCAAAGGGTCCCGGTGTGGTCACGAGGTTTTGGAGTGCAGGTTATGCAGAGGATGAAGCACGAAAGGTCATTCATATCTATGTAGATGGCGAATTGTTGCTGGAGGGTAAGGCACAAGACTTTTTCAATGGTTGCTTTGCACCTTTTGTCAAGCCGTATGTTGGCATCGGTGCCGAATCTGGCGGTGGTACGTATTGTTATGTGCCGATCGTATTCCAGGAATCCATCCGGATTACTGCGGAATATGCAAATTATTGGAATATCGATTATACCATTTTCCCATCAGATACCAAAGTACATAGTACCACCATCACAGCAGAACCGGTGATTCCTTCTTGGTATCGCGCTATGTCTCACAATATTGACGACATGACCAAGGGAGCCGTTTCTCATAATACTGCTACGATTTCCGCCGGCGACACCGTCGTTCTATATCAGGATAGCAACGCAGGGGTCATTGAGGGATTAAACCTTTTCTTTGACGGCTTGTTGGACGCAAATGCAAAAATGGAGTCCTTTGCAACCACGGGAAGATGGATCAAACAGGGGGGCAATATTACATTCAATGCTAAACTGAATCCATCTAATCAAGGTGCATTTGTAAAGTGGCGTGTGGATTCGATTTGGGCAAATCAAATCATCGATCTTTACGTTGATGGAACTTATGTTGGCAGAAGCGATTCCGGGATGGCGGGCTCTGCATATCGTTACAAAGATATGTATATGGAAGTACCTTCCGCTTTGGTGGCAGGAAAAAACAGTGTCAATATCAAAATGGTCGCGGTTTCTTCGGGAGGACTGGATATTCCTTTGCTGGATGTATGGGTTTACAGCAAATTGGAGGGCGGTACTATCCTCAGTACCTATCTGGATGTGTATAATGGATTGAGTGAAGCAGAATACAATTTCTCGATCCAAGATTCCAACGGCGGTGGATCATTGAACGCTGGGCTCACATCTGATGCGTTTCGCATAGACTTAAATGATTACACGGTTCCGGCAGGCTCAACGAGTATTCGTGGAGTGCGTGAAGTTGCAATTTTCACAGAACCGGTCGAATTCATATTACACGTCAGTGGCGATCGGAATTTAATTCTGCGCAGAACAACGAATGTAGCTGCGGAGCAAACGTGCAATGTTTGGGTCAACGACAAGAAAATCGGTACTTGGAATGTGGTTGCCACAGAAGTGGATGCGTTGGGCGAGACTTATTTTACCATTCCGGCATCTGTTCTGACCTCTACGGAGGTGAAAGTCAGTCTTGTTCCTTCAAGAGAGAATTATATTGGCGAATTGGATGTGTTTGAGTCTCGGGATGGCGTATACAGTCTTGCGGACTCTATCGACTTTTGTTCTGACAAAGAACATCAGGTGACAGGGGACTTGCGTTATTTGGAGATGCGATATGCCGGTGTTACTACATTCAGTACCGAGTGGACGGCTATTATGGACACATTGACGAAAGCAATAGATTCCGCCAAACTTTTAGATGAACTATCTCTCCGTGTTTGGTATGGTGATGATCGCGAGCCCTCTATCGATATGCCTTTGAATGCGTTGCTCGGAATCGGCGAATTCGGTTTCTATCTTACTCAGTCTATCACGCAGGGTATCTCGGATGACGGGACATGCTATTTTTACCTGCCGATCCCTTATAAACAGGGAATTAGGGTCGCTCTTGTTAGTACGGGTTCCTTCCTGGAGATAGATCATTTTGATTATGCAATAGCTCGGAATGAGTTATCCAGCAAAGAACTCGATCAGTTGCAATTTTTGAAGACCAAAACCACCTATTACGCACAAACGGAAAAAGGTATTCCTCTTTCTTGGCTCGAGACCAGCGGGAGTGGAAAATTGGTCGGATTGGAATTGTCTGTTAAAGGACACTCATCAAGCTTTGAATATTTGGAAGGGGACGAAATTATATGCGTAGATGGAAATAAGAGCCATGTTGCATACGGAACCGGAACAGAAGATATTATCAATTCTGCATGGTATTTTGTCGACGGCGCTTTTTCTCAAGCCTTTCACGGTGCTCCGTTTACTGGTTATGACGAGAATGGTAAGGCCCACAATTCTATGTATGCATGGTATATTTTCAATCAGGTTAATTTTCGCGACGGCATTTATGCGACGGTGGAACACGGCCCCCAAAACTTGTCTTTCGGAGATGAAACAACTATTTCGGCATTTTACTACCATAATGAAAGAAGTCAAATAGAACAGTGCGGTATATTTGACTATCGGGATGGCGAAACAGACTGTATTGATGAACGTGAATATGAGGGGCGTCTTGAGGGCAACTATTCAAATGAGTATGTTGTTAGCTATGGACGTCGTTTACAGGGGGCGGTTTCCTATACGGTTCAAATTCCGAAAAACAATCAAGGTTTATTGCTTCGCAGGTTATTTTCGTTGGATAATGTTTTGCAAGCGGCGACTGTTTATGTCGATGGTCAGGAGGTCGGTATTTGGCATAATAACTACAATCGCCCGGCAGACAGAATTATGCGATATGATGACTATATTATCCCTGCGGAATATACAGCCGGAAAAAGCTCTGTCATACTAACGTTTTCGACACTTAACGGATATGTATTTGATGAAACAACATACTCAATTTTTGCTATGGGATACGGAGTCATGGATGAGACCGATACCGATTCAGACGGGCTTCCGGATAAAGACGATCCGATGACAGCTGTTCTCGGGGAAGAAATCTGTTGGTATTGCTCTTATCAATCGGCAGCAGGGATCCGGGTTCAAAAAACCCCGGGATCTGCAACAGATGAGAGAATTGCAGATGTACTGAAAACGATTGGAAATGGTTTTCTGCTATACAGTTTCGATTTGACGATTACAAGTGCATCGGGCGCGTACACATTTGATTATGACATTCTCGTTGAATTAATTGGGATACAGTTTGAAAACTGTGTTGTTATCAAGCTTTCCGATAATACGGATACATTTAATATTATATCTTGTATTTCAAATGATACCCTTCGATTCAACACAAATTCAGGAGGACGCTATTTGATTCTCGGTGTAGAATAATTAAGGAAAGATGTTAGCAAACTCAACTTAACTTAATCTGTAACTAATTTACATCCCCCCGGCGAACTGGGATTTCTCTCAGTTCGCCGGGGGGATGTGTTAAGGTTTATTACGATTGGGTGTTTGCATTCTCATTCCACTCGCGGATGACGGCGAGGACTTCATCGAAGCCGTCACAGTAGCGGTCGCAGAGCGCTTTGGTACCGGACTTCTCAATGTTGCCGCCGGCAAAGCCGATGACGGGGAAGCCGGCGAGGCGGATGGAGCAGACACCGGCGCCGCTGTCCTCAATGCCGACGACATGGCAGCGGTCGGACTCCGGCACACCGAGCCCGACGGTCGCCGCCTCGGCGTACAGCCAGGGGTGCGGCTTCGGCGACAGCTCGCCGAGGGTGCCGACCTCGCCGCGGCGGAGCGGGAAGCCCGCGGAGATAGAACAGTCATAGAAATCCTTGGGGTCGCCCATACCGAGGGTATCAAAGGCGGATTTGATCTCCGGCCACGCCTTTTCGTAAAGACCGCTCGTGACGAGCCCGATCTTGACGCCCATGGCTTTGAGCGCGAGCAGGAACTCTTTCAGGTGTTCGCTCGGCGTGAAGGCGCCGGCTTTGCCGCGCCCCTCCATGATTTCGTGCATCTCGCGGTGGGTGTGCTCAAAGTAGAATTCACGCGCTCTCTCGAGCGAGGCACCGGGGCAATACTTGTCGATGCAGTATTGCAGGTGCTCGGAGACCGAGTGCCCGGAGACAAACGGCAGATCCACCTCGGAGAGACGGAAACTCATATCGTCGAGCAGGGACGCCGTCGTCTGTTCGATGATCCAGATCCAGAAGGATTCACTCTTGACACTGGTGCCGTCGAGGTCCATGAGGACGGCGCGGATAGGTCCCTTCGGGGTCACGGGCTTGACCGGGTAATAAGCGGGGTAGTTCATCGCGGAGAGGACGTAGGCAAGGGTGTGATCGCGGAACGCGATGAACTCCACCTTGCCGTCACCCGTGGCATAAATGCCCGTGACGCCGTCCTCGCCGACGCGGAAGTGTCCGTCGCTGCACGAAGTGCGCGGGACAAGTCCGCTCGTTTCGTCAAAGTCCCCGAGATCGGGGATGTGATAGGTTGCCATAATTCTGTTTCCCTTTGTCACTCAGTTGCTTTTCTTCAGCAGGAAGGTCTCGATCTTATGCGGTGCGAGCGTCAGACCGAAAGCGCCGTTCTCGAAGGCGACGGGCTCCGGCTGGGTCTCGTCGAGGCGCACGCGCTCGACGCCCGCGATCGGGAGGATCGTCTTGATTTCGAGCGGCAGAGCCTCATCGGTCGTGTTCCAGACGCGCAGGACGAAGTCCTGACCGTTCTCCGCGAGTTTCAGGGCGGAGGTCAATACTTTCTTTTCGGGCGAGACGGTGATGAAGCTTGCCTCGACGGGCAGCGAACCCTCATGCGGGACGCCCTGTGCCGCCTTGACCGGTACCTTGAAGGCGTAGGCGGTGTTCAGCACTTCTGCGCTCTGCCAGTTGCCGGTGTGCGGGTAGATTGCGTAGTCATATTCGAGCGTGCCGAAACTGTGCTGACCGGTATATTTGTCAAGTTCTTCGACGTTCATCTTGGAGTTCGCCGTCATGTAGGCGCGCTGGGTGCGGATGAGCGTGATCTTGACCGTCCGCTCACTGTCGTCCTCGACCTCGTACTCACGCAGACCGCGGGTCATAATAGCGGTGCCGATCTTGCCGTCCGAGATGTCCACGAAGTTCTGCATGGGCTGGAACGGGAAGAAGCCCTCGGCGTTGTCCTTATGGTCGCGCCAGCGGATGGTGCGCGAGGCGACGTCCCACGCGCTCTCGACGTCGGCAAAGTTTGCCCCTGCGACGCCGGTCGGGAAGTTGACCGTGAGTTTGTGGTCGCGGATCTCGTTTGTCAGTTTGGTGTGGATCTTCAGATACCGCGCGTCCTTTTCGAGCGTCAGTGTGGTCGTGATCGGGAGCTCGCGCATCTCACGGGTGCGGTCGTCGCCCTCCACGGTCGCCGCCGCGGGCAGGAGCATCGAGAGTTCAATGCGGAATTTACCGCGCAGGGTGTTGCTCTCCAGCATCGTGATACGGGCGCTCGCGCCGAGCGAGGTATAGATTGCGTTGCGCTTCGGCACATTCGAGATGTGTGCGGAGCCGACCTCGCCGCTGTCGGTGAAGAAGTGCAGGTTCTTCATCGTCCGCCCGGTTTCCTTATCGAGCATGTCAAAGGTACCGTTCTGGTGCAGCGTGACCTTGAGATAGCGGTTCTCGAGCGTGCCGCCGTCGCGGGCGATGAGCGCCCGGTCGGGCATGATCTCCGGGTGGTAAGCAAATTCGGGTTCTCTCATGCGCACGGCGTAAGTAACATAACCGTTCTGCGGTACCCGCGCTTTGACGAGCAGGCGCTTGCGGTTCGCGTTGAACTTGATCGCTTTGGTATCCAGTTCGCGCTCGACACCGATGGAGATGTCGTCGCGGCTGAGCTCCACATATTCAATCTTGTTGCCGTTCTGGTCGATGATGTCGAAGAAGTCGCCGAGGACGGCGGCACCGCCGACACCGATGTCACCGCCGGCGCCCTTGACTTCCTTGGGCGTATCGACGACGAGTTCCACCACTTCTTCCCGTTCGTAGGGGAGCGTGTTGAAGAGCGTGAGCGTATAGTCGCTCCGGCGGTAGACACCGAGAGAGCCGATATTGCCGGTGAGGCTGATGACGCTGCGGTTGGTGCACTCCTCCGCCACCGTCTTGGCGAGGGAGAAGTTGTACATCATGTCTTCATGCGCGCGGTCGACGGCGGCGCCGCAGATGCTGTCGTGTGCATGGGTCTTGAGCAGGTACTTCCACGCGCGCTTGATGTTCGTGCGAGGATATTCCTTGCCGTACAGGGCGGCGTAAGTGGAGAGCGGCTCGCAGAGGTTGATGAGGTTATTCTCCACATCGTCGTTATAGAGCTTGATCTTGATACGCGAGGAGTGCGTCGCGCCTAGCAGGGCGTTGAAGTTGTTATACTCCATCGTTGTGTAGCGGAGCTCGCCCGTGTGATGTGCGCGCTCGTAGCCGGGGACGGACGAAATGGCAGCCATGTAGTCGTCCATGCTGTCCTGTACGATCTCCACATCCGGGTACAGCTTGTTCATGTCGGCGATGAGCTCGGGCAGGTAGCGATACGGCTCGTCGTTGTCCTCCATGTTGAGCGCGAGGATATGGTCGCCGATCTTGTACGGCTCTGCCTGCGCGAGCAGGTGGTCGAGCGCCTCCTTCTGCACTTTGGGATCGTGGATATAGTCGAAGTCCTCATGCAGGAGCGTGAACGCCTTTTCATAGGACTGCATATCCGCCATGTGCGCGGGGAGCTGCGAGGCATCATAGGTATAGGTCAGGTCCTTCAGCCCCTTGCCGAGAACGGCGGGACCGTGGACGTAGAAGAACCAGTTTGTCCGCGTCACCTCATCAAAGGTGCGCAGGGTGGTGATGGTGCTTCCGTCCGGTGCCGACCAGTCGAAGAGGGGCGTCAGGACGTGCTTGTTCGTGCCACGGTAGAAGATCGCGTTCTCGATACCGAATCCGCGGTACAGCTGCGGTAGCTGGGAGGGCTGACCGTAGGAGGTCGCCGTGTAGCCCGACTTCATGCCGCCGCCGAGGGCGTCCGCCATCTGGTGCCCCAGCAGGAGGTTCCGGATGAGTGCTTCGGGGGCGACGGTGTTCGTTTCGGGCAGGGTGTACCAGTTGACGATGAACAGCCGCTTGTCCGCGATTAGTTTCTTGACGCGGTCGCGGTTCTCCGGGCGAATGGTGAAGTAGTCCTCGAGGACGATCGTGCCGCCGTCCACGCAGAAGTAGGAATACTGCGGTTTCGTTTCAAGCAGACGAATGATATTGTCCATCAGATCGGCGAGCCGCAGTTTGCTTTGCTCGGCGGTGTGTCGCCACTCCCGATCCCAATGTGTGCCGCTGATCAAATGTACGATGCGACGTTGCATAAACAAATCTCCTTGTGGTATGAATTTGAAAAGGTGTTTAGAAAACCGTTTTTCTTAATCATACCATGGAAATCCGCGTTTGTAAACAAAAAAATAAAAAAAATCAGAAAATTTTTAGATAAGTGGTGCAAAAGCGAAAAAATATGCTATAATAAATAAAAAATCGGTTTTCTAATTTGGAGGACATCACCATGGTGTACGCAATCAAGGCAGGAGAAATGAGCCGGGAAGCGTTTGCGCTGGCAATCTTTTTACAGGGCGGCGTCAACCGACACAGCCGTCGGCTGGTGCTGGACATTGACAACTATCTCTCTTATATAAAGGATGAAATCGAGTTTTTGACGCTCGAGGACGCGATTGCCCGTTTCGCCGGGGAATTCGACGGGCTCGCGGTCTTTGACCTCGGAGCGGACGACGTGTCCGTCAATCTCGCCGCCACGGCCTGCGCGGCGGAGAACCTGCTCGGCGTGCCGCGTGGGCTGATGGGACTCCTGCCTGCCGGTCGGGTAGTGTTCGACGCGGCGGATTTTCGCGGGACGAACGCCGAGCGGCAGCGGCAGATCTTCTACCGTTACCGCGATAAACTCGACCGTCGCGGGCTTGTGCATCAGGTGGTCGTCGGTGACGATTATCACCTGCAACTGCGCGATTTTGCCATCGCGCGGGGATATCTGACCTTCTTCACCGATGAAACGGACGAGGATCTCGCTTTCCGGCGGGAAGTGCTGACATGGGCGGAACGCAATATTCCCGTGTACGGCTGGACGACGGATGAGATCGGCTTCGTCCGCAGTATTTCCGAGTACGGAAACTATGTAATCCCCATGGACTGGTCGTGTAACCACAGTTATTTTGGTACCGACCGGGCGGTGTGCGTCAAGCAGAAGACAGACCCCCCGAAGCCCCTCACCCCGGGGAAGCACTATCTGACCATCGTCGTATCGGACGGCGATAACGTCCAGTGGCTGGAGCGCGATTTCTCGACGACGAGCCATTACGGTCAGCGCATGCGCTCGGCGCACGGTTACCCGATGAACTGGACGATCGCCCCCTCGATGGCGCAACTCTGCCCCGAGGTGTTGCGCTATATTTACGGACAGGCGAAGCATGACTACTTCATCACGGGTGTTTCCGGCGTGGGGTACAACAACATTATGACCTACCCGCGTGAACACCTGCCGCGGTATGCGGAACTGACGGCCGAGGCGATGGCGTCGGCAGACCTTACCTATATGTGTATGCTCGACAACCTCGCGACCACCGAGGACACGGCAGAGGTGACGGCGCGGCTCGACGAGTTCGCGAAATATGACGGCATCGGCGGCGGTATCTGGGAGCTAGACCCGGATCGGTATGAGTCGGGGCGGGGACGGGTCTTTTTCTCCTCGAACGGGAAGCCGTTCGTCTCCGTCCGCCTGTCGCTCTGGCACCCCTCCAACCGACCGGAGATGGTGACCCCCGAATGGGTGGAGAGTTACGCCGACCGCATCAACGCGTTGCCGGTAAAACCGGACTCTATCGACGGCTATACCGTCCTGAACGTCCATCCGTGGACGACAAATATCGCGGAACTCGACGTGCTGGTAGCGCGCCTCGCCGACCATGTGGAGATCGTTTCCGTCCGCGACTTCCTCGAGGGGGTACGTCGGAATATCCCGCATCAAAACGCCTGCCCCGAGACGTAATGAAAATAATACTTTACAAGACTTTTTAATTTGTATATAATACAGACAAGAACCTTTTGGAAAATCCTCCCTCCGCATTGCCTATCTGACGGAGAGGAGCCGGAATCTGACCGCACCGCGCCGTGCAAAAAGGAGAGAACAAGATGGTAACGATCAGTGATATTGCGGAGAAGGCGGGCGTCGCCAAATCCACCGTATCCAACGCGCTCACCGGGAAAAAATTCGTCAGCGAGCCGCTGAAACAACGCATTTTGCAAATCTGCGAGGAGATGAATTTTTGCCCTAACTTCTACGCTTCCGGGCTTTTCGGGCATCGCACCAATATTATAGGTCTGTTTCTTGAAGAGAGCAAGGGCGGGACCTACCATGCGTACTATACGGAACTCATTGAATCCTGCCTCAAATACGTGTCCAAGCACGGCTACGATCTTCTTATTTATTATAATCTGGATTCCGGCAGACGCAAAAACGCGCTCACCAAAGGGAAGTCGCCGATTGACGGTGCCATCGTCAGCGCACCGCTGATTGAAGATCACCGTATTCTGCAAATCGAGAACAATGCCACCCCGTGCGTGAGCATCGGTAAGCCCGGGGACAACACGCATCTGAGTTATGTCGATATCGACAACGTGAAACTCATCCATGACGCCGTGAACATCCTTGCCGTCAACGGCTATGAGCACATCTATCTGCTCAATAGTGACGAACACCTGTCGATCTCGCAGGAACGTACCGCCGCTTTCCACGCGGCGAAAGAGGAACGCGCTTTGCCTGTCCATGACGGAGACGTCGTGTATGCGCGCGGGAGCAGCGCGGACGAAGGTAAACATTTTGCCGACGGATTGCTTCGGAAAAATGTCGCTTTCCTCACGGCGAATACCCGTCTTGCCGAGGGTGTCTATGCCGCGGCGGCAGAGGCCGGGCTTGAAGTCGGGCGTGAGGTCGGTGTATTCGCCCTTGGCGGAGAAAAGAACGAGAAGGCGACGCCGAACCTCGCCTATGCGAGTCAGGACTACGCGCGCCTTGCCAAAATGGCGGCAAAATGCCTCATCAAGCAACTGAATGCGACGGAAGACCGTGAAGAACCTGCGGTGGAGACTGCGCTGATTGCCAGTAAAATTCATTTTGACGCATCTGTAAACAGGGGCTGACGATGCGGATCGGCGTCAACGGCTGCGGGTCACGTGAAAGCCCTGACGATGGCGGAACAGATGCTTTACATGGGATACTCGCGCCGTATGCAGTCGGCACGACGCTTTCGGGGTGCTATGTTTGCTATATTGCACAATTTTTTGTCGTAAAGCGCGAACTTTATATTGACATTTCAAAATCAAGTGCTATAATATCATTAGAAAAACGGTTTTCTTCTCGTCGCGACTCCTTCGAAAACCGTTTTATTTATCGAAGTCGGAAAACCGTTTTTTTACAAAGGAGATAATGATGAAACGTATGTTCAGATTGGCGACGCTGGTTTTGGTGTTCGTGATGTTGCTCGGATCGTTGATGATCGGCATGACGGGATGCAAAAAGAATGCCGATAATGAGATCATTCTATGGTGGCCCAGCGGTAGGGCATACCAGAGTATGCTGAATGATGCGCTGACGCGTTTCCGTGCCGTCTATCCCGATGTACAGGTCAAGGTGCAGTACAAGGATATTGACGCATTCGATGCCTATAAGTACGCTCTCAACGATGACAAAACCCGCCCCGATGTCGCCATTCTGGACCATGTGTATGTACAGGCACTCGCAAAGGATAAGCAGATCATGAATCTGACGGAGTCGACCGCCGATATCAAAGCCATGTTCCCGGCGGCGCTGTACAATGCCAATGCCTACGGAACGGATGTGTATGCGCTCCCCATGTCGGCAAACACGGTGGTTCTCATGGCGAATCTGGATATGCTGAAAGCTGCCGGTGTAGTGGATGAAAACGGAAATGCAAAGATACCGAAGACTTTTGATGAGTTGCTGGATGCCTGCGAAAAGGTCGAGGCTTCGGGGCAGATTGCGTTCGCGCAACCTCTCAACAGTTTTGCCGCGATGGAATTCGCTTCCTATGTGGCGAGGAACGGAGGATCCCTCATTTCCGCCGACGGCAAACGGGCGACTTTCACGGACGAAAAAGTCGTTAAGGCGCTCTCCGACTGGAAGAAACTATCCAAGTATGCAAACAACAATACATATGAAGAAGATAAATTCTATAACGGCAAGGTGGCATTCGTCGAGATGGGGAGCTGGTCGCTTCCGAAGGTGACCGGTTCTTCCCGGCGTTTCAATTGCGGTTTCTCGGAAATGGTGACGATTGACGCAACGCTCCCGAACAATTCGGGGCTGGGTCTTTACTCCCTGTGCGTGGCAGAAAAAACGCGGAATCGGGATGCGGCGGTAGCGTTGGCGAAGTTCCTCGCGACCGATAAAACCATTCAGCTCGCGTTCAACCAGGAGAAAAAGCTGTTCCCGGTCACAAACGAAACACTCTCGGACAGTTACTATACGGATAACGACGCCTTCCGCGTGTTTGCCGCACAGTTGCAAAAGGTCGCTCCTCGCCCCGCAACCCCCGCATGGCCTGCGATGGAGCAAGCCATCGTAAATATGCTCTTTGAAGTCGTCAAGAACAATGCGTCGGACACGACGTCGCTTGCGGCGATTGCACAGAAATATCAGACGCAGGTGCAAGCGGAAATCGACAATCTCAATCGATAAAAGACATTTGTCTTCTGATCAGGATGCCATGAAAGAAAAAACGAATCGGACAAATACGGTGCAACCGAATGCGCCGGTAGCCGCCCCCGCAAAGAAACTTCGTCTGACGCGGGCGGGGAAAGAGACGCTGACATCATACGCATTGCTTTCTATCCCGATTTTGTGGTGGGGTGTCTTTTTCCTGTTCGCATTTTTGCGCGCGGTGTATTTCAGTTTTACGGATTTGCGGTTTGATACCGAACTGATTTCCACCTTCAATTTTGACAATTATATTCGTCTCTTTCACGACGGTGTGTTCGGGCGGGCACTGCTGAATACGCTGATTTGGACGGTGGTGATGACACTCGCGAATAATCTTTTGGGTCTTATCATCGCATTTTTGATCTTTAAACTGACGAAGGGGAGCCGGGTGTTTCTGACACTGCTGTTCTGGCCGACGCTGGTTTCCGCCGTGGCGGGTGCGGAGATCACGAAACTGCTGTTTAATCCGAGCGATAACGGCGTCATCAATTCCATCATCCGTGCCTGCGGCGGGAATCCGCTCGGTTGGTACAATGACCCGAAAATGGCGTTGTTTACTCTGATGATTCTGCCGACCCTGTTAGGCTTTTCCACGCAAATGATGATCTATTATGTAGCGCTCATGGGCGTGCCGAAACCCTATGTCGAGGCGGCGAAACTCGAAACAAACTCGAACTTCCGCATCCTGACCGGTGTCTATGTTCCGCTCATTAAAAATGCCCTGTCGTATAATCTTCTGATCTCCCTTATCGGAAACCTGAAAGTCATGGCACCGATGCAGCTGGTCAGTATTGACGGCAAAGGCGGCCCCTTAAACAGCACGGTTACCATCATGCTTTATCTGTACAACAAGGGGATTACCGGGTATGAAATGGGATACGCCTGCGCGGTGGGGGTCGTGACCCTGGTGCTGATCATGGTACTCGGCATCACGCAGTTGAAACTGTCCGGAAAGGCGGCGGACTATGAATAAAAAAGCAGAACTCGGGAAAAGCACGGCTTTGAATGTGGTGATTATTCTGTTTTTGTCGCTGCTTGCCCTGATGCAGTTGTTCCCCTTTTGGTTGCAGGTCGTGACGTCTTTGCAACCGCTGGATTTCCTTCCCGAAGACGGCAAGATTTATTTGTTGCCTGTCTCCGTCCACCTCGGCAACTATTTGGAAGCAATCGAACACGTGGATCTGCTCCGCGGTGTTCTCAACACGCTTGTGGTTTCACTCGGCTACACCCTGCTCAGTGCCATCGTCATCCTGATCGTCGGCTACGTCATCGGGAAAAAGGAATTCCGGGGAAAAAAGATCGTTAAATTCTGTCTGCTCCTGACGATGATGGCACCCGGTGAGCTCATGATGGTCACCAACTACAAGCTGGTGTCCGAGCTCGGCTGGACCAATACCTATGCGGGGCTGATTCTGCCCGGCATCGTGAACGTCACCGGCATCTTTCTCGTGATGTCGTTCATGAACACGATTCCGGATGCGATGCTCGAAAGCGCGGTCATCGACGGCGCGGGAGAATTCACCAAACTGTTCCGGATCGTACTCCCGGTGTGTATGCCGGTCTTGTCCACCTATTTCATCCTGACCTTTGTCGCACAGTGGAACGATTATCTGTGGCCGATGGTGATCACAAGCGATCCGGATCTGTTCACGATCCAGTTGAAGTTGACGGAGTTTTCCATGTACTACGGCGATTACGGGGACACCATCCTGCGTGCCGCTGCTCTTATCATCACCATTTTGCCGGTACTCGTTATTTATCTGGTCTGTCAGAAACAGTTTGTTGAGGGACTGTCCGTCAGCGGGATGAAATAATGACCGATTCTACCGTAAAAGCAATTTAGCATGCAATACAAACAATTGGAGGGAACTATGAAAAAACAATTTTGGTCTTTGGCGATCCTTTTATGTGTGGTTGTTTCCATGCTTGCGGCTTGTAATGCAAAAACAGGGGAGACAACCCTGACGGCACCGGAAGTCACGCTTTCCGGCAAGACCGTCACATGGAACGCGGTGGAGGGCGCAGAGAGTTATCTAGTTACAGTGAACGGAGAAGAGCAGGATGTCGGGACTGCTCTCATCTACACCCTAACCATCACAGAACCCGGTTCTTATGACATATATGTGACAGCGGTACAGGGGAAAAACAGAAAAACCTCTTTGAAAGTCACCTATACTGTCTCTACAGAACTTGCGGCTCCGCAGATATCCCTGTCCGGCAACACGGTTCAATGGGAGGTGGTTCCCGGAGCAACCGCGTATGAGGTTTTTGTAAATGACGTATGCAAATCGTCGGTTACCGAGACTTGCTACATCGTGGATGAAGAAGCGATCGGCACTTATCTGATCCGCGTCCGTGCCAAAAATGACACGAAAACCGGCGGATTCAGCAACGAGGTCACTTATACGGTCAGTGAACAAGAAGGCACATTGGAACGGCTTGAGACGCCTGTGATCGCCCTTGACGGCAAGATCGTTCGCTGGACCCCGATCAAAAATGCGACGGCATATGATATTCTCCTAAACGGCGTGAAAAAGGCAACCGTTACCGAATGCGAATATCGGATTACCGAACGTGTAGCCGGTGAGTATTCCGTCACGGTCGTTGCCACGCACAACCCGGAGTATCTTATGAGCAACCCGAGCAACACACTGACCTATACGGTGGACGATGCGGATTTTTCGTTCCCCATTCTTGCTACCACTGAGTCGGGAGGCGTGACCTATGTCGCGGAAATCTGCTCCGATGGCTATCTGCGGATGAAACCCATTTCGGAGATTACCGACTTCAAAAAGTATATGTGGTATCTGGAGCCGGACGGAGAATTCTATCGTATTAAGCTTTGGAACGGGCAGTATCTGGCTTGTGGTGAGCAGACAGCGCTGGACGGCTCGGAAGGGTATCAGGCACAACGGGCAAGTGTGGGCGAAAGCAATTTGCAATGGAAGATCGTGAATACCGACTCCAACAAATATGTCCTGTACAATGTGAATCACGCTGAACGTTGGAGTTCCGGCGAATGGGTTTATTCTTATGGCTACAAGCGATCGGAAGATGTATTGAAGTTCGGTACGGATACCACGGGCTGGATCTGCTCAAATGAGGATATTCCTTACGTGGAGAGAACCGCACTGACAGCGCCGACGTTGACCATCTCGGGCAATACGGTTACTTGGGCAGCTGTGGAAAATGCAGCTTCTTACGAAGTATACGTGAACAATGTACTGGTGTCGACGCAAACCACATTGACCTATACCCTCACCGAAACTCGGGAAGGATTCTATGCAATTTATGTAATAGCAAAGCCCGCGACAGAGGATTTCCTGCAAAGCGCTGCAAGCAATACGGTGGAATACATGTTGAGCACTCTCGCACTGGATCAGTCGATTCTTGCGGTATATACCTTGAACAGTGGCGAGACGGTCGTTGCCGAGATCGGGAGCGATGGGTTCCTCACTTATCGCGCCTATGAAGGCATTACCGATTTCACAAAGTATACATGGTATTTTGAGAAAATAGACGGTACCGAATACTATTGCATCAAGTTGTGGAACGGTCTGTATCTGACGAGGGTATCCAACGGTGAAGGCGCTGAGGCGAAAGCCATGGCAAAAGACAACAGCACCGCGCAGCAGTGGAAACTGATCCCGGCCGGATTGAATCAGTTTAGGTTGCAGAATGTCAGCCATATCGAGCAGTGGGGTGACAGTTATTACTATGGAGAATGGAACGGGGTTCTGAAATTTGCGGACCGCATCAACGCATGGGAATTTTCTAACAACAATATTCCTTACGTGGAGAGAACCGCACTGACAGCGCCGACGTTGACCATCTCGGGCAATACGGTTACTTGGGCAGCTGTGGAAAATGCAAATGCATACGAAGTGTATGTTAACGGCATTCTGACCGTCACTCAGGCAGAACTGACTTACACCATCACCGTAAGAAATGCCTCTGTGTATGTGATTGCCGTCGATACGACAGATAACTACTTGGACAGCAGTCCCAGCAATACCGTCAAGCAGTTCACGATGACCGCACCGGTCGCGATATACGAAACCTCACACAATATGCTGTTGACGTTTGACAATGACGGGCTGCTTGTGATGAGCACAACCTCAAAGGATGACGCTGTGGCGGATTATTCAGCTTTTGCAATGCAGTTGATTGCGTCCGGTGAGTATTATCGGATCAAGCTTGCAAACGGTAAATACCTTCAGCATACCGTGATCGGCGGCACGGATCGTTTTGTTGCCGCATACAAAGCTGACAGCGACGCGCAGCTTTTCAAGGTGGCGGCAAGAGCCGACGGTAACTTTAACCTCTATCCGAAGGATAACGAGGGTTATGTGATTTGCACGGACAATAACGGTAGTTACAATCAGTACAATGACGCAAATTATGGGGGTGCCATTTTCGTTCTGTTCAATGTTGACGCGACCATCGCCGAGGATGCGGTCGATGAAAAACCCGAAACTTCCGTACTGGATCGTTCCGTCGTCGCGTATTACAATCAGAACGGGGGAGCAAAGACTCTTGCTTCTTTTGATGACAGCGGAGTGATTACCGTCGGCGCGGAATATACCACGGTGACCGATTACACCGAATATCTCTGGACCTTTGAGAAAATCACGGAGGGAGATTATGCCGGAAAATATCGGATTCGCTTAGCGGACGGCAGATATCTCTCATACTACGACAATCCAAATTCCGGTGAAGTCCCGCAGGCGTGTGCGGCGACAAAAGACGAGGCGGATACAAAGCAGATATGGATTTTAGTAGCGAGCGGGGAGAATTCCTACAAGCTTGAAAATGTCTATCTGAGGAATTATTACAGTGATGTCTACCTCGGCGAGTGGTTCGGCAGTTATAAATTCAACGGCGGATGCAACGCCTGGACTTTCTTCAACCCGTAATTTCACACATCTCAGGAGGGAATATGAGAAAATTCTTCACCATTATCGGAGTTCTATTTGTTGCGATAGTGCTGTCACTCGGCGCTTTTGCAATGGCAAGTTGCGGTACCGAAGAGGAAGCCGACACTCCGTCGGCACCCGAGCTTTCCGTTTCCGGTAGTGTTTTGCATTGGAATATTACCGACGGCGCTACCGGGTACCGCGTCTGGATCGACGGAGAGCTGATTGCTACCGTCAAAGGTGTCCGTTATAGTCTGGATAACCTTGCCGTCGGTATGCACACCATTCAGGTAAGTGTGCTGATGGGAGAAAAGGAAAGTGAGAAATCCAATATGGTTTCTTTTACGGTGGCCGAAGTAGAGGAAAAGTCAAAACTGATGTACACGGGAGCCATCGAGCCCGTTTATACCTACACAGGATTGTTCCAAAAGGTTACCACGACCGTTTTTGAGCGCCAGATCATGGACAGACAGCTTTGGGCGGATTTTGTGAATCAGTTCCGCGTTCGGTACGACGGGAACGGCAACAAGATTTATGCCGACGAGGATGGTTCCGGCGGTTGGCGCGGAGAGTTCTGGGGCAAGGTGATGATGGGGGCCGTAGAGTTTTATGACCAGACCAAGAACGAGGAGCTCTATGCAATCCTGGAAGAGACGGTACGAGATATTCTGACCACACAGGATGAAGACGGTCGCATCGCCAGCTACGGACGTTTGAGTGAAGATCCGACCTGCCTGGAATTTGCGGGTTGGGATGTTTGGTGCCGCAAGCATGTTCTTCTCGGAATGCAGTATTTCTATAATATCTGTCGTGACGAGTCTTTGAAAGCCGAGCTGATTCGCTCCATGCTGGCACAACTTGACTATATCATGCAGTATGTCGGTGATGGCGACGGAAAAATGGCGATTACCGATACCAGTACCAGATTTGGAGGGCTGCCCGCCAGCACCATCCTGATTCCTGTGATCAGACTTTATGAACTGACGGGCGAACAAAGAGTGTTGGATTTTGCCACACATATTGTCAAATGCGGCGGCTCCAGTATTCGGAATCAGATTGATTGCGCTATTGAGAATACTTCTTTCCCGTACACATGGGGCGCAAACAAGGGGTACGAACTGACCAATTTCTTTGAAGGCGTGTTGCACTACTATCTTTTGACGGGCATCACAAAATATCGGGTTGCCGCCGTCAATTATGCGTATGATCTGCTTGAGAGTGAGATCGTTATTACGGGTGGCGCCGGTTACAATTCCGAGGAATTCAACCATTCGGTGGTCGAGCAGGCTAATCCGACCAATGTCACAGCCAATCTGGAAACCTGCGTTACCACGGCTGTTCTGGATTTCTTTTATAATATTTATAAGGTCACGGGAAATACGGTCTTCGTGGACACGATGGAGAGAATTCTGTATAACCAGGTGATCGGCTATATGGATTTTGACGGTTGTTATGACCACGCTTTCACGAGTTATTTCAATCTCATGTTTGCTACCAGACCCACGTCGGCGGGAGGCGGCATGCATATGGTAGAGCGGGATTACGGTTGCTGTATCGCGTTCGGTGCGAAAGGGGCGGGTACTTTCCACAAGTTGCAGTACATGAATGCGAAAGACGCGCTGACAGTCAATCTTTATTTGGCAGGTACTTGCTCCATGCTGACGCCGGGCGGTAACCGGGTTTCCTTTACAACCGAAACCAACTATCCGTATGCCAATACCATCAAGATGACACTGGAAACGGAGGCAGAGGAACCGTTTGCCCTAAAATTGCGTATTCCCGCATGGAGTGAGAACACAACGGTATCCGTCAACGGTAAAGCAATCAGTGTCGATGCGGGCGGGTATGCGACTCTGATGCGCACCTGGAAAAGCGGGGATGAGATTTTGCTCAGCCTCGACATGAATCCGCGCCTGTACTGGGGCTCTGCCGAATGCTCGAACGAGCACGCTAAAGAAAATGTGGCGGTCGAGTGGGGGCCGTTGGTTCTTGCACGGGATGCGCGTCTGGGAGAAAATATTTATCAAACGGTACATATCAAGACGGATGAAAGCGGCAGAGTGATACTTACCCCCAGTATGACGGCGGATTTCGACACAATCGCCGAATTTGCCGTGGAACTGACAGACGGAAGTTCGATTCACATGGTGGATTACGGTTCGGCAGGAAAAACTTATGATGAAACCTCGCAGTATACCGTATTCATGCCCACAACCGACTATTGGAAGGTAAATCTCAGCCAAGAGCTTGTGCTGGTTTGCAGTGAAGATACGATCGTTTTGACAGGCGATCATGATCAACTGGGAACCGGGAGATTCCTTTCTTCGTACAGCGAAGCGGAACTCAGAGCGCTGGCAATCGTATTTGATGACCGCGGAGACGGCAATTACAGTTTTCGTCCCGCATCCAGCGACAGTACTAAGGCATATACCATCGGTGCAGGTAACAAGATCTATTTGCGGGATTATACCGGAAGCGACACTCAGCTCTTTAGGTTACAACGCACGGGAATTTACAATTTCAAAATTATTTCGGTTGCCACAGGTCTGTTGATTTCCGAGACAGGCGACGGTGAAAATGTGCATCTGTACACAGATGTCGGTTCCGGCAGACAAAAATGGAGCGTCGTGCTTCTGTAAACGGAGGAAAGCATGAAAACAAAATTCATATGTCTCGTACTGGCGTGCCTGCTTGTTGCCGCCTTGTTTGTACTGCCCTCTTGTCATCGGAATGACGACCCGTCCGACGAGGGAGCGACAGGCAAAACGGGTCTGTACTATAAGCCAAATGGGTTTGCCAATCAGGTTTACGCTATCAAGGCGGAAGATCTGTCGGACGAAGAATATGTGACGGCTTGTTCACTGCAAGGCATTCTCGCGCAGGAGCGAGCGGCTGTCTATATTGTGGGAGATGACGATGACTCCGAAACTCGTCTGCGGGAAATGTCCGGGAAATACGGGTTTCGGATCGTAGCGGCCTCCGACCTTTGGGAACTGGTCAAAATGTTCTCATCGCAACTCGGCGGAAAATATGTGCTCTACAATGATTATGCCGATGCGAACACAGGTTACGGCGACCAAAGCATCAATTATGCAACGACCGTTTCCGGCGCGGAGAAATACCTGATGGTAGCCAAAAGCCGGGAAAGCCTTGCCAAGGCGGCCGGCTTACAGCTCGGGTTTGATGCCACGGCGGAGGGGGTGAACACCCGTTACATTTTCGAGCACTACAAGGACAAACTTGCCAAAACGATTCTGGTACACCAGGATCCCACCAACCGCAAGCTGCGTGACTATTCCATCGCCGCGAAAGCCTTATGCTACTATTCTGACCTCTATGACGGGGACAGTTCGGTCAAGGAGGATATCCTGAATTGGGCAGGTGATAATGTCCCCGTGCTCGGGTGGACGGCGAATGAGATCAATTTCGTGTCCTCCAACTCCCTTTACGGAAAAATTACGATTGCCGCCGACCATGCGCAAAATCTCTCTTTTCTCTCGGCAGGAGATGCGGAAGTCGTGATGCAGGGGCAATATGAACAGCGGGAGATCACGCCTCAAAAGGGAAAGCACTATGTCGCCATTGTCATGAGTGACGGGGATAATGTGCAGTGGATGACCCAGGATTTCGGGACGAACAGTCGCTATTACGGCTCCGATTACCGCGGTGATTTCCCGATGACCTGGACGACCAGTCCGTCTCTTTACGATCTGGCGCCCGACCTGCTTGGTGATTTGTATGCGAGGGCGACCGCTCGCGATGAGTTTATTGCAGGGCCGTCCGGCGTCGGCTATGTCAATATTGCCGAATACGGAGATCGGTTTTACCCCGACTATGCCGCCTATACGGCGGGGTATATGGAAAAGACCGATATGCACTATGTCAATCTGTTGGACAACGCCGTCGATCCGGACGCTCTTGCGGAACTCGCCAAATACGACACGGTGAGGGGCGGCGTATGGTCGGTCGGCAATCAGTACATTGAGGGCAACGGTGATGTGTACTGGGCGAACGGCAAACCGTTCGTCACCGTGCGGGAAACGCTGTGGCGTATTGCCGGTGATGACAACAGAAATCAATACTACGGATACGTGGAACGCGTTGCACAGCGCATCAACGAATACAAGCGCGATTACACATCGCCGGAGGGTTATACGGTCGTGGTCGCCCATGCCTGGTCGATCGGGACGATGGATTATATCAATCGCTTCGTCGACGAACTAGACGAGGATGTCGAGGTCATCACGGTCGGTGAAATGCTCTCCATGATGGAAAAGTATGTGCCGCATGAAGACGCGATCGTCGACGATATTCAGCCGTCGGATATTACCGATCTTGCCGCCATCAAGTCCGAGCAATACGATTGGGATACCGTCAAGGGGACACCGGTCACCGCAGAACGCGAGTTCGTATTCAACTCTCGGCGGGCGGCGGAGAAATGGAAGCTTGCCTCCGGCGGATTGCAATACGACAAGGCCGACTGGGTGTCTGCCGATTCTGCGGGGGAGCCTGCCATTCGCCTCGACGGCTCCGATCTGAATGACGTACTGGATCCGATGCCGAACAGTTGGATGTACAATATGTTTGAGTTGTCCCGGGATGCCGGAAAGGACAATTATCTCGTGCTGTATGTCAATGGTGGTGCGAACGCCGATGTGAATATGCGCGTTCGGGCGCTCTTTGAGGAGGGCGGCACCATGAAGTCCGTCGTCCTGAACAGTCCCGAGTACGGGAGCGGACGTATCAACAGTTTCGGATACTATCTGCATGATTCCTCGTCGCCGCTGTATTTTACCTATGATCTTTCTGCTCTGAAAGGCAAAAAAGTTCTTCTTTCCATTGAACAGGATGATACCGGCGACGGTAGCGGCGAGATTGTCTACGTTCCGCGCGTCTCCATCACAGCCACGTTGCCGCAAAAGGAGCTTCTGTACGCATGGGGCGTCGGTCAGATCCGTTATGATTGGACGGCGGCGGGCACGGTGGAACGTCATAGGGAAGGCGTATGCCTCGAAAGTTTCGGGGGAAAATCCTCCCTGTCGGCATCTCTTACGGTCACGGAAGAACATAAATATATTAAGTTTTATGTGCGTATGTTTGTCCGTACGGACGTAGCGGACACGCCGCCGGAGCTGTATGGCTATGTGAACGGAAGCTTGATACGGGCGCTTGACAACGCCGGCGATTACTCCACCGTTACGGGCGACAAATACCGCTGTATTGCGTTTGACTTGTCCGCTTATATCGGGCAAACCGTTACGTTCTCTTTTGAGACGCAAAAAGGGAATCATGCCGCTATCGGCAGAATCGTTTTTTCCGGTGACTGCGTGCTTGCCGAGGTACGTCGGCTTTATTCGGAAGAGGAAGTATTTTCGATGTCCTGACGAAGAAATCGATATTCATCCGTGGGCGTCATCGACCGCAATCGATTTGTGCGTCAGAATAGAAGGGAAACATGAAGATCTTCGAGCGTTATCTGCACGGGACCGGGGAGGAACAACCACTCCCCGCCACCCGCGCGAAGGCATTTTTCTATTATGGGCGGGAGTACTTCGGTCGGCTGGTTTTGAGCAGCCTCACGGGATCGCTCTTTTTTCTGCCGGCTTTGATCTGGCTGTATGTCATGCATTATGCCGAGGCGAAAACGATCTCGGCGCCGGATGCAACCGCCCCCGACTATGCAGAGGTGCTGCTTGCCCTTCAAAAGCGTTTCGCCCTGACCACTTACGGCGTGCTGATTCCTCTTTTGGCGCTCTTTTTCGTGGGGCTTGCCGGTTGTTTTTCACTTGCCAAGCGAATCAGTATGGGGGAGAGCGCGGGCTTTTCGGAGTTCTGGCGCGGTATCCGGCAGAACGGTTGGCGTTACTTTTTGTTCGGGGCGGTGTCCGGATCGGTCTGCCTCGTGGTGCGGATGAATCTGCTTGCTTACAGGGGGAGACCGGGATTCCTTTCCGGCTTGCTCGTCTTTTGCGCGGCGTTGTTGTTCATTGTTACTGTACTCATCCTGCTCTACTGTATGACGCAGACGGTCATCTATTGTGTCGGTGTCGGGCAACTGCTGAAAAACGCAGTTTTGCTTTCGTTTGGTCGCTTTTTCAAAAACGTCGGTATGTTTTTACTTCCGGCTCTGCCGGCAATAGCGGTATTGCTTATCCCCTCGCCGTTTCAGTTGATCGGTCTTGCTATTTTGGCGATTTTTTATCCGGGGTTTGGTGCGCTGTACGCTGTCCATTGTTGTCTGTCGGTCTATGACACCACCATCAACCCGATGCTCGGTGAGGAATATGTCGGCCGCGGGTTGGCTAAGAAGACAAATAAGACGCCGGAATTGTAAGCGTAACATTTTTGATTCGTTTTTTACAAGAAAACAGGAGGATGTCATGAATCTGAAACCGATTCTGTTCACCCCGGCGACGAAGTCGTACCTGTGGGGCGGAACGGCACTGATGGAGAAGTGGGGAAAGACCTCGCCCGAGGCGACGGTCGCCGAGTGCTGGGAACTTTCCGCGTATGCGGGGTGTGAGAGTGTTGCCCGGGGCGGAGACTGCGACGGAATGCCCCTCGGGGCGATTGTGGAAACTCACCCGGATTGGTTCGGCTCTGCCGCCCGGGACGGGTTCCCGATTCTCGTCAAACTCATCGACGCGGCAAAGGACTTGTCCGTGCAGGTACACCCGGACGACCTGTATGCCCGCGTGCATGAGGGAGATCGGGGAAAGACCGAGATGTGGTATATCGCGGACGCCGTACCGGGTGCCGCGATCTATTACGGCTTCGCACGGGACGTTACTCGTGAGGAAGTGGAAAAGAGTATCCGGGAGAATACCGTCACCACCCTGTTACAGAAAGTCCCCGTTACCAAGGGAGATGCGTTTCTTGTCCCCGCAGGGACGGTACACGCCCTGCTTGCCGGTGTGACGGTGATTGAAATTCAGGAGAGTTCCAATGTGACCTATCGGGTGTATGACTATGACCGCCGGGATAAGGACGGCAATCCGAGAGCGTTACATATTGAGAAAGCCTTGGAGGTGATGAACCTCCGGGCAAGGGAAGTGCCGCAAGCCAAAACAGCCACCACTGTTTCTACCGGTGTCACGGAACGCAAACTCGCCTGCTGTCATTACTTCCGCACGTCGGAGATCAACGTCCATGACGGAATCTATGAGATAGCCCCGAAAGATACCTTTGTGACCTTTACGGTCGCGGGGGGTGAGGGGGTTTTCACAGATGACGGGAGAGAGATTAAGAAAGGGCAGACATGGCTGATTCCGAACGGTTGCTCTGCGAGAATACAAGGGAAAGGCTTGACCTTGGTCACGACGGTTGTCTGAAGATGAAATACTATATTGGAATCGACATCGGCGGTACCTCTATTAAGGCAGGCGTCGTCGATGAGAATGGGAATATCCTCGTCAAGGATGCAGTAAAGACCGACGCAAGACAAGAACGCCTTGCCCCCGATGCCGCCGCCCTCGCAGAACAACTGCTGGGGCAGGCGGGACTGGCGACGGGAGACATCACCGGGGTCGGCATGGGCATCCCCGGGACGGTGGACGCGGAGAATGGTATCGTGCGGTATTCCAATAATATCGCCATTTGTGACTTGCCCATCGCTGAACAGTTCCGCGCGCTGATCGACCTCCCGACGGCGATCGGGAACGATGCCGATGCGGCGGCACTCGGGGAGATGTACTTCGGCTCTGCCCGGGGGATGCGGGACGTCGTGTTCGTCACGCTCGGTACCGGGGTCGGTACAGGCATCATCATAAACGGCAAACTGCTTACCGGGAGTGAGGGGGGACACCTCTGCATCCGTACCGGCGGGGTACAGTGTACCTGCGGCAGACGCGGCTGCTGGGAAGCCTATGCTTCCGTCACGGCACTGAAACGCCAGACCCACGCCGCCTTTATCCGTCGGCAGAGCCCGATGACCGCCGCCGTCAGCCGTAAGGACATCACCGGGCGGACCGCCTTTGACTGTGCCCGCGCGGGGGATGAGATTGCCGCCGCTGTGGTGGAACGGTACCTCGGCTATGTAGCGGAGGGGATCGCCGACCTTGTGAACGTGTTCCACCCGGAATGTGTGCTCATCGGCGGTGGGCTCTCGAACGAGGAGCCGAAATACTTCGAACGCATTGCCGCCCTTGCGAACGCCGAGGTCTTCGGGCATGAGCGTCTCACCCCGACCCCGATCCGCGCCGCCGCCCTCAAGAACGACGCCGGGCTCCTCGGTGCCGCCGGCCTTGTCATCGCGGCGGAGTAAAAGAAACCTCTGCCGAAAAAAGCCCATAATCCGTACCGAAACGGAATGCAAATCCGTACAGCAAACAAAACGGCGCGCCACCCGAAAAACCGGGTAACACGCCGTTAAAAGCAGCCCAAGATAAACAGAATTTTTACAACAGATACAAAAACGGAGAGCTACTTCCAATCGGAAGCAACTCTCCGTTTTTGTTTGTGATTCTCCAACCCCTTTGTGAGGTGGTTCGAGAAATCACCGTTTGGTGACCCGTACGGGAATCGAACCCATGCCTTCGCCGTGAGAGGGCGACGTCTTAGCCGCTTGACTAACGGGCCGTTCACAGAACGCTCTCCTATTATAGCAAACGCTTTCGAAAATTGCAAGGGCTTTTCGAAAGAAAAATCATTTTTTTATCGGGAGTGACATATATAGGTAAAGGCACCGGAAAACACGGGGCATCATTTGTGCGTATTGCACACGGCAGTGACGAAGAATATATGCTTTTTGTGCAGAAAGCACACGCCGCCTGACAAGAATGTAAAGAAATATTGATTTTTGCGGAAAAATGTTTTACAATAGACTTGCATGTGGGCAGGGAAAGCCCTGCCCGCCAAACCGCTTACGACAACGAATAGGAGGAACACATATGAAAAAACGCTGGTTATTAATTGTATCTCTTGTCATTTGCGCGGTACTTCTTTTGGGTGCGTGCTCGCCGATTGACGCAAAGAAAGTAAAGGTAAGCAAAACGCAGGACACGGTGCAGGTTGCCAGGGTCGACGCACTGGACGAATCTTATGCTTTCGTCGGGTCGAGCAATTCACTTGCCGTCTTCCGCAAGGTCGGCGAAGACGACAAAGCGACACAAAAGGTCATCAATATGGATACCGGCGCGGTGATCTATACCTTCACCGAGGCGGACGACAAAGAAATCAAAGTGGAGAACGGTCAGCTGATCGTCGCGACGCGTGATGAGAAAAAAGATACCGTCCGCTACACCGTTTATGACAACGCGGGGCAGAAGATCTGCGAAAACGTCAAGAACTACCGTTTTGTCAACGACTGCCTTGTTTATGATTTCGTGCATGTGGTGCGTTTCGATACAAAGACCGATGCGGTCAAGGAGACATACACCCGTTCGGAATTCGACGGCGAAATTCCGCGTTGCGACGATTGGACCGATGATTACTACTACGATATGAACGGCCGTACGATTGAGGTCTATGACAAGCACTATGTCAGGACTGCGACGTACACCTTGCCCTCGTACGTGACCAATTTGTCCGGGTCGGATAGCATTACGTACATGATTACGGATGACGGTACGATTGTGGTGCAGGGGCTCGTTGAGGCGGATGCCCAGAGCGATCGGTATGACATCCTGCAAGGCGGTAAGAAATACGATCTCTTCACGATCCGCATCAACCCGAAAAACGGTAAAACGCAGAAACTGAGTGTGGATTTCGCGGTCTTTATGCTGCGCCGTGCCGATGAATTTGAGGATGACAGTATTTTCGACAGTTCCGTGAAGAACATCGGCATCGTCGTTAAGATCACGGACAAGAAACTTAACATGTCGGAAAGCAACATGAGTATTATGAGCCTGGACAGCCGCCTGAAAGGAAACGAACTGTTCGTCGTCAACGGCGAGACGGTACAGCCGGAGGCCATCGGTAACGGTTATCTGGTCGGTGAGGGCGCAGAAACCGGAACGACCTATCTGCTTTCCGCTAAGATGAAAGTGCTCGGCAACATGGATGCCACGACGGCATATACCGAAAAGTACATCCTGACGGATCGCGGTATTTACAACTACGACTTGGAGCAGATCGAGGATCTCTCCACGAAGGATTACGAGTACGTGACCACCGTCGGTAACGCCTTGATTTTCAAAGAAGAGGTGACCAAGGCGGAGACGGCAACGACTCCCGAGACGACCGAGACGACGTACTACCTCTACAACGGCAGTTTCAAGAAAATTGCCGACGATAAAACGTGGGCAGGCAACATGAGCGGTACTTACTATGTACTCCGGAACCAACCCGATGCCACGCTGGAAAATCCGTTCCCGGAGACGACCTATTCCTACTATGACGCTTCCGGAAACCTGCTCTTTACCTCGAAGGGCTCCACGGCTTACACGGTTGCATACGGGAATGACTGGTGCATCGTGCGCACGAATACGGCGGTCGGATACGCCTTCTACCGCGTACACAGATAAAGCAAAACAGAGCCGCAGGTTAGCCTGCGGCTCTCTTTTTTGTAAAAAAACTTCTAAAACTCTTGCGAAACGGACATACCTGTGCTACAATAATGAACTGGTAAAACAAAAAACTTTTTTTGGAGGATTGTAAACATGTCCGTAAAAGTTGCCATCAATGGCTTCGGCCGTATCGGTCGTCTCGCGTTCCGTCAGATGTTCGGCGCAGATGGGTACGAGATCGTTGCGATCAACGACCTGACCAACCCCGCGATGCTCGCACACCTGCTCAAATACGATACCGCACAGGGTTCCTACTGCGGCCGTATCGGCGAGGGCAAGCACACCGTTTCCGCGACCGAGGATTCCATCGTTGTGGACGGTAAGACCATCCGCATCTACGCCGAGAAGGATGCCGCGAACTGCCCTTGGGGTGAGCTCGGTGTCGACGTCGTTCTCGAATGCACCGGTTTCTACTGCTCGAAAGAGAAGTCCATGGCGCACATCAATGCCGGCGCGAAGAAGGTTGTCATCTCCGCTCCCGCAGGGAAGGATCTGAAAACCATCGTGTTCAGCGTCAACAACGACACGCTGACCAAGGAAGACCAGATCATTTCCGCCGCTTCCTGCACCACCAACTGCCTCGCTCCTATGGCGAAGGCACTCAATGACTACGCTCCCATCCAGTCCGGTATCATGACCACCGTTCATGCATACACCGGCGACCAGATGATCCTCGACGGCCCGCACCGTAAGGGCGACCTCCGCCGTGCCCGCGCAGGTGCACAGAACATCGTTCCGAACTCCACCGGTGCCGCAAAGGCCATCGGCCTCGTTATCCCCGAACTGAACGGCAAACTCATCGGCTCCGCACAGAGAGTGCCTACCTGCACCGGCTCCACCACGATCCTCGTGGCTGTCGTGAAGGGTAAGGACATCACTGCCGATGGTATCAACGCCGCCATGAAGGCTGCCGCTTCCGAGTCCTTCGGTTACAACGAAGATCCGATCGTTTCCTCCGACGTCATCGGTATGCGCTATGGCTCGCTGTTCGACGCTACCCAGACGATGGTTGCCAAGATCGACGACGATACTTACCAGGTACAGGTTGTTTCTTGGTACGACAACGAGAACTCCTACACCTCTCAGATGGTTCGCACCATTAAGTATTTCGCAGAACTGTAAGATACTCATAAAGAGCCGGCGTGCGCCGGCTCTTTTTTTGCGCTTTTGCACAAAAGAATTGCAATCTGCCGCAGTTTGTTGTATACTGGTTTCGTAACGATAAAGGAGGATTTTCCGATGGATATTCAGAATATTCTTGCGCATTGCGACCACACGCTCCTCTCGCAGACGGCGACCTGGGCGCAGATCCGCACGGTTTGCGACGACGGTATGCACTACGGGACCGCTTCCGTCTGCATCCCGCCGTGCTATGTCCGGCGCGCCAAAGAGTATGTCGGCGACCGGCTCACGATCTGTACGGTCATCGGTTTCCCGAACGGGTATGCGACGACCGCCGCCAAGGTGTTTGAGACGGAGGACGCCGTCCGGAACGGTGCCGACGAAATTGATATGGTCATCAATATCGGTGCCCTCAAAAGCGGGGATGACGCCTATGTGCTGGATGAGATCCGCGCCGTCAAGGCGGCGTGCGGCGGCAAACTTCTGAAAGTCATCATCGAGACCTGCCTGCTCTCCGAGGACGAGAAGATCCGCATGTGCCAAATCGTGACCGAGAGCGGGGCGGAGTACATCAAGACCTCAACCGGCTTTTCCACGGCGGGTGCCACGCGTGAGGACATCAAACTGTTTGCGAAATACATCGGTCCCGATGTCCGTATGAAGGCGGCGGGCGGCATCTCCTCTTTGGAGGATGCACAGGACTTCCTTGATCTCGGTGCCTCGCGCCTCGGTACCAGCCGCATCGTCAAGGCGGCAAAAGAACTGGAACATAAAAAGGCATAAGGAGGTGGACCCATGGCAAACAATCCGGAAAATCTGCATATCCCGACACCGCACATCACGGCGAGGGCCGGGGACTTCGCCGAGACGGTGCTGATGCCCGGCGACCCCCTGCGTTCGAAGTTCATCGCCGAGACTTACTTGGAAAATCCCGTGCTCGTCAATAACGTCCGCGGCGTCAACGGCTATACCGGTACCTACCGGGGAAAGCGCGTTTCCGTCATGGCGTCCGGCATGGGGCAGCCGTCCATCGGCATCTATTCGTATGAACTGTACGCTTTCTACGGTGTGGAAAACATCATCCGCGTGGGTTCCTGCGGCTCCTTCCACCCCGACCTGCACGCCCGCGACATTATCATTGCGATGGGCGCGTGCACGAACGGCAATTACGCCGCGCAGTACCGCCTGCCCGGCACCTTCTGTCCCATTGCGTCGTACGACCTCGTGCGCCGCGCCGCCGACGAGTGCGAGAAGAGCGGTGTGCACTATATGGTGGGGAACATTCTTTCCTCCGACACTTTCTATGATGACGCCGATTCGGGGATGCAATGGGCGAAGATGGGGGTGCTCGGTGTGGAGATGGAGTCCGCCGCACTGTACTGTAACGCCGCCCGCCTCGGGAAGAGGGCACTGTGCATCTGCACGGTGAGTGACTCGTTTATCTACCCCGAGGAGAATACCACCGCCGAGGAACGCCAACTCTCCTTTACCAAGATGATGGAGATCGCGCTCACCATTGCGTGAGGGACGCGCTATGAACGAGAGGGAACTGCTGGATCTTGCCATCGGCGCACGTGTACACGCGCACACACCGTATTCTCACTTCCGCGTCGGGGCGGCACTCCTGACCCGCGCGGGGCGCGTGTATCTCGGGTGTAATATCGAGAACGCGTCTTTCAGCCCGACGATCTGCGCGGAGCGCACAGCGATCGCAAAGGCAGTCAGTGAGGGCGAACGTGATTTTGTCGCGATTGCCATCGCGGGCGGCCCGGAGGGGGGAGCACTCCTCCCCGTGTGCGCCCCCTGCGGCGTGTGTCGCCAGGTGCTGGCGGAATTCTGCCCCCCGGATATGCCCGTGATCCTCGGTGACGGGGAACACACGGAGGTCTATCCGCTGTCCCACCTCCTGCCTTTGGCATTTACGGAAAAAGACTTGCACTAGAATTATGCAAGGTGCACAATCCGCACCCGCTGTCATAAATACTTTTTGGAAATTTATTGACAAAATATGACCCGAACGGTATAATTGTAACGGTACAGGGAGTACCGAATGGGTATGACCCAAATAAAAAACAGGAGAAAGCGCAACATGAAAAGAGTAATCAGTATAGCACTCTGTCTCGTCATGGTCGTATGTTCCTTGGCAGTTCTCGCGTCCTGCGGAAAGGATGAAAAGAGTAAATATTCGGTCGCAATGATCACCGACTACGGCGACATTACCGACCAGTCCTTCAACCAGACAACGCACGAGGCGTGCAAGGCGTTCTGTGAAACCAACAAGATCGACTATAAGTACTTCAAACCGGCAGGGGACAGCGACGCTTCCCGTATCGCCTCCGTTGATCTCGCCGTCGGCGAGGGCTACAACGTGATCGTGATGCCCGGTTATGCATTTGCAAATACCATTAAGGATGTTGCTTCCCGTTACTCCGACATCCGCTTTATCGCACTGGACTGCGGCGCGGGTGATTTCGGCAATGATTACAAGGTGCCGAGCAACGTGACCTCTTTCGTATATCAGGAAGAACTCGCCGGTTTCATGGCAGGCTACGGCGCCGTGAAAGACGGTTACAAGAAGCTCGGCTTCCTCGGCGGTATGGCGGTTCCCGCTGTTGTCCGTTTCGGCTACGGTTTCCTGCAGGGCGCAAACAAGGCGGCTGAAGAGCTGAACATTACCAATGAGGTTTCCGTTGAATATGTTTATGGCGGTATGTTCAAGGGCAATCCCGATATTACTGCTGCGATGGATACCTGGTACGGTACCAAGGGCGTTGAGGTCGTATTTGCCTGCGGCGGCGGTATCTACACATCCGCTTGCGAAGCAGCCAAGAAGGTCGGTAAAAAGGTCATCGGCGTTGATGTCGACCAGTCTGCTATCATGAACAGCACCTACGGCGACGGCATTTGCATCACTTCTGCTATGAAGGGTCTGGCTGCCACTGTCAATACCGCGCTCACCGATCTGATCCTGAAGGACGGTAAGAACTGGGATAGCACCTATGCCGGCAAGATCACCAATATGGGTTTGGTTTCCGGTACGGATCCCAAGCTGAACTATGTCCAGCTGCCGATGGATACCTGGTCTATGACAAAGTTCACCGTGGAAGATTATAAGGCACTGGTCAAGAAGCTGTATGACAAAGAGATCACTGTCAGCGGCGCGACCGATGCTATGCCTACCGTAACGATTACCGTTACCCAATACCCCAATATCAAGTAAGACGGTATTTCGGAGGGAAGGCGGCTTGACCGCCTTCCCTTTACTTTACGACTAAAATACAGAGCATGGTGGTTGTCAATATGGAAAACGAATATATTATTGAAATGCGGAATATCACAAAGGTATTTCCCGGCATTATTGCGAACGATCACATCACATTACAGCTGAAGCGCGGTGAGATCCATGCCCTCCTCGGAGAGAACGGGGCAGGTAAGTCGACGCTGATGAGCGTACTCTTCGGGCTTTATCAGCCGGAGGAGGGAGAGATCTATAAAAACGGAGAACGCGTGGATATCCGTACCCCGAACGATGCGACGGCGCTCGGCATCGGCATGGTGCACCAACACTTCAAACTGGTGGAAGTGTTTTCCGTATTTGACAACATCATTCTCGGGGCGGAGCCCTGTAAAGCGGGCTTTCTGACCACCAAACAGGCGAGAGAGCGCGTAGCCGCACTCTCCGAGCAGTACGGGCTCCAAGTGGACCTGGACGCGAAGATTGAGGACATCACGGTCGGGATGCAGCAGAGGACGGAGATCTTGAAGATGCTGTATCGCGACAATGAGATTCTGATTTTCGACGAGCCGACGGCGGTGCTGACTCCGCAGGAGATCGATGAGCTGATGAATATCATGCGCGGGCTTGCGCGTGAGGGTAAATCCATTCTTTTCATCACCCATAAGCTCAATGAAATCATGGCGGTCGCCGACCGCTGTACAGTGCTTCGTAAGGGCAAGTGCATCGGTACGGTCAACATCGCGGACACCACCAAAGAGCAACTCTCCAACATGATGGTGGGGCGGGATGTAAAGTTTACGGTCGATAAAGCGCCGGCAACCCCCGGCGAGGTGATCCTGGATGTGCGGGGGCTCTCCGTTCGGAGCCAGATACATAAGAAAGATGCGGTGCATGATGTTTCCTTTACGGTTCGCCGGGGAGAGATCGTGTGCGTTGCCGGCATCGACGGCAATGGGCAGAGCGAGCTGGTGTATGCGCTTTCGGGGCTGATGCCGGTCGAGCGTGGCGAGATTCACCTTTGCGGTGAAGATGTTACGCACGCGAGCATCCGCCACCGTAACACGCACGGCATGAGCCATATTCCGGAGGATCGACATAAGCACGGGTTGGTTTTGGACTATTCGCTGGAACAGAATCTGGTGCTGCAACGGTATTTTGAGCCGGAATTCCAAAAGCGCGGTTTTATCCGCTTTGATCGGACGCGTGCCTATGCGGAGAAGCTCATAGACCGTTTTGACATCCGTTCCGGGCAGGGGGCGACGACGACCGCCCGTTCCATGTCGGGCGGCAACCAGCAGAAGGCGATCATCGCACGTGAGATCGATCGTGACACACCGTTGCTCATCGCCGTACAACCGACGCGCGGCCTCGATGTCGGTGCGATCGAGACGGTACATGAAGAACTGGTTGCGGAGCGTGACCGGGGGCACGCCGTCCTGCTGGTATCGCTGGAGCTGGATGAGGTCATGAACCTGTCGGACAGGATCCTCGTCATGTACGAGGGGGAGATCGTCGGAGAATTCGATCCGAAAGAAACCACGACGCAGGAACTGGGTCTTTATATGGCAGGTGCAAAACGTCGGGGGGCGGAGGAGACAAACCATGGAGAAAATTAAACATTTCTTTTCCCGCATCGGACGAGCAGTGAGAAACTTTTTCGTTTCGGATGCGGATCGGGAGGCGGGACTTTTACAGTCCGTACGAAAACCTGCCATGCAGACCATCCTCGCATCGGTTGCCTGTGCGGTGCTCGGCATCTTCATCGGGTTTATCATCTTGTTGTTTATCAATCCCGCACATGCAGGTGAGGGGATTTTCGCCATCCTTAAGAACTTTCTTAACTACAAGCGCCCCGAACTTCGGCTAAAGTATTTTGCCCATACGCTGGTCCTGACGGCACCCCTGATCATGTGCAGTCTCTCGGTGCTGTTTGCCTATAAAGCGGGACTTTTCAATATCGGCGCGGCGGGGCAGTACTGCGTCGCGATGGGCGTTGCATTGTATGCGGCACACGCATGGCAGCTCCCCTGGATTCTCTGTCTGTTGCTCGCGATCCTCGCCGGAGCCCTGTGGGGGGCACTTTCCGGTGCGCTGAAAGCGTTCTTCAACATCAATGAGGTCATTGCCTGCATCATGCTCAACTGGATCGGACTGTATCTTGTGAACAACCTGGTGCAGGACACGCGCGTGATGAATATCAATCTCTCCGAAACCTATCATCTGAGGGATCACGCGCCGAAGGCTATCCTGCCGCACCTGGGGCTGGATAAGCTGCTGAACAATGAGTACGCGACGATTGCCTTGCCTCTGACAATCATTGTAGCGATCCTTGTGTGGGTGGTGCTCAACCGCACGACCTTCGGGTACGAGCTGAAAGCCACCGGCTTCAATAAACACGCGGCAAAGTATGCCGGTATGCACGACAAACGGAACATCATCCTGACGATGACGATTTCCGGTGCACTGGCAGGGTTCGCGGCAGCTTCTTATTACCTGACCGGGATCGAAAACTATGTAAAAGCATCGTCCCTCCCCGCGATGGGCTTCAACGGTATCGCGGTCGCTTTCCTCGGCGGGCTCCACCCGATCGGTGTATTGTTTGCGGGCTATTTTATCCAGCATATCACGGTCGGCGGCAGTACGCTCGACACCAACTATTATAACCCTCAGGTCGCCGACCTGATGGTTTCGATCATCATATATCTCTGCGCATTCGTTCTGTTTATGCGTCTCTTCATTCAGCGCAGACTCGCGGCACGGGATGAAAAAGCGGCAAAACGGGCACGGCAGACGGAGATTCTGGCGGAGGCTGCACCTGCCCCGGCGGAAGAAACGAAAGAGGAGGAGGCATAAAATGATACTGCTGATTCAATATACACTGGTTTTTGCTTCCGTTCTCCTGCTCGTGGCGCTTGGCGGTATGTATGCCGAACGCTCCGGGGTGATCAACATCGGGCTGGAGGGAATCATGATTTTCGGCGCGCTCGGCGGCGCCATGGCACTATATAACATGCCGGAAACGGCAAATGCCTTCGTAATGGTTTTGGTGGCTTTTCTTGCGAGCGTTTGTATGGGGATCATTGCATCCCTGCTACTCGCAGTGGCATCCATTACTTTCAAGGCGGATCAGACCCTGGCAGGGACGGCGATCAATATGCTTGGCGCCGCTGCGGCAACGGTCATCACCAAATCGTATACCCTTAAAGTTGAGGGGAAAGCGGCGACAAAGATCAACTATGTCTATCAGCGTGAAGCTCTGATTTTCCGTATCGGAAAAATGGAGATCAGCTGGTTTGTCATCGTAACGGTGATCCTCTTTGCCATTGCAACGGTCCTGCTCTATAAGACGCGTTTCGGGCTTCGTCTGCGGGCTTGCGGCGAGCATCCCCAGGCGGCGGCATCTCTCGGTATCGACGTCATTAAGATGCGATATGCCGGGGTGATCATTTCCGGGCTGTTCGGCGGTGTCGGCGGCATCACCTATATCACGGCAGCAAACAGCAGTTGGCACTTTGATTCCGGCGTGATGGGGATGGGATTCCTGGCTCTCGCCGTAATGATCTTCGGGCAGTGGAAGCCGGTGCGTATCGCACTCGCTGCACTGTTGTTCGGCATCTTCCAGGCACTTGCCAGCGTCTATATGGGCTTCTCTTTCCTGCAAAAACTGCCGATCAGCGGCGACATTTATAAAATGCTGCCGTACATCGTATCGCTCATCGTGCTGGCACTCACCTCCAAGAAATCCCGAGCACCGAAGGCGGAGGGCATTCCTTACGATAAGGGGATGCGATAACGCCCGGGGGGCACCGGGGGGATGATGACTGCGCCCGCCATAGGCGGGCGCGGCCCGTCACAGATGAATTTTCTTGATGAAAGGGGCGAACCTGATGGCACTCCGAATGTATGATTTAATCAAGAAAAAGCGGGACGGCGGAGCCCTCACGACGGAGGAAATCCGCGCGTTCGTCAGCGGTTATACGGCGGGGACAGTACCGGACTACCAGGCGTCCGCCCTGCTGATGGCGATCTACTTCCGCGGGATGGACCTGCGCGAGACGACGGACCTGACGCTCGCGGTGCGCGACTCCGGTGATATACTGGATCTCTCGCATATCTGTTCGCTCCGCGTCGACAAACATTCGACGGGTGGTGTCGGTGACAAGACCAGTATCGCCGTCGCCCCGATCGTCGCCTCCCTCGGTCTCCGGGTCGCCAAGATGAGCGGCAGAGGCCTCGGGCATACGGGCGGCACGGTGGATAAACTGGAAGCCATCGCCGGACTCCGCACCGATCTCTCGACGGAGGAGTTTGAGCGGGCTGTTGCCGAGACCGGGATTGCCATCATCGGGCAGACCGCCACCCTCGCACCCGCCGACAAGAAACTGTATGCGTTGCGGGACGTGACGGCGACGGTAGACAGTATGCCGCTCATCGCGGCGAGCATCATGGGGAAGAAACTGGCGGCAAACGATGACTGCATCGTACTGGATGTCAAGACGGGCAGCGGCAGTTTCATGAAAACTTTGGAGGACAGCCGCACCCTTGCGCGCCTCATGGTCGATATTGGCAAGCGCGCAGGCAAGAAAATCTGCGCCCTCATCACAGATATGGACGCGCCGCTCGGGCGCGCGGTGGGGAACTCTTTGGAGGTCATTGAGGCGGTCCGTACCCTGCGTGGCGAGGGGCCAAAGGACTTTACGGCACTGACCGTCGCGCTCTCGACCGAGATGCTTTGCCTTGCCGGCATGGGTGATCGTGACACCTGCCACGAGATGGTCATGGAGGCGATATCCAGCGGGCGCGCCCTTAAAAAACTCATGGATATGGTGCGCGTGCAGGGCGGTGACACGTCCTATATTGCGGATACCTCCCGTTTTCCGCGTGCATCCTACGAAAGGGAAATCTATGCCTCCGAAGACGGCTATATCACGCATATGGACACGGAGGAACTCGGCGAAGTCAGCCTTGTGCTGGGGGCAGGGCGGAGCACCATTGACGGCGTCATTGATATGACGGCGGGTTTCGTGCTGGATAAAAAGACCGGGGAACCCGTCACGAAGGGTGAGAGAATTGCCACACTCTATACGTCAACGGAGGCGACCCTGGACGAGGCGCAGCGTCGCTTTATGCGGGCACTGCGGATCGGGGCAAACCCGCCGGAGCCTCGCCCGCTCATCTTTGACCGCATCGAGTAAGGGAGAGGGCATGCCCGTCAGCGTGCATTGCATCGCCCGTTTCGGCACTGCCCGTTGTCACCTTTTTGCGCAGCTCCTTTGCCGCCTGTCCCGGTGCGACGGGATGCTACGTTTCAATATGGTCCATGACTCCTCTATTGTGTCGGAACGACCGGTTGCCGTCCGCTTGGGCGTACCTTCCGCGCCGTATAACGGGGAGGAGCCGTAAAGCACGGCACCGCCCGGTTTACCGACCAATCATATTTCAACAGGAAAGAAGTCCGAAAATGGCGAAACTGTATTTCAAATACGGTGCGATGGGATGCTCCAAGACAGCCCAGGCACTGATCACCAAGTTCAACTACGAGGAGCGTGGCATGAAAGTCATGCTCATCAAACCGCTGACCGACACACGTGACGGCATCAATGTGGTGCATTCCCGCATCGGGCTCTCTGCCCCGGCACTCTCGGTGCCGCTCGACTGTGATCTTTACGCACTGTACGCGGGGGCGTATCGCACCTCCGACGTCATTATCGTCGATGAATGCCAGTTTCTCTCACCGGAGCAGGTCGATCAGCTTGGTCAGATTGTTATTGACTTCAACGTCCCTGTCCTGTGCTTTGGGCTCGCCACGGACTTTCTCACGCACCTTTTCCCGGGCTCGCGCCGGCTCTTCGAGATTGCCGAATCCATCGCGGAGATCAAGTCGGTCTGCCGTTGCGGCGCGAAGGCGACGGTCAACGCGCGCTTCGATGACGACGGAAACGTGCTCTATCACGGGGAGCAGGTCTGCCTCGGAGGGAACGGGCGTTACCAGGCGATGTGCCGCCGTTGCTGGCTCACCCGCCGCGCAGAGCAGGAGGCAAAGGGCATCTACACCTGATCACGGCCCGGACAGCCGCGGGGCATGCCCCGCATGTACGACACGCCTGCATCCGACGCTCGGCAACCGCCCCCGACATGACCGACGGGGCGCGCGGCTTCTGCCGCCGATGCGGTAAAAGCGATTGCAGGACACCATTCCGCTACAAAAACAGCCACGGCAGTCGCCGTGGCTGTTTTTCGGGGAGGAGCCAAGAAAACATAGCTCCTCCTCGTTGTTATTACGTAGATTCCGACTCTGCCGAACGGCAGACGGCGCGAAATGAACAGTATTGGCAGTGACCGTAATCGCCTGGTTTCGGTTTGGCGCAGATTACGCCGCCCGTCATGGCGGCGGCGGTGCGGCGCAGTTCCGTCTCCGCCGTCTCGATCATGGCGGCGAGTTCTTCTGTCTCCTTGAAAGCGCAGCCACCGGACTTCTTGCCGCCGATGGGGGCGTCAAATGCCGCTTCCAGGTGCGTCGGGTCAAAATAGTAGCCGCTCTCGGTCACGGGGGAGGCGTTTGCTTCCCGACCGCGCGCCGTTTGGCTCGGCGGTGCCGTTGTGGAGGCGTCCTTCGCGAGCGAGGCGAGGTACATGGCACCACCCGGCAGAAGAGAGCCCCCTTCCGCAACCCCCATCTCTCGCCGGAAGGCGGGGCTGTCGGTCGCGAGCAGTGCGGAGAGGTACAGGAGCAACTGAAAGTCGTTTTTCTCGACAGATTCCTTTTCGTTATAGATCTTGTTTCCGGTCTTGTAGTCTACGACGCGCACGTAGGTGTTGCCCTCCGTGCGGTAAGCATCCACCCGGTCGATGACACCGTACATCCTGAGATGTCGCCCGTCGTCGGCGCGGATCGTATAAGGGGTGGGGGTCTCCGGGTTTCTGTCGTCGATGCGGAGTTCCTCGAATACGGGCTCGAATTTCGTGTGTGCAAAGTCTTCACAGATGCGGGAAACGATGGCTGCCGTGATGCGCCGCAGCCGCGCGAGTTGATGGGCGACACGTGGCTTGCGGATTTCCCCCTCGGGGAGCGTCTCGGCGACGACGGAGGGAAACACCTCGTCGAGGAGCCTTTTCTGATCGTCGGGCGTGATGCGGCGGTAATCCATCGCATACTTTGCCGCCAGGCGCAGGAACTGTTCGAGCACGGCGTGCACAAAGGTGCCGGCGGTGTCGGAGCGGAAGGCCGCCCGTTCCGGCTCGTTCAGAAGGACCACGTAGTGACAGAAATCGGATAACGGGCATTGCTTGTAACTCTGGATGCGGGTCTGTGAGAGATGCAGGTCTCCCGGGTATTGCAGGGCGGCGGCGGTCTCGGACAGAGAGAGCGTGTCGTTGCGGTAGGTGGGGGTGACACCCCATTCGCCGTACCCGAGGGCGGCGTATGCCGCCGCGCCCAACGGTGTACCCGCCATCTGCCCGAGCCGCTCCCGCGCGAGTGCGGGTGCCATCAACGCCTCCGGGGTAGTGGACAGGGAGGAGATGAGGATCGGATAATGCGGACCGAGCAATGTGCGGAGGCGGTGCACCGCCTCCGAGGGGTCTGTCGGGCGGAGGGCGGTATCGGCGCGCGTCCAGATGACGGTGGCGGTGTCGGAGGGGAGCATCAGCGCACGGTAAAAGGCGAACAACTCCCGCGCGGCACGCAGGTCGGTTGCGTCGGTGGCGTTTACCCCCGCGGCGAGGAGTGCCTCCCGCTCGGTCTCCGTGAAGGAGCGGCCCTCCGAGACGTTCTTCGGGAAGATGCCTTCGGTGGCACCGAGCAGGTAGACGTGGCGGACGCACCCCGAGCGTACGGTGGCGGGGTCGGCAATGGTGACCTCGTTCGTGCTCGCCGGGATCTGCCCGAGCGTGACGGCACGGAAGAGGAGTTTCAGAAGATCCGTGAATTCCGCGAGGTTCATCGCCGTGTCTCCTGCAAGCGTCGTCAGCGTATCAAAAGTGTCACAGATGACGTCCCAGATGCGCGCGGCATCCTCCGCCGCTACCGTATCCCCCGCGCGGCGCAGTTCCTCTGCGCGGCGGTCGAGTGCCTCCGGGAGGCGGAGCGTCAGGAGAAATTCCGTGATGGCGCGGATGCGCCCGGGTGTGCCGCTGTCATGAAGGAGTGCCTCCGAAAGTGCCGTGAGCGGGGGGAGGTACTGCCGCCTCGTGCGGTTGACGCGCGCGAGAAAGTCCCGATTATAGGCTTTACGCCCCTCGGTGTGCGGGGCACCGTAACCGTCGGGGGACATATCCCAGTCGGCATCGGAGCGCAGTCCCGCCCCTTCAATGTCCCAGGTTTCCGTATAGAGGGCGATGGCGTCCGTGTCACCCGGTGCGATGCCGGAGAGAGGACATTTGAGGTAGGCGATGACGTCCTCCCGACGCCAGTCGCCCGCGATGATGGAGAGGGCGGCGAGGATGAGTTTCACGGGCTCGGCGGTCAGGAGCGTGTCCCGTACCGAGAAGAAGTAGGGGATCCCGCACTTGCGGAGTGCGGCATCGATGACGTCGCGGTAGGCGTTCGAGGAGCACACGACCGTGAAGTCACAGAAACGCGCCTCTCCCGCGCCGACGCGGCGCAGAATATCCGATGCCACGAAATCGGACGCCTCCATCGGGTCGAACGCCTCGACGAGCCGGAGAGCGTCGTCGGGAGCCCCCTCCCACGGTGCAAGAGACTCATAATCCGTGCGGAATAAGCGCGTGGCAACGAAGTCCGTGACCGTCGAGCGGCAACGCCGCCGACCTTCGAGCACCTTTTTGCACAGCGGCACCGACCGTTCGCTTGCAATGCGCGTGAGACGCTCCACCGTATGCAGGGCGTCTGCTGCCGAGATCTGGTGCTGCGCGCTCTCCGGCAGGCAGAGGGTGACGGTCACGTCCGTTTGTTCGATGAGTGCCGAGAGGACGGCATATTGCTGCTCCGTGAAACTGGAAAACCCGTCTACGTAAAGGGCAAAGCCGTCCAGGGGCCGGTAGCGCGTGAGCATTTCCGCGAGCAGATCGAGCCTGTCGGCGGTGCCCGTGTACGCTTCGCCGTGCAGGGCACGGTAGGTCTCCGCGATGAGTGCGTAGTCGGCGAGTTTGTCGGCGAGTGCCGTGTCCCCCACGTTTTGCGCCGCCGTGCGGAGTGCCGCGGTGTCCAGCCGCGCGGCGCGGAGTTCCGCCATCACGTCGCGCATCCGTTCGACCGTACCGATGTTCGGGCGTTCCGTCATGGTTTTGAGCAGGGGAGAGAGTCCGACGAGCGTACGCCACATGAGGACCTGTTCGGCGGCGGCACTCGCCGCCCGCGCCGCGAGTCCGCCCGTCTTGCGGAAGACCGTATCCGACAGCCGCGTGAAATTGGTGACCTCAAAGGTCAGAGGTGCCGCGGCGGGCAGTCGCTCCGCCATCATCCGCTCGCAGGATACCGTTTCCTGCTCGGGAACGATGAGAAATACGCGCCGCCCGCCCGCGAGCATCGTCGTGACGGCGTCCGCCACCGCGGTGGTCTTTCCGCTCCCGGCATCGCCGAGGATGAGTGTCAGCATTCCGTATTCCTCCCGAGTCTGTATCCCCGCCCGCGCGAGGAGAATATGCGTTTGACGCCGTCCTTTTCGATCTTGCGGCGCAGATAGTGGATGTACACCGAGGCGATGCCGCCGTCTTCTTCGCCGTCTCCCCAGACAGCGCGCAAAAGTTCCTCGCGCGTCACGTAATCGCCTTTTGCCTCGTCGAGAGCGGCGAGCAGTGCGTATTCGGTCGCCGAGAGGGAGATCTCCTCCCGCCCGATGAGCACCGCGTGTCGGTCGGGCACGAGCGAGAGGTCCTGCCCCCCCACGTTATCCACAAGCCCGAACAGGGCAAGCAGACGCGTCGGCCGGAACGGGCGGTCCGCCCACAGGTAGGGCACCCCCGTCGGACGTGTGCCGTGCCTGGCGGTGCAGAGTACCTCTCCCGTGAGCCCTTCGGGCAGGGGACAGGTGTCGAGGTCGACCACGTAGCGCGCCGCGTCGGGGGGCGGGACGGCCCCCGACGAGACGATCACGGAGGAGAGCCGCCGTTTCAGCGTCAGCCGCAGGAATTGTGCAAATGCGGGGTCACGAGAGATGATGCAGGCATCGTAGCGCATGGCTGTCCTCCTTTAATGTATTAGAGTTCACGCTTATTCTACAACGCGCGCGAACCGGTGTCAAGAGAACGTCCGTCCCGCTCCGGCGCGCGCCTCGGATAGGCCCCGGAAAAGGTACGCAAAAATGGCAGACCCGCCCCGGGGTCTGCCCTCAAAAGAAACGCATTCGCGGTCGCGTGCCAAACGGGTTTGACTGTGATTTGTCGTCATCGGAACGATTTTTGCACGACCGTTTGTGGGATCGCAGTATTTGCAAGACGACTCTGCTTGCGTGACCGTTTTATGTATGGGATTGCTTTTTCCGAATGAAGATCGTGAGTTCCACCCCGTCCTCGGTTTCTTTTTTCTCGCAGTTGGTCTGCATCCCGGCACCGCGCATGATGTGCAGTGCACGGTTGAGGGAGTTGTAGAACAGGCGCAGGTCGGCGATGGAGCCCTTGATGCTCTGCCGCTTGCCGCCGCCTTCGCGCGCGAGCAGTTCCTCGATATAGCGTTCCGTCTGTGCCACATTCAGGCTTTTGGCGATGACGTGATTGAGGGCGGTACGCCGTTTCTTTTTGTCTTCCAGACGCAGGAGCGCACGGGCGTGGCGTTCCGTGAGCCCGGCGGCGAGGAGATCCTGCTGTTCATCCTCCGAGAGACGCAGGAGCCGCAGTTTGTTGGCGATGTAGGACTGCGAGACGGAGAGACGCTCCCCGAGTTCCTCCTGCGTCACGCCGTATTGCCGGCGCAGAAGGGAGATGGCGGCAGCTTCCTCGAAGGGGGTCAGGTCGCGTCGCTGAATATTCTCGATGATGGCGAGTTCCGCACTCTGCTCCTCGGAGATGGAGAGGACGCGGCAGGGGACGCGGGCGAGCCCCGCTATGACTGCGGCGCGCAGACGCCGCTCCCCCGCGATGAGCTCGTAGCACATACCGGATTCGCCGTGGCGACGACGCACGGTCAGCGGTTGCAGGATGCCGTACCGACGGATGCTGTCCGCGAGTTGGTACAGCTCGTCCTCGGGAAAGTCGCGCCGCGGCTGTGACGGATTGGGTAGAATCATGGCGGGGTCGATTTCTTCCTCCGCCGATTTAGTTTTGACTGAGCATTCCATCGTTCGTACCTCCGCCACCATGGTAGCATTCCCGGGATGCGAAAGAAGTCAAAAGAGGGGAGCCGCACGGAATTTTTCCCGCCCGCCGTCCATATACTGTGGGGACACCATGCCGGGTGGCGGACGGTCGTTTTTCGGGGGAGGGGCACCATGTCGGGACGGATGAGGGAATTTGTCAAAAACGCTTGTTTTCTTTCGGCGTCCGCGCTCATCATGCGTACCGTCGCCGTCAGTTACAATGCGTATCTCGTGCGGACCATCGGGGCGGAGGGGATGGGGCTCTTTGCCCTGGTCGGGAGTCTCTACGGCTTCGCCGTCACTTTCGCGACCTCGGGGGTGCAACTGGCAGTCACGCGGCTGGTATCCGAGACACTCGGCCGCGGGGAGCCGTCAAGCACCCGGGCGGCACTGCGGCACGCCATCCTGTACGCGCTCCTGTTCGGCGGGGTCGGAGGAGTGGTGCTCTTTGTCGGTGCGCCCCTCTTTGCCACCGGCGTCCTGCACGATGCCCGCACGGTGCTCTCCATCCGGATTCAGGCATTGACGCTCGTCCCCATCGCCCTGTGTGCGGTGATGAGCGGGTATTTCACCGCGGTGCGTAGAGTTCTGGGCAACTCCTTGACGCAGATGGCAGAGCAGGGGCTCCGTATTCTCATCACGGTTTACCTGCTCACCCTGGCACTTCCGCACGGGTTGACCTACACCTGCGCCGCCGTCGTCGGCGGGGCGGCGATTGCGCAGGTCCTGAGTTGTATCGCCCTCGCCCTGCAATATCTGGTCGATCGCCGCCGTCACGTTCGCGGGGTCGGCGGAGAGACGAGCGGGATTCTCCCGCGCCTTCTGCACATTGCGCTGCCCATCGCGTTCTCCGCCTACATCCGCTCGGGCCTGGTGACGGTCGAGCATCTGCTCATTCCGCGCGCCCTCGTGCGTGGCGGCAGATCGATGGAGGAGGCACTGGCCTCTTTCGGGGTGCTGGACGGCATGGCTCTTCCCGTCGTGCTCTATCCGATGGCGATTCTCGCCTCCTTTGCGGGGTTGCTCGTCCCCGTATTCGCGGAGCACCGCGCCCGCGGGGAACAGCTGCGTATCGACCGCATCGCGTCGCGGGCCCTGCATCTGACGACGGTGTTCGCCGTCGGTTGCGCCGGTGTGCTTTTCGTCCTCGCGCGGGATTTCGGTATCGCGGTTTACCACAGTGAAGAGGCGGGGGATCTCATCCGGATGCTGGCACCCGTCATCCCGCTCATGTTCCTCGATCACGTGACGGATTGTGCCCTGAAAGGGCTCGGGGAGCAGGTCTACACCATGTGGGTCAATATCGGCGATTCTCTTTTCAGCATCGTTCTTGTTTTGCTGTTGCTGCCGCCCCTCGGAGCGGTGGGTTACGTTTACGTTATTATCCTTGCGGAGGCGGCGAATTTCGCGTGCAGTATCGCGCGGCTTTGTCGGGTCGCGCGGCTCCGGTATTCGCCGCTGCGGTCCCTGGTCTATCCCGCCACTGCCGCGTTCCTTTCCGCGGCAGGGGTACGCGCACTGCTCTCAATCAACCCCGCGACGATACCGCTCCCGTGGCTTTTCGCGGAGGTGGTTTTCATGCTGGCGGTCTATGCCGGGCTCCTTGCACTCACGGGTGCCGTGCGCCGCCTCGTGCACAGGCGGGATGACCGCGCCCTTGACATCATTTGAAATCGGTGATATAATACCCATCAATAGTATTTTGATATAACTTCACGAATAAAGGAGTGTGGTTTTTTTCATGGACCCCAGTTGGTGGTTACTGTTTGCGTATGTCATTATGCTGGCTTGCAGCGCGTTCTTTTCCGCGTCGGAAAATGCGATGGCGGCGTCGAACAAGATTCGACTCCGCGCATATGCCGAGGAAGGACGGCGGGGGGCGAAGACAGCCCTGCGCCTTACGGAAAAGTTTGACGAGACGCTGACGACGATTCTCATCGGTAACAACATTGTCAACGTTGCCGGTGCATCGATTGCCACCGTGTTTTCTTTCCAGCTGTTTGATCGGGCGATCCGTGAGGGGCGCGTCGCGGACGGGACGGTGACGCTCGTTGTCACCGTGGTGACGACGGCGATCGTCTTTCTCTTCGGTGAGATGATGCCGAAGAGTTTTGCCCTCGTGTATGCGGATCGGTTTGCCTGTATTTCGGCACCGATCCTGCGTGTGCTCCAAATCCTCTTGCGTCCGCTGGTCCTGCTGTTCGGCGGGATCGGGGAACTCACCCGGCGCATCACCGGGGCGAAGGCGGAGCCGACCGTGACGGAGGAAGAATTGTCCGCCATATTTGAGGACGCGGAGGAGGCAGGGACGCTGGACGAGGACCAGGAGGACCTTTTGCAGTCCGCACTGGAATTTTCCGAGACGACGGTTGCCGACGTCATCACGCTCCGCGAGGACGTGGTCGGGATCAAACTCGGTGCCACCTACGATACCATTATGGAAATTGCCGGGGAGAACAAACATTCCCGGTTTCCGGTCTATGAAAACGATCTTGACCATATTATCGGCGTTTTGCAGGTCAAAAGTTATTTGAAGGCGCATTTGAGGGGAGAACGCCTCACGCTGAAACAGTTGTGCTCCGCGCCGTTTTATACCACCCTTGACAAGCCGATTCACGAACTGCTGGAAGAGATGAGCCGCGAGAAGGTCACGATGGCGATCGTGCGCGATCCCGAAACGGGGCATACGCAGGGGCTCGTGACCGTCGAGGACTTTCTGGAAGAGCTGGTCGGCGAGATTTATGACGAGGACGACGTCGTCAACGACCGGTTTATGAAACTGGGCGGTAACTATTTCCGTGTCAGTGCCGATTGCACCATGGGGGAGATGTTCCGTGACATGTCGTATTACGGAAAGGTCAATATGAGCCGTGTCAAGACGGTCAATGCCTGGGTGCTGGAAAACCTGGGACACGCCCCCGAGGTGGACGATACTTTCGTCTGGCGGGACCTGACCGTCACCGTGACGGACGTCTCGGAGGAGGGGAAACTCGCCTACGTTGAGGTGAAACTGGCAAATGAACTGCTGGACAGCGTCACATCGCCCGCCCCTGCGGCGGAAGACGAGGGAGGTGACGCCCAGTGAGTACCGCGGCCACACTGATTCTTCTGTTTGTTGCGCTGGCGTTTTCTGCGTTCTTTTCCTCGGTGGAGATGGCGTACACGTCACTCAATAAACTGCGTTTGGAATCCCTTGCGGAGCACGGCAGCCGCCGCGCCCGTCTCGCGAAGAAGATTTCCGACCACTACGACGTGACGATGTCGTCGTTGCTCATCGGAAACAACCTCGTCAATAACATGATGTCCGCTTTCGCCACCATGCTTGCCGTCTCCTTTGCGGCGAAGAGTTCGGTCGGCGAGGGCACGGCGACCACGGTCACCGGCATCGTCGTCACCGTCGTGATTCTGATTTTCGGCGAGATCGTGCCGAAAATCGTTGCCAAGCAGCACGCCATCGGCTACGCCTGTGTCATGGCATATCCGTTGCGCGTTGTGTCGTGGCTCTTTTTCCCGCTCTCTTTCTTGGTCACCCGCTTCGTGAATGCGGTGCTCACACGTCTCTCTCGCGGGGAGGATAACGCCGTGACCGAGCAGGAACTCTCCGTGATGATCGATACGGCGGAGGAGGAGGGCACGGTGGACGAAGACCAGGGTGAGTTGCTCCATTCTGCGATGGATTACCAGGAGATGACGGTAGAGGACATCCTCGTACCGCGCATCCGGGTTGAGGGTATTGATCTCGATGACACACCCGACACCGTGCGTGCGACCTGCCTCGATTCGTGCTTCTCCCGACTGCCTGTCTACGAGGAATCCCTCGACCACATCGTCGGGATCCTGACTGTCAATCATTATCTCATGGCGGCGGCGAACGACCCTGCACGGGAGCCGGATCTGCGCGCACTCGTCAAGCCGGCACTGTATGTGCACAAGACGACAAAACTGCCGAGCGTCCTCACGATGATGCAGGAAAAACAGGCGCACATGACGGTGGTGATGGATGAATACGGCGGCACGATGGGGATTGTCACGATGGAGGACATTCTGGAACAGATCGTCGGTGACATCTGGGACGAAAACGATAAGACCCCGCCGGAGGATATCCGTCCCCTTGCGGAATCCGTCTATGTAGTGGACGGGATGACGCCGATTGCCGACTTCTTTGAGGAGGCGGAGATTGACGACCGCGACTTTGAATCGGAATATACGACCATGGGCGGTTGGGCGGTCGAAATGTTGGAGGAAGATCCGCACGTCGGGGACACCTTCACCTGGGGTCGCCTGACGGTGACGGTGCTGGAAATGCACGACCATCTGGTGGGCAGCCTCCGCGTGACGGTCGCCCCGCCCGAGGAAGACGAGGATTGATATTTGGATAAAATATGCGTTTTCACGGGGCATCGGATGATCCCCGAGGGGGAGCGGGGAAGACTGCACCGGCGTCTCGTCGGGACGGTGGAGGATCTGTACGGCGAGGGTTGCCGCACCTTTTGTGCCGGTGGCGCGCTGGGGTTTGACCGCATGGCGGCGGACACCGTCCTCGCCCTCAGACAGAAGCACCCGGATCTCCGCCTGTTACTTATGATCCCGTGCAGGGATCAGGCGGCGCGATGGAGCGCGGCGGACCGCGAGGTCTATGAGCGTCAACTCCGCGATGCGGACGAGGTGCGGGTGCTCTCGGAGCGGTATTTTGACGGCTGTATGCGGGAGCGCAATCGGCAGATGATTGCCATTGCCTCCGTCTGCGTCGCCTACGTCACCTCTTCGTACAGCGGCTCCGCGCAGACCGTCCGCATGGCAGAGGCGCGCGGCGTCCCCGTCATTCATCTGGCCTGATATGTAACAACCTGATTTGATTTCGTAACATAGAACAAAAGCGACGGCACGCGCCGTCGCTTTTCTTTTGCCGGGATACAGTGGGATGCCCGTCCCCGTGACTGAAATTCGCCGCGGCGCATACAATGAAAAAGTGAATGACGGTTAAGATACGGGAGGGGACTTATTATGTGTTCAATCTGCGGGATTTACGCCGCGCGGGGGCTGGGGCTCGGGGCACTGTCGGCGGTGGAGGCAATGAGCGGTGCCATGGCGCACCGGGGGCCCGACGCCGCCGGCGGTTTTTCATCGTCGAACGTCGCCATGCACCACAATCGGCTTGCCGTCGTGGACATCATCGGCGGGGCACAGCCGATGACGGTCGTCCTCGGCGGAAAGCGATACACCATCGTTTACAACGGTGAACTCTATAACACGGCGGAACTCACGCGGGAACTCGCCGAGCGCGGTGTCTCCCCGAGGACACACTCGGACACCGAGGCGTTGGTGTACGCCTACGCCGTGTTCGGTGAGGAGTGCCTCTCCCACCTCAACGGCATCTTTGCGTTTGCCGTGTATGACGATTTTGAAGGGAGCCTGTTCTGCGCGCGTGACCGCCTCGGGGTCAAACCGTTCTTTTTCACCGAGGCACAGGGGCAGTTCCTGTTCGCGTCGGAGGTGAAAGCACTGCTCCGCCACCCGAGCGTGCATCCGGTGATCGATGCGGTGGGGCTCTGGCAATTGCTGTATCTGGCCCCCGTGACCCTGCCGGGGAGCGGCATTTTCCGCGACATCCGCGAGTTGCTCCCGGGTGAGTGCCTGCGGGTCGATGCCGCAGGCGTGCACCGCCGCCGTTACTGGGACTATACGCCGGGCACACATACCGAGGGGCGCGAGGAGACCGTCGAGCACGTGCGCGCACTCATGACCGATGCCATCGGGCGACAGCTCGTCTCGGATGTCCCGCTCTGCTGTTTTCTCTCGGGCGGCTTGGATTCCTCCGTGGTCAGTGCCGTCGCGGCGGAACGGTATCGTCGGGAGGGGAAACGGCTCGCTACCTATTCCTTCGAGTATGAGGGAAACGACTATGCGCCGACACTGTTCCAGCCGAATGCGGACGACGATTACGCCCGCCTCATGGCGGACTATATCGGGTCGGATCACACCGTGCTCGTCGCCGACAGTGCGTCGGTCGCGCGGGAACTGCTCCCGGCGGTCCTGTCGCGGGATTTTCCGGGGCAGGCGGACATCGATTCTTCGCTGCGCTATTTCTGCGCCCGCGTCAAGGAGAAACATACCGTCGCGCTCTCGGGGGAGTGCGCCGACGAGATCTTCGGCGGGTATCCCTGGTTTTATCGCCCCGAGATGCTAGCGCGTGACTTTTTCCCGTGGGTGCATGACCCGCGCGCACGCATCGGACTGTTCAACGCCGATATGACCCGTGCCGAGGAGGGGTACGCCTACCTCTCCGAAGTGTATCATCGCGCGGTGGCATCGGTGCCGACGGAGGAGGGTGAGCCCGTCAGTGAGCGCACCGCCCGGGTGGCGACACGGCTCTCGGTCGATTACTTCATGACCAATCTTTTGGAGCGTAAAGACCGAATGAGCATGGCGTCCGGGCTGGAAGTGCGCGTGCCGTTTTCGGACCACCGCATCCTCGAATACGTCTATCGCGTGCCGTGGAAATACAAGTTTGAAAACGGGGTGGAGAAGTCGTTGCTCCGGGAGGCGATGGCGTCTTACCTTCCGCCCGAGATTCTCCATCGGAAAAAGAGCCCGTATCCCAAGACCCATAACCCCGCCTATGAGAAAATGGTCCGCGAGATGCTCATTGCGCGGCTGTCCCGCCGTGGCAGCCCCCTCGCACCGTTTCTGCGGCGCGGTGCCGTGGAAGAACTCATGTCGGGGGGCGACGTGACCTGGCTCGGTCAACTGATGTCCCGCCCGCAAATGTACGCGTGGCTCCTTCAATTCGATTATTTTCTCACGGCGTACCGCGCAGAACTCGTGCTCTGAAAAGGTGTTTGACGAAACCGCCGTTTTGTGCTACACTGGTGAAAAAACGGGGGAGACCCCGGGGACCGGAGAAGACACAATGGCGGAGCGGTATCAGAAATGGCTGGATCGGTATGCGCGCCCGATGACGGGGCGACGCGTTGTCATCACGGGAGGAAACAGCGGGATCGGCTTTGCCGCCGCGGGAGAATTTCTCTCCCTCGGTGCCACCGTGACGCTCGCGTGCCGTAACGAGGCGCGTGCCGCCGCCGCGTGTGATCGCCTGCGCGTCCGCTACCCGCTCTCCGACGTGGATTACGCGCTCGTCGACCTCGCCTCGTTTGCGTCGATCGATGCCCTTGCCGCCCGCCTCACGGCGGAAAACCGCCCGATTGACGTGTTCCTGCACTGCGCCGCGGTCTATTACCCGCGCGCGGAGAAGACGCAGGACGGCTTGCCCATGACTGTCGGGGTCAATTATACCGGTACCGTTCGCCTTTCGGAGGCGGTGGAGCCACTGCTCGCTCCCGGCGGGCGCATGATTTTCGTCACCAGCCTTGTCGATCGGAACGGTCACGTCTCGCGGGAGCCGAAAAATGAGGGTTACGCCGCGTATGCCAAGAGCAAGACGTTGCTCTCCGCCTACGTTCTGCACCGTGCACGGACGCGCACGGCGTCCATGCCGCTCTTCATCGCCGTCCACCCGGGCATTACCGCGACGGATTTGTTGTCGAGCGACAAAACGGCGCACAAACCGCTGTTCTCCCGCCTCGGGCACGCTTTTCTCTACCTGTTTACCCATTCTCCCGAGAAGGCGGCACTCACGGCGATCCGCGCCGCCGCCGGTGACGGGGAAAACGGGGATATCATCGCCCCGCGCGGCCCATTCGGCATCAGCGGCTACCCGCACAAGACGCGTTTCTGCGCCCGCGTGCGCCGCGCGGAAAAAGCGATGTAACGGTGCGCCCCCGACCCGTGCGCCGCGGGGGAACACCTGCGTCGCGCGCGCATTTCCGCCGCTCTTCTGCCTCCGCTCCGCACGACTTTGCCGGGGCACCGCACAAAAAAGCGACCGAGGACGTTTCCCGGTCGCTTTTCGGTTTATCCGATGCTCGAAATATCGTAAGGGGTGGACTGGTAGACAAAGTAGTTCAGCCAGTTGGTAAAGAGGAGATTGGCAGCCGACCGCCAGGAGACGACGGGGTCGCGTTCGGGGTCGTCCCCCGGGAAGTAATGTTCCGGTATCGGTGCCGCGGGGTCGACGGCGCGGTCGCGCAGATACTCTTTTTTCAGGGTATCGGGGTCGTATTCGGCGTGCCCGGTGAGGAAGATCTGCCGGCCGTGGTTTGCGGTGACGGCGAAGACACCTGCCTCGGGGGAGGAGGCGAGGATACGCAGCTCGGGCACTGACTCGACCGCCGCGCGGTCAATGCCCGTGTAGCGGGAGTGCGGCACGTAAAAAACGTCGTCAAAACCGCGGAAGAGGATGGAGCGTTTGTACTCCACCGTGTGCGGATACACGCCGGAAAGTTTTTCCGGGAGCATCACCTTGTCGATGCCGTAGTGGTAGAAGAGCCCCGCCTGCGCGCCCCAGCAGATGTGGAGTGTGCTGTAAACGTGGGTCTTCGACCATTCCATGACGGTTTTCAGTTCCTCCCAGTATTCCACCTCGTCGAAGGCGAGTCGCTCCACCGGCGCACCGGTGATGATAAGCCCGTCGTAGTTCTTTTCGCGTACCTCGTCAAAGGTGCGGTAGAAGGTGAGGAGATGCTCCGGCGGCGTATTTTTGGAGATATGCGAGCCGGTGTGCAGGAGTTCCGGCTCCACTTGCAACGGTGTGTTGCCGAGCAGGCGACAGAGTTGCGTTTCCGTGTCGATCTTGGTGGGCATCAGGTTGAGGATAAGGATTTTCAAGGGGCGGATGTCCTGCGTCATGGCGCGCGTTTCGGTCATGACGAAGATGTTTTCCTTTTCCAGGGTCCGCACCGCCGGCAGTCCGTTCGGTATCTTGATCGGCATGGATCATGCCCCCACGGCGTCGAGCGCGGCTTTCAGGTCGGCGATGAGGTCATTTGCATCCTCGATCCCGCAGGAGTAGCGTACCAGGTCGGGGCTGACACCGGCGGCGACGAGCTGTTCGTCCGTCAGTTGGCGATGGGTCGCGCTCGCGGGATGGAGACAGCAGGTGCGGGCGTCTGCCACGTGCGTTTCGATGGCGGCGATTTTCAGGTGCTTCATGAAGGCCTCCGCCGCGCGGCGACCGCCGCGTACGCCGAAACTCACGACACCTGAGGAGCCGTTCGGCAGGTACTTCTGTTGCAGCTCGTGGTAGGGGTCACCGGGCAGGTCGGGGTAGCGTACCCATGTGACGTTCGGATGACTTTTAAGGAAGGTGGCGACGGCGAGGGCGTTTGCACAGTGCTGTTTCATGCGCAAATGCAGGCTTTCCAGCCCGAGGCCGAGGAGAAAGGCACTCTGCGGTGACTGCGTGCAGCCGAAGTCACGCATGAGTTGTGCCGTGGCCTTGGTGATGTACGCGCCCGCCTGCCCGAATTCCAGGGCATAGGTAATGCCGTGATAGCTTTCGTCCGGCGTGCACAGCCCCGGGAATTTCCCGGCGTTTGCCATCCAGTCGAATTTCCCGGAGTCCACGATGGCACCGCCGACGGCGGCACCGTGCCCGTCCATATACTTGGTGGTCGAGTGGGTTACGATATCTGCACCGAAGTCAAACGGGCGGCAGCCGATGGGCGTCGCGAAGGTGTTGTCCACGATGAGCGGGACACCGTGTGCGTGCGCCGCGCGGGCAAAACGCTCGATGTCGAGGACGGTGAGCGACGGGTTGGAGACCGTCTCGCCGAAGACCGCCTTGGTGTTCGGGCGGAACGCGGCGTTCAGTTCCTCGTCCGTCGCGTCCGGGGAGACAAAGGTAAAGTCGACTCCCATGCGCTTCATGGTGACGGCGAAGAGGTTGAAGGTCCCGCCGTAGATATGCGCCGAGGCGATGACGTGATCGCCTGCGCCGGCGATGTTGAAGACGGCAAAGAAGTTGGCGGCTTGCCCGGAGGAGGTCAGCATGGCGGCGGTTCCTCCTTCGAGCGCGGCGATCTTTGCGGCGACCGCATCGCAGGTCGGGTTTTGGAGGCGGGAATAGAAGTAGCCGCTCGCTTTCAGGTCAAAGAGATCCCCCATTGCTTCGCTCGTCTCATAGCGGAAAGTCGTGCTCTGGACGATGGGGATCTGTCTCGGCTCCCCGTTTTTCGGGGTATACCCCCCCTGCACACAGACGGTGGCAATGCCCTTGTTTTTCATGATAAACTCCTTTCGGCAGGTATAATCAATCGTATCAACTCAATATGTATCGAACGTATCGATCGGGACGGGACGGTTTCTGTGCCCCGGACCGTGAAAAAACAAAAATCACCCGTCCCCTTTGAGACGGATGACTCCGCGGTACCACTCAAATTCACGGTCGGAACCGTGCCCTCACAGGTGCTGACACACCCCGGCGAAACTCTCGCGCGCCACACGGGAGACCCTACACGCGGCAAACCGCCCTCGAACCTCCGGCTCGGGAGCCATAGGCACATTCTCTCCGGGTGACCGACTCGCACCGTGCGTCGGCTCTCTTGGCACCCTCGGGGAAGACCCTCTCCTTCATCGCCTTGCTGTTTTTGGCTCATTATACCCGATATCCTCTCCGTTGTCAAGTCTCCGGTCGAAAAACTTTTTGGCTTTGCCGCTTTACAGAAGTAAAGTATTGTGCTATACTGGTGACAAATCGGATCGTTTGCGGGAGGCAGATAGGATGGGAGAGACGACGACCGGGAGGGAACAGCTGTCATTGCTTTTCGGTGTGATGGCGACGCTGGATACACCGGAAAAGGTGGAGCGGTTCCTGACGGATGTGTGTACGGATACCGAGGTGGAGTATATGGCGCAGCGGGTAGAGTCTGCACGGCTTTTGCTTTCAGGCGCGACCTACCAGCAGGTCGGTGAGTCGGTGAAGATTTCGTCCGCGACCCTCAGCCGGGTCAACCGCTGTGTCAAGCGCGGCTCGGGCGGGTATTCCGTCCTGCTTTCGGAATACCTGAAAAACGAGGCGGAAACGAAGGCGTGACGACCGCTCGACGGGGCGGAGTCGCAACGTTCGGAGCATGATATAAAAAGATCCCGCAGAGGTCGGAGGACCGCTGCGGGATTTCTGTTTCGGGAGCCGCCCGGCATCCCGCCGTGCGGCAGTCCGTCGGCATCGGCGTTACGCCTTGAAACGGCGCAGACGCAGGGCGTTGGTCACGACGCACACGGACGAGATGCTCATGGCGAGTGCCCCGACCATCGGCGGCAGACTGAAACCGATCGGTGCAAGTACGCCGGCGGCGAGGGGGATGCAGACGGTATTGTAGATGAGTGCCCAGAACAGGTTTTCGTGGATGTTACGTACCGTTGCCCGGCCGAGCCGGATGGCGGTCGGGACGGATTGCAGTGTGTCGCGGCGCAGTACCACGTCCGCGCTCTCGATGGCGACGTCCGTCCCGGCACCGACCGCCATCCCGACGTCGGCGGTGACGAGCGCGAGTGCGTCGTTGACGCCGTCGCCCACCATGGCGACCTTGGCACCCGCGGCTTTTTCGGCGGCGATGCGCTCCGATTTGTCGGCGGGGAGCAGCCCCGCCGCGTAGGTGTCGATTCCGGCATCCGTCGCGATATGCTTGGCGACGATCGCGTGGTCGCCCGTCAGCATGAGGGTCTTTACGTGCAGTTGATGCAGTTCCGCGATGGCGGCGCGGCTGTCCTCCCGGATGCCGTCCGCGACGGCGAGGAGCCCGATACACTCGGCTCCGCGGCATACATAGGTGATGGTGCAACCGCTTTCCAGGAGCGGCTGTACCACCTCGTTTGGGAAGGGGGAAACGATTTCCAGGTCATCGAGCAGAGCATGGTTGCCGGCGAAGCATTTGACGCCGTCGACCTTGGCGTAGACCCCGCGCCCCTCCATGGAGGAGAAACCGACGGCATCGGGCGTGTCTCCCGCACCGAGCCCTGCACAGATGGCTTTCGCGATGGGGTGTCCGGAGGGCGTTTCCAATGCCCGCGCGAGCGTGCGGAATGTCGTTTCGTCCGCGCCGGGTGCGGGGATCGCGGCGGTGAGCCGCATTTTGCCCTCCGTGACCGTCCCGGTTTTGTCGAGGGCGACCGTGTCGATTCTGCCCAGCGTTTCCAAGGCGGCGGCACTCTTGATGAGGATCCCCATTTCGGCGGCACGCCCGGTTGCCGTCATGATGGCGGTCGGGGTCGCAAGCCCCAGGGCACACGGACAGGAGATGACGAGGACGGCGATGGCGTGCGAGAGCGCGTCCGTAAAGGTGTACTTGTCGCTCACCCCGGCGACGATCCCCCAGATGCCCAGCGTGACGAGGGCAACGGCGAGTACGGCGGGGACGAAGACGGCACTGACCTTGTCCGCAATGCGCGCGAGCGGTGCTTTGGAGGCGACCGCGCCCGATACCATACGGATGGTCTGGGCGAGCGATGTGTCTTCACCGACGCGGTCGGCGCGGAACGTCAGGGATCCGGAGGTCAGGATGCAGCCCGAGAGGACGGTGTCGCCCGGCTTTTTGTCCACCGGCAGACTCTCACCCGTCAGGGTGGATTCATCCGCTGCCCCGGCACCCGAGAGGACGGTACCGTCCACAGGGGTGCGCTCCCCGGCGCGCAATACGACGGTATCACCGACGACAACCTCACCGAGCGGCAGTGTGACTTCTTTGCCGCCCCGCAGGACGTTTGCCGTTTCGGGCGCGAGGGAGGCGAGCGCACGGATGGCGGCGGCGGTCTTGTCTTTTTGCCGCCCTTCGAGCGTCTTGCCGAGCGTGACGAGAATGAGGATCATGGCCGCGGTTTCGGCGTATACGTGCGGCGTCGCCGTCCCGTGATGGGAGGCGTGTCCGCCCGCGATGAGCGAGATGAGCACGCCCGCCGTCTGTAAAACGGCGGCGGCGGAGCCGAGGGCGATCAGCGTGTCCATGTTCGGCGCGCGGTGCCGGAGGGAAGCGAAGCCCCCCACAAAATAGTGATAGTTGATCCCCACCACGATGAGGGCGAGGACAAGTTGGACGCTCACGTTCAGGATCGGGTTTTCACGGAGCGCGGGCGGGATCGGCGCGCCCGACCAGAGCATCGGCATCATGCCGAGCCAAAGGAGCGGCAGACCGAAGACGAGGGACAGCCATAGCCGCCGCCAGGAGGTCTTTTCGGGCGGCGGCAGCGCGACGCCCGTCGCCGTCTTCTCGATGGCCTCGGCAGAATAGCCGGCGTGTTTGACCGCCGCCGTGATGTCCTCCGTCCCGCAGTCGTGCTCGACCACCATGGTGCCGGTGAGCAGGCTCACGGAGACGTGCGTCACACCCGGGACACGGGCGACGGCGTTCTCCACGTGGGCGGAGCAGGCGGCACAACTCATGCCACGGACACGAAAGTCGGTTTTCATGCGATGATTTCCTTTTCCGTTTTATTTTAGTATCGCGGTCGGCGTATGTCCTATACGCTTCCGATGCTTTCACGGTAAGTGTATCATGTATTTCCTATGATTGCAATAGGAATTAAGAAAATTATTTGTAAATGCGCCTGACCCGGGTGCCGATGGCGGTCAGGAGTTCGTAGGGGATGGCTCCGAGCCTATCCGCCCAGTCGGTGAGGCGGGCACCCGGTGTATCGCCGTAGACGGTGACGGTGTCTCCGAGCGTACCGCCGCACGCCGTGAGATCCAGGAGGGTCTGGTCCATGCAGACCCGACCGATGACGGGGGCGGTCTTCTCACCGAGTGAAACGCGGCACCCGCGCGCCCCTGCGAGCCGTGGGACACCGTCCGCGTAGCCGAGGGGGAGGATGCCGACGGTCGTTCTGCGGTCCGTGACGTAGGTGCCGCCGTAGCCGATGGGTGTCCCCGAGGGGACGTCTTTGACGGAGACGAGCGGAGCCGCGAGCGTCATCACGGGGGAGAGGGGTACGGGCTCCGTCATGCCCGCCGGTGCATATCCGTAGAGTCCGATGCCGGCGCGTACCATGTCGAGGGCACCGCCCGGGTAGAGGAGCAGTCCTGCCGTGTTTTCCGCGTGCCGCAGCAGACGCCTGTCGAGTATCTTCTCCACGGACGATGCGATTTCCGAAAAGACCTGCAATTGTCGCTGCGTCGCCTCGCACCCTCCCGCCCCTTCGTCTGCGCGCGCAAGATGCGTATAGATACCGGTGACGTGGAGGGAGGGGAGCGTGCGGATCCACGTCGCCGCGTCGGCGGCATCCCCGGGTAAAAAGCCGAGTCGCCCCATCCCGGTGTCGATTTTGAGGTGTACGTCGAGGGTATCCCCCCGGGCACTTGCCGCGAGTGCCGTTGCCTGTGTGCGGTCGTAGACGGTGATCGTCAGGTGCTCCGAGACCGCCCGCGGGGCGAACTCCGGCGGCACGTATCCGAGTATCAGAATCGGCGTGCGGGTGCCCGCGCGGCGGAGTGCGAGTGCCTCCGCCGCCGTTGCCACGGCGAGGTAGTCTGCACCGAGTTTCTCGTAGAGCGTTGCGAGGGGGGCGGCACCGTGCCCGTAGGCGTTTGCCTTGACGACACAGCAGAATTTTGCCGTCGTTTTTGCCCGTAGTGTCAGGTAATTGTGTGCCGCCGCGTCGAGCGAGATCTCCGCCGTTGCTCCCGAGAGTCGTTTTGTTTTCATGTTCCGTCCCCCCATATCCACAGGATATGTCGAGGGGCATTTTCCCGTCCGTCACTGTGCGGACATAAAAAACCGCCGACCGCGGAGGTCGGCGGATCCGTGCGTCAGAGCACCTGCTGATCGTTGATGACGAGGCGGAAACGGAGCCCGAGTTTTTCCGCCGCCTTGCGGGACATGACCATGCGGGTGAGGAAGATCTCGAAATAGTCCATGACGGAACTGATGGCGGTGTCGATCGTGAGTCGCAGGGTAATCTCGCGCTTGTCCTCCGAAAGCGTCAGTTGCGACTTTTCGACGGAATAGTTCACACGGTCGTGAATATCGAAGGCGGCAATGTCACGGTTACGCACGCGGGAGCGTCGCACGTCGGTCTTGTCGGCTAGGATGAGTGCCGCGCTGACGGCGTTGACGGGGACGCCGGTCCCCTCGTCGTGGTTGCCGATGGCGGTCACGACGGACGCAATTTCCGTTGCATCCATTTCGAGTTTGTCGAGGATACGGAAGGCGATGACGGCACCCGTTTCCGCATGGTTGACACGGTTGACCAGGTTCCCGATGTCGTGCAGGTACCCGGCGATGCGCGCGAGTTCCACCGTCCGTTCGTCGTACCCGAGCGCGGTGAGGATCATCGCGGCGGTCTCCGCCGCTTTCATCACATGGGCGAATCCGTGATCGGTGAAACCCATTGCCGCCATAGTGGCGTCCGCCGATTCAATATAGGTGCTGATGGTTTTGTTTGCTTTCAGGCTCTCGTAGGTAACCATGAAAATGTCCTTTCGTATCGTATCCGTTTTTGCCTTTTGCCGATGGCCATTTCTTTTTTCGGTTTTACTATAACAGAAAAAACGCCATCCATGCAACGCTTTTTACAAATGTTTTACACAGACCCGTGCCGCGCACCCGTTTCCCTCCGCAATGCGCGAAAACCTTTGAAAATATCAAAAAAACTGTTGACAATCGCGCCCCCCTGTGCTATACTCATCAAGTCAGCAAACGAATATGGGGGAATTCCCGAGCGGCCAAAGGGGGCAGACTGTAAATCTGTTGTCCATGACTTCGCTGGTTCGAATCCAGCTTCCCCCACCAAAAGAGCACTTGCATCCGCAAGTGCTCTTTTCTTGTAAAATGAAAACCACGCGATAGTCGCGTGGTTGAAAAGAGGTTAACCGGCGAGAAGAAATCCTCCGATGTATTAAAATAGATTTGACCTGCCAGTCAAAAGAACAAAACACATCGGAGAATTTATCCATGAAAAAGGAAGTCATAGACAAGAATACTTTAGCACATACATCATGGAATTGCAAGTATCATGTGGTATTTGCGCCGAAGTACAGACGGAAAGTGTTTTTCGAAGAAAAACGCGCCGAAATTAGAGATATACTTAGGAAACTGTGTGAATGGAAGGGGGTGGAGATAGTAGAGGGAGAAGTATGCCCGGATCATATACATATGTTAGTGAGTATCCCGCCCAAAATGAGCGTTTCGGGATTTATGGGGTATTTGAAGGGAAAGAGTGCATTGCTGATTTTTCAGAAATGGGGGAACATGAAATTTGCGTACCGAAACCGCGAGTTTTGGTGCAAGGGATATTACGTGGATACCGTGGGGAAGAACACGAAAGCCATAAAAGAATACATAGCAGGGCAACTGAAAAGCGACAGAGAAAGTGACCAGTTAAGTATGTTCGACCCACGGGACCCATTTATGGGTAGTAAGTAACAGTTGCATGGCTGGCAGGCCAATCAAAAAACGCACTTGTGCGTTGCCAGTACCCATTAGGGCTATGCCCGAAAATGAAATACCACCCGCTAGGCGGGTGGATTTTTATTTTGCTTTTTCGAGAGCGGCACGCTCCCGGCAGGGCTTTCATGAAAAGCGGTAAAAGCGCGCCCCGTCGCCTTTTCCCGGGCACCCGTTATCGTGCATCCGGGCGGGGCTGTGGTCGGGCAAATACCCCGGGGCGGTGATATCCGATTCAGAGGGTCTCGTCTTCAATCCATCCCATGCGAGCAAGGGACGAGAGGACCTCCACCTCCGTCCGCACGCAACGGGCGAGGCGTTCGCTGTCGCGCCACGCGAGGCGTTGTTCTGCCGTATGCTCGGTGTAGCCGAATACCTGTATGTAGGACGGCAGAAAGAGGCGGGCGAGCGCAATACTGCGGCGCATATGGAAGGGCTCCGTAATGACGGCGACGCTCTTCACCTTTGCGATGTCGCCGTGCGCGTACATCACGCCGAGTGAGCAGATCATGTTTCCGACGGTGTCACGGGCGTTCGGCTCCTCGGTCACGGCGTCGGCTGGGACACCCCGTTCCAGCAGTCGTCTGCACATGATGGCACTTTCCGTCCCGGTCGTGTCGTGGACGGCGGCACCCGTGGCGATGATGTGAGCAGTCCCGCCCTTTGCGTAATAGGACGCGGCAATCTCCGCGCGCAAGACCGCATAGGTCGGCTCCGTGCCGAGCAGGAGCGCGTAGTCTGCCTTATGCGGGGTTTCGTGACTTTCGTCGAACAGCAGCTCGTCGATCTGCTCGCTCGTCATTTGATCAAAACAGGCTTTCGATAATTGCATGGCAGGTCCCTTTCACATTCCGGTTTCGTGGCAATTCTTCTTTTCTATTGTAGCGAAAAAGGGCGTGTATTGCAATTCTTTTCGTAACGTTGACGGAAAAACGGTGGGCCCTGCAACGGTGCGCCCCACGGGCGGCGCGGTATCACGGGGACGGCAAATGCAGGGGAGACCCCGTGAGGCAGGCGGGGCGTGACGTTCCTCACCCTTTTGTTTTGCCCCAAAACAGTTCTTGACAAGTTCCGACAGGCGTGCTATGATAGACGCAAAGCAGACTTTCCAAGAGAAGGAACATTGTCATGGAAAACAGAGTGGAAGAACTCCGTCGCATGTACGGTATCAAGCAGGAGGCGTTCGCCCGTGAGATGGGGGTTTCCCGCCAGTCGATCGGCTCGATCGAGAACGGACGCTATAACCCCTCGACGACGCTTGCCATCAAGATCGCTCGGTATTTTGGGCTGGCGGTGGAAGATGTATTCAAACTGGACGGTGCCCCCGCGTGGCGCACGGTGGAGATGCTGTCGCAGATGCCCGCCGACACGCTCGTACAGAAAAACCGCGCACATAACATGGAAATTGCACTTTCCGCGGGACCCATTACGGGGCAGGGGAATCGTTTTCCGTCTCAGTTTGCCTATGCGACCTTTATGACGGCGTTCAACGGCGCAGAACCCGTCGCCGTTTACAATGCGCTGACGCTCGCCGGTGCGCCCGTTGCCTTTGCCGATATTCTCACCGAGTTTGAGGGGAACGACCTCGCCCTCCTGGACGGCTATGCCGGTACGGACCCGAAGGAGATTGCCCGGTACCTTACCGCGCACGGTGTCGCTTTTGAAAAGGTGACTGTCCAGTCTGCGTTTGCCGAGGCTTTGACGGAGGGGCGCGTGTTCATCGTGTCTTACTGGAATGACCGTTTCTTCCGCGAACTCAAAGGACTGCGTACCGTCGCCGGTGTCGTTAAGGACGGGATGATCAACCTCTACAATACCCATACGGATGACGTTGCCCCCCGTTCCTATCGCACACTCGCCGAGGCACTCCGCGGGAAAAAGTTTATCCTCGGGTATCTCCTGTAACGGTTGAAACAGTACCCCGCGCAAATGTACGACAAACGAAACGCCCCCGACAAGGGGCGTTTTCTTATGATTTGTCGCAAGGGGGCAGGGGGCGTTGCTGCCCGGTGATACTGCTGTCGTTTGCCTTTTCGTCCTTGTGACGTTTCGATTTGCCGCCCGTTATCGCCGTCGCCGCTTACCGACGGTGCGGAAACGGTAGGTGAACGACCCCCACAAAGCGCGCCAGTTGCCCCTCAGGTAGTGGAAGAATTGTTGCCACATGGCAAGTTTCCTTTCCCGTAGCAGGCCTCCCGCAGTGTTGCAAGAGCCTCTGCAATTCCGCCGATTTTGTCGATAAGGCCGCAGGAAACGGCGGTTTCTCCGTCAACGACCGATCCGATGTCGTTTGTGAGGTCTTTTGTGCTGTTCATGAGTTCGTTAAGTTTGCTTTCCGATATATGCGAGTGCTCCGTGACAAAACGCACGATGCGTTTTTGCATATCCGAGAGATAGTGATAGGTCTGGGGGGCGTTGATGACCGTGCCGCTTGTGCGGACGGGATGAATGGTCATCGTCGCCGAGGGGACGATCAGGGAGGTTTTTGCGGCGACCGCGAGCGGCACACCGATGGAGTGACCGCCGCCGAGGACGATGGAGACGGTGGGCTTTGTCATGGAGGCGATGAGTTCCGCGATGGCGAGCCCGGCCTCCACGTCGCCGCCCATCGTGTTCAGCACGAACAGGATGCCATCCACCTTTTCTGATTCTTCCAGCCCCACCAGCAACGGGATCAGGTGATCGTATTTTGTCGTCTTTTGCGTATTGTCGAGGACGTAGTGCCCCTCGATCTGTCCGATGACGGTGATGCAGTAAAAGCGGTCATGGCCGTCACCCGTGTAACTGGTCCCCGTCTCGATCAGCCGATTGAGCGCGTCGGCGGAAGATTCCTCCGTGCCGGTGACGCTCCCGTTTCCTTCTTTCTTGTCGCTCATGATTCGTCGCTCCTTAGTTTTTTACCTTATTTTTTGTCAAAGTTTTTTGCTTTACTACATTTACATTTTACCTTTTTTGTGTTACAATGGCGGATGGTTAGGACAAGAACTTGAAAAGGAGTTTTTTTGATGGCAAAGTTTATCGTTGAAACTTCTGCCCGGCATATCCATCTGACGCAAAAAGATCTGGATACGCTTTTCGGACAGGAAAACTACCAGTTGCATCCCAAGAAAAATCTCAGCCAGCCCGGTCAGTTCGCATGTGAGGAAAAACTGACGGTTGTCGGCACGAAGGGTGAACTCAAAGCCTCCATTCTCGGCCCCGTCCGTCCGGAGTCGCAGGTGGAACTCTCGCTTACCGATGCGCGCTCCATCGGTGTCACGGCACCCATCCGTGAGAGCGGGGATGTCGCGGGCAGCGGCTCCTGCAAACTCGTGGGGCCGGCGGGTGAAGTCACGCTCACCGAGGGCGTGATTGCCGCCAAACGCCACGTACATATGACGCCTGCCGATGCGGAGGCATTCGGTGTAAAGGATAAGCAGATCGTGAAGGTCAAGGTCAACGGCTCCCGCCCCTTGATTTTCGACGACGTGGTCGTTCGTGTCAGCCCCAAGTATGCTCTCGCCATGCACATTGATACCGACGAGTCGAATGCGGCTTACGGTGTCACCGAGGGCGAAATCATTTTGTAATTCTTTATTGGAGGATAAAAACATGTGTGAATACGCAATGAGCAGTCATGTCGCCGGCATGACGCAGGTTGCCAAAGGGCCGCTCCACGGTCCCGCTCCCATTCCCGAAGAGGGCAAGTGGGTCGAGGCAAAGCAGATTACCGACATTTCCGGTTATACCCACGGCGTGGGTTGGTGTGCACCCCAGCAGGGCGCGTGCAAACTCTCGCTGAACGTGAAGAACGGCGTGATTGAGGAAGCACTGATTGAGACGATCGGTTGCTCCGGCATGACGCATTCCGCTGCGATGGCGGCCGAGATCCTGCCCGGCAAGACGGTGCTGGAAGCACTGAACACCGACCTTGTCTGCGACGCAATCAATACCGCTATGCGTGAGTTGTTCCTGCAAATCGTTTACGGTCGTAGCCAGTCTGCGTTCTCCGAGGGCGGCCTTGTCATCGGGGCGGGGCTTGAAGACCTCGGTAAGGGCACGCGTTCCATGGTCGGTACGATGTACGGCACCAAGGAAAAGGGCGTTCGTTACCTCGAAATGACCGAAGGCTACTGCACGAGAATGGCACTCGATGCCGACGATCAGGTGATCGGCTATGAGTTCGTTTCCCTCGGGAAAATGACGGATCTCATTAAGGGCGGTATGGAGCCGAACGAAGCGTATGAAAAGTCCAAGGGTCATTACGGCCGCTTTGAAGAAGCCGTCAAGTACATTGACCCCCGCAAGGATTAAGGAGGGTGTGACGAATGGCAACTTTTGAAGGTTACGAGAGACGCGAGGCGAAGATCCTCGCCGCTCTGAAAGAATACGGCATCTCTTCGATTGACGAGTGCCGCGAGATCACCCTTGCGAAGGGGATTGACGTGGACAGCATTGTCCGCTCCACCCAGCCGATCTGCTTTGAGAATGCGATCTGGGCGTACACCGTCGGTGCCGCCATCGCCATCAAGGCCGGTTCCACCAAGGCGGCGGACGCCGCCGCCGCGATCGGTATCGGGCTCCAAAGTTTCTGCATCCCCGGCTCCGTTGCCGAGAACCGTAAGGTTGGTCTCGGGCACGGCAACCTCGGTAAGATGCTGCTCTCCGAGGAGACCGAGTGCTTCTGCTTCCTCGCAGGTCACGAGTCTTTCGCCGCCGCCGAGGGTGCAATCAAGATCGCACTGAACGCGAATAAGGTGCGTAAAAAGCCCCTGCGCGTCATCCTGAACGGTCTTGGCAAGGACGCTGCTTTCATCATCTCCCGTATCAACGGTTTCACCTACTGCGAGACGGTGTTCGATCCTTATACAGAGACGGTCAAGGTCACGAAAGAGGTCCCGTATTCCAACGGTCCCCGTTCGGCTGTCAAGTGCTACGGTGCGGACAACGTGCCGGAGGGCGTGGCGATTATGAAACTCGAAAACGTCGGTGTTTCCATCACCGGTAACTCCACCAACCCGACCCGTTTCCAGCACCCCGTTGCCGGTACCTACAAGAAATGGTGCGTGGAGAACGGTGTCAAGTATTTCTCCGTTGCCTCCGGCGGCGGTACGGGCCGTACGCTCCATCCCGATAACATGGCGGCGGGCCCGTCCAGTTACGGCATGACCGATACCATGGGCCGTATGCACTCCGACGCGCAGTTTGCCGGTTCTTCTTCCGTGCCTGCACACGTCGAGATGATGGGTCTCATCGGTATGGGTAACAACCCGATGGTCGGCGCGACCGTTGCTGTCGCCGTCGCCGTCGAGGAATGCTTCAAGAAGTGATTTTCCCCGAGCGGGCAGAAAAAACACGCGGTGCAATACCCGCGTGTTTTTCGTTTGCGGGAACCGTCTGCCGGGGCAGGGAAGCGTTCTTTGTAACTTCCGTGCAAACGTCATTCACCGTTTTGGGCAATTTCTGCATTTTATCCGTTGCGAAATCGGACGTTTCATAGTACAATGGAAAAAAACGATGGAGGTCCCTACCTATGGGAAAAGTCAAGATGAACTCCGACCGTACTCTGAAAACGGTGCAATTTGCATTGCTGGTTGCCCTGACGGTCGTTCTGCAACTGCTATGCTCCGTCATGACGATAGGACCCGTGACGATCACGCTCTCCTTGGTCCCTGTCGTCATCGGTGCGGCACTTTTCGGCGCGTCCGGCGGTGCTTTCCTCGGCTTCGTCCTCGGACTCGTCAACTTCATTGCATCGTTTTCCAATCCGGTATTGCTTTTCCTTTTCGAGTCTTCGCCGGTCCTGTATATTCTGACGTGTTTCGGCAAAACGATTGCCGCCGGGGCAGTTGCCGGACTTTTGCATCGTATTCTCCGCGAGCGTCATCCCTATGTCGGCGTGACGCTCGCCGCACTGTCGGCACCGGTCGTCAATACGGGGATTTTCTTCGTAATGATGGCACTCTTCTTCCGGGAGGCTATCCGTGAGAGTTGCGGGCTCGGCACGGGGAACGTCGTGGCGTTCATCGTCACGGGTTTCATCGGGGTGAATTTTCTCATTGAATTTGCCCTGAACGCGGTCCTTTGCCCCGCCATTGCCCGCATCATTGCCGTTGTGCACGCCCACTACTCGGCGTCCCGCGCGGTGGTTCTGCCCGAGACGGGAGACGAACGCCCCGTCGTGGCGAACGACGGTGAGTCGGATCACGGCCCCTACGGTGCCGCATCCGCGGGAGAGGCATTGTCGGTCGCCGATGCGGCGGCCCCGACGGCGGATACGCCTGCGGACGGTCCTGCGGGCACTTCCGCAGACGACTCCGGGAAACTTTACGCAGACGCACCGGACGGTCGTTCCGCAGACACTCCGGCATCTGACGAAAAAGGGGAGCATCCCCTAGCCTGACATTTTTTGCCATCCTTGCGGGTTCCCACACAGAAAGGGTATTTTTTGTCGATTTTGCGCGGCAAATTTATTGACATTGCAGTTCTGCTATGTTACAATGAGCATAGAATATTACGAGAGGAGATTTAACGATGGCTACAAAATCCGATTACTTTGGGCTCTCCTGGATTGTCAGCTTGATTCTGGCAATTATCCCGTTCACCTCTTGGGTGTGCGGCGTCGTGACCCGTTTCACCGAAGGCAAGATCGTTGCCGGCATTGTCCGCCTGTTCCTGGGCTGGATTGTTTGGCTCCTTGACCTCGTGTGCATGATTACCGGGCATCACATCTGCCGCCTGCTCAACTGTTAAGCAAAAAGCACCGCCGCGAGGCGGTGCTTTTTCGTACGGTGACAGGTGTACGACTTTGAATAGGGAAACGGGGAGGAGCCGCATTTGCGGCTCCTCCCCGTGATTTGACGGCCCCTTGCGGGGTCATCTTTTTTTCTCGCGCCCGGCGGCAAGGTACGGGGAGGGGAGTGTCGGCACCGACGGGTGGAGGGCGCGCGTTTTTTTGTTGAGCAGGATGGCGGCGGGATAGATGGCACCCCGCCCGAAACGCGCCGTAATATCGTCCATCGCACATTCCAGCTCCGCCCGGCGTTCTGCCCCGGCGGCATCGTAGAAAAAGTCGTACTGCTCGCCATCACGCCCCCGCGTGAGGCGCGTTGCCCGCACGGTCAGCGCGCGCACCGGGTGCTCGCGGCGGTACTCTGACCGATAGAGGCGGAAAGCCGCCTCCGCGAGGAATCTGCCGCTCTGCGTCCGTTCGGGCAGGAGCGTGTCGAATTGCTTATCGGTGAGGGTGCGGTCGCGGACGCAGATTTGGAGCCCGCAAGCGAAATAACCGCCCTCGCGCAGGGTGCGCCCGATGTCCTGCGTGAGTTCCAGAAAGATGCGGAACACCTCTTCGTCGTCCGTCACGTCCGCATTGCAGGTGACGCCGTGCCCGACGCTCTGCGGGGCGATGCTCTCGGAAATATCCATAACGCGCGAGGTATCGTTGCCAAGCCCAAACTGTTGGAGCATGATGCCGCTTTTCCCGAGGAGCGTGCGGAGAAAGGCGGTATCCGCTTCTGCAAGATCTCCGATCGTGTGGATGGAGAAACGGTGTAGTTTCTCCGCCGTGGCGCGCCCGACGAACAGGAGGTTTTCCACCGGCTGTTGCCAGACGAGTGTACGGTAATTCTCCCGTGTGACCATGGTGACGGCATCCGGCTTTTTCATGTCCGAGGCGAGCTTGGCGAAAACTTTGTTGAAGGACACACCGACCGAGACGGTCAGCCCGAGTTCCCGCGAGACGGTCGTGCGGATCTCTTCCGCCAGGGCAAAAGGGTTCTCGAAAGCCGCCATGCCGGCGGTCATGTCCAGCCAGTTTTCATCCGGTCCGAACGGCTCTACCAGGTTGGTGTAGCGCGCATAGATTTTCTTCGCGAGACGCGAGAATTTCTCATACATGCCGTAATGCGGCGGGACGATGATGAGCCCGGGGCAGAGTGCCACGGCGGTGCCGTTCGTCATGCCGGTCTTGACGCCCGCCCGCTTGGCAAGTTCGGATTTTGCGAGGACGATCCCGTGGCGATCTTCACGGGAGCCGCAGACGGCGATGGGGAGCCCGCGATATTCCGGGTGCAGGACCGTCTCGACCGATGCGTAAAAGCAGTTCAGATCCGCGTGGAGGATGACACGGTCGCCGGTCGTCTTCATACACCGTACTCCTTGACGGAAAACCAACAGCCGGTGTCCGGCTCGTAGTAGATCTTTTTGTGTGCCCCCGCAATTTCCACCGTAAACTCGATGGGCGCGATGCAGGCGACGGTCTGCGGGCAAAAGCGGCGGTGCGAGATGACCCTCTCGATCTCATAGGCCTCACCGCCGAAGTGCAGACGGCGAGGTAGCAGCCGCCCCTCACAGGTGAAAAGTGCCTCTACGGCGAGCGGCATCCGACGGTAGGTTTTCATACGAGCTCCTTGATGACCTTGACGGCGACGCCCTGTATCACTGCGTGCGTGACGTACAGGTCGGGCATCTCCCGGTTTTCGGGGTGGAGGCGGATGCGTTTTTTCTCCGGCTCCGGGTAATAGCGTTTGAGGGTCGCCTCCTCCCCGACGAGGACGACCGCGATCTGCCCAGGGAGTGCCGTCGCGCTCTCCCGCACGAGGACGAGATCCCCCGGGGCGATGCCCGCCTCGATCATGGATTCCCCCCGCGCACGGAGCAGGTAGCAGTTGCCGCTCCCGACGAGGGCGCGCGGCAGCCGCAGGTAGGTCTCGATGTGTTCTTCCGCGTAGCCGGGCAGTCCGCAGGCGACCTCACCGAGCAGGGCGACCGTCACCTGTTCTCCCGAGAACTTTTCCGTCGCGCCGGTGGTGATTCTGCCGCCCTCGTACGAGATCTCGCCTGACGAGCCGAGTGCCACCAGATACCGCTGTACTGTCGGGCGGGGGATTCCCGTCGCGTCGGCAATCGCGCGGATGGAGGGGGCTGTGCCGGTTTCCATGCAGTATCGGTCAATACAGCGGCGGATGCGCGCCGCCGTCTCAGGGTTCTTTTCTCTCATCGCAACTCCTTTTTGAGACATAGTGTCTCACTTACGGGAAAAGTATAACACTGCGGCCTCTCTGTGTCAAGAGGAAAAAGAAATATGACATTTTCTTTACTTTTTCCGGGAGAGGTGTTATACTGTTGGTGTGATACCGTTCGAGGTATTGATTCTCGCCCGATGGGGCGAGTCCGGATGCGGCATCCCGCCGCATAATGAAACACAGGAGAATCTGATGACTGACGAAAGAACACGGATGCTCCTCGGCTGGCTCGGTAAGATCGTGACGGTGCGCCTCGCGGGTGATGCACCTGCGGCGGCCGATGCGCTTTTGCGCGGTTATCTCCCGTCCTCTTTGGGGAAGGGGGAGGATATGCCCGTATATCTGATGGGGTGTGCCCCCGTCGGCAGTGCCTATACGGGGCGCGTGGTGTCTGCGATGCGCGGGCAGGACCGAGGGGGAGATAAACTGATTGTCGCGCCGGTGGGGCGCGAACTGTACGAGCCCTGGATCCGCGCCGCGGTGGCACAGGCGGAGGATGTCGAAAAAGCGCGCTTTTTCTGTCTTTACGAGAAGTCCTGCGGCATTATTCCGTATCGGGTGCGTGGCGGCAGGCTGGAATATCTCGCGCTGTATCAATCCGGCTCCGGCACGTGGAGTTTCCCGAAAGGGCATATGGAGTGGGGCGAGGACGAGTTGCAGACGGCGCACCGGGAGGTCCTGGAAGAGATCGGTGTCGAGGTGGAGATCTCGCGTGAATTCCGTTGTGAGATTTCGTATGCCGTCCATAACCGCCGTTGCAAAAAGAAAGTGGTGCTTTATGCCGTCCCCTTCGACGGCGAGGTGACGCTGCGCGCAGGGGAGATCGGCGCGTGCAGGTGGCTCCCCCGTGCGGAGATCCAAAAACTGTTCGGGCACCGTGAACTGCGCGGTATCTTTAACCGGCTGGAAAAAATGGTTGGTACCGGCACCCACCGGGCGTGACACGGTCTGCCTCCCCGGTGCACGGTACGCCGCCGTTTGCATGCGGTGCGTTGCCGCAGGATTTTGAATAGGGTCAATAACGGGGCGGAGCCTGATCATCAGGCTCCGCCCCACAATTTTCAGTAATCGGCGTTGCCGCTTTTACGGGCGCGTCGCCGTCGGACACTTTCATATTGCAATAACAGAGCGGAGCCCGGGAAACCGGGCTCCGCCTTGCGTTTTACGGATCTTCTGCACTCCGTCGGGTTCCGTCCCGCCATCGGGGCCGCTTTACGCGCGGCTCGTGTGGCAGCAGACGTAGAGGATTTGCCGCTCGCGTGCGATGCGGCGGAGGAGTTCCATCGCGGACTTCACTTTTTCGTCATCCAGATTGATGAAGGGGTCATCCAGGATGAGAAAGGGCTTGGCTCCGCCGAACAGCGCGTCCGAAATGGCAAACCGCAGGCAGAGTGCAACCAGGTCGCGCCCGCCGCGGGAGAGCACGTCCGATGGTTTCGTTTGCCCGAAACGCGTGACCTGGACGCCGAAGTCGGGGGTCACGGTGTAGGCCTCCGTCGCATATTCGTCCGCGACGGGAGTATCGGTCTCCTCCTCGGTGAGCAGTTTCATGTAGTCGCGGAAATGTCGCTGGATGCTCCCGAGATAGCGGGTGGTCAGCCCGTTATGCGCCGCTTTCAGGTAATCCATCGTTGCACGCAGGATTTCGTAACTCTTTTCATACGCCGCTTTTTTTGCTTCCAGCGAGGCGATTGCCTGCGCGCGTTCCGTGTAACGCTCCGCATCGGCGGCAAACCGCGCGATCTGTCGGCGGCATTGCTCCTGTTCTTCGCGAAGACGATCAATCTCGCGTGTGAGTGCCTGTTCCTGTTCGTCGCCCGACCGCTCGTCGGGGGTGAGTTCGCGCTCGGGCGCAAACGCTTCTGGGTGCGTCGCGCGGAAACTCTCCGCCTGGCTCTGCGCCTGCTCCGCGTCGTGGACGGCGAGGCGATAAGCCTCTACCCATTCCCGCACGCGCCACAGCCGCTTTTCGTCATCGGTGAGGGTCTTGTCCGCGAGGACCACGGGGAAGTGCGAGAGAAAGGCCTGCAACCGTGCGGCGGTACTGTCGTATTCCGCGCGGCTCGCCTCGATGACGGCGAGGGTCTCCGCCTGCCGCCTGCGGAGGAACGTCAGGATAATACCTCCGGCGATCAGGAACAGCCCCAGGATCGGACCGAGCGCAAAGAACAGTTTTGCCGCCCGACCGAGCAGAATCCCGGCGGGGATGAACAGCACGCCGGCGATGAACATGAGGATGGGGAGGAGTCGCGGGAGAGAACGGGTCGGCAGTTCCGGCTTGGTACTCTCGGCGAGCCGCCGTTGCAGGCGGATCTGTTCATCCACCTCGGCGAGGGTCGGCACTTTGCCGGACAGGCGCGCGGCACAGGCATCCACCTGCTCCCGCGTCTCCCCCACACGGTCGGTCAGATCTTTCGCGTGCGCCGCAAATGCGCGGGAGGACCGTGCCGCGAGGGATGCCTCCCTCTCACGGCGCAGGTTACGGAGTTCCGCCTCTTTTTCGAGACGTTGTCTTTCAAATTCCAGGCTTCTTTTGCCGAGTTCGTTGGTGTTCGCCAGTGCCTCTTCACTCTCGGAGAGTTCGCGGCGGGCACGGGAGAGTGCCGCCTCGGTGTCGGGGATGAGGCCGTGTCCGCCCTGTGCGGAGTAGCGTCTGCGTTGTTTATCGAGACGGTCGCAGGCAATCTTGTAGTCGCTGAGATCCTGCATCTCCACCAGTTTTGCCTGAATGCCGGTGTAGTCCTTGGCGTCGTCCGAGGTCATTTTTTCAGAGATATAGGTGGATCGCTCGTAGCCTGCCGCATCAATGCCGAACAGTTCTTCGCCGAGTTTTTCGGAAAAGGCGGTGGAGGGGAGCCCCGTCACCCCGTCGTACAGGCGATAGGTGTCCTGCGACTCCTTGGCACCGAAGGTGCGCTCAACGCGCAGGCGCGCGCCGTCGTCGGTCTCAAAGGTCAGGGACCCGCCGCAGACGCCCCCCTGCCACGGCAGGTATTTCTGCCGTTCGTTCTGGGTGATATTTTTGGAGCGGGTGGGGGTGAAGCCGTAGAGCATTGCCTTGATAAAGGCGGCAAACGTACTCTTGCCCCAACCGTTTTCTTCGCAGAGAACGTTCATACCGGCATCAAAACGGTAGGTGAACGACGAGAGCCGACCGAAGTTCTCGATATAGCATTCGATGAGTTTCATTCCGGCAGCTCCTCTCCTCCGAGTGCGCGCAGTCCGCACTGAATAATACGCTCCATGTCCTGCCGCGGGAGACCGCTCTGCATGACCGTGCGGACGAATTCGCCGCGCAGGGAAATATCCGTCCGGTATGCTTCCGGGCGCAGGGAAAGGTTGCTCTCGTCCAGAACCTCGGAGAAGAAATACTTGCCGTCCAGCATGGCGGCAATCTGTCTCGGATCCTTGTGCATTTCCGGCTCGGCATAGCCGCGCAGGGTGACGCGCACCATGTCGCTCGCGGGGATGCCGACGAGTGCCGCGGTCACTGCCTTTTCGATGTCGCGCTGGTTAAAGAGGCGGCTGATATCGACCGTGACCTGCCGGATCTGTCGCTTGGCAAAGGGGATGAATACCGAGGACAGTTTGTCGCCCGCCGTGTCGATGAGGACAAAACCCTTTTCGCCCACCTCGTCGAACCCGCGCCCTTCCGGCGTGCCGCAGTAGCAAAGGACGCCGCGCGCGTCGAGTGCGTCTTTCCGATAGGAGTGGTAGTGCCCGAGCGCGAGATAATCAATGTTCCGCCCACGATAGAATTTCGGATTGATTCCCGTGAGATCGGCGGTGCTGTCGGTCAGGGCACCGTGCAGCATGACGATATTGATACCGGCGGGATCGAGCGCGGGCAGGAGCCCGAATGCCGCGTTGTTCTCACTCCCGGCGATCGTCACGTTGCCGTACCGATAGACGGTGTAGTCGCGGTCGGAAAACGTGTGATAGTTGCGCGGGGGGTCATAGGGGGCGTAGGCACCGCCGTGGTTGCCCCCGAGCACGAGAAAATCAATCTCCGGATGATCGGCGATGAGGGAGAGTACATAGTGCTCTGCGTCGGGTGCGGGGTGGGGGGTATCGAAGAGGTCACCTGCAATAAGGAAGACGGACACCCCGTTGTCCGCGGCGTAGGTCACCATGCGGCCGAAGGTCAGGAGCAACTCCCGCCGACGGTCCGCGGCGAGGCCCGCATCGAGATTTGCTTCCAGGACCGAGTCGAGATGCAGGTCGGCTGTATGCAACAGTTTCAAGGAAAAACCTCCTCCGGAATCGACAAAATCTTATGTTCCTATTATATCGGTTGTCGCCGCGCCTGTCAAGGCGAGCAAAGGGCGTTTTTCATCCCGCACGGGGTGTGATTTTTTCCCCGAAAGGGAAAAAACTATTGATTTTCCGCGGCAAATCGTGTAGAATAAGGTACGGTAAAAAAGAAACATACAAAAGGAGTATGAATATGCCGTTAGTATCCGCAAAAGAAATGCTGACCAAGGCGAAAGCCGGCAAGTATGCCGTCGGCCAGTTCAACATCAATAATCTGGAATGGACGAAGAGCATCCTCCTGACCGCGGAGGAACTGAAATCCCCTGTGATTCTCGGCGTGTCCGAGGGGGCAGGCAAGTATATGTGCGGGTTTAAGACCGTCGCCGCCATGGTCAAGGCGATGATCGATGAGCTGCACATCACGGTGCCGGTCGCGCTCCACCTCGACCACGGTACTTACGAGGGGTGCTACAAGTGCATTGATGCCGGTTTCTCCTCCATCATGTTCGACGGATCGCATTACCCGATTGCAGAGAACGTCGCGAAGACGACCGAGCTCGTCAAGGTCTGCGCCGAAAAGGGTCTGTCCCTTGAAGCGGAGGTCGGTGCCATCGGCGGTGAGGAAGACGGCGTTATCGGCATGGGCGAGTGTGCGGATCCCGACGAGTGCAAGATGATCGCCGACCTCGGCGTGACGATGCTCGCTGCCGGTATCGGCAACATCCACGGCAAGTATCCCGCCAACTGGAAGGGCCTTTCCTTCGAGACACTGGACGCCGTACAGAAGAAGACGGGCGATATGCCGCTCGTGCTCCACGGCGGTACGGGTATCCCCGCCGATATGATCAAGAAGGCGATTTCCCTCGGCGTTGCCAAGATTAACGTCAATACCGAGTGCCAGCTTGCGTTCGCCGATGCTACCCGTAAGTACATCGAGGCAGGCAAGGATCTGGAAGGCAAGGGCTTTGACCCGAGAAAACTGCTTGCTCCCGGTTGCGAGGCAATCAAGGCGACGGTGAAAGAAAAGATGGAACTCTTCGGCTCCGTCGGCAAGGCGTAAGTCCCGGTTTTTCCGAACTGAATTTTGAAAGAACGCGGTTTTTGACCGCGTTCTTTTGTATTCTTTTTTCGTTGCTTTTGCGTCTGTTGTTTTCGATGCATTAAAACGAAAGGCAAACGGGATCACCGATATTCTGCCTGCTTTTTCCCGGTATGAAACACGCATGCCGGTCGGAGACTAATCACAAAAAGGGGGTGACACCGTGGAAAAAGTGCGCGCGACGAAAACGGTACGGTATCTTTATACGATCCATGCACTGATCGGCATCGCGCTCTCCGGCTGGTTTTTGTATCGCGGCGACTACCGGCGGACGGGGCTCGCGCTCCTCGCGCTCCTGTGCCTCGCGGTGCCGCGGCTCATGGCGGGGATCTTCCGTGTGGACCTGCCGCCCGTTCTGGAAGGGGTCGCCGTCGTATTTCTGATGCTGACGGGGTATCTGGGCGAGGTCGGCGCGTTCTACGAGCGTATTGCCGTGTGGGACAACCTGCTCCACCTCACGAGCGGTGTCATGTTCTGCGCGTTCGGGTGCGGGCTCCTCGGCAGGTGCCGTGAGGAGCGGGAAGAACGCCCGACCGGTGCGCGTCTGCTCTTCGGTGTGAGTTTCGCGCTCGCCGCGGGCGTGATCTGGGAATTCATCGAGTTCACCTGCGACCGGACGTTCGGCACCAACATGCAGAAGCCGACCGTCCTCCCGGGGCTCTACGACACCGGGCTCATCGACACGATGGAGGATCTTGCCTGCGGGTTTGTCGGCGCGCTCCTGTTTGCGCTGTTCGTCGTGCGCTTCTGGTCGCTCACCCGCAGCGCGCCGGGCGCGCTCATCCCGACGGAGAAACCCCGGACCCGCCGCCACGGGGCGGGGGAGCCCTCCGCCGACCCCGCCGAATGACACCAACCCCATCGGATGGCATCGTTTTCACCGGATGGCACCGCCCCCAACGGGATATTGTTCATAACCCCCGAAAATCAAAAAGCGGAGATGCCGTGACGGCATCTCCGCTGGTCTTTTTGTCAGTCTGCGCTCTGGTACTTCGCGCGGGTTTTGATTTCCGTATCGAGCTTGGTGAAGAAGTCGCCCTCTGCCATGGTGTAGGGCTTTTCGTGCACGCGGTCGTTGACGGTCAGCGTGCCGTTCTTCATTTCGTTCTCCCCGATGACGAGGATATACGGGGTCTTTTGCAGTTTTGCCTGGCGGATACGGTAGCCGAGCGTGTCGGAGGAGTTGTCGACCTCGACGCGCACGCCGTTTGCAGTCAGACGCTGTGCTACCCCGCGGGCATAGTCGGCGAACACTTCGTTCAGCGGCAGGACGACGACCTGCGTCGGCATCAGCCAGGTCGGCAGTGCACCGGCGAACTTCTCGATCATATAGGCGAGCGTCCGCTCAAAGCAACCGAGCGAGGTACGGTGGATGATATAGGGGTTCTTCTGCGAGTTGTCGCTGTCGGTGTATTCCATGCCGAAACGCTTGGCGAGGAGCAGGTCGATCTGGATGGTGACGATGGTGTCCTCTTTGCCAAATACGTTCTTGTACTGCACGTCGAGTTTCGGACCGTAGAACGCCGCTTCGTCGATGCCGATCGTGTATTTGACGCCGAGGTCGTCGAGGATCTTTGCCATGAGGCTCTGTGCCTCTTCCCACTGTTCGGGCGTGCCCTCGTACTTGTTCTTCGGGTTGGCGGGATCCCACTGTGAGAAACGGAAGGTACAGTTTTCCAGCAGCCCCACGGTGTCGAGCATATATTTGGCGAGGTCGAGGCACTCGCGGAACTCGTCTTCCAGCTGGTCGGGGCGCAGGATGTAGTGACCCTCGGAGATGGTGAACTGACGCACGCGGATGAGCCCGTGCATCTCGCCGGAGTCCTCGTTGCGGAACAGGGTCGAGGTCTCCGTCAGCCGCATCGGGAGTTCACGGTAGGAACGCTTGCGGTTGAGGTACACCTGGTACTGGAAGGGGCAGGTCATCGGGCGCAGGGCGAAGCATTCCTTCGTCTCGTCGTTCGGGTCGCCGATGACGAACATTCCGTCGAGGTAGTGGTCCCAGTGCCCGGAGATCTTGTAGAGTTCGCGCTTTGCGAAGAGCGGGGTCTTGGTGAGCAGGCAACCGCGTTTCTGTTCCTCGTCCTCCACAAACCGTTGGAGGAGTTGTATGACCCGTGCGCCCTTCGGGAGCAGGATGGGCAGCCCCTGACCGACGTAGTCCACGGTCGTGAAGTATTCGAGCTCGCGCCCGAGTTTGTTGTGGTCGCGCTTGCGCGCCTCCTCCTGGCGTGCGATATGCTCGTTCAGGGCATCCTTGGTGGGGAAAGCCGTGCCGTAGACGCGTTGGAGCATCTTGTTCTTGGCATCGCCGTGCCAGTAGGCACCCGTGCAGGAGGTCAGTTTGATCGCCTTGACAGCACCGGTCGAGAAGAGGTGCGGACCCGCGCACAGGTCGGTAAACTCGCCCTGGCGGTAGAAGGAGATCGTCTCCCCCTCGGGGAGTGCCTCGATGAGTTCGACCTTGTAGGGCTCGCCCGCCTTTTTCATGAGGGCGACAGCCTCCGCCCGCGGCAGTTCAAACCGCTCGATTTTGAGGTTTTCCTTGACGATCTTCTTCATCTCGGCTTCGAGTTTTGCGAGGATCTCCGTCGTAAAGGAGAAGTCTGCGTCAAAGTCGTAGTAGAAACCGTCGTCGATGGCGGGGCCGATGGTGAGTTTGACCTCGGGGTACAGGCGTTTGACTGCCTGGGCAAGGATGTGCGATGCCGTGTGACGGAAGACGTGCGCGCCCTCCGGGTCGTCGAAGGTCAGGAGCGTGACGAGTGCGTCACCCTCGACGGGCGTCGAGAGGGCGACGACCTTGCCGTCCACCTTCGCGGCGAGAATATCGCGGGAGATGAGCCCCGCTGCCTGGGCGGCGTCATAGACCGTGACGGCACCCGAGGCGGAATAGTCCGCTTCGTCGGCACCGCGGACGATGTGAATGATTGCCATAACAATTCTCCTTTACTTTTGAAAAAACAGCACCCCGACACAGTTTGTCTGTGTCGGGGTGCAAAGAAAACACTTTGCACGGTTCCACCCGAGCGTTTCACTCATTAGGTATGCCGTTTTCATGATAGGTGGTACCTTATCGCGTCCCCGCACCGCGCTCCCAGCCATGGCGCGGCTCTCTTTGGCGTCTTTCGCGTAAGACTTGTCCTATACTGCGAGTATAGCACGGAAAAAACGGCTTGTCAAGCGGGGAGGCGAGGATTTTTTGTTCCCCACGCCACCCGTACCGAAACCATTTACGCCTTGTCCGCCGCGAGTATCCGGTAAAGCTCGCTCTTGGTCATCCCGCGGTCGCGGGCGGCGGCTTTGATGGCGTCCATGCGGGCGAGCCCCGCGGATTCATAGTGCGCCACGTGGGCGGCAGGGGAGAGGGATAGCAGGTCTTCGTCCACCGGCGGGCGGTAGGTCTCCCCGGTCGTCTCCTCTGCGCCTGCGAGGACGAGGACGTATTCGCCGCGCGGCTCGTGCGTCTCGTAGTAGGCGACTGCCCCCGCCGTGGTGGTACGCACGGTTTCCTCGTTGCGCTTGGTGAGTTCCCGGCAGAGCGAGAGTTTCCGGTCGCCGAAGGTGGCGAGCAGGTCGGCGAGCGTGGCGCGCAGTTTGTGCGGTGCCTCGTAGAAGATCAGCGTGCGACGCTCGGCACGGATCTCTTCCAGCCGTTTTTTGCGCTCGCCCCGGTTGGCACTGAGAAAACCCTCGAACGCGAAACGACCGGTCGCGAGCCCCGAGAGCGCGAGTGCCGAGACGGCGGCGCAGGCACCGGGGACGATGCGCACGGGGATGCCGTGCTCCCCGCACAGGCGCACGAGATCCTCGCCGGGGTCGCTGATGGCGGGCATTCCCGCGTCGGTCACGAGCGCGCAACTCTCGCCACCTTCGAGCCGCGTGGCGATCTCCCCGCCGCGGCTTTTTTTGTTGTGTTCGTGGTAACTGACGAGTTCTTTTTTGATGCCGAAATAGGCGAGGAGTCCCGCGGTGTTGCGCGTGTCCTCCGCGGCAATGAAGTCACATTCCGTGAGCACCTTGACCCCGCGCTCTGTCATGTCGGCGAGGTTGCCGATCGGGGTCGCGACGAGGTAGAGCGTGCCGCCCTCGACCCGGTTTTTTTCCGTTTCAGGCATAATTTTTTGGAAACCTTCCTTCCGTGAGTATCTCGACCATGTCGGGGGACTCGGCCCTTGCCGCGAGGTCACCGCCGATGATGAGCGGTCGCGTGACTTTTAGCCCCGGTTTCCCGCCCCGGCGTGCCTCTACGAGCACCATGGAGGGGGGGAGGGACGCCGACGCGTGCACGAGCGTCATGCGCTTTGGCTCAATCTCCGCCGCACGCAGGGCGGTGAGGAGGTCGACGAGCCGGTCGGCACGGTAGACGCAGAAAAACCGTCCGCCGTGCCGCAGGAGGCGTTTCGCCGCCGCGGCAAAGTCGTCGATCCCGCCGTGCACCTCATGCCGCGCAATCTGCTTTTCCGTGCTGTCGCAGGCGGGGATATCGGTCTTCATATAGGGCGGGTTAGTGATGACGGCGTCGTATACGCCCCACGAAGACCCCGCCTCCCGCACGTCGGCGCACCGCACCGAGACGATCTCCGAGAGCCCGTTTTCACGCACGTTTCTCTCGCACAATTCGGCATAGGCGGGCTGTATTTCCACGCATTCGATCGTGCCGACCTTTCGCCGCGTCGCGAGCAGGAGGGAGACGATACCGCTCCCCGCGCCGAACTCGATGGCACGGAGCCCCTCGCACCTCTGCACGTAGGCGGCGAGGAGCAGGGCGTCGGTACCGAAGGTCAGTCCTGCCGTCCGCTGTATGAGTGTCAGGTCGTCGTTGACGACGTCACGCCTCTCGGTATCTGTCATGGCAAAAACCTCCGAAATGATGAAAAAAGAGCGGAGAAAAACTCTCCGCTCCTCTTTGGCGCAGGAATTACTCCTGGGCGGGAGCACCCACCGGGCAGGTGCCGGCGCAGGTGCCGCAATCGATGCACTGATCGGCGTCGATCTGGTACTTGCCGTCGCCACCCTCGGAAATGCAACCGACAGGGCACTCTGCGGCGCATGCGCCACAGCCAACGCAATCATCGGAAATCTTGTATGCCATTGTGATTTACCTCCATTATGTAATGCAAGAACATTCTATCATATTTCGGGGAAAAATCAAGCCCCGCGCGCAAATTTATCGACAGGTAAAATTATTCTTTTTTTCCTTGCCCCTGCTCGCCCTGTCCGGCGGGCTTTTTCTCCGGTGCCTTTTTCTCGGCGGGTTTGTTATTCTGCGGCTTTTTCATCGGGGTGATGTCGGTGACGGAATAGGTTTTCGGCGGCTCCTGCTTTTCGGTCAACCGCACTTTGACGGTCTGCGAGAGCGGACGCGTCTCCACCACCGTCCCGGGACCGTTCTCGGTCATGACGAGCGCACCCATCTTCGGCATGGTCTTCTGCGCCTCCTCGTAGGTCTCGTGCTCGTAGCGCAGGCAACACATCAGCCGCCCGCAACAGCCCGAGATCTTCGTGGAGTTCAGCGAGAAATTCTGCTCTTTCGCCATCTTGATGGATACCTGACCGAAGTCGGTGAGGAAGGTGGAGCAGCAGTAGGGGCGACCGCAGGGACCGATGCCGCCGAGCATCTTTGCCTCGTCGCGGATGCCGATCTGACGCAGTTCGATGCGGGTGTGGAACATCCCGGCGAGGTCGCGCACGAGTTCGCGGAAGTCCACGCGGTTTTCCGCCGTGAAATAAAAAATCAGTTTGGAGTTGTCGAACGCGCATTCCACGCGGGCGAGTTTCATATCCAACTTGTATTCCGCCGCTTTGGTGGGGAAGACGGCGGCGGCGTCTGTCTCGATTTTCAGGTTGCGCTCGAAACGGGCGACGTCGTCTTTCAGTGCCGCGCGCAGAACGGGCCGCAGGGGCGGGGTAATCTCCCCCTCCGGCACCTCACGGTTGGCGAGGCTCACCGTACCGAATTCCGCCCCGCGGGCGGTGTCGACGATGACTTTGTCACCGAGGCGGAAAACACGCTCCTTCGGGTCGAAATAGTAACTTTTCGGATTGTCCCGGAACGTGACGCCGACGACGGTATAAGTACGGGGTGTAGCCGGTTTTTCCGGCACCTCCCCGTCGGTGATCACAGGGGTTTCTTCTGCCATGGCAGGCTCCTTTCAGGCAAGACCCGACACATTCGTCATGAATGTTGCGAGGGTCAGTTGAACATTGGCGTTGGCGGCGAGGGCGTCCGTTACGGACACCGTCAGGTCGTAGATTTTGAGCAGGCGTGTCAGCCCCGCACGCGAGGCGAGGGCTTCCGCCTCCTCACGGGCGGTGTAAAAGGTGAGGGAAACGCGTTCTCCCCGATAGAGGAGGATGAGGTCGCGCAGGGCGGCAATATACAGCCCGAGCACTTCCGTAAGTTCCTGCCGTTTCTGCGGCAGGTGGCCGAGAGCCGCGACGATCTCCGAGTAGGGCGCGACGGTGACGATCTTGCGCACCGCGTCGGCAACGGCGGCGTGCCGTTTACCGTATGCCTCCCCGCGCTTACCGTCGAGGAGGTCGAGGACTTGTCCGAGGGCACCGCCGCTCCCTTCGAGGAGAGCCCGGAAACCGTCGGGGTCGCGATCACGGTAGCGACGCGCGGCGACGTTCTTCGCGAGTGCCTCCTCCATCGCGTCGGGGGAGAGCAACTCCATCCGCACGAGTTGCGTGCGGGAGCGGATGGTCGTGAGGAGTGCCTCGGCGCGTTCGGTCAGGAGAAAAATATAGAGGTCGGTCGGCGGCTCTTCCAGCACTTTGAGCAGTGCGTTCTGCGCCTGCGCCGTCATTTTGTGTGCCTCACGGATGATGTAGATTTTGCAGGAAAATTCGCAGGCGGAAAGATACATATCCGAGCGGAGTTCCCGCACGGTATCGACGCCGATCGTCGCGGCATCCGTCGTGACGGTACGGACGTCCGGGGCGAGCCCCTCCCGCACGCGGCGACAGGCGCGGCAGACTCCGCAGGGGAGCGTGTCCGACGTCTCCTTTGCCTCACACACGATGGCCATGGCGAGCTCCGTCGCAAACAGCGTTTTCCCGGATCCCGAGGGTCCCTCGATGATATAGGCGTGGGAGAGCGTGCCGCCGAGGACCGCCTCCCCAAAGTAATGCCGGGTCGCGGCGTTGCCGAACAGAGCGGGAAAATACGAGGGCATCCGCGTCACCTCCGCGCACAAATACTTCAAAGGCAGTGTATCACATTCCGTCTGCCGTGTCAATTCCGCCCGCGCGATTTACCCGCGGAAAAAACCGAAAAATCTCGTTAATCCCTTGCGGAAAAGGCAAACCTATGTTAAAATAGCAAAGTATAACAAGAGAACCGCCCCCATTCGGGCGGTTTGATAAGGAGACTCCGATGAGCGAAAACAAAAAGTATTACATCACGACGGCGATTGCCTATGCGTCGCGCAAGCCCCATTTCGGTAACACCTACGAGATTATCATGGCGGATGCCTACGCCCGCTACAAGAGACAGCGGGGGGAGGACGTGTTCCTGTGCACCGGCACGGATGAACACGGGCAGAAGATCGAGGAATACGCAAAGGCGGCGGGTATGACGCCCAAGGCGTACGTCGACGGCGTCGCCGGAGAGATCAAGGAGGTCTGGGACCTCATGGGCGCGTCGTATGACCGCTTTATCCGCACGACCGACGAGGATCACGTGCGTGTCGTTTCCAAGATTTTCGACCGTTTCTACAAGAGCGGGGATATCTACCTCGGGCATTACGAGGGCTGGTACTGCACCCCCTGCGAGGCGTTCTTCACCAATACGCAGGTTGTGGACGGGAAGTGCCCGGACTGCGGCCGCCCCGTCGGACAGGCGCGTGAGGAGGCGTACTTCTTCCGTATGTCCAAGTATGCACCGCGCCTGATCGAGTATATCAAGTCACATCCCGGCTTTATCGAGCCCGTGTCCCGTGAGCGCGAGATGCTCAACAATTTCCTGTGCTCCCCCGAGGGGTTGCAGGACCTCTGCGTTTCCCGCACGTCCTTCAAGTGGGGGATCCCGGTGAGTTTCGACCCGAAACACGTCGTGTACGTTTGGCTCGACGCCCTGACCAACTATATCACCGCCGCGGGCTACGACCCCGACAAATCTTATGAGGAACAGAGCGAAACGTTCCGCTCCCTCTGGCCCGCAAAGGTGCATATCATCGGAAAAGACATTCTGCGGTTTCATACCATTTACTGGCCGATCTTCCTCATGGCACTCGGGCTCCCGCTCCCCGAAAAGGTGTTCGGGCACCCGTGGTTCAACGCCGCGGAGGAGAAGAAGAACGGCGAGGGCGAGGAAGTCAAAATGTCCAAGTCCCGCGGGAACGTGATCTATGCCGACGAACTGGCGGAACTCTTCGGGGTGGACGGCGTGCGTTACTACGCACTCGCCGAGATGCCGTATGACCAGGACGGGCGCATTTCCTACTACAACGTGATGAATCGCTACAACACCGACCTCGCCAACAACCTCGGCAATCTGGTCAGCCGTACGCACGCAATGACCGTCAAGTATTTCGGCGGCGTGATTCCCGCTCCTGCGGAGGAGGTTGCCCCGGACGGGGAATTGAAGGCGGCGGTCGCCGCGGCAGTGAAGAAGTCCGCCGATTGTTTCGACGGTTTTCATATCGCGGATGGGCTCGCGGAGATCTTTTCGATGCTCCGCCGCGCAAACAAATATATTGACGAGACCATGCCGTGGGCACTGGCGCGGGACGAGAGCCAAAAGGCGCGTCTCGGCACGGTCCTCTATAACCTGCTGGAAACCATCCGCACGGCGGCGGTGCTCCTGACGCCGGTCATGCCGACGACGTCCGAAAAGATCTTTTCCGCCCTCGCGACGGACAGGACCGGTTACGGGACGGTTGCCGCCTTCGGTGCCCTTGTGAGCGGGACGACCCTCGGGGCGGCCTCACCGCTCTTTGCCCGTATGGATGAAAAGGTGATCGACGAGATCGTCGAGCGCAAAGCCAAAGAGGCAGAGGAAAAGGCACGCCGCGAGGCACCGATCCCCGAGCCGGAGCATGAAAAGGAAATCGGCATCGAGACCTTCGGCGGGGTAGAACTCCGCTCGGCGCAGATCCTCACCTGCGAGCCGATCCCGAAGGCAAAGAAACTCCTGAAACTGACGGTGGATCTCGGCTACGAGAAACGGCAGATCGTTTCCGGCATTGCGAAATTCTATCAGCCGGCGGACCTGATCGGTAAAAAGGTCATTATCGTTGCCAACCTCGCCCCCGCCAAACTTTGCGGCGTGGAGAGCCAGGGGATGCTCCTCGCGAGCGGTGAAGACGATGTGCGCGTGGTGTTCCTCGACGACGCCGTGCGCCCGGGCGAGCGCATCCACTGATGACGCTGTTCGACTCGCATGCCCATTACTGGGACGAAAAGTTAAAGGACGATGCCCCCACGCTCATCCCGGCGTTTTTCGCGGCGGGCGGGGTAGGAATCGTCAACGTCGGTACCTCTCCCGAGACTTCGCGCCTTGCGGCAGAGCAGGCACGCGTCTACCCGCATATGGTGACGGCCCTCGGCATCCACCCGACGGATGCCGAGGCACTTACGGGCACCCCGGAGGAGGAAGTCGATCGCATCCGTGTCATGCTCCGCGACCCCGCGAATCGCGCGGTGGCCGTCGGGGAGATCGGACTCGACTATCACTGGGAGCCGTTTGACCGTCGCCTGCAACAGACCTATTTCGATTTGCAGATGGAACTCGCGCGCGAGACCCGACTGCCGGTCGTCGTGCATGATCGGGACGCTCACGGTGACAGTTTTGACACCGCGCGGCGTTATCCCGACGTCCGCGGTGTGTTCCACAGTTACAGCGGCAGTGCCGAGGAGGCACTCGACCTCTGTCGCCGCGGCTGGTATATCTCCTTTTCCGGTACGCTCACCTTCAAAAACGCACGCCGCGTGCGGGAGGTGGCGGCGGCGGTGCCGCGCGACCGCATTCTGATTGAAACGGATGCCCCCTACCTGACGCCGCACCCGCACCGCGGGGAACGGAACGACTCCGGGTGTCTTCATTTCACCTGCGAGGCACTTGCCGAGGTCCTCGGTGTCACGCCCGAGGAGGCATCCGCCGTTACGTTTGCCAATGCACGGACGCTTTTCCGCCTGCCGTTCTGAACAGGCGGCGGATCATTTCGGCGGCGAAAGGGGCGGACGCATCGGAGAGCGACACCCCGCCGAATTTTGAGGCGGACAGTCGCATGAGCCCCGCGAGCAGACACACGGGGTCTTCCAGGTACACCGTCCCGCTCCGCTTACCGTGCATGATCGGAGCCATGAGAATGTCCTCGCGCCGCAGGCGCACGCCCTCGGCAGATACGATACGCAGTGCCTCCCCGTACGGCAGGGGGGCACTTTTTTCGCGTGTCGTAAAGGCGGCTCCGGGGGCGAGGGAAAAGAGGATCCTGCGGCGCATCGGCAGGTCGGTTAAATCCGAGATTTCCCTTGTGCGTACTTCGAGCGGCGTTTCCCATGACGACGGCGTCAGGCAGATGAAATCGGGCAGGGGATCGAGGCAGGCGAAGAGGGGGAGGTGATGCAGGAATACCTTGTCGGGGAGCGTAACGGCACAGAGCAGCCCGCGCTCGGCAAAAACGGCGAGCCATTCCGGCAGGAGGGAGACGAGCCGATGTCGGGGCAGGCGCGAGACGGGGAGGAGCAGACCACGGTACCCCGCCGCCGTGAGAGCGTCCGCGAGGGCGGCGGGCGGCGGGCATTCCGACCGCACCTCCGACGGCAGGCATAGGGATGTTGCATCCGACGGGGCGCGCCGCATCCCGAGGATGCCCCGCCGTGTCAGTGCCCCGGCGGGGAGGAGCGTGAGGCCGCTGACGGATGCTGTCTGCGGATCGTAACGCCGCCCTGCTGCCTCTCCGAGTACCAGTATCTCCGCGCGTTCTTCACTCATGCCCGGGTACAGGCAACCGGCAGGGGCGCCCCCGCGTGCACCGAACGGCAACAGCAGGGATACGCCCGCCGGTACGATGCTCCTCGGCGAAAGTCCGGTGAGCGTCGCGAGCGCACGCTCCGGGACGGCGTGCTTTTCCGCAATGGAGCGGACGGACTCCCGCTCTGCCGTTTGATAAATTTTCATGCGTCACCTCTCACGTTTTCGTTGCTTTCATTGTATGCCGCCCTGCATAAAAGCGCGCCGTCCCGGGCAATACTTCCGCAAAAATGGGAGGTCTTTTATGCAACAACCGAAAATCGTACGGGCGAGTGCCCGTGAAATTCTGGACAGCCGCGGCACCCCGACCTTGGAGGCCAGCGTATATCTGTCCGACGGCAGCGTCGGGACGGCTTCCGTCCCCTCCGGTGCTTCCACCGGCAGTCACGAGGCGTATGAAAAACGTGACGGCGACGCCAAGCGGTACGGCGGACGGGGCGTACTCTCCGCCGTCGATCATGTGAATCGCAGTATTTCCCCCGAACTCACGGGGATGGACGCGTATGATCAATATGCGCTCGATGCCCGCCTTTTGACCCTGGACGGCACGGAGCAGAAGACGCACCTCGGGGCGAACGCCCTCCTCGGGGTCTCCCTTGCCGCCGCCCGCGCGGCGGCAAATTCCCTCGGGCTCCCGCTCTTCCGCTACATCGGCGGTGCCAAGGCGTTTCGCCTGCCGGTACCGATGATGAACATTCTGAACGGCGGCAAGCACGCCGCGAACAATCTGGATATTCAGGAATTCATGATCGTCCCCCTCGGTGCCGACAGCATGGCGGATGCCGTGCGTATCGGCGCGGAGGTGACGGCGGCACTGAGAGAACTTCTGAAAGCAAAAGGGCTGACGGTTGCCGTCGGGGACGAGGGCGGTTGCGCCCCCGATCTCGGGGATGAGCGCGAGGCGATCGAATGGATCCTCACGGCCATCGAACGCGCGGGGTATCACACGGATGCCGTCGCCGTCGCGCTGGACGCCGCCGCGACCGAGTGGAAAGCGGAGCAGGGGTACAGGCTCCCGAAATCCGGGCGTGCCTTTTCCGCCGCGGAACTGGTGGAATACTTGGAGGGGCTCGCCTCGCAGTACCCCATCGTCTCCATCGAGGACGGTATGGGAGAGGACGATTTTGACGGCTGGCGGCTCCTCACGGAGCGGCTCGGGGAGGAACTCATGCTCGTCGGTGACGATCTGTTCGTCACCAACCCCCGCCGCCTCGCCGAGGGGATCGAGAACGGGTACGGAAACGCCATCCTCATCAAGCCGAATCAGATCGGGACGCTGACCGAAACGCTCACCGTCATGGATCTGGCACACCGTTCCGGCTACCGGACGATCGTCTCGCACCGCTCGGGGGAAACGGAGGATACCACCATCGCCGACCTCGCCGTGGCGACCTCGGCACCGTTCATCAAAACGGGTGCCCCCGTGCGTGGCGAACGCACCTGTAAATACAACCGCCTCATGAAGATTGAACGATGCCTGGCCAATGCCTCCGTTTACGGAGAATGACGGCAATATATGCAAACAAAAAGCGAACCCGCCGGGGTCCGCTTTTTTGCTGTTTTATTGTCTTGTTTCAGCGGCAGAGATCCGCCGTGCGATAGGGGATGACCCGCGAGAGCACTGCGGGGGAGGCTTCGATTTGGAGCCCGATGCGTCCGCCGCTGAAAAGGATGGTGTCCTGCTCCGTGACCCCCTTGTCGATGAAAGTGGGAAAGGACTTTTTCATGCCGATCGGCGAGCAGCCGCCGTGTATATAGCCGGTCAGGGGGAGCAGGTCTTTCGCTTTCAGCATCTCGACGTATTTCTCCCCGACGGTGTCCGCCGCCTTTTTGAGATCCAGTTCTGCGAGGACGGGGATGAGAAAGACGTAGTGCCCGCCGCTTTTACCGACGGTGACGAGGGTTTTATAGACGTGCGTCGGATCCTCTCCCAACGCCGCGGCAACGTCTGCCCCGGAGACGACGCCCTCGTAGGTGTGTGTCAGAAAGGGGAGTTTCTGCTGTTCGAGATACCGGATCGCATTGGTCTTTTCTTCTGCTTTTTTCAAAAGGCGGCTCCTTTCCGCGCACGGCGTGCCGACAGGGCGACTTTTCGCGTCCCAGGCACCGGCGGCGCATCCGAAAATCAAAAATACGCAACGAAAACTCGTTGCGTACTTGGTGCTCCTGCGGAGACTCGAACTCCGGACCCTTTGATTAAAAGTCAAATGCTCTACCATCTGAGCTACAGGGGCAACGCATTGTATGATACCATGACCCGGTCTTTTTGTCAATAGTTTTTCGCGAAAAAAAGAAAAACGGGGGAGAAAAAACCGTCGCCGCGCCACCCCGCGTCAAAACGGGGAAGGGCCCCGACGGGTCAAAAGCATTTCCGTGACCGCGACGGGAAAGCGATGCGGCCGGACGTCTGTTAGGGTTGCACAAAACGGGAGAAAAAAAGTGTCGTTACTTCACAATATTTTGGAAAATGTTTGCTTTCCGACAGCGTCTATGATAAACTATATAATGTACATTTATTCATTTTGACGAGTGACCGTTTTTCCCGAAAGGACTTTTGCCGTGAAGTTTGAAGAACCGTTACGACCGTTTACCCGACGCCTGCGCCTGGAAGCGTGGCTGAATGCGGCGTTTTTTGCCGTTGCGGCAGGTGCCGCGACGGCGTTGCTCATCATGCTGATCTGCCGGATTTTTGCCCTCGTCTATCCGTTCGGGCTGTTGATCGGGCTCTCTGTCGGCGTCGCCGCCGCGACGGCGGTCGTGACCTATTTCGTCATGTACCGTGCCGGGATGCGGCAGGTGTTGCGCCGCGTGGATGAGGCGGGGCTGCAAGACCGTGTCTCCATGATGTATGAGCAGTGGGGAGACAACTCGTATCTCGCCGTGCGCCAGCGTGAGGATACCCTCCGCCGCCTCCGTGCCGTGAAACCGCGCGCCATCCGGCTGCGTCTGCCGCTGTTTTCGGCGATTCTTGTGCTCGCCGTTGCCGTGACGAGTATCGGAGTCGCCGCGCTCCCTCCGCGTGTGAAACGCGTGGACGACCCGCCGATTGAGGATCACTATATCGTCGAAAACGACGAGGTGAAAAAGTTGATCACCTCCATTGACAAGAAGATCACGGAAATGTTCCCCGACGGGGACGTCATCAGGGATCGGCTGAACGAGATCATCAACGGCGTCAAGGACGCGCTCCTCGACAAGGACGGGAACGTCCGGGAGGACCTGAAAGACGAAGAAAAAGCGTCGGAGATCGACGGAGCGATCGACCGCATCAATACTCTGATCCGCGAAACGCTGGTCAGCGCGACGCTCGGTCAACTCCTCAAAAAGATGCCGAGGACCGCGGTGCTCGGCGACGCCCTCCTGACACGGAAGGAGGCGGATGTCAACGCTGCCGTGGACGCCATGTTCGCCGCCATCCCGGCGGAAGATTCCGATGCGCGTGCCGCGTATCTCTCGGGTGTCAGTATGGATCTGCTCAGTGCCGTTGAGGCATCCGGCGCGTTTGAGCACAATGAACTCGTGGCGGCCCTGAATCATTTTGCCGAGGGGCTCACGGGGGAGGTGGCAAAACTCCCGTCCGTCTTTGCGGCGGCCAAGGAGGAGATCAATCGGGCACTCGTCGTTGAAAAGGAGCGTGAGGCGTTGCTGGAAGAGGTCAAGGGGGATATGGAGGACGCCATCGGCGACCTCATGGATGACTACAAAAACTCGGATAAGCATATCAATCCCGACCTCAATAAACCGAACGGAGACAAGGATAACAGCGGAGGCGGCAGCAATCTGCCGTCACAGGATACGGAGGGGCCCGGCACCCCCGGCTCCTCTACCGGCGGCGGGACCGAGTCCGAGGCGGAATTCACCTACTACGACCCCATTCTGAAAGCACAGGTGAAACTCACCGCCGAGAACGTCAAGGCGTACAAAGAGCGTCTGGATAACGCGGCGGAGAGCGGGCAGTACACGGAAGAACAGAAAAAGGACTTTTATAACTACTACAACGAACTCTTGGAGAGTCTGAACAAAGCATAACCGATTTGAGTCCCGACGGGACAGAAGGAGACGCAACACCTATGGTCGTACAGGAAGCCAGTCAAGAGACACTCGCCGCATTCGAGGAAAAGAGCAAGCGCATCTTTGCGGAACTCCGCAAGGATGTCATCGGGCAGAATGAGGTGGTGGAATACACCGTCCTCGCCGTTATCGCGGGCGGTAACGTATTGCTCGAAGGGGCACCGGGGCTCGGCAAGACGCGACTCGTCCGTTCGCTCGGCCGCGTGTTCGATCTGCCGTTTTCCCGCATCCAGTTCACCCCGGACCTCATGCCCGCCGACGTTACCGGTACGAGCATCATCGTAAAGGATGAGCAGGGAAATTCCTCCTTCTCCTTTCAGAAGGGACCGATTTTCAGTAATATCGTCCTCGCGGACGAGATCAACCGTGCAACCCCGAAGACGCAGTCCGCCCTCCTGGAAGCCATGCAGGAGCATACCGTGACGGTGATGGGGGAGTCGCGCAAACTTTCGGAGCCGTTTTTCGTCCTCGCGACGCAGAACCCGATTGAACAGGACGGTACGTATCCTCTGCCGGAGGCACAGATGGACCGTTTCATGTTCAAACTGATCGTTCCGTTCCCGTCCGTCTCCGATCTCGAAAAGATCGTTTGCGTGACGCAGAAGACCATGGCAGAGACCGCCCGCGCGGTCTGCACGGGAGAGGAACTCCTGCAAATGCGCGCGACGGCGAAGCAGATCCCTGTCCCGCAGGACGTCATGTATTATGCCATGCTGCTCGTCGCCGCCACTTATCCCGATAACGAACTCGGCATCACGACGGCGGGACGCTACCTGCGTTACGGTGCCAGCCCTCGCGCCGCACAGGCGATTATCACGGCGGCAAAGGTGCGCGCGCTCCTGCACGGCAGATACAACGTGTCGTATGAGGATATCAACGCGCTCGCCATACCGGCACTCCGCCACCGTATCAAACTCAGTTTTGAGGCGGTAACGGGCAAGATCTCCTCGGACGAGGTGGTGCGCCGCATCATTGCTGAACTGAAAGAAAAACTGCCCGCGCTGCAAAAGGCACGGGATGAGAAACTCGCCCGTGAGCGCAAGGCGGCACAGGCGGCAAAACCCGCTGCGTCGGCAACCAAACCGGCGGCAGAGGCGGCAAAACCCGCCGCGTCGGCAACCAAACCGGCGGCAGAGGCGGCAAAACCCGCCGCCCCGGCAACCAAACCGACGGCAGAGGCGGCAAAACCCGCCGCCCCGACCGCCAAAACCGCCGCCAAGCCGGCGGCACCCGCGGCGGCGAAGACCGACGCCCCGACGTCCCCCCGAGGGAAGTAACCCCCGATGAAGCGTAAGGTACTGGACGGGGAATTCTTCGAGCGGTTGGAACGCGTCGCGCTCTATATGCAGGATGCGATGTCGGGCTTTTTCGGCGGGAGCCGGAAGGCGCACGGACACGGTAATACGGTAGAATTCTCGGACTTCCGCGAATATGTGCCGGGGGACGACCTGCGCCGCATCGACTGGAATGTCTACGCCCGCTTTGAAAAGCATTTTATCAAACTGTTCACCGACGAGCGACAGCTCTACCATCGCATCGTCATCGATTGTTCCGCCTCCATGGCGACGGGTAAGCCGGAGAAGGCTCTGACCGCGCTCCGCCTCGCGGCGGCACTCGCTTACCTCGCGACCTGCGCGATGGATCGCGTGTCCATCCAGTTGCTCCACGGTGCGGAACTTACCGATCTTACGGGTGTCATTCTCGGCAAAAGTGCCGCGATGAGTGCCGCCATGCTCCTGGAAGATGTGGATTTTTACGGGGACAGCGATCTTCGGGGGGCGGTGCTGGGGGACCCGAATCCGGGGTATGATGACGGCCTCACGGTCGTCATCTCGGATTTCCTCACGGACAGTGATTGGAAGTCGATGGTCGATTTTCTCCTCTTCCGCCACCGTGAGGTGATGCTCATTCAGGTGCTTTCGCCCGAGGAGGTGCACCCGGCCATGACCGGTGCCCTGTCGGGGGACGTGCATCTCATTGACCTGGAATCCGAGACACCCGGTGACGCGCGCAACGTGCGTATGAAACTCTCCAAAAAACACCTCAAAGCATATCTCGCGGCACTGGACGATTACTACCGTGAGATCCGGGAATTCTGCACCTCCCGCGGTGTGTCTTACGTGTCCGCCACGACGGATGAGCCCATCGAAAAAATCCTTTTTGAAAAAGGCTACGAAACGGATAGAATCAAATGACCTTTTTACAACCGGTCGGTCTTGTGGGTCTTGTCGGCGTTCCGATTTTGATCCTGATTTATATTTTGAAGCGGCGATATCGGGAGGAGACGGTGCCGAGCACCTTCCTCTGGCGTCGCAGTCTTGCCTATATGAAGCACAGGCTCCCGTGGAGTCTGCGTAATTCCGTTTTGCTCGCCCTGCAATTGCTCGGGGTGATCGTTTTCAGTCTGATGCTGGCGCGCCCGACGGTGGCCGCCCCGAAGACGGGGGAGAAGATTGCGGTGATTGATGCCTCCACCGGCATGAGTGCCGCCGATGCAGGCGGGGAGACCCGATTTGCGCGTGCGGTCAGGATGGTCGGGGAGTTGGCGGACAAGGCGGACGGTAATCACCGCGTGACGGTGATCCTTGCGGGCGATGACGCGTCCTACGCCGTTTATCGTTCGGAGGATAAAAACGAGATTCGGGATGTTTTGAAACGGCTATCCTGCGGACTCGGCGGTTGCGACCTGGACAAAGCCCTGCAACTCGCAGAGCGCGCCAAGGAAGAGAATACGGAGGCGGAAGTACGCCTTTATACCGACGTGGAATATGACGAAGCCGACGGGCTGACCGTCGTGAACGTCCGGCACATGGAATGGAATGCGGCGGCACTCGGGCTGACGGCGACCCCGGAGTACGGGAAGATCCGTTTTTCCGGCACGGTGGCGTCCTACGGCGGCGATGCGACACTTACCGCCATGCTCTATGTGGACGGAGAACTCAAAGGGACGCGTCGCGTCCGTTGTACGGACGGCGTCGAGACGCAGATCGATTTCCGCGAGGTCGACACGTCAGTCTATACTTATGCCGAGATCAAGGTGATTTCCTCCGACGGGCAGGATGCCCTGCCGGGGGACGACGCCTATACGTTGTACGCGCCCGCCGCGGCACAGAGCCGGGTGGAGGTCGTGTACGCCTCGGGGGCACCCAACGTGGGGTTCCTCCGAAAAGCACTGGAAAACCGCAGTCAGGCATTCGTCAAGTCGGTTGCCCTCGGTGCGGACTATATTGACAGTGCTACCGGCCGTGAAAAATACGGCGTGGCAAAGGGGGGCCGCGTCTCTTACAGCGGATACGACGTCTATGTGTTCTGCGGGGTCCTGCCTGCCGTGATGCCGACGGACGGTGCCGTGTGGTTTGTCAATCCGCCCGCGTGCGATTTCCGGGAGGCATACGATATTCCGCTGACTTGCGGGGAAGAACAGACCGTCACGGAGGGGCAGCAGGTCTATCTCTCTGCCAACGTGCAAAAGGATCCGAAATACGCCGTCGCGGTGGAGAAACTGTTGCTCAGCGAGGTGTCGGTCAACTGTTATGCTCCGATCGGACTGTCGGAGGGGGACGGCGCGTATCACACGCTGCTTTCCGCCGGCGGAGAAACGGTCGTGGCGGCAGGGATGCACGGCTTTACTCCGGTCGTCATGTGGACACTGAAATGGTCGGAGTTTGAACTGCAACTCTCCGATTACCCCCTCTTTGTCAAGAACCTTTTGGCGTTCTCCTGTCCCGAGGTGCTCGGTGACCGGTCCTATACGATCGGGTCGACGGCGGAGATCCGTATGCCCGCCGGCAGTACCGGTTTTGAGATTCTGTGTAACGGTACCCCCGTGGATGTCACCGAAGCGCGGGACACCTCCTATACCTTCCGCGCGGCGGGTGACTACGAGTTCCGCATTACGGCAACACGACTGAACGAGGACGGCGTGGAGGAGGACCGGACGCTGTCCTACTACGCCTTTGTCGGGATAGACCCCGCGGAGAGCGATCTGTACCCGCACGACGGGGCGGTATCCGCCTACGCCGTGCCCGACGGGCTTGTCACAAAATCCGAGCCGATGGAGATATGGCAATACTTCCTGATTGCTCTCCTCCTGATCCTCACGGCAGAATGGTGGGTGTATTACCGTGTGTAAGTATTCCATGAGTATAGAACGCCCCTGGGTGTTTGCATTTCTTGCCCTTGCGCTGTTTCTCGTTTTTCTGCCGTATTTCATGACGCCGCGCAACAAGCGCGTCACCCCCGGCAGAATTGCCTCGCTCGTGATCAGGAGCGTGCTCCTGACGCTGGCGACGGTACTCCTCGCCGGTACGACGTTTACGCAGGTGTCGACGGAGCCCCGTCCGACCTCGGTGGTCCTCGCCCTGGACGTGTCGGATAGTGACAGCGCGGTGTACAGCGATATGATCGGCTACGCGAACGGCCTCATTGACCGTGCGGATGAGGGGACGGAGTTTGCCGCACTCTGGTTTGCGGACGGCGTTGTCGGGGCGACGGACTTTGTCTCCGACCGCGCGCTTGCCAAAGAAAATCTGCAACTGCGGCTCCCGACGGACGCACGCTATAACGCCACCAACCTGGCCGGGGCACTCCGGCAGGCGGGGGAGCTCTTTGGGGATAGATCGCGGAATAACAAACGCATCATTCTGCTCTCCGACGGCAGGGAAACGGTCGGTAACGCGTTCTGGGCGGCACAGATTCTGACGGGGCAGGGGATCCGGCTCGATGCCGTGCCCTTTGACGTCACCTCCTCCGATTATGCCGAGGTGGCACTCACGGATTTTGTCGTTACCCCGAAGCAGGTACTCAGGCAGGGGGAGAGCCTCACGATGCAGGCGGTCATTTACAGCACCGTGGAAACGCAGGTAACCCTTTCCTTCTATGACGGAGGGGATCTTATCAAAAGTCTGAACCTCGCCGTCAACATCGGGGAAAATCAATTCAGCCAGGTGTATACGCCCTCCGCCGATATGCTGGAAGGGCGTTTGAAAGAGCCCGGCGTGCACGAACTCGGGGCGCAGGTGACGGTCAAGGAGCCGTCGACGGATCACGTCACGAAAAACAACCGTATGTTCACGTGGGTGCGCGTGACTACCACCGAAAAACTCCTGTTGGTGGACGGAGACGGTACGCAGGCGGACGCGGTGCTGCCGCGGATCGACGATCAGTATGCGCGGGTCGATGTCTGTACCCCGACCGCGTTCCCCGATACGATGAAGGGGTTGCTGGCGTACGATGAGATCGCCCTCATGAACGTGAATATCGCGCAGTTGCCGACGGGGGCGGATCGGTTGCTCTCTCTGTATGTCAGTGTCCTCGGCAGGGGGCTCCTGACTTCCTCCGGCTCGACCGAGCAGTCTTATCTTTCCTACGGTGATACGGCGTTGGAGCCGCTCTTGCCGCTGACCGTTACGCTGGACGAGACGGATCATAACGTGGCGATCGTCATCGTTCTCGACGACTCCTATTCCATGAAGAACACCGGCGTGGATCGCTATGCACCCGCCAAGGAGGGAGCGAAGAAGATCATCCGCGTGCTCTCCGAGACGGATTACGTGGGGGTCGTTACCTTCCACGGTGACGCGACCGTGTGGGACCGGGGGATGGTGAAGGTGACGGATCCCGATGCCTTATGCGAGAGCGTGGATCGTTTGGAGTGCAAACCGGGGTACACCGGGACGAATTACGATAAGGCACTGAATGCGGCGCGGAATATGCTCCGCGGATTCAAGGATGCACAGTCGCTCCACGTCATCTTCCTGACGGACGGCGAGCCGACGGATTCCAACTATAAGAGCATTCCGCTTACGATGAAGAATAACGGGATTACCCTTTCGACCATCGCACTGCTTGCGACGAACAATGCAAAGGACATCCTTTACAAGATGGCGCAGGACGGCGGCGGCGAGTTCAAATCCGTTGATACGAGCGAAGACCTGGAAGGGCTTTCGACCATCATGGAGGACCTGGCGAAGAAAGCAAAGGAGCCGCAGTTCGTCAATCAGGAGCCGTTTGAACTCAAAGTGCGGGACAGTACGACGGGCGTTTTGAACAACGTCGGTGACGTGACTGCCCTGCGCCTCAACGGATATATCGGAAGTACGCTGAAAACCAACGCACAGATGTCCGTTTTCAATGACGATTCGCGTCCCGTCATCGCCGAGTGGACGTACGGTGCGGGGCGGGTGCTGTCCTTTATGTCCGATTTCGGCGGCGGGTGGTGTGCGCCGCTTTATGAGGATGTGACCGGTGACGGTACGACCCTCGTCCGCAATCTTTTCCGCCAGGCACTCAATGAGGTGGTGGATGCCACGAGCATTACCGTTTCCTCCTCCCAGCGCGACCGCACGGCGCAGATCTCCGCCGAGACGGGTTTCCGGCTCGACGGGCAGCAGATGACGGTCTATATTTCCGAGGAGGGCGTCGTGACCCTGGACGATATTGAGGAGGGCAAAGCGGGGGAGGGGATTTCTCTTGCCGGATTCGGTGCCCTGTACCGCACCGCTTACGAGACGGAAGACCCGAACAAACTGTTTTATCTGACCGTGGTCGTGACGGGGGAGGACGGTGCCGTCTACGATTATGTCTATACCGGCTTTTCCGGCGGGCCGATCGCCGAATACCGCTTGTTTGAAAATGACGGCGTCGCTCTGCTCGACGGGATCACCGCGGGGACGGGCGGGGCAGTGATGCAGGATGCCGATGCGCTCATGTCGGTGGTCCCGCCCACCGTGCATACCGACGTGTATGACGCCTTTTTGCCGCTCATGCTGGCGATCGGCGTGCTCCTCATGGCGGATGTCCTCTGTCGCACCGTGACCTTTGAGAAACGGCGCAGGAAGTAACCGATTGCCGGGGAGAACGCAAAGCGCACCCATACGCGCAGGTATGAAAATTTCCCCTCTCCGTACAAAACGGGGAGGGGATTTTGTTTGCGCGGATTGTCGGTGACGGGCTCATATTTTTGGCGTGTATCCGCGGCATGAATACACGCCACGGATACACGCCACGCCGCGGATACACGGCGCGACCCCATAGGTACAAAAAAGCACCGCCGAAGCGGTGCTTTTGTCGTAAATCCGATTATCTCTTGGAGAACTGCGGAGCGCGACGTGCGGCTTTGAGACCGTACTTCTTTCTCTCCTTCATACGAGGGTCACGCGTCAGGAGACCTGCTTTTTTGAGCAGGGGCTTGTTGGCTTCGTCGGCGAGGACGAGCGCACGGGCGATACCGTGGCGGATCGCGCCTGCCTGCCCGGAGATGCCGCCGCCGCGAACGGTGGTGACAACGTCGAACTTGCCGGTGGTTTCGGTCACGCCGAAGGGCTGGTTGATGATGAGTTTGAGCGTGTCGAGCCCGAAGTATTCGTCAGCCGTCTTGCCGTTGATCGTGAAGACGCCGGTGCCGGGATAAAGACGAACGCGCGCAACAGACTTTTTACGTCTGCCGGTGCCGTAGAAATAAGGCTTTGCACTGGTATACATATCTGTTTCTTCCTTTCTCGACCTTAGTCAACCGCGATGGGCTTCTGTGCCTGCTGCTCGTGCTCGCCGCCGGCATAGACTTTCAGGCGGGTGATGGACTTATCGCCGATGCTGTTGTGGGGGAGCATCCCCTTGACCGCGAGACGGACAGCCTTCTCGGGGTTGGTCTCCATCATGTGGCGGTAGGTCTCGGTTTTGAGCCCTCCGATGTAGCCGGAGTGGTGCTGATAGAGTTTCTGATCCATCTTCTTGCCGGTCAGGATCGCTTTGGATGCGTTGATGATGATGACGAATTCCCCGCAATCGACATGAGGGGTGTACTCGGGGCGGTGCTTACCGCGGAGAATGTTCGCGGCGGCAACGGCAATGCGCCCGAGCGGCTTGTTTGCCGCATCGATCACGAACCATCTACGCTCGATGGTGTTCGCGTTTGCCATGTAAGTGGACATGATTTTTCCTCCAAATATTCTGTGGGTTTCCTTGGTTTTAGCCTTTGCATTATAGCATGGGGTCGGCGGCTTGTCAACACATTTTTGCGAAAAAAATCATAAAAATTATTTTACACAGGCAAGTGCTCTTGTTTTCTCGTTTTTTCTCGTTATATCTCTCATTTTTGAAAATGCCGTGCACGATATTTTTGCCGCAATTTTGTGAAAAAAATACGTCGGACACCGCTTTCACGGTGCCCGACGACGCATTTCGTCCGATGGGGATCAGATTTTTTCAATGCGGTAAAAACTGGTGTGCCGGTAGACTCCGTCCGGGTGCAGGATGGCCTCGCCGCGGTTCGGACCGTCCGGCTCCGTCTGCGTCTCGAAACAGTAGGCAGTGTGTACGTCCTGGCGGACACCCCCCTTGAAGGGCGTTTTGCCGCGCAGACCGTTTGCCATATAAAATTGGACGCAGGGCTGGTCGGTCAGCACCGTTATACGCATTCCGCCGTCTTCGACCGTTGCGGCGAGTGCTAGCGAAGTCCCGTCGCATGCCTCGACGGGGGTACCGCGGAGGAGAAAGTTGTGGTCGTACCCGCCGAAATTCTCCGAGATGCGATCCCCGAGCCGCGTCGGCGTCCGCAGATCGAAAACGGTCCCTGCCACTTTGGCGTGACCTGTCGGGATCATGGTGTCGGGGTCGACGGGGCTGTATTCTTCGGCGTTGATCATGACCCTGGCATCGTACACTTTACCGCCGCCGCAGCCGAGGAGATTCCAGTAGCCGTGGTTGGTCAGGCAGATCGGCGTGTCCGCATCCGTCGTCGCGGTATAGTCGATGAGGAGTCCGTCTTCCGCGAGCCGATAGGTCACGTCGACGACGAGGTGACCGGGGTACCCGCTGTCCCCATCGGGGGAGTCCATGTGGAAGGTAACGAAGTCGTCACCCGCGGCGAGGACCTCCCAGAGGCGGCGCGAGTAGCCGCGCGCACCGCCGTGCAGATGCACGCACCCGCCGCGGTCATTCTTTTCCAGCTGATATTCTTTGCCGTTCAGGGTGAAGCGGCCGTCCGCGATGCGGTTGGCATATCTGCCGACCAGGGCCCCCTGGTGGCTGGTGTCCGTTAGGTAGTCTTCGAGGGTATCGAAACCGCAGATGATGTCTCTGCCCCAGGCGATGAATTTGCGGATGGCTCCCGCCCAGGAGATGAAAGAAACGGAGAAGTTTTTATTTTCCAGTGTGTATTCCCGGACGGTGCGCCCGTCGGGGAGAATGCCGAAAACGGTGGTTTGCATGACGGTACTCCTCTTTCATGAAAAAATGAGTGGATTTCAAGATGATTGTAACACAGATCTGCGGCGAAGAAAAGGGGCACCGCGAATATTTTGCGACGGAATTGACAAAGCGGCGGCAAGCCTATATAATGAGTGGAGAAAAAAACAAAAAGAGGACGGGATGAGATGAAACTGACGGTCGTCATCAACGGTGCCGGCGGGGTCGGTAAGGATACGCTCTGCAACATCGCGGCGGGGCAATACCGCGTGCGGAACGTTTCTTCCATAACGCCGATCAAGGAGATTGCCGCCATGTGCGGGTGGAACGGGGAGAAGACGGACCGCGCGAGAAAGTTTTTGTCCGATCTCAAACTCCTGACCATTGCCTATAACGATTATCCGAGCCGGTGGCTGGACCGGCAATACCGTGCGTTTCTCGACGGGGATGAGGAGATCATGTTCGTCCATATCCGGGAGCCGCAGGAGATTGCGAAATTTGTGCGTCTGACGGGGGGCGCGGCGAAGACGCTGCTTGTCCGCGGGGGGGACCGTATGGCAAAAAAAACGGGGAAGTACGGGAACACGGCGGATGACCTCGTCGAAAATTATCCGTACGATTATTACTTCATGAACGACCGTTCCGTCGCCGAAGCGGAGGGGGCGTTCATTGCACTCCTCCGCACGATGATACGGGATGCGGGAGAGTGACAGAAGGCGGTGGGTGCCCACCGCCTTTGTTTTTGTCGGTTACAGCAGGATGCAGATGAGTCCGCCGCTGCCTTCGTTGACGATTCTTTCGAGCGTCTCGGACATCTTGGTGCGCGATTCTTCGGGCATATTCTGCATCTTGACTTTGATGCCCTCGCCGAGCATTTCGTAGAGGCTCTTCCCGAACATATTGAAGTCCCAGACGCGTTCGGGATCTTCTTCAAATTCGCCTTGCAGGTAGGCGACCATTTCCTTTGCCTGCTCCTCCGTGCCGATGACGGGGTTGATTTCCGTCTCGATATTGGCGCGGATCATATGGATGGAGCGTGCGGAGGCGCGGAGTTTGACCCCCCAGCCGCCCGGTTGCTTGGTGAGGCGCGGCTCTTCGAGGCGCATCTCATCCTTTGCGGGCATCACGATGCCGTAGCCGCTCTCGCCGACATCGGAGAGTGCCGCGGCGACCTTCTCCCAGTTGGTCTTGCACGTCGCGAGTTCCCGCATGAGGGAGAGCAGGGAGGCGTCGTCCTCTACGGTGAGCCCCGTCATGTCACCGATGACGGAATAGAACAGTTCGGCGGGCAGGGTCAGTGTGATCTCCCCGGTGCCGTCCCCGGCGGAGAGCTCGGTGATTTCATAGGTGCGACCCGCCTCTTTCCGATTGGCATCGGATAGGACGTGTGCAATGTCCCCCATCTTGGCGATCCCGTCGCTGATGCCGGCGATTTCGGAGAATACGCTCTCACGCAGGGGGTGTTGCCGGTCGGTGACGGAGAGCCAGCCCGGGACACGGAAGACGAGTTCCGTCACGGGGAATTCGTCGAGCAGCAGTTTCAGAATGTGTCGGATGTCCGTTTCGTTCAGTTCGAGGCAGTTGACGAGCGCGACGGGCGTTTCGTATTTTTTCTCCAAAGAGAGGGCGAGTTCTCTCGCTTCGTCGCTGTTCGGGCGTGCGGAGTTCAGGATGATGGCAAACGGTTTCCCGAGTGCTTTCAGTTCACCGATGACGCGCTCCTCCGCTCCCAGATAACTTTCCCGCGGGATCTCTCCTATGGTGCCGTCGGTCGTGACGACCATACCGATGGTCGCGTGCTCGCAAATGACCTTTTGCGTACCGATTTCCGCCGCCTCGGCAAAGGGCATGGGCTCCTCGCTCCAAGGGGTGTTGACCATGCGGGGCGTCCCGTTTTCGTTTTGCCCCAGTGCCTCCGGGATGAGATAACCGACGCAGTCGATCATCTTGACGTTCATGGCGGTGTCACCCATGCGGATGCGTACCGATTCATCGGGGATGAACTTGGGCTCCGCGGTCATGACGGTCCTGCCGGACGCCGCCTGCGGCATGCTGTCCACGGTGCGGGTCCTGTCATATTCGTCCTCGATGTAGGGGAGGACGCACTCGTCCATGAATCTTCGGATAAAGGTGGATTTTCCCGTGCGTACGGGCCCGACGACGCCGATGTAGATGTCGCCCCCCGTGCGTTCCGCGATATCGCGATAAATACCTTGCTCGGTCATGCTTTGTCCTCCGCACTGCTGGTTTTTTGTAAAATCCTATGCGGCGGTATGCGGCGGTAGAACTATCCGAGCCGTGAGATGCCGTCGGCGAGCAACCGGGCGGCGTTCTCCACCCCCTCGTCAATACATTTCGGGCATACATAGAGGGTCGTGTCACGGAAAAGATCGGTGAAGGCTTCCGGGATCTCGTCGGCACCTGCCATTTCCAGGGCGTCGTATACGAGTGCCGCGGAGGAGACGATGGTCGGTACACCGACGGCGATGACCGGCACACCGACGGTTTCCCGGTTGACGGCACCGCGGGGCAGTCGGATGCCGCTGCCTGGGGTCAGTCCGGTGTCGCAGATCTGTATCGTGCAGGCGAGCCGATCCGACGAGCGCGCGCAGAGCGCGTCGATGACGATGACGGCGCGTGCGTTCAGCTCGCGTGCCGCCCCCCGGATGAGCCGCCCCGCCTCCGTGCCGCTTTGCCCCGTGACACCGGGGGTGAGGACACAGATCCCGCTGTCGCGCAGATGCCCCGTTGCGGTGATCTTGTCGGTGGTGGCAGGACCGACGGCGTCTGCCGTGAGTCCGCGGTTCCCGAGCCCCGCGATCAGCAGCGGGCGGCCGTTTTCCTGCGGCAAAAGTTCGGAGAGATGCCGCGCGATGACCTCCCCCGCGTGCCGCGCCTCGCCGCCGCCTATGTCGAAAAGGGCAGGGAAGGCGAGCGTCAGGTAGGTGCCGCACGGTTTTCCGATTTCGCGTGCCCCCTCTTCGCCGGTGACGGTCAGCCGCGTGATGCCGATCACGCCCTCTCGCCGCTCCGTGAAATCGACACCGGGCGTGTCCGGGTTTGCGCGCCGCCGTTCCGCGGCGAGGTCAGTGCGTAAGTCGCCCGCCAGTTGACTGAGATGAATCATGTGCATACCTCCGTTTCCGAGAGGATTGGACGGACGACGTACTTCTTATACAATAAAGGAATGCTTTTCTGAAATATTAACAAATGGTGCGGAAAAACTTGTGCAACACGACCAAAACTGGCAAACTGCCGCCGTTTTCTCTTGCAAGAGCGCGGGGAATATGCTATGATACGGAGTGACATAGTGAAACGACGCGCCCGTGTGCTCATGGTGGGTGCCGTGTTATGCGATGACTGCCGCCTCGGCAGTGGAACCGGAGGTTTTCCTGATGAAGAAACGGATTGTCAGCCTGCTTTTGCTCGCTGCTTTGGTACTGGGCAGTATGCTCGGACTCACTTCCTGCGGGGAGGAGGACGAGGGCGCACAGATCAGCGTCTATCTGACCGACCGCGTGTACGGGTTTGACCCGGCGGCGGATTTTGTCGATGACTCTGTGCTCTCCGTCATGTACCTGCTGTACGAGCCGTTGTTCTCGCTGGATGACGACGGGGATATTCACCCCGCCCTCGCCAAGAAATACGACTATGATAAAAAGACGGCGACGCTGACGGTCGAACTCCGCGAGACCTACTGGTCGAACGGCTCCCGTGTCCTTGCGAAAGACGTGATTTATGCGTGGAAACGGCTCCTGAACCCCGGGAAAGCGTTTCCTGCCGCGACGCTGCTTTACGACATCAAGAATGCGTATGCCATCAAGAACGCCGCGTCGGGCGAGGATGCCTCGTACGTTCCTCTCGACGATCTCGGCGTGTGGTCGGAGAAGGACGGGACCATCCTGAAAATCGCGTTTGAACGCGAAGACACGAACGTGGACGCTTTCCTCCGTAATCTGACGTACATTGCGACCGCCCCCGTGCACTACGAGACGGTCGATGCACCCGACAGCCGGTATACTTGGTCGAACGGTACCAGCAGCAGTTGCTATACGAACGGCCCGTTCCTGCTGCGACAGCTTGACAGCCAGCAGGGCTACTTTACCTTGGCGCGTAACGACGGTTACCATCGCCCCGAGGACTCCGGTAAGTCCGTGGATCATTTCGTGTTGCCGTACTTCCTGCGTACCCAATGGAACGTCTCGGACGAGGCGAGCGATACGGATCATCTTGCCGGACAGTACGATTTGCTGATGCAGAAAGTTACGAAAGCGGTGGAGCATACCGTGTTCTACATGGCGGAGCTGACACTGGCAGACCGTAAGGAGGCCGAGAAAAAAGCGGTCGTGAACGACAGTATGTCTACATACACCTACGTGTTCAACAATGACAATCCTTTGTTCGGCGACCCGCAGGTCCGTTCCATTCTCTCCAAGGTGCTGGATCGCCAGGCAATCGTCGACCTGATCACCTTCGGCCGCCCTGCCACCGGCCTGGTCTCCTACGGTGTCTGGAATGCGAAGTCCGGCTCCAACGGACAATCCTTCCGCAAGAAAGGCGGAAACCTGATTTCCGCGACGGCGGAACTCTCCATTGACGAGGCAAAGGCGAAACTGAATGAGATCGGTGCCGCCACCGGTGCTTTCACGCTGACGTGTCTTGACAGGGAAGAGCACCGTACCATCGCAGAGTACGTCAAGGCGCAGTGGGAGGCACTCGGATATACGGTGACGATCGAGCCCGTGTCGGCGGCGATCATCCGGCAGGAGGGCGAGCCCAAAGAGGGTAGTACGAGCGGGTCCGACAATGCAACGGAGACGAAGGTCTCGCACCTGCAATACCGCTATGTGCATCGTGATTTTGATGTCATCGGTATCGACTATCAGATGATGTCCACCAATGCCTTCTCGGTTCTGGCGACGCTGACCTCCGCTATGAACGGTAACGGTTACGACTGGGCGGCATACAGTGCCGCGACGGATAAGAACGGCAATTTCGCGGTGGGGAACTATGCCGGCTATCGCAGTGAGGCATACGATACGCTGATCCGGCAGGCATATGAAACCGCGGACTTGAAGGCGCGCGCCGAACTCCTGCACCGTGCGGAGGAGCAGCTCCTTGCGGATATGCCGATCATTCCGCTGGTATTCAACCAGAACTTTTATGTGGTGAATAAGAGCTACCTGAAAAATCTGACAGTCAATTATTACGGCTATACGCTCTTTACCGACGCGAAACTCAAAAAATACACGCGATTCTTTATGGATTGAATTTTGGGAGGAGGGCGTCGCCCTCCTCCTCGCTTTTTCGAGGGGCTATGAAGAAAAAGAAAATGATATGGGATAAGACGGATCTGAAAGTCTTTATCCTTTGCCAGTTGGATGAAATGCAGCATCCGATGACCTATAACGCCATCGTGGATACCGTCATGGATTGCGGTTGCGTGGAGGGGTTTGATTTCGCCGAGTGTTTTTCCGAACTCAAAGATCTCGGTCATATCTACTGCGATGTCGTGGGCGGAGTTGAGTATTATATGATCTCCGAGACCGGTATCATGGTGGCGCGCGAGTTGCGTCCCACGTTGGATAAGGAATTGCTCAAACGCGCGGAGATTTCCGCCGCCCGTCACCTCGCGTTTGCGCGGATGGGGACGGTCCTGCGCGCGAAGATCGAAGAGACGGAAGACGGCAGATACCACGTCTCGTTCAGGATCAGCCGCGGTGCAAAAGAGGATGCTCTTCTGGACGTCGGCGTGAATGTCGCGACCAAAGAAAAGGCGATGCAGATAAAAAAGCACTGCGAGAACACACCGGCGGAGCGCGTCATGCGCGGCATTCTCGCCGTTCTGACGGGTGATATCGACTACTATATGTAAATTCTGATCGGATCATTTTTGGTGCTATTCACAGAAAATTAACAAAATGTTTGTTTTTTGTATTGACTTTTTTTCATCAAATGTTATAATGAGTACAATGTGGGAATGGGATAATGTGCATGGAGATGAAGGGATCCGGCGACCTCAGAGATATTGCGGCGGTTTGCACCGGTGATTCCGATGCGCTCGGGCGTTTGCTCGCGTCGTATGAGCCTTTGATTGCCGCCTCCGTGGCGTCCGTTCGTGCCTCCGTGTCGGCAGACGAATTTGAGATTCGTGCCGAGGCGTGCTATGCATTTTATCGTGCCGCATTGTCGTTCGACACAAAGCAGGATCACTTGACATTCGGATTGTATGCGAAGATCTGCATACGTAACCACTTGATTTCCAAGTATATTCGTCCTCGACGCCCCGCTGTCGCGATGTCACTTGACGAGTTGTATCGTAGTGGAAAGGTGGAAGAAATGTTCCCGGGCACCGTTCAGGAGTTGCCGGGAGACCGACTGACAGAGACTGAATCACTGAATCTTCTTTACCGAAAAGTGCGCGGGGTGCTTTCTTCCTACGAGCTTTCGGTATTCCACTTGTGGGCGGAGGGATACTCCGTCGGAGAGATCGCAGGGCATTTGCACCGGGAGGAGAAATCGGTGTCAAACGCGCTTGCGAGGTGTCTTGCCAAATTGCGCAAGGCACTGTAAACCCATTGTTTATATGCCCGTGTAGCTTAAGGGAGAGCGTTGCATTTCAAAAATCAAAGGCGTCGGTTGAAATCCGTCTGGGGGCAAAATTATTATACCTAAGTGAGGACTAGCGAATGTACGAGGACAAGATTCTCAAGTGCAAGGAGTGCGGTAACGACTTTGTGTTCACCGCAGGCGAGCAGGAGTTCTATGCAGAGAAGGGCTTTGCAAACGAGCCCCAGAGATGCAAGGCCTGCCGTGATGCCCGCAAGAATGCAGGCAAGGCACCCCGTGAGATGTTCGACGCTGTCTGCGCTGACTGCGGAAAGGCTTGCAAGGTTCCCTTCAATCCTACCGCCGGGAAGGCAGTCTATTGCAGCGAGTGCTTTGCAGCACGCCGCGGTAACTGACTTGGCGCATAAAAAGGGCGAGTTTTACTCGCCCTTTTTATTTTTTTCTGTACTTTTGCCGTATTCTATGATACAATAGTATGAAATGTTATGTGCCGATGGGGGCGGGAGTGCATCTGCCGCTCCCTGCGGGCACGCTTACCTTTTGAGAGGAAACGGTACCATGAAGGATTTTCAGCCTCGCCGCCCTGCGGGAAAAACGGAAGAAACGGCGTCTCCGATACCGGAGAATCTTGTCTGCGGCAGGAACGAGATGCGGGAACTGCTTGCCGACGGCAAGACGATTGACAAGGTTTTTGTAGAGCGCGGGGAGCACACGGGTTCCATCGGGTCACTGTTGGAAGAGGTCCGCGCGCGCAAAATACCGGTCATCACGGTGGATCGCGCACGGCTGGATTCGATGACCGGGGGTGCCCGTCACCAGGGGATCGCCGCCATGGTCGCCGAGCGTGCGTACGCCACGGTGGAGGATTTGCTTGCAATCGCCGAAGAACGCGGCGAGCCCCCGTTCCTGCTCATTTGTGACGGGGTGGAAGACCCGCATAACCTGGGTGCTATCATCCGTTCCGCCGAGTGCATGGGGGCACACGGCATCATTATTCCGAAACGCCGTTCGGTGGGGCTTACGCCGGTGGTAGCGAAGGCGAGCGCGGGTGCCATCGAGCATCTGCCCGTTGCGCGCGTCACTAATCTGGTCGCCGCGATGGAACAGTTGAAAGAGGCGGGGCTTTGGATCTACGCCGCCGATATGGACGGGTCACCGTACGACACGGCGGATCTGACGGGGGCGGTTGCCCTCGTGGTGGGGAATGAGGGAAACGGCATCTCCCGCCTCGTCCGCGAAAAATGCGATTTCGTTTTGTCCATACCGCAGTACGGCTGCGTCAATTCGCTCAATGTGTCGAACGCGGCGGCGATCCTCGCGTGTGAGATCGCGAGACAGAGGCACCGCCGCTGATGCCGATTCTATGAAGGGAGGACCCTATGGCTGATAAGAATGTCAATTCCGAGCAGGATAATGCGTATATTGCGACTCTGCTCTCCAAATTGCGCGAGAGCCTCGGACAGACGGATGCGGCTCCCGGGGCGTCTGCGCCCGTCGTCGATCCCACTCCCGAAACGAATGAGCCTGCCGCCTCCGCATTGACCGAGACGTCCGCGCCCCGCGATGAGGAAAGCACGTCGCCGGTGCCGGAGACAGAAACGGAGTCGGTGCCGGATGAAGAGAGCATCCCTGCCGCGGTCCCGTCCGCAACCCCCGCCAAGGCAGAGGATACGGTCGATATCATGCCTGCTCCTGTGGCAGAGGATACAACGGATACCGTACCTACCCCCGCGGCAGAGGATACAACGGATACCGTACCTACCCCCGCGGCAGAGGATTCCGCGCAGGACCCGGTGCACCCGGATATGGCAGAGCCTTCTGCTCCCGGGGACACCGCGCCCCGGACGGAGACGCCTGCGGCGACTGCCGCCCCGACGGTGGCGGTGACCGTGGAAACGGAAGAGGCGGAAACGGCACCTGAGACGGTGAAAGCGGTGGAAGAGGAGAAAACGACCGCCCCCGAAGCCCGACCGGGTTCGCCCGCGGCGTCAATGACACCTGCCGCGCAAGCGTCGCCGGATACGTCCGATGCGACAGGGACGGGGAGCACAACGCCGAAGGTGACCGAAACGGTCACGGGCGACAACGGAGCCGCAGGCGCATATGCCCGCACCGTGCAGCCGGGTGATCCGCGTTTCTCCGGGCGTAACACGACCGGCAGATTCCTCGATTTCCGCGTGGAAGACACGGAGGAGGCACCCACACGGGCGGTGCCCGCGCCGGAGGCATCCGTTTCTCCCCTGGACAGTATCCTTGACGAGCCGTTGTTCCCCCGTGCGACGGGGGCAGGGGAGATAGTGCCATTGGCTGCTCCGTCTGCCGCCGAGGATGCATCTACGACCGTTCCGCCCGTCGCCGGGGTTGCAGACCGCACGCCACCCCTGGAAGATGAGGCAATGCGTCCGGCGGATATACGTTCTTTTGCAGATACCGACGACGGTACCGCGGACGTGATGATGCCGCCCGTCGCTGTGGCACCCGGCATGCCGATTCCCGATCGCATTACCGATACCGGAGACAGTGGTGATACCGATACCGATGCGTCCGCGTCCGATGCCACCGTACCTGACGCGTCGGAGCCCCTCTCCATTTGGGACACCCTGCCGCCGCTCCCCCGCACGGTACCGGAAGAGACGCCCGAACTCGTCGAGACACCGTCTCCGACGGAGGATCTCGCGTCCGGGGACGCGAGGGAAGAGCCCGCGCGGGAAGGGGGCCTCTTCGTCGGGCGCACCCGGCCAACGATCGCCGATTGCACGTTTGAGACGAGGACGCGGGAAAACGTCGTCGTTGATAAGATATTGACCGCATCTCAGGACCTTTTGCCGGAAGGGGCAAAGGAAAAGCAAGATGCACTTTGGCGGCAGGAGTTGCGCCATAAGCGGTTGATTAACCGCATACGCGTCATTGCCGTGGGTGTTCTCTTGCTCCTGTCCGTTGCGGTGGAGTTGATCCCTCCGTTCCCCCGTGCTTTGCTTTCAAGTCTGCTTCTCACGCGTGTCCCCGGGGCACTGCATCTGATTGATTTGCAGATTCTGCTCCTGGCGGCTCTGTTCGGTGCCCCGCAACTGGTGCGCGGGTGCTCCGCTCTGCGGTCCCGCCGCATAATTCCAGAGACGCTGCTTGCGTGCGGTATGTTTGTATCGCTCATTGCCGGGATTGTTCTCACGGCGGTGGATCTCACGGGTACCTATTTCTGTTCCTTGCCTGCCGTCATGATGATGTTTGCTTCCCTTATGGGGGATTCGTTCCGCCTGAGGGCTCTGTCGCGTGCGTTTGACAGTTATGCAGCGAAGGGACATCATTTCTGTGCGGTGTTTTCCGATGTGCGTACGCATCCGTTGCTCGGCGACGAATTCCGTGACGCGAAGAACCCCCACCTGTTTGAGACCGCCTCTGCCTCCGGTATCGAGCGGTTTGTTTCGGCATCGCGGAGACGGGTGGAGTGCCGCCGTGCCTGTTGGATCACGTTTGTCATCTCCGGCGGTGCGGCACTGCTTTCCCTGATCCTGTCGCTGGTGACGCACGGCACCGCTGCGGAAATCGTGTGGGCATTTACGCTGACGCTGACCGGCGTGATGCCGCTGACCTTGTTCGGCGCGCATCGCTATCTTTTTGCTATGCTGACTTTCCGCGTGTCGGAAGAACGGGTCGGTATCGCCGACGAAATGACGGTGTACGATTATGCCCACACCGGCGTGATGACGTTTGAGGATACCGAGGCGTTCCCGGCAGGGTCCGTCCAGCTGAACGGTATCAAACTGTGCGGCGATTTTCGCTTGGATAAGGCACTGTACCTGACGGCAAGTGTATTCGATGCGGTCGGAGGACCTTTGAACGGTGTGTTCCGCGTTTCCACCTCCGACATCAATATTTCGGATAATGTTGACATTCGTGCGCTCTTTGAGAACGGGATCGATGCCCGCGTCAACCACGACGACGTCCTCATCGGTACCAAAGCCTTTTTGGAGGCGCGCGGGGTCAGTGTGTTCCGCGACGTGGAGGATGAACGTGCGGAGCAGGGCAGAGCGTGCGTCCTGTACCTCGCGTATATGGGTACCCTGTCCGCAAAATTCCATCTGAATTACCGCATGAGCGACGCATTTGAATCCAATGTGGAGTATTATGCAAAGCACGGCGTTACGTCGGCGATCCTGACGGCGGATCCGCTCCTGAATCGGGCGTTCCTCGACCGCATCTCGTATGTCTCCGAGTACGACGTACGAATTGTGAAAAAGACCCGCGAGGCACTGCTCACCGAAGATGACGGGCCCCGTGAGGCGACGCTGATCACATACGGCCCGCGGAAAACCCTGCGGCGTATGCCGTTCTTCTTCGGTGCTTATGCCAAGTATCAGGCGATCGTCATTGCCGTGATGATGGTCATGGCATCGCTCGCCGCGGTCTACGTACCGTTGCTCCTGTGCTTTATGAACGGAACGGTGCCGTGGCTTTCCTTCGTGACGCAGTTGGTCGCGGGGTTGCCTTGCGTCATATTCGGTTTCTTCGTTTTGCGGTTGAATCCGAATAAGTAGAAATACCCCAAAAGCCGCCGCGGAAGATCCCGCGGCGGTATTTTTAATTATATGAGGTTTTTCATGGTCAGGCGGGACATTTCCCGCAGGTGTGAAACGGAATAGCGGAGTTCGCCGAGTGCCACGAGGTAATTGTCGCGGTTGTCTGCCTCCGCCGCGGCGATTGCAGCGGCAAGGTGCACCTCTGCCTCCATGAGGTCGGCGTGATTGACGGACATGCTGATGCCGGTGCTTGCACGATGCCATTCGCTCTCGACCCCGCGGAGCGCGTCGAGCTGCACCGTGAGGTCCTCTGCCTCTTTGGCGGGCTCCGGGATGGCGGTGAGGGAGGTGTGAATGCCGTCCAGCGTTTTCGTGAGGTAATGCATGTTCCAGAATACCCCGAACAGTAAAACGGCAAAAATGAGTACGGCGACGATAAAAGTTTTCATGCGTTTTTATCCTTATTATTGATTGGTTTCGCTGGGGCTGTTTTTGTTCTCTTTTCGTATGCAGATGACGCCGCCGGCATCATCTTGCAGGAGCAGGAAAATGTCTTCCGGGCGTGCGCCCTCCTCGCGGCAGATGGCGAGCAGATTTTCCTCTGTCATATGGAGATCTGCCAGGGCCTTGCGATTGATCTGCCCGTCGGAGATGAGGGGATGAGACAGCCCTTTTTCCGTTTCGTTCGGCTTTGCACGTTTGACGACGGACAGTTTGCCGTCCTGTTCCAGTATGGCGTAATAAGCATCCGTCAGTACGGATACCCCCTGCATGCGGAGTTCGCCGAGAAACTCGTTCACGGAAATGCGGTTCCGTTCCAGTTCCTTTTGGTTGAGGACGCCGCGACGGATCAGAAAAACAGGTTGGCTTTCAAAGATCTTTTTGAGAGGATTCCATTTGGTTTTCAGATAGGTGATGATGATTTCCAGTGCCACGATGGCGAGGATGGGCACGAGGGCGTGGAGTACGGGGATGTCCGTGTCCTCCATCGGCAGGGCGGCGATTTCCGAGAGCAGGAGAGTGGTGACGAGTTCGGAAATCTCCATTTCACCGACCTGGCGTTTGCCCATAAGGCGCAGGATCATGGTCAGGAACAGATCAATGAGCAAAGTTCTGAACAAAAGCGAAATCATTTTAACTCCTTTTTTTGCGGTTTTGCATAGTTTGCCCACGAAACGGGAAAATTACAGAGAAAGCGGAGAAAGAGCCCGGAAAAAAGTTCAAAAAACTTTAAAAAAAGTATTGACAACGGCGCACCGGTGCTTTATAATAATCAAGCAACTGCCGAGGAGCAGTCGCACCTTGGTCATTGAAAATTGAACAACAGAAATTCGTATCACTGAACTTGGTAGAACAAGATGCAGTGTGAGGAATCTCG
>CAKRYT010000004.1 GCA_934432675.1 uncultured Eubacteriales bacterium | reverse complement strand
TTTTGCTTTGTTGTTTGAAAAAGTTCTGCCATTTGCGCTTGGTTAAGCCAAACGGTTTCGTTTTCAAGAGTAACGTCTATTTTTGTCAATCCGTCTTCGGTTTGATATATTATAATTTTGTTGTTATCGTTCATACTTCAACCCTCACAATTCCGTTTAAAAGATATTGCTGTAATATTTTTCGTTGTGACTTTATATTTTCAAGTTGCAATTTGCAAAGGGAAATATGCTTATTGATTGTTTCAATTATTTTTCCAAGTTGATTTTGCTTTTCAATACTTGGTAATATAATCTTAATTTTATAAAATAAATTCATATTTAAATTACGCCTTACAATACTTGCGCCTTGTTCGGACGCAAGAACATATTGATGAAACATAGAAGGCTGCTTCATTATTGTTGAAATCAAAGTTTTATCATATCCACTTTTAATCTCAAAAATCTTGTATGATGGGGAAACAATGCCAATCTCAAAAACATCGTTATAATTAATATTTCCAAGCCAAAGGTTTTGCGGGCTTAAAACAATATCCCCTCGACATACAATCTTATAACCAATATTATTTTCTGACGCTACTTGCTTATCAAAGTAATCACTTTGATAAAAAATCCCTTGTTTTGTGGATGATAATACCGCGTGTTCATTATTTTTTTGCGAATATTCATTTTTTTCCTGCAAAATATCAGACAATGAATATTCTTTCCATTCAGCATTTGCAGAAACTATTTTTTGCACAATAGCGTCACGCTTTGTTATTAATATAGATACTAGCTTGTCATACAACTCAATCGCCTCATCCCATTTCATAAGGATTTCAGCAATTTTTGATTGTTCGTCGGCGGATTTTGGATAAGCAATCTGTATTTTCGGCAAGGTTTCCCGAGTTACACCATAAACTTTAAAACCTGATGCCAATCGTTGAAATTGTTTTCTTACGCTATCTGTCGCCGTAATATACTGCTTGTACCATTTTTCAAGGCTATTATTCTTTGATTTTCCGAAAATGACATGCAAGCCTGCAATAAAAGGTTCGTTATCGGGATTATCAATCAATACGGAACGAGACGTGCCCTCCAAATCCTCCGATGCATCAAGAAAGGCTACGTCTCCATCTTCCATAAGATAGGTTTCCGTGCCTTTTAGCACTACATCATATTTAGGAAGCTGCTCATACTGTTCGTGAGATACTACATTGAAAGCCCCTCTATGCAAATCTCCGTAATGCAGATATGCATGACCTTCATCGCCAAGTTCGTCACGAGACTTACCAAGTCCGCCGTAAAAATCGAACAAGTCGCCAAAGGTTTTATCTTTTACCCAATCACACGGGAAGATGCCAAAATCGGTATTTTCGTAACCGTTTGGCACTTCGCCGTTGTTCAGTTGGGTTATTCGTTGTTTTATTTCAGATATCATAATACTTTGACCCTTATATAGAATAGCCCTTCTTTACTGTTGCAAGAAATGTAAGATACATTGTCTCCCTTATTAAAACAGTACTTCAATTTCTTTGCAAACGCTTCTTGGGTCAATTCTGTATCAAAAAGATATGTTGACTCAGTTATCTTTTCGGCAGATGTCTCAGCAACAAACTGATAAAACCTTTCATAGCTATTTCCATTTTTCACATCATACGTAACTATTCGTTTCATAATAACCTTACCTTTTTCCGGTTTTTTTGCCTTGATTCCTCATTTCAGCAAAACGAGCAAGTCTTTCAAATCCATCCGGGTTCTCTAATGCCTTTAACGCAATTTGCATACCTAAATGTTCAGAAGACGATTGTCCGGTGCTAGTATCTTGAGTTGCAATAGCAGTTGCTTGAGAAAGTTGAGCTTTACGTAAAAGTTCTTCTTCTGTGATTTTTGTGGCTAAACCTTGTGGAAAATAAAAGTGTTTTATGTTTTCCCAATCTATACTTTTGTATCCAATATTTTTTGCTATTTTTTCTAATAGTTTTAAGTATTTGTCATTAGTCGTGCTTGCAAGCATAGGATTTGTTGCTCCAGCATCGGCTGCATTTAAGAAATCCGTCCAGGCTTTCCTCACCTCGGAATCTTTATGAAAAATGACTTCTACTTTGTTTAATGCTTCAACATTTTCTTTATCAGCAATTAAATACCTATGAGACATTAGAATTTCAAAAATACAAATTTTCAATTTTCTTGTTTCGGATACCCTTTGAACAATTAAAGTAATAATAGTCGCAACAAGCCCGGACCCCACAGCCGCGACAATAATGCTAACAATATCCATTATATTTCTCCTTTAGTTTAATCCTAATTCTTCAAGATATTTTGCCAGCTGTTTCTCAACTTCGGCAATTCTTGTTTTCAAGTCAGCAATCTCTGCGTTCACTTCGTCGATATTGATGATTTCTTCTTCCTCAAAGGTATCAACGTAGCGGGGAATGTTCAAATTGTATTCATTTTCAACGATTTCATCAAGCGTTGCCACGTGGCTGTACTTTTCAACCTCGGCATTACCTCCGTTGCGGAAAGCCTGATAGGTTTCTACAATCTTTGTAATGTTAGCAGGCTCAAGAACATTTTTCGCCTTATCCTTCTTGAATTCCTTGGATGCATCTACAAAGAGGATATCCGTTGTATTTCTTCCTTTACGGAATACAATAATACACGCAGGGATGGAGGTGCCGTAGAAAAGGTTTTCGGGAAGACCGATAACCGCATCAATCAGATTTTTTTCTATGATAGTTTGGCGAATGCGCCCCTCGCTTGCTCCGCGGAAAAGAACGCCGTGAGGAGCAACTGCCGCAACCCGACCGTTACCACTCATACTTGCAATCATATGAAGAAGAAACGCCCAGTCTCCTTTACTCGCCGGGGGAATTCCCATATCAAAGCGATGCCAGCGGTCAAGGTTGGCTTCCATCTTGAACTCTTTCTTCTTGGCTTTCTTCTTGCCGTTATCGGCTTCGTCATCGTCTACGGAGACCTCCCCGCCCGGGTTGAAACCTTCCGCCCACTTGCCTTTACTGAAAGGCATATTTGCGACGATACACTCAAATTTCATCAAATTACCGTCGCTATCAAGATGCTGTGGATTGGCAAGTGTATCCCCCCACTTAATATTCGCATCTTTGATGCCGTGAATAAACATATTCATTCGTGCCATAGAGATAGCGGAGCTGTTTACTTCTTGACCGTATATCTGCACATTGTCAAAGCCGCCTTTGCGAGCCGCGCGGATCAAAAGGGAACCCGAACCACACGTCGGGTCGTATACACGATCATTCGCCGTGGGAGCAACGATTTGTGCCATAATTTCCGATACCTGTTGAGGAGTGAAGAAGCTCCCCGCCTTTTTTCCAGCCATCGTGGCAAATTCACCGATCATATATTCATATGCATCGCCGATTACGTCAGCAGGAATCTGTCCCTCTTTCGTCTCTATGTTGCGAGGTCTCAGGTTGAGATTTGCAAAATCGTTCAAAAGGTTACGGAGAACGGGATTCTTCTGTTCCTTTTTACCCAGATTGCTTTCACTATTGAAGTCGATGCCACGGAAAATACCGTTCAGGATTGCATTGGAACTTTCGATACCCGTTAATGCTTCGCTGATTTTGTTCCCGAGATCAGTAGCAAACTGATTTTCGAGAAGGTAATCAAAGGTGTATTCATACTTGAGTGTAAACGGAAGATTATCAATCTGCCTTTCCAAACGAATACCTTCATATTTTTCTTTGAGGTCATCAACGCTTTCGGCATAGGTGTCGCTAAGATACTTTACGAAAAACATTGAAAGGACATAATCCTTATAATTGGCGGCGTCAATATTATCTCTGAAAGTGTTTGCTCCCGCCCACAGAGCTCTTTTAATATCATCAAACGTGGTCTTAGCCATTATATTTTCCTCCAAAGGTTTCTACGTATTTTCTAATTTGATAGTTTCGCTTTTGACTTTCAAGTTCTGTCAGTCTACTTTTCATCTTTTCAAGCTCAATGCCATTATACCAGAGATCTCCAACAAGCATTTGTTTTTCATAGGGGAGAAGTGGGATCATGACTTCCTCGAGATGCTGCCTGCTTACGGATTTCATTACCGCACCGACCGAACTGGACTCGGATAAAGACTCTATTCTTTCATTGAGCAACATTGCAAGGTATTTGGAGTACACTTCTTGCTTGGGGGTTATAACAATCAAGTTATTTCCGGCGTACATTTCTTTTGGAATATAATCAATATAATTAACAAACATCGGGCTGATACGTTTGACTACTATGTCATCTTCTTTGATCAGCAATTCCTCATCAGATACGTAATTTGTGGCTGTCGCTCCATATATAACAGTATTGTTTCTCAGAAAGTTAGCGCATTGCAACCACATTGTCGGCGTTTCTTGGGTTTTGGTTCGCCCGGAGGAAACAACACAGAACTTGATTTCTGCTATTTCAGCTAATCTTAAGTGTTTCATTTTCATCCTCTTTTATAAAATAAGACGCGGTAAGATAGAATCCCGCGTCTCCTAAATTAATATCTGGGAAGATTTTCTAGATTGTCTGCCTTGATATTGTTATTGTCCGTTCTCAGATATCGGTTATCGACAACGTGGATTTCTTCACCATCGCACCATCTGCCGCCTCGAACATACTTTGTATGAGCATGCCCCGGATTTGCATTTATAAAGCGAATCATATCCGCTTTACTGCAACGCTTACAAGCATTTTCGTACAATGAGTTAGTCCACATAACCTCAGAAATGTACAGTTCGTTACCGTACGAATCCTTGGTGTAGTGAACCTTATCAACATACACCACCTTTTGCTTTCTCCTTTCTTTTTTACTCGCAAATAAGATGGCTCTTGACAAATCTCAAAAAATGTGCTATACTTAATTTACCGTAACCAAGTATGGCGAAGGCCGTCGAGCGTGCTGATTTCTATCAAATTGGCACGTTTTTTCTTTGCTGTAACCATTATACAGCAAAAATTACATTTTGTCAAGATTGTTTTAAAAAAACGTTTATATATTATTGCTGTAAACGCAATACTGCAAAATATAATACCGTTATTGGTGGAATATAATCTCAACAAACATGAAGTGTTGGAACTCTCCTTGCACAGAGAAATAAAATCACAGCGCTTATCTTTGATTACAGCGGTGAAATATTTGCGCCGTGAAGTGCGGTGACAGGGAACGACCGCGTCAAATGCGGAAACAGGAACCACACAAACGGGGGTGCATTTCTAAAAGAATTTCTAAAAATTTTTTAGAAATATTTTTAGAAATCGCTATGCCTTATGGCGTAAGGATTTTTTGAGGTTCGAACAAAAAAGAGCCGAAAACCCTTATAAATACTGGGCTTTCAGCTTCTTTTATCATCCGTTATCGTCTTCTAAAATTCCTTAATTTCCGACAGGTTGATGTGCCTTGAAAACCGTTTGAGGGCAACCTCACGTGGGTTCGAACCCCACACCCTCCGCCAGCATAAGCGAACGCATGAAAATTGCGTTCGCTTTTTGTTTTGGGGACCGGGTCGTTGCGTGGTGGCAAAGTCCGCTCTCGGGCGGCCGGCGTGGTTTCTCAAATTCCAAAGGAATTCGTTTGCTTCTCTTGCACTACTCGGGGCGGGATGTTATAATGCAGGTAAGTTGATACGTATGAAGTGTTTGAAATCAAAGAAACGGTACTTTTTGAATCCGGAACTGCCGATACACATCCCGGATGCCTACCGGGAAGAAATCGTCGGTCAGGTACCGGAATGCAACGCCAAAGACCTCGCCCTTCTGAACGAGGCGTACCCGACGTCCGACCGTTTTCTCAAAAGCGGTCCGGAATACGCAAAGAAACAAAGGGCCCTCGGGATCGTCACGGGTCGGTGTGCGCCGCGGGTGTGTATGGTGCCGGTCGTGGACTCGTATGACCGGAAAGACAAACGCGGGATGAAAGCTGTCACGGATTTTTCCATCGGGAAAAGTACGGTCTCTCTGCTCTGCCGCAGGCCCTATGAGAGCGACGAGGGCGCGGACGTCGTACGGATGTCATCATCCGACATGAACTTGCCCGGCGTTACCGAGATGGATAAAGTGATCATCAGGTATAAAGATAAGTCGGTCGGTTGCCGCGTGCCGGAACCCGACGATGGGAAAGCGTTTTCGGAGGCGAATCTCCCCACCACGCTGAATTATGCCATAGGAATCCCCGCACATATCCGCAAGAAACCGGGGCTGTACCATATCAATACCGCCGTAAAGGTGGACAGGGACACCTCGTTTATCTTCAAAAAAAGTATCAATGAGCAGATCGTGCCGATCCTCCTGACGCTCTTTTCGGTCAATCTGTTTGAGGACCCGAGTATATGGAAAAAAGTTTTACTGTCGGCGCTGTTAATCCCCGTTGTCGTCTGTCTGCATCTGTCGCCGAAGAGAAATTCGAGAGTGTAAAATGAAAGGTTGGATGGTAGTCAACAGCTTCGTCGGCTCCGCAAAATTCCGGGAACTGTACGGGTTTTTTGAGCAGGCGGCGAAAAGGTTGTGTATGGAACTCGAAGTCAGAACGACCGATTCCCTGGTCTGTTCGACGGACGACGGCTTTTCGCAGTTTAAGTTGCCCGATTTCGTGTTGTTTTGGGATAAAGACGTGTACCTCGCCGAACGATTGGAGCACCTCGGCATCCCCGTGTTCAACTCGGCGTCGGCAATCCGGTTATGCGACAATAAAATTCTGACGACGCTCGCTTTGGAGGGGGAGGTCGCGATCCCCAAAACGGTGATTGCCCCCAAAACGTTTGAGGGGGTCGGATATAACGACTTCGCGTTTCTGGAAAAAGCCATCGGGATTCTGGGCTTGCCGGTGGTCATTAAGGAGGCTTACGGCTCCTTCGGCCAGCAGGTGTATCTTGCAAACGACCTCAAAGAAGCCGAGGCAATCTTTGCAAAAATCGGGTACAAGGAGTGCCTTTTGCAGGCATTCATCCCGACGAGCCGCGGTCGGGACGTCCGCGTGAACGTTGTCGGCGGCGAGGTGGTCGCCTCCATGTTCCGATGGAACGATCACGATTTCCGCTCCAATATTTCAAACGGCGGCAAAATGAGGTCTTTTACGCCGACGAGTGCACAAGAAGAGATCGCCGTCCGTGCCTGTCGGGTCCTCGGGCTGGATTTTGCCGGTGTCGACGTCCTGTTCGGGGAGGATGACAGACCCCTCGTCTGCGAGGTCAATTCGAGTCCGCATTTCAAAACGACGTTTGCCTGCACCGGCGTGGATATGAGCGAGAAAATACTCGCATACATTCAAAGCAGGGGCGGGGGTCACGTGTGACGGTTTCGGGTGTGCGGCACCCCGTTTCTGACCTGTGCCGTACCCGCCGTTCCGATCACGGCACCGGGCTTATGTGATGCCGCTTTCGGGTGATGTTGCCATCCGGTCGGATTTGTGCTAGAATGGTGGCAAAGAGTTTGCTTCGGTGCGAAAAGAGATCGGATATGATGAGAAGAAAGAAGACAGGATTATCGACAACGCAGGTGATCATGATCAGTTTTCTGATGACTATCCTTTGCGGGAGTGTGTTGTTGGCACTGCCGATCAGTGCCCGGGACGGGGTGGCGGTGTCGTACATCGACGCATTGTTCACTGCCACGACCGCGACCTGTGTCACGGGTCTCGTGACATTGCCGACCGCTACTGCGTGGAGTATATTCGGGCAGGTGGTCATTCTGTTTCTCATCCAGATCGGCGGACTCGGAGTCATCACAGTCGTCTCCGGGCTGATGATCGTATTGCACAGGAAAATCGGGTTGCAGGACCGGCTGTTGATCAGTGACGCATTCAATCTGACGACGCTTTCCGGCGTGGTGCGGTTTGTCAAAAAGGTCATTATCGGCACCCTCTCGGTTGAGGCGGCGGGGGCACTCCTCTACATGACGGTACTGATCCCCGACCTCGGCGCGCGGGGGATCTGGGTCTCCGTTTTCAATGCCGTCTCGGCTTTCTGCAATGCCGGAATGGATATTATCGGGGAGAACAGTCTGTGCGATTACGCGACGAACCCCATGATGAATTTTGTCACGGAAACCCTGATCGTGCTCGGGGGTATCGGGTATATTGTCTGGTGGGATGTCATCCGTGTATGCAGGATATTCCGTACGGAAAAATGGCGATGTTTCCGGCATCTGACGCTGCATAGCAAAATCGTACTGGCGTCCACGACGGTACTGCTTCTCGGCGGTGCGGTTGCCATACTCGTGCTGGAATACCGCAATCCGCTGACACTGGCTCCGCTCTCTTTATTCGATAAGGTGCAGGTCGCCCTTTTTCAATCCGTTACTACAAGGACGGCGGGTTTCGCGACCGTGCCGCAGGAAAATCTGACTGGAGCGGCATCGGTGGTCTGCCTGCTGCTGATGTTTATCGGCGGCTCACCCGTCGGTACGGCGGGCGGTGTCAAAACCGTGACGATTGCGGTGCTGTTCACTACGGCGTATGCGGCCGTCCGCAACCGCAATGAGGTGTCCCTGTTTCACCGGAATTTGCCGAAACAGGTGCTGAACAAGGCTGTTGCTGTTTTGAGCACGTCTTTTGCCACCACTTTCCTGGCAGCGGTACTGCTCGCAACTGTGACCCAAGCCCCCGCACTGGATGTTCTGTACGAGACCGTGAGCGCGACGGCGACCGTCGGTCTGTCGAGGGGCCTCACCCAGACGCTGGGGGGCACCGGAAAGATCATTCTCATTGCCGCAATGTACTTCGGCAGGGTCGGTCCCATCTCCCTGGCGACAGTGTTCCGCTTGAAGCGGGATAACGTCAATTCCATCAAGAACCCCACGGAAGAAATCAGCGTGGGATAAAGGAGAGAACATGAGTAGTACGCATTCTTATGCGGTGTTCGGACTCGGAAGATACGGGTATGCGGTCGCAAAAGAACTGGTAGCGGGGGGAGCCGACGTGCTCGCGGTCGATGCCGATGAGGCGATCGTCAACGCCGCCGTCGTCGATATACCTCTCTGCAAATGCGCGGATGTGACCAGTCGGGAGGTCCTGAAACAACTCGGCGTCGCCAACATGGACACGGTCGTGGTTGCAATGGCAGGCAATCTGGAAGCAAGCGTGCTGACGGTCATGCTCTGCAAGGAAATCGGTGTGAGAAACGTGGTGGCGAAATGCGCCTCCGAAATGCACCGGAAAATCCTCAGTGCCGTCGGCGCGGACAAGGTAATCCTCCCCGAGGTGGAGTCCGGGACGCGCCTCGCCAAAAACCTTTTAAGTTCCGGCTTCGTGGACGTGATGGAACTGTCGAATGACGTTTCCGTCATCGAGATTGACGTGAAACCGGAATGGGTCGGCAAAACCCTGGTGGAACTCAATCTGCGCAAAAAGTACGCGGTCAACGTTATTGCAATCCGTCGTGCCGATCATCTGGAAATCAACATCGATCCTACGGTGGAAATGACGTCGGATATGCGGCTGGTGGTTATTGTCCAGACCTCAAAAATCGCCAAACTGCGATAAAGGTGCAGAGAGACGGGAGGAGATAAGTCATGTCTCACAGCAAAATGACGAAACGCGGGCGTTCCCACTATATCGAGAGTTGGAACCCGCGGGCCAAGACGTTTATCTGCACCTGCGTCCTCTGCGGCGCGGAGGGCTACAAACCGTCCATCGAGGAGGAGGGCTTTGCCGACGACGCGGAGCGTCGGGCCATCCTCGCGGAACTGAAACGGGTGTATAAGCCTCTGCCCCTGGATACGCTCGGGCGGTGCCCGGACTGTGCCGCGCGGCAGGACTCGTCGACGGTGCGGGCGGCATCGCCGACGCCGCCGGACTTTCCGGATCGAAAGGAAACGTATTGATGAAAAAACGGTTACTGTGTGCGGTGCTGCTCCTGGTGCTTGCCGCCATGTGTGCGTGTGACGCGTCTATTCTGCAAATCCGGGACGAAAACGGTGCCGAGGACACCTCTCTCACCGCCCTGACCGAGGAAGACCTGCTGGATCCGATGCCACAGGTCATCAAGCAGGGGGCAAAGCGATCAAATGATCGCGATGCGGGTGTCATCACCTTCAAGGTCGAGAAGATGTCGGGAATAGAGGTGCTGGATTCCTTCACTGCCGAGGAGGAAAATACCTATACTCTCACCGTTACCTCTTCGCGCACGGCGGGTAATCTGCGGTTGTATGTCTGCACCCAGGACGCCATCGTCCGCGATATTCCGATCGGCGAGGAGCAGCACATCATCCTCTCGGGGATCTCGGGGATCGTATCCGTGCGCGCCGCGGCGGAGAGCGCGGCGTTCTCGGTGACCGTCACGCGCATGTGACGTGTCCGGGAAAGAGTCGGGCAACGCCCCGCGGACACGATGACGATACGTCGGAACAGGCGGGCACCCGGAGCGGTGCCCGCCTGTTTTTCTTGACAACCCGGGGGAGGACTGGTACAATGAAGGGGAATGAAATACGGGCGAGGTGACACTATGAAAATCCAACCTCTCAAAGGGATGTGCGACTATCTGCCGCGGCAGGTAGCCCTGCGCGACTATTTACAGACAACCATCCTCGGGGTCTACCGTGCCGCGGGGTATGAACGCATCAGCACCCCCGCTTTGGAGGATGCCGAGAATATCGATAAAAGCGAGGGCGGGGACAACCTGAACCTCATCTTCAAGGTGCTCAAACGCGGGGAAAAACTCGCGGCGGCACTCGACGGCGGGGACGAAAAGGCACTCTCCGATATGGGGTTGCGGTACGATCTGACGCTTCCGCTCTCCCGCTACTATGCCTGCAACCGGCAAAATCTGTTTACGCCGGCAAAATGTATCCAGACCGACCGCGTATGGCGTGCCGAGCGGCCGCAGAAGGGCAGACTGCGCGAGTTCGTGCAGTGCGATATCGACATTCTCGGCTCGTCATCGCCCACCTGCGAGGTGGACCTCATCTGTACGACGGCAAAGGCACTGCGCGCCATCGGGATGGACCGTTTCACCATCCATATCAACGACCGCGCCCTGCTCACGGGGGTACTGCGCAAGATCGGGGTGCCGGACGAGATGCGCGACAGCGTCTGCATTTCGCTGGACAAGCTAGACAAAATCGGGCTTGACGGCGTGACGGCGGAACTCACCGCCAAGGGGCTGGCCCCCGAGGTCGTCGGGGGGATCGCCGCACTCATGGCGGACGGCACCGTCTCTCTCGAAAAGGCGGCTGCCTATCTGGACGATCCCGCCCCCGCCGAGCGTCTGCGTTTCATCACCGAGAGCGTTGCCGCCATCACCGACGGTACGGTTCCGCTCGTGTTTGACATCACGCTGATCCGCGGGCAGGGATACTATACCGGCCCCGTGTTCGAGGTGCGCTCCGAGGAATTCCGCGGTGCCATCGCGGGGGGCGGCCGATACGACCGCCTCATCGGTAAATTTCTCGGGGAGGAAGTGCCCGCCGTCGGTTTCTCCATCGGGTTTGAGCGCATTTGCGCGATCCTTGCCGACCGTGGTTTCACACCCCCGACCACCCGCCGCCGCATCGCGATGCTGTACTATCCCGACCAGTTGGTCGCCGCCGCACGTGCGGCGGAGGAGATGCGCGGGACGGCAGACGTCAGCCTGATCGAAAAGAGCGGCAAGGTCGGAAAACTCATCGCTCGCTGCGAGGCATACGGTTTCGACGCGATCGCCGAGGTGACCGCCGAGGGCGTCACCGTGAAGGAACTCACGAAATGACGGACGCCCCGCATAAGGCGGAGATCCCCACCCGGGGTGGCAGTGCGGATAACGCAAAAAAAGCCGCCGTCTCTTGTCCCCGCACGCTGCCGTCGGTCGCCGCACTCGCTTTTCTCGGGGATGCGGTACACACGCGGTTTGTCAGGCGCGAATTGGTCGGGCAGGGGATCTCGCACGCCAAGGACCTCAACCGCGAGGCACTCCGCTTTGTGACCGCACCCATGCAGGAACGCGCGTATCTCGCGGTGAGAGGCCGACTGACCGAGGGGGAGGCGGACGTGTTCCGCCGCGCTTTCAATCTCTCGCACATCAACCGACCGAGAAATGTCAGCGGGGAGACGTATCGCACGGCGACCGGGTACGAGGCGGTGCTCGGCATGCTCGATTACCTCGGTGACGAGGAACGCCTACGTGATCTGCTCCTTGCCGGCTTCGAAGCCTGTCGGTAAATATCCTGTCATTACCTGTCATACGTCGCGCGGTGCCTGTTTCGGGCACCGCGCGACGTTCGTTTTATAAAAGGCAGGGCGGTCGGGTGATAAACTGTTTCATATGCCAAAATTAAGGAAAGTACGCTTTACAATTGTCAAACGACCATCGAAGGATACGGAAAGCCGGTCGGAAGCGCGGCAGCGGAAGACTGCCGTAAAAGGAAAGCATACGGAGGAGGCGAGGGGCGGAGGGGGCAACCAACGCCCCGGAACGCTTGCGAAAATTGCCGCTTTGAATTCGCATAAAATACGAACTCAAAAACAAGGATATGCAACGCTCGGTGCATAGATAGGAAAATGAAGATTTACCGCTGTTTTTATGTCAATTCCAAAAGTTTGTGAAAACTGCACAATGCGATGAGTTACTGACTTACTGACAAACAGCATTGTCAGTAACTTGTTGCTTGTCCCGATTATTCGACAAATCTTTGCTTTTTTTGCATTTTCAGGCGGAAATCGGCGGTAAAGTTACTGACAATCTGACAATTTGCAATGTCAGCAACTTTCCTCGACGAATTCTAGGTATTTCTATCATTTTTCCTACTTGACAAGCCGTAAAAGCGTGCTTGCGGGAGGGATTCGGAAAGAGGAGGGAATACGGGATTGCATAAATAATTCGTATATATTGCGATGATGCCCGACTTGGCGGGCATCCATTCGATCTTCTCCGCGGCAACCGCACGCTGCAAGATCGGTACGCAATGTACCGAATTGCACTGGAAAGCACGCTTTACAACTATATTCCTGCCTGATTTTGCACTTCCGTTGACAATTCCGCTCCCGCATGCTATAATGCTTCCGTTACTTGCCGATGTGGCGGAATTGGCAGACGCCTCGGACTTAAAATCCGATGGGACTTACCTCCCGTACCGGTTCGAGCCCGGTCATCGGTACCAGAGACCCGTGCCCCTGTGGCGCGGGTTATTCCTTTGTTCCATATCCGATGCGAGGTTTCTCATGAAGAATGCAAAAACAGATGCGACGGCGGCGGCCGTCGGTGACATCTCCGAAACGGTGCCGTGCGTGTCGGCACCGACACCGGCACCGCGCGGGCGCGCCTGCCGGGTGCTGTCGGCCATCGGACGTTTTGTGCGGCACAACGTCGTCCTGCTCGTGGCTTTTGCGGCGGCGATCGTGACGGCGTGCATCGTCCCGCCCGACCGGCAGTACCTGTCGTATATTGATTTTTCCACGCTCTCCTGCCTGTTTTCCACGCTCGCCGTCGTGGCGGCGTTGCGCCATATCCGTTTTTTCACGGTCCTCGCGGAGAAAATCGTTGCCCTGACGGGGTCGCTCCGCGTCTGTATGCTTGCGCTCACCTATATCACCTTTATCGGCTCCATGCTCATTGCAAACGACATGGCACTCCTCACGTTTCTGCCGCTCTCCTGCTACGTTCTCACCTCCACGGGAAAGGAGCGGCATATGGCGTTCGCATTCATCTTACAGAATGCCGCCGCCAACCTCGGGGGGATGCTGACCCCGTTCGGCAATCCGCAAAATCTGTATCTGTACGGTTATTTCCATATCCCGACGGGTGCTTTCACGCTGACGATGCTCCCTCCCTTCCTCGTTGCGGTGGCCATCATCACGCTGCTCTGTCTGCTCATCTTCCCGCGAGAGCCCATCCGGGTCTGTGAGCGGGCAACGGCACCTCTGCCGCGGTGGCGCACGGCACTCTATCTCGGGGTGTTTCTGCTCGTGATTCTCTCGGTGTTCCGTCTGCTCCCCTATTACGTGGCACTCGCGGCGGTGGTGGTCGTGCTGCTTGCCTCCGACCGTCGGGCGTTTCTCGCGGTGGATTATCCGCTCCTTTTGACGTTCGTCTGCTTTTTCGTCTTCTCGGGGAACATGGTCCGTATTCCCGCGGTCGGTGCGTTTTTCTCGTCACTGCTTTCGCGGAATACGCTCCTTGTCTCGACGCTGTCCTGCCAACTCATTTCCAACGTGCCGACGGCGATCCTGCTCGCGGGGTTTGCCACCGACTGGCGGCCGCTGCTCCTCGGGGTGAACATCGGGGGTGTGGGGACGCTCATCTCCTCCATGGCGAGCCTCATCACATTGCGTACCTATCTCGGGGCGCATCCCGGTGGTGCCGGGCGGTATCTGTGGAAGTTCACCTGGGTGAACGCTCTGTTTCTCTCGGTCCTTTTCGGTATCTGCACCCTGCAACTGCGTTTTCTGTAACAAAAACCCCCGGTCCAAGCGACCGGGGGTAGCTATATAACGGGAGTCCGTCAATAGAGGTTTTCGTAAATGCCGCCCGGGACAAACTCACGGATGAGGGAAGTCTCGGGGACGTTTGCCAACGGGATCTCGGTAAAGCGGGCGAGTGCTTCGCGAATGACGTCCAGATAGGGGTCATGCGTCTGCGTGTCGGCAGCGAGCACGCGCTCGGCAAAGGGGCGCATGACGCCGAGTTCATAGAGGTGGAAGGTATCAAAGCGAAACTCGGCACTGTCTTTGAACGGGTAGAGGTAACGATCCTCCCCGGCGAGCACGCCCTGCCAGAGAGAAAGCGTCCGATCCACGCCCGAGGCGCGGTAGAGGTAGTCCCGGGTGAGGCGGCGGATGAAACGGACCTTCCTGCCCGAGAGCAGTCGTTGTCCGTCGTCGGAAATATTGGTGGAGACACTGACGAACACCCGCGCAACGGCACCGGTGTCAATCCCCTCCGTCATGAGCGGATTCAGCGCGTGCAGCCCCTCAATGATGGCGCAGCCGCCGCGCGGAATATCGACGACGGCGGCGTTGTCCCACCGCCGACCGATCTTGAAGTCGAACTTCGGTACGGGTGCCGGCTCTCCGCGCAGAATACGGCGGATGGTCTGTCGGATGAGGTCCAGCCGCAGGGCGTGCGGCGTCTCATAGTCCAGCGTGCCCTCGGGGGTGCGGGGGTAGCGCGGGTCATCCTTGGAATAATAGAAGTCATCGAGCGAGATAACCGTCGCCGCGTGTCCGCCCTGCCGCAGGCAGTCGGCGAGCATATTGGCCGTCGTCGTCTTGCCCGAACTGCTCGGCCCCGCGAGCAGTACCACGCGCGTGCCGCGCAGGACGATCTTATCCGCGAGGTCTTCGAGGTGCGCGCGGTATTCGTCTTCCGCCTCTGCCACGGTCGCGGCGAGGTGCTCCTCCACCGCCCGGTTGATCTCCTGTACACTGCGCTCTGCCACGGTCCACGTCTCCTTTTCCTTATTATTACCAGTATAGCACAAAAATGTGAACAAATACCACACCGCCACCCCGAGGGCAAGGTTTTCCGGCTTGTCGCTCGCCGAAATTCGTATCCGGAACACATCGGCGGCACGAAGAGGGAGGCTCTCGTCCCGCGCCGGCAACCAAGTCCTCGTTCCGTCGTCTTTCGCCGCCGCCCCGAGAACAAGGTTTTCCGGCTTGTCGCTCGCCAAAACCCATTCACCGAAGGGGTTTTGGCGGCTCCCCCCGTTTCTCTTAAAGTAAAGACAACCGATACGGCTTTTCATCTATCTTTGAAAAGTCAATATCGGTTGCCAATAAATTTATTTTGGGGGCGTTGCTCCGGCAAACTTCGTTTTTTATCGGAGAAACCGTTTGTTTGCCTGATGCATTTCCGCGAGACGGAAATGCTTTTATTTTGTCTAACCGGAAGACAATCGTCCGCCCTTATCTGCGCCAGCCATTGCTTAACTTGTGTACCCGAGACAAGAGAGAAGGGATGGAGAAACCGCGTTCACACCGCAGTAGGCGTACTTTGGTACGGTAGGCGGTGCGAACGCGGTTAAAGCCTCCCGCGTCTCTTAAAGTAAAGGCAACCGATACGGCTCACATCTATCCGATGAAAAGTCGATATCGGTTGCCATTAAAATCATTTAGGGGGCTTGGTCTCCGCCCTTATCTCTTGTCTCGAAAGTCACGGGCACGCGCCGTGTCATCCAGCGGTATCTCAAATCCGTCCGGATCCTCCCGCATCTGCACGCGCGTCTCCTCACGGGCTTTTTTCTCCCGTTTCTCCCCGAGATACCCGAGGTACAAAAGGAAAGTCGCCATCGTGTCACTCACCGATAGCGCAAGAAACGCCTCTGCGAGACTGCGGCGTCTGCCCACCTGCGAGAGAAACAGGAAAAACAGCGTCACTGCCTGTGCAAACAGGACGATCATCAGGACCACACGGTATTTTTTGACGAGATCTTTCATGTGTCCCCCCTTATTTTTTGGAGTTGGCGGTGAGGTAGGCGTCGATGAAACCGTCGATGTCACCGTCCATGACCGCCTGTATATTGCCGTTTTCGTACCCCGTACGCGTGTCTTTTGCCAGTGTGTAGGGCATGAATACGTAGGAGCGGATCTGTGCGCCCCATTCAATGTTGGTCTTGACCCCCTGGATGTCCGAAATCTTATCCAGGTGCTCACGCATCTTGATCTCCATCAGTTTGGAGCGCAGCATCTTCATCGCCGTCTCCTTGTTCTGCAACTGGGAGCGTTCGGTCTGACACCCGACGACGATACCCGTCGGCAGGTGGACGATCCGGATGGCGGAGTCGGTCTTGTTGATGTGCTGGCCGCCGGCACCCGACGAGCGGTGCGCCGTCACCTCGATATCCTCGGGGCGGATCTCGACACTGTTATCGTCATCGAGTTCGGGCATGACTTCCACCGAGGCAAACGAGGTCTGCCGTCTGCCGGAGGCATCGAACGGAGAAATACGGACGAGGCGGTGCACGCCGTTCTCGCTTTTCAGGTACCCGTATGCCCAGGGACCCTCGATCATGAGGGTGGCGGATTTGAGCCCCGCCTCCTCCCCGTCCAGCCAGTCAATGAGTTTCACGGTATAACCGTGCGCCTCACCCCAGCGGGAGTACATACGGTACAGCATGGATGCCCAGTCCTGCGCCTCCGTGCCGCCCGCACCGGGGTGGAACGAAAGAATGGCGTTGTTGTGGTCGTATTCCCCGGTCAGGAGCGTTTCCAGCCGCAGGCGTTCCGCCTCTTTTTCGAGGAAGTCTACCTCTTTGGTGACCTCTTCGACAGAGCCCTCGTCGTCCTCTTCGATGGCCATCTCGGTCAGTACCGTGGCGTCGTCAAAGCGGGTCGAAAGCGCCTCGTATTCTTCAATCGTGTCTTTCAGGCGTTTCAGTTGTTTCAGGGTCACGCCCGACGCCTCCTGGTCCTCCCAGAAGTCCGGGGCGTAGGTCTTGGCTTCCAGTTCCTTCGCCTCTTCGGTCAGGGCGTCGATGCGGAGCGACTCACGGAGTTGTTTCACCGACGGTGCGAGGGCGGAAAGACGGCGTTTCGCTTCTTCCAGCGCGATTATCAAAACGGGTACCTCCCATAAAGGTCTGACACGGCAACGGATGCCGTGTGCGAAAACATTTCATCACACTATCTTAACATAAAATTCCCGGAATGTAAAGGGTCCATGCACGAAAACGCGCCGCCCGCACAGGGGTGCACCGACAAAAAGAGTCGGGTACCCTCCGGAGGTACCCGGCTCTGCCGTCAGTCTTCTGTGAGACGTCCGATCAAAAGGGAAATGATATTGTTCCCGAAGAACACACCCTCCCGGGTGAGCGTCACGGTACTGCCCGAGACGGTCAGATACCCGTCCCCGGCGAGCTCTGCGAGCGTCTCGCCGAACAGTGCCACGAGATCGACACCGAGCCGCTCCGAGTGGGCGGCGAGGTCTGCGTGCCCTTTCTGCAACTCCCAGATCAGGGCATCGACATCGCGGTACGCCGGGAGCAGAACCCTGCCGCGCGAGCAGATGCGGATCTCCTCGGAAATATCCGGCACGCTGTGGGAATTGTGGTAGAAATAATCGCCGATGTTCCCGCCGGCACCATGCCCTACCGCGATGCAACTCCCGCCGTTATGCCGGATCTCCATATAGTCATAGCGGTCGCGCCCGGCTTTCACGAGTTTCGTGAGTTCCATCATCCGATAGCCGCTCTCGCCGAGCGTATCAAGGATCATGTCGAAAAGCTCTATTTCGCGGGAAAGGTCCCGCATGGACGCCTTATCCGCTTCACCGAGGCGGCGGTACAGCGGCGTTTTCTCGTGCAGCATCAGGGAATAGAATGAAACGCCTGCTGCGTCCAGCGTCCGGATGCGGGCAAGGTCGGAGAGAAGTTGTGCATCGGTCTGCCCTGGGTAGTTGTAGATCAGGTCAACGCCGGTATTCGGAATGCCCGCCTTCATCGCCGCAGCCACGCGCGAGGCGGCAAACTCGCCGCTGCCGCGGCGACCGAGCAGCTTTCGGATCCCGTCGTCAAAGGTCTGAATCCCGACGGACAGGCGGTTGACACCCCCCGCCGTCAGCACCGCGAGCATTTCGTCCGTGAGCTCGGTCGCGGAGGTCTCTACGCTGATTTCCGCCCCCGGCGTGAACGTAAAGCATTCCCGCAGGGCGGCGAGGACCGCCGCCATCTGCTCCGGCGAGAGGGAAGTCGGCGTGCCGCCGCCGAAGTTTACGGCGTCGATCGGCGCCTGCATGAAAGGGTATGTGCAAAGCGCGTGTATCTGTGCGATGAGGTAGTGATGATATTCCCGACGGCTGAGTTCGTCCGGGCGGTGAAAGGGGCAGAAGGTGCAGACCTTGTTACAGAAAGGGACATGGAGATAGATGACCCGGCGGTCGGCGGCGTCCCCCGCCAAAATTTTCGGCAAATACGCTTCCCCCGAAATAAGGGAAGCGTATTTGTTTTTCAGATTGCGTGAGGCGTCATGATGCGTGCGGAATCGTTCCGTAAAGATCATTTTGTCGCCTTGAACGAGAAATTCACGTCCGGGTACAGAATTTCCGCAAGTTTCTGGTAAGCTTCTGCGAAGCGGCTGTTCGGCTTGTTGTGGAAGAGCGTTTTTTCAAGGTAAAAGACCTTGCCGTTCTTCACGGCGTTCAGCGATTGCCAGACGGGGTTCGAGCCATAGGTGTCTTCCACCTGCTTTTTGGCGACGTCCGCGCCGGCGTGGCACTGGACGATGATGATGTCAGGGTTCGCCGCGAACACGGTTTCAAGGTTGATGTCCCGTCTGCCGGCGCCGTCGAGCGTGCCCTGCCACGAGTCGGCGATGTTGGAGCAGTTCATCGCTTTTACCATGCCGCCGACCACCGTGGCGGAGGTGTTTGCCTGCAGGCTTTTCGAGCCGGAGAACATGGAGAATACTTTCGTGCCGTTGTCTGCGGGGATCTCGGCGAGCACCTCCACGACCTCGTCGAGCGCCTTCATGGCGACGCTCTCCCAGAGCTCGGTGTGCCCTGTCAGGTTGCAGAACACCTTGAACCACTTGAGGTAGTCCGAGAAGTCGTCATAATCGACGGCAATTACGGGCACATTTGCCGCCGCCGCGGGGTTTTTGATCGTTGAGTAGCCGCTCATAGCGGTTGAGCAGATGATGAGATCGGGGTGAAGCTCCAGGATTTTCTCCGTATTCCACTTGTTGCCCGAGGAGGAGGTGGCGACCACCGTCATGCCGTTGTCTGCGGTGATGTCTCTGCCGATGTATTCGAGGTACAACTCCTTGGCGGAATCGCCGCCGATGCAGCCGATGACCGAGCCGCCCGCTTCATACCAGAGCGTCGTGAAACTGCCGTAGAGGTTGACGACCTTGCCGGGGTTCTTGCTGATCGTCACGGTGGAGCCGTCGGCGGAGGTCGCGTCCTTGAAGGTCACGGATGTCTCACTGACGGTCACTTCGTCGGCACCTTTCAGAAATTCGGCTTTCCACTGCGCTTTCAGTGCTTCCTTATCGGTGTTGCCGCCGTCACCGGTCGTGTTTCCCGGCTTGTCAGGGGTGGGGGTGGGGTCGGTGTTGTCTCCCCCGCAGGATGCGAGCGCGATGGCGCTCACCAGCATGCAGAGGCAGAGTAAGACGGATAGCAGTTTTTTCATTGGTTTTCTCCTAATTTTATATGATTTTATTTTGTTGGCGTATGTAGGGTGGTCCTGACCGGGATAAAGAGGGGGCACTGGTGGATCGGGTCGGTATATACCGCCGCCTCGATCTCGAAAATCTCGCGGAGATTCTCTGCGGTGATGATGTCGGACGGCTTGCCGAACGCGTACAGCCCGCCGCCCCGGATGACCGCGAGCAGGTCCGAATAGCGCGCGGCGAGGTTGATGTCATGCAGGACCATGACGATGGTGATGCCGAGCTCGCGGTTGAGCCGCCGCACAAGTTCCAGCACCTCGATCTGGTAGCTGACGTCCAGGTAGGTGGTCGGCTCATCGAGGATCAGTATCTCGGGCTCCTGCGCGACGGTCATGGCGATCCAAGCGCGCTGACGTTCCCCTCCCGAAAGGGTGGACAGGATCCGGTCGCCGAGGGCGGTAAGCCCGGTCATGGCGAGGGCCCGGTCGATAATCTCTTTGTCTGCCATGGTCAGCCCCCGCCCGAACACCGAGTAGGGGAAGCGCCCGTAGGACACCAGCGTCCGGACGTCAATATCAGGCGGGGATTCGTGCACCTGCGCAAGGTAGGCGATGCGCTGCGCCAGCTTTTTCGGCGCGTAATCGCGGAGCGCGCGGTCGCGGTAGAGGACGCTCCCGCTCTTTGGGCTCACCGCCTTGGAGACGGTCTTCAGCAGGGTGGATTTTCCGCACCCGTTCTGCCCGATGAGCGTGACGATCCTGCCCTCCGGGATGTCGAGAGTGAGGTCGGAGAGCACCGTTTTGTTCCGGTACCCGACCGAGATGTTCTTAAATCCGAAATACATCAGTTCACCCCCTCTTTCCTTCCCGGGTGCGCAAAAGATACAGGAAGAAGGGCGCACCGATGAACGAGAGGATGATACTCACAGGCACCTCTCCCGGCGGCAGGATGACTCTGCCGATCGTATCGCAGACCGTCACGAGCGTAAAGCCGAGCAGGGCGGAGGCGGGGAACAGATAGCGGTAATCCGAGCCGACGAGCAGCCGCGCGATATGCGGCACGACGAGCCCGACAAAACTGATCAGCCCGGCGACGGCGATCGCCGCACCGGCGAGCAGAGACGATACTGCGATGAGGAAAAAGCGAAACAGCTCCGTCCGCAGTCCGAGCGCGTTCGCCGTTTCGTCCCCGAGCATCAGAATGTTCATGCGGGAGGGGAGGAAGGCACAGATGAAGATGCCCGCCGCGGCGTAGGGGAGGATCATGCGGAAGCTCCCCCAGCCCGTGCCGTTCAGCCCGCCGACAAGAAAGCCGGAGGCGTTGCCGAGCGAATCGGCGAAAAAGGTCTTGATGATGTCGTTGAAGGCGCCGAACAGCGCCGAGACCGCCATGCCGGACAGGATCATTTTGACCGGGGAGACCCCCTTCTGGTAAGCGAGCGCATAGATCAGCATCGTGGTGACAAAGGCGCCGAGGATGGAGCCGATCGGCAGCAGATGTGAGTATGCGGGGAAGGCGACCAGGGTCAGGTATCCGATGAAGCTGGCACCGCCCGTGACACCGATGGTGGAGGGGGACGCCATCGTGTTGCGCATGACGCCCTGCAGGATACAGCCCGAGAGCGAGAGGCACACGCCGACGAGCCCACCGACCAGCACCCGCGGGAAGCGCAGATTCCACACCAGGAGCCGCGCCACGCTGTCATCCGCGACGAACAGGGCTTTCGCGACATCGGGGATCGGGATCTTCACGCTCCCGATGCCGGTGCAGATCAGTGTCGAAAGCACGGACAGCGCACCGAAGATCGCGATAAGAACGATCTTTACGGTCGTCCGCCGCACGGAGGATGCGGTGGTGGGCGTTTCTTGTCCCTTTTTCTCTTTCATTGTCTGTCTGCAAGAAAGCCGGCGACGGCACGGCGCGCCGCTTCCAGTTCCTCCGCGTTCGGGTGTCCGAGGGAGAGCTTCTGCTTTTCAAAGCGTTCGAGGGACAGGTGCCCCTTTTCGCCCTCCGGGATGCGCGTTCGCGCAAAGGTGCGGTTGAGGTCAATGCTCCCCTGGCAGAGGTAGTGCCCGAGGAGATGATTGTCCGCGGAGGCAAGGGCTTTGACGTTTTCGCAGACCTTGGCGGCGTGTGCCGTCTCGACGGACACCCCGAGGGTGCCTATGACGATCAGGTTTTTGCCGTGGAGACGGCGGATGAGGGCGATGGTGTCGTCGTCTGCCGTGCCGTGATTGCACCAGTAGGAGAGGATAAAGGTATCGAATTTTTCAATGACCTCATCGTTTATGTAGCGGATATTGTAGGGACCGACGTGCCGCGGCACGACATCGGCGACGGCGGCGGCGAGCCGGTAGGCGTTGCCGGTGATGGTAGAGAAAATGATGGGTACGACGCCGGCGAGATCGGGGCGGTAGTCTCTTTCGCGCACGGCGGCACCGCCGAGATCCTCACAGGCGGAAAGTGTTACGGCATCGGGCGTCCCCTCCGTCATGAGCGTTCCCTGCATGAGACATTGCGCGAGGGAGCCGATGGCGGTCAGACTCTCGGTGAAGTCGTTTTGCGTATGTCGGCAGGTGCCGAAGAGGATGACCTTTTTTCCGCACAGGGCAGGGAGGCATTTGAGATAGAACGAAAGAAATGCCTCATTGTCGGCGCTGTCCGCGGCGAAACCGAACGCCGCCGCATCATAGCCGTCGAGTACCGACGGATTCCATCCGGCGGCATCGAAAATGACCGCTTCGGCGCCTTTTTGCGTGGCGCCCATTTCGACGTGTTCCGCCATGCCGCAGAGTGCGCGCACGGCGGGGAAACAGATGATTGCCAGTCTACTCATATCTTTTTGTTTTTTCCTTCCTTAATTTTTAGAGTTAGCATATGCTAACTGCTTTTTCAAAAAAGAATGCAGTCCCCTTGCTCTGACTGCGCGGGTGGCTGCCGATGCTGTCAATGATGAGAATGACGTCGGTTAGCGGTTGCTAACTGCGGATAGTGTAGCGTATCCTAGGGCGTTTGTCAATAGCATTTTTGAAAAAACTGCGGCTGACCGCTCAAATCACGGCGGACGCCGCATCGCGGGCGGCTCCGAACCCCGGGGCGTCTGTTCGGAAACGATTCTTACGCGCGGTTCCCGGCGTGTGCCGGTGGCGGTCGCGCGAAGAGGGGAGAGAGGCGCGGACAGGGTGTGTAAAATCTCTTGACAGCGGGGCAGAATACAGATATAATTTAATCGTATTTTGGAAAGGAGTGCGACCCTCGCGGTCGCGTTTGATATGACAATTACGAAAGAAATGATTATCGGCGACGTGCTCGACATGTATCCGGAGACCGCCCCTTATTTCACGGCGATCGGCATGCACTGCCTCGGCTGTCCGCATTCCCGCGGGGAGAGCATTGAGGATGCGTGCATGGTACACGGCGCGAACGTCGCGGAACTCATCGACACGCTCAACGAAGTCATCGGAAAGCGGTAAATGAGATCCGTCACACCGGACGCGCGTCTGCGTGCGGCGGCGGGTTTCGTCAGGCAGGGGGCGCGACTGGCCGATATCGGTACGGACCACGCCTACCTGCCTGTTTCGTTGTTACGGGGGGGCAGAATCCCCTTCGCCGTCGCGTCGGACATCTCGGCGGGGCCCCTCGCCCATGCGCGCGAGACGGCCGCTTTCGCCGGGATCGGAGAGGATCGGCTCGCCCTCGTCCTGACGCCGGGACTGCTGGGGATTGAAGCGTATCACCCGACCGATATTACCATCTGCGGGATGGGCGGTGAGATGATCGTCGGAATTCTCGCGGACGCACCTTTCGTGCGGGACCCGAATATTCGTCTCATCTTGCAACCCATGACCCGCGCGCACATCCTGCGGCGGTACCTTGCCGAAAACGGATTTTCGATCACATCCGAGACGCTCGCCCGTGTCAAACGGCACGTTTATACCTGCCTCTGTGTGCACTACACGGGGGAGTCCTATGCGCTCTCGCCCCTTGACGCCTGTCTCGGTGCATATTATACCCGGGGGCAGGGGCGGGAACACCCGCTTTTCCCCGCATACATCGAGGAGCAGATCTCGACGGTGCGCCGCCGTGTTTTCGGGCTCCGCTCCGTCGGGGCAGCCGGCGAGGAGGACGAAAAAATGCTCGCCGAAATGGAGGCTTACTTATGACGGTCAAGGATCTGTACGAACGCCTGAACATCTATTTCCCGCCCGCGCTCTCCCTGGACTGGGACCGCGACGGGCTCATGGTCTGCCCCGACCCCGCGCGGCGTGTGCGCCGCGTGCTCCTGACGCTGGACGTGACGCCCGCCGCCGCGGAGGCGGCGATACAGGCGGGGGCAGATCTCGTGATCTCACATCACCCGCTCCTCTTCCGGCCGATCGGGACGCTCTCCATGGAGGACCCCGGGGCGCGTACGGCACTGCGGCTCGCGCTCGCCGGCATTTCCGTGGCTTGCTTTCACACCCGTGCGGACGCGGCGCATGACGGCGTGTCCGACCTGCTCGCGGCATCCATCGGGCTCTCCAACTTGGAGACCGTCGGGGAAGAGCGGCTGCTCCGCGTGGGCACGCTCCGCGCACCCATGACGGGGGCGGCGCTCGCCCACCACGTGAAGGAGGCACTCGGTGCCCCGGCGGTCACGCTCGCGGACGCGGACAAGCCCATCCGTTGGGTGGCGGTCTCGGGCGGTGAGGGGAAAGACCTCATCGGGCTCGCACTGGCAAACGGCGCGGACGCTTATGTGTCCGGGCGATTCGGTTACCACGTGATGCAGGACGGTGCGGCGGCGGGACTGACGCTCGTGGAGGCGGGACACTATTATACCGAGGTAGGGATCCTCGGACGCATGAAACAACTGGTGACGGAGGCGACGGACGCCGAGGTGATCGTCCGGGCGGAGCCGCCGATACAGGTATTCTGATTAAAAAATGCGCCCGTCGGCGCAAAACGATATGAGGTTAAAACGATGAAGTTATACGAAGAACTGGTAGCGCGCGGACTGATTGCGCAGGTGACGGATGAGGCACATATCCGCGAGATGATCAACGAGGGGAAGGCGACTTTCTACATCGGTTTTGACTGCACGGCGGACAGTCTGACCGCCGGGCATTTCATGGCACTGACCCTCATGAAACGCTTACAGATGGCGGGCAACCGCCCGATCGCCCTCATCGGCGGCGGTACGACCATGATCGGCGACCCCTCGGGGCGCACCGATATGCGGAAAATGCTGACCCGTGAGGACATCGCGCACAATGCGGATTGCTTCCGCCGTCAGATGGAGCGGTTTATCGAATTCGGCGAGGGCAAGGCGATGATGCTGAACAATGCCGACTGGCTCCTCTCGCTCAACTACGTGGAATTGCTCCGCGAGGTGGGTGCCTGCTTCTCGGTCAACAACATGCTCCGCGCCGAGTGCTACAAGCAGCGCATGGAGAAGGGGCTCTCCTTCCTCGAATTTAACTACATGATCATGCAGTCGTACGACTTCTACTATATGTTCCAGAAGTACGGTTGCAATATGCAGTTCGGCGGCGACGACCAGTGGTCGAACATGCTCGGCGGGACGGAGCTCATCCGCCGCAAGCTGGGCAAGGATGCCTACGCCATGACCATCACGCTCCTGACCGATTCGCAGGGGAAGAAGATGGGCAAGACCGCGGGCAACGCCGTCTGGCTCGATCCGAAGAAAACCTCGCCCTACGATTTCTTCCAGTACTGGCGCAACGTCGACGATACGGACGTGATGAAGTGCATTCGTATGCTGACCTTCCTGCCGCTCGAACAGATCGACGAGATGGCAACCTGGGAGGGCGGGCGCATCAATGAGGCAAAAGAGATCCTCGCGTACGAACTGACCAGGATGGTCCACGGTGAGGCGGAGGCAAAGGCGGCACTGGACGCGTCACGTGCACTGTTCTCCGGCGGGGCGGATGCCGACGCGCCGACGACCGTCGTCGGTGACGATGCCTTTGAGGGGGGCCGGGTCTCGCTCCTCTCGCTCATGGTCACGGGCGGCATGGTGCCCTCCCGTTCGGAGGCGCGGCGCGCCGTCGAGCAGGGCGGCGTGACGGTAAACGGCGAAAAGGTGACGGACTTCCGCAAGGCGTACACGGCAGAAGAAGTCGCCGGCGGGCTACTGGTGAGGCGCGGCAAAAAAACTTTCAGAAAGTTCAGCAGATAAAACGTCGGGACGGGTTCAGAGCGATCCATTCCGGTGCTGATCGTCATTGCGGTGATCCTTGCAGCCGTTCTGTATATAAGAAAGAACGGCTACCTGTACATCGGGGATTGGGAGGATACGCCGGAGGCGGCGTGGGCAAGAGAGGCGGACGGTACGTCGGATGATGATTCCCTTTATACGGTCAAACAACTGCTTGAAAAGCTGACGTTTGACGATCTTGTGGAAATGGCATTCATTTCAAAGCGCGATACCCTGTCACCGTGTCTATTGTGATTAATAAAAAGGGCAAGTATCATTTCTGGGGCTCTGCCGAAGAGCCGTTTCCGGACGACCCGGGGAATTTTGTGCTGAACGGCGACCCGGAGCAATTTATACTGTTCCCCTATCAGCACCACGGCGACATGGTCTTCGGGCGGTGCTATACGGAGGTATCGCTGACGTGAACGGTATCGTACCGCATAGGAGAACGCATACCTTTACGTGCGACGGAAAAGAGCGGTCGCTTGATTATTTCTGCCCGGACAACGTACCGCAGGATACCGAGGTGCAGATCGAGTACGGCAATCCCTGACCCTGCGGAGGGTCCGCCGCCGGGACAACAGAAATCAGAAAACAAAGAGGAGCCGAGAAGATCGGCTCCTCTTTGCATTTATAAGGTCTTGTATCAAGGCTCTCGAAAGCTCCTGCAAAAATCCCAAAGGAGGGCTTTTTGCTTCGGGGAAAGGAAGGAGAGGGGGTCCTCCTCCGGCAGGGTCTCGGCAAAAAAGTCCCGGAGCGTGATGCCGAGGGCATCACAGATCAGTTGGAGGTGCCCGACGGTTATATCGGCTTCACCGAGCTCGACCCTGCGCAGGTGCGTCTGCGAAATGCCCGCCCATTCAGCCAGTTTGTTCTGGGAATAGCCGATATGCTCGCGTAAAGCGCGGATCCGCTCACCAACCAACATGATAATACCCTCCCGCATTATTCTTATAACAATAAGATAACACAGCGTTGCGTATTTGATTATTCTTATAAAGTTGACAAACTAGTCTTATTATGCTATAATTTTTCATAATATAACCGATTGACCGCCTGCGGGGTGCGAAATCGGAGAACGGGGCTTACCGCTCCGGCAGCACCGGGGACACCGTGGGGCAGTGCGGTCGGGGAGGAAGAAAGCAATGCGGGAGGTGGAGACGATGCGTTTCATTAGGGCGGGAATGTGCGGGCTGCCGGTAAGGTGCCGTGGCTCCTCCCCGGCGGCGGTCGCTGTTGCGCCGGGGAGGTCATGATGGCAGGATCGTTTCGCGAGCGGCTCCTGCGGCAGGTGCGGGAGGCGGTCGTATCGGATACCAGGCGGCGGGAGGGTTTGTTTTTGCTCCTGAATATTGCCCTTTCGGTCATTTCTCTTTTGATGTCGGTCGTCAACATCTGTACCGGGGAGTTTATTCTGCTGGCGGTGACGCTGTTGTTTGGCGCCGCGTGTCTGATTAATGTGCTGGTTCTGCGCCTGGCGCGGCGGGTAACGGTGGCGGTGTACGTTCTGTTTGGTGCGGAGACGACGGCGATCCTTGTGTTTTTCTTCATCACGGGTATCCCGAACGGATTCAGCGCGCTGTGGATCTGCTTGATCCCGAGTTTTGCTCTCCTGATCTTCGGCTTCCGGTACGGCAGTGCGGTTTCGCTCCTTGCGTTCTCCGGCGTGGCGTTTCTTTTCTGGCTGCCTGTGGGCAGGTCGCTGCTGCGCTACGCCTACACGGAGGAATTCATGCTGCGCTTTCCGCTCCTGTATCTCTCCATCTACGTCATTTCCTTTCTCATTGAAACCGTGCGCGCCGAAACGCAGAAGCAGCTCGAGGAGGCAAAGCGACAGTACAGGCATCTGTACCGGCACGACGCACTCACGGGATTGTATAATCGCTACGGCATTTATGAATATCTCGAAAAGATACACGACGCGGCAGGGGAGCTGCCGCTGGCGGTCACGATGCTGGATATAGACCGTTTTAAGAGTATCAATGACCGGTACGGTCACGAGTTCGGCGACCGCGTGTTGGCGGCGGTTGCGGAGACGATTGCACAGGAGGTCGGTGACGGGGGGGAATGCTGCCGATGGGGCGGAGAGGAGTTCCTCATCGTCAGCCGGTTGACGGATGCCACCGCCGGGATGGCAGACCGCATCTGCCGGCGCATCGCCGAGCGCACGTTTTTCTGTGCCGACGGTGGGACGCTGACGGTGACCGTCAGCGCCGGGGTTTGCTGTGCACCCCAAATGTGCGACGCGGGCATACACAAGATGATCGATCTCGCGGATAAGGCGTTGTATCGCTCCAAACGGGACGGAGGAAACCGCGCCACCGGGATCCGGTGGGACCCGGCAGAGGGGCAGGCGACGACGGGCACGGTGGGGAGCGGTACACCTACGGAATAATAACAAAGAGGAGCCGATTTTTCGGCTCCTCTTTGCATATACGGGGTAAACGGATGACCCCGGGCGGGATCATCCCGACACGATCATCTTAACGGAGTGAGTCTTCACTTACGCCGATTTTTTCGACTTCCCCGAGGGTTATACGGTTTTCCTCGCATTTTTGCTTTCTACTTTGATGACAGACCATGAAGCTTGCTCCGGGTCAAGGAACATTGGTGAACTGCGTGAGAACGTTCCCTCGTCGTCGGGAATTGACCGCGTGGACGGCGTGTATCATTTGCCGTCCGGTTGCATATACTGTAAAGTGTCGGGAGAAAATTGAAAATAATGCTTGACAAACGCGCTTTTGCGTGGTATCCTATATTAGCCTTTAAGAGAAAGGCTCCTATCGCGGAGTGGAGCAGCCTGGTAGCTCGTCGGGCTCATAACCCGAAGGTCGTGTGGTTCAAATCCCGCCTCCGCAACCAAAAGAAAAGCACCCCTTGTGGGTGCTTTTCTTTTTGGTCACAGAGGGACTGTACATACAGTTTTCGGGTTATGAGACCGACGAGCGTAGCTCGTTGGGTAACGAAGTAAAAAACACCCCGGTGGGGTGTTTTTTACGAATGAGCTGCCCCAAGCGGGGAGCGCGGGGAGGGAGCCGGCGACCGAGCCGGGCGACCACGCGACGGTAGCCGGCGCGGAGCGATAACCCGAAGGTCGTGTGGTTCAAATCCCGCCTCCGCAACCATTGAACAGGTCCCAACTTTCCGACCACCATAATACGGAGTCGGCAGTTGGGACTTTCGTTTATATGCCTACATGTTTTCAGACTCCGTTTCAAATTGAAGCGGAGTTTTCATGTCCAATTTTCTGTGCGGACGCTCTTCATTGAAAAAATGAATGTATTCTTTGACGACTGCTTCCAATTCGAGCGGCGTTTGATAGAGATATCGGTATATTGCTTCGTTTTTCAGAACATGAAAAAATGATTCGCATACCGAATTGTCATAGGGGGTTCCCGGAGTCGAGAATGACTGCCGGACTTTTTTCTTTTTCATGTAAGAACGGAAAACATGGGATGTATACTGCGCTCCCTGGTCGCTATGTACCATCAGCCCTTTCGGATAACCGCGCTTCTGAAAAGCACCATCAAAGGTTTTCATAGTAAGCGTCGAGTCAATGGTATCGGAAATGCCGTATGACAACACCATGCGGGAAAACAAGTCGATATACACACAGATGTAGCAAAATGATTCTGCAACCTTGACATAAGTAATGTCTGTTATCCATACAAGGTTCGGAGCAGGTTGGTCAAAGTTCCGGTAAAGATAATTTTTCAGATACAGCCGCGGGATCGGCTTTTTGTGTTCTGCATAGAATTGCGGCTTTTCCACTTCAAGTCCCATTTTCTGCATCAGGCGACAGACTCGTTTTTCACTGACCTGATAGCCGATTTCCGATAGCTTATGGCGAATCGGCTTTCTTCCGAATCTCTTTTTGCTGTCCATGAAAATTTTCTCAATCAACGGCTTAATCTCGGCATCACCGATTTCATAGGATGTAATGGTATTTTCACGGCGCTTTCGGTTATAATTAGTTCCACGCGACAGGTTCAGTGCTTCACATAACACCCGAACAGAGTATTTTCCATCAAGCTCGTCAATCGCTTTCATTTTTTCATCAATTGACGAATTGACGCCGCAAGATGCACTTCTCAGAACCTCAAGCATTTGTTCCGTTTTGAGCAAGTGCCGTTGCTTTTGCATGTAGTTGGATGTAGTGCGCTGACCTCCGACACTGAGATGGTGGCTCTCATCATATTCCTTTTTCCATGCAAACAGGGACGATTCCGAAACATTGAAGTGCTCTTTCGTTTCTTGTATTGTGTGATTGCGTTCGTAGTACTTCACAACAGCATCTTTGAATTCTTGCGTGTAGATTTTGGGTGACATTTTGACCTCCTCAAAGTAGGTGTTAATAAAATAATATTATAACACATGCTTAAGCAGATTTTTGAAAAAGCCTATTGAAATACAGAGAAAAACAAGGTATAATAAGTATGTATTATATAATGTTTATAGCATTGCAGAATTTGAGGCAGCAAACGATTTGTACAAAGGAATGCCTGGTGTAGTAACACATCCAAGGAGAACACTCATGGTAGCAATGAATTAATAGTGCCGATACGGTAGCGCCGTTTTAGTTTCTCCATATTATGTTGGTATACAATTGTTGGTCGAATTTCACTTGAGAACAGAAAGTAGGTCAAAGCAAGAGTACAAACTACACATTCCTAAAAATATTGTATTTTGAGAGTTATATGTACAAATAATACTTGGAGATGCGATTATGAACAATTCACATATAGCAACAGCTATTGCAATTAGAGATTTAAATTGCTTTACTCTAGAAACAATTAACGATAGAATTCTTTTGCAAAAAAAGGTGTATTTGGCACAGGATATTGGGTTGCCCTTGGGGTATGGATATAGTTGGTATATTCATGGTCCGTATTCAACTGATCTTACGGCGGTAGCGTATCAAATTATTCCCGAAGGAGATACTTCGATCGAAAATCAGTCACTTAGAGAGCCTTATGCCTCAATGATTAAAAAAGTAAACTCATTGGAAAACGCTATTGATGAGCAGAAATTGTCGATTGGTGTGGTACAATGGTATGAGCTGATTGCCTCAATTGCCTATTGGTACAAACGTGGATACAATACTGAAGAAAAAATTATAGAAAAAATTCATGCTACCAAGCCTCAATTTACAGAGCAGCAAACCAAGACGGGTTATTTAACCTATGTTAATTTCATAGCCGCTGCATAAGGAGGCACTAAGATGCAAGATTCGTATGCGGCTGAATTCAATTATAAAATAATAAATGATCCAATATACGGATGCATTAATCTTTCCAAGACAGAAGTACAACTACTTGATACTAGAGCTATGCAAAGGTTGAGGCGAATCAGACAAATGGGGTTCGCCTCATATGTTTTTCCGAGTGGAGAACATTCAAGATTCGTACATTCGTTAGGCGTCCTTTGCATCATGGGTAAAATGTGTGAGCATCTTTATCGGCAGTATGGTCAAAACGAGGGCTCTACTATACATTTTACTATAGAAGATGTGCGTAAGGTTCGTATTGCAGCACTATTGCATGATGTAGGTCATTTCCCTTTCTCACATCTGAGTGAGTGCGTTTATAGTTATATTGACAATATAAAAACAACAGACAAAATGGTTGAGGGGCTCGACGCTTCTGCTGACGACAACACATCCCTTTTGTGTGATATTGCAAATTTCAAAAAACGAAAAGCGAAAGACCACGAACATATGGGCGCTGAGGTCGTCCAAAAGGATCCAGAGATCGTCGAAATTTTGAAAAGCATAGGCGTATCACCTGAAGAAATCGGGCAGATAATCATTGGCGATACCCAAGCTAAACCTGTATATGCACAGTTATTACATTCAAGTTTAGATGCAGACAGACTAGACTACTTGCTTAGAGACTCCAAGCAAGCGGGAGTGTCTTTTGGAAATGTTGAATTGGAATATATTCTTCGTCAGTTAAGAATTAAAAACTGTGTTCTTCAAAGAGATAATGGAACAGAAGAGGCAATAGATCTTGTAGTTTTTGATATACGAGGTCAACACGCTATTGAGCATTTTTTGATGGCAAGATATTTCCATTATTCACAAGTGGTGCAGCACAAAACCTCATCAGCATTTGAAGCAATAGCGAAAGCATTGGAATATAAAGTTTTGACCGCAGCGACGACACCCTATCAGACATACGATGATATTGTTGGCTTGATTGGAAAAGACGATTTTTACCAGTATACAGATGACTACATGTGGGAAACAATACGAAACTACTGCGAAAAATCAGAAGACCCATATATAGTGGCCCTGTGGGAATGTTTAAGTCAAAGAAAAAAGCCAACGCATGTGCTTACGATGACTGATATTATTCCGAAGGCAGCAGCTAATTCTATGGCCAACCCCGTCAACGATTCGGTATATTTGTTAGTAAAATGGTTAATACAAAACATGCATGATAAACTGGCCGAAGAAATCGGAATAAATCCTGCATATATTGGATTTGTTGAGTCAAAAGTGAATTTGGAATCAATTCCATCTCATTTGAGGGCGGAAGATTGTTCTTTGGATAAATTTCCCGATGATATTCGAGGCGCTATTCGCATTATCGACAAAGAAGGAAGAATATCATTTCTTGCTTCTGACAACAAATCGCTGATCAATAAGATGGTAGATTTCACTTCAAACACGATTGATATTTTTGTTATCGGGGATATTGGTGAAGAAAAAGGTGAGGAATTAAAAAAGGTAATTTTATCAAAAGCACGGCAAAGCTAACATACAACATCCGACTTCTTTTGCAAGTACCGGTAGATATTCAAATTAAAAAAATCCAATCAAACGAGTGGGTTGGAAGTATCGTTGATTAGGTGGTTGAACATCTTTATGCATCGACCAGAATTTTAAGGGCATCTTTGGTGGGTTCGCAGTGAAATATATGGCAGGAAAATAAAAGCAAGTGCTGACTCGACGCACCTTTTGAATATCAGTGCTTGCCTTTTCCCTTAATTTCAAGAAAAAACAGTGATATCTTTTTTAGCGGCGCGACACAAAAAAAGCACCCCTTGTGGGTGCTTTTTTTGGTCAAAGAGGGACTGTACAAACGGTCTTCGGGTTATGAGACCGACGAGCGTAGCTCGTTGGGTAACGAAGTAAAAAACACCCCGGTGGGGTGTTTTTTACGAATGAGCTGCCCCAAGCGGGGAGCTCGGGGCGGTTTATGCCGTCGCAATTTAGGGAACACCCGTTTGCCGCGGCAAACGGGTGTTTTCGTTCGGTATCGTCCGGTGGTTGCGGCGATGCCGTGTGCGGGCCGGATGCAGGGGTCCCGGGGGGCACCGCCCCGGGGGACCCGCGCGGTACGGTCGGGATCCGTCAGGTCGTCGGGTTTTGCATTCGGTACGCCTCGACCCGTTTTTCGTATGCGGTCAGATCGAGCGGACGGTATGCGGAAAGCCCCAGTCGTTCGTACTGTTCCGTATAATACGAAATCATTTTACGGAACGTCTGCACGAAATCGTGAAGTTTCATACCGTCGTAGGCATCGAAATAGACGTGTTCGGCTTTCGCGAGAACGGCATCCGTCCCGTCCGTTTTGCCGAGACGGATCATACAGGCGGCGATCTGTAAGAGTGTGATGGCATGGTTGGCGTGCGTCCCGCCGATCGGGTAGGCACCGTAACCCTGTTTCCCGGGGTACATGAAACGCTCGATCACGTCAACGCTCGCCCGAAAAGAGTTCATCGCCTCCTCGTAGTTCCCCTCGTCGAAATAGCGGTTGCCCACCTGACAACAAGCGATAAAGAACTCCTGCCACTCGATATTTTGCAGGTCAATCGCTTCACGCATGCCGTCCGCCCCCTTGATATACAAGGCGGAAAGGCGCATCCTATCCGGTATCATGTAGGGGTAGATATGGGGCAGGGAATCAATGATACTTTTGATCTCGTCATAGTGACACTCCCCCCGCTCCTTTTCCAGATACCGCAAAATGAGAATCATGTTTTCTTTTGAACGGCAGGTACAGAAGACGTCCTGTGACGCGCCGACGATCTGACTGTAAAGTTCGGATGCTTTGGCGGGCAGGTCGTCTACCCGGTCGGGGTGATAGGCGTACAGATTCAGCAGTTCCGTTTTGAGTCTGACTGCCGCCGGGTACTGTTGCAGGCCGTCGAGGAGAATGCTCTCTGCCTTTTCAAAGTTGTCCCAAAAATACTTGTCGGAGTTCGCGACGATCCGCTCGATCTCCCGGTCGATCTCCTTGACGTTGAAGTCAAAGAGTTCATCAAGCGACACGTTGAAGAGCCCCGCAAGGACGGGGATTATCGTCATATCGGGATAGGACGCTCCCATTTCCCACTTGGAAACCGCCTGCGACGAAATGTTCAGAGTGGCCGCGAGTTGCTCCTGCGTCAGATTTTTCTGTTTTCTGAGCTCGCGGATCTTGTTTCCCAGATTCATAAATAGTCTCCTTTGCGTACGTATCGTTTTCGGACGGCCGATCCGATTTTACTATAACAGGAGGATGCCGTCACTGTCAAACACCCCTTTTTTGAACTTTCCCAACCAATGGTTGTATAGACAATCGGCGTACGGAAAGCCGTTTTGCACCGGATGCCGGGGAGAAGGCGGGGGGCCACGCGACGGCAAGCAGCCTCCCTTTTTTCAGCAATGGTTTTCCGAAAACATGACGGGGTACTTTACAGAACGTCATTAATGAGATATAATAACAAATGATTATCAATCCTATTAACGGAGCGTTTATGGAAAGAAGGAATACCGTACAGCGCGAGATCGTTCTGAAAGCCGTGCGCCGGTTACATACCCACGTGACCGCGGACGAGGTTTACAGCGAGGTCCGAACGGATTTCCCCACCGTCGGGCGCGGAACGGTCTACCGCAATCTGAACGTCCTCGCCGAGGAGGGGAAAATCCGGAAAATTGAGGTGCCGGGAGAAGCGGATCGGTTCGATTTCACGGTAACGGAGCATTACCACGTAAAATGCACGGTGTGCAAAAAACTGTTTGACGTGGATATGGAGCCGGTTCCGGATCTGATGGACAAAATCAAAGACAGTCACGGAATGCAATTCATCCGGCATGACGTGATGTTCACGGGTGTATGTCCGGGCTGTCAGAAGAAAAACGTTTGAAATCTGCTTATATTAAAGAGGAGAAACAAGAAGATGAACATAACAAACGACTTGATTTACGTCGGGGTGAACGATCGCCGAATCGATCTGTTCGAGGGGCAGTACAAAGTGCCGAACGGGATGGCGTACAATTCCTACGTGATCCTTGACGAAAAGGTTGCCGTGATGGACACGGTGGATAAAAACTTCACTCGCGAGTGGCTGGATCATCTTTCGGCGGCGCTCGGCGGCAGGAATCCGGACTATCTGATCGTCCAGCATATGGAGCCGGATCACAGTGCCAACATCGTCAATTTCCTGCACACGTACCCCGGGGCGACCATCGTTTCATCCGACAAGGCGTTTAAGATGATGAAAAACTTTTTCGGGACGGACTTCGCGGACAGAAGGATCGTCGTCGGGGAAAACAGCACGCTGACGCTCGGAAAGCACACGTTGACGTTCCTCGCGGCACCGATGGTCCATTGGCCGGAGGTTATCGTGACCTACGACAGTTTTGACAAGGTTTTGTTTTCGGCGGACGGGTTCGGTAAATTCGGCGCGTCGGACGCCCCGGAGGATTGGGTCCCTGAAGCACGAAGGTACTATTTCGGGATTGTCGGGAAATACGGCGCGCAGGTGCAGGCACTCCTCAAAAAAGCGTCCGCCCTGGATATTCGAAAGATTTGCCCCCTGCACGGCCCCGTGCTGACGGAAAACCTCGGTTACTATCTCGGTCTGTACCGGACGTGGTCCTCCTATGAAGCCGAAAGCGAGGGGGTCTTCATTGCGTATACCTCGGTGTACGGGAATACCAAGAAAGCCGTAGAACTGCTGGTCGGGGAATTGAAAGCAAACGGATGCCCCGAAGTTGTCGTGACCGACCTCGCCCGCGAGGATATGGCAGAAGCCGTGGCAGACGCTTTCCGCTACGGAAAGATTGTTCTCGCTACCACGACCTACAATGCCGATATATTCCCGTTCATGAAGGAATTTATCCATCATTTAACCGAACGCGGGTTTAAGAGCCGAACGGTCGGTCTGATTGAAAACGGTTCCTGGGCACCGCAGGCGGCAAAAACGATGAGTGCCATGCTGGACGGGTGCAAAAACCTGACCTTTACCGATACGACCGTCAGGATTACGTCTGCACTGAACGATGAAAGCAAAGCGCAAATCGGCGCGCTGGCAAAGGAACTGACCCGGGAGTATGCCGGACAGAGCGGGGAGACCGCCCATAAGAACGATCCGGTCACATAATTACTCCGGCGGAGAGAGGGAGGAGCCCGGTTTTTCGGGCTCCTCCTGTTTTTTGCGAAATGAAAGCTATCAATCGTCGCAGGGGTGGAAAGAGGTTAACCGGCGGGGTGAGTAGGGGACAGGAAGGTCAATAGGCGGAAGAAAAAGGGGCTGTCGCCGAGGGGGCGGACGGATTGGAAAGGGAGAAAAGACAGAGGGGATGAGACACGAGGGAAAACGACAGTCCCTCTGTCTTGCTACGCAAACAGGCGGCAGAAAGGGCGCATTGTCGCACAGACACTTCTGCAAACATAGATAATAAATAATTTCTTTACTATTGTAAAGATTATTGACAAATAATGCGTGCCGTGATATACTGTTGTTGACAGGAGGGCATAGTATGTATATGAATTATGCACGGCTGTGGAAGCTGCTCATTGACCGCGATCTGACCAAGACGGATCTCACCGGGATGACCGGGCTTAACGCCCGTGTGATTGCCAAAATGGCGAAAAACGAGACCGTGACGACCGATACGCTCGCGAGGATCTGCGCGGCACTGCACTGTCGCGTCGAGGATATCATGGAGTGCGCGGATGAAGAAACTATGTCGTTTTGGGCGGCATACCGCAAATTCGGGCGGGTCGTGGAGGAGAATGAACGGTACCGGACGGTGCGCTTTACCCACGGCGGGCAGAATTACACGATGTATGTAACGGTGGCTTCTGCGAATAAAGGGACGGAAATCTCCTGCCGGGAGGATGAGACGGTATGGTGGGTGCAATACTATCCGCTCGGCGGCCCCGTCACCGGTTCTGCCCGCAAAGAGTGGGTCCTGCTCAAACCGAAGCGGCAGGACGGTGAGATCGCCATTGTGTTGATCCGCGGCAAGCCCGGTGCCATTCTGGGACTGGATGAGGGCATCTTTGTGCGCGCGGTTTCTCCCCTTAGGACCAAACGGGACGTGTATGTCATGTCGGAGCGCGCGTGTAAACTGTTCTGCCCGGCGCCGTGAGCCAACGTCGCCTATGATGAAAAAGTCCTTTCCCGCAAAGCAGGGAGGAGCCGAAAAATTCGGCTCCTCCCGATTTTTTGGTGATGTGTGGGGAGCGTTTGCGGTGCCTCCCCGACCGGCTTACTCGATGAGCCCGCTCTCCTTCAGCAGGAGCTCGACGTCGGTGCCCCGGGTCTTCTTCAGGACGATCTTAAGCAGTGCCTTTTCGCCGAGGGACAGCTTCGCCCGGCTGACGGGCTTCTTGTCGATGGCGTAGTAGCAGGCGCGCAGAAGCTCGCGCACATCGTACTTACTGCCCCAGACCTCCGGCACGCCGCGGTCGATGTCCAGCAGCGTATAGACGGCTTCCATACCCGTACGCATGGAGTACTCCGTCGTGAAGATGGTGTCGCGCGGGGTCTCGGCGAACTGACCGATGAAGGCGAAGTTCACGGAGCCTGCCGGCACGACCTTCGGGCGGTCAGATTCCTTCCTCGGCTGGAAGAAGGCGTTGATATACGGCATGAAGCAGGTTGTGGTGTTGCAGGCATCATGTGCCAGGATATTGATGCGGTCGGTCGGCACGCCGATGTGGTACAGCCACTCGCGACAGACCTCTTCGCCGGTGCAATCGCGCATGGCTTTCTTCACATAATTGCCCTCGCGGTTGGTATTCAGCGAATAGAGCCAGACCAGTACCATGTTCTTATCCTGCGACTTAAACTGCGGCTGGCGGTTGATGGTCCAGGAGAGATACCAGTGGTCCGTGCTGTCCTTGACGGTGACGATGCCGCCGGTCGTGACCTTGCCGGCGCGGGGGTCACGCTTGCAGACGTTCATGATATACCGGATGACTTCCTCATCCGAGGTGGCGACGGTAGCGCTCATCCAGTTGGTGGCATCGATATTACTGCAGAATTTAGCGGGGTTGCCGTACTCGCCGTTCTTTGCCTGCGCGGCGATGGCTTTCCACATATCCCACGATTCACCGTATCCGTTTCTGATACCGGTGAGGTCGGGGGCATGGGTCTGGTCGCCGTAGCAGGAGGTATCGGTGCAGCAGCCGTTCGTGATGAATACGAGGTCGTCTTCCACAAGATCGATGGTCTGCTCGACGCCATCCCTGACGTAAACGATCTGCTTCGCTACCTTTTTGTCACCCTCGGTCTCAATCACAACGTTTTTTACGTCCATGCCGTATTCGATGCATACGCCGTGGGACTCGAGGTATTTGACCAGCGGCAGAATCATGCTCTCATACTGGTTGTACTTCGTGAAGCGCAGGGCGCTGAAATCCGGCAGCCCGTCGATGTGGTGGACGTAACGGCAGAGATACCGCTTCATCTCCAGGGCACTCGACCAGCGCTGGAAGGCGAACATTGTCTGCCAGTAGAGCCAGAAGTTCGTGCTCCAGAACGAGTCCGGCAGGACATCGGAAATCTTTTTATCCTCGAGGTCCTTCTCCGGTGTCAGGAATAGTTTCGAGAGCGCCAGTGCAGACGCCTTGTCCAGGGCAAATTTCTTGTCCGTATGCGCGTCCTCGCCGCGGTTGACCGTTGCGCGGCAGAGAGAATAGTTCGGGTCATGTTTGTTGAGCCAATAGTATTCGTCGAGGACCGAGACGCCCGGCGTCTCGATGGACGGTACGTCGCGGAAGGTGTCCCACATGATCTCAAAGTGGTTATCCATCTCGCGGCCGCCGCGCATGAAGAAGCCCTTGGTGACATCGCGGCGCCCGTCGCAGCTCCCACCGGCGAGCTCCAGCTTTTCGAGCAGATGGATATGCTTACCGTTCATCTGTCCGTCGCGGACGAGATAGAACGCCGCCGTCAGTCCGGCGAGACCCGTGCCGATGATATAGGCGGATTTCTTATCCACGTCCTTCGGCTTTTCGGGGTGAGCGAATGATTCGTATGTGCCTGCAGAGTAGTACATAACAAAAACCTCCTGTGTTTTTCTGTCTCTATTATAACCGCTGCCCCGGGGTTTACAATCGACAGAAAGGCCCCCGTGACAAAAGTCTTATCACGGGGGCGGAGGTGTCAAAAAATTGATCAAAATCGGCAAAATGATAAAATCAGTAGCGGAACCTCGCGACGGCGACTGCCATAGAACCTTTGATGAGCCGGGCGAGTCGCTCGACGATCTGGCGGGGGTCCTCATGCATATTGTCCTTGATCCAGTCGAGCATCAGCCCGATAAAGATATAGGAATACACCTGGGCAATGAATTGCTTGTCCTCGTCGCGGATCGTCATGCCGTGCGACTCCTCCTCAAGGACGCCGAGAAGCAGCCGGTCCACCAGTGGTTGCAGGTATTTTTCCACCTGTTCGGCGTGAACACAGCGGGACACATTTATAATGAAAGGTTTGTTTTCCTGCACTGCCTCGAAGATCTGCAAAAGACCCTGCTGCCAGGTGTCATAGGTCTTCTTCTCATCCAGTGCGCGCTTCGCGTCTTCCAGGCAGGACCATTCCACGAGGTCGTAGATGTCCTTGAAGTGGTAATAGAAGGTCATGCGGTTGATACCGCAGTCATCGGCGATGTCCGCCACCGTGATCTTATTCAGAGGCTTTTTCAGGAGCAGATTTTTGAGCGACTGCTCGATCGCACGTTTGGTTACCTGAGACATATCCATCCCTCCATGGTTCAGAATTTGTTGTATGCCGCGCGGCAAATGCGGACATTGCCGCGGGTCGTATATGGCAGCCGCGCGACGGTGCTATCTGTTGCCGCCGCGGGGCACGGTTATTTGCAGAAGTTCACAATCAGGATGGCAGTACCGAGGACGACGAGCACCGCACCGGTGATACGGTTCAGCGTCTTCGGCTGTGCCCGGTTGGCGAAGAACGCCGCCACCTGGGCGAAGACCAGGGTGCTGACCACGCAGAGGATCAGAGCCCCGGGGTCGGGCATCCCCCCGATCGCAAAGTGGCTGACTGCCCCGGTGAGTGCCGTGACGCTCATGATGAACACGCTGGTCCCCACTGCCGTTTTGAGTTCATAGCCGAGCAGGGAGGTCAGCACGAGCAACATCATCATGCCGCCGCCCGCACCGACAAAGCCGCAGATAAATCCGACGAGCGCGCCGCCGAGGATGGAACGCACGACTTTTTGTGTCGTGGTGGCCTGCGTGAGACGCTCTTTGGGCGCGACGACCGGTTTGACGATGAACCTGACCCCGAGGAGCAGGGTCATGAGCACCGAGAAATTTCCCATCGTGGTCTTGGGGACGATGCTGGCGATGAAACTGCCGAGTGCGGTAAAGCAAAGGACGGACGCCATCATGATCAGGCCGTTTTTGATGTCCAGATGTTTGTTTTTTCCGTAGGTGAAGGCGGAAACGGCACTGGCGAGCACGTCACTGGCAAGTGCGATGCCGACCGCCATGTACGGATCCATCCCGAGAAAGGCAATCAGCATCGGGCTGATGACCGCCGCGGCACTCATGCCGGCGAAACCCGTGCCGAGACCTGCCCCCAACCCGGCGAGGATGCAGATAAGGACTTTCAGCATACGATTCCCTCCGTTCTCCCCATACGGACAAGGTTTTCTTCCAGCGTATCGGTCAGTTGATTGAGGGCAAGCAACTGCTCCGCAGTAATCCCTGCGCCGAGTGCTTCCGTAAAGTGCGCCTGCATTTCGCGCCCTGCCCGGATAAGCCCTGCCGATTTCCCGGTCGGGACGAGGCGGTGCTTGCGGCGGTCCTCGGGGTCCTGCGTGCGGGTCAGATACCCGCCCGAGATGAGTGCCTCGACGGCGACCGAGGCGTTTCCGCTCTTGATCCCGCGTGTGGCGCAGAGGTCACGCGCCGTGTTGTATTCCGGTTGGTTGGCACAGAACAGGAGCACGTCAAAGCAGGTTTGATTCATCCCCCACTCCCGCAGGAGCGGTGCCGCGAGGGCGGCGTACAGATTGGAGATTTTCCTCCCGAGGGCAATCAGACGAATGGCGGTCGTCATGCGTATCTTCCTCCGAAAATAGTCTAAAATTAGAACATGTACAATGATACGATTCTTTTGTCCGAAAGTCAACGGTAAAAACGGAAAGTTTACAAACGGGGACACGGAAAAAACGGATGTTCCGCCTCCGAAAAAAAGGGGGAGGAGCCGGGTGATCCGGCTCCTCCCTGCGATTTTTGCACAGGTGTGTGGCGCGCGGGGTCAGTCTACGTTTTCTCCCGCCTCGCGCAAAAGATCATAGTATTTGTCAAACACCTGCCGTGCAACGGTTTCATCCTCTTCCACACGGATGACGTCGTTTCCGTCTTCGTCCATATCGACGAGGAACACGATGGCCTCATCGTCTGCGATACCGTCAATGGGGTCCAGCGGTTTCAGGATGCAGTACAGCTTGGTCTCCCCGTCAACCTCGTGCGGGATGACGGCGACCTGATCAAAACTGAGTTGTTTCCCATCCTCATCCACAAAAGTGATGGGATCGCGGTTGTTTTCATCCGTAAGGACGTCAAACAGATCGACTTCTTCCATCGATTCGGGTGCGTTTGTGTTCTCGTTGTTCATTCGTTTCTCCTCCTGAAAGTCAGCAGTCCGGCTGTGCCCGGCGGGACACCGCGTACACGGTTACCTCACGACGTCTATGATAGCAAAAGGGAAGCGGGATGTCAATGTTATTTTACATTCATTTGCGGCCGCGGGCACCGCCGCTGCCGGGGAATCGGGCGTGCAGAGACTGCGATTTAACAGAAATACAGGGAAATATGAGAGGACCGCAGAATTACTGTATCTCCTGCGACAGTGATTGAAAAACGGGCGTATTGAAAAATTCGGTGATGCTGATTCCGAACCCGTCGCAAAGCATTTTAATGGTAACGACACCCGGGTTTTTACTTTTTCCGTACAAAATGTTCTTAATGGAAGAAGGCGCAACGCCCGACTCCATTGCCAATTTGTAAATGGTGTAATGCTTCTGATCGCACAACTGAATAATGCGATTTTTGACTGTTTCGTAGGTGTTCATGTGAGTTCCCCATTGCCCGTCTGCATTTTTATATCATTGTACAGTGTTTGTATTGACAAATAGGGCTATATATGATACAATAAGGCTATATAAAGCCTGTACTATTGGTACAATTAAGGGGCTTGGTTATAGGATAATGGGGGATACAATGAACGATTTTCAGAAAATCAAACAGCAACTCAGAGAGTTCTTAGATGGTTTTAGTGTTGAATTCACTTACATTGTCAAAGAAAACCGTATTGTGGCATATTCATCGGGTGTCACCGCCCAAGGAATTGATCAGCCTTTTTTTCTTGCAATCAGCGGGGATTCGGACGTCGGTACGATATCGTCCATGTTTGGTCGTCTTTATCCCGAGCAGAGCAATCTGGAACTGATAAACCGTTTTAATACCAATAATCCCTGGTTTACGGCATGTATCGACAGAAACAATCATTTGGAATTCAGATTTTCGTTTTTCATCTCGCAGGAAGAAGAGATTGTTAAGATTGCAAGAGCGCAAATAGCGCATTTGGTTTGCATGCGGGATAATGAGGATTTTATGGCACTCGTCACGCGGGTAAAGTGATTCGTGCGACATCCGTGCAAATCCATTGAAGAGACAAAACGAACGGACGACCTGAAAATGCAAGCATCCCGTCTCTCCCCACTCCGCGGTTATCTTTGACGGTTACGTATTCCGGTGGGATACTCAGGGTGTCGGTGCCTGTGGTCTCCGTGCCTCCTCCGCGGTGCGCGGCGGGTAGAGCGCGGCGATCAGGGAAAGGTATTCGTCAAACCTGTGTTCGCGGATGGGCATGACGGGGCGGTCGGGGTCGTCAAAATACAGCAGGAGGGCGGGAGAGATGCCGTGGTAGTGCGCGACGATCCGGAAATCGCGCAGTTTGCCGGCGCGGAGCAGGCGTTTCGCCGCCGCGTGATAGTTGAAATAGGGCATAGGATCCCCCTCGACGGGCATAAGCCCGTTTCTGTCAGTATCCGCCGTTCCCGATCGGTTATACAAAATGAGCGTGGTGCCCGAAAAATCGGGCACCACGCTGTTGAATTTTCATGCTTTCGGTCGGGCGGTGGGTGCGGGGCAGCGGCCGGGGCGGGAAGAGACGCCGCCCGCCGTATGAGGGGAAAAACATCGTCCGCCGTACGGGAAAAACATCGCTCGCCGTATGTGGGGAAAACACTGCTCGTCGTATGCGAAAAAGCGTCGCCTGCCGCATGGGGGAGGAACGTCATTTTTGCAAAGAAGCAAGACGCCTCCGGCGGGGCGGGGCATCCGGCTGTCGCAGGCAACCGTGTGGTTTATTCGGTCTTGCCGCCGTCCAGGTGATGACGGATGCGGTCCTCGATAATCTCCAAGGCGACCTGGTTGCGCCCGCCCTCGGGGATGATGATGTCGGCGTACTTTTTACTCGGCTCGACAAATGCCTCGTGCATGGGTTTCACCGTCGTGAGGTACTGTTCAATGACCGACTCCAAGGTGCGGCGTCGCTTGTTCACGTCCCGCCTGACACGGCGGAGGATGCGGATGTCCGCGTCGGTATCGACGTACAGTTTGATGTCCATATAGGCGCGCAGGCGCGGGTCGGCGAGAATCAGAATCCCGTCGAGGAGCAGCACCTCCGCCGGGGCGATCGTACGCGTCTCCTCCGTGCGGTCGTGTTCCATATAATCATAGACCGGACATTCCACCGTTTCCCCGCGGCGCAGGGCGGCGAGGTGTGTGAGCAGGAGGTCGGTATCAAAGGCGTCCGGATGGTCGTAATTGCGCTTGGCGCGCTCCTCAAAGGGGATATTGTGCTGGGCGCGGTAATAGTCATCATGCCGGATGACGGCAACGCTGCCGCCGAAGTGCTCGGAGAGCAGGCGCGCGATCGTGCTTTTTCCACTGCCGGAGCCGCCGGCAATCCCGATAATGAGCATGTTTGCCATGGAGTCGTCCTCCTCAAAACTAATAATCGCCCGGGAGAAGTTACCTTTATTTATATTGTGCCACATTTCGCCGCCCTTTGCAAGGGGAAAATGCGGGGGCGCGTTCAACTTTGCCGACGAAGAAAAACCGGAGGGCACGGCGGCTGAAAGAAAAAATGAGTTTTTCCTTGCGGCGGGGCAGGCTTTGACACGTTTCGCGCGCGGGGTGGTGCTACAATCGAAAAAAACGGAAAGGAAAGCCACTATGTTACAAGAAACCGCGTTTATCAAGACCCGCATCCAGGCAGGGGTGCTTGAATGTGCCATCTGCGGTGAGGTCGACCATCACAGTGCACGCGCGCTCCGCGAAAAGCTGGACACCGAGCTCTTTTTACATCGGCCGCGCCTGTTTTTACTGTCGCTCGAACACGTATCCTTTATGGATTCCAGCGGGCTCGGGCTCATCCTCGGGCGACTGAACGTCGCGCGGGAACTCGCCTGCGAGATGCGGCTCGTCAAGGTCAATGAGAGAATCCGTACCATTTTGTCGCTCGCAGGCGCGTCGCGCCTCGACGGGCTGTTTGTAGAGGAGGACACGCTGTGAGACGCGCTTATCTGAATACCATGAAACTGGTTTTGCCCGCCATCAGCGAGAATGAACGCATGGCACGCACGCAGGTCTGCGCGATGGTCGCGACCCTGAATCCGACGGTGACGGAACTCGGGGACATCCGCTGTGCTCTGTCGGAGGCGGTGACGAATGCCATCGTCCACGGTTACGGTTCGCCCGCCGATGTGGACGGGAAACTCCTTTACATAGCGGTAACGCTCTACGAGGACCGCAGTCTCAAAATCTCCGTGCGGGATCACGGTCGGGGTATCCCCGACATCGCCGCCGCGCGTGAGCCCCTGTTCACGACCGACGACTCGGGCGATCGCAGCGGTATGGGCTTTTCCGTCATGGAGGCGTTCTGCGACCGCGTGGAGGTCATGTCACGGGTGGGAGAGGGGACCAAAGTCACCCTATATAAAACCCTTACCTGACCGCCGTGTGAAAGGATACCATGGAAGCGAGAAAAGCCTACGCCGACAATCTCACCCTGCTCGAACGCTCTCGCGCGGGGGATGAGGAGGCGACCGAGGCACTCCTCGTCGCGAACGGGGGGCTTGTCCGTAACATCGCCGCACGCTTTGAGGGGCGCGGCGTGGACAGGGAGGACCTGATACAGATCGGCTCCATCGGGCTGCTCAAAGCCATCCGCACCTTCGACCCCGAGCGCGCCTGCGCGCTCTCGACCTATGCCGTGCCCCTCATTTTCGGGGAGATACGGCGGCACCTGCGCGACGAGGGACCCATCAAGGTCTCGCGGACGCAGAAACGCCTCGCCGCCATGCTCTCCGAGGAGAGGGAACGCGCCGTCAAACGGGGCGAGGAACCGCGCCTCTCCGACCTTGCAGAGGCCTGCGGGGTGACCGTTTCCGAGGCGGCCGTCGCCCTCGATGCCGTCGCGCCCATCCGATCGCTCTCCGAGAGCCTGTTCGGGGAGGAGGACGGCCCCACCCTCGACGATGCCATCGCCGACGAGGATGCCGAGGAGCGGAACTTCTACCGACTCGCACTCTCCATGTCCATCGACAAACTTCCGCCGCTCCGCCGCAAGATCATTCTGCTCCGCTACTGGCGCGATCTCTCACAGCAGCAGACCGCAGATCTTCTCGGACTCACACAGGTCAAGGTCAGCCGGGAGGAAAAAAAGATCCTCGCTTTTCTGCGCGGTGAACTCTCCTGACAGCGTGCCGTCGGGATTTTTGACCGCCTTCGGCATAGTTTGTTAATAAAGTGTGAACATTGCGGATGCCCCCTTGACTATCGGTCGTAAGATGGGTACAATGAGTTAGCACTCGGGAGATATGAGTGCTAAAACCATGATTTTCATTGGGTGCTTGTCACCTGTTCGGAAAGGAAGCGTTACGATGAAACTGAAACCTTTGGGCGACCGTGTGGTCGTCAAGATGACGGAAGCGGAGGAGACGACTGCCTCCGGTATTTTCCTGGCAGGTTCGGCGAAAGAAAAGCCGGAGGTTGCCGAAGTGGTTGCCGTCGGCCCCGGCGGGGTCGTGGACGGGAAAGAGGTCGTCATGACCGTGAAGCCCGGCGATAAGGTGATTACGAGCAAATATGCCGGTACGCAGGTTAAGTGCGACGGCGTCGAATATACGATCGTCAGACAGAGCGATGTGCTGGCGATTGTGGAGTGAGGTGAAACACGATGGCTAAAAAGATTATTTACGGGATTGATGCAAGAAACGCACTGCTCCGCGGTGTGGATCAGCTCGCAGACACGGTGAAGATCACGCTGGGTCCGAAGGGCCGCAACGTGGTGCTTGACAAGAAGTACGGTGCACCGCTCATCACCAACGACGGTGTGACGATCGCCAAGGAGATCGAACTGGAAGATGCCGCCGAGAACATGGGCGCGCAACTCGTCCGTGAGGTGGCGACCAAGACCAACGATGCCGCCGGTGACGGTACGACCACGGCGACTCTGCTCGCACAGGCACTCATCCGTGACGGTATGAAGAACGTGACCGCGGGTGCCAACCCGATGGTGCTCCGCCGCGGGATCCAGAAGGCGGTTGATGCCGCCGTCGAGGCGCTGCGTGCCAACTCCAAGAAGGTGAACGGCTCCGAGGACATCGCGCGTGTCGGTACCGTCTCCGCGGGCGACGAGGCGATCGGCAGACAGATCGCGGACGCAATGGAAAAGGTGACTGCCGACGGCGTCATCACCATTGAGGAGTCCAAGTCCGCCGAGACCTACTGCGAAGTGGTCGAGGGGATGCAGTTCGACCGTGGCTACCTGTCTCCGTACATGGCGACCGATAACGAGAAGATGGAGGCGGTGCTCGACGATGCACTGATCCTCATCACCGATAAGAAGATCTCCAATATTCAGGATCTCCTGCCGCTGCTCGAAAAGATCGTGCAGGCGGGCAAGAAGTTGCTCATCATTGCCGAGGACGTCGAGGGCGAGGCACTCACGACCCTGGTGCTGAACAAACTGCGTGGCGTGTTCACCTGCGTTGCCGTCAAGGCACCGGGCTTCGGCGATCGCCGCAAGGAGATGCTCCGCGATATTGCAATCCTGACCGGCGGTACCGTCATTACCGAAGAACTCGGGCTGGAACTCAAAGATGCTACGCCCGCCATGCTCGGTAAGGCAAGACAGGTCAAGGTCAACAAGGACAATACCACGATCGTTGACGGTGCGGGCGACCCGCAGGCCATCAAGGATCGTGTGGCACAGATCCGTGCCGCGCTCGAAAACACGACCTCCGAGTTTGACCGTGAGAAACTCTCCGAGCGTCTCGCGAAACTCGCGGGCGGCGTAGCCGTCATCAAGGTCGGTGCCGCGACCGAGGTCGAGATGAAGGAAAAGAAACTCCGTATCGAGGACGCGCTCAACGCGACCAAGGCGGCAGTCGAAGAGGGCATCGTCGCCGGCGGCGGCACGGCTCTCCTGAACGTCATCCCGGCGGTGGAGGCACTGCTCCCGACGGTCGAGGGTGACGAAAAGACGGGCGTGCAACTCGTCGTCCGTGCACTGGAAGCACCGATGCGCCAGATCGCGGAGAACGCAGGTCTCGACGGCTCCGTCATCGTCGATCACATCAAGACGAGCGGCAAGGTCGGTTTCGGCTTTGATGCCGCGAAGGAAGTTTACTGCGACATGGTCGAGGTCGGTATCGTTGACCCGACGAAGGTCACGCGGAGCGCGCTCCAAAACGCAGCGAGCATCGCGGCAACGGTGCTGACGACCGAGGCGGTCGTTTCCGACATCAAGGAAGACACGCCGGCACCGGCGGCGGCTCCCCAGATGGGCGGCATGTATTAAGCCGAAGCAAGAGATAAGGGCGGAGACCATACCCCCCTGAGTGAATGAAAAGGGCAACCGATATGGACTTTTCATCGGATAGATGGGAGCCGTATCGGTTGCCCGGTTTTTATGAGAAAGTGTGAAGGTGTTTTCAACCCCGTTCGTGCGCTCTACCGTAACTTACCAAGGCACTCCCTCTTGTCAAGAAACGCGCATTCCCGCGCGGCGGAAATGCGCGGGAGGGCAGGGGGACGCGGGGCGCGTACTTGACAGCGGAGGGAAAACAGGGTATCCTTTTCCTGTAAGAGAACAGGGTGCCATAAGAACGCCCGACAGAGTTGGCGACGACAGAATTTTGTGAGGTGACGTTGGATGAACAAATCGGTTGCCCGTTTTTTGACGGAACAGGGAATGACGGTTTCCGGGAACACGGCATACGGGGAAATAGGAGAATATGAGGTCAACGCTTCTTTGCATACGATGACGGGTGGATCGACTCCCCTGCATATGCACTTCTCCTGCTTTACGACGCCCGAACAGAAGAATGCGATCGAGGAGGCATTTGCGGTTGCCGGTCTTTTTGGTATCGCGCTCCTTGACTGGACGCCCTGCGGTGTGTTCATCGGCAGCAGGATGCCGACACTCAAAAAATTTGCACAGTCCCTGGCGGACGCTCTCCGTCAGCTACCGCAGATCCTTTCCGCAAACGGGGCGTTAGGACTTGGGTATTGCCCTGCCTGCGGCAAACCGCTCTCCGAGGAGAGTACGGTGTGCCATCCGGGCGGTATGCAGATTAAAATGGACTGCGCGTGTATGGACGAAATTAACGCCGCCATCCGAAACGAGAATCAGACGTTCCGTGATGCCCCGAATCATTATCTGCGCGGATTCGGCGGGGCGGTCCTTGGCGGGCTGGTCGGCGCCCTGGTGGCGTACGTCCTGTTCCAGATCGGATTTATCTCTGCCCTGTCGGTTTTCGTGGCAATCGCGCTGGGGGCTTTCCTGTATCAGAAGTTCGGGGGAAAGCCGAACAAAGGTATGATCCTGATCGTGTCCCTGACGTCGTTCGTTTTCATGATCGGTGCGGTGTTTGGGGTATATCTGGTGGCAATCTCCAATATACTGGCGGAGGAGGGGCTGAACATGACCGCGGTCGAAGCGTTTGGTCAGCTCATGGAAAGCAGCGATTTCTCAAGGGAATTTCTGACGAACCTGTGGATGACGATTCTGTTCTCGGTCATCGGCGTGGTCGGTGAGGTCATTATGCTTGTGCGTAAGATCAAGCGCCCGACCGAGGTCAGATAAATAAGACGCCAATCACCACACAGGCGAACCAACACCCCCGAAAGGGGTCATACGGGCAACCGATCTTGCTGTACAACTCAAGTAAAGCCGGGTCGGTTGCTTCTTTCTATATAGTTCAAAGCGCGTTGCAAAACCGGTTGTTTTTCCGTGTGCACAGGCGGCTCGCGGGGTGTGCGCCGCACCGCGATTGTGACGAAAAATGAAGAATAAAGGCACTTTTTCTGCAAAGGGTTTCGAAAGGCATATCCGATGTGCTACAATGCCAGACATGAGAGGAGCAGGTGCTACCGTATGCCGGCACGGGCGCGCCGCCATGAAACAAAAAAGGGGGGAAACGGGGAAAAAGAGGAGACGAGCGCAAAGACCGGGGGCACGGGAGCGGCAGCAGGGAGAGAGCAACGCCCCCCACAAATATCCGACGAAACATTCACATTGCAAAAGACATCAAAAGGAGTCAGAATAATGAAAATCATCGCAAAGCTTACCGTAACATGGATCCTGGCGACGCTGCTGGTCCTCGCGTGCGTGATCCCCGCTATGGGGCTCGGTACCCGGGACCGGATCGAAGCGCCCGACCCGGATGCTGCCAACACCGTGTACTATATCAGCGACAATCCGTTGAGCTCGACTTATCGGCAAATGCTCCTCAATTCCGGAGCCGTCAGCAACTGCGTGCTGAAGTATTATGATACGGCGGAATTTGTCCGTTCCGTACAAGCACTTTCGGTAGAAGAAGGCGTGCTTGAAAACGCCAGCGACGCTTACGTTATTTTTGAAATGCAAGAGTATTTCCCGCTCGAATTTGTCGAGGAGGGAGAAACCCCCGGATGGATAACATGGCTAGAAGACACATTCTCGGGTCTGAAGGAGCGCAACTGCGAAATTATGTTCATCAGCGGGACGGACGAAAGACTCTATGAGGGCTTTGAGGGGTTCCTCGACTATGTGGATATCCATGTAAACACCGATATGTGGTATCTGTTCTATTCCAGCGTCTTTCACTATATCGGTGGAGATACAGGGGACGATATGCAGCTCCAGAATGTGACGATCCTGCTGGATAAGAACTTTTCCGGCACTGTCGGGTCGACGGATGGGGACGGCTGGTTTATTGACACGATTTTTATGCCGTTTCTCCGAATGGCGTACCGGGAGCAATTCCGCGGGAGTACACTGACCAATTTTCAATTGATGAGTATGTATAACATCAAACTCATCTGCCAGATTGACGGCGTATCCTTTTACGACGTAGCGACGCGGGAGGTCTACACGCTGACGGACCAGTACTTGGAGTTTTACGACGCCATCGAGAACGCGCATGTTTATGCCATCGGTGCTGCATACGACAACCTGTCCTACACGGAGCAGTGGCTGACGTGGATCAACCGGATCAAAAGCACCCTCGGCGATGTGCCGACCTTTATCTATGACCCGGATGGATCCGGGGAAGATCTGTGCGATTTGCACGGAGCATACAGAACCGGTCCGGCGACGGATATCTATCCGTTGATGTACGATTTTGTCCTGGGGCAGAACATGACCGGTTACAACAACTGGACGGGGGCGTGTCGGATCACCCATAAGACGGTCCGTCTCAGTCCCGGCGGGTGGATGGTATCTGCCGGAGTGTCCGATAACAGTGCCTTTCAAAGGTACATGGGCGCGGCAGAATGCAGGTTTTATTCTGGTTTCGATAATGAAGCACTGACCGATTGAAGGATGCCTCCGCATCATCTACAGGCAGCCCGAGGGGACGCTCGCGCCCCCTCGGCAACGAGATATACATGACGAATGGACAAAGGAGATACTATGAAATACCGAAGACAGAGACCGGTGATAATCACTCTGCTGGTCGTCCTGCTCCTGTGCCTGTGCGCCGTCGGGTGCCGCGGGGGCGCGGAGGACGGCAAGGGTACGGCAGAGCCGGTGGCACCGACGGGGCTCGCACTGGGTGCCGACGAGGTGCTGACCTGGCAGGGGGACGAGAATGCCGCCGGGTACGTCGTGAGCGTTGACGGCACGGAGTATGAAACCGAGACACCCCGTATGGATCTGTTCACCCGGATGCTCCAAGCAAAGACCTACGAGATCAGGGTGCAGGCAAAGGGAGCGAACGGTGCGGCTTCCGACTGGTCGGAGCCGATCCGCCATACGGTGGAGAGCAGCTCTGCATTCGGGCTACGTCTGATCGACGATGGGGCAGCGTACGAAATTGCCGCGGCAGACAAAGCGAAATGCCGTGGGAAGATTGTTCTCCCGAGCCAGGTACCGGAAGACGGCAAACCGATCACCAGGGTCGCCGCCGGTGCTTTCCGCAACTGTACAGGCATTACGGGTGTCGTCATGTCGGACAGCTATACCGCCATCGGTCAGAACGCTTTTTACGGGTGCACGGGTCTCGTACGGGTGCGCTGCTCATCGAGGTGTGATACAGTCGATAACTTCGCTTTTTTTGATTGTTCCGCTTTGACACGCATCAACCTGGCGCCGGGGATCGACACGATCGGAGCATCTGCCTTTTTGAATTGTGGAGCACTTACGGGTATCGTACTGCCGGATTCGCTCGTCAAGCTGGGGGGCGGTGCATTCCGCGGTTGTGCTTCGCTGGAAAAGATCGACATACCGCGGTACGTGGAAGAAATTGGTTCTGCTCTCGTTTGCGAATGTGACAGCCTCGTGTCAGTGACGGTTGCGGAGGAAAACCCGTTTTTCCGGAGCGCGGGTAACTGCGTCATCCGGCGGGGGGACGAGGAAGTGGTTTTCGGTATTCAGAACAGCGTCATCCCGGCAGATGTGCGATCGATCGGCCCATCGGCTTTTTCCCTGTGCACAGGTCTTGAGGCAATCACTATCCCGGGCAACGTGGAGTATATAGCCCAAGGTGCGTTTCATAACTGTCTGCGGCTGACCTCCGTCACCCTGGAGGAGGGCATCCGGAGGATCGGGGGCAACTGGAACGGCAGCGCTTCCGTTTTCGGGATGTGCCTCCGGTTATCCAGCCTTGAGATCCCCGCTTCTGTGGAGTTGATCGCCGCCGGTCTCACCGACGGCTGCGACAGTCTTACCAGCCTGACGGTGCGTGAGGGGAGCTCCCACTATCACGGGGCAGGCAACTGCATCATCCGCCGGGAGGACGGCGTACTCGTCGCCGGGTGTAAAACGAGTGTTATCCCCGACGGCGTGACGGCGATCGGTGCCTATGCATTCAGCCATTCGGTTATCTCCGGGCTGGACCTCCCGGAGAGCGTGGAGATCATCGGCACAGGTGCTTTCCAGGGGAGCCGGCTGACCCGGATCGGGCTGTCAAACACGCTCCGGCGAATAGAGGGTAAAGCTTTCTCGGGTTGTTTAGCGTTGCGCTCGGTCTGTATTCCGTGGAGCGTCCGCTCCATCGGTGCATGGGCTTTCGAAGATTGTGCGATACTCACGGCGGTATTGCCGGGGAGTGTGGAGACGATCGGGAGCGGTGCTTTTTCCGGTGTTACCGTATACACGTCGGCTATCGAAGGGGATATCCCTGCGGGGTGGTACATCTGCAGTGCGATGGCACCTGGATTTGATCGAAATTGGGCAGAGTATTATTGTGTGGTTTTCGGCTGCACTCTCGGTGATGACAACGGGATCCCGTACGTCGCGTCTTTGCAGGCGACACTTGATACAACGGACGCGGACGGTGTGCGGCAATATGGTTTGCCCTTACAAACGAACGGCTTAAAGGCGCCTGTCCGGAGCGGCTATACTTTTATGGGATGGGCGACCGAGGAGGGGAGCTCTACGGTCGCTCTCGGCAAGACAGAGGTGACGGGCAAGGACGGGACGTATGAGAGGACGCTACCGGGTGATGCCGTCCGGGAACTGCCGACGGGGACGACGCTGTACGCCGTCTGGGCGCCGAACGCATAACGAAAAGTGACCCCACGGGGTCACTTTTTGTCTGTGTGCCCGGAGAAAAACAAAAATGTTCTCACCGGCAGTTGTTTTTGGCGCTCCGACGTGTTACACTAGGGAATGAAAAACAGCACAGAGAGCGCGGCAGCGCAGGGCTCCCTCCCGGAGAGGGAGATGCAGGCGGCGCACTTTCTTTGATTTTCGTGGGAGTGAAACCGGATGAAAAAGATACTGCTCCTGGCGACGGGGGGCACCATTGCGTCGCGGAATCTCGGGGAGGGACTGACGCCGGCACTCACGGCGGAGGAACTGCTCGGGTGCGTACCGGAGATCGCCGGGGTATGCGACGTGACGGCAGAGCAGGTGTGCAACCTGGACAGCACCAATATGCGCCCCGAGCACTGGGTACGGATCGCCCGGCGCGGGGTACTGCAAAGCGACGGTATTGCACAATCATTACGACGAACTCATGCGCATCCTTGGGCAGAACAGAAATGTCGGCGGGCTCGGTTACGGGCATTTGCAGAAGTGGTTCAACATGGCGGTCAAGTACTACTATGTGTTGTGGGTAAAGCGTGATCGCATCGGGCTCGACGGGGTGTTGAAGAATTATCCGTTCGATGAGGCAGACTGCCCGGTCGATTCCGTGATCCTCGCCGCACTGCAGGCAGACTGCAAAAAGCAGGGGCTGCCGGCGAAGAATTGCAACGGGAAGGGCTGCTGCCATGTGTCGTGGAGCAAGATGACCGAGGATGATTATCGGCAGATCCAGGAATGCATCGGTGCACTGACGAATGGGTGCAACCTTGACTACGATTTTCAGAACTGGTGAGAAACGTTTGAAAAGCATCGTCTGAAACAACGAGGAGGAGCCCAAAAACGGCTCCTCCTTGTTGCAAAACGAAAACCACGCGACCCGATCGTCGCGTGGTTGAAAAGAGGTTCGCTGGTGAGGGGGAAATCCTCTGATGTGTTCAAATAGATTTGACCTATTCTTATTAAATATTCCTCCAGTCGAAGACTGTACCAATCGGGAAATTTTTATCATCGCAAAGTTCATTGTAAATCCGCGGTGCATCTGCGGGCGATTCAACGCGCGAAATAACCGGCTCTATTTGAATTCGTTTTGAGGCGATCATATCGAGAATGGCATTGCAGTCATCATTGTGCGTCCAGTGATGCGGATAGGACTCATATTTCGGTCTTACAAAATTGTGCGCGCCTATCAGCTTGATCCCCGGTCTATGAACCTGTCTATAGAAATCAATCGCACAATCGGAAACTCTCGTACAGCCGAGAAGGGATATCCTGCCCATCCATGATGCACAATCCAACGCTTGTTTCAGTGCCTGCGATACACCGGTAACCTCGACGCAGCCGTTTACGCCTTTGCCGTTCGTGACATTCTTCACCTTTTGGACGAAGTCTTCCTCCGACGGGTCGAACGCATAGTCGGCACCGAGTCTCAATGCAAGCTCACGTCTTTGCACATTCAAATCGACTGCGATGACAGGGTTGGCACCGGAAAGTCTTAAAAATTGTGTTGCAAATATCCCGAGAAGTCCCTGTCCCATGACCATGGCACTTTCTCCAAGCTCGATTTCGAGCTTTCTGACGCCGCCGAGCCCCATGGAAGCAATAACAACAAATGCCGCTTCAAGAGAGGAAACAGCGTTATTTTCAACCTTTGTTATATCGCTTTCCGGGCGAATATTATACTTGGAATGGCATCCGTGGTACACCAAAACCCGGTCGCCCACGGACACTTTGCTTACCCCAGAACCGACTTCTTCCACATATCCCACGCCGCAATAGCCAAGTGACATAGGATAATTCTGTGAAGTGTTGTTCATTCCCAGAAGGCAAGCTCTTTCTGTACCGCCGCTCACAACGGTATATTCCATTCTTGTAAGAACTTCGTTTTCTTTTACTTTGCCGACTTCATTTTCCAAAAGCTCCGCCCGATGGACACCTGTAAAAAATATTTGCTTGTTTCGCATATAGCACCTCACAGTAATTTTTTCATATGATCGACGATTGCCCGAGCAGTCGTTAAATCGAGCTGTTCCATGGTGCTGCCCTCGTCATAACGGTCAACACAGAAAGCAATGTGACCGCCCAAAATCGGATTGACAATTCTCGATAAACTTCCGGCTGCGCCGTTTGTATGATAGCTGACAGGTGTTTGGACTTCTTTTTTTAGAACGGTCATGGTCTTAAAGCTTTCAACCAGATCCCCTTCATCTGCTGCGAATGTCACAATTTTTATGATGTCGGGATGGCGTTTTTCCAGAAATAAAGCCAGCTCCACCACCTGTTCACAATTCATGGGAACGCCGGGGTGACAGGATAGCAAAACCTCTGCGCCCATAGAGTGAACTTTTTCGATCAAGGCGCATTGCTTTGCAATGACCCTGTCATCGGTAACGACCTCTTTCGGGTTGCCTTTTGTAAAACTATATTGATTGCTGCCGAAAAATGCGTCCCTTGAGGCCGCGTCAAACGTATATCCCTGCATATCAATGCCGGCGGCTCCGGCAGATACGGCACATAAAAGGCTGCCTATTCGTTCGTTTTCCGTAAGACCGCCATCCGACCAATCATAGTTTCTGTTGTAATTCAGTGCAAGTACCGGCAGCTTTGACGCGCGAATAATGGATTTCAGTGCATTTTCGTCTGCGTTTTCAAGGCAGGAAATATGCAAATCTATCATGTCGGCGCCGTCATATAGGCAGTTTTTGATTGCCGCAACGGCAGATGAAACGCTTTTTTCCCTAATAACGCCTGCCAATGCAGGAGCGTTGATTTCGGATATTTTTTTCATTTACGTTATCACCTTAAACGAATTTCATGTTTATTAAAGCAAAATTAAATCCGTTATGTAAATAGCCTATTTGATTTTTTTGTCATTTTTGATACTTAATTATTGACATTACGGGTGAACAACGGTAGAAAAGCATCGTCCGAAACAACGAGGAGGAGCAGAAAAAGCGGCTCCTCCTTGGGGTTTTACATCGGCCCAACGAGGTGTTTTGCGTCGGTGGTTGTTTTTGCGGCGCGGGCGTGCTATACTAATGGGGAAAACGAGGGGAGCCGGTCTCCGGCGAGTGGTCGGCATCGGGCTCCATTTCCCGCGGCGGCGCGGGATACCCTCAAACGGGCGCAACCGCCGAAAGCGGCATCAGTGCCCCTTTCCCCGCTTCGATGCGCGGGGAAAAGGGTGGCGCCGGGGGGTGGCAGAGACAAAACGAAACGGACGGAAGTGTGGCAAAGTGAAAAAAATATTGCTCTTGGCGACGGGGGGCACCATTGCGTCGCGGAATCTCGGGGAGGGACTGACGCCGGCACTCACGGCGGAGGAACTGCTCGGGTGCGTACCGGAGATCGCCGGGGTATGCGACGTGACGGCAGAGCAGGTGTGCAACCTGGACAGCACCAATATGCGCCCCGAGCACTGGGTACGGATCGCCCGGCGCGTGCGTGAGGTCTATCACGACTATGACGGCTTCGTCATCACGCACGGCACCGACACGATGGCGTACGCTGCCGCGTGTCTCTACTATCTCTTGCAGAACACGCGCAAGCCGGTGGTGCTGACGGGCTCGCAGATCTCCATTTTCGAGCGCGACAGCGACGCGCGCGACAATCTCCTCGGTGCTTTCCGCTACGCGAGCGACGATGCCGCCTGTGGAGTGCGGGTGTACTTTGACGGCAAGGTCATCTGCGGCACGCGTGCCCGCAAGACGCGCACGCGGAGTTTCAACGCCTTTTCGAGTGTGGACTATCCCACCGTCGCGCTCGTGCGCGACGGGCGGGTGCAATACTATATCAAGGGGGATGTGACGGGGGAGGAGCGGTTTTACGACCGGCTCGACCCGAACGTCCTGCTCGTCAAACTGACACCCGGCATCGATGCCGGTATCCTCGACTATGCAGCGGCGCACAGCCATGCCGTCATCCTCGAAAGTTTCGGGGTCGGGGGCATCCCGCACTACGATGACGGTGCATTCGAAAAGGGGATTGCGCGCTTGCAGGAGAAAAACGTGCGTATCGTGGTCGCAACGCAGGTTGCCCACGAGGGGAGCGCGATGGAGACCTACCGCGTCGGGTACCGCATTAAGGAAAAATATCGTCTCCCCGAGGCGTACGAAATGACGACGGAGGCGGTCCTCGCCAAGACCATGTGGGCACTGACCGTCACCGATAACGCCGAGGACTTTTACCGCGTATTTGAAACGCCCGTCGGGAACGATCTGCTCGTCTGACGGCGGCGTGCGGTTGGTAAAAGAATACGGAGAGGAGCCTGTTTGATAGGCTCCTCTCCGTTGTTTTATACGTTTGCGGCAGGTCGGTCTCGGACCCCGCATTCGGTTGGGTGAAAAAGGCCTTGTGCTCCCCCGAAGGATCACTTCGGCTCTTTTTTCGTCTCCATGAAGTAGGTGGCCTCGGTGTCCGCGATCGACAGGGCGAGTGCCAGGGGGAAGAGTTCAAACGCGCGCCCGACGTTACGGGCGTCGTCTTCGTTCGAGAAACCCATGTGGTACCGAATGGCGAACGCCTCCTCACGCGTCAGGCGCATGAAACCGGAGATGACGTAGACGGACTTTTCCCCGTGCCCGTAGGGGAGACTATCGTCAAATTCATAGTAAGGCATGGGTTTCCACTGCCCGGTGACGGGGTCCTTGACGTTGCGCGTCGAGACGCGATAGACGTTGACCTTGCACAGGTCGTGGAGCAGGGAGACGATGGCAATCGTCTCGTCCGAGTAGGAGAGCCCGAACTCCTCCTGTACCTTATGGCGTGCGAGGTAGTCCCGCAGGCATTCGTACACGTTGATTGAATGGTCGAGGAGCCCGCCTTCATAGGCGGAGTGGTAGCGGGTGGAGGCGGGGGCGGTGAAGAAATCGGAATTGGCACCGGTGAGCCACGCCAGCAACTCCTGCGCGCCCTCGCGCTTGATGAGGGATGTATAGAGATCAAGAAACTTCTCGCGGTTGGTCATAGGCGTTCCTTTCATCGATAGTCGTCATAGAGTTTACGGGTCACGGTGTAGCGGCTCTGCCATGCTTCTTCGAGGAGGGCATCGACGTCCACTTTTTCGAGTTCCCGCAGCACGTGCGCCAGTTCCGGGCGGGTCTTCGGGTGCCGCGGTGTGAAAACGGTACAACAGTCCTCGTAGGGGAGGATGGAGGTCTCAAAGGTCCCGATCTTCCTCGCGACCGTGACGATCTCGTCTTTGTCCATACCGATGCAGGGGCGGAACAGCGGGATCGTGACCGCCGCCCCGGTGACCGCCATCGCCTCCATCGTCTGCGACGCGACCTGCCCGAGGCTCTCACCCGTAATCAGTGCCCCGGCGTTTCGCTCCCGGGCACATCTCTCGGCGAGTTTCATCATGAAGTGGCGGAGCAGGAGGGTGAAATATTCCTCGGCGCACTTGCGGGAAAGTTCCTCCTGCACGTGGGTCAGGGACATGACGTGGACCTCCATCTTGGAGGTGAAACGGCAGAGTTCCTCGGCGAGGGTAAAGACTTTTTCCCGTGCGCGCTCGGAGGTGTAGGGATAGGACTCAAAGTGCACGGCTTCCAGTTCCAGCCCCCGCTTCGCCATCATGTACCCGGCGACGGGGGAGTCAATCCCCCCGGAGAGCAGCAGCATCCCGCGCCCGGCGCAACCGAGCGGGAGGCCTCCCGCACCCTTTTCCTGCCCGGCGTGGATGTAGGCGGCCCTCTCACGCACCTCCACCCGTACCATTGCCTCCGGGTGGTGGAGATCCACCCTGATCGTGTGCAGGGCGGAGAGGACGGCACCGCCGACGCGTGCGGCGATCTCGGGGGAGTTCAGGGGAAACGCCTTGTCGGAGCGTTTGGCATCCACGCGGAAGGTGCGCGCCCCGGCGAGTTTCCCGGGCAGGTAGTCGCGCGCGACGCGGCAGATGTCGTCTATGTTTTTCTCCGCGACGGCGGCGCGGGTCACGCCGACGATGCCGAACACGTCGCGGGCACTGTCATACATACCGTCAATATCCGCCTCGTCATTCAGCGGCTCGATATAGATCGTGGACTGGGCGTGATGCACTTCAAAGGCACCGTAATGCCACGCGCGGCGGCGCAGTTCCTTGGTCAGGCGGCTCTCAAAGGAGGACTTGTTCGCGCCTTTCAGCACCAGTTCTCCGTATTTGCAAAGGATGATTTCTTTCATAAAGCCCTCTTGCGGTTGGTTTCATATCAGTATAGCACACGGAGCGGCGCATTGCAAGGAAAGGATCATCACAACCGCTCGCATGTCCGGGCGTTGCCTGTCCCGCCGGGGCCGCTTTGTCCGCGGTCGGTACCCGGGAACGGGCGGCACCGTCAGAGTGGGAGGATCATCAGGTCGCAGTCGGCCCTCTGCCCATCCGACAGTTTCATATAGGCGGGGTAGGTACACAGTTTACAAAAACCTTGTTTTTCGTAGAGGCGGATGGCGCGGGCGTTATCGCTACGCACTTCCAGGAAGACCTGCTCCAATCCGTTTTCTCTCGCAAAAGCCAATATCCGCCCGATCAGTGCCGTGCCGATGCCTTTGCCCCACATGGCGCGCACCACGCTGACCCCGAGTTCTCCGCGGTGGCTCATGCGGCGAGGTCCGCGGGAGAGGCTCGCGTCCCCCACGATTTTGCCGTTATAACGGGCGACAAACAGCGCGTGATCGGTGGAGCCTGCCTGCCTTTCGAGATAGGCGGCCTCCGTTTCGACCGTAAAGGGGAAGTCGTCGGGCCCGAAAGACAGGTTGTCGGTCTCGCCGCAGATGGTTTTCAGATAGTCGATGAGTTCCGCCGCATCCGCCGGCGTGCCGCGCTCAATGGTCAAAGCGTCCGTTTGCATACATTCCTCCGTCACCGCACCCCCGCGGGGGGCGGGTCGTGGGTGCGATTTACTTTTATTGATTTGTTTCTATTATAGTGAAGACACGACCGAAATGCAAGAGCGGCGACGGCGGGCAGGGGCTTGACAAATCGGCGGGGATGGATTACAATAGGGGGGCAATGACGGGGAGGAGTAACCTCTCGGGGCGGTCAAGAGAGCAGGCGGTCGGTGCGAGCCTGTCGGTGCCCCGGTGCGTGAAGGTCGCCCCCGAGCCGAGGAAGAAAGACGCGAGGCGGTGGCGTTCCACCGCGTGTTGCCCGGTTTTTCGGGCACCCCGCCGTCCGGTAGACCCTCTCCCGCGAGGCGCGCCATGCGGCGCGTGAAACAGGTGGTACCGCGTTACGAACGCCCTGTGTCAGAAGACACGGGGTATTTTTGTTTTTGTCGCCGGGCGACGGAAAGGAAACAGTATGGCAAGAGACCTCCCAAAAACGTATGCACCGAAGGAGTTTGAGGACCGCATCTACAAGACGTGGTGCGACCGCGGCTACTTCACCGCCGACCCGAAAAAACCGGGCCCCGCATTCTCCATGGTGATCCCGCCCCCGAACGTGACGGGGCAACTGCACATGGGGCACGCACTCGACGAGACGCTCCAAGACATCCTGGTCCGCTACAAGCGGATGCAGGGTTTCAACACCCTCTGGGTCCCCGGTACCGACCACGCCGGCATCGCGACGCAGATCAAGGTGGAGGAGCAACTCCGCGTGAACGAGGGGCTGACCCGTTACGACCTCGGGCGCGAGAAATTCCTCGAACGCGTCTGGGACTGGAAGAACAAATACGGCGACCGCATCATTTCGCAGCTCAAAAAACTCGGCACCTCCTGCGACTGGACGCGCGAGCGTTTCACGATGGATGAGGGCTGCTCCCGCGCCGTCAAGGAAGTGTTCGTCAGCCTGTATCGGAAGGGGCTCATCTACCGCGGCAACCGCATCATCAACTGGTGCCCGCACTGCAAGACGGCACTCTCCGACGCAGAGGTCGAATACGAGGAGCAGGCAGGCTCCTTCTGGCACATCCGTTACCCCATCAAGGGCGAAGAGGGCTACGTGGAGATCGCCACGACCCGCCCCGAGACGATGTTCGGCGATACCGCCGTCGCCGTCAACCCGAATGATGAGAACACGAAACACCTCATCGGCAAGACGCTCATCCTGCCGCTCGTCGGGCGGGAGATTCCCGTTATCGCGGACGACTACGTGGAGATCGGTTTCGGTACCGGCTGCGTGAAAATCACGCCCGCCCATGACCCGAACGACTTTCTCGTCGGGCAGCGGCACGGCCTCGAACAGATCAAGGTCATGAACGACGACGCCACCATGAACGCTTTTGCCGGTAAGTACCAGGGCATGGATCGTTACGAATGCCGCCGCGCCCTCGTCGCCGATCTGGACGCCGCGGGGTATCTGCTCTCGGTCGAGCCGCACACGCACAACGTCGGCACCTGCTATCGTTGCAAGACGACCGTCGAGCCGCTGACCTCCGATCAGTGGTTTGTGAAGATGGGCCCGATGATCGAGCCCTCGCTCGACGCCGTGCGCCGCGGGGACATCCGTTTCGTGCCCGAGCGTTTCACCCGTAACTACACCGTCTGGATGGAAAACCTGCACGACTGGTGCATTTCCCGCCAGCTCTGGTGGGGACACCGCATCCCGGCGTTCTACTGCGACGAATGCCGCGAGGTGACCGTCACCGCCGAGGACAGCGCGACCTGCCCGAAGTGCGGCAAGCCCATGCGGCAGGAAAACGACGTGCTGGACACCTGGTTTTCTTCCGCACTCTGGCCTTTCTCGACACTGGGCTGGCCGGACGACACCGAGGACCTGCGCCGTTACTACCCGACGAGCACGCTCGTCACGGGGTATGACATCATCTCCTTCTGGGTCTCGCGCATGATTTTCTCGGGTCTGGAACACACGGGTAAGGCACCGTTCCACACCGTATTCATCCACGGTCTCGTGCGTGATGCACAGGGGCGCAAGATGTCCAAATCGCTCGGGAACGGGATCGACCCCCTGGAAGTCATCGACAAATACGGGGCGGATGCCCTCCGCTTTGCTCTCGCGACGGGGAACGCGCCCGGCAACGATATGCGTTTCTCCGACGAAAAGATCGAGGCGGCACGCAATTTCGCAAACAAACTCTGGAATGCCTCCCGTTTCGTGCTCATGAATATCGGTGACGCCGAGGTGCCCGCGGGGCTCCCCGAAGACGGTGACATGACCGCCGAGGACAAGTGGATTGTCAGCCGTTTCCAGAAGACGGTGCGCTCGGTGTGCGAAAACCTCGATCACTACGAGGTCGGCGTGGCACTCTCCGAGATTTACGACTTCACCTGGGACACTTTCTGCGACTGGTATATCGAACTCACGAAGAACCGCCTGTTCGATAAGGAGAGCGAGGGTGCCGCGACGGCACGGCGCGTTCTGGCGTACGTGCTCACGGGGATCCTGAAACTCCTGCATCCGTATATGCCGTTCATCACCGAGGAGATTTACGGGGCACTGCCAAACACCGGGGAATCCATCATGATCGATACGTACCCCGCGTTTGACGGGGCGCGCCTCTATCCCACCGAGGAGGAGGCGACCGACCGCGTGATTGCCGCCATCCGTGCCATCCGCAACCGCCGCGCGGAGATGAACGTGCCGCCGTCCAAGAAAGCCAATCTGTATATCGTCACGAAGTATCCCGAGAGTTTTGCGGGCGCGGAGGGCATTTTCGCGCGCCTCGCGAGCGCGGAGAGCATGCACCTTACGGACGCTTACGCCGCCGACGGTGCCGTCAGCATCGTGACCGATGCGGCGACCGTCTATATCCCACTCGGGGATCTGGTCGATTTTGAAAAGGAACGCACCCGCCTCACGGCGGAACTCACCCGCGTGCGCGGGGAGATCACCCGCCTTACGGCAAAACTTGCGAATGAGGGTTTCGTCGCCAAGGCACCTGCCGCCGTCGTGGAGGCAGAGCGCGTCAAACTCGCGAAGTACCGGGAGACGGAGGCACAACTCACGGACGCACTCGCAAAACTTGCGTGATGCGCCCGTCGGCGGGGGCCCGACGACCTCTCCCGCAAAGCAATACGGTGGCTGACCAAAAAAGCAAAACGGAACCGACCCTGCGCCGCGGCGCAGGGTCGGTTTTGATGTAAGAGGGTTTCACCGCACGGACGGGGCCGCTCGGGCACCGGTGCGGGACAGCCCTTAATAGGCAACGGTGATGAAGGACAAAAGACCGCCGAGGATAGCGATCATCACGGAAAGGACAATCCACACAATCGGGATGATAATGGCGACAATGCACATGGTGCGGTAACCGCTGCCCTTCGGGTACTGGTTGAGCCCGACGACGCCGAGGATCAACCCGACGATGCCGAGGAAGAAGGAGCAGATGAGTGCCGCGATGGCAAGACCGCCGGACGGCTGTGTCACCGGGGGTTGGTAGGGGGTGTAACCCGTATAGGTCGACTGCGGGGCACCGTAAGCACCGGACCCCGTGCCGTTGTAACCGCCGCTCCCGGTGCCGGTGCTGCCGGGGCGGGCAAAGCCGCCGCTCTCGGTACCGGTGCTGCCGGGGCGGGCAAAGCCGCTGCCGTCGGGGGTGGTTTTGCCGAGGTCGTCCCCGGTGGTGTCCGTCACGGACGGGGTGGCATAGGGGTTATCGGTGATCCGCAGGGGGGCACCGCAATTCGGGCAGAAACGCGAGGTGTCATCCGTAATGTCGGTATGGCAAGCGGGGCAGGTCTTCATATCGAATTCCTTTCTTTGTGCAATCGCCGTCGGCGGTTGCCGGTCGTATTTAATTTTATTGTAGCAAAAATGTGTGGATGTTGCAAGAGGGTAACGCATTTTGTTCCCGGGCGTTGCCGCCCGCGGGCGTCACTCCGTCGGCAGGGCGGGGAGGCGACCTCCCCGGGAGAGACCCGAGGGGCGTACCTGTGCCGTGCGTGGGTGCCGCGCAGGGTGCCGGGGCGGGGTCAGAACAGGCGGGAGAGGACCCTCGCCGCCTTTTCGTTGTCGGGCAGGACGGTATAGACCACCGTCCTGCCGTAGAGGACTATCGTCGGGTTGAGCGCGGCGGAGGTGTCCGTTTCGTGTGTCGCGCGACAGAGATCGATGCGCGCCCGGAGGCACCCGATGACCTCCCCCGCCGCGTCGCGGTCGGGGCATTCAAAAATGCCCATTTCGGCAATGCAGGACGAGGAGGTGCCCAGAAACAAGGCAAAACGCCGTACGTCCTCACGATCGTCATCCCCCGGGGAACGGGTGAAAAAGGCGTCGAACAGGACGGGCGGCAGGTATCGTTCGCTCCCCTCGTCAGCTTCGCTGTCGTAGAAACGACCCGCCGGGAGCGGGTAGGCGGCGGCAAAGGCATCCAGTATTTCCATCGGTGAACGCTTTGCGCGGCAGGAAAGGAGCGCGGGGCAGAGCAGGGTGAGACAAAGCAAAACGCAAATCCACTTTTTCATGGTACCAGTGTATGCGGGCACACCCGCAAAAAGACGGCGCGGGAGGGAGAGCCGAAGGCAGGACCGGAAAACGCGGGGCGGGATGCAAAGCAGGCGACGGGATACGAAGTGCGCGACAAGATACCCGACACGGAACGGGACACGGAACGGGATGCGGGGCGTGGAAAAGCGAAAAAGAAAAGGCGCGTCTCCCGGCAGGTGAGAGACGCGCCTTCCCCAAACGGGGAGAAATTACTTGATTTCGACTTCTGCGCCGGCAGCTTTGAGCTCTTCGGCAACCTTGTCTGCCTCTTCCTTGGAGACGCCTTCCTTGATTGCCTTCGGAGCAGCCTCGACGAGGTCCTTTGCTTCTTTCAGGCCGAGAGAGGTGATGGAGCGGACAGCCTTGATAACGTTCAGCTTGTTCGCGCCTGCGCTCTTCAGGATAACGTCGAACTCGGTCTTCTCTTCTGCTGCGGGAGCGGCAGCGGCACCGCCGACGGCGGCAACAGCCACGGGAGCGGCGGAAACGCCGAATTCCTCTTCCATAGCCTTCACGAGATCTGCGAGTTCAAGAATGGTGAGACCTTTCACAAGGTCAAGAATCTGAGTGGTCTTTTCGTTTGCCATTTTGAATTACCTCCAAAAATATGACTTATTATTTTTTGTGTTTCGGTCGCGGGGATTACGCTTCCGCGGGAGCGGCATCACCCTCACCCTGCTTGTCGATAACGGCTTGCAGGCAACGGGCAAAGCTGTTGAGCGGGCCCATCATGGAGCCGAGCATACGGGCAATGAGCGTCTCCTTGGACGGGATCTCCGCCAGGGCGTTCACCCCTGCGGCATCGAGCGTCTCACCGTCGACGAAACCGGCCTTGATCTCAAAGGTCTCCACCTTGTCGGCGTATTCCTTCATGATCTTGGCGGCGGCGACGGGGTCGGTCGCGCTGATCGCGATACCGGTCATACCGGTGAGGTACTGTTTCAGGTCCCCGTAACCGGCGCCCTCGCAGGCACGACCGATCATCGAGTTTTTCTTGACGCTGTAAACAACGCCTGCCTTACGCAGTGCCGCACGGAGCGCGGTATCGTTCTCCACCGTGATGCCTTCGTACTTGACAAGCACGCCGGCCACCGCACCCTTGATCTGTTCGGTCAGGTCGGCGACGAGTGCCTGCTTCTCAGCAAGAATCTTCTTACTAGGCATTTCATTTCCTCCGTTTGTGATAAAAAAATAATCCTTTCACGGCAAGCCGAGAAAGGACAAAAAATACACGTAATATGCACCGTTCGTCTCACCTCGGCAGGAAAGCAAAGCTTTTACCGTGAACCTGCTGTCTCAGGATAACGATGGTATTATAGCACCCGCCCCGACGCTTGTCAAGGGGGTGGGGCAATAAAATACAAAAGAATTTGCCGGGGGTGTAACGGGGCCGCTATTTCCCCGCGGCGTGGCGCATGAGACGCAGGACCGCCCCGCGCGCATCGGGCATCCGTTGTCTCTGATCGGGGCACACCCCTCTTTACTTGTCTTGTGCGGGCAGTATCAATTCTTCAAAAAGGTTTTGGGGAGGGGGCGCGGGGGAACGCCTTTTCCTGAAAAAGGTGCTCCCCGGCATTGATCTACCCGCGCATTGATCTGATGCTTGCATGGATATACTCCCGCGTTCCAATACCCTCTGCATCCCTATAACATTCAATAGGTATTCTTCTTGATTTTGAGGGTGCGGTAGAGGGACTTATAACTCCCGTGGCGGGTGGGGGCAATATGGCCGTCCCGGACGGCGCGGGCGATGGCGCACTCGGCGGGACCCTCGCCGGTATGGGTGCAGTCCGGATAGCGGCAGGCACCGCGATAGGGCGCGAAATCGCGGAAGGCGTCAAACAGGTCGTCCAGCGTGAGAAAGTCAAACCGCATGAAGTCCAGCATCGAAAAGCCCGGCGTGTCCGCGAGAAAACCGCAGTCGGGCGCGTCCGAGGTCGGGAACAGTTCGACGTGGCGGGTGGTATGCCGCCCGCGCTCAATGCGCGCGGAGACGGCGTTCGTCGCGAGCGACAGACCCGGGAACAGGCAGTTCATGAGCGTGGATTTCCCCACGCCCGACGCACCCGCAAAGGCGGCACATCTGCCATCCCGGACGTGCTCCGCAATGTACGCGCGCAGTGGGTCAATCCCCGTGCCAGCGACCCCCGAGAGCGGGAAGACCGTAAAGCCCGCCTGCCGGTAGAGCGCGGTATAATGCTCCGCCGCCGCCGGGTCGCAATCCGACTTCGTGACCACCGGCACCGGTTCGATACCGTTATGCTCTGCGATCGCGAGGAGCTTATCCAGCGTTTCGGTCACCGGCGCGGGACGCGCCGCCGCGACGACGCAGAAGAGGATGTCCAGATTGGCAAGGGGGGGACGGATGAGCACGTTTTTCCGCGGCAGGATCTCGCGGATGACGGCGGTCTCGTCGGGTGCCGCCTCGTCAAAGCGGAGCAGGACTTCGTCGCCGACCGTCACCTTTTCGTCCTCGTGGCGGAACGCGCCCTTGGCACGACAGTGGAACAGCCGCACGGTGCCCGCCTCCGCGGGGGTATCCGCCGCGACACGGTCGGCATCGGCTTGCCCGGGGGCGGTTACGCCGGGCACGAGGGGGGTGTCACCGTGCGGCCGGCCGGCGGCGGTGCCGCTCTCTTCGCCACCCGCCAGGGTGCGTACCGTGTAGAGCCCGCCGAGCCCTTTGATGATCTTTCCCTTAACGGTCGTTTCTGTCATGCTTTGCATCCCGTTTCATGGCTGTCCGCCTGTTTTTTGCGGAGTTGCCCGCAGGCGGCGTCGATATCCGCGCCGAGACGGCGGCGCACCGTCGCGACGATCCCGCGGCGGGTGAGCACCTCGGCAAAGGCGTTCGCCTCTGCGGCGGTGCCGTGGCGGAAACCCGTCTCCGCCACTTCATTCACACGGATGAGATTGACGTGAATCGGTACCCGCCCGAGGTGCGCGAGGAGCACGTCCGCGAGCACCTCTGCGTCGTGCGGGCTGTCGTTCTTACCCGCGATGAGGGTATATTCAAAGGAAATACGCCGGCCGGTCGCCCGAAAATAGTCGGCACAGGCACGGAGCAGTTCTCCGACGGGGTAGCGGCGATTCACCGGCATGATGGCACTGCGCGCCTCGTCGGTCGCGGCATGGAGCGAGACGGAGAGGGTGATCGGCAGATCCTCCTGCGCCAGATCGTAGATGCGCGGCACGATGCCGCAGGTCGAGAGGGAGATGTGCCGATAACCGATGTTCAGCCCCGCAGGGTGCCCGACGAGGCGCAAAAACTTCATGACGTTGTCGTAGTTATCGAGCGGCTCTCCGATGCCCATGAGCACCACGCCGTCAATGCGCTCACCCGCGTCCAGCGATGCGGCGATGACCTGTCCCAGCATCTCGGAGGGGTTCAGATTCCGCACCTTACCGCCGATGGTGGAGGCGCAGAATTGACAGCCCATCGGGCACCCGACCTCACTCGAAATGCACAGGGTGGTGCCGTGATGATAGCGCATGAGTACGCTCTCGACACAGTTGCCGTCGATGAGGCGGAAGAGGTATTTGACGGTGCCGTCGAGGGCACTCGTCTGTTTGACCGCCACGGCGGGGAGCCGCCATTCACAGGTTTCCGCGAGCTTCTCGCGCAGGGTGGCGGGGAGGTTGGACATCGCCCCGATGGGGGTGCCGCGGCGGCACCAGTCGAAAATCTGCTTTGCGCGGTAACGCGGCTCACCGAGGGAGGCAAGGTACGTCCCGATCTCCTCCGGGAGCAGGGATAAAAGGTCGATCTTTTCTGTCATGCGTTCTCCTTGCCGCTTTTGCGGAATTTCGCGAGATAGAAGCCGTCGGTGCCGTGGCGGTGGGGATAGAGCGTCAGCCGCCCCTCCGCAGAGGACAGCGCACCGACGGTGAAGTCCTCGGGGGTAAAGTCGGCGTGTGCGGCGCGGAACGCATCCGTCACCGCCTCGTTCTCCCCGGGGTTGACGGTACAGGTCGAGTAAAGAAGCACCCCGCCCGCGCGGACACACGCCGCCGCGCTTTCGAGGATGGCACCTTGCAGGGCGGGCAGTTCGTCCGCCGCGCGGAGGTCCTTATAACGGAGATCGGGCTTTTTGGAGAGCACGCCGAGCCCCGAGCAGGGCACGTCACAGATGACGCGGTCGGCAATCCCCGCGAGCGCGGGGTCGGGGGCGGTCGCGTCCTGCTCGCCAACGGTGATACAGGTGAGGCCGAGGCGGGCGGCACCGCTCCCGATCAGCGGCAGTTTGGACGGATGGAGGTCAAAAGAGAGCACCCGTCCGCGATCCTCCATGCGGATGGCGGCACCGAACGATTTACCGCCCGGGCAGGCGCAAAGGTCGACGATCGTTTCACCGGGTTCCGCCCCGAGGACCTCCGTCGCAATCTGGGAGGCCTCGTCCTGCACGAAAAACCACCCCTCGGCAAAACCGGGGAGGTCGCGCGGGGGACAGGTCCCCGTGAGGCGGACGCCCGCGGGGGCGAAGGGGGTCGCTGCGGCATCGATACCGGCGGCGGCAAGGCGCGCGAGATAGTCCCCGCGGGAGATTTTCAGGGTATTGACGCGCAGGGTCATGCGCGGCGGCTGTGCCGTCGCGCGCAAAAAGTCCTCCGTCTCGTCCCCGAGGACGGCGGAAAGCCGCTTCACGGTCGCGAGAGGGACGGAGTAACACACCGAGAGGTAGCGCGCCTCATTCTTGTCCCGCGGGGGCAGGGGGAGGGCATCCAGCACCGACGCGGCGCGGAGCACCCCGTTGACAAAACTCTTTTCCCCGCGGCTCCCCGCCAGTTCTACCCATGCATTGACGGTCGCGTGACGGGGGGTACGGAGGTAAAACAGTTCGTAAAGCCCGCATTCGAGAATATTCTTCGCGGCGGGGGAGACATCCGAGCGGTGGGCAAGCGCGCCGATGGCGTAGTCCAGCGTGATCTTACGCTCGACCGTGCCGTACACCAGCGCGGTCAGATACCGGCGGTCGGCGTCGGGGAGTGCCTCCGCCGCTCTGCCGATGGCAAGGTTGATATAGGCGTCGCCCGCCTCCCATCTGGCGAGCACACGCAGAGCGGTCAGACGGAGGTTCATCTGCCGAGCCGCTCACCGACCGTGAGGTGCGCCCCGCGCAGGAACGCGGCGGCGGTCATGGTACCTTTGCCCTCGGGGCGGAGTTTGATTAGTCGGAGGGCACCCTCCCCGCAGGCGACGGTGATGCCGCCGTCCCCGACCGTATCGAGCGCGAGGATGGTACCCGGTGCGCCGTGCCCCTCCGTCGGGCGAGCGGCAAGGACTTTGAGCAGTTTGCCGTCGGGCAGGTAGGTAAAGGGCAGGGGGATGGGGGTCAGCCCGCGCAGGATGCAGTCCAGCGCGGCGGCAGGCTTGGTGAAGTCAATCTCACACTCGGATTTTTCGATCTTGGCGGCGTAGGTCATGCCCTCTTCACACTGCTTTTTGCGGGGGGCGGTGCCCGCCGCAATTTCGTCGAGTGCCATGGGGAGCAACTCCGCCCCGAGGGCGGCACTGCGGTCGTGGACCGTCTCGAACGTGTCCTCCCCCGTGATGGGGAAAGCACTGGACATGAGGATGTCGCCGGTGTCGAGCCCCTCGTCCATATACATGACGGTGACACCCGTCTCGGTGTCGCCCGCCATGATCGCCCGCTGCATCGGGGCGGCACCGCGCCAGCGCGGCAGGAGAGAGACGTGCAGATTGATACAGCCGTAGCGCGGGGTATCCAGCACGAACTTCGGCAGGATCTTCCCGTACGCGACGACGACGATAATATCGGGGGACTGGCCCTGCAACCACGCTTCAAACTCGGGCGTGCGGATTTTCTCCGGCTGGACGACCGGGATCCCGTGCGCGGCGGCAAGCACTTTGACGGGCGGGGGCGTCAGGGTATAGTTGCGCCCGGCGGGCTTGTCGGGCTGTGTGACCACCGCCGTAACGGTATGTGCCGACGCGAGGAGGGCATCCAGGCAGGTCGCCGCAATCTCGGGCGTGCCCATAAAGACGACTTTCATTCTTCGACCTCGACCTCCCCCGCGACGATGCCCGGGTCGGTAAAGAGTTTACCGTCCAGGTGGTCGATCTCATGGCAGAAGGCGCGGGCGAGCAGATCCTCCCCGCGGTATTCGACCTCCTGCCCGTTCCGGTCAAGGGCACGCACGACCACCTTGCGGGGGCGGTGTGTCCTCGCCCATTTCTTCGGCAGGGAGAGACACCCCTCCACTTCGCACTGCTCACCCGACCAGGAGACGATCCTCGGATTGATGAGTTCCAGTACTTCACCGGGCTCCACCTCGATGACGACCACGCGGCGGAGGATGCCGACCTGCGGCGCGGCGAGCCCGCAACCGTTCGCACGGCGCATGGTGTCCGTCATATCATCCAGCAGTTGGAGGATGCGCGGGGTGATCTCTGTGACGGGGCGGCTGGTCTTACGGAGGACCGGGTCGCCCTCCAAAACGATTTTCAGGTATGCCATATAGATGGTCTCCTTTCGGGATAGGTCAGGTGCGGGAAGGGGCAATCGTGAGAAAGCCGTGGCACGGGAACAGGTCATCGCGGAAAAGCCGTTCGACGGGCCGGTGCGGGGGTCACGCGTGCAGGGGGTTGATATCCACTGCGGCAGAGACACCGCGGAGGGTCGATGCGAACAGCAGCAGTTCCCGGACGTAGGCGCGGGTGCGGGCGTTCCAGCGGCATTTGAGGACGAGGCGCATGCGGTACTGCTCCGCGGCGCGGTAGACCTGCGCTTCCAGCGGTCCGAAGAGCGTCAGGGGCGTATCGGCGTATTTCTCGCCCGCGAGCGACTTCGCGAGGTCGGCACATTTGCCGATCGCCTCCGAGAGCCGCCCCTCGTCCCGCGAGGTGAGCGTCAGTTGGACGAGGTCGCAGAACGGCGGGAAACAGAGTTGCTCCCGCAGTTTGATCTCCGACTCGTAGAAGGCGACGTAGTCCTGCGCCTGCGCGAGGCGGATGACGTCGTTCGTCGGGGAGAAGGTCTGGATGATCGCCCGCCCGGGGGCATCCGCCCGCCCCGCTCTGCCGATGACCTGCGTGAGCAGGGAAAAGGTACGCTCGGAGGCGCGGAAATCGTTTGCGTAGAGCCCGGTGTCGGCGAGAATGACGCCGACCAGCGTAACGCGGGGGAAGTCGTGACCTTTCGTCACCATTTGCGTGCCGAGCAGGACGTCCTTTTCCCCACGGCGGAAACTGTCGAGCATACGGTCATAGACCTGTTTGCCCGTGGCGGTGTCCGCGTCCATACGCAGGACGGACAGATGGCTCTCGTGCCCTTCCACTTCGCTTTCGACTTTTTCCGTCCCGTAGCCGACGTAGGTGAGCCGACCGTCCCGACAGGCGGGGCAGGTCCGCGGCGGCGCGGCACGGTAACCGCAGAGGTGGCAGAGCAGATGCGGCGCGGGGTTGGTATGCAGGGTGAGTGCCACCGAGCAGTGCGGGCAGTTCAGCACCGCCCCGCAGTTCCGGCATTGGAGCGAGGCGTGGTAGCCGCGGCGGTTGAGAAACAGGATCGCCTGCTCACCGCGCTCCTTGACCGTCGCGAGTGCGTCGTAGAGCGTATGGCTCAACGGTGAGACGTTGCCGGCGCGGAGTTCCCGCCGCATATCGACGATCTCCGCCTCCGGCAGTCTGGCACCCCCGAAACGCTCGGTCAGGGGGACCAGGGTATAGCGACCGTGGGTCGCGGCATAGTAACTCTCAAAGGAGGGGGTCGCCGAGGCGAGGACGACCAGCGAACGGTGCACGCCGGCGCGATAGGCGCAGACACGCGTGGCATGGTATTTGGGGTCCTGCTCGGATTTATAAGTGTGCTCGTGCTCCTCGTCCACGACGATGAGCCCGATGTTCTTCAAGGGGGCGAACACGGCACTGCGGGTGCCGATGACGAGATCCACCTCGCCGCGGCGGATCCTGCGCCAGGCGTCAAAGCGTTCCCCCGCCGAGAGGGAGGAGTGGATGACGGCGACGCGCTCTCCGTACCGGGAGCAGAAGATGCGGACGGTCTGGGGCGTGAGGGCAATCTCCGGCACCATCACGATGGCGGTCCTGCCGGCGGCGAGCGTGCGGTCAAGGAGTTTCAGCATAATTTGCGTCTTGCCGCTCCCCGTCACGCCGTGGAGCAACGCCGCTTTCGCCTCGCCGGTGTCCTGCAACGCCGCGAGTGCCTCGAACGCGCGCGTCTGCGCGCGGGAGAGACGGATTTCCCGCAGGTCGCGCTCCCGCGCGAGGTCGGCATAGGGGTTGCGGAGGGTCTCGCGGTTTTCCTCCGTCACGTAGCCTTTGGCGACCAGGGCAGCGACCTGCGCCGGTGAGACGGAGAGATCGTGCAAAAGGGTGCTCCGCTCGACCGTCCCCCGTTCGGCAAGATAGGAGAGGATCCGTTTGTGCGCCTCGGAGCGCAGCGTTTTTCCGCCGAGCAGGTCACGGAGCGCGTCGGCATCCGGCACGAGCGTGCAATACGGCACGCGGTAGATATTCTGCCCGAGAGAGGAAAAGACGGCGGGCGGCAACACGCACCGCACGGCATCTCCGAGCGAGCAGAGGTAGTAGTCGGATAAAAAGAGGCATAGCCCGAGCATCTCACCGTCGAGGGCATACGCCTGGTCGAGGGCGGACAGCACGGGCTTGACGGCGACGCCGCTTTGCGGTGTCGCCTCCCCCATCACTACGCCGAAGACCGGGCGGTCTCCCCGCCCGAACGGCACGGAAACCACGGTTCCGCGGGCGAGGTCCGGCAGGTAGTCCGGGAGCAGGTAGTCAAAGGGGTGGTCGATATGAAACGGGGCGTCCAGTACGCGGACGCTGACGGCGCGCGCCACGGCGGCGTTTACTGCTCGCTGCGCCGCACCATGCGGTAGGTCCCGTCGGCAAGGCGGCGGACGGCGATCTTGACCGCCTTCTGGTCGCGGTATTCGGGTGAGATCATCTGCGCGAGCGTCTGGCCGCCCTCGCGGTGCTCGTCGATGGCTTTCTGCGCCTCACTGCGCTGCCGCACGTATTCGTCGGTCACGAGGCGGGCACTCTTCGCGATCCCGATAACCAGTTCATAGCGGTTGAATTTGCCGTGGGTGAGTTCGTCTGCGGTCGGGTGTAACATATTGTATCTCCTTCTGTCACGAAAATGGGTGGCATTGTAAACTTACTTTTGCAGAGGTCGGCGCGTCGGGTACGGGGTCAGGATCTCTCCTCATCCTCGTCCTCCTCTTCGTCTTCTTCATTGCCGACTTCCTGGTCCAGCCGGTTCCAGAGAGTCTCGGTCTGGATGGCGGAGAGGATGACGTGGTCGGAGTCCATGATGAGCACGGCGCGGGTACGTCTGCCGCAGGAGGCGTCAATGACGCGCCCCTCTTCCTTGGCGTCCTGTACCAGGCGTTTGATCGGTGCGCTGTCCGGGGAAGTGATGGCGACGACGCGCTCCGCCGCGACGAGGTTGCCGAATCCGATATTGATGAGTTTCATCCTGTCTCCTTACTCAATGTTCTGCACTTGCTCGCGGATTTTTTCCAGTTCGTTCTTGACGTTGACGACGATGCGGGCGATGGCGGCGTCGGCACACTTGGAGCCGATCGTGTTGGTTTCCCGATTCATCTCCTGCATGAGAAAGTCCAGTTTCTTACCGGCGGGCATCGGCTCTTCCGCAATCTCGTGGAAGGCACCGATATGGGCACGCAGCCGGGTGATCTCCTCGTCTACGGCGATACGGTCGGCGAACAGGGCACATTCGGTGAGCAGACGGTTTTCGTCCACCGTGATCTTCTGGTCGGAGAGAACGGCGCGCAGGCGCGCTTCCAGTTTGTCGCGGTAGAGGGCGGTGTCCGACGCCGAGAGGCGTTCGACCTCATCGACCCAGGCGGCGACGCTGTCCAGTTTGGCGTACAGGTCGCGCTGTATTTTTTCCCCCTCCGCGCGGCGCATGCGCGAGAAGGCTTCACCCGCCGCCGCGAGTGCGGGGCGGAGTGCCTCCCATGCGGCGTCCGCATCGAGTTCGGTCTGGGTATAGGTGAAGACGTCGGGCGACTTTGCCACCGACATGACGGTGATGTCATCGGGGAGTGCGTAACGGTCACGCAGGGCGCGGAGCGCGGCCATGTATGCGTCGGCATACGCCGTGTCGAGCGTTACCGTCTTATCCGAAACGCCCTCCCTCGTGAGAGTGACGTTGACGTCCACCTTGCCGCGCGTGGTGACGGAAGACTGGACGTAGGACTTGACCCTCTCTTCCAGGGGGAGCAGGGAGCGGGGCATACGGCAGGAAACGTCCAGGTATCTGCCGTTGACGGCACGCATCTCGACCGTAAAGGTCATGTCGCCCGCCGTATTCATTCCGCGCCCGAACGCGGTCATACTGTGCATCATTTGCGTTTCTTCTTTCCTTTGACAAGGGCGTTGAGTTCATCGAGGAAACTTTCCAGGTCCCGGAACTCGCGATAGACGGAGGCAAAGCGGACGTAGGAGACCTCGTCCAGGGTTTTGAGGTGGTCCATCACCATCTCGCCGAGGCGCACGGAAGTCACCTCACTCGCGAGGGAGTTGACCAGCTCGTTCTCAATCTCGGTGCAGAGCGCATCGACGTCGACGGGGCGTTTCTGGCAGGCTTTCATGAGTCCGTTTTGCAGTTTGTGCCGGTCAAACGGCTCACGCGAGCCGTCCTTTTTGATGACGAAGATCGGCACCGTCTCAATCATTTCGTAGGTGGTAAACCGCTTTCCGCACGCGGTGCATTCGCGCCGCCGCTTGATGCTGGCGTCGTCTTCCACCGGTCGGCTGTCGAGCACGCGGCTGTCACGGTTGCCGCAGGCAGGGCACTTCATAGGTGATCCCCCGTTTCCGCGCACGATCGTACGCATACTATTATAGATAACAATATAACACATTTACGGCGTTTTGTAAAGGGGGCGCGGCGATTTTCCCCATCTCCCGCCGGCGGCACCCGGAGGCGGGTGCGGACGACACACACGCCGTCGGCGGGAGGTGGTATGCACACCGCCGGAGGAGGTACTCACGCCATCGGGGCGGGAGGTGGTATGCACACCGCCGGAGGAGGTGCTCACGCCATCGGGGCGGGGGCGTTTTTCCGTGCTACCGGGCGTCGGGTGGTCGCGCCGATGCCCGGGAACGGGCGTATCCGCGGGCGAAACAAAAACGAGGCGATGCCCGATTTTTCGGGCACCGCCTTGCCGTCGACGTATTCGCGCCGCGGCTTATTGCACATATTCAAACTCGAAGTCGTAGATGTTGACGGTGTCGCCGTCCTCAATGCCCTTTTCGCGCAAAAGGGCGAAAACGCCGTTTTTGTCCAGCACGCGCTGGAAGAAACGGAGAGACTCGTAGTCGTCGAAATTGATCTGCCCCATGAAGTTTTCGATCCACTTGCCCTCGACGTAGTAGGTGCGGTTTTCGCGGCGGACCGTGGTCTCAATGCCGCAGCCGACACCGGCGAGTGCCTCCTCCTCGGGGGAGATCTCCGCCTCGTATTCGGTCATGGGGGGCAGGGTTTCGAGCGTTTTTGCAACGTACTCCATGAGTTCGCGCACGCTGTCACCGGTCGCGGCGGAGATGAAGAAGAGGGGGCGACCGAGTTCCTCGCAGTACGCGGTGAAACGCCTGACGGTCTCGCCGTCCGGGTCAGCGAGGTCGCACTTGTTCGCAACGGCGATCTGCGGACGGGAGGCAAGTGCCTCACTGTATCGTGCGAGTTCGCGGTCGATGATACGCATATCCTCCGCGGGATCGCGCCCTTCACTCGCCGAGACGTCCACGACGTGGAGCAGGAGGCGGCAACGGTCCACGTGACGCAGGAATGCGTGCCCGAGTCCCGCGCCGTCGGAGGCACCTTCAATGAGCCCCGGGATGTCTGCCATGACAAAGCCGCGCCCCTCGCCGCCGAGGGCGACGACCCCGAGATTCGGGGAGAGGGTCGTGAAGTGGTAGTCGGCAATCTTCGGTTTCGCCGCGCTGACGCGCGCGAGCAGAGAGGATTTCCCGACGTTCGGGAAACCGAGCAGACCGACGTCCGCGAGCATTTTCAGTTCGAGTTGCAGTTCCTTTTCTTCCCCTTTGGTGCCGGACTTGGCAAACCGGGGGATCTGGCGCGTCGGGGTCGCAAAGTGACGGTTACCCCAGCCGCCGCGCCCGCCGTGGCAGGCAATGAACTCGCGGTCGCGCGACATATCGAAAATGATCTTGCCGCTTGCCGGGTCTTTGATGAGTGTCCCCGGGGGGACGAGGATCACGGTGTCCTCCCCGGACTTGCCGTGAAATTTGCGTCCTTTGCCGTCCTCGCCGTTTTCGGCGACGAATTTGCGCTTGTAACGGAAGGCGAGCAGGGTGTTCGCCCCCTCGTCGACGCGGAAAATAATGTTGCCGCCTCTGCCGCCGTCCCCGCCGTCGGGGCCGCCGTTCGGTACGTATTTTTCGCGGTGGAAGGCGATGGCTCCGTTGCCGCCGTCGCCCGCTTTCACATAGATTTTTACGATGTCGATAAACATGGTCAGTCTTCCTTATCGCCCTTCTGGCGGATGACGAGTTTGATCGGTGTGCCGCGGAAGCCGAACGCCTCGCGGATGCAGTTTTCCAGATACCGCTGGTAGGAGAAGTGGAACAGTTCCGCACTGTTGCAGAACACGACGAAGGTCGGCGGTGCGACCTGGCTCTCGGTCATATAGTAGAGTTTCAGGCGTTTGCCCTTGTCGGACGGCACCTGGTTGCGTGCGACGGCGTCGGCGAGGAGGTCGTTGAGCATCCCCGTGGAGACGCGCTTGCGCGATTCGGCGTACACCTGGTTGATGAGTTCAAAGAGTGTGCCGACCCGCTGCCCCGTCATCGCCGAGACGAACTGGATCGGGGCGTAGGTCATATAGGAGAGTGCGTCGCGCACGCGGCGCGTCACGGCGTTCGTCGTCGTCGAATCCTTTTCGACGGCGTCCCATTTGTTCATACAGATGATGGATGCCTTGCCCGCCTCGTGTGCGATGCCCGCGATGTGCTCGTCCTGCTCGGAGATGCCTGCGGCGGCATCCACCATGATGAGGCAGACGTCGGCGCGCTCCACCGCCATGTGAGCACGCAGGACGGAGTATTTCTCGATCTTATCGTCGATCTTGGAGGAGCGACGGATGCCGGCGGTATCGATGAAACAGAACTTCCCGTACTCGTTTTCGATGACGGTATCGACGGCGTCACGCGTCGTGCCCGGAATATTCGAGACGATGAGACGGTCGGCACCGAGGATGCGGTTGATGATGGAGGATTTCCCGGCATTCGGCTTGCCGATGACGGCGACGCGGATGATGTCGTCCTCCTCCTCGGGTGCCTCCTCCTCCGGAAAATAGGAAATGACGCGGTCGAGCAGGTCCCCCGTACCAGAGCCGTGCAGGGAGGAGAGCGGGACGGGGTCTTCTTTCAGACCGAGTTCGTAGAATTCGTAGTATTCAAAGGGAAGGTCCCCCGTGCGGTCGATCTTGTTGACGCAGGGGATGATGGGCTTACCGCTCTTGGAGAGCATGACGGCGATCTCGCGGTCGTCGGCGGTCAGCCCGGCACGCACGTCGCAGACGAAAATGATGACGTCCGCCGTGTCGATGGCAATCTGTGCCTGGGTCCGCATCTGTTTCAGAATGACGTCGTCGGTCTTGGGCTCGATCCCGCCGGTGTCGATGAGGCAGAAAGGACGCCCGCTCCATTCGGTTTCGCCGTAGATGCGGTCCCGGGTGACACCCGGCGTGTCTTCGACGATGGACAGGCGTTGGCCGATGATCTTATTGAAAAGGGTGGATTTGCCGACATTCGGTCTGCCGACAATGGCAACAAGGGGTTTGGACATAGGAGCCTCCTTTCGGGGAGTCGGGACGACCGGCGGTGGCACCGCCGGTCGGAATACGGTGTGGTGGGAAAGGGAATACGACGTAAAAAGCGTGGTACAAAGAGGAGCGGCGCGGGAGTGCGCCCGCAAAACGGTGCCGTTCCGTGCCGCAGGGAAACGACGGTTTCCGGCGGAGGCAGTGGGTGACACCGCCGCTCTGCGGCGGAGCGGCGCGGGAGTCAGTCCGCCTCGGCGAGTGTCAGCCAGACGGCGGGGACGGTGCCGACGAACGTATAATCGACGCGGCTCGTGTTCTGCGTGAGGTCCAACTTGCGGTTGCCCGCCGCAGAGATCATGCCGACGGATGCCGTGAGTTCACGATTCAGTTTATCGGAGTTGAAGGGGAGACCGTTCTCTTTCGGTGTCCGCAAAAACCAGTAGGCACCACCTGCAAAACGGTTGTCGTCGTGCAAAAGGCGCAGGCCGCGGCAGGCGGCATAATCCGATCCGCGGCGGAACTGTACGTCGGCGGTGGCGCACAGGGACAGGATGTCCTTCGCGCCGAGGAGAAATACCCGATCTCCCGTACTTGCGACGGAGGACCCGTCGTTTTTACCCTCGCCGACCGTCGCGGGATTCAGAAGTGTCGTTTCGGCGTCGGTGAAGGCGATGCGCGAAAATTCAGTAAGGAGAAACTCGCGGATACGGCTGTACCGGTAACGGTTGGCGTTCGTGCCGTCCGGGGCGTCGTTCGCGTCCGTTACGGTGGCGGTGTATTTACCTTCCGGCGTCACTTCCTGTACGCGATCCTGGTAGGGCACGGCGTCCAGCACCAGGTCGGCGAGGAGCAGCACTTTGCCCCCGCGGCGGGTGAGGATGCGCCAGCGGATGGGGTCGAAACGGAAGTAGTACACCGTCCCTTTGGCATAACCGTTATCGTCCTGCTCCGAGTAGGTCCCCTCGGCGGGCAGATCCGACGACATAGGGCGGTAGGCGGTGAAGTAGACGGCACGATAGGCAGTACCGTCGAACGAGAGATCGCGGTACCACATGAAGTCGCCCTCCTGTCCGTCTGCCGCGCAGTCGCCGTACGGGGTCCACTCGCCGGCATCGGCAGCGGTGGGGAGCACCCCCGCGGCGGCGGTGAGCGCGGTCAGCAGTGCCTCATCCGTCACGCGGGACTGCGGGTAGGTGCCCATGGTGATGACTCCGCAGGCTTTCGTATAGGCGAGCCGCGTCTTGTCCACACGGCAGACGCGGCAGATGCCCGCCTCGTCAAAGTCGTGCGGGGTGCCCGCCTCCGTTGCCCCGCAGGAACAGGAGTGAAAATGCACCTCGGCATTATAGTCCCATTCTTCGGAAAACGTGTGACCCGTCGCGGCGACGGGGCGCGTCTCCCGCTTTTCGCAGCCGGTGCAGTTGCGTGCCTCCGTGCCGGCATCCGTGTGGGTCGGGGGTGTGACGGTGTACCAGTCACCGTAGCGGTGCTCGTGCGTCGCGCCCGTCTCCCCGCACCCTGTGAGGAAAAGGAGCGGGAGCAGAGCCAGGAGCAGGAGCAACGGCAGAAACCGTAAGTGTTTCATAAGTGTACCTCATGCGTATTTGGGCAACACCGCGCACTTTCGCGCGGGGTATAGACAGACAAAGATAATATAGCATAGTTTATCCCAAAAAGCAAGACCCGGCAGGGGGAGCCCTGCCGGGTAAAACGGATAAGGGATTGCGGGGTGTTATGCCTGCGTCTGCTTTGCCGTCGCCTTTGCGCCTGCCACGGTGCACGGCTTCGGTGGATGGAGGACGGTACGCAGGGCGTTGAGGATCGCGAGGAGTGCGACGCCGACGTCGGCGAAAACGGCGACCCACATACCGCCCGGGAACATGGTGAGTACGCCGGTAGCGGCGAGCACCATGACGGCGATCTTGACAAACAGGGCGAATACGATGTTCTCTTTGGCAATCCGCAGGGTCTTTTTCGCAATGCGACGCGCGAGCGGGATTTTCTCCGGGGCGTCGGTCGTGAGGATGACGTCCGCCGCCTCAATCGCGGCATCCGATCCGATGCCGCCCATGGCGATGCCGACGTCGGCGCGGGCGAGGACGGGTGCGTCATTGATGCCGTCGCCGACGTACATGACTTTTTCCCGGCTCTCCTGCATGAGTGCTTCCAGTGCGGTGTATTTTTCTTCCGGGAGAAGTTTGGCTTTCACGGTGTCAATCCCCGCGGCGGCGGCAATCGCTTTTGCCGGGGCTTCCGCGTCACCGGTCAGCATAACCGTCTCGCGGATACCGAGGCGGCGGAGTTCGGAGAGGGCGGGGACGGTGCCCGGGCGGAGCGTATCCGCAATGGAGACGGCACCGATATAGGCACCGTCGCGGGCGGCGAAGATGCCTTCCTCCCCGTCGGGGACGGCGGCACCGATGTCTGCCATGAGGGCGAGGTTGCCGACGGCAATCTCATGCCCGCCGACGACGGCGAGGAGACCTTTTCCGGGCACCTCCTTGACTTCTTCCGCCAGGGGAGCGTCCGGTGCCTCGGCGCGGAGCGCGAGGGCAATCGGGTGGGTGGAGTGTGCCTCAGCGGAGGAGACGAGCGCGAGAAGTTCATCCCTCGTTATCTGCCCCGCCGGGCGGACGTCCGTCACCGAGAAGGCACCCTCGGTGAGGGTCCCGGTCTTATCGAACACGGCAATTTTTGCTGCGGCGAGGGAGTCAAAGGAGCAACCGCCCTTGAAGAGGATCCCCTGCCCGGCGGCACCGCCGATCCCGCCGAAGAAGGCAAGCGGCACCGAAATGACGAGGGCACAGGGGCAGGAAACGACGAGGAACATCAGGGCGCGGGAAATCCACTCTTTCAACACGACCCCGTCGAAGGCACCGTTGCCGAGGCAGATAAAGAGCGGAGGCAGGAATGCGACCAGCACCGCCAGCCCGACGACGATCGGGGTATAGACACGGGCAAAACCGGTGATGAAGTTTTCCTGGCGGCTCTTGCGGTCGGATGCCTCCTGCACGAGGTTCAGTACCCGTGCCGCGGCAGAGGTCTCGGAGGTGCGGTCGGCACGCGCGTACAGCACGCCGTCCATGACGATGACCCCGCTTTGCAGGGTCGTGCCGGCGTGTGCGGCGACGGGCAGGCTCTCACCGGTCAGTGCGGCGGTGTTGATATCCGCATTACCGCTCAGCACCGTGCAGTCCACGGGGACCCTTGCACCCGGGCGCAGGACCACGGTATCGCCGACCGCGACCTCGGCCGCGTCAATCTCCCCCTCAACCCCGTCGCGGGAGACGAGTGCACGGTCGGGATTGATCTCCATGAGCGTCTTGATGGACGCACGCGAACGGCGCACGGCGCGGTGCTCGAAATACTCGCCCACGAGATAGAACAGCATAACGGCAGGTGCCTCGGCGTACTCACCGATGATGAAGGCACCGACCGAGGCGATTGACATCAGAAACGTCTCATCGAGCAGTTGCCCTTTGAAGATGCCGCGGATGGCCTCCCAAAAGACTTCCAGCCCGGTGACGAGGAGGGCGACGGCGAACACGATCGGCACCGCGTATTTCGCTACGGCTTCACTATTCTTCGTGGCAATTTTCACGATGAAACCGGCGATGAGCAGGAGCCCGCCGAGCAGGATCCGGCACAGCTCTTTATCTTTCCACAGCTTCTTCATGGCGTTACTTTCGGTCGATCGACACCTTTTTGCTGAATTCTTTGCCGCAGGCGCGGACGAGTTCCAGCGCGTCGTCTCCGTCGAGTTCGGTCGTGACCGTCAGGTCTTCCGTGAGAAAATTGAGCTTGACGCTGTCCACTTCCTCTTTGCTCTCGATGATGGCGGTCAGCTTCTTTGCACAGTTGGGGCAGTCCAGTCCGGATACGGTGAATTTGTAAGTCATGATGTATACCTCTCTTTACATTATTAAATCGGATTTTAGGGGTCGGGGCCGCTTGCCCCCGTGGGTCAATCGTCCTCCGACAGGTGTTCTGCCGCGCATTCGATAATCTTGCGTACGTGGTCGTCGGCGAGCGAGTAGCGGACGTTTTTGCCCTCGCGCCGGAAGGTCACGAGATGGGCGGCGCGCAGGGCGGAAAGTTGGTGGGAAACGGCGGATTTCGTCATGCCGAGCAGGTCGGCGAGGTCGCAGACGCAGAGGTCGGCACGGTCGAGTGCCATGAGCAGGCGTACACGCGTCACGTCACCGAACACCTTGAAAAAGTCGGCCACGGACAGGAGAAAGGCGTCCTGCGGGGCGGATGCGCGCAGGGAAGCGAGCAGGGTGTCATGGTGATGCTGTTCGGCGCAGAGCGGTACTTTCGTTTCCATGGTGCCTCCAAACGGTTGAATTCTTGAACAGTTGAGCAACCGTTCAACTGTTTACGGCTCTATTATACGCACCCGCAGCCACTGTGTCAAGGGGGAAAACAAAAAATTCTTTACTTTTTTCGGGGGCGATGGTAAGATGGTGAAGAAGTAAAGAAAACGGGGGTGGGCGGCATGCTACCGGAGGCATTTCTCGCGCGGATGCGCGCACTGCTCGGCGGGGATTATCCGGCGTTCCTCGCGGCATATGACGAACGCCCCGCGCGGGCACTCCATACCGGAGCGAAGATGACAACGGAGCGGCTCGCGGAGCTGCTCGGCGAGGCCGTCGCGCCCGCACCGTTTGCGCCCGACGCGCTCTACCGTCGGGATACGGCATCGGTCGGTGGGGACCCTCTCCATCATGCGGGCGCGTATTATATGCAGGAGCCGTCCGCTATGTTACCGGTGCTGTGTGCCGGGATTCTGCCCGGGGAGCGGGTGCTCGACCTGTGCGCCGCCCCGGGCGGCAAGTCCACGCAGATTGCAAACCGGATCGGCGACACGGGGTTGCTCGTCTCCAACGAGTATGTGCCGAATCGTTGTGTGACGCTCGCCGGGAATCTCGAACGCATGGGTGTCCGTACGGCGGTCGTGACGCGCACGGATGCAACTACGCTCGCCGCGACCTACCCCGGTTTCTTTGATGCCGTCGTGATCGACGCGCCCTGCTCCGGGGAGGGGATGTTCCGCCGTGAGCCGATCGCCGTCTCGGAGTGGAGCCCGGAAAACGTGGCAATGTGCGCCGAACGGCAACGGGAGATCCTTGCCGCGGGGGCGGACACGGTGCGCCCGGGAGGGCGACTGGTGTACTCGACCTGCACGTTTTCCCCGGAGGAAAACGAGGAAAACGTCCTTTGGTTCCTGCGCGCGCGCACGGACTTCGTTTTGGAAGAGGTACCGCCCGAGGTGGCTCGGATGACGGTGCCGGGGATCACGCCGGAGGCATCCGACCTCGGGCGTGAGGTCAGTCGCCTTTCCCGCCGCGCGTATCCGTACGTGGCACCGGGGGAGGGGCAGTTCATGTGCCGTTTCCGCCGACGGGTGGACGTGCCCGCAACGGTATCCGCGCGGGGTGACGGCAATCGGAAGGCAAAGAAAAACGCCCCCCGCGAGGCGGACGTCACGCCGCTCACGCGGGAGGAAAAGGCCGCCTTTGAGGCGTTTCTCACCTCGGCGGGCATTGACGGAGCACTCCTGCCGGAGCCGATGCAATTTAAGGGCGGCATCTCGCTGCTCTCCCCGGACGTGCCGACGCCGCGGGACATCACCTATGCGCGCGGTGTCAACGCGGGCACGGTGGAAAAGGGGCGACTTTGCCCGGAGCATTTCTTCTTCTCGGCGTATGGGGCGTATTTTGCGCGGCAGGTCGATCTTTTGCCGGGTGATCCGAGGCTCGGGGCATATCTGCGCGGGGAGACGTTCCCGTGCGGGCTTGCGGACGGATGGGCGGTCGTAACGGTGGCGGGTGCGCCGCTGGGCGGCATCAAGGTAGTCGGAGGGGTAGCAAAAAACCATTACCCCAAGGGACTGCGAGACAAGAGATAAGGGCGGAGACCAAGCCCCCAAAATGATTTTTAATGGCAACCGATACTGACTTTTCAAACTAAAAAGAAAAGCGGCGTCGGTTGCCTTTACTTTAAGAGACGGGGGGCTTTAACCGCGTTCGCACCGCCTACCGTACCAAGTACGCCTACTGCGGTGTGAACGCGGTTTCTCCATCCCTTCTCTCTTGTCTCGGGTACACAAGTTAAGCAATGGCTGGCGCAGATAAGGGCGGACGATTGCCCCCCGGTTAGATGAAGCAAAAGTGTTTTCGCGGATGCGAAAATACATAAGGCAAACAAACGGTTTCTCCGACCAATCAAAAAGTTTGCCGTGGCATCTGGCGCACAATATGTTTGACCGTTTTTGCGGTTTTTGTTGTAGGGGCGACCGGTGGTCGCCCCTATCTGCGTATTGTTTTGGGGAAACAGGCAATGCAAGCGTCGTTTCTCCAATGAAAAAGAACGGTGCCAGTGGCGCGAGCGACAAAAACTCCCGACAGTTTTTAGGGGAGGGGTGCGGGGAGGACGCTTTTTACAAAAAGTGTCCTCCCCGCAAATATTCGCTTCATTGCCCCTGCCGGCGGTCGGCCGGGGGCACGCCGGCGGGGTGATAAAAGCCGCGGGGGAGCACCCCGCATGAGTGAGGCGCTCCCCCGCAGAAAGGTGGGGTGCGGAATTATGATTCCGCCGAGGATGCGGCGGGAGTATTCGGGACCCGGTAAACATACGACTGCGACCAATTCTCGCGGCGATAATAAATGACCTCGCCGGTCATCAGGTTGAAGACGACGCTCCACTCGGTGGAGGAGCCGGGAACATTGAAGTTGGATTTGGCGACGGAAGAAAGCGCTTCGCGGATGCCCTCCGCATCAAGGATGGCTTCTCCGTTTTCGTTCTCGGCAGCTTTCAGTTTTGTCAGGAGGGTCTTATAGCGCTCCATCGACTGGTTGGTGCCGATACCGTATTTGTTTGTGCCGCTGACATCGTTCGGCGTGAGGTAGAAGTTCGTGACAGCCGGGGTGTCCGTTACATACATCTGTCCGTTGATATACTCCACTACAACGCTCTTTCCGGTCCGGTCGGTCATGGCAAAATGGAAGAGCTGCCCGCCGCCGGGGATTGACATACTGTAGTTGCCGAGGAGGGCAATCGCTTCATCAACTGTGGCGGCGCGGTTCAGCAGCAGTCGGATGGCGGAGGTGAAGTTGATGGGGGTTTTGCCGGGCGCCGTCTGATGTGCCGAGACGCTGCTGTCCTTAATCATATTGACAGCGATTGCAAAGCCTTTTTCGTTCATGCCGTCGAGCGGGAAGTAAAGAGCCGCTTTTAGTTGTTTTTCCAGTGACATGGTGTAGAATTTGAGTCCGCACGCCGCAACAATGGCGGTGTTGATGGTGGAGATTGAGCAGTAGTCCCCGCCGTCCGTCGGCTTGTTGACCAGAATCATCCCGCCGGATTGTGCCCAGTCGAGATTGCGCCCGAACAGCACTTCGCCGTCGGCGTTCTTCGCGGTAATCGTACTGCATGCAAAGCCGATACCGTCGCTCTCCGGGTCGCTGTCCGTCGACGCTGTGGGTTTGCCGTTCACCCATGCGAGAATGTATTTTGTCAGCGCAGTTTCTCCGGCGGCACCGACCTTCAGGAAGTTGTCAAGCTCGTTGTCACCCTCATAAGAGGCGATATAAAAATCAGAGATTAATTTGTCTTGTTTCACGATAGGCTCCGGTTTCGGTGTGGGCTCCGGCTCCGGTTCGGGTTCCGGATCGGGCGTGGGTTTATCGGGGGTCGGCTCCGGCGTGGGCTCCGTCTTGTCAGAGCTGCCCGGTGTCGGCGTGGTGCCCGGTTCCTCCGGCTCCCCGCCGCAGGAAAGACAGGCGAGGATCAGAACCGCCGCAATACCGAGGCACAGGGCGGCGCGCAGCAATTTCATGTGAACTCTCCTTGCTTTTTGCAAATGTGACGAACTGCTACTGCTGTACCGTACAATGCTTGTCACCTCGTCCGTTGTCAGCGTAGCAAAAAAAGATGAACAAAAAAAGAATCCACAAAAATATTGGAGAAATTGCAATAATTTTAGTAATATTGTCAATCTTGTGCACGGAGGAGCGGGGAGACGGCGAGAAAATAGGTGTTGAAAAGCGCGCACTCTTATGATATACTGTTTTATATCAAATTACGCGCGCCGGAGGGACTTTCTCTATGACGGATGTATCGTATGTGCGCCGTAACGCCGAGCGGATCCTCTCCGAGGTGGCGGCACTCGCTGCCGCATCCGGTGTGGCGATGCCGCGACTCGTCGCCGTAACGAAGGGCGGCACCGACGGGGAAGTCACGGAACTCCTCACCTCGGGTCTGGTCCGGGAGGTGGGGGAAAACCGCACCGACCGTTTTCTCGCCCGACGGGCACTTGCCGAGGCGGCGGGGTGTACACCGCTCTTTCATCTCATCGGGACGCTCCAAACCAACAAGGTGAAGACCGTAATCGGTAAAACCGATCTCATCCAGTCGCTCGACAGTGAGCGGCTCGCCGCCGAGATCGAAAAGCGTGCCGCCCTCGCGGGGGTGGACAGGGTCGCGTGCCTGCTGGAAGTCAACAGCGGGCGGGAGAGTGCCAAGGGCGGGGTACTGCCCGAGGACGCCGAGGCGTTGGCGGAGGCGATCGTCGCGTACCCGCATATCCGGATCGCGGGAGTGATGACGATGGGTCCCGCCGGGGCGGGTGATGCCGAGACGGCACGGTGTTTCGGGGCGACGCGGGAACTCTTCCTGCGGCTTGTCGCCGCGGGGCGGCTTACGGACGACCCGATTCTCTCCATGGGTATGAGCGGATCTTACCGGATCGCTATCGCCGAGGGCGCAAATATGGTACGCATCGGGCGGGCGTTCTGGGAACATGAATAAATACGCGCAAGACGCAAAGCAAAAAGGAGTAACTGAAATGGGCATTTTTTCGTTTGGACGGAAGTCGGATATGGAGACCTACGACGGTGACGGCTACTATGAGGACGTGACACCGACCGAGCCGGTGGCACCGGCGGCACCCGCCGCCCCGACCGGTAACGGTCTGACGCTCGACGGGCGTGAGGGGGCAAATCTCGAACTGAAACTCGTGCGCCCCGAGACTTTTGAGGAAGTGACGACCATCGCCGACTATCTGCTCTCCGGCTGCACGGTGTTTCTGAACCTGGAAGCAACGGCCCCCGATGTGACGCGCCGCATCCTCGACTTCCTGACCGGGGTCGCGTATTCCGGCGGCGGGCAGATCCAGAAGGGGTCCGCCAGCACCTATATCATCTCTCCGCGCAATGTCGATGTGAGCGATCCCTCCAAGAGCAACTGAGATGCAGGCAGTTCTCTACGTGATCGCGCGGACGGTACAGTTGCTGCTCGGGTTTCTCGAAACGGCGATGTTTCTGCGTGCGATCCTATCCTGGATTATCGCCGATGAGGAAAACCGTTTGATGGTATTCCTTTATGCCGTGACGGAGCCGATCATCCTGCCGATCCGTGCGCTTTGCAGCAGGATCAAGGCACTGGAAGAGTCGCCCCTGGACATACCGTTTTTCATCACCATGCTGCTCCTGACGCTGCTGAACGGTCTCCTGCCGGCACTGAAAATATAAGGGGGACGCAAATGAAAGAGAAGTGGACGCGCGTAATAGCGGCGTTGAAAGAGTTTTTCCTCGTCTCCTTTCCCCGCGGTTTCCGCGCACGGTGGTATTATCTTCTGGTCGTACTCGGTGTCATCGTCTGCGACCAGGTGTCGAAACGCGTTATCGTCGCAACTAAACCTGCCGGCGTAGTTGTGATTCCGTACATCCTGAACTTCACCTATATCACCAACGACGGTGCAGCGTGGGGGATGCTCGACGACCACCGCTGGGTGTTCATGGTCATGTCCGTCATCGGGATCGCAGCGTTTTCGCTGTACCTGTTCGGCAAAAAGCGGGGCAATCGGTGGATTGACCTGGGGCTTGCCTTCGTCATCGGCGGCGGCATCGGTAATATGATTGACCGCGTGTTCCTCGGCGAGGTCGTGGACTTCCTCGAAACGGCGTTCATGAATTTCCCCATCTTCAACGTGGCGGACAGTTTCGTGTGCGTAGGTGCCGCCATCCTGCTCGTCGCGCTGGTGGCGGACATCATCCGCGAGGAGACAAGGAAAAAAGAACAAAAAACGGTCTCCCATGAGGGAGACGATGAGGCCCCGGGCGATGATACTGACGGTCGGGGCTGACGGCGAGGGGGAGCGTCTCGATGCGTATCTTGCCGCGCATACCGGGCTGTCCCGCACCGCCGTCGCGCGCCTGTGCGAGGAGGGGGCGATTCTCGTCGGGGGGAAAGCCGCCCGGAAAAACGCGCGGCTGACACCCGGTACGGAGATCGTGTGGGAGGGGCCCGCACCCATGCCGCCCGAGGCGGTCGCGCAGGAGATCCCCCTTGATATTGTCTATGAGGACGATGATCTGCTGGTCATCAACAAGCCGGTCGGCATGGTGGTGCATCCCGCGCCGGGTAACCCGGACGGGACGCTGGTCAACGCGCTGCTCTATCACTGCCGCGGCGCGCTCTCCGGTGTGGGGGGCGTGGAGCGACCCGGGATCGTGCACCGCATCGATAAAGATACGGCGGGGCTGCTCGTGGTCGCCAAGAACGACCTCGCCCACACGGGTCTGACCGCGCAGATGGCACACCACGGCATCCGTCGGGTGTACCACGCACTCGCTGTCGGGGGGTTCCGTGACCCCGAGGGCACGGTGGATGCGCCCATCGGGCGGCACCCGAAGGACCGCAAGAAGATGGCGGTCATCCGTGACGGCGTGCATACCGCACGGGAGGCAATCACACACTATCGGGTGCTCGAAGATTTCGGGAATATCACCTACCTCGCGCTGCGGCTCGAAACGGGCAGGACACACCAGATCCGCGTCCATATGGCGTCGCTCGGGCATCCGCTCCTCGGTGATACGCTGTACGGCGGCGGGCACACCGCGTTTGAAAAAGCGCACGCGGCGTACCTGCACGGACAGGCACTCATTGCCAAGGAACTTTCCTTTCTGCATCCGCGGACGGGGGAGCCGATGCATTTTGAAGTGCCGCTGACCGCAGACTTTGAAAAACTCTTACAAATTCTACGTACCCGGGGATAACGCCCCGGGTCGGTTTCGGTAAAGGAAGACTATGACGACCCAAGAAGAAATCAGACGGCGGCGCACGTTCGCCATCATCTCGCACCCGGACGCCGGGAAGACCACACTCACGGAAAAACTGTTGCTCTACGGCGGTGCCATCCAATCCGCCGGCACCGTCAAGGGCAAGGCGAGCGACCGCCACGCCGTCTCCGACTGGATGGAGCTCGAAAAGCAGAGAGGGATCTCGGTCACCTCGTCCGTCATGCAGTTTGAGTACGACGGGTACTGCATCAATATTCTGGACACGCCCGGGCACCAGGACTTCTCGGAGGATACCTACCGCACGCTCATGGCGGCGGACAGTGCCGTCATGGTGATCGACGCGGCGAAGGGAATCGAGCCGCAGACGCGCAAGCTCTTCAAGGTCTGTGCCATGCGGCATATCCCGATCTTTACTTTTATCAACAAGATGGACCGCGAAAGCCGCGACCCCTTTGACCTGCTCGACGAACTCGAAAAGGAGTTCGGCATCGGTACCTATCCGATGAACTGGCCGATCGGGTGCGGCAACAACTTCCGCGGGGTGTACGACCGGGAGCACAAGGCGGTCTACGCCTTCGGGGAGGCACACGCGGGCTCGCGCCGTTTGCAGGCGATCGAGTGCTCGCTCGACAACCTGTCGTCGCTCGGCGACCTCATGGATGAGTATCAGCAGAGGGACCTCTGCGAGCAGGTGGAACTGCTTGACGGTGCCTGTTTCGACTTCGACCTCCGGGCGGTGCATGAGGGGCGGCTCTCACCCGTTTTCTTCGGCTCCGCGCTCAACAATTTCGGGGTGGAACTGTTCTTAAAAGAATTTCTGCGCCTGACGACCTCGCCCCTGCCGCGTGCCTGCGAGGAGGGGATCGTCGACCCCTTCGACGAGGGATTTTCCGCTTTTGTCTTCAAGATTCAGGCGAACATGAACCGCGCGCACCGCGACCGTATCGCTTTCATGCGGATCGTGTCGGGCAAGTTCGACCGCGGGGAGGAATACTACCACGTCCAGGGCGGCAAGACCCTGAAACTCTCCCAGCCGCAGCAGATGATGGCACAGGAGCGGGCGGTCATTGACACGGCCTACGCCGGGGACATCATCGGCGTGTTCGACCCGGGCATCTACGCCATCGGCGATACCATCTGTTCACCCGCGCACAAGGTGCGTTTTGAGGGCATCCCGACGTTTGCTCCCGAAATCTTCATGATGGTGGAACAACTCGACAGTATGAAACGCAAGCAGTTCGCCAAGGGTATGACGCAGATTGCCCAGGAGGGTGCCATCCAGATGTTCTTCGAGCCGGGCGCGTCCATGGAGCGCGTGACGGTCGGCGTCGTCGGCACCCTGCAATTCGACGTGTTGAAGTTCCGCATGAAGAGCGAGTACAACGTCGAATACCTCTCGACCCCGCAGCCCTATCGCGCCATCCGGCGCATCGTCGCCCCGGCCGACCCGAAGAATATCAAGTTCTTCGACAACAAGTGGGTACAGGACGTGCGGGGCAACAACTTCGTGCTGTTCCAGAGCGAGTATATGATCGGCTGGTTTCTGGAGCAGAACCCGGGCACGGAGCTTGTGGAGTTCGGGAAATAAACAGCAAAAAGGACGTCAGGCGACGTCCTTTTTTGTATTATGGGCAATATGCATGAGGAGGAGCCGGATTTTCAGGCTCCTCCTCGATGAGACTGTTGCCGCGGGAACGTCGCCGGCGGGTTTATTTCGCAGCCGAAAACATTTCTTTTCCGACCCCGCACAAGGGGCAGGTGAAATCATCGGGCAGATCTTCAAACTTCGTGCCGGGGGCAATTCCGTTCTCGGGGTCGCCCGCCGCCTCGTCGTATTCCCATCCGCAGGCATCACACACATATTTCATGACGCATTTCCTCCTTTCTTTCGGATGCCGAAAATGATTTTACCGACCGCAAAAAGGAAAGCCGAAAGTGCCGTAAAGACAAGAACGAACAGATTGACTTTTTCTTTCCATTGCATGGCGAGGATAACGGCATTCCCGAAAGCGGCGACCAGCATCGGGAACCACTGCAGCAGATCCGCACCGTTGCCTGTCATCACCCGTCGGAGGAGCAGAGTGAAAGAGACAACCAGCACCAGTGAAACCGCCGCCTCTATGATATAGAACCGGGCGGCATGATCCATTTCGGACGGATATACGACCGGGATCGCCATGGAAAACGCCGTGAGAAAGAGCAGGGAATACCACCACGGGAACACCGCTCTCACGTCCCTGGTGGTTTGTATGGTACGCAGAATCATCGCCGCGATGATCATGCCGTAGGCGATAAACTGGACGGGCGCGATCGTATATTCCGTGTGTACCATGCCCGAAATAAGGAGCACGCCTGCGGTGACAGACAGTACGGAATAGTCCGGCGTGACCGTACGGTCAAAAAGGCTCCTCCAAAAGCGTCCGTTCCGTGCCGCGAGCAGGACAACGGAAGCCAAAAGGGACAGCATAGTCAATAGATTTACATAGATTCCGAATCCGGAGGAAAAGAGATGCCCGCTGCCGGTGCGGAAGAGACTCTGTATTCTTTCCGCCGACAGAATCACAAAGTATCCGAGATAAAGCCACGATATTGCTGTTGTCATAGGGTCATTTGAAGCCGTTGCTTCTCTCCGTTCCGTAAAATTTTTGTCGCTCGGTCGGATGAGATCCGCCTTGCGCGGGGGTGCCGACAGTCCTTTTCAAGGTGCTGTCACTGTATCGGCTCGAAGTCTGCCGCCCCGTGCTTACAAAGCGGACATACAAAATCGTCCGGCAGCTCATCCGCCTCGTAAACATAGCCGCATACCTTGCAGACATATCCTTTTTTGCCGTCTGTTACGGGCTTCGGTTTCACGTTCTCCTGGTAGTACGAGTAGGTCATCGTTTCCCTGTCGGAAATCACACGAGCTTCCGTCACAGAGCAGAGGAACATTCCATGTGTGTCGAGATCGACATATTGTTCCACCTTCAGCGACATCATCGCATTGATATACTGTGAAAGGAAGACAAGCCCGTTGTCCGAGCGGAGCGTCTTGCAATCGGCGAATTTGTCCGTGTTTCTCCCGCTTCTGAAGCCGAAAGACTCAAACACCGAGAATGGTGCGTCCACCGACAGACAGTTGACATTCATGATGCCGGTATGCCGAATGACGTGGTGCGAATAATTCTGCTTGTTGATGCAGACGGCGATCCGGTTCGGAGCATCCGTGACCTGTGTTACCGTATTGACAATCAGACCGTTATCTTTTTTGCCGTCATTTGAGGTCACGACATACAGCCCGTAACCGATTCTGAAAAGCGCGGTCATATCGTTTTTGTTTGCCGTTTCTCCGTTTTGCGCTGTGTAGTCCCGGGTCAGCTCCTTTGCCAGCGCATCAATCTGGGCACTGCTTTCGTCATTCACCGCGGAAAGGATCCTGACGGTCGTGTCGGTAAAAGTCAGGTTCTTGCACCCGTCCAGCATCGCCCGCATGGTTTTTGCCGCTTGCGGTGCCCATGAACCGTTTTCGATCAGGGCGACCGTCCTGTTCTTAAAGCCGCGTTCGGTCAGGTGATGGATAAACTCCTTCATGAACGGGAATATATCGGCGTTATAGGTGGTAGTGGCAAGAACGATTTTTCCGTAGCGGAAGGCGTCCTCCACCGCTTTCGCCATATCCCCGCGGGCAAGGTCGGTGACGGCAACCTGCGGGCATCCGTTCGCTTTCAGCTGCTCGACCAGTATCTCCACGGCTTTTCTGGTGTTTCCGTACACGGAGGTGTATGCGACGGTGATCCCCTCGCTTTCCACTGCGTAGGCGGACCATGTTTGGTACAGACCGAGATAGTAGCCGAGGTTTTCCGCCAGTGCCGGACCATGTAGCGGGCAGATCGTCCGAATATCCAGCCCGGCCGCTTTTTTCAGGAGTGCCTGTACCTGTGCGCCGTACTTTCCGACGATCCCGAAATAGTACCTCCGCGCCTCGTCCGCCCAGTCCTCCTCGACGTCCAGCGCGCCGAATTTACCGAATCCGTCTGCCGAAAACAGCACCTTGTCAAGGCTATCGTATGTGACGATCACCTCCGGCCAATGAACCATGGGGGCAGTGAGAAACGTCAATGTGTGCTTCCCGAGCGATAGCGTGCTATTTTCCCCGACGACGATCCGCCTGCCCTCAAATTCCGTCCCGAAAAAGTTTTTCATCATCTTGAATGCCTTGTCGGAGGAGACGATGATCGCCCTCGGATAGGTTTGCAGGAAATGGACGATATTGGCACTGTGATCCGGCTCCATATGCTGCACGATCAGATAGTCCGGATCTCTGCCGTCAAGTGCCGCCGCAAGATGATCCAGCCACTCGTGCGTAAAATTCTTGTCTACCGTATCCATTACGGCTGTTTTTTCGTCAAGGATCACATAAGAATTATACGCCATCCCGTTCGGCACCCGGTACTGCCCCTCAAACAGATCAATTCCGTGATCGTTGACGCCGGCGTAGACAATGTCGTCTGTGATTTTCATTTTTAGTGGTTCTCCTTTCACGCAAATCATGTCAAATATTCTTCTTTCGGCATTCCGGGCAGATACCTGTGAACGCCACATCGCAAAGGGTGAATTGCCCTCCGCGATTGTCTTTGATCGTATCCGGGAGCTGCGGGATAGCCGCCATATCCACGTCGGATATTCTTTTACAGATCATGCATTTCACATGGTAATGCGCCGCTATTGTGAAGTCAAATCGATCGGCCTCTCCGGGCACCTCGATCTTGCGGATCTCACCCTCCTCGGCAAGGATGTTCAGGTTGCGGTACACCGTTCCGCGCCCGACGGCGGGGAACTCATCCCGCACCGCGCCGTACACATCGTCCGCCGTTACATGGGTATGCAGCCGCCGCACGGTCTTCAGGACAATTTCACGTTGTATGGTATGTCTTCTATCCATAATGGCTCCGTTAATAGGATTGATTATCAATAGATATTATATCTTGACAAAGGCCATTTGTAAAGTCTTTTTTTGTTTTTTTCGGAAAAAAGCTGCAAGAGAAATGCAAGTGACCGGTGCGGCTACCGCTAAAAACCATCCGGCGGATGGCGGAACACGCATCGGGGGGCCTCTGACCGCCCGCCGGGCGAGAGTCTCCGTTGTCGCGCCGGTCACACAAAAAACGACAAGCGGGGTCAGGCGTACATAAACGCCTGACCCCGCAAGATGGAGCCTGCCAAATCCGTAACGGATTTTGTGAAACAAAGAACTGAAAAATGTGGACGCCGATGCTGCACTGTCCTTGTCGATTCACTTCAAGGAGTGCAGATGCCGCACGGGGTATAGCCGCGCGCAAGGGCGTTGTCTCGTGTACCGTGGAGCGTGACCTTGTTCCCGGGGTTCATCAGGGGGATACGGTTGCAGTCGGGGCGGTGAAAGACCTTGCTGGAAATGTTGCCGACGTAATACTCGGGGGTGTCGGTGCCACGCGTGGTGTCGTCGCCTTGATACTCCCGGGGCGAGGTGACGTAGGTAACGGAACCGCCGCATGACGAACAGGAAACCAAAAGGGGGCAGAACATAGAGACGAGCAGGAGAACGATTAATAAACTGATAAAGTATTTTTTGATTGACATAATATTGCACTCAAAACAATGGTCTATATATTGATCATATAAAATTATACTCATTATATTGGCAATTGTCAAGTTATAAGGAATTTTTCAATATTTGAGCATTGTTTATAATAAAAATGCCATATTAATATCGGAGTAACGCCAAATGATTGTCTACACGCCTCTTTATGAAACCATGCGCAAGCGCGGGATTAGTACCTACCGGCTTATCACATATCACGGTGTGAGTCGAGGACTTATCAATCGGCTGAAACATAATCAGGCGATTACGACGGTGACGCTAAATGACCTTTGTAGAATTCTTGACTGTCGCCCGGAGGACATTCTTGCGTATGTGCCGGACGATGACGATGCGGGAGAGGGAAAATAATCGTTTGTGCAGTTTCAATTGTACAACGAACAAACCCGGCGGCTCAAAGTCGAGCCGCCGGGCGGTTTATTTTGATGGGTGGATTGTCGGGTCAGGCGAGGAGGTAGTCGGCGAGTTCTTCCGGCGTCTCAAAGAAGGTGTCGGCACCGCAGGCGACGAGCTCCTCGCGGGTGCGGAAGCCCCAGAGGACGGAGAGGCAGGGGAGAGCGGCGTTCTTCGCCGTCTCATAGTCAATGTTGCTGTCGCCGACGTAGGCGGCATCCGCGCGGTCGACACCGAGCTTTTCGAGCGCGAGCCAAACGCCGTCGGGCGCGGGCTTACGTCTGACGGCGGGGCTGTCTCCGACGACGAGCGGGATGTCCGGGAACAGATCATGGATGAGCTCATCCGCGGCAGATTGCAGCTTGTTGGTGACGACGGCGGTCTTGCAACCCGCGCGGCGCAGCCGCGCCAGCAGTTCTCCGATTCCGGGATAGGGGGTGGTGAGATCCTGGCAGTGTGCCTCGTAGTAGGGGCGGAAACAGTCGAAGACCTCCTCGAACTGCGGGTTTGCCTCTCCCTCGGGGAGTGCCTGCGCCATCATATAGCGCACGCCCCTGCCGGCAAAGTGTTTCATCTCCTCCGTCGTGCGGGCGGGGTAGCCGAACGCCGTGAGGGCGTAGTTGGCGGCGTTTTTGAGATCCTCAATCGTATTGAGCAGGGTGCCGTCCAAATCAAATATGACTGCCTTGTATTTCATGATTGCCTCTTTTTGCTGTATTTGCGTTCATTGTAGCACAAGGTGCTCTTCGGTGCAAGCCGTAAAATGTGAATATCGGGCGAACATTGCACGCAGGCGGCGGTTTGTGCTACAATAAAGTATCCTGCGGGTCTGCCCGCCATCGGTGAGGGAGCGACAAAAATGAAACCGATCGAAAACGTCCGTGTGATACGAAAGAATATCCGACACACCTATCTGCGCGTCTATCCCGGCGGCGAGGTGGTCGTGACGGCACCGCGCGGCACCTCCGACGGGGCCATCGAGCGGCTCCTCTCGGAGCGCGCCGACTGGATACGCACCCACGTCGCCGCCGCGCACGAGAGCGCAGGAAAACGGCTGATGCTGGCGTCGGGGGCGCACGTATATCTTTTCGGTGAAGGGCTGACGCTCTGTTTCGAGGACCGTCACGGGCGTGCCGCCGCGCGGCGGGAGGGGGATCGGCTCCGTCTCTCCCTCGACGGTGGCGAAAAAGCCCCCTTTGCCGCGCGACGGTCATTGCTGTTGCGCTTTTATGCGGAGGCACTCTCCCGACGGGTGGAGGAGCGGTTGCCGACCGTTACGGCGACGGTGGGGAAGGAGCCGGGCCGCGTGAGCCTGCGTCTCATGCGCTCCCGCTGGGGGAGTTGCACACCCGCGACGGGTGCCATACGGCTGAATCTCACGCTCGCGTGGTATCCGCCCGAATGCCTCGACCTGGTGCTCGCACACGAGCTCACCCATCTGTGGGTGGCGGGGCACGGCACGGCGTTCTATCGGCGGCTCGACAGTGCTTACCCCGCCCGGCGGGAAACGGAGAGGGTGCGGAAAGCGTTCCCTGCCTGTCCGTTTGAGGAATTGTTTTCCGCCGATAATCGATAGATAAAAACGGGGCGGAGCCTGTAAAAAAGGCTCCGCCCCGTCACTGCCTCTTTTGCCGCACGGCCGTTACGTTGCGCGTTTGACGTCGGCGTGTATCGTGCGCCACGGGCGCGCGCACCATGCGTTTGACAGGTGGTGCGTAAAGTGTGCTTCCTTATCCGTGCAGGGAGGCGAGACAGGTACAGACGACGCGCTGGCATTTCTCCGCCGCAATCCCCGCAAAGGTGGGGTAGTCCAGTTGCGCCGAGCCGTCCGCACTGTCGGAAATGACGCGCAGGACCGCGACGGGCGTGCCCGCCGCATACGCCGCGTGGGCAATCGCCGCGCCCTCCATCTCGCAGGCGAGGGCGGGAAAGTCCCGGAGGATCGCCGCTTTCGCGTCTGCCCCGGCGACGAAACGGTCGCCCGTCGCAATCATGCCGAGGTGGGGCGTTTCTCCGCACGCCCCGGCGGCGCGGGTCAGTGCCGCAGCCATATCCGCATCGGTCGGGAGTTCGACCAGTTCTTTGCCGCCGACGGAAAGCAGTCCCCGCGGCTCACCGAGGGGAGTGGTGTCCATATCGTATTCCACGAGCGAGGTGGCGATTACTACGTCGCCCTGCCTGAGGTCTTCCGCGAGCGCGCCCGCGACACCGGTATTGATGAGTCGGTCAGGGTGGTAGAGGAGCGACATAGTGCCTGCCGCGAGGGCGGCGTTGACTTTCCCGACGCCGGCGCGGGTGATCACGACCGGCTCTCCGACGAGGGTACCGGTATAAAAGGTCATGCCGAGGTGTGTTTCGGTTTTTGCATCCGCGAGTGCCGCGACGAGGTGTCTGATCTCTCCCTCCGTGGCACCGATAAGGCCGGTCATGGTGTCTCCTCCCCTCGGGTGGGATAATCAAAGTGTGCGCCGCGCGCGAGCAATGCGTCGAGGTATGCGGCGCACTCCTCCTTGGCGGCGGCGAGGCTGAGCCCGCGATAGTTGCCGCACATCCTGCGCCGTGCACCGAACATTTCCGTGACACCCGGCACTGCACGGAGGGTATCGACCAGCAGGCGATAGACCTCCTCCGGCGACAGGGTGTCGCGCACGAGCAGGTAGAACCCGGTGCGACAGCCCATCGGTCCGAAGTAGACGACCTCCTCTCCGCGGGGGCTGTTACGCAGGAGCGTCGCGAGGACATGCTCGACCGAGTGCATGGTGAGGTTGGACATATAGTCGCCCGCATTCGGTCGGCGGGTGCGGAGGTCGTAGGTCACGACGTCACCGTCCACGCGCGAGACGTACATCCCGGGGACAATGAGGTCGTGGTCGACCGAGAAACTGGCAATCGTCCGCATGCGTTATGCCTCTTTGGCAAGTTCTTTTTCGCGGAGTTTTCTGCCCATGAGCACGCCCATGACGGACGCCATCATGAGGCCGCGCGTCCACCCGGACGAGTCGCCGAGGCAATGGAGGCCGCGGACGTTGGTTTCCAGGTTGGCGTCCATCTTGACACGGTTGGAGTAGAATTTGAGTTCGGGGGAGTAAAGGAGCGTCTCGGTGGATGCAAAGCCGGGGACGACGATATCGACCGACTGGATGAAGTTGATGATGTTGGTCATGGCGCGGTAAGGCATCGCGGCGGTGATGTCACCCGCGACGGCGTCGGGCAGCGTCGGGCGGACGTTGGACTGCGAGAGTTCCTTCGGCCAGGTGCGCTTACCGTCCAGAATATCGCCGAACCGCTGTACCAGGATGTGACCCGCGCCGAGCATGTTGGTCAGTTCCCCGACCTTCTGGGCGTAGGCAATCGGCTGGTTGAAAGGGTAGGAGAAATTGTGGGAGCAGAGGATCGACACGTTGGTATTCCCGCTCTTGATGTCCTTGTAGGAGTGGCCGTTGACGACGGCGAGGTTGTTATCGTAGTTTTCCTGACTGACAAAGCCGCCGGGATTCTGGCAGAAGGTACGCACCTTGTTTTTGAACGGGCGGGGGTAGCCGATGAGTTTGGACTCATACAGCACGCGGTTGACCTCCTCCATGACTTCGTTCCGTACCTCGACGCGCACGCCGATGTCTACCGTGCCGGGCTGGTGCGCGACGTCGTATTCGGCACACAGTTTTTCGAGCCAGTCGGCACCGCGGCGACCCGTCGCGATAATGGTCGCGCCCGCTTCGATTTCCTGCGTGTCCTTACCGTTCGTGACGACGACCCCGCGGCAGACGTTGCCGGTCAGGAGCAGATCGTCGCACTCGTAGCCGAACAGCATGTCCACGCCGTTATTCTGCAAATAATGCTCGATCGCAAGGTAGATGTCCTGCGCCTTCTCGGTCCCGAGGTGGCGGATGGGGCAATCGACGAGTTTCAGCCCCGCGTGAATGGCGCGTTTACGGATCTCTTTGACCTTATCGGGGTCGGAGACACCCTCGACGTGTTCGTCCGCACCGAATTCCAGATAAATCTTGTCGGCGTAGTCGATGAGTTCGACGGCAAGATCCTCACCGATGAGGGAGGGCAGGTCACCGCCCACCTCGGGGGAGAGCGAAAGTTTGCCGTCCGAGAAAGCACCGGCACCCGAAAAACCGGTGGTAATATGGCAGAAGGGTTTGCAGTTCATGCACTCTTTCGTCTTGCTTTTCGGGCAACGGCGTTTTTCGATCGGCTGTCCCTTTTCGACGATGAGAATCGACTGCTTGGAGCCCAGACGGAGCAGTTCGATGGCGGTGAAGATACCGGCGGGTCCGGCACCTACAATGACAACATCGTATTTCATCAACGACCTCTTTTCCGCGGGCGCGTGCCCGCCGTGACAATCAAATACCGGAAGTCACACTCCCGGCAAAGTACATCCCATTGTAACACGCACGCGCAAAATTATCAAGTGAATTTTCCGTAACATCTTCTCACACGGGTCATCCTGTGGTATAATGCCTGAAAAGACAGGTGACAAACCCGAAAGCGGTCGGAGCGCGCGCCTGCAACGGGCGGGCGGAAAACCCGGAGACGGACGGGAAGCAGACCGGGAAGCAGACCGGGAAGCAGATCGGGAAACGGACCGGAAAAGAGACGGGGAACGTGCCCGGAAACAGGCGGGCGAAAAAACGGAATACAGGCGGGAGGTGACCGCGTGATGCCCGGAAAACCGGGCACCGCGCCGATATGGAAATCAAAACGAAAAGACTACTCCTCCGCCCTTGGCGGGAGGAGGATGCCGGGCGGCTGTATCGTCTCTGCCGCGTGCCGGAAATCGGTGCGGGGGCGGGTTTCCCGCCACACGAGAGCGTGGAGGTCAGCCGCGCCGTCATCCGCGATGTGCTCTCTCAGCCCGAGACGTACGCGATCGTAAACCGCGGGAGCGGGGAGATCATCGGGTCCTGCGCGCTCATTCTGTCCTTGGAGGGGAGCGAGTGCAAAAAGCCGGGTGACGCAGAGGTCGGCTACTGGATCGGCAAAGCATATTGGGGCTGGGGGTTTGCCACCGAGGCGCTCGGGGCACTCATCGCCCACGCCGCGCGCGACCTCGGACTGCGAGGGCTGTGGGGGGTTATTTTTCCGAGCAACGTCGGCTCCCGCCGCGTGCTGGAAAAGGCAGGTTTCTCCCTCCACCATCGAGAGGACACCTTTGCGGCGCAGTTGGGCACGACCCGCGAGACACTGTACTATTATCGCGCGTTATCCCCGGACGAAGGCACCCGCCGGACCGTCGGTGATACGGCGGTGACACCGACCTTTGCGGCCGGCTGACCGCACCGTCGGCGATACGACGCCGACATTGATTGACAGGGTGCCCGACCAATCAATCGGCGATACCCGGACGATACCGCCCCGTGCGGCAGCCGGCCGCCCGGAGGGCGGACCTCACCGAGGTAAATCAAACGTTCCGCGCGGCTCCCTACGGCAGGATGCCGCCGCAATCGCCTCCGCCCGTCCCCGCACCGCAAAAGCTGCGGTGCGGGGGTTTTATATTATGCAGATGCTATGCAAAACGAAGGCCGCAAAACGTCACCGATCCGATATTATCGCGACGGGAAGAGGCGGCGGCATCGAGGGCATAAAATGACGGCATTTTAACAAAAATGCAATTCCGGCACCACACGGTTGCATACGGCGGCAAGAGTGGGGGCATCGCGCCGACGAGGAAACCCATCTATAATATTATATATGGGAAAACCGCGTTCCGCCGCGGGGGCGGGCAGGGCTCCGACTCCCGCCCCTCAAGCGTTGCACTTCCCTTGGTAATGGCCGTACACGGGTAAAATGCTCCATGTGGCGGGGGTACACGTGATACGCGCCCGCAGGTTCGGAATGACGCAGGGGTAGTTGCAAGTTAGGCGGGCGCGTCTTGCCGTTTCCATCGCCCGGCAGAACAGCGGAGAGCAATATTTCATTTTCAGGGGAGACAGCATAAATATTCGCACATATAAATAAATATGCAGTCATGCATGGGTTTCTGCAAGACGCCGCCGGCGACGTCGGTACGCATTGTGCCATCGCCGTCGGTACGCATCGTGACGCGGCGGCGTTTTCGACAGGGCACACCGCGCCGCGGAGGGGTGTTTTGACGGGACGCATCGTATCGCGACGGGAACGTTTCGGCGGTGAGTTGCGGCCCCGCGAAGGGGCGCGAGACCGGGTGCCGCGGCGGGGCCGGACGGGAGAAGGGCATGCCCCGCCTGCCGGAACGGGAGGGAATGCCGCCGCGGACGTGCGATTTTGACCGAGCCCGTTGCAAATCACACCAAAATTGATGCGCGAAACGGGGGAATTTGAGTGATATTCGATAAATTTGAATTATTTTAGAAAAAATCTTGCAATTATTGTGAATACGTGCGATAATATAACATATTTTTTAAGTGGGAGGAAAATTATGAGCCACTTCAAGAGGAGTCTGGTCGGCATCATTCTGCTGATCGCACTTTGCGTTTCACTCTTCCTGTTGGTGTCATGTGACAAGGACGACGGGGGCAACAAAAAAGACCCCGGCACCAAGGATCCGGGCACCCAGACGGAAATCGACTATGGAATCAACTACGATTTCTTCATGACCGAAGACGACGAGGAGTATTTGTTCAGCATCAAGCACAATACTTTCATCATTTCCGGTCTGAACGGAGTACAGCGTGGTACTTTCACCTACGAGAACGGCGTTCTGACGCTCACGTTCGAGGAGGGCGATACCACCAATGCCTCCGCCAAAATCGAGAACGACGTTCTGACGCTTACATACAACGGCGGCACCTATCGGATGCTGAAAAAGACCACTTTCACCGTCTCCTTCGATGTGGACGGCGGGAGCGAAACCGCATCCAAAACGGTCAAGAACGGCGCGTGCGTGTCCAAACCGGCAGACCCTGTGAAGGACGGCTATGCCTTCCTCGGCTGGTACACCGACAAGACGTACACCAAGGCGTTCGCGTTTGACAGCACGGGTATCACCCAGAATACCACGGTGTACGCGCGTTTCGTGGAGCGGACCAACGACTATATCAAGTATACTGCCTCCTTCGTCGGCGGCGGGGAGACCTATGCCCCCGTGAAGACCGTGAACGGCGTGTTGTATAACCTCCCGACCCCCGCGGCTAAGGACGGCGCGGCATTCGTCGGCTGGTGGATGAGTGACTACGAGAATGCGGACAAACTGACGCAGCAGTACACCGGTCAGGTGCTCACGCAGGACGTTACCCTCTACGCAGTCTATGCAAATGCGGACGGCGCACCTTCTGTTTCCGTGAACGGGAACAGCATCGACTGGAACTCCGTCGGCACCAACGTCGCCTACTCCGTGACGATTAAGTGCGGCGACACGGAAGTTCTCTCGAATGCCAAAGCCACCGCTGCCCACTATGATTTTGACTTCACGAAGCAGGCGGCAGGCGACTACACCGTCACCGTGACCGTTGACGGCAAGGCGGCGACCGCCTACTACCGCAACAAGGGTCTGGACCGCGTCGGCGGTTTCAAGGTGGTTGCTTCCGGTCTTCTGGTGTTTGATCCGGTGAAGAATGCGGAGAACTACGTGATCTCCGTCATCTGCGGCAGCAACAACCATAACCATCTCTCCGAGAATAACGGCAACTCGACGAACTTCAATTTCGCCAACTGCGCGATGCCGAAGGACGGTATCCGTTTCGTCGTTACGGCAAAGGCAAACGGGTATCTTGACTCGGTCAGCACCTTTACCTACTACCGTTCCCTGGACACCGTCACCGGTGTCGCGGCGGACGACACGAAGATCACCTGGAACCCCGTCACGAATGCCGCGTGGTACGTCGTCAGCCTCTCGAAGGACGGCGTGAACTACACGGATTACACCGTGATGAGCGGGACCTCCTACGACCTCACCGACCGGGATGCCGGCACGCTGTACGTCAAGGTGACGCCCGTCTGCACCGGGTACTATGCCGAGGCCTCCGAGGCAGTGTCCTTCAACAAGACGGTGCTCGCACGCCCGAGCGGTGTAACCCTGAACGGTACCACCGTGGTCTGGAACAAGGTGCCCGGCGCGGTCAGCTACAAGGTGACCGTCAACGGTACCGAATACACCGTCACGGAGAATTCCTTTGTGATGGGCAAAGACGTCCTTTCCGACAATACCGATACCTATGAGATCACCGTACAGGCAATCGCCGAGGAAGCACAGGCCAATTCGCCCGTGTCGGAGACGGTCACGCTGCACAACGCGGCGATCACCGAGGTCAGTTACCGCAACGGTTACCTCTACTGGACGCCGGTACTGAATGCGGAAAAGTACATCATCACGATCGGTGACTCGACGAATGAAATCGTCGTCCCGGCCACCGCTGCCTTTGCGCCCATTTCCTTCACGGAGAGCGGGGAGGTCAAGATCTCCGTCTGCTCCGAGACCGAGCAGGGCGAGCGTTCCGACCGGGTCTCCATCACGGTGGAGGTCGCAGAGATCCTGCTGGATGTCCGCGGCGGTACGGCAGTCACCAGCCTCTATCGGGCAAAGGGCGACCGTATCGTTCTGCCTGCCACCACCCGCGAGGGCTATGACTTCGCCGGCTGGTTCCTGTCGCCGAACGGTCTCGTCAGCGGTAAAGAATACACCGAGACGGTCTGCGACGGCGAAGACCTGGTGCTTTACGCGGCCTGGATCGCCAAGAAATTCAACGTCACCCTGAATCCCGGGGATCTCGGCACGGTGGAGAAGGATACAGTGACCGTTACCTACGGGAAACACAATACGATCATTACGGCGACCTGCACGGATGCGACGAGGACCTTCGTCGGTTGGTTCTCCGAGCCGAACGGTGCCGGGATCCGCTACTTTGACGATAAGGGCGAAGCCCTGTTCAAGTGGAACAACACCAAGGAAAACGTGACGCTCTACGCGTACTATGCGGAGATGCTGTCCTACAAACTCATCGACGGTGACACGGCGTACTCCGTCTCCAAGGGCCCGTACGGTATCGGTAACCTGACCGAGATCACCATTCCCGCCACCTACAACGGTAAGCCCGTTACCACCATCGCGAGCGGCGCATTTGCTTCCTGCGGGACGCTTGTGACCATCAATATCCCGAACACCATCGAGGTCATCAATACCGGTATCGACGGTACGAGCGGTGCTTCCTCCTGCTTCCAGAGCTGCTACAAGCTCAAAGCCGTCAACATCTACGATGCGGACGCCATCGAGCCGAAGTATTATTCGGTGGACGGCATCCTGTATTGCAACGAGTTCGGTGTCAGGGACGTCAGATACTGCCCGTACAACAAGACGGGTGTCATCAAGGTGGCAGAGGGGACCGATACCATCTCTGCCGGCGTCTTCAAGAACACCAAGGCGTATGAGATCCAGATCCCGTACACGGTGTCCCTGATCGGCACCAACGCCATCAACAGTAAGAGCCTCCTGGCCGTCAAGTTCCTGGATACGCCGGAGGGCGAGAAGAGCGTTCCGCTCACCATCGAGGATAAGGCGTTCAACGGATGCAGCGCACTGACGTCGCTCACCATCCCGGCACGCGTGACGGAATTCACGGCGCAGAAGGTCGTGGATTGCTCGGCACTGACTTCCGTCGACATCCGCGGCGAGGGCGGTCTCTATACCGCCAAGGGCGAGGACGGCAGAAAGGTCCTCTGCTCCGCGGACGGCACGACACTCATTTTCTGCCCGCAGGGCATGACGGGCACTTTCACGATCCCCTCCGGCGTCGAGGTGATCGGCGAAGAGGCATTCTCCGGGTGCACGAGCCTCACGAAGGTCGTGATCCCCGGCTATGTGACGACCATCAGCAAAAACGCTTTCAAGGGTAACAGCAGCGTGACCGAGGTCGACATGGAAGATCCGGAAGGGCAGCCCCTCACCATCTGTGAGGCGGCATTCTACGGATGCTCCGGCCTCGAATCCGTTACGCTCCCGACCCGACTCGTCAAGCTGGAAGTCAACGCTTTCGGCAATACGAGCAAACTGACCCACGTCACGGTCAACACGACGGACAAATCGAAACTCGATCCGCCGATCAAGGTGGAACTCGCCAACGGCGCATTCGCCTCGACGAACGGGACCTCGTACGTCGTCGACGCGTACATCGGTGCAAAGGCCCTGTACTTCGATATTCCCGGCGTGCTCGGCAAGAAACTTCAAAGCATTGACGTTGCCGAAGAAAACGAGGACTACACCGCCGTGGACGGCGTTCTGTTCGATAAAGGGGTCACCAAAGTGGCGTTCTACCCGATCGAACGCGCCGGCGATTATACGTTGCCCGAGACGGTGACCGAAATCGGTGCCAACGCGTTCCTCGAAAGAACGGGTCTTACCGGTATCACCATCGGCAAGAACGTGACGAGCATCGGGGAAGGCGCGTTCCGGGGATGTAACAAGATGACGTACGTCACCTTTACGGAGGGCGGCACGGCAGACCTCGCCATCGACAAGTATGCCTTCAAGGGTTGCAGTACGCTGACCGCGGTGGAACTCCCCGCGCGTCTCAAAACCCTCGGAGCATTTACATTTGAATCGTGTTTCAACCTCGCGAGTATCACCCTGCCCGAAGGGCTCACCGAGATCGGCGAGGCAGCCTTCCGGTACTGCCGCGATCTGACCGAAGTGAAGCTCCCGTCCACGCTCGAAAAGATCGAGCTCGCGACTGCCAACACATCGTCCTCGCAAAAGGATAAGGGCGCCTGCACGCTGTTCATCGGCTGCCTCTCGCTCGAAAAGCTGTCCATCCCGGATACCAACCGGTACTACGGGACGATCGACAACGTCCTCTATCAGAAGACGGCAGAGACCACGACCGACGGCGACGGTGCCGAGACGACTGTATACGTCGTGACGTCGTTGCTCTACTGCCCGCAGAATAAGGCCGGCTCTACCGAGGTGAACGTCCCCGGCACCGTCACCAAGGTGTGCGGCTGGGCATTCTTCTACAACGACGTCGTCACCGCCGTCAGGTTCAGTGACATTGCCGCCGGTGCGGAATTCACCATTGAACAGAACGCTTTTTCCAGCACGCAGAAACTGACTTCCGTCACGCTCCCGAAGGGGCTGACGGAGATCGCCGACAGCCTGTTCCTGTTCTGCGACCAGTTGGAGGAGATTACCATCCCCTGCACGGTCACCAGCATCGGCAACAAAGCGTTCAGCGGTTGTAAAAAACTGAAAACGCTGACCTTTGCCGCGCCCGGTGAGGGCGACGAGGTCGTGCCGCTCGTCATCAAGGACGCAAGTGCTCCTGCAAACTCGCCGTTCAACGGTTGTACGTCACTGACGACCGTCAACTTCCCGGAGCGTATGACCGTCCTCGGTAACTACGCATTTGGCGGTCAGACTAAGATTGGCGGCGGTCCGCAAGCGAGACCGGAGATCAACCACGCGATCACGACCGTCACCTTCCCCTCGACCATCGAGCGGATCGGCAACTACGCTTTCTACTATGCGAAGAACCTGACCTCCGTCACCTTTGCGGCGACGGCGTCCCTCAAAGACACCAGCGCGAAAGTGACCGCCATCGGTACAAGTGCGTTTGAAGAATGCAGGAAACTCACGAGCATCACGCTCCCCGCGGGGGATGCCAAGGCGTCGTATTCTCTGGGGCAGAGTGCATTTAAGTACTCGGGTCTGACTTCCATCGTCATCCCGGAGGGCGTCGGTAACATCGGGAACAACTGCTTCCAGTCCGCGGGTGCCCTGACTTCTGTGAGTTTTGCAACGACCAAGGACATCGTTTTCGGCACCTATGTCTTCAAATCCTGTGAGGCACTGACGAGCATTACCCTCCCCGAAGGCACGACCGCCATCGGATCCAATATGTTCGGTTCCTGCACGAGTCTGACTTCCATCACCATCCCGGCAAGTGCGACGAGTATCGGTGCAAGTGCGTTCAGCGAGTGCACCAGCCTCGCATCCGTGACCTTTGCGACCGCCCCCGAAAGCGATGCGGAGGGCGCGCCCGCATACTCCAAGGTAGCGAACATCGGCGACAGCGCGTTTGCAAACACCGCCCTGACTTCCTTCGCGTTCCCAACGTTGAAGAGCGGCGATCTCACACTGGGTCAAAAACTATTTAACGGCTGCAAAGAACTTACGACCGTCACCCTCTCGAAGTCGGTCGGCAAAATTGAAGGTACGTTTGCCGGCTGCTCCTCCATCAAGGGTTTCGTCGTTGACCCCGCGAGTGAGAATTTCTCTGCCGTGGAGGGCGACCCGATCCTCTACAACAAACAGAAGACCGCTTACCAGTATGTCTCCGGTCTGATCGTCGGGGAATTCAGGGTGGGCAGCACCATCGAGTTGATCGGTGCCAACGTCTTCGAAAATCAGATTGCACTCACTAAACTCATCATTCCCGCCAGCGTCAAGGAAATCGGTAACAACGCCTTCGCCGGTTGCGCGCTCCTCGAAGAGATTGTATTTGAGCACACCAAGGAAAAACCCAGCCAGCTCAACGTCGAGAAGTTCGGCACCGGTGTCTTCCAGAACTGCTATGAACTGCGTAACGTGACGTTGCCCGGTAACCTGACGGCAATTCCCGACAGCACGTTCAGTGCCGCTCACAAGCTGACGTCGATCACGCTCCCCGAGGGGCTCTTGACCATCGGCAAGAGTGCCTTTGCCCAGGCGGGTCTTACTTCCGTGACCATCCCGTCTACCGTGACGACGATCGGCGAGAAGGCATTTCTGGGTGCCTCCGCCAGTGACGCCGGCTTCCTCGAAAGCGTAACCTTCGCCAAGACGCAGGAGGGCAACACGGCACTCACTACTATCGGCAACAATGCTTTCCAGTACCAGCCGTACACGTCGTTCACCGTTCCGAAATCCGTGACCTCGTTCGGTTACCAGGTGTTCGATTCCTGCAAGAGCCTGACCACCGTCGTCTTCGAGAATACGATGCAGACCATGCCGAACAGCACCTTCAAGGACTGCACGAGCCTGACCTCCGTGACGTTCCCCTCCGGGCTCACGACGTTCGGTTCTACCGTATTCCAGAATTGCACCGCGCTGACCACCATGGCCATCCCGGACAGTGTGAAAACGCTCGGTGGCTCGATGTTCAAGGACTGCATCAATCTCAAATCCGTTACCTTCGGTGCCGACTCGGCTCTGGACACCATCCTGACCAATTGCTTTGAGGGATCCGGCATCGAGAGCATCGACATCCCGAAGGGCGTCAAGCTACTTGGCACCGGGACTACTGCAACCGCGTCTTCGAGAGCCAAGCAGTTCCTCAACTGCAAGAGTTTGAAGTCCGTGACCTTTGCCGGCATCCAGAAGCTCGGCGGTTACGTCTTCCAGGGCTGCACGGAGCTGACGTCCGTCTCCTTCCCGTCCGGCCTCACACAGATCGGTGACTACTGCTTTGACGGTTGCGAGAAACTTGCTTCCGTCACCTTTGCAGGCGGCACCGGTAAGATGACCATCGGTAGCTCTGCATTCACGAAAACCGCATTGACCTCTGTCGAGATCCCCGCCAACGTTTCTTCGATCGGCAGCAGTGCATTCAAGGCGTGTGAAAACCTGACCACCGTGACCTTTGCGGCGAGAACCGCGAATATCACCATCGGTAACAGCGCGTTTGAGAGCTGTATTAAACTGGCTACCGTCACTCTCCCGGAGAAGGTAACCACGATTGGCAACTATGCGTTCCAGTATTGTGCGGAACTGACGGCCATCAATATCCCGTCGACGGTCACAAAGATCGGCAACAGTTGCTTTGACGGTTGCGAGAAACTCGCCACCGCAACGTTCGCCAAGGGTACTGCTGCGCTGACGATCGGCACCAAGGCTTTCCAGAACGCCGGTCTGACCGCCTTTGAAGTTCCCGCAAGAGTGAACAAACTCAGCGATTATACCTTCCTCGGCTGTAAGGACCTTGCAACGCTGACGTTTGAGAACAGGGACAAGACACTGACACTGGGCAGGTATGTCTTTGAAGGTTGCTCCGCGCTGACGTCGGTGACGCTGCCGGATCAGGTCACGTCTCTCCCGAAGCGTACTTTCAACGGCTGTGAGAGCCTCGCGACCGTGACGGCAAACTGCATCACGACCATCGATGACGGTGCGTTCCGCGGTTGCTCCGCACTCGGCGTGATTACGCTCCCCGACACGGTGACGTCTATCGCCGCAAACGCGTTCCTCAACAGCGGACTGACCTCGATTACCATTCCGAAGAACTGCACGTCCATCGGCGACAACGCCTTCGGCGGGTGCCGTCAACTCACCAAGTTCACCGTTGCGGAAGGGAATACGACGTTCGAGACGTTCGCCATTACCGAGAACGAGACGTTGCTCATGAAGTCCGCCGCGACGAAGGACGATCTGCCCACCATCATTGCCATGCCCGGCAAACTGACGGAGGGGGCGGCCGCGACGCTGCCCGCCGCCGCCAACCTCGGCGCGTGGGCCCTGAACGGCGTGAACATCCTGAAATCGCTCACACTCCCCGAGGGGTTGACCGAGATCCCGGATGAAACATTCTTCGGTGCCGGCATCGAGTCGATTACGCTCCCGTCCACGCTGACGAAGATCGGTGCGAGTGCGTTCAGCGGCTCCAAGCTGAAATCCATCACCATTCCGGCGAGCGTCACCGAAATCGGCGACAACGCATTTGAAGATTGCACTTCGCTCGCGTCCATCACCTTCGCAGATGGCTCGCAACTCACGACGCTCGGCGAGTACGCGTTTGCCGGCAGCGGGCTGACGGCCATCACACTCCCTGCGGGTGTGACCAACCTTTATCGGCCTTATGAGGCGTCCTGGACTTTCTACGGTTGCGAAAAACTGACTTCCGTCACTTTCCTCGGTGCCATTACCGAACTGAACAGCTCCGCGTTCCGCGACTGCACGTCGCTGACGAGTTTCACGATCCCCACGACCGTGAAGTCGATGGGTGCGTATGTCTTCTCGGGCTCCGGCCTCACGAGCATCACGATCCCCGGCACGCTGAAAGCACTTTACAGTTCCGACGAGACCTCCTCGACGGGTGCAGGCTATACGTTCCAGAACTGCACGGCACTGACGACGGTCATCCTCTCGGATGGTGTCGAGTACATCAACAGCTCGGCATTCAAGGGCTGTACGGCACTCACCAGTGTCACCATCCCCGCTTCGGTTACCACCATCGGTACCAGTGCTTTCAACGGTTGCACCGCGCTTGCAAACTTTGCCTTCCCGGCAGGGGCGCAGGCAGATATCGGTGAAAGTGCCTTCAAGGACTGCACGGCACTTGCAACGGTGACCTTCGGCGACAAAGCCGCGCTGACCTCGATCGGTAAGGAAGCATTCCTGAACGCGGCTCTGACCTCCATCGAAATCCCCGCGTCCGTCGAGACCATCGGTAAAAGTGCGTTCAAGGGCTGCACAGCACTCGCGACCGTCACCTTCGCAAAGGGCTCGAAGTTGACCGACATCGGTGATACGGCGTTCAGCGACTCCGGCCTGCTTATGATCACGTTGCCTACCGTGGAGGGCGACCTCGCGCTCGGCACGAGCATCTTTAACGGTTGCGCGAGCCTTGCGAGAGTGTCTCTCGGCGGGTCTGTCAAGGCGATTCCGACCTCCGCGTTCCTGAACTGCACGAGCCTGACCTCCCTGGTCATTCCCGAAACCGTGACGAGCGTCGGTTCGACGGCGTTCAAGGGCTCCGGCCTCACGAGCATCACGGTCCCCGGCTCCATCACCGTGGGCGCGACCTCCATGTTCGAGAACTGCCTGGCACTCGAAACGGCAGTGTTTGAAGAGGGATTCGTTCAGTTGAACAGTTGGACCTTTGCCGGCTGTATCTCTCTGAAATCCGTGACCCTGCCCGATACGCTTACGACCATCGACAACAAGGCATTCAACGGATGTACCTCTCTCTCCGTGATTGAAATTCCCGAGAACGTGACGGCTATCCGTTCGCTGGCATTCGGCGATTGGACCGCGGAACAGACCATCCGCTTCAAGGCATCGAAGGCGGCAGCCGCTACATGGCATCATGCTCTGCGCAGCGGCTGGGACGGCAACTGCCAGGCTACCATTGTCTGGGACTACGGCAAGACAACGACACCCGCAACCCCCGGCGTAACGGAATAACGCCACTGTAACCGAAAGAAGACCGAAACCATCGGTCTTCCGCCCCCCGCCAATCATTTTGGCGGGGGGCGTTTTGTTCGTCCGTGCGGGCGGGGCAGGGGAGCACGACGGCGCGACGGACGGGCGTCACCTCCGATGTGCTTTTTCGGGAGCCGTTATATCCCGGTGCAGCCCCCATGCGTTTTTTCGGGGGCCGTCGCGCACGGCGCGGCAGATGACGCCCCCCGACGGGGAGGGAGTTTTCACGGTTTTTTGCATCGCGGCACCCCGCGGGGTGCATTTTTCGATTTGCCGACCCGCGATTTTCGGCATAAGATAGAAAAACGGGCATGCAATTTGTAAAAGAATTGCAAACCCTCGGATAAAGTTGACAAAAAGTCCTTTACAAGCCTATACCAAAGTGCTATATTATATTATATATATTTTTGGGGAACTGTCGGGGGAGCCGTGACACCCGCCATCGGTGCGGCGGCAACCTGCCGAAACCAAACAGGAGGTTATGATGAGCACACAGAAACACAGCGATAAGCCCGTGTCCGAGGCAGAAAAACTGCTGGCACAATACCGCTCCCGCCTGGCAACGGAAGGATGGGTCAAGTCCGCACTCTGCGGTCTTATCGTCGGGTTTGCGCTGGATATTCTTTATACGGTCCTGAGCCTGGTATTCGGCATCAAGATGTACTGGATCGGCCCCGTTGTTTTCGCCGTCGGTGTCGCCGCCGCGACCCCACTCTTTTACTTCGGCAAATTTAAAAACTCCCTGCGTCAGGTAGCGTCCCGCGTGGATATGCTCGGGCTCGAAGAGAGAGTGCTGACCATGGCACAGTTGGAGGGGGACGAAAGTTTCATGGCGCGCCGCCAGCGGGAAGACACCATCGCGGCACTCAAAAAGGTTAACGCCTCGCTGATCAAACTTGCGGTTTCCGTGCCGCTCATCGTGATCTGCGCGACGACCGCCGCGGTCAGCGCGACTGCGACGACCGCTGACGCTTTGGTCGACGAATCGCTCCTCCAATACATTTCGGACTCGAAAACGAAGTCGGAGACCGTGTACTACGAGATCGTGTACGGTGTCATGGACAACGTGGGCGGTGTCGTCGTCGGCGGACCCGAGCAGAAAGAAGAGGACCGCAAACTCGGTATCGTCAGACAGCAGGTCGCCGCCGGTTCGGCCGGTGAGCCCATGCAGGCCATCGCGGATGACGGATACATCTTCGTCGGCTGGACGGACGGTGTGGAAGACGCTTTCCGTGCCGACGCGGACGTGCAGAACGGCTTTAAGGTCATGGCAATCTTCGAGCCCGCCGACGCAAACGATTTTGAGGACGGGGACCCCTCGCAGGACCAGGACTCGAACGGCTCCGGTGACAAACGGCCGTGGGACGAGGACAAGGCACCGTCGAAACCGGGTGACCCCTCCGACGGTGACGGAGACGGTGACGGAGACGGAGATGGTGACGGTGACGGCGACGGTGCCGGTGCGGGCGGATCTTCCTTGCCCGGCAACCAGGTCATCGACGGCAAGACCTTCTACGGCAACGAATACAGCAACAGCCTCTCCGAGGCACAAAACGCCACGAGCGGCAACACCAACCTGTCCGGCGGACAGTCGGACACCATCAGCGACTACTTCAACAATATCGCCAAATAATCAACACAACGAACGAGTTAATTTTTCAGGGAAAAGGATTTCAAAATGGTTACAGAAGAGAGCATTCAGCATTTCAGCGAGCTTTGCACGCACATCTTTGAAGAGACCCACAAGGATATGATAGGGCAGGAAGAGGTCGTGCGGAACACGATCATCGCCCTGATTGCAGGGGGCAACATCCTGCTGGAAGGGGTACCCGGGGTGGGTAAGACAAGGCTTGTCAGAACGCTCAGCCGCGTATTCGATCTTCCTTTTTCCCGTATTCAGTTCACCCCCGACCTGATGCCGGCGGACGTTACGGGTACCAACATCATCACCAAGGATGAAAACGGTAACTCCACCTTCCGCTTTGAGCCCGGTCCGATCTTCGCCAACCTGATTCTCGCAGACGAAATCAACCGTGCGACGCCGAAAACGCAGTCGGCCCTGCTGGAAGCCATGCAGGAGCACACCGTGACCGTCATGGGCGTCTCCCGCCGGATGAAAGAACCGTTCTTCGTCCTCGCGACGCAGAACCCCGTGGAGCAGGACGGTACCTATCCGCTGCCGGAGGCACAGATGGACCGTTTCATGTTCAAACTGGTGGTCGATAACCCCTCGCTCGAAGATTTGAAGGGCATCGTCACCATGACGCAGAAGACCATGGGCGAGACCGCGAACGCCGCCTGCAACGCAGAGCAGCTGCTCGAAATGCGCGAGACCGCCAATCAGATCCCCGTCGCGGACGAGGTACTGGACTTCGCCATGATGATCATTTCCGCGACCCAGCCCGACAGCGTGCACGCATCGGAGGCGGCGAAGAACTATATCCGGCTCGGCTCCTCCCCGCGTGGCGGTCAGGCACTCATCTCCGCCGCTAAAGTGCTGGCACTCATGAACGGCAGATACAACGTGTCCTACTCGGACGTCGCGTCGCTGGCTTTCCCCGTGCTGCGCCACCGTATGAAGATGAACTTCGAGGCGATCGCCGAACGCGTCGCCCCCGACACGGTCATCCGTATGATCGTGGAAGAAGTCGCAAAGAGATGCAAGGTGCATCTGGATGCCGGCGTGTGGAATGCCGCTGTGGGAGACAACAGTAAAGACTAATGAAAGCTTCTTATTTGAACGACGCGTTTTTCAGTCGTTTGGAGGCACTTGCGTTTAACCTGCGTAAGGATCTCGGCGGCTACTTCGGCGGCAAGCACCTGGTCAACACCTACGGGCAGACCGTGGAATTCGCCGATTACCGCGAGTATATGCTGGGAGACGATATCCGCCGCATCGACTGGAATCTATACAGCCGTTTTGAGAAGTACTTTATCAAACTGTTCACCGATGAAAGACAAATGCACGTGCAGATCTTCATCGACTGCTCGGGCTCCATGGGGAAGGTCAATCCGGACAAGGGCGCGTACGCCATTGCCGCCGCCGCCGCCATGGGATACCTCGCCATCCACAATATGGACAAGGTATCGTACCATCTGATTCGGGGGGGCAAGGCGGAAAATCCTTTCGGCACCATCGTCGGGAAGACCGCATTCTTCCGTGCGATGAAGACGCTCGATCGGATCGAATTCGACGGTGAAGCGGAGATTTCCCGCGCCATCATCTCCAATCCGAATACCGGGACGGGTGACGGGCTGACGGTGATTATCTCCGACTTCTTCTCAAACGACGACTGGAAAAAAGGCGTCGATTACCTGGTTTACAAAAAGAAACAGATCCTGCTCATGCAGGTCTATTCCCCGGATGAACTCGACCCTACCTATACGGACAGGATCAACCTGATCGACGCGGAGTCCGTGGACATGGCAGACGCCCGCAACATGAAACTCCGCATCAACAAATCCATGCAGCAGGCATTCCGTGAGGCCGTCACCGCTTTCTACGATGACATTGGCAATTTCTGCAAAAAGCGCGGTGCGGGGTTCATTGCCCTCAACTGCGAAAAGCCGATTGAGCGGCAGCTCTTCTCCGAGCTTTTGAAACGAGGTACCGTATCGTGAGATTACTCCTACCACTCGGACTCCTCGCTCTTGTCGGAATTCTCGTTCTTCTCCTGATTTACATCATTAAGCCGAATTTCCAGCAAAAGTTGATTTCCAGTACCTACATCTGGAAATTGAGTCTTCAATTCAAAAAACGCAAAATCCCGATCAGCCGCCTGCGTAACATCCTGCTCGTTGCGTGCCAGGTGCTCATCATCGCCTCCATCGCCATGATCCTCTCCAAGCCTGTCCGGGTCCTGAAAGAGCAGGAAGACCGGCCCGAGGCCGTCCTCGTCATCGACGCCTCCGCCAGTATGCGGACGGGAGACGGGGATAAGACGCGGTATGAACGCGCGGTGAATGCCGCCGCGCAGCAGGCAGAACAGATTTTTGATCAGGACGGTATCGTTTCCGTCATCCTCGCCGGGAAAGAAAACACCTACCTTGCAGAGCGGGCGGGTGCGGAGACCCGGGAAAAGACGATCGGTAGCATCCGTGCCCTCCTGGACAACGGGGCAGACGGCTGTACCTACACGGCGGCGGACATGAGAGCCGCCGTGACCATGAGTGACCGTATCCTCTCCTCCAATCCGGCAGCGCACATCTATCTTTACACGGATGAAACGTATGCGGACCTCTCCGACAACATCAGTCTTGTGAACGTTGCCGACCGGGAGGAGTGGAATGCCGCTATCCTCGACGCCACCGCCGTCTACGAGGACAACTATTATACTTTCCGCGTGGAAGTGGCCAGTTACGGAAAAGACACGGATCTGACCGTGGACCTCGCCGTCAACGGTGTCAACCGTACAGAGGCCGAGGGCGGGCAGGATCGACGGTTTTCCGCGACCGTGCACTGCGCCAACGACGGCGTGTACACCGTCCTCTTCAAGTACGTGCCCCGGGATCAGGAACAGGCGTTTTACGACTCGCTCGACGATAACACGGTTTTCGTGAATATCGCCGAGGAGGACCGCGTCTATTCCTACCAGTCCGTTATCGTCAGCATCGACGAGCGGGATTCGCTCCGCGAGGATAATGTGTTCAGCATTTACGGCGGGCAAAAAGAGACGGTCAGAATTCAGTATTACAGCAACGGCACCGACCCTATGACGGGTCAGCCGCTCGGCCCCAACGTCTTCTTCCAGCAGGTGCTTGCCGCCGTCAAAAAGAACTATGCGGACCGCTGGAATATTGAGATTACGCAGGTCAAGAGGGGCAATCCGTACGAGACGAGCGGTTTCGATTTCTACATTTTCGAACATACCATGCCGACGCAAATGCCGACAGACGGCGTTGTGCTCCTCGCCGATCCGCTGGAAGCACCCGAAAATGCCGGTTTCCAGGTGAGAAACATCGTTGACAGCAAGAACAGCGTTTATCTTGCCGAGCAGAACGCGAGTCCCGTGCTCGAAAACGTGAATGCGACCGATATTTCCGTCAGTCGTTATAACAAGATCACCGCCGATTCCGCCTATACGGTGCTGCTTTCTTACGCCGACGACCCGTTGCTGCTCGTCCGGAACGACAAGGACGCGCGGGTGGCGATCATGAGTTTCTCGTTGCATTATTCCAATCTGCCGCTGCTCGTGGATTTCCCGATTCTGATGTATAACATGTTCGGGTATTTCTTCCCGTCCACGGTGGACTCCAATGCATTCGAGACCGGAGAGTCTGTTTCGCTCAACTGCCGGGGAGAATCCCTCACGGTCGGCGAGGGTGATGACCGGTTGACCTTCACGTCGTTCCCCGCGAGTTTGCGGCTGGATACACCCGGTGCCTACACCGTCCGGCAGACGACCTATTCCGGCAAGGAAGTGGTCGAGACCATTTACGTTCGGATGCCGCGCGCGGAGAGTAACATTTTTGCCGAGAAAGATGCTCTCAGGAGCCCGTACTACGAGGTGGACGAGAGCGATTATTACAGTGACGTACTGCTGTATATCGCCTGTGCTTTGGTTGCGCTGCTGACACTGGAATGGTATTTGCAGCACAGAGAAAGCAGTTTGTAAGGAGGCGGAACAATGGTACATTTCAGAATTCATTTTTCATACCCGCTTCTCCTCCTTGTCTTCCTGCTCGGCCTCGGGCTGACGGCACTCCTGTATTTCCGCCTCTCCAAAAAGTATCGGAAGAACAGGAACCGCGTGACCTCCATCGTCCTGCACCTCATCGTGTTTGCACTCGCGGTGCTGACCATGGCGGGCACCTTCTTTACTTACGAGATTCCCAACAAGGAAAACCAGATCATCCTTCTGGTGGATGCCTCGGACACCGAGGAACAGGCAAGTGCCGCGCGAGACGAATTCGTCAGGACGGTCCTCCGTCGGGGGCAGTATGACGGTTACAGTATCGGTATCGTCACTTTCGGTTACGACCAGGTCTATGCCGTGGAAATGACGGATAAGATCTCGGTGGAAAAGATGATGAACCGTTACCGGTCGGCAGAACGGCCGGACACCACGGCGACGGACATCGCCGCCGCGCTGACTTACACCTCCACCCTCTTTACGCACCCGGAGACGGCGCGCATCGTGCTCGTCACGGACGGGAAAGAGACGGACGAGGCGGCGATGAACGTCATCCGCAGCGTCAGTGCAAAGGGCATCGGTGTGGACGTCGCCAACGTGCCCTCCTCCTTCGGCGGCGTGAATATGCAGCTGGTGGGTGCCGTCCTGCCGGACTACCACGTGACCCCGGGCACGAACTGCCCGATCGGCGTGACCTTGCACGCAAGCACTGCGGGCACTGCCACGGTGGAGTTTTACGACAACGGTACGCTCATAGAAACGCAGGATGTGTCCGTCGGTGCTGGTACGCAGAACGTGACTTTTCAGTACACGTTCACCGGTGCGGGTCTGCACTCCCTCTCCTTCCGGCTCCTGTCCGGGAAGGGGACGTCCGGCGGCGACGGTGCCGATGCGGGCGGACGGGATATGCTGACCGAGAACAACGTTTATTACTCGTATCTTAATCTGGAACACTTCGACAAGGTCCTCATCCTCGAACACAAGGACGGGGAGTCTGAGGCGTTGAAAGCACTCCTCTCGGAGGGGGACGATCCGTTTGACGTCACGGTCAAGAATATCACGACCGATAACACCGTGCCGCGGACGATGGACGAGATGCGTGTGTACGACCAGATTATCCTCAATAACGTCAAGGCGGCGGAGATGCCGGAAGGTTTCCAGGAACTCCTCCGCGACTACGTCGGCACGTACGGCGGCGGTCTCTTCACCGTCGGCGGTGCCGACGTGGTGCCCGGCGAGAACGGGGAAGACGACAAGTACGTCGCCCACGCCTACAACCGTGAAGACATGGGGAAATTCGGCAAGGTCCTCCAAGAGATCATGCCGGTGCAGGCCATCGACTACACCCCCCCTACGGCACTCATCGTGATCGTGGACCGCTCCGGCTCCATGGGCGCAAAGGACGACAAGGGCAACACCTATTACGAACTTGCACTCGCAGGCGCGAGAGGGTGCCTTGACAAACTGACCGAGAGAGACTATTTCGGCCTTATGACCCTGGACACCGATTATGAGATCCGGCTCGGGCTGACACCGCGTTCCGAAACCGCCAAGATCGATCGGGCGATCGTCGAAACGCTCGAACTCGGACCTACGGGCGGCACCGTTTTCCCGGGGCCGATCGAGACCGCGAGCCGCGCACTCCTTTCCATGGACGTGGCGGTGCGCCACGTCATTATCGTGACGGACGGTCTTGTGCCCGAGGACCAGAAGGATGAATACCACGATTATATCCGGCAATTCCATAACAGTAACGGTATTACTTATTCCGTCGTCGGCATCGGCGTGGAGAAGGGCTCCGACGCCGCCAAGCAGATGCAGGAGGCGTGCACCCTCGGCGGCGGTAAACTGTACACCAGTGCGGAGGGGGGCGGCATCACCGACTCCATGCAGGAGGACCTCCATGCCGCCAAGGTGGATGAGGTCAACTACAAGGACAAGGACGGCAATCCGCTCAAATACGACGTGATTGCGAACGACACCTTCTCGCCGCTCCTGAACGGCATTGAACTCGCCACGGTAGACGGCAAAAAGACTTCGAAAATGACCGTGACCATTGACGGTTTCTTCGGTGTGAAGGTGAAGGACGGTGCCGACCTGGTGCTTGTGAGTAACTACGGTGTTCCGCTGTATGCCCAGTGGCGGTACGGAAAAGGTAACGTCGGTAGTTTCATGTGTGACCTGAACGGTACGTGGTCTTCGGATTTTCTCTCCGTGACGGAACAGAACAACGGCTCCGGCAGGCAGTTCATCCGCAATGCGGTGACCGCAACCATGCCGCTTGAATCCGTGAGGGAAAAGATCTCCATGCAACTGACGCGGGATAACTACACGAATCAACTCAGTATCTTTTCGTCGCTCGACGACGGGGAACGTATCGTCGGCTACTTAAAGAACATGGCAGACGCGACGGGGCAGCCCCTGTCGCTCGATACGGTGACGGCGGCACCGGAGGGGACGCGCCTGACGGCCCTCGACTGTTACGTTACCTCCGCCCTCGGCGCGACCAACCATTACAGCCGTTGCGGTTTCGTCATCAAGACCCCCGGCGTGTATGAAATCGCCTTGCAGAAGGTGGATGCGGCGGGCAATGTCCTCGCCGAAAGCAAGACCTACTGCGCGTTCTCGTACTCCGGGGAGTACGACATCGCCGGCACCCCGACGGACCGGGAACTCGCGGCGTTCCTCACCGGACTGGCAGAGGGCGGCAACGGGGCCGTCATCGAGGACAACGACGAGCCAAAAGAAATCTTCGCCAACTTTGTGACGGCAGTACAGAAGACCTTTGACCCGAGATATGTGTTCATGATCCTGGCACTTGTCCTGTTCCTCGCAGATGTTGCCGTTCGGAAATTCAAGTTCAAATGGCCGCATGAACTCGTGCGCGAGCACAGGCAAAAGGCACATCGCAAGAAAGGGGGATCGGAGCAATGAAACGAATGAAAATCTTGTTCCTGACGACCCTGACACTGCTCGTTTTCCTCCTTGTGCTGACCTCCTGCGGCGACGGGCTCAACGCCCCCGCGGGGCTCGCGGTCGATGCGGAGAATGAACTCTCCTGGAACGCCGTGGACTTCGCGAGGTCTTACACCGTAGAGGTGAAGAATCTGGGCAGCGGAGAGACCGTTACGAACACGACGGAGAAGACCAAATACAAACTCTCCGGACTCGACGTCGGTGACTACGAAATCCGCGTGATGGCAACGGGCGGTGCCGACAACGACCAGGTCTCGCCGTGGTCCGGTACGCTCGCCTTCCACCGCGACTATGAGTCCGGCTGTATCTACGAACTCTATAACGCCAATTCCGAGTATCGGATCCTCCGCGCAGGGACTGCGGGCGGTGACGTCCGCATTGAGGGTACCTACCGCGGCAAACCCGTGACCGCCATCGCGGACAATGCCTTCAAGGGCAACCGTGACGTTGAGAGCGTGGTCATTGAAGACGGGGTGCGTACCATCGGTGCGAGCGCGTTCTACAACTGCTCCAAACTCGTCTCCGTGACGCTGCCCGACAGCGTGACCTCCATCGGGGTCTCCGCTTTCCAGGGCTGTCGCGCACTCGCAACGGTGAATGTCCCCGAGCGGGTCTCCGCCATCCCGGACTTCTGCTTTACCTATTGTCGGGCACTCTCGGCGATCACACTCCACGACGGTATCAGAACCATCGGCGAGTCTGCTTTTGCCGGTGCCGCCCTGACGGAGGTGCGGGTCCCCGACGCCACGGTGCGTATCGGACCGTATGCCTATTCCGCCATGACAGAACTCACCGGAGTCACCGTCGGACGCGGGGTCACGTCGCTCGGCGAATATGCGTTCAGTGACAATGCAAAACTCACCTCGGTGACCTTCGCCGAAGGGAGCGCACTGCAAAAGATCGGTAACCATTGCTTTTATAAAGACATTCTTTTGAACGGTGTCGTGATCCCCGATGGCGTCATCGACATCGACGACAGTTGCTTTTACGATTGCAGGGCACTTACCGACGTGTCCATCCCCGACAGTGTGACGCACGTCGGTGCCAAGGTGTTCAACGGGACGGCACTCTATGCCGCCGCCATGGATTTCGTCTACGCCGGGCGTTGGCTGGTCGCCGTGAAAAATCTGGATGCCTATACCAAGATCGATGCCACGGGATTCCGCAGCGACACGGTCGGCATCGCCGATGCCTGCTTCCGTCGGGCGTCCAAACTCGAATCCGTGACGCTGCCCGCATCCGTGCAGACGGTGGGTATGGTCGCCTTCCAGCAATGTTCCAAATTGGCGGAATTCCGCGCCGGTAACGGGCTTTTGCGTATTCAGATGTCCGCCTTCAACCTGTGTGAGGAACTCACCAAACTGGTGTTGAACGACGGATTGCAGGAGATCGACGCCTACGTTTTCTACGGTTGTACGAAACTCGCGAACAACTCCCTGCGCTCCATCGTGCCGAAGACCGTCACGCGCATCGGCTTCCAGGCGTTCGCCGAAACGCGGCTCTGGAAAACGCCCGACGAAAACAACGTCATCTATGCGGGCAACTGGGTCGTCGGTTATAAGAAAGATACCAATCTCGGAGAGGTGACACTCTCTGAAAACAAGCCGGGAAACGTGGCGGGGATCGCCGACTACGCATTCAAGGATTGCACGACGCTCCGCTCACTCGCCAATCTGAGCGGGTACCGCTATATCGGCGAGGGCGCCTTCTATAACTGTACCGACCTTTTCTCGGTCACGTTGAACGAGTACCTCACCGAACTGAAAAGTTTTACGTTTTACAATTGCACGGGGCTCGGGCAGGTGACCCTGCCTTACTGCCTCGAAACCATCGGGCAATCGGCGTTCTATAAGTGCGAATCGCTGACGAAACTGGACTTCTCCGATATGATGCTGGATGAAAGTTCCGAGGGGCTCGCCATCGGCAATGCCGCCTTCTTCGGCTGCATCAGTCTGCGGGAAATCCTCCTCGGCGACAAGGTCGCGAGCATCGGCAACGCTGCCTTCTATCGCTGCTCGACCCTGGAATCCATCACCCTGCCGGATACCGTGCTGGAAATCCCCAACCTCGCATTCGCGTTCTGCCCGGGTCTCCGAACGGTGACGCTGGGCAACCGTGTCGAGAGCATCGGTAGTTATGCCTTCTATAAGTGTACGGGCCTGCAATCGCTGGATCTGCCCGACACGATGCGGACGATCGGCGGCAGTGCCTTCTATCAGTGCACCGCCATCACGACCCTGCGGCTCGGCACAGCCGTGGAGACCATCGGAGACTTTGCTTTCTACGGTCTCGGAAACGTGACGGAACTGCAACTGCCGGGGACGCTCACGAACATCGGCAAGTACGCATTCAAGGGGCTCGCCGGCTTGCGGACACTGAACATCCCGAAAGGGGTCGCCGTAATCGGCGGTAACGCGTTCTACGGTTGCTACAACGCTACCTTCTACGTGGAGGACGGAACGGACATGAGCGACTGGAATATGCGTTGGAATTCCTCCAACCGTCCGGTCGTCCTGCACGCGGACCTCGCCGACGAGGGCGGTTACGTTGTGTCGGTGACCGTGTCGGGCGTGACGGTCCTCAACGACAGGAGACTGTCGGAGGTTATCGCCCCGATCGCCTCCCCCACGCGCCCCGGCTACACATTCAGCGGCTGGTTGCGCCCGGACGGCACCACGGTGACGACCGAAGAACTCTCCGCACAGGCGGAGGGAACGACACTCACGGCGCAGTGGACCCCCATCGATTAACCCGTTATTCCGCATGGCCGGCATATCCGGTCATGTGACTATTTGTTAGGAAAAAAGAAAAGATGAAAAAGACACATTTGCTCCTGCTGGTCAGCGTACTCGTACTGCTGCTCGGTCTCCTTGTCGCCTGTGACAAGAAGGATGGCCCCGCAACCGATACGGTATCGCTCACTATGGTGATCGACGACGGGACGAGTACCGTCGCGCAGATTGCGAAGGGGAAACCCTACACTCCCGCGGAGCCGACGCGTGACGGTTACGTCTTCGGCGGCTGGTACGGGGACAAGAACGGCACCGGCGAGCGTATTACCTCCGTTACGACGGAGACGGATATGACCGTTTATGCCAAGTGGAACAAACTCTATGAGTTGACGCTGGATCCTGCCGGCGGCACCCTCGCACAGACAAAGGTGTCGCTCACCGCCGGGGACGTCATCTTCGAGAAGATCGCGGCACTGGTACCCGAAAAGGCGGACTGCCTTTTCGGCATGTGGCTCCTCGACGGTGAGCCCCTCGCCGCCGATGCCGTGATGGGCAATGAAGACATCACGCTCGTCGCGAAGTACAAGATCAAGTACACGATCGAAGTGTTCAAGCAGAACACCACGCGGGACGGCTACGACCGCGAGGCGGATCTCATCACGGAATACGGTTATATCGGCGACGCCGTGACGGAAAAACGTACCTTTACCGGTTTCACGGCCGTGACCAAGCCCGATAGCGTCACACAGCTCGTGCTCGGGGACGACGCGACGAAAAACGCGTTCCGCCTCTATTTTGACCGCGAGGGTCGCACGCTGACGTTCGCCTCCAACTACCCGGACGGCTCCCAAAATCAGAGAACGTCCGCGAACGTGTACTACGGTGTGGAGACGGAACTGCCCTTTGTCACCTATACGAAGGAGGGCTACTACCTGGAAGGCTGGTCGCTCACGCCGGGCGGTAAGATGGTGTACTATTCTCACGTCATGGATGCTGCCCTGGCTAACGCCGATGCACCCGAGGTCGAGAAGATCACCCCCGAGGAGAACGTGACGCTCTACGCCGTGTGGAGCCGCGGTTACACCGACCTCTTCGGCGGCGCGGATATGATATACGTTGCAGAGGGAGAGGCAGGTGTCGTCTACCTTTGCCGCGGCGGTCGTTACTTCAAGGGCAGGATCCGGAACTCGACCATCGCCTTCAACAACGTCCCCGCCGATTTCCCGATTGCACAACTGAACGCCGACGGTACCACGTTCCTGTTCAGGAACCGTAAGCGCGCCGATTTCAACGCGACGCTCTACGAGATGGGCGCAGGCAAGGGGCTCAACGAACTCATCAATCTTGCCTTCGACGACGCAAACGGTGTGACCTACTCCCAGAAGGAGAGTGCAGACGGCATTGCCGTCGCATCCACGGGTACCTACGTCTTTGACGACGAAGGGAACTACGTCGTGACCTTTACCTCCGGCCCGCTCGCCGGTAAGACGCTGACCATCGCCGTCGGGACCGTCAAGGTCAACGGCGAGAGACGGACGGCGTTCCAGGTGCGGAACGAGGAGGAAGTCGCCCTCGGCAGAATCTACTGTTTCGTCATCGACAACGACACGATCGTCGTCTCTACCGACGCAAACGACAATCCGGTCGGTGACCTGACGCTGAACGGCTTTGGGATCGCCGCCTACAACTCGCCGTCCGCCGGTATAACCAGCATCTATTATACGTACGACGCCGAGGCACGCACCATCACCCTGATCTCGCAGGGGAAGGTTGCCGGGGTACTCCGCCTCATGGAGTTGAACGGTAAACTGGGCTACATGATTTACAACGCCGCGATGGACGTTACCTATACGCTCACGGACGGCTCGACGCTGCGACTGGACGGCATCCGGACCGCCACCTATACGGGGACGGACGGTGTCGCACACAGCGGTTTCTTCACCACGGCGACCTCCGCCTTCGGCGGGACGATCCTGACCTTCACCGAGAACGGTGTGACCTACAAGTTCATGCTCACGGTCAAGACGCAGGACGTGCTGGTCGACCCTGACAAACCGGAGAGCGGCACGACTTCGACCAAGGTTACGGTCGTCGACAGACTCTCGGCGTACTACGCAGAGTATTACTATAAGGATGCCGAAGGCACCTATTATGCACCGCTCTTCGTGTTCGAGACGGCAGACCGTTCGACGGTCACCGTGTACGGCCGCAACAAAGAAAAGCAGTATCACAAGATCGCCGCGGGCACGCTGACCTACGACGCAACGACCGGACTCTACCTCCTGACGGTCACCGAGACCTTTACGGTACCCGCCGACGTCAGCCCCGTATTTACAGAGCCGGTAGACTTCTCCAAAGTGAAGTCCTGCGCCCTGATGCTGAACTCCGACCTTACGCAGTACAGTGTCCACTTCTGGTTCAACTACAACGACGGCGTGGAGACGGTGGACAACACCGAGAAGTACACCGGTGCGGACGGGAGCGAACTGACGCTGGTATCCGGCTTTGCCGTTTACCGCATCAAGGGAAAAAAGGCCGAACTGGGCGTTTACAAGCGGAGCGGGAATGTGGCGGTGGTATCGTTCGCCGACCGCAACCGCTACTTTACGCTTGATACCGATGCAAAGACCTTTACGGTCGCGGACAAGACCGCCACGGCTTACTATGAGGTCGGCAAGGACGGTAAGGTGTCTCAGGAGGGGTACCTCGTCGAGGACCCGGTAAAGGGTTACTTCTACTATGTCATCACCACGGACGGTGAGAACAAGACCACGACCGCATACCACGGGACGCAGACCAAGACGGGCAGGACCTCGCTCACCGGTTTCCCGATCTATTCCTTCGCCTCCGACCTGACGGAAGAGGGGACCGACACGCCGCTCTACTCATTCGAGTACATCACGCGTGACATCTCGACCGGCAGATACTTCTTCCGCTATGACGCGGCGTATGCCGGCACTTTCCGCTCCACCAACACCAAAGACGGTGTGCTGAAACTGGACGGCTTCGGCCTCGCGGCGACCTACTCCGACGGAGAGGGGCATGAGTCGTACATGGGTATGTACCAGAAGAACGGAGACGAGGTGCAACTGTCCGCTTCCAAGGGGACCCTCTGCTTCCTCCTCGCGGGCGATACCTGTGCACTGCGCGGTAGTGAATACGGCAGGGTCTACGTCATGATCGACAACCAGGTCTTTGACGGGTTGTATGCAGAGTTCGACGGTCTCGGTCACGTGACCATCTTCCGTATGGTGAAAGACGGAGAAGATTACGTGCGGGAGGCAGTCGACGCCGCCGCCACCTATACGGTGAACGGCGACAGAGCGACGATCACCTACCGGAACGGTGCCGCAGAGCACACGATCACCGTGAAGTTCGGTACCGTGACGAGCGGCAGCAACACGCTGAATGCTCTCCACACCGTGCACGAGGAAGTCGTTTACGCGTATGTCAACGAAAAAGACTGGTCCGTCCTGCGCCTGAACGGTGACGGCTCCGCCACCAAGTATCTCACGAACGGTGCAGTGGAGACGGGTACCTACTCACTCATCACCGAGCATCTGCTCTATTATGCCAACACGAGCGGCACGCAGGCATATATCTACGTCTACGACACCGAACGCGGGACGGCAACACCTCAGGAATACGAGGCAGTCGCGTACTACACGACCGAACTGGACTCGCTCCTGTTCACGCAGTACGGCTTTGCCATCTTCAACAACAGTGTCAAATATTACTACACGGTCGACGAAAACGACATCGTGACGCTGTATTACCTCGACGAGAACGCTACCGACAAGAACCGCTACGGTTATGTGAAGGATGATAGTTTCGGCGAGATGAGCGACGTCAAGTCCTACGGCAACCATACCTACTATAAGAACGACGGCTTTGCCATCAACTTTGTCCGTGCGGATGCGACCAAGGACTACTACCCGGTGCAGGTGGATAAGGATAACATCCTGCCGACGCTCACTCTGACCTTTGCCCCGACCGGCGGGCAGAACTTCTCGGTCAGCGGCACGGTCACGATCGGCAACGATACCTATGACTGCACTGTGGTCAGAGAGACCGTAGACGGTGTTTCCAAAATGTACTTCATGGTGTACAACTTCCGCTTTGACATCACCATTCACTACGAGGGTGACGGTGTCGGGACCGCGAACAAGAGCACCTATGAAGTTACCGGGCTCTCCAACATCAACGTGATGCCCTCGTACACCTACCTCTACTATCTCTACTACATCTATTCGATGATGGGGTCGAAGTACGCGAGCCAGTTAAAGAACACCTACGGTACCATTACGGTCTGCACCGTCTACAAGCAGGACGGCTCGGTCGAAGAGCGGTATATGAACGCCACCTTCGGTGAGTCTGCAAGTCTCCTGCTCAGCGACGGGACGCTGATTGAAAAACTGGAAAAGACAGAGGTCGTACCGCTTGCCTCCGGCGTTTATCGGGCCTCCTTCACGGGTGGAGACGGGTACCGGTACACGATGATATTCATGGCCAGAACGATGTCGGCATTCAAAACGAACGGGTACAGCATCTATGCATTGCTCCGCGAGGAGACAGTGCCGGCAAACGACGGATATGTCGTGACCGTTAACCGTGTGATCGCGTCCGATATCGGGTATCCCGTAGGCTCTTACTACTCCTTCGGTCTTACGAAGGACGGTGCGGAGGTCCCCGCCTCGAACATCATCATGAACAACGGGAAAATCTACTACATCGTCAGAGGCGAGGGTGAAGGGGCCAAGACCTACTACTATCAGCTGACGCTCGTCGAGAAGTCTTCCGGCAGCCTGGAAGAGGGCACCGGGAAAGAGGGCGGTGAGACCACGTCCGGTGAGACCACGTCCGGTGGGACCACGTCCGGTGGGACCACGTCCGGTGAGACGACGGAAGAAAAGAACAAGCCGTTACCGCTCTTTGAGAGCGCGACGGTGACGGTCATTGAGGCGACCACCGCGTACACGGCGGACGGCAAGGGCTTCGTGGACGTTCTCCCCGATAACACAATCCTGCTCATGTCCGTCACGACGGAAAAGGACGGGAAGGAAACCAGCACCATCCTGCTCATTACGGAATGCAACTACGACGCGGAGAACGGCGTGTATACGCTGAAAACCAGCGACGAGAAGAACTATACCGTGACGATCACCGGTGGGGTGGCGACCATTACCGAAACAACCGCTCCGGCAGCCGAAGAACAGGCATAAGCCGACGGTACCGGATAGCACTGACCCGCAGGGCTGCCAAAAGGCAGCCCTGCTTTTTAATTGCCGGTGAATTTATTTTTATTGCCTGTGAATTTATACTGTCGTCAAGTGTCGCACTTGATAGTAGCATTCACCCAAGCGATAAAAAACCTCCCGACGTTTCGTCGGGAGGTTTTCTGTTTTGTCAGGGTCAACGGGTCGAGGAGATCTCGTAGATCTTCGCGTCGTATTCGTCCCAATGCTCTGCCGCACGGTAGGTGGCGGCGGATCGCACATAAATGGAGGGGACGGACGCACCTGCAAACACGTTGAAGGACACGTTCTCGGTGGTCGTGGTCACGGTGTAGTATTCCATCACCGGGACGTCCGACGGGGATTTGATATCCTTCCAGATCGTGATGTCGAGGAGCCCCGTGCAGTACGCGAAGGAGGCACCGCCGAATTTCCGCAGGGCGGAGCCGCCGTCCTCGGTGCCGAAGGTCACGTGCGCGAGGTTGCGGCATCCGAAGAATGCCATCTCGCCGATTTCCTCAAAGCAGGCGGGGAGCGTCAGCGACTTTACGGACGCGCGGTAGAAGGCGTTTTTCTCGATCACGCGAAGGTCAGACGCGGCAGGGAGAATGAATTTCAGGTTGCCGTAGGTGGAGCCTTCACCGATGTAGCGCGTACCCGCATAGGCAAATGCCGCCTCACCGATCGACCGGATGGTCGAGGGGAGTGTGACGCTGTCCAGCTTGGAGTAGTAGAAGGTATCGCCCGTTTCGCTGTCCTTGGAGCCCGCGAGGTAGAACGCGTATGCCGGGATTCGGGTCACGCCCTCCTCAAATACGACCGTTTCCAGTGACGAGCATTCACGGAAGAGGTAGAGCCCGAGGTTTCCGCCGACAGAGCCGGGGACGACGGCACTCACAAGGTCACTCATGGCGGCGAAAGCAAAGTCGCCGATGCGCGTCACGGTAGACGGTATCACCAGTTCGGTGAGCCCGGTCTGACAGAAAGCGTAGTCGTCGATATAGGTGATGTCGCCGTTCCAGTGGATTTCCGTCACCTCCGTGAGGTAGGCAAAGGCAAATTCACCGAGGAAGGAAATATCGCCCGAGACGGTCAGTTTGCGGAGCGAGGTCGGCGTGCAGGAACGGGAGCCGGTGGTGTAGGAATAGGTCCCGTCTGCCTGGATGGAGTCACTCTTGGACACCGTACCGCCGAAAATATACATCATGTAGTCGGTGTCGGTGTTTGTCGCGGACCCCCCGATAAACGGCACCGTCAACTCTTCCAGGCGGAGCACACCTGCAAAGGCACCCTGTTCGATCGTCGTCACCGTCGCGGGGACAACGACGCTGCGCACCTGCGACTTGTAGAAGGCACCTGCCGCAACGGTCCTGACGCCGTCGGCAAAGGTGACCGCCTCTTTGGTCTGGGGGACCAGGTAAAGGGTCGAGAGATCCTTGCTGTAAAGGCATCCGTCAAATGCGGCATAAGCGGTATTTTCGGGAGCAACGGTAAAGGACTCGATTGCGGCACAGCCATAGTAGGCATTTTCGCCGATTTTCGTCACCGTCGCAGGGACGGAAACCTCACGCAGGGCGGTGTAGGCGAAGGCGTAACGGCCGATCGAGCGCAGGTCTCCGATGCCCTCAATCTCGGAGAGCCCGGTGAAACCGTAGAACGCGTAATCGGGGAGCACATCGCCCATGTTTACGATGCGGACCTTCGTCAGCGTCGAGGGGGAGAAGTTACCGGCAGAGCCGTTCGCCTCACCCGACGAGGCACCGAAATAGTACGCGAGGTAGGGATTGGCACTCGGCAGTGCGTAGACCGAAAGCGTGGTCAGGGCACGCATACCGGCGAGCGACCCCTCACGGAGGGTGAGCCCCGGTGCGTCGAGCACCAGCGTCTCGATATTACGGTTGCCGTCAAAGGCGTAGGGCGCGATTTCGGTACAACCGGAGGGGAGCGTAAAGGTTGTCTCCTCCTTGTCGGAGGCAAGATAGAGCGAGAGGCAACGACCGTAGGCACTGTACAGATTGCCGTCAACGACACGGAACAGAGCCGTATCGTTGTTCGGGGCAGGGAGCAGTGTCGAGAGGGAGAGGCACCCTTTCAGCGCACCGGTACGCAGGTCGTTCAGCGATGCGGGGATACGGAACTCGCGTACGGAGGAGCAGCCGGAGAACGCATACTCACCGATCTCGGTCACGGTGTCGGGGAGCAGGATCGAGGACAGTGCCTCGCAGTCGGAGAACGCGTAGCGGCCCACGGCGAGCAGACCCTCGGAGAACTGCACGGCTGCAAGACGGCGGCAACCGGTAAAGGTGTGCTCACAGATCTCGTCAAGACCGGAGAGGTCCCCGGCGTCTGCCAGCTTGCCGCACCCGGCGAATGCATAGGCACCGACAGACGTGCAGGCAGACGTGAGATTCACTGTGGCAAGCGAGTAACAGTCATAGAAGGCGGAGGCACCGACGGACACAATGGTCGCGGGAAGTTTCACCGTCTTCACCCGCATATTGCCGGAGAAGGCGGAGGCACCGACGGCGGTCACGGCCACACCGTCCCATTTTGCGGGGACGATGACGTTACGCTCCGTTCCGGTGTAGCCGGTGACGACACCCGCCTCGATGCGGAGCCCGTCGGTGTATGCCATGCCGTACAGCGTGGTGGAGCCGGCAGAAACGTCACAGGTGAACGGCTGCGTCAGAAAAACGTCGGAGAACCACAGGTAGGAGACACCGTCATCGGTCGTCGGCAGGACAGGTGCGCCTGCGGGGAAGACCGAACGCGCGACCACCCGGCCGTCCACGACACCGACGTACTCACCCATATCGCCGCTGACAGCCCAGCCGGCGTACAGGGTCATATCTTCGGTCGGGGCGGTGCGGAAGTTGAACTTGGCGGTGCAGGCGGCATTCTTATACCACCCGAGGAAGATGTACCCCTCTTTGACGGGGGTGGGGATCGACGTCTCATCCAGCGTGTTGCCGAGCAGGAGGGAGACGGAGGGGACCGCCGAGCCGCCCTCTGTGTCAAACCCGACGAGGACGGAACGGAGCGGTGCCCAACCGGCATAATAGGTGACATCCGCCGTCACGGGCGAGGTCGCCGGCGTCGCCGGCACAGTCCCCTCGGCGTCGGCATACCAACCCGTGAAGGTGTAGCCGTAACGGGTGGGATCTGCGGGTGCCGCAGGCGTGCCGCCCTGCGCGACGGTGAGCACCGTTGCCGGTGCGCCGTCGCAGGTATCAAAGGTGACGGTGTAGTTGACGGGGGTTTTGTCCTTACAGGCAAAGAGGGAAAGTCCGAGCACGAGGCAGAGGACCACGAGTGCGGACAGGCGCAGAAGTTTATTTTTCATCGTTGTCCTCTCCTTTCGTTTCTTCGGTGGACGCGGCATCGGAATGATCGGGAGCGTCGGAGTCGTCGGAGTCGTCGGAGGCGGCCGTTTGTTCCGACCCCGCGGCATCCGCGCCTTTGCGTTTCTTCACGACGAAGAACCACACGGCGAGACCGACACCCGCGAGCACCACGACGGCACCCACGACGATGAGGACGATGGCATAAACAGGCATACCGTCCGTCTTCGCCGGCTCCGTCGGGGTATCCGGCGTCGGGGGCTCCGGCGTGTCACCGCCCTGCTCGGCGCGGAGACGCTGTACGGTGGCGATGGCGTTTTGCAGTTTGGCGTAATTCTCGATGAAGACTCTCTGATCGGCGGAGGTAGCGTTATACATCCGTTCGAGGCGGTCCACCGTCTCCGCATCCGCGAGCGTAACGGTCGCGGGGAGACGATTGATGCTTTCATTCAGGGCGGCGGTACCGTCGGTCATGGAGATGACGTCCGTGTGCTCCGCGTTGCCGATATACGCTGTCCAGAGGAAGGAGTCGTAACCTGCTGCATTCTTCGGGACCGAGACGGTCAGGTGCGGGGCTTTGTCGGTGTCCGCGAAGTCGTACACGAAGTTCTTGTACGACCAGCCGTTCACCGCCGCACCGGAGTAATGGCTTTCCAGTGTGGGTGCCGTCACGGACAGGAAACGGAGCGTGTGCAGCGAGGTGTTGCCGTAGAAGGCACCGTCACCGATCGATTTCACGGTACGGGCAACGGTCACGTCTTCAAGATAGGGGTTGTTGGCAAACGCATACGCCTCGATGCGGACGGTCTTATCCAGAATCGTATAGGTCTTGTCGGTCTTACCGGAGGGGTAGGCGACGAGCAGATACGAATTCTCGGTGAGTCTTTGATAGAGCACCCCGGCGTCATCCAGGAAGAAGGTCGCGTTCGCACTGTCCAGCTTGATTTCGGTGAGGCGGACGAGGCTGTCGTCGGTGGAGTTGTACGCCTTCGTGGTGAGGGCGTTCGGTGCCACGTAGGTCAGGCTGGCGGGCAGGGAAACGGACGAAATCCGCGTGTTGTAGATGGCGTAGGAGCCGATGGTTTGCAGTGCCGGGACGTCCAGCGAGGTGAGGGAACCCGCATAGGCGAAGGCAAGGTCGCCGATCGTTTCGCAAGCGGGGAGCGAGACGGCGGTGAGCCCCGTGGCGCGGGCAAAGGCACCCTCGCCGATATGCACCGCACGGTCCAGCGACAGGGAGGTCAGTTCTTTGGCCTCGGCAAAGGCGTAGGCACCGATGTCGGTCGCGGCGGGGAGACGGACGGAGGTGAGATGGGTCCGCGCAAAGGCGTAGTTACCTACCGTTTCGACGGCATCCGCATCCAGTGTGGTGAGGGCGGTGCCCATAAAGGCGTAGTTGCCGACGGAGGTCACGGATGCGAAGTCCAGACCTGTCAGTTTTTCGTCGCCGAAGAAGGCAAAGTCGCCGATTGATGTGACGGCCTCGGGTAGCGTCAGGGCATCCAGGGAGGTTGCATTGTAGAAGGTATAGTCCGCAATTTCGGTGAGTCCTGCGGGCAGAGCGACGGTACGCAGCCCCTTGCATGCGGCGAAGGCACCCTTGCCGATCGCCCCGAGGGAGGCGGGCAGGGTCACGCTCGTCAGTGCCGCATCGCCGATAAAGGCAAAGTCACCGATCGTACCGACCCCCTCTGCGAGGGTCACGGAAGTCAGCGCGGTGCACTCTGCGAAGGCACCCTCACCGATCGTTGCAACGCCTGCCGGAACGGTCACGGAGGTGATACCCTCGTTCTGGGCGAAGGCGTATGCACCGAGCGAGGTCAGGCTCGCGGGGAGCTCAAGCCTGCCGGAGAGGGAGCTCTGCGCAAAGGCATACTCGCCGATGGAGGTCACGCCCGCAGGGATGCCGCCGAGTTCCAGACGATCGCAGGAAGCAAAGGCGTAATCGCCGATGGTGGTGAGTGCGGTACCCGGGTAGACGGTCTGCACGCCCGAGCCCATGAAAGCACCCTCACCGATCTCGGTCACCCCGTTCAGGTTGACAGATAGGATAGAGTAGACGTAGGAGAGGGCATAATCGCCGATGGTCCGGACACTGTCCGGGAGCGAGAGCCCGACGATGGATCTGGCAAACGGGGAGAGGATGAGACGGGTCATGTTCTTGTCATAGAGGATCCCGTCCCGGGCGGTCATGTACTTGCTGCCGTCCTCCACCACGAAGTTTTCCACAAAGACGAGGTAGAACGGGTTGCGCCCGACGGAGCGGATGTTGGCGTCCGCACTGAACGTCACGGCACTGACGGCGCGGCAACCCGCGAAGGCAAAGTCGCCGATGTATTCACACCCTGCGGGGACGTACACGGAGGTAAGTGCCGAGCAGTTGGTGAAGGCGTAGGCACCGATGTAACGGCAGGTCCCCTTGAAGGAGACGTTGGTCAGTGCACTGCAATAGTAGAAACCGGCATCGTCGATTTCTGCCACATCGGACGCGAACACCACGTCGGTCAGACCCGAGCAGTAGTAGAAAGCGTTTTCACCGACATAGGCGGCATAGAGGGTCAGCGAACGCAGGGAAGAACACATCGCGAAGGCGTAGTCGGCAATCTTGTTCTTGTCCGAGGTTTTGAGTTCTTCCAGCCCCGTGCATCCCACGAAGCAGAATCTGCCGATCTGACCGACCGTGCTGATATCCACCGATTGCAGCGAGGTGCAGAACGAGAAGGCACGGTCACAGATGGTATGGCAGTTGGAGAGGTCCAGTGCTTCCAGGGCTTTATCGCTGTAGAAGGCAAGCTGGCAGATGGTCTGTACGTTGCCGAGATTGATCGTTTTCAGTGATTCGCAATAACCGAAGGACCACTCGTCGAGCTGCTTACAGGTAGAGGGCAGGACGATCTCTTCCAGGTTTTCGCACCCGTAGAAGGCACCGTATTCGATCTCTTCCACCCCTTCGGGGATGATGACCTTACGGATGTCTTTATTGTTGTAGAATGCGAGGCGGTAGATGCGCGTCACGCCCTTGTCGGCGGGGATCTCCACCACACCGTCGGCGTCACCGCGGCCGGTGTAGGATTTCAGATACTGGCCGAGATACTCGAATTCTTCCGCAATGCCGAAACTGCAAGTGGCGGAGAACAGTGTCCCCTGCGCTTTTGCCGTGACGATGGCAGAGCCCGACTGCTTGGCAAACACGGTGCAGTGATACGGATTTTCCGGATCGGGTGTCAGCGTGACGTAGGGAGAATTGTAGGCATCCCACACGAGCGTGGGCAGGGTGGTGGCGTTATAGGGTGCGTAGGTCGCGTAGAGTTCATAGGACTCACCGCGCACGAGCGAAATACGTGTGGAATTCAGCGTAAGCCCGGAGATGGGAATATCCGTATTGCTCGCCGTCCCGGTACATTTGATCGTGACCTGGGCGGCACTCCTGCCGTCCCGGGTGGCAACCGTGATGACCGCTTCACCGTTTTTGAGGGTGGTGACGACGCCGTCCTGCACGGTGGCGACGGCATCGTCGGAGGACGACCAGAGGAAGTCGCTGTAATACGCCTCTTTGGGGGCCGTCACGAGATACTTGGTGGCAAGCAGGTTGATCTGCTGGTAGGGTTTCAGGTTGAAGACGATCTCATCGCCCTTTTCGGTCGACTTTCTGCCGTTCTTGATATTCACGGTATCGACTACGGACTTTTCGAGCGTCAGATCCACGACCGTTTTGTTCTTCGCGTAGTCGTAGAGCGTGAACTCAATGTTCTTGGAGCCGGGGGTGGCACCGTCTTTCAGTTTGTGCCATACGGAGGTGAGGTCGATCGTCACCTTGTTGGAGGTACCGGCGACCATATCGTCGACGGGGATAAAGCCCTCGATGACCGCCTCGGGATCGATGGCGACACCGTTCGCATCCTTTTCCGCAAAGGTGGACATAAAGTAGCCGGAGAGGAAACGGTTATCGTAGACGTAGAGGTCGAGCAGGTATCTCTCGATATTGCCCTCTGCGTCTCTTTCCACGCGGAGAGCGGTCTGATCCATATCCACCACGGGTGCTTCGTCGTCAATATAGAAGGAGAAGGAGAAGTCCCGACGGAGGTTGTTCTGTTCACCCTCCCAGTCGAGCTCGCAGCTCATGTTGAAGACATATTTGGTATTGTTTGCGAGGCCTGCCGCGGAGGCGTCGAAATCCACCTCGACGTAACCGCCGGTCTGGTTGCCGTTATAGTAGGATTTGCGGCAGTTTTCCGCCGTCTTTTCAAAGATCACGTTACCGGTCACGGGGTCCACGATGGTCATGTGGACGCGCTTCGCGTTACGGAGCAGCCCCGCGCTGATATACTTGATCATGAAGTTGCCGTCCTTGGAGGTCGTGAGGGCACAGTATTCCTCCAGGGTCGCGGGTGCCTCATAGCCCTTGGCCAGAATAAAGGCGGGCTTGCACATGAAGTAGTAGGAGATCTCGTTCCCGGAGTAGAAACCGACCATCGGGATGGTGGCGTAAACGTCGGCTTTCAGTTTTTCATCTTCCAGGATGGAGGAGTCTTTGGCCTCTTTGCCTTCCTCGAAGGCGGTGACGTCCAGGATCGGTGCCTTGGTCCAGTCACCGAAGAAGGCGAGGTACGGGATCGTCAGGTCGGCGTCCCCCTCGTTGTTGGTCAGGGTGCAGAACCCTTCGACGTACATACCGTTGGCAAAGTGGCTTTCGATGTAGGTGCGATCGGCGTCGGAAAGGGTGATCTCCGCCGTGATCGTCGCTTCGGTGTATCCGAGCACGGTGACGGTCTCGCCGGTGAGGCGACCGCCTTCCACCGAGTAACGGATGGTGGGGGAGAGCATATACGCCTGTTCCGCCACCGTCTTTTCGTCGGTAGAGACCGTCTCGGTCATGGTGTAGGTTTTGAGGTTATAGGACAGCGTGTTGCCCGTTATGTTTTTGAGACGGAAGGTCAGGGTATATTTACCCGTCTTCTGCGGGTCATCGCCGAGCGAGAGTTTGGCTTTGTCCGAGCCCTCCACATACAGGTATGCCCCGGTTTTGATGGCGCGCTCCGCATCGGCGAGCCCGGAGCCCTGCTTTCTCGGGGAGTAGGGGTTGTTCGCCTCGTTGCGGAGGATGGAGGCGGTGGACATGAGCAGGCAGTTGACCAGTGCCGTCACTTCGGAATCGGTGTAGGTGGGGTACTTTGCCTTGACGTACTGGCGGACCAGTGCGGCGGAACCTGCGAGGTTCGGGCACGCCATGGAGGTGCCGGAGAAGACGTCGTACCCGCCGCGGACGGCGGAGGTGATATCACCGCCGTAGGAGGTGACATCGGGGTTCAGGACGAGGTCGGCGTTCGGGCCCCAGGAGGAGAAGTCACTCATGAAGGGACCGGCGAGGTTGCCCGCACCGAAATGCAGGGTCCCGGTCGGATTTGCGACGAAGTACGCACCGGCGTCCATGGAGATCGAGCAGGTGGGCAGGGTCGCGGTCGTGATGCTCATGCTGATGGTACCGGACACGTTGTTGTAGATGATGGCACCGACGGCACCCTTCGCGGCGGCAATCTGTACCTTTTCTTCAAAAGTGGTGACGCCGCGCTTGATGATGGCGATTTTACCGGTCACGTCAATGTCGGTGTAGCTGCTCTCGTTGCCGACGCCGGGCACCAGCACGTAGTCGAACTGGGCACTCGATCTGCCGTCCAGAAGCATATTGTAGAATTCAATATCCTTGCCGCCTTTGACCGCTTTGGTCAGGTAAACGGGGTACTTACCGTTGGCGAACAGGTAGTGCGTTTTGGCACCCAGCACCGACGCAACCGCCAGCGAGGAGTCGTAAGTCGCGGGGGAGCCGAGGGTCATGGAGTCGGGGTTGGTCGTCAGGTTGGTGTCACCGGCGTTGGAGCCTTTGGCGGAGGAGTGCGAGTTGGATGCCGCGACGATCAGGTTGATACCTGCGGCGCGCACTGCGTCGTAAACCTCGTTCACGCCCTCTTCGTCGGCGGCTCTCGAAAAGCCGCAGGAGGAGCCGAGCGACATATTGATGACGTCGACACCGAGCAGCACGGCATCCGACAGTGCCGCGAGAATATCCTCCGTCTCGGCACCGGCATCTTTGTTGCCGAACACCTTGAAGATGGCGAGCTGCGAGTCGATGGCCACGCCGGTGATCTTGTCGTCTTTGCCCGAGATAATGCCCGCGACGTGGGTGCCGTGGTCATTGACGGGGTAGACGTCGGTGTCTTTGTCGGCGTAGTCGTACATATAAACGACTTTGTCGGAGTAGTAGGTCTCGTTCCAGCGGCCGGAAGTGTTCAGAGAGGCGGCGGCAAGGTAGGGGAACAACTCCTCAATATCGTCCTTCGTCAGTTTGAGAGTCCCTTCGGGGAGTCTCTGGAAGGCCGTATGCGTATAATCGAGACCGGTATCCAGGACGGCGACGACCATCCCCTTGCCGGTGTAGCCCGCATTCGAGGAATTGTAGATACCCGTGCCGTAGGCGTTCAGCGCGTTATCGGTCGCGGTGGAATCCTGTTTGTCGGAGATGTACTTCTCCCCGATGATGGCGGTGGAGCCCACGAACAGCCCCTCGATCTTCGCCAGGTTCTGATACTCCGTCGTGCAGGAGAAACCCGAGAAGAGGGTGGTGTAACGGTGCTTCACATCCGAGATGGAGTCACCGAGGCGGCGGATCGCCTCGTTCTGCGCGGCGGTCATTTCGGCAATCTTTGCCTGCCCCTCACTCGACCGTACGTAGTCGGCGGCACTCATGCCCACCGACGTGGCGAGGGAAAGGATGGATTCGCCCGGCAGCTTGATGACCGCGTTGACGCGGTCGGTCGGCTCGTAGACGCCGAGATCCTTTCCGGAGAGCGATTGCTCATACTTGTTTGCGTTCAGGCCCGAGGCGGTCAGACGGTCCGCGACCAGATCTTTCAGGGCGGGGAACGCATTGAGGAAATCTTCATCCGACAGCATGGCGGCAAAGGTGGGCAGAATCATGAGCTGCAACGCCATCACCATGACCAGGCAGACGCAGAGGAAATGTGTGAATCTGTTTTTCATTTTGTGATCCTTATCGTATTATGAAGCACGCCGGATACAGCACGCTCGCGGGAATATGGGACAGATTATTTCAGGTAAAGATATCCGATGACGTAGACGATTCCCATGACGCCGAGGATGATGAGCAGGTAGGGGAGATAGGCCTTGTACGCGGCGATGATCATGGCTCTCGTTTCTTTGGCCGTGGGGCGGTCAGGGTCATTCTTTTCCTTCTTTTTCTTTTCCCCGCGGCTGTTTTTGTTGTACCAGGGCATCCCCTCCACGTTCATATCGACGATGACTCTGCCGTCGTCGATCGGCGTATCGGAGGTTTTCTTTTTCTTCTTGTTTTTCTTTTCTTCGCTCATGCTTGCACCGTTTCACCGACGGGCTCCGCTTCGGGGGCGGTGACCGTCTCGGGCTCTCCGAGTGGGTCCTCCTCCGGCTCGGAGCCGCAGAGGAAGCAGGCGACCTTGTGCCCGTCACCGAGATCGGTCAGGGCAGGACGCTTCTCACGGCAGATATCCATGCACTTCGAGCAGCGCGTATGGAATTTACAGCCGGGCGGGCAGTTGATCGGAGAGGGAATATCGCCGTCGAGAACGATGCGGTCCACCTTGACGTGGGGATCCGGCACCGGTGCGGCGGACAGAAGAGCCTGTGTGTAGGGGTGGGAGGGCGTATCGAAGATCTGCTTTTTGGTCCCGATCTCGACGAGCGAGCCGAGGTACATAACGCCGACGTGGGTGGAAATGTGCTTGACGACCGAGAGGTCGTGGGAGATGAAGAGGTACGTCAGCCCCATTTCCATCTGCAATTCTTTCAGCAAATTGACGATCTGTGCCTGAATGGAAACGTCCAGGGCAGAGACGGGCTCGTCACACACCACGAATTCGGGCTTTACGGCAAGCGCACGCGCAATGCAGATCCTCTGCCGCTGACCACCCGAAAACTCGTGCGGGTAACGGTCATAGTAGAAGTCGCGGAGGCCGCACTTCTTCATAATATCGAGGACGTATTCGTTGATCTCGTCTTTCGGCACGATCTTGTGGATCATGACCGGCTCGGAGATGATCTCGCCGACCGTCATACGCGGCGGGAGGCTGGAATAGGGGTCCTGGAAGACGATCTGCATCTTACGGCGCAGAGGCATGAGTTGCCTGCGCGAATAATGCGTGATGTCCTCGCCGTCGTAGATGATCTGACCGCCCGTGATGTCGTGCAGGTGGAGGATCGTTCTGCCGAGCGTGGTCTTACCACAGCCCGACTCACCGACGATGCCCAAGGTGGATGCGCGCGGCATGGAGAAGGAGACGTCATCGACCGCTTTCAGAAACGAAACGGGCTTGCCGAAAAAGTCTTTGCCTGCGACAAAGTATTTTTTGAGGTGCTCCACTTGCAGGAGGATATTCTCGTTATTTTCCATTGTTCTCCTCCAAACCGGGCATTTCGGCGGCGCGGTAGCACGCCACGTAGTGGGTGTCCGAGATCTTCATCAGGGGCGGGTACGGACCGTTGCACACCGCCGTGCAGTTGCGGCAACGATCCTTGAAGTAGCAGGTGTCGGGCAGGTCGACCGGGTTCGGCACCCGGCCGGGGATGCAATAGAGCCAGTCCGTATCCCGGTTGACAACGGGCTTGGACTTTTGCAGACCAATGGTGTAAGGGTGCCTGGGGTCATCGAAAATGTCGTAGACGGTGCCCTTTTCGATAATCCGACCGGCGTACATGATGACCACGTAGTCCGCCATACCGGCGATGACGCCGAGGTCGTGGGTGATGAGCATGATAGAGCCGTTGATACGGTCTTTCAGTTCTTTCAGAAGATCGAGGATCTGTGCCTGAATGGTCACGTCGAGGGCGGTCGTCGGCTCGTCGGCAATGATGAGTTTCGGGTTGCAGGCGATTGCCATCGCGATCATCACCCGCTGCCGCATACCGCCGGAGAGTTCGTGCGGATACTTGGCGTACACCGCCTCGGGGGCGGCGATGCCGACCTGACCGAGCATTTCGATGCTCCTGGCTTTTGCGTCCTTGCGTGTGACGCCCGGCGTGTTGACAAGAATCACCTCGTCGAGCTGATAACCGATCGTGAACACGGGGTTCAGACTCGTCATCGGCTCCTGGAAAATCATCGAGATCTCTCTGCCGCGGATTTTACGCATATCGGCGGTCGGCATCTTGGCGATATCGACCACTTTGTCCTGCCGCAGAAAGACGGGGAAACCGTCCTTGTCCTTTTTCTGCACCTTGACGGTGACGGTCTTGCCGTGCTTATCGGTGATCTCCTCGGTCAGGGGCTCGCCGTTTTCGTCAAGTTCCCAGACGGGGATCGGTTTATGGTTCTCGCCGAGGCAGAGTTCCGACGTGCGGAAGCGGATGCTGCCGTCCACGATCTGTCCCTGCGGTGCCTGCACCAGCTGCATGACGGAGAGGGAAGTGACGCTCTTGCCGCAGCCGGACTCGCCGACGACGCCGACGATCTTGCCCTGCGGAATCTCAAAGGAAACGCCGTTGACCGATTTGACAACACCGGCGTCCGTGAAGAAGAAAGTATGCAGATCCTCGATTTCGAGGACGTTGTTCGGGTCCCGCATCTCCGTTTCGTAGGTGGCGGGATCGACCTTCTGCTTTTTCTTCTTTTCGTAAGCCGCGGTGATCTTCATGTTCTCGCGGGAGATCTTCCGGAGCTCTGTTGCGGATAAATAATGCTTTTCTGCCATAGTTACAGCCAGCCTCCGTTATCGTTTCATTCTCGGGTCGAGCGCGTCACGCAGACCGTCGCCGATGAAGTTGAAGGCGAGGACGGCGAGCACGATGCAAATGCCGGCGGGGATCCAGATGTTCGGGAAATTACTGAGGATATTCGGCTTCTTGGCGAGGAAGATAATATTCCCCCAAGAGGCCTTCGGGTACGGCACGCCGAGGTCGAGGTACCCCAGCGTTGCCTCGTACAGAATCATACTGCCGAGGGAGAGCGTCATCGAAACGATGAGCTGCGGCATGATGTTCGGGACCAGATGCTTGAAAATCCGTCTGCTGTTCGGCACGCCGAGGGCTTCACACGCCGTCATGTACTCCTGCTCACGCAGTGAGAGGATCTGACCGCGCACGAGCCGGGCGGCACCCGTCCACGAGATGAGCGTCAGGACGCCCATCAGAATATAAATATTGAAGGATTTGTCGATGTAGATTGCCTGCGCCTCCGGCCCCTTGGTGTTGTACGCGGAGAGAATCGCGCTGATGATCAGCAGGATCGGCAGGGTCGGGATACAGTTGATGATATCCACGATACGCATGATAAGCATATCGACCCATTTGCCGAAGAAACCGGCGAGGCCGCCGAGGACGACACCGATCAGGGTGTTCACGAACACGACGAGCAGGGAGAGGGAAAGGGAGATTCTGCCACCGTACATCAGACGGACGAGTACGTCGTAACCCTGGTCATCCGTGCCCAGAATGTGGACGGCTTTCTTGCCGTTTTCATTGACGGAGACGTTGAAACAGGGGGCAAACTTGTTTTCTTTGTAGGTGTGGATATCCACACGCACCGCTTCATACTGTTTGCCGTCGGGACCCGTGTAGGTCACGGTCATGGGGATAATCTCCTCACTGCCGGCGTTGGAATCGACTTCCTGCTCACCCCAGCCGATGAAGAGGGGCCCCACAAAGCAGAAGAGCAGGAGCAGGACCATGGTCACAAGACCGACCATGGAGAGGCGGGAGCGGAAAAACCGTTGGAGCACCAGTCGCATCGGGGAGATGATCCGCACGTTGTCGGCGAAACTCTCATTTTCTTCCGCGTAGGCGTTGTCCGTGGTATCCTCTGCGGCAACGTTCTCCGCGGGCAGGACGGTTTCCGCTACGGGTGCGGCCCCGTCCCCCTCGGGGGCGAGGCGTTCTGCCTCCGGGGTGAGGTGATCTGCGTCGGGCAGGGTCTCGGCCCCGGGGACCGTGCCGGTCAACTCCGCGGTCTCTTCCGGAGAGGGAACGTCTGTTCTGGTTTCCAGTTCGCGTTTTTTCATGACGATTCTCCTCCTTACTTCAAGAGTTTGACACGCGGGTCAACGAGCATATAGGCAATATCCGTCAGGAACGTGCCGATGACGGTCAGAATGGCGAGGAACATATTGTAGCCCATGATGAACGGGATGTCACCGGCACAGAGTGCCTGGTACGCCTTCTGCCCGATCCCCTGTAAGGAGAAGATTTCCTCGGTGATCATGGCACCGGAGAACAGGCTCGGCAGCGTCCCTGCCATCATGGTGACGAGCGGGATCATGGTGTTGCGGAACACGTGCTTGTACACCACGTCGTGCTCCGAGAGCCCCTTGGCTCGTGCGGTGCGGATATAGTCCGCATTCAGCACTTCAAGGGTGTTGGTGCGCGTGTAACGCATGAGCCCGCCGATCGAGAGGATGACGAGCGTCAGCATCGGCAGTATGCAGTGCCTTGCCTTATCGAGGACGGCGGCAAAACCGGTATAGTCGGCGGTCGCGTCCACAAGCCCCTGCATCGGCAACCATCCGAGGTCTACGCCGAATATCTTGATGAGCAGGGACCCGAGGAAGAACGACGGGAGCGATATACCGATCATCGCGAGCACGGTGACGAGGTAGTCGGACCATCCGTACTGGTGCGTCGCGGAATAGATGCCGAGCGGGATCGCAATGATGAATTCGAGGACGAGTGCCACGGCGGAAATCGTGAACGAAATCCACATATAGGTGGTGATGACGGTGGATACCTTGTCGTTGAATTTGAAAGATATTCCCAGGTCACCCCTGATCGCGCTCGTCAGCCAGCCCCAGTAGCCTTTGAGGATCCCCGTGAAGGAGTCGTCGTAAAGACCATAGAGTTTCAGCATTGCGTCAATGTCTTCCTGACTGACCGTCCCCTGGTCGAGCTGGGAACGGAACTTCTGCGTGACGAAGTTGGTCGGGAGCAAGCGGACGAGGAAGTAAATGATGAGTGACACGCAAAAGAGAATCAGTATGGAATAAAGCAGGCGTTTGATGATGTATTTAGTCATACTAGCCGGACCTTTCTTGTTGGGTAGGTGGAAAATGCCGTGAGACCGCCGATGGGATGACAAAGCACAAAGCGCATTGGCAAGCGGCAGAGAGTTACCCCGCTGCATGCCGTTGCGCCCTGTACAAAGAGGTCAGATCATGGATAAAATCGTGTTGTAAGATCTCTCTCTCTGCGTATCAGCCCTGGACGAAACTGATTTCCCAGATGCGGGAGAAGGGAGACTGGTAGGCAGTCGCCTTGCAGAGCGTGGAGGAATCGATGACCGTGCTGTTCCAGATATAGAGATTCTTTCTCTGGTAGGTCGGGCACTCGACGGCGAGTTCCATAACGGTATCAAGCGCGTCGGAGTAGATGCCTTTGCGGTCCTTTTCGACGATCGTCGCGCGGCCGTCCTCGATGAGCTCCGCGAGGCGGTCGAGCAGGTCATTCTCCTCTTCCGTCCCCTCCTCCATGATGTAGGGGAAGCCCCAGTTGCGGATGGAGGTCGCGGAGGAATCCTTGTGGTAGACCTGGTACATATCCGGGTCGATGGTGGAGGACCAGGCGGCCGCCCAGACGGCAAGCGTACCGGAGGAGAGTTTGGAGAGGGCGTTCGCGTCCTTGGTCACGGTGACGTCAAAGCCGATCTCGTTCAGCAGTTTGGCTGCCTTATCCATCGTTCTCCACGCCGGGTGGTCGGTCGAGTCACCGGCGATCGTGAAGGTGAAGGTCAGTTTCTCATTCTTTGCATTGACAAGTTTACCGTCTTTACCGATGGAGTAGCCGGCCGCCTGTACTTCGGCAAGGGCGGACTGCTGTGCTTTCTCTGCGTTGAATTTGCCGATACTGATGACGTTCCCCTCGGCGTCGCACTTGCAGTTGTCGTACGACTTTTCGGCGTAGTAGGGCATGCACCCTGCCGGGTATGCCCAGGAGTTGGAGGACATGGAGCGGTAGATCGCGGAGGCGTAGGAGCCGTAGTATTCCACGCACAGGCTGGTATCCAGGCAGTACATGATGGCGCGGCGTACCTCGATCTCCTTCACGTACTTGGCGTTGATACCGATATAACCGTAGCCGAGGTTATCGGCGAGTTCCACACCGATACCCTTGGCGTCGGCGAGTTTCTTCATGTTGTCCGGGGTCGCCTGCGGCTCGGAGTAGTAGACCTCCGGGTTTGCGCCGGTGACGGCGTTGTACATCTGGTCGGTGGAAATAACCTTGTAACGAACCTTCCTGATCTTGGCATTCTTGCTCGTATCGTTACCGAACACCGTGTAGAAATTATTGTTTCTTTCGTAGTAAACGACGTTGTCACGGAAGAAGTCGTTTTTCTTCGGGATGGACCCCTCTGCTTCGCAGTCGGTGTTGGCGGTCGTCGCCTTGTAGGGACCTGCGCCGACGGGGACCTGTTTGATCTGCATCTGTTCAAAGAAATCGCTGTCTGCGAAAGCAACACCGAAGTGGTTGTTCTCGTAGGAGTATTTGTTGATCTCTTCTTCGGTAGAGTAGTAGCTCATAGGCGTTACGGTGAAGGAGAAGTTGTAGATTGCCTTCGGGTCAACGCCGTTGACGATGATTTTCAGGATCTCGCACTCCTCACCGAGTGCCTGGGTAGCACCGGTATCGTTCGTCGGGAGAGTGTTGCCGCGGGTCAGCGTGATACCGGAAATATTCGGTACTTGGAGCCGGTCGTACTGCTTGAAATATTCGGAAATGCAAACGGACTTGTAGTACTCGCGCAGGTTGGACGCCGTCGCCGTACCGCCGCCGATAATCTTGCGGAAGTTGTCCTTGTAGGAGGAGAGGGGAGCCGTTTCACTGGTGAAGGAGTTGTACACTCTGTCGATGAGGGCTTCCTTGGACTTGTCCTGGTACTTGTCGGTATCGTTGTAATCCACCGTGTACTTGGTGTCGAATTTGCCTTCGGCGTTTTTGATCTTCTCGGACTTGACCGTGATAAAGCCTTCCAGATAGAGGAAGACCTGCCAGGTCTCGGTGAAGCCGTATTTTTCGTAGGATTCCTTGGAGGAGTCGGCAGATGCCCACTCGGAAACGAGTTCTTCACGGAAGAAGGTCTTTGCTTTTTCGATGACTTCTTTCTGCTGCTGGGTCATCGCGTCTTTCGGGGCGTGCTCGTCGCGGCACCATGCCAACACGTCGTTGATGCGGGCGGCAGCCTCTGCGGCGAATTTCGCATCCAGCTGATCCTGCTCGTTTTCGTTGTAGGTCTGTGCACGGTAGGCTTTCAGGCCCTTGATGTTGACGGAGTACAGGGTGGAAGAGCCGGTGTAACTCGGGTCGAGGAGGGTATACAGGTTGAAGAGCACGTCCTTGCCGGAGAGGGTCTCGCCGTTCGAGAACTTGATGCCGTTCTTGATGGCGAAGGAGTACTCGGTGTAGTAGTCGTTATAGTCCTGCGAGATGTCGTACTGCTCTTTGGAGCCGTGGGTCACGACGGTATAGGCGAGGGTGACGCAGTCACGATCCCAGCCGCAGGCGAGTTTACCGTTTTCATCGGTGTTCAGCATCCCGATCTGGGTGAGGGCGACGACGGAGCCGTCGGCACCGCTGGTGTAGAAGAACGGGTTGAACACGCCGTCAAGTGCCTCGCTCGCGAGAACGAGCGGGGTTTCCTCGTTGGAATAATTGTTCTTCTTGTTGTTGCAGCCGCAGGCGGTCACCAGCGGCAGGAGAGCGCAGACACACAAGGTCGCGCACAAGACTCTTATGAGCGTTTTCTTCATTTAATTATATCTCCTTAAATAATGAGTCGTGGAAAAATGGGTTATTTGGCGGCGGGGGCACCCGTGACCTGCGTCACGGTGACGGTCGCCTCGATCGTGTCGGTATTGACGCTCGGAGCGCAGTATCCGAAGATGTCGCCGACGCCCGGCAGTGTCAGACCGCGATCGTAGCAGTAGTAGGTCAGGGAGCCGGTGATCTTCACGTTGGTGAAGGTGGCACCCTCGTCGACGGAACCGGCGAGCACGCCGATGCAACTGTTTTCGGTGTTGGGGTTGCTTTCGTTGTTCAGGTGGACGGTGACTTTGACATCCTCAAACGTGATGTTCTCAAACACCGCCGAGCCGGTGACGGTTCCGAACAGACCGTAGTTTTCCGTGCTCTTCCCCTGCTTGCGGACCACCTGTAAGCCTTTGACGGTATGCCCGTTCCCGATAAAGCGGCCGGAGTAGAATTCCTTGATGTCGATCGCAATACCGGTCAGGTCGATGTCGGCGTCGATGTAGTAGTTGGTACCGGTCTTGATCGCCTTCGAGAAATCGGAGGCTTGGCGGATCACGGTGTAGGTGCCCTCAATGTAGCGGGCATAGACGGTGACGGTCGGGTTCTCCGCACTGACTGCCGGCGTGTAGGGGAAGGTCAGGGGGATGCTGCACGCGGCATCCTCATAGAAACCGTAGAAGGTATGACCGGTCCATTCGGTAGAGCGCAGCGTCGAGTACTCGTCGCCTGCCGTGACCGGGATGGAATAGGACTGCCCGAAGTCATCGCCGTACAGGACGCGCACGGCGTAATCGGGTCGCCATCTCGCATACAGCGTGACGTCTCCCTCGGCGCGGTCGGTGGCAAAGTCCCAGTCACGCTCACTGCCGTCGGCGTTCTTGACGTAGTAGCCCTCGACGTGGTGCCCCGCGAGGATGGGAGTGGCGATGGACGGTGACGCCACGGTCACACCCGGCTCCGGCAGGGGAGCGGTGGGGGAGGTAAGCCAGATCAGCGTGCTCTTCCCGTCCAGAAGCCCGTCTCCGAAGTCGTAGGTCACGCGGGAGGTAAAGCCTTTTTCCGCGTTTTTCGCATAGACATCTTTGTTGTTGCCGCATGCGATGAGACATGGCAACAGAAGACAAAGCAAAATTGCAACAAAAGCGATTTTAACTTTCATGTAACGTGGGTTCCTTCGAGAAAATATGTTCAAACGCGCAAGCGCGTTTATGCTATATATAATATCATAAAACAACAAATTTGTGAAGTCTTTTTACGACATTTTTTCTCTCAAATGTAAAAAATCTGTTGCCGAAATGAATGACGAAAAAGCGCACAAATTCGTCCGGCTCCGACGCCTGTTTTTGGTGACAATGCAATATTTTCGGGGGGGCAAAACACGACTGATTTTGCCCGTTTCACGGGCAATGCCGTCGCAAAAAGAAAACCGCCGACCGCGGTCGGCGGTCGACGGTTGCATTTTATCCCTTCGGGCGATGCAAAAAACGGGGGTCACGGTGCCGGGGGTACCCCGGCGCGGGCGGTCACACCGGGGGGCTGATCCCGGTGAGCGCGAGCAGGAGGACGACGGCGGCAACGGCAAGTGCCGCGAAGAGTTTTTTCTCGATCCGTTTCAGCACGGCGGCCGGCCTTCTGTCCTTCATTGTGCCAGTGACGCACCGAGTGCACGGCAACCGGTAAGTGCCTCCTCGTCCGGGGCCTCGTGGGCGATGACGCTGTCGGCGGCAAACACCGCGCCGGCGGCGACGCAATCCGCCTCCCAATTACGCATCCATTCGCCGTCGCCCCAGCCGTAGGAGCCGAAGAGCGCGATCCGTTTCCCGCCGAGCAACGGACGGCAGGCGTCAAACAGAGGGGCAAACGTGCCCTCTTCCAATTCTTCCGCCCCCATCGCGGGGCAACCGAATGCTACGGCATCGAACGCGCCGACGAGATTGGCATCAAAGGCGTCGGCCGTGAGGAGCGAGACTTCCGCCCCCGCCTCTTTGGCTCCCGCCGCGACGGCCCCCGCCATCGCTTCCGTATTTCCCGTTGCGCTCCAATAAACGATTGCTGCTTTTTTCATGGTATCCTCTCCTTTTTCATCATGCCGCCGCAGGGCGGTGATCTTCGTTTGGTCAGCGATCCTTGCGGATCAGGTCGCCGAGCGTCGCGCGGCGACCGTAGGCACGGCGATACGCCCGCGTGCAGGCTTCAAAACGGCGAAAGGTCCTGCGGGCTTTTTTCTCATCACCGTAGACTTTCCAGGCACCTACGCATTTGGCATCGCGCGCGCCGTTGCGGATAAAACCGGCGACATCCTCGGGCGGGTAACCGAGAAAGAGCCCGACCTCGTGCGGGAATTCTCCCGACAGGCGGACGCGCCGTGCGAGTTCCGCCGTACACCGTTCTGCCTGCCCGACGGGGTAGCACCGCGCGGCGAGAATGTCTTTCGCCGCCTCTTTTTCGAGGTCGTGCGCGAGCCGCCCCGGACGATACACGTAGATGAGTGCCCGCCGGTCGGAGAAACGGAGGGGGACGGCACGCAGCCCCCGCGGGACGAGGATACGGTTATAGGCAACAAGACCGCGCGTGAGAGCGGCTTTATCCTCCACCTCGCAGGAGAACATACTGCCGGTTTTCAGTCCGGCGAGTGTCGGGGCACAGTAATGTACCATCAGTTCTTCCGGCATCCGGCGCGCCTCCCTTCGTCTCTCTGTCATCAGTATAGACGAAAATCGGAGCCGCGACCGCTCCGAAAAGGTGCTCCGTGGCTCCGATTGTATGGATTGTATGTTTTGCGTATTTTTCAGTTATCCGCGGTTTCCGTCGCCGTGCGCGCGTCCGCCGGTGCGTAGGAATTCTGCCACGAGCCGCCCCGATAGGCGGCGGGGGCGGCCCCCATGACCGAGCGGAACGCCTTGGCAAATTTGGAGGCGTTGTCGTACCCGTATTCCAGGGCAATATCCAGTACCGTCCGGTCGGTGTCCGTGAGTGCCTTCGCCGCGCGCTTCATTTTCTCGCGGCGGATATAGGTGGCGGAACTGATGCCCCATACGCGGAGGAAACAGCTGCGGATCTGTGCGGCGGAGACGCCGAACTTCTTTTGCAGTTGTCCGAGGGTCACCTTTTCCTCCATGTTTTCGTCGAGGTATTGCGCGATCTTTCCGGCGAGGCGCACCTGCGTCCCGGTGACACGGTGGGCGGCACTCTCGTCGTTCTCGGGGGAGAGGGAGGAAAGGAACAGAAGAAGTTCCAGGACCTTGACTTTGAAGTACCCTTTCCGTAACTCCTGCGGCACGCCGTACAATTCCGAAAAGATATGTTCGACGCGCGGGGAGGAGTGCGAAACGTAGACCCTGCCTCCTCCGCAGAATTTTTCGGCGAGGGCGAGCGGCTCCACGTTCACGTCTTCCAAAAGACAGGAAAGACATCCCGGCGCACGGTCAATGTCGATGAGGACGGAGACACCGTGAAAGTGCCCGGTCGGAAAACGCGTTTCCCGCGGGCATGCGCCGATCTCCGAGACGGAGAGGTCGCCGGGGGCGAGGCAGTAGGTATCCTCCCCCACGGTATATTCCATCCGCCCCTCAAAACAGTGGCGGATTTCAAGCACGCGCGCGTCTCCGACGCCCTTCTCTTCCTGCGAGACGGCGTGGATGTCGCGGTAGATGAGGGTGATGCCGGGAAAGACGGGGTAGCGCGTCAGGCGGACGCCCGCCCGGCTGCTCTCCCCGACGGTGCACAGGTCCCGTTGCGTTGCCTCCGGGCAGGCATTGTAACCGGTTGTCACAGCATGGACTCCTTTCGGTTAGCATATGCTAACTCATATGCAGTATAACAAATCCCCGCCGTTTTGTCAAGGGCGGCGGGGAAAGGCTCCCGTGGGTGTCGGGGCAGGCAGTGCGGCACCGACAGTTGCCGGGGGCGCAGGACGCCCGCACGGCCGTTTCCGGCGGTGTTGCGGGGGCGTGATTGTGACCCGGTGCGGCATCCCGCGGCAGGAGGTCTTACGGTGCATGTATGACGGCGCGGAGCCCGGTTGCGCGGCACCGCGCGGTATCATCTGCGAGCGTCGGGTCAGCGCAGTTTCTGCATACGGAGCCAGAAACGCATGGCGGTCTTTTGCGAGACGAGCGCGCTCCCGAGACGGCACAGTTTGACGTAACCGCCGAAGACGGACATATCGCGTCCGCGGCGGGCATCGCGGAGTGCTTTCTTTGCGACGTCGCGGGGGTTCGCCATGTGCGGGTAACGCCGCGCGGTCTTATCCGCGCCGATGTCACCGCGGGCGAAGAACCCGGTCCTGATCCAGCCCGGGCAGACGGCGGTCGCCGTGATGCCGCGGTCGGCGAGTTCCACGTTCAGGGCACGGGTATAATTCCGCACGAAGGCTTTGGTCGCGGCGTAAATATTCAGGTAGGGGAGCGGCTGAAAAGATGCCTGCGAGGCAATATTGATCAGGTGTGCCCCCTTCTGCATATAGGGCAGGACGATGAGCCCCATCCGCACCAAGGCAGAAATGTTCAGATCGATCATGCCCATGGAATCCACCATGGAGACGTCGTTGTAGTCACCGAATTTTCCGTATCCGGCATTGTTGACGAGGTAGCGCACCTCCGGCAGTTCCAGTTCCAGGGCGTGGCTGATGACGGCAAAGGACGCATTTTCCGTGAGGTCGAGGGCAAAGGGGCGGATCCTCTCCCCGAGCACCTCGCGCAGGGCACCGAGTTTTTCCTCACTGCGGGCGATTGCCCAGATCTCGTCGAGTTCTTCCCCGGCGAGCAGTTCGGCAAAGGCACGGCCGAGACCGCCGCTCGCCCCGGTCACGATCGCAATTTTTTTGAATGTCATGAGAGGTACCTCCGCTATGCATGGTTTTTCCGGTCACATTTATCATACCCCAAAACGGACGAAAAGGCAAGGGGAAACGAGCGATGGCACCGCGCGGAGCGGTAGGAAACGGAAAGAAAAGAAAAAACAGGGAGGAGCCGCGTTTTTCCGGCTCCTCTCTGTTATTACACCCCGCCTTGCGGCGTGGCTCCTCCCCCCGTGCCGAGGGAAACGTCACTTGTGCTCGGCGTCCGCAGGGACATCGTGCGCGTGGCAGCAGGCACAGTCGCCGGAACAGAACTGCTCGGGGTCGTATGCGATGCCGTGTTTGTCATAGTAATCCTTGACCGCCGCCTTGACTGCCTCCTCCGCGAGGACGGAGCAGTGAATTTTGTGCGCCGGCAGGCCGTCGAGGGCTTCCACGACCGCCTTATTCGAGAGGGCGAGTGCCTCGTCGATGGACTTGCCTTTAATCATCTCGGTCGCCATGGAAGAGGTCGCGATGGCAGAGCCGCACCCGAAGGTATTGAACTTGACGTCCACGATAATCCCGTCGCGCACCTTAATATACATTTTCATGATGTCGCCGCAGACGGCGTTGCCGACCTCGCCGATCCCGTCGGCGTCATCCATCTTACCGACGTTTCTCGGATGCTGGAAGTGGTCCATGACTTTTTCGCTGTATAGCATTTTCGTATCTCCTTTATGAAGGCTTGTTCCTGATATTTTTGCGTTAAATAAGGTGCGGCTGCTTACCGGTTTCGAGGTTTTCCCACACCGGGGACATGTTCCTGAGGTAGGTGACGACGCCGGGGACGGTCGCGAGGATGTGATCAACGTCCGCGTCGGTATTGTATTCCGAAAGAGAGAGGCGGAGTGAGCCGTGCGCGATCTCGTGCGGGAGCCCTATGGCGAGCAGAACGTGGCTCGGGTCGAGTGAGCCGGAGGTGCAGGCGGAGCCGGAGGATGCCTCGATGCCGTTCATATCCAGCATGAGCAGGAGCGATTCCCCCTCAATCCCCTCAAAACAGAAGTTGACCGTGCCGGGGACGCGCCGTTCTCTGTCGCCGTTGAGGCGGGAGTGCGGGATCTTCGAGAGCCCCTCGATGAGTCTGTCACGCAGATGCGTGATCTTTTCCGCGTTTTCCGTCATATGTGCGACCGATTCTTCCAGTGCCGCCGCCATGGAGACGATGGACGGGATGTTCTCGGTGCCCGCGCGCTTGCCGCGCTCCTGCGCGCCGCCGTCAATGATGTTCGAGAGCAGAATGCCGCGCTTTGCGTACAGGACGCCGACACCCTTGGGGCCGTGGAATTTGTGGGCGGAGAGTGACAGCATGTCGATGTTGTCTTCCCTGACGTTGACGGGGATGTGCCCGATTGCCTGCACGGCATCACAGTGGAAGGGCACCTTCTTTTCACGGCAGATAGCACCGATCTCGCGGATGGGCTGGATCGTGCCGATCTCGTTGTTGGCGTACATGACCGAGACGAGGCAGGTGTCCGGGCGGATTGCCGCGGCGATCTCCTCCGGGCGCACGACGCCGTTTTCGTGCACGTCCACGAGCGTCACTTCAAAGCCGTCTTTGGCGAGGCGGTCAAGCGTGTGCAGCACCGCATGATGCTCAAACTTGGTCGAAACGATATGCTTTTTGCCCTTTTTGGCACCGTTCCGCGTCGCGGAGACGATGGCCTGGTTGTCCGCCTCGCTCCCGCCGGAGGTGAAATAAATCTCCTTCGGATCGGCACCGAGCAGGGCGGCGATCTTTTCTCTCGCGCCTTCCAGCACCGTCTTGGCCTCCTGTCCCACCGAATGCAGACTGGACGGATTGCCCCATACGTGCTCCGTGGCGTCAAAGAGTGCTTTTTTTGCCGCTGCGCTCATTTCGGTCGTGGCGGCGTTATCTGCGTAAACCAACATAGTCGGCTCCTTTTTGTATTCCTATCTTTTACGTAGGGATTGTATCATAGAATTCCCATAATGTCAATGGGAAATACCGCGTCGTTCGGCGATATTTTTTGTGAGGGCGGGGCGAATCATTCCGCCCCGTCAAAAAAAACGCTCCCCGAAAGGGGAGCGCATTTCACTTTTCGCGATAGACGACGGTGGTGCCCGGCTCGACCGAGTGCGTGAGCCAGACGTTGCCCCCGATGGTCGCCCCGTCACCGACGGTGGTGGAGCCGCCGAGGATGGTCGCGCCTGCGTAGATCACCACGTGATTGCCGATGTCGGGATGTCGCTTGATGTTCTTCACGGGGTTACCGTTTTCATCCGTCTCAAAACTCTTGGCACCGAGTGTGACGCCCTGGTAGAGTTTGACGTGGTGTCCGATCACGGTCGTTTCACCGATGACGATACCCGTCCCGTGGTCGATGAAGAAGTATTCACCGATGACGGCACCCGCGTGGATGTCGATGCCCGTTTTCTCATGCGCGTATTCGGTCATGATGCGGGGCAGGAGCGGGACGCCGAGTCGGTACAGCTCGTGGGCCATGCGGTAGATGGAGATGGCGTAGAAACCGGGGTAACAGAGCAGGATCTCCTCCCGGCACTTCGCCGCCGGGTCGCCGAGGTAGAGAGCCTCGATGTCTTTGAGGAGGATCGATTTGATGGTCGGGAGTGCGGAGAGAAAAGCCCCGGTCAGTGCCGCGGGGTCGCCCCCCTCGTCACGGAAGCGGAGGGCGGCGGCGACTTCTCCCGTCAGGCGCGTTTCCACCCGGGCGAGCAACTCTTCCCGTGCAGGCGACCCCGCGCGGCGGTAGTAGCCGGGGAACAGAAGTGCTTGCAGGTCTTTGATGACGTCGATGACCGCGTTGCGGTCGGGGGCGGGGGTATCCGTTGTGTGCGGTGTCAGTCGGCTGTCGCGGTCAAGTGCCGCGAGCGCAGTCAGAATGTCGTTGTTCATAAGGCTCCTCGTTATGCCGGGGGGATATGCCCCGTGATCAGATCATGGATGGAGATTTTGGACAGATAGTCGTCGATGATGACTTCGAGCCGCTGCCACATGGGCAGGGTCAGGCACATATCGGCACGTTCGCAGGTCACGCCCTCCGTGCCGCAGTCGGGGCACGCCATCATGGCGAGCGAGCCCTCGGTCACACGGATGATCTCGCTGACGCGGATATCGGTCGCGGGGCGGGCGAGGCGATAGCCACCCTCTTTGCCGCGGCAGGAGGTGACGAGCCCTCCTTCCCGCAAAAGCGAGACGATCATTTCCAGGTATTTCATGGAGACGTGCTGGCGTCCGGCGATCGCTTTGAGGGAAATATTCCCCTGATCCTCGTGCTGTGCGAGGTCGGTGAGAACGAGGAGCGCGTACCGCCCCTTCGTAGAGATCATCATGACGGATTCCTCCCGCTGAAAATGGATATCCCTATAATATCATAGGAATTAGAAAAATGCAACACCCGTTCCGAAAAACGCGCCGCGGCAGGCGGCGCGTTTTAGGTGGTGAACGGATCCCGTCGGTGGGGGAAAGAAAGTCAGAGAGGGAAAGTCGCAAAAAGTGGGAGCGTCCCAAGCGGTATTGATGCCGCACCGTAGCGGTCGGGTCAGAGCACGAAGAAGAAGATCGAGAAGAATTGGAGGACGGAGCCGAAAAGGACGAAGAGATGAAACACGGCGTGAAAGCCGCGTCGACGCGCGCCGAGCACGTAGAGGACGGCACCGGCCGTATAGGCGATACCGCCCGAGAGGAGCAGGAAAAAGCCCACCTGCCCGATCTCGCGGATGACGGTAGGTGCCTGCACGATGATGCACCATCCGAGCAGGACGGTGGCAATGTTGGAAAAAATCTCGTAACGTTTGAGGTCAATGGCGTTAAGCGTGATGGCGAGGGCGGTGAGACCCCATACGATGCCGAAATACACCCAGCCGAGCGCGTGGGAGGCGCGGCGGAGCGTACAGAGACAATAAGGAGTATAGGAGCCGGCAATCAGAAGAAAGACGGCGCAGTGATCCATCACCTGAAATACCCGCTTTCCGAGCAGGCGGGCAGGCAGGCCGTGATAGATGCTCGACATGGCGTAGAGCGTGATCATGGAAACGCCGTACACGGAGGCACTCACCACGGCCCATACGTCGCTGTACAGGGCGGCAAAAACGATGCAGAGTGCCGTCGCGATGACGGAGAAACCGCCGCCGACGATGTGCGAGATCATGTTGAATTTCTCCTCGGTTTTGGAATAAGCCGGGAGGACCCTGAGGGCGAGGGGCGTGCGTTCCATCTGCGATCTTCCTTTCTTTTGCAGGACCGGTCATTGCTTAGCTGGGGCCGTCGGGCGGAAAAGGCCGTTCTGCCGAGCGGGTTATTCAGGGGAGGTTTTTCTGAACAGGTCGTTATGCGGCGGGGGCAGAGCGGGAGCGGCGGAGAGACCGCCGCGTCTTGTTTATCGCATTTTATTTTCGCCTGCCGTCATTATTTTATGCGCGGATGAGGCGGGAGTCACCCGAATGACGGAGGGGTGAGGGAGAAGAAAAAGAGAGGCAGGGGTGAAGGAAAAGAGAGGCCGGTAGAACAAAAAATGCGGGTGTCGAATTTGCGGAGAGTGCGGGTCGAATGCGCGGAGAGCGACCAAAAACGCGCAAAAACGCGGCTCCGCGCTGTTGACAAGGCAGGGAATGTGTGGTAAGATAGGAAAAAATCATCCCGAGTGGGGAAAGGAGACGGCTATGGCACGGACGATGGAAGAACTCAAAACGATCATCGGGGAAAACCTCGTGCGCCTGCGCCGCAGTGCCGGTATGACGCAGACGCAGCTCGCCGACAAACTGGGGTACACGGACAAAGCGGTCTCCAAATGGGAATGCGGCGATGCCGTCCCGGACATATGGGTGCTCACCCGCGTGGCACAGGAGTTCGGGGTCACGGTGGACGATCTGCTCACCGTCCACAAAGCACCCGCCGAAGAGGCCGTGCAGCGGATGCCGCGCCGCCGCGCTATCATCACCGTGCTCGCCGCCCTGCTCGTATGGCTTATCGCGACGGTGGCGTTCGTCATCTCCTCCATCGCCGTCCCGCAACTCGAACACACCTGGCTGCTGTTCATTTATGCTATACCGCTCTCCGCGCTGGTCATCTTCATTCTGAGCTGCGTCTGGGGGCACCTCATCCCTCATTACATTTTTCTCTCCGTCCTGCTTTGGGGCACGATTCTGTCCGTCTTTCTCTCCTTTACGTTCCTCCTGCCCGTCCCGTCGATCTGGATGGTGTTCCTTATCGGCATCCCCGGGCAGACCATCATTATCCTCTGGCCTGCCATCCGTCGCCGTCGGCGGAAATGATCCGATTTTTCTCTTCCAAAAAGCCTTTTATTTACGGCGTTGTGCCCGGATTTTCGGGCACAACGCCGTTTTCTTTCCCTTCCGCGCACTGTGGCGGAAAATTTGCCGCAGTGATTGCAATGCGCGCGCGTGTGTGGTAAAATGGAAACGCTTGGGTACCCGTGCGGTGCACCGGGCACAGAATCGGATTCTGCCACCGTGCACCGGTGCGGCAAGCACCGCCGTCGGGTGCCGCGGGGTGAAAGAAAGGTGAGAAGTCAAATGAATTTCACAAAACTGGATACATTCCTGTCCCAAATGGAACTGCGCGGGGTTCCCGCGTGCGATCTGACGGTGACGGTGGAGGGAAAAACGGTGTACCGCGGCATCTACGGCTATGCCGACGCCGCCAAGACACGCCCCGCCTCCGACCGTGATATGTATTACCTGTATTCGCTCTCCAAGGTGGCACTCTGCACCGGTGCGCTCCGTGCGCTGGAACGTGGGCTCATCCACCTGGATGACCCCGTGGGCGACTATCTGCCCGCATTCCGGCATCTCATGGTCAAGCGTCCGGACGGCAGCGTTACGCCCGCCGAGCGGGTCATGACCGTGCGTCACCTCTTTTCGATGGCGGGCGGGCTCGACTATGATATGCGTACGCCGGCCATCAACCGGGTCCGCGACCACGGCCCCACCGACACGGTTTCCGCCGTTGCGTCGTTCACGGGGAAGCCGCTGCTCTTTGAGCCGGGCACTTCGTACGAATACAGCCTTTGCCACGACGTACTCGCCGCCGTCGTCGAGGTGGCGAGCGGAACGCGCTTTGCCGAGTATCAGCAGCGGGAGATCTTCGATCCGCTCGGCATGACCGATACGACCTACCATCCGACCGGGGAACAGACGGCACGCATATCCGAACTCTGGCGGTACAACGAATCGACTTACACACCGTACGTCGAAGATAAAAACAGTGTGCATCTTTTCATCCTCGGGGACGATTATGACAGCGGCGGGGCGGGCATCGTGTCCTCGGCGGGCTCCTATCTGCGCCTGATTGCCGCGCTTTCCAACGGCGGCACCTCGGTGGACGGGTACCAGGTACTCCGCCCCGAGACGATCCGGCTCCTCGCGGAAAACCAACTCTGCGCCGCGGGGCTCGCGAAGTTTGCCGCCGGCAGATTCGGCGGTTACGGTTTCGGTCTCTGCTGCCGCACCCATTTGCGTCCGGAGATTTCGCTCTCACCCTCGTCGGTGGGTGAATTCGGGTGGGACAGCGCGGCAAACGCCTATGCGCTCGTCGATCCGACGCGTAAGATCGGCATCCAGTACGTCACCCACGTGCTCGGTTGCGTCACCGGTTATTATCTGTACCATCCCGCCATCCGCGGGCTCGTTTATGAGGCGTTGGAGGCATAAATAAAGGAGATTTGCCATGAGGGCACCGTTCATCACTTGTCCTTCCTATCGGGGACAACCGTACGTCCGCCCGTGGGGGGGAGAAAGGCACAGTTATGCCGACGAGCCGACCGAGGGTATCGGGCTCCCGGCGTTTCGTTTCCGCTTTCGTCTTGACGGGCAACCGCAGCGGGCGGTGCTCGAAGCGGCTTCTCTCGGGCTTTTTGACCTCTACTGCAACGGGGAGCGCGTCGGGCTCCCGACGGCGGAGGGAACGGTGTATGACGAACTCAAAGGCGGTGCACCGGACTACCGCGTGCGCGCCGAGAGCGATTTCTACGACCTCATGCCGTACCTTGCGACAGAGAATACGCTCGTCTTTATCGTCTCCCCCGGGTATTATTCCGGGCGTATCTCTTTCGGTGTTTTCGGACTCCGCACGCCCGCAATTGCGGCGGAGTTGACCCTCTCCTATCCCGACGGGCGGGAGGAGATCATCCGCACCGGGGAGGAGTGGGAGACCGCCGTCACGGGGCCGATCCTGTTTGCCGATATTTACGACGGGGAGACGATCGACCATCGCCTGCCGCCGCCGTATGCGGAAAGTACCGCCTATACGTGGGGTGCGGCGGAACGCTACGATTATCCCGGTGAGGTCACGCCGAGGAGGAGCCGGCCGGTACGGCTCCTCCCGGGTCTCACGCGCCGCCCCGCCAGTGCTGTGCTGTGGCGGAAGATCGAGGAGGACGGTACCGATTTCGGCCACACGGTCCCCCGATGGAAACGCGTCGGGGCGGACGCGGAGCAGACGGTGCTGTACCCCGGGGAGCATCTGCTCCTCGACTTCGGGCAGAACATCGTCGGGCGGCCGAGAATCCTCATGAATGCCGCACCGGGGACCAAAATGATTCTTCGCTTTGCCGAGATGCTGAACGACTCCGGCAGGCGCGATCGCGGAAATGACGGACCGGCAGGCACCCTGTATCTCGCGAACTGCCGTACCGCCAAGGCACTCGTCGGTTTCATTGCCGCCGGGGGGAGCGGCGAGGTGTTGGAGCCGCTCCATACCTTCTACGGTTTCCGCTACGTGGAAATCGAGGTAACGGAAAGGACCGAGATCCTCTCCGCCCGCGGTTGCGTGCTGACGGCGGACCTGACGGAGACGGGGCACGTACGGACGGACAATGCGGAGCTCAACCGCCTGATTGCCAACATCGAGTGGGGGCGGCGCGGGAACTACCTGCATATCCCGACCGACTGCCCGCAGCGTGATGAACGGCTCGGGTGGAGCGGCGATACGCAGATCTTCGCGGGGGCCGCCGCGTACCTCGCGGATATCCGCGCCTTCATGCAGCAATGGTTGCGCGACGCGCGCGACTCGCAGGAAAGCCTCGACGGAGCCTACGGCGACGTCATCCCGAACGTGCTCGGCCCTGAAAACGGCGGGAACGCCGGGTGGGGGGATGCCGGCATCATCATCCCCGACGTGCTGTACCGTATGTACGGCGATACCGAGACCATGCGGGAGCACTACGCCTCCATGGAACGGTATATGGATTTCCTCGCCCGTTTCGGCGGGGACGACGGCGGACGCACCTTCTACGGCGACTGGCTCGCTTATGAGCCGACTGCCAAGCCGTATATTGCGCTCGCGTACTATGCCAACAACGCACGCCTCATGGCGAAGTACAGCCGCATCCTCATGGCGCAGGCAGGCGACTTCTACGCCCGGCGTGCCGCACATTATGAGGCGTTGCACCGTCACTTGCGGGGCGTATTTGCCGACCGGTACGTGCGGGAGGGGCACCTCACCGAGACCTCCCAGACGGCGTATCTGCTCGCACTGCATTTTGACCTTCCGGATGAGCCCGCGCGCGGGGAAGCCATCCGTGCACTGGCGGAGAAGATCCGTGGCAACGGCAACACGCTGTCCACCGGGTTTCTCGGTACCGGGATCCTCGCCCAGACGCTCTCGGAGGTGGGGCTCACCGACCTCGCCTACTCACTGCTTTTGCAGACGCGTGACCCCTCCTGGCTGTACTCGGTGCGGCAGGGGGCGACCACGATCTGGGAACGCTGGAACTCCTACACGCGGGAGCACGGTTTCGGCGACGTCAACATGAATTCCTTTAACCATTATGCGTACGGCGCGGTCGCGGAGTGGCTGTTCACCACGGCGGCGGGCATCCGCCCCGACCCGGAGGCACCCGGCTTTACGCACCTGATCTTTGCGCCGGAGCCGGATCTGCGGAGGCCCGAGGATATTCCCGAGGGGCAGCAGCGTCTGACACGCGTTTCCGCGATGTTTGACAGCCCGTCGGGGCGCATCGAGAGCTCATGGAAATACGTGGGCGACACGTTCGTGTATCGCTGCCGGATCCCCGCGGGCGTCACGGCGACCATCCGTTTTCCCTTTGTGAGCAACTATGCACCCGATCCGACCCGCACGACGGTCACCATCAGTGACGTGGCCTTTACGGCAGGGCAGCTCTGCGGCAAGTGCGAGGGAGCATCCATGATTTTCGAACTCGGGAGAGGAGAATACGAGATCCGATGAACAACGGCGGACGGGAAACCGAGCGCAAGTACCTCATCCGTATGCCGGAGGCGTCCTTCCTCAACGGCGGCGAGGTCTGGGAGATACGGCAGACGTACCTCGTAGCCGGGCGCGGTAACCGCCGCGTCCGCGCCGTTGTCTGTCGTGGCGAGACGCGGTATTTTTATACCGAAAAGGAACGCGTCTCCGCGCTCACCTCCATCGAGAGGGAGCGGGAGATCGACGGGGACACCTATCGCGCGTACCTCTCGGAGGCGCGCCCCGACAGCGCGGAGGTCGTCAAGACCCGCTATCGCATTCCCTACGCAGGGCACACGCTCGAAATCGACGTCTATCCCTTCTGGCGGGACACCGCCGTCCTGGAAGTGGAACTGACCCGGGAGGGGGAGCGGGCAGAACTGCCGTCCGCAGTGACGGTCCTGCGTGAAGTGACGGAGGAGCCGCTCTACAAGAACACCAATATCGCACGTTTTCTGAAAGAACATCCGGGCGAGCCGTTGCCCATCTGACCATTCCCCGGGAAATACGGAAACGGACAGCCCCCGATGCCTTGTGCATCGGGGGCTGTTTTCTGTCGGGGTGAGATTGCTTTTGCCGGTCGGGCACTCTGCGGGGGTCCCCCGACAGGTATTGCGGCAGGTGTTCCGACGGGTGCCGGGGTCAGTCGTTGCCGTTTTTGAGGGAGGATGCGAGAAAGGCGCGGGTGAGGGGACTCTCGGGGGCACCGAAGACCCTCTCCGGCGTGCCCTCTTCCTCAATCACGCCGTTTGCCATAAAGACCACGCGGTCGGAGACGCACCGCGCGAAGTCCATTTCGTGCGTGACCACGATCATCGTCCTGCCGTCCTCTTTGAGTTCGCGGATGACGCGGAGCACCTCGCCCGTCAGTTCGGGGTCGAGCGCGGAAGTCGGCTCATCAAAGCAGAGAATATCCGGATTTTGTGCGAGCGCGCGGGCGATCGCCACACGCTGACATTGCCCGCCGGAGAGTTCACAGGGGTAATGGGAGGCACGCTCGGCGAGTCCGACCTCCGCGAGCAGTTCCCGCGCCCGGGCGTCGCACGCGCTTTTTGCCTCGGCGAGGCGATCACGTCGTTCTGCCCCGCGGTATTGCCGTTTCAGGGACTCTGCCGTGCGGAGCCAGAGCGGCATACGCACGTTTTCGAGGGCGGAATACTGCGGGAAAAGATGAAAGGACTGAAAGACCAGCCCGAAGTGCAGTCGCATTTCACGGATGACGTGCTCCGGATAACTCCGGCTCGCGTCATAGAGATCCGCACCGACCTGCACGGTGCCGCTCGTCGGCTTTTCGAGAAAGTTGAGGCAACGCAGGAAGGTCGTTTTCCCGCCGCCGGAGGATCCGATGATCGAGACGACCTCGCCCGCCTCCTGCGAATAATCGATGCCACGGAGGACTTCGGTGTCACCAAAGCGTTTGGTGAGCCCGTTGACTTGTAAAAGAGACATAGTAACCTCGGTTTGACGGGGACCCGTCAGATCTTGTAGTAGGACAACTTCTTTTCACAGAAGCGGAAGAGCAGTGTCAGCGCGCCGACGAAGACCAGGAAGAACACACCGATGTAGAAGAGCGGCCAGACGATACCGTAGGCGAGGAGCTTCGTGTCGTTCATGAAGAAGATCTCGGCAACCGCGATGACACGCGCCAGCGACGTGTCTTTCACCAGCGTGATAACTTCGTTGGACATCGGGGCGAGGATGCGCTTGACCAGTTGCATGAGGATCACGCGGAAGAAGGTCTCGCGCCGCGTCATGCCGAGCACCTGCGCCGCCTCGTATTGCCCGCGCGGGATGCTTGCAAGTCCGCCGCGATAGATCTCGGAGAAGTAGCAGGCGTAATTGATGACGAATGCCACGAGAGCGGCGATGAAACGGCCGTTCTCCCCGCTGAACAAGCGGACGTTGAACAACATACCGGGGACGTAGAAGACGACGAACAGTTGAAGCATGAGGGGCGTGCCGCGGATGATCCACACGAACGTGCGGGTGACGACGCGCAAGGGGCGGAACGGGCAGATCGAGCCGAACATCACGACGAGCCCGAGCGGCAGAGAAAAAACGAGTGTCAGGAGAAACAGAAGGCAAGTAACGCCAAAGCCCTGCAAAAGCAGGGCGTTTACGGATGCAAAACTCATGGCGTTATTTTTTATTTACCGATATTCGGGATGAGCGCGTTTTTGAGACCGTACTTTTCGGCGATCTCGGCGAGTTTACCGTTCTCGGCGAGTTTCACGATCACCTCGTTGACCTTGGCGGTGAAGTCGCTGCCCTTGCGGAAACCGATGGCGTACACCTCGGGATCGAGGGTGATGGCGGTGCACTGCGCGAGATCCGCATAGTCGCCCTTACCGACGAGGGAGTTGGCGAGCAGAACGTCCACCACGGCGAAGTCGATCGAGCCGGCTTTGAGTTCCATCAGGGCTTTTGCCTGGCTGTCGACCGCCGTGAAACTCGTGCTGGCCTCCTTGGCGACCGCCTCACCGGCGGAGCCGGCCTCGGCGGCACCTCTCTGCCCGGCGAGCGAGTTGAGCGTGGTGTACTGTGCCGCTTTGTCCGCTTTCATCACAACGCACTGGGAGTTGTTGAGGTAGTCGTAAGAGAAATCCACGTAGTTCGCGCGGGAGGTGCCGTCGGATTCGTTGCCGCGGGTAAACCCGTTCCAGATTGCGTCGATCGTGCCGCTGTTCAGTTCCGTGTACTTGGAAGACCAGGTGATGAGCTGGAATTTCGCCTCCAACCCGAGTTCTGCCGCGACTGCCTTTGCAAACTCGGTGTCGAAACCGATGAGGTCGCCGTCGTCGTTAAAGTAGTTCATGGGATCGTAAACCGTGATGCCGCAGACGAAGTAGCCCTTCTTTTCAATGGCAGCGGCGTCACCGGCGGCGGCATTGTTCGTCCCGCAGGATGCGAGCGTGAACACCGCAGAGGCGATGAGGAGTGCGGAAAGCACGAGGGTCAGAATTTTTTTCATGGCGTTATCTCCTTTTGAGTTAAAAACGGTTTAGCAATTTAGTTTGCTAAAACTTTATCTCGTTAAAGTGACCTTATGATACCATGTCTTTTTGTCGCTGTCAAGGGGTTTTTCAAAAAAAGTGATCGTGTGCGAAAAAAGGGTTTTCATGCGGCCCTCGCTTGACACGCACGTGCGTGATTATTATAATAAGGGGGAAATCGGGCAATGCCCGTCAATTTGGGAGGAAACCATGGGCAAGGAAGATCAGGAAGTCCTCAACGCGAAAATCGCCGAGGGTGAAAAACGTGTCAAAAAAGCGAAACGGGAAAAACGGAAAAAGCAGGCGGAGAGTTTCTGGGGTGACTTCAAGAAATTCATTACGCGCGGGAACATCGTGGACATGGCGATCGGCGTCATCGTCGCGAGTGCGTTCACCGCGATCGTGACTTCGCTCAGCAATCAGATTATCAAGCCGATCGTCAACTGGCTGTTGGCACTCATCCTCGGGCAGAATTCTCTGTCGGATATTTACACCTTCCTCAAACGGGTCAATTTGGAGGATGGGACGGCGGATCTCGCCAATTCCATCTACATCGACTGGGGCGCATTCATCAATGCCGTCTTGAACTTCCTCATCATCGCGATGTGCCTGTTTATCATCCTGCGTATCGTCACCAAGGCACATAAGAAATTCACCGAGACGGTGAACGCCTCGAAACTCGCCGCAGAAAAGGCGGAGGCGGAGAAGAAAGAAGCCGAGGAGAAAGCGGCGGCAGCCGAAAAGGCAGCGGCAGAGGCAAAGGCGGCGGCAGAAAAAGCCGAGACCGAGCGTCAGTTCTATGAGAACGTACGACGCCAGACCGAACTGCTCGAAAAGATCGCGGCGGCGCAGAATCAGTAAAACCCCAAACGGTCCAAACGAAGAAACGGGCACTGCGCGATCCCCGCGCAGTGCCCGTATTCATACCGATGACGCAAGAAAAGCGGCACCCGTGCGGGTGCCGCTTTTGATGTAGAATTTATCTTGCGTCCTTGACAGCGGTCTTGGTGCCCCAGTAAATCATTTTGCTGGATCTTGCAAACACCCACTCGGACTCGTCAGCGTCTTTCTTGTCCTTGTCGGAGTTGTCTTTCAATTTATCATACGCCGCCTTGGCATCTTCGGCATTGGCAAAGTATACGACGGTAACGTGTTGTACATTCTTGTTGTCATCGGTCTTGGTGCCGGTTAAAACGGCCTCGACATCCTTACCGGTTGCGACTTTGTAAGCTGCGGGGAGGATCTTTTTGTCAACAGCTGCGGTGTAGCCTGCATCTTTCAGTGCCTTTTCTGCTTTGTCGGGGTCAGAGGCCGGTGCGCAGGAGGCGAGGAGTGCCACGCACATGACGGCAACGAGTGCGAGAGAGATGAACTGAGCAAACTTTTTCATGTCAAATTCCTTTCTGAACGGTTATTCCGCTTCCGCGGTTACCGTATTCATTATAGCAATCAAATCAAAATGTGTCAATCGGCAATTCATGATTTAGACAAAAAGATTGGTTATGTGCACGGGGCAGAACGGGCGGGATTGCGGGAAACGACAGGGGAGACGGCAACCGTCGGAGAAAACTGCGGGCGCACAGAAGGCGACGCAACACCTTGCACGCACGGTCAAGGTGTGCTACAATCGAGGAAAAGGGGCGTCCCGGGGCGTCGGGAGACCTATGAAAAGGGGGACAATGGCGTGGCAACGGAGAGGGAACTGACGGCAGGGCGACTCGCGGAACTTTTCGCCGTGAGGGAGCGGGACTGCCATAAGGGGATGTTCGGTACCGTCGGGCTTTTCGGCGGGTGCGTCGCGTACAGCGGTGCCGCCAAACTCGCCTGCCTCGCCGCCTCCGCCTTGCGCGCGGGGTGCGGTATCGCACGGCTCGCCGTTCCGGAGAGCATCGTCCCCGGTGTGCTCCCGTACCTGCTGGAAAGCACGCTTTGTCCGATGCCGACCGATGCGCGCGGTGCGCTCCGGTATGACCCCCGTGCGGCGGAGGATTTTATGCGAGGGCTGAAAGCCGCCGCGGTCGGCATGGGATGGGACACGGGCAAGTGCGACGACGCATACCATGCCTACCTCGCCGATCTTACGCAAACGGCAGGGCTCTCTCTTTTGATCGACGCGGGCGGCATCACGGCGTTGAGCCGGGATTTACGGCTCCTCTCCGCCGCACGGGCACGTGTGCTCCTGACACCGCACCTCGGAGAATTCTCACGTCTGACGGGGCTGACAACAGAGAGGATCGCGGAGGACGCCGTTTCCCTCGCCGAGGCATTCGCCCTGCAATACGGTTGCGTGGTCCTGCTGAAAGGGCACAAGACGGTGGTAACGGACGGGCGGGAGACCTACCTCGTCGATCGGGGCGGTGCCGGTATGGCGACCGCGGGGAGCGGTGACGTGCTTTCCGGGATTCTTGCAGGGTTCCTCGGGTACCTGCCCATGACCCCCGAGACGGTGGCGGCGGGTGCCACGCTTGCCGGGGTTGCCGGGGAGATTGCCGAGGGGCGCATGACGGACATAGCCATGGTCGCCTCCGACACCGTCGCCGCCCTGCCGGATGCGATACGTCGCTGCCGCCGGGGGGAAATATAATCGCGTGTGCGGCGGACGCACTCCCTCTTTTCCCGACCGGGTATCCGCGCGGGGTGATGGGCATAGGACAGAAACCGATGTTTTGTCGTTTCCTTTGATTTTGTCTTGACAAAGCCCGAAAAACTGTTATAATTACTCTTGTGTGACGGGAAGACCGTCCGTGCCCCGGGGGTATAGCTCAGCTGGGAGAGCGATGCGTTCGCAACGCATAGGTCACGAGTTCGAGTCTCGTTATCTCCACCACATATCCGAGTTGACCCGCGTTGGGTCAACTCGGATTTTTTGTTGTCCCGGCAGATGGCGGCGGTCCGCGGCTTTCTTGGGGCAAACCACGTCAATACGGTTGGAGACGCCGTTGCCGGAACGGTGACCGCCGCCTGTATCGGTCGGTCAAAGCAAATACAAAACACCATTGGGCTCGGAGAACGTATGGAAATGAAAAGTTACAGAATGATACGGTATAAGATGGACGGTGACCGTTTGGATGACAGAAAGACGGCGTTGCGTCTGTTCGATGAACTGCATTTCAGGAGCAATATTGTTCTGACTGCCCTTCGGGCATATACCGACAGCGATGAGGCCGTTCGGGCATTTGCCGATCGGTATCACGGAAGAATTGTCAGGGATCGTGCCCGATCGGATGCGTTCGACATCGTCATACCCGATTTGCCAAGCAATCTCATCCTGTTTGACCTGATCGCTATCATGGACGTTCAGACCGAATGGACGTATGTTCCGCAAGTTGACAGAATCGAAGAGTTCCTTTTTGACCGCTCTTTCCCGCATGTAAAGGACTCGGTCGCCTGTGTGTATTCGCCCTTTGAGGCGAGGTTTGATGAAGTGTTTGGTTTGCGCTTTTTCTTTGATACGGAATTCTTCACACGGGATGAAATCGACCGAACGCTCCGGAGTTGGGAAACCCTGTTGGAAGGCAGGCATTTCACCAAAACAGAGAAAGAGAAGAGAATAACGATTCCACATAGGTAAAACAAAAACGCCGCCCGGCTTGATTGCCGGGCGACGTTTTTATGCTCGGGGGTGTTGTTACTTGCGGTGTCACGTCGACGACGGCAAGTATGCACCCGGGAAAGTGTGTTGCTCCCCGTGACGGGGGATCAATACAGGTTTCCGTAATTGTCGCATCTGACCCTCAGATCAACAACGACACTGTTATTCGTTACGAAAAGCACTTTGTGCTTAAAAATGATATGACCGTAAGCGGCATTATCACTCCACGTGTTGGACGCATCGTAATACTTCCAACCACTGGTGTAAATCTCGGTTTCATACGTGAAGTCGGTGCAGACACAGGACACACCTTCTTCGTATGTAAAATGCCCGCACAACGTGTAGACCCAATTCAACTTACCCGATTTTGAATAGTTTTTAGCGTCGACGCAACCGACAACATCGTGCGTTGCGGCGCGCCGCGAGAAAACAAATAAAACGGAGAGCCACTTCCAATCGGAAGCAACTCTCCGTTTTTGTTTGCGATTCTCCAACCCCTTTGTGAGGTGGTACGGGAAATCACCGTTTGGTGAAACGGCGATGGCGTGAATTGAGCCATTGCGTATTCAGTGGTTGTATGGTGTAGGGTAATCACGTGCGGCTATTATTCATCGTCGTCAAACTCGGTAGCCGCTACCGATATTCTTTTGAAACGATGATCAATTGTCCCTGTCACGCTGTCACACCCTTCAAATTCTGCGTTGGAGGAAACAAAGAAAAGCCCCGCGCGAGGCGGGGCGAGAAATTATTTTAATTGTTCCAAAATTGCCTTGAACCCATCGGTGTCTCTGATAGCGTCAAATTCCTTTTCGGCAAGCCATACCTCGCGGACTCTTTGACGGAACGGACGCGAGTCAGCAGTTTCAAAGTCTGTTCTTTTGCAAACTCGCTCTCCCAGTAACAAGGAGTTTGTCTTTATTTCTTCGGGGCGGTTATCAAATGCAATCGCAGATTTTACGGAAAGTTCAAGTTGTTTGATTGCCTCGTCGAAGCGATTCAATTGAACCAAACACTTCGCATAAAAGCAATAATATCTGGCATTGCTCCAAGTTTGATTATGCAAAGAGTCATCATATATCAAATTATCTAAAACGGATATTTTTTCAAACACTTTAAGGGCATCTTCGGCAGGAATCAGATCCTTCAAACGCCAAAGACTTTCATCCAAAGCATAATAAGAATCAAGTATAAATTTCCTCGTATGAGGTAATTTCTCTTCGTCTGTCAAGCTCCACCAAATGTCCCATTCTTTACCGTCGGAGATTGAAGGTAATGTTTCATAAATTGAAAGCGCAATATCCTTTCTTCCCATTTCGCTATGATGAAAAGCAAGACGATTGGTTGCTTCTAACTTGATTTTTGCATCTGAACAATATTTAACAATACGCTCACCGAGAGCCACAATTTCGGCATCGTATTTCTGCCGGTTTTCTTTCCAATTAACTATATCAGCATCATCACTCGTAGCAACAAATAGCGCATACATAAGCTTGTTCAAAAGAGTATAATTGTTCGGAAATTCCGCAGCTCCCGCACGAGCAATGCGAATACATTCATCGATATTGCCAATGCTGATCGCCGCTTGAAAATCCTTTAAATATTGATCCACGGCTTTCGTTTCCGCGACTTCGTCAATACCCATAAGCTTATCGGTGGATATATCAAAAAACGCTGCAATTGTCGGAATCAGCTCGATATCGGGATAGCAAGAATTATTCTCCCAACGCGAAACGGATTGGCAAGACACTCCGAGAACCTCCGCAAACTCTTCTTGCGTGATATCTCTTTCCTTCCGCAATTTCTTTATTGTTTCACCTATATTCAGTTTCATAATGAATACCTCTCATTAAAAATTGAAAGTCGCGCTTCTTTCTGACTATATTGTATCATAGAGTACAAACAGATTTAATATCACGTTTAGAGGTTTTTTTTCACCATACAGTTAAATTTTCAAAAGGTAGGTTGCGGTTTACTCAAGCTATTATTCCCCGACGCTTGCGTCTGGGGCAAGCATAGCGCGTGGATGTCCTCCGCCTTCCGGCGACGCACTTCCCGCACACAATCGGGCAGAAGCCCGAACCCACTTACTTTTTCTTTGCGAAAAGAAAAGGTACTGGCAATTGAATTCTTGATCCGAGATACACACGGCGAGGGGCATATCCCGCAGATTCCCGATAAAGTCCGAATGGAGATCGCCCGCTGTCTGCTGCCGGATATTATCGCATTTTTTGAATCCAAGAAAGGACAAAAAGAATTTGAGGAGTGGAAAGCACAACAAAAACTCAAACAAAAAGAAAATAGCGAGGTCGCATGACCTCGCTATTTACATACTACTACAGTCTAATACTCATAATAAAAAACAAATCCGAACCAATTTCGATTTACGAAATAGTTCGGATTTGTTTCGTTTGGTGAAACTGCGGTGGCGTGAATTGAGCCGTATAGTTTGGTTCCGTTATGTTATGCCCGGCAAAAGATTATTGACCTAAATACTTCATGAGCTGCATGGTCGCTTTGCTCCGCCCCCTGACATTGGTCAGGCCATTCGCCAAAAGGTCTTTCAACGGATAGCGGTCGGCAGGGTATTTCTCGATTCGCTTCAGTTTCATGTATCGGGCATTCGGATCCTTTTTCATATCCAGGTAGTACGGGTCATCCTCGGTCGATCGATTGCCATGCAGATTGGTTGCGACGACCTCGCATTTATACAGGATTGCTTTATATTCTCCGGTTACATAGATGTACACGGTATCTCCGACAGTCATGTTGTTCGTTTGATTCCATTCGATCACATCCAGATGTTCAAAAGCGGATACAACATCATAGTAGCATGGGTTGCAGGGGATGATCCATACATCGTCGAGACGCGGAGATATCTGTCGCCCCTCTTTGCGGGCTCGCAGTTCGTTCAGCCAGATGCCATTGTACTTGAAGTAGCGCGGTCCGGCAACACCCCATTTGCCGCCAGTCAGTTTGGTCGCAAGACCGGAGAGAGAGTACCGCTCCCCCTGATATTCGACTGTCCGGTCGTCCACCATGAGAAAGTCCCTAGAAAACTAGGCACCACGCCTAGTAATCTAGGGGCTTTTTGTATTCTGCGTGTCTCGCCGTTTAGTGCATTTTAGCGTATCATATGGTGCTTTTTGCAGTCAAATTGCAGTCAAAATATAAGACTAGAAGGGCCCGAAAAAAGGAACGGTGAATTTGTTTGAGCATTAGACAACAGCTCGATATACGAGGACGTGCGAGACGCCGAGCTGTTGTCCTTCCGTTTTTTTCGGGACTTTTGGAAACTTGGTGAGGTGGCTCGGGGAATCGCCGGTTAACGCAACTGCGATGGCGTAAGACCGGCAAAATGCTTGCGGCACCGGATGGCTTTTCTCGATAACGGATACCGCGCGCGGTGAAACCTGCGGCTGCTTCGTCATGTCATGCATTTTGCGTTTCTTGTTTCAGAAGGGTTGCATAGCGTAGCATTTGTTTGCGCGAGGACACACCGAGTTTTTCCAGAATATTGTGGTTGTGAAATTTGAGCGTGCTTTCACGGATATGGAGGATCTCGGCAATTTCTTTTGCGGTCTTGCCATGCAAATAAAGATCGAAAACAGTCCTTTCGGTTTTTGTCAGCTCCTTCAAACCGATTTTGAATGCTTCGTAGTCGTCCGGATCTATCTCGTTTTTACGGGAATAAGCAAGTCGCTCGATTTCCGCCTGTCGCTTGCCGATCTCGGCGGTTTGGGTTTCGGTTACGGTTGCGAGTTCGTCATTTTGGCGTTTCAACCGGTCTGTTTCCAGATTACGAAGCCGGTCCTGCTCGGCAAGGTAGACAAACAGATCATCGATTTCGATGATGTCGGATTTTGTCTCGGCGTGCTCCTGCCTGCGTATTTTTTCCAGACTTTTTATGACGGGTTCGATAAATTTTCGCGAAAAAACGGCGCAAAGCACAGCTGCCGTAAACGCCAGTAAACAGCAGAGCAATATAATTTTTGTCACATTGATTGCCACGGTTTTGTCAAATTCGCTCTTTGGTTGCATGACCGCAAGCGTATAATCCGTGCCGCAGATTGTCAATTCTTTTTCGACCGCAATGAAGTTGCTCTCACCGTTGAACTCGGTGAGATTGCCTTTCATTTTTTTCGGGATAAGCGTACCGCTCGGCTTCAAAGAGTAACCGCCGAGGACACCTGTCCAAAAGATATTTTCACAGTCGATGATACCGTTTTCGGTCGATGGGGAAAAGGTGCAGGTCAATTGCTCGAGTCTTGTCGGTTGGGCAAAATAATCCTTGAAATAGTTGCTCGAGATTTCAAAACCGCATATACCGTAAAACGTGTTGTCCGCACCGTAAAGCGGAGTCAGAATTGCCATTGCTTTTTCGCTTGTCCCGCTGAGCGTAAAAATATCGGTCAGTATCGATTTTTTCTCTTTTACGGGTGCTTTGTCAAAGAAACCTTTTAATTCCGGCACGAATTCGGTCTTGAATTCCAGTCTCCATTTGCGGTGTGGCATGATGCCGTTTTTTCTTCCGAGCTCCGCGCTACCCCTGAACAACAGCAGCGTTTCGTCCGTGCGGTCGAGAGTGCTGCGTTGAAAGTACAATCCGGTTTTGGAAGTATCTGGGTCGGCTCCGTTGGTATTCACGGTTGCGTTCAGCGTTATAAACGCGCCTGATGCATCCGCTTTCAGCAACTCCTCTTTCAGTTTCGGGAACAGTGCTTTTTGCACGCCCTCCGTATGAAATCGGGAATTGTTGAGTGCGCTTATATGAATTCCGTTTTCGGTCAGATACCGGTCTATGATAGCCGAAGAATCGGCGGCGAGCATTTCGCTCATCATCGAAACGCTTTCAAAGTAGTTTTCGGTTTGTCTGGTATAAAACTCGTTTTGGAAAGTGAGATTATTGTCGTATTTTTCTGTCGTCGTCGAGAAAGGCCCGACGAAAAACAAGCCGGCACCGATGAATATCACGACAACGAGAACCAGCATAAGCATATATAACAGCAACTTACGCCACATAGACGTTTTCTTTTTTTTGAAATCTATGATTTTCATCTCCGGTTGCTCCGATCGTTTTTTCGCTTAACCGTCGACATGAAGCGCAGCTCTCAATTCCGCAACGATTTGCTCGTAGGTTTCGCCTTGTTCGTATCTTACTTCAAGGCTGTTTTGGATTTTGCGAATCTGATCGTAGAGTGCATACACTTTGCTGTAATAACCGTCGAATTTCGGTTCTTTTTCAAACGTACAGGTTGCAACGGTGACGGACAGCGCGTTGTACAGATTTTTGTATGCGTCCGATGAAAAAGTGCAGTCACCGATTTTGTCGAAAGCACCTGCTCTTACAGGCATATAACCCGTCGAAAGAACAAAGTCCAGATTGCGTTGTTCTTCCGTAAACCACCGGGTGAAAACGGTCGCCGCTTCGGCTTTGATGCCGGTCGTCTTATAAGCGCAAAGACCGACACCCGATTGCGTTGCAACCTTTTGTTTGCCTGCCTGTTGCGGCATGGGCAAAACTTTCAGATTCATATCCTCCGATGTGTTGTCGGGGTAGGTGATTTCATCGTTGTAATAGAGGACGGAAGCCGAAGAACCGATACCCGCGCAGGTCTGCCCCGTCATAACCTGAGTATTGGAGTACATATCCGATACGACGATATGCCCCTTTGCAATAGATGCGGCAAACATATTGTATGCTTTTGTTAACGCAGTGTTGTTCGCGTCGTACCAGCCGTCCTTATAAGATATATTCTCCCCGTCGGATATGGCGCACAGTTCGGCGAGCCGGATCAGATAGTCGATCGCGCAGAACGGTTTGCCGCCTGACCACTCGTAATATTTTTCCGCAACGGTGAAAAATCCCTCCCAGGTTTCAAGGTCGGAAAGCGAAACGCTTCTGTCGGCGGCGAATCTGTCAAAAACCCCGCCTGCGACAAACAGCATATAAGTGGATTTTGAAACGGGGAAAACGCAAAGGCTGTCGTCGACTGTTCCGTCATCCAGAAATCCGGGGACGAAGGCGTCCAGTTCGCTTTGAGAAAAAGATGCTCTCCAATTCAGAAGGTTGTCCGTTCCGAGGTCTTTTGCATCGCTTGCATGGCAAAAGAATAAGTCTGGCATATCCGGGGATCCTGATTTTCCCGCCTGCGCGTCCTTGAGCTTTTTGCCTATCTGCGAGGCGTTGGACATCAGTGTAACGTTGATAATAATCCCTTTTTCCTTACCGACGGTCTCGTTGAACTGTTCGACGTAATCGTTCATCGGAGAATTGACCTGCTCGCCGTAAACGTGCCACATGGTAAGCGTCGTCGGGTTTTTCGGGTCAAGTAATGTATTGTTTATGTTACAGGCGACAAGAGGAAAAACAATTGTGATAATCATCGCTACAACGCTGATCAGGGAAACGGCTTTTTTGGTAATCATATTGGTTTTTTACCCCTTGTTTTCAGAGCTTACATGCCCGTTTTTTACCGGCTTTTTTTCGGTTTTCCCCATCTTTTGGCTGTTTGGGTGGGGGATATATGACCGTGAGTATGTTATACTCAACACGTCACAGGCACCGGTAGCATATTTGTATTATAGCACACCTGCGCGCGAAAGTCAGCCTGTTTACGCGACAATATGAAAAAATGCATATACATATGGCACCGAGAACGGAGCCGCAACCGTTCGCAAGCTGCACAGGCGGAAGCCCTGTCGCCGCGGCAAGGCAAAGGAGGCTGATCCGGCGAGAGTCTGACATCCGGGTGACGCTTTGCGGTCCCGCCTCGAAACGCCACGGGCAGTGCAGCCCCCATTCCGGAAGCGTCCTGCTGCGACGCGCGAAAATACCCCACTCAAAGGAGATACGATTATGACACACAACAAGGCGAGCAAATCAAAACTATTAGCACTTATACTCGGTCTTACAATGTGCCTTGCGCTTATGCTCGGCATAGCAACGGCAAGCACTCTTGTCGCGCGGGCAGATGACGGCGGAAAAACTACAATCGAAAGCGTCGGAGTTTCTTTTAACAAAACGAAAATAGGCGACAAACTTGCTTCGATGTTTAATTTCGTTGACGAAACGGAAAAGACGCTCGTTGTTTCGGAAGGCGCAAACTATACGGCAAGAATTGAAATGATCTCTGCTTACGGACACACCCGTCGCTTGTGGAGCGATGCGCCCGGTTATTTATGGAGCACAATTGAAAACTCCGAAATAACGAGAGATACGCCGTACGTTGTCAGAGTGAGGTTTGAGCCGAAAACGGGATATATTTTCGATGCGTCGAAAGAAGCCGAATATTTAAGCGCGATGAATATTCCGGGGTTTGAAATCGGCAAAGGAAAAGATATAGAGGTCTGGACAACGCATTTAGGAGAGTATTATTTCGAAGTTGATTTTGTCGTTACCAAAGGCATGAATCACATGTTCGGATGGTCGTTGAATGCTTATCCGAAAATCGGCGAGCCGGTCAGTGGCAGCTTATGCACTGCTTATACGGATACGGCTTTCTGGCTTGTCGGCGCGCCCGCGCCCTACACGTTTGAAAAGAAAATCGCTCCTGTAGGGACTATCGTCGA
>CAKRYT010000003.1 GCA_934432675.1 uncultured Eubacteriales bacterium | reverse complement strand
ATGTCTGTTGGTTCTACAATTAAACGTTTGCGCCGCGAGAAGGATATCACGCAAGAACAGCTTGCCGAATATCTGGGCATCACGTCGCGTGCAATTTCACAGTGGGAGTGCGACCGCACCGCTCCCGACATTTCGCAACTCCCCGCACTCTGTCATATTTTTGACGTTTCGTCTGATGTTCTGCTCGGAATTGATATCGAGAAGAATAACGAGAAAATAAAAAAATATATAAATGATGCCGCTGAGTTGGGCTGTCAGGGAAAGCGGTCGGAACGTACCGCGCTTCTTCGCGAGGCAAACAAAAAGTTCCCTCGAGATTATAAAATAATGAATAGCCTCGCTGATTCGCTGGTATGTGAATATTCCCGAAAGGGCATAAAGGAATACGATGAGGTTTTTGATCTTTGTAATCGAGTTCTTTCGGAATGTACCGATAGCATCACACGATACGAAGCAATTGATACTCTTGGAATCGCTTACGGATATGCCGGCAAAAAAGACGAAATGCTGAGATTGGCTAAAGAAATGCCTCGCGCTCATTTTTCATATGAAAACTTTATGATGTACCGTTGGAAGGGTGATGCTGACTTTGAAGAATTTCAAGGCTATTTATCTTTTTTAATTTACCATACAGCTGAAATGATTGGACTTGCAGTCGCTCAGAAGCACGATGACGGAAAGTTCATTTATTCACTTGAAGACAGAATTCATTTATGGAAAACAGAAGTATATTTTCTTGAATTGCTTTTTCCGGACGGTGATTTTCAAATCAAAGCTCAACTTGGTGAAGTAGCTTGCAGATTTTTGTGTACCGCATATCTGAGGCTGCAGAACTATGAAGAAGTATGGAAATGGTTGGAGAAAGGTGTGAATTTTGCAATTCATATGGACACTTATCATTTTGATGCTGCACATACCTCGCCCATTCTTCGCGGATATTCAGGTGGTGGCTGGATCATGGAAGCCGAAGGTAATCGGTCGCAATCTATGCTTAATTGGTTGACAACCGATGATGAGGTTGCTGCTTTGCGTTCCGACGCTCGTTATGAAGTGATTGTTGAACGTTTAAAAACCGTTGCAAAGAAACGTGATTTTTCGTCCTGAGTCGCCGCCTGTCAAGCATGCAGTGAAAAAGACAAAAACATTTAAGTGGAGATTCCACCCTGCAACGCTGCAGGGTGGAAATTTTCATGCGGTAGCACGCGATGAAATTTCATCGGAGCCATGCGTTTGAGCCTCTGTTGGTATCGTTTGTGACTCTTAAAATCGCTGAAAGCCAATATTCCGTTGGTGTACGCTAACTGTCCGCTTCATTCAGTAGTTCTCCCAAGCCTTTCTCTGATATCGCAGATATATTGCGCTTGTCCATGGGAATGTCCAGTATATTAACCAGTTTGCCTTGCTCCAATCTAAACGGGACGGAATTCAACTTGAGAAGAGCGTTTATCTTGAGACTAGTTTTTCAATCTATCTCTCTTTTTTAGATTGCTGCGGAACAGGCACGGGGGCAATATCCCGCCGGCGATGACAAAAGAGCTCCGCGACACAAACGGGTCGCGGAGTTCTTTTATAAGGGATATCAGAGATAATAGAACAGAAGAAAGACGATGGCGACAACGAGGTATATCCCGCCTGCGGCATACAGGTAGGTGTACCCCGGCTTTCCCTTTCGCTTTTCCTGTTGTTCCGCGACGTAGTCGGGATATTTCTGTTTCGTCATGGTACCCGGTCGAAAGATGGTGTGGAAGAACAGCCCGACCGAAAACGTCAGGCCGTCAAACGCGCCCTTCCGCGTGCACCACACGAGCAGGCCCGAGAGGAGCAACGTCACGCCGGGGATGGTGAACGCGTCCGCCAGATAGCGGATACGATCTTTCCCTTCATACGCACCCGTAAAGAACTTACGGGCGAGCAGAAACAGAAGTGCAAGCGCAGCCCCGACGAGCAGCGCAACAATGAAACGGATGAGAAACCTTTTCGTTCTCTCGCTCAAAGTCCGAGTTCCTCCTTGTACTTTCGCTCCTCGGGCGTGTTGCACCAGACGAAGTGCCCGGGTGCGACCTCGCGCATCGAAGGTTTCTCCACCGAGTAGTCATGTTCGCAGAGCGGCTCGTAGGTGATCCGCTTTCTCTTCTTCTCGTACGCCGGATCGGGAAGCGGGATAGCGGAAAGCAGTGAGCGTGTATAGGGGTGGAGCGGATGACGGAACAGTTCGTCTGATGTCGTGAGTTCCACCATTTTGCCGTAGTACATGACCCCGATCCGATCGGAGAAATACTTGACAACCGAAAGGTCATGGGCAATGAACAGAATGGTCAGCCCCATCTTGTGACGGAGATCGTCGAGCAGATTGATGACCTGCGCCTGCACCGAGACGTCGAGCGCACTGACCGGTTCATCGGCAATGATGAGCTCCGGATTCATGATGACGGCGCGCGCCACCCCGATCCGCTGTCTCTGCCCACCGGAGAACTCATGCGGGTAACGACCCGCGTGCTCGGGCACGAGCCCGACCGTCTCAAGCACCTCAAACACCTTTTTGTCGATGTACTCTTTGTCCTTTACCCCCTGGATCCCCAGTCCCTCGGCAATGATGTCGCGGACGGTCATACGGGGGTCGAGAGACGCGATCGGGTCCTGGAAGATCATCTGAATCTTCGTGATCAGGCGAGAGGAGCTGTACCGCTCATGGCTGTATGCCATGACGACCACGCCGCCGACCGCCATCACGATGCAAAGGATCGTGAAGACCGTGGACTTTGCGGAGCGCGGCATCTCCATCGTCGTTTCCTCCGGTTTATCCTCGTTATAGCAGATACGGAGACGGACAATCTGCTCCTCGGTAGACACCTTGAGTTCGGGGTCGTAATATGAAAGGACCGTCGTATAGGACGTCTCCTCGTGATCCTTACCCATGACCTTATAGGTCACAGTGGTCGTCCCCGCCTCCGGGTCGATCGCGTCCACAACGGCGAGCACGCCGGCATAATTCCCGTACTGCCGGTGGAAGGATACCCCAAAAGCGATCGCCGTGACAAGGAAGGTCAGAGCGAGCGTAAAGAGGAGGATCCAGCTAACCGTCCAAACAAGCTTCGGCACCTTCGGCAGGTGGCTGATGGACTTGAAGCGCGACTGCTGTTCATCGGTCAGGCGCGTCTCATCTCCGCCCACCTCCGTGAGCGCGGCGTCATACTCTGCTTTCAACTGGTGCAGATACTGCTTTTCACAATTCTTCTGGTCGTTTTTGGCGAGGCGGATCTGCTGTTTCTGCTCGGCGACCGTCTCCTCCATTGCCGCGCGTCTCTCGGCGAGCGCGGTGCGGTACGCCTCTTCCGTCAGCGTGCCGTCCGCCTGCTGCCCGCGGAGCACCGCCGCATCCGCACGATACGCCGCCCTCGCCTCCCGGATGGCGTCCTTATAGCTGCGGGTACCCGCGCCGATGCGCTGTCCTTTGAAGTAGATGCTGCCCGACGTGATGTCGTACAGCTTGATGATGGAGCGACCGGTCGTGGTTTTGCCGCAGCCGGACTCCCCGACGAGCCCGAAGACCTCCCCGCGCTTGATGTCGAACGACACATCATCGACCGCCTTCATGCGCCCGAAATGCTGGGAAAGGTGCTCTACACGGAGCAGGACATCGTCCGGCTCCGGGCAGGTCGCCCGGGGGTCAATCGTTTCCGTCGTTTCCGTCATTTTCTTGTCCGACATTTCCCTGCGCGCTCCTTTCTTTCATTCTGGCAATTCGTTCGGTCACGATGGCGGGCGGCGCCACCTTGGGCGCGTCCGGATGGAGCAGCCATGTCGCCGCATAATGGGTATCGGTGATGCGGAACATGGGGGGCTCCTCCTCGAAATCAATCTGCATCGCATACTTGTTACGGTCTGCGAAAGCATCGCCCCGCGGCGGATAGACCATATTCGGCGGCGTGCCGGGGATCGCCTCCAGCCGTTCATTCGTGTCAAGGTCGGGCATCGAGGAAAGCAGCGCCCATGTGTACGGGTGCGCCGGCGCATAGAAGACATCGTTCGATGTCCCGTATTCGACAATCTTACCCGCGTACATGACAGCGATCTTATCCGCCATGTTCGCAACGACGCCGAGGTCATGAGTGATGAAGATGATGGACAGATGCCGCTCGGCTTTCAGCCGATTGATGAGCTCCAGGATCTGCGACTGGATCGTCACGTCCAGTGCCGTCGTCGGCTCGTCGCAAATCAAGATGTCCGGGTCGGCGGCGAGGGCAATCGCGATAACGATCCTCTGCCGCATACCGCCGGAAAATTCAAAGGGATACTGGCGATACCGCTTTCTCGGCTCGGGGATACCGACCTCCTCCATAAGTTTGAGTGCCTTCTGCTTCGCCATACGGCGGGTCAGATGGTTGACGACGGCGGAAGCATTCTCCTTGAGATAGTCGATGATGGCGATCGCCTCAGCGTGGAAATCACGGTCCCCCCTCTCTGCGAGGAGTTCCTCATAGTGCTTCTGCAACCGGCGGCACAGCCCCACCACGTTCTCACGCGCGAGGTCCATATCCACCAGTGCCGGCGGCACCGGGGTCCAGTCGGGGCAGCGCCCCTTTCTCTCGGTATAGCGGTCATATTTCGCCTGTACCTTTGCCGCACGCTTGGTCTCGGCGAGATTCTTCTTCGTCCCGCCGAAATACACCGCGAGTGCATCCTTCAGGCTGGTGGCAAATGTCCCCGCGAGGCTGTCCGGATGAATCTCCAGCGGGTCGACCGAATCTTCGACCAGTTTCAGAAGCGCGGTGCAAGTCTCGCCCGCAAGGTCGCGTTCCGCCTCCGTCAGTGTGCCGAATGTCCCGATCGCGGACTCCAGCGCGTCGCACACCGCGCGTTTCGCCGCGTCGTGCACCTCCGCCGAATAGCGGAGCGACGCCTCGACATAGCCGATGAAGTTGAGCATGAAATGCTCGTCGAGGTACTCATGGAGTACCCGGTTGAGCTCGTGCACCGGCAGATCCGGCAACGGCTGACCCGAGAAAGTGAGATAGTACCCCTGGGAGAAGAAGTTGGGTTCCTCTTTCGCGACCGCGGCTTCCAGAATGGCTTTGATCTTCGTGAGGCTCTCGGCAACAGCGGTATAGTCCCCGGCGTGCGCCGCGGCACGCGCCGTGTTCCTGACCTGCATCGCCTCGGCACCGAGGACGTCTGCATCCTCGCCCGACACCACATACGGGTTGATCGCCCGGACGGCAATCGCCATCTGCTCACGGAGGCGGCGCACCGGGTTCTCAAACGCATTCTTCTCAATGAGGAACAGGATGTTATCCAGCTCCGCAATCGTCTCATTCGCCGCGTCACGGGCGATGTTATACGCCTTTTCAAGCTCAATATGCTTGAACTCGAACCGGTCGAAATCGCGGCACATCTGCACGAGCTCCCGCGCCTTGTCTTCATCGCCCGCCGCGCTGACCGTCACCATTGTCCGGCTGAGCCGCGCGAGGAGCGAATTGAAAGCATTACGGCTGGAACGCTGTCTCGCGCGCCCTTTGAGGAGCATCGCTTCCGTCAGCTGTTTCCCGATCCGCATGATGGGGTTCAGGCTGGAAAGCGGATCCTGGAAGATCATCGCAATCTTATCCCCGCGGATGCGATAAAATTCGTCCTCGGAGATCTTGAGCAGATCCATCCCCTCATAGAGGATCTCTCCGCCCTCGACAATGGAGTTGCCCGCCAGGATGCCGAGAATCGCCTTGGAGGTCACCGACTTACCGGAGCCGGATTCGCCGACGATGGCGAGGGTCTCGCCCTTTTCCAGATCAAAATTGATACCGCGCACCGCCTGGACCTTGCCGCCCGGCGTGCGGAACGAGATACGGAGGTTTTTGACTTCAAGTTTCTTTGCCATAGTTACTCCTCCACACCGCGCAGCGACGGGTTAAAGGCATCGCGCAGCCCGTTGCCGAACAGATTGAAGCTGATCATCAAAAGCGAAATCACGATCGACGGGAAGATGATGGGATGGAAAAATCCATTCCCCATTTCCGCCTGCCCTTTGGCAAGCAGGGTACCGAGGCTGGTCAACCCGCTGCGCGCGTCATCGAGCGAGATAATCCCGAGATAGCTGAGGGAGGTCTCGGAGAAGATGACACTCGGAATAAAGAGCGCCGCCCCCGTAATGATCGTCCCGACCGCGTTCGGGAAAATGTGCTTCATGATCAGGCGTCTGTCGCGTGCGCCGAGCGTCCGCGCGGCGAGGACATATTCCCGGTTCTTGAAGCGGTAGAACTGCATACGCACTGTCGACGCCGTACCGATCCACCCCGTGAGGATGAACGCGAAAATGAGGGCACCGATGGCACCGACCTTATCCGCGAGGTGCAGCTGGAACAGCACGGTCACGACCATGAACGGAACGCCCGACAGGATGTCGGAGAAACGCTCCATGAGCAGGTCGGCGGTGCCGCCGTAATAGCCCTCGATGGCACCGTACACGGCGCCGAGCACCAGGTTGATGAGGGCGATACCCATCGCGAGGATGAGCGAGAAGCGCGTACCGGAGGCGATGCAGACAAAGAGATCCTGCCCCTGCCCGTTCGCACCGAAAATGTAGCAGGGCTCAAAGCCGTGCTGGTACACATAATAGTCGTAGTAGCAGACGCGGACGTTGTAGCCCGACTGGTTCTTGATGGCGTAGCGATACCGAGTCGTCACCTTGGACGGGTCGTCGCTCCCCTTCGCCGGGTCACCGTCGATCCGGAGGCTGGTATAGTCGTCGGTCCCGGAGGTCTTGTAGATCGGAACAAAATTGCCGTCCTCGTCGAGGACCGCCTCGCCCTTGGAATGTCCGTCGGTCGATACCGCATAGGTCTTGTACCAATAGTTCGCGTCCAGTTTCGAGAACATCTGCTTGGTATCCTGGTGCGGATAGATCACCTGGATGCCCGTCTCGTCCTGGTACGCCTGCAGAGCCATATACTCCTCTTTGGTGAGATCGAGGAAGATGTAGCCGACGGCGTTGTAGGTATCCTGCCGGTAGGAATAGGTGGTGGTGACAACAGTCTTGTCAACGCCGTTCTGCTTGACGACCGACTCATTCTGCTTCGAGCCGTAGGTCTTTTTGACCGCGTCCCGCCCGCTCTCCACGCCCATGGCGAGATAGCGCTGGTAGGCGGCGGTCCCATTCTCGTACCGACGGGTGCCGTCCCAGAAGCCGCCGCCCGCCCAGGAGGCAAACTTGGGGGACGCATCGGCGTACTGCCCGTCGATGTCACTGACCTCATACCGGGAGATCAGTGGGGCGATGAGCGAGAACAGCACCAGCACGATGATGATGACCATGCCGACGATGGAGGACTTGTTCTTCGCGAACCGGCGCCATGCGTCACGCATGAAGCCGATCGGCTTTGTCTCGAGTTTCTTATCGCCGAGGGTCCTCCCCTCCTGCACGAACCGGAATTTCTCCGGGGGGATCGCACGAATGTTCTTTTCTTCCATGTCACTTCGCCCCCATTCGAATTCTCGGATCGATAAATCCGTAGCTCAGGTCAACGACGATCCCCGCGAGGAGCCCGATGGCCGTATAGAAAGCGGAATCCGCCATGAAGAAGTTGTAATCCAGTGCGCGGATCGAGTTCACATACAGGTTGCCGATACCGGGGATGGTGAAAATGTTTTCCAGAACGAGGGAGCCGCTCAGAATACCGACGAACTCCCCGAGGATCATCGGGAAGATCGGGACCATGGCGTTCCGCAGTGCGTGCCGCACCGTCGCCTGGCGGCGGGTCAGACCTTTCGTGCGCGCGAGCAGCATATAGTCTCCCGTCAGCACCTCGGAGAGCTCCGCGCGCGTATAGCGCGTGAGCCCGGCGATCGTACCGATGCTGAGCGCAAAGATGGCAGGGATCAGGGAGCGCACCATCGAGGGGCGAAACATCTGTGCAAAAATGTCGCCCGTCGTCGTGGCCGCGGTGATCTCCAGCCGCTCCATCAGTATGGGGAACCACCCCAGCTTATAGCAGAAGATGTATTGCAGAAGGAACGCAAACACGAAAGACGGTACCGAGATGCAGAGCATCACCGCTACCGATATGAGATGGTCCTGCCACCGATTCTTCTTGACCGCGGCAAAAATGCCGAGCAAAAGACCGATCGGCACGCTGACGAGCATCGCGAACAGGTTGATGACGATGGTCGCCGGCAGCTTCTGCCCGATGATGGCAGTGACCGATTGGGTCTGATACAGGTTTTCGCCCGTCCCCCAGTCAAATTTGGTGAGTACACGTTTCCAGAAATTGAAGAACTGCGTGATGAGCGGATCATAGTATCCCCTCGCCTGCCGCTGTGCCTCAACGAGCTGCTGCGTCTCCGCCTGCCCGCGGACGGGGGGCAGAGGCAGCAGCTTGATGAGAATGTAGCACATGGAAAGGATGATGAAGAGCGTCAGCAGCATCAAAAGGACCCGCTTGATTACATATTTCAACATAAGAGCGCCTTCCCGAAAAAAAGTTTGTGGATGAGAGACCCATCCACAAACTTCGTTAGAATCAATGCTTTACCGAGTTGTCCCGGAACTTAACCTTTGTAGAACGAGTCGAGATTATTATTGTTGCTTGCGACGAACGCATCCCATGCCGCATCATCATAGTTGTAGGTGGTGTGACGGATGCCGCCGAAGCCGATCAACTGAATGTAGGTATCGGTCCCGTTGTTGTACTTTGCGCTCTTGAGCGCGTTGGTGTAGCGGTAGAAGACCGGAACGTTGACGGTCGTGTTCAGCTGTGCCAGCTCGCAAGCGGCAAGCACCTCGACCTTGTAGTCCGTCGTCTGCCTGGAGAACGCGCCGTACTTGGTGTAGAGGTTCTCCTTATCGTACTCGTCGTCTTTCTGGTGATTGTTCATCCAGGCAGCCCAGTCATAGAGCGAGTGCGTCTTGTCACCGACCGTGACGTCGAGCGTCTTGGACAGTGCGTCGAAGCCATAGTTGTTGGAGTTCGCCGGATCAATGTAGCAGCCGAAGATGATGCCCCACGGATCCATGGCAGAACCGCCCCAAGCGGAGAAGGAGAGGTCCAGCTTGCCGTCGCCGAGGTCTGCCCAGTAGGAGTCTTCATCCGGATACGACACAATGTTCATCTTGATGTCTGCAAAGGTGTTCTCGGGGAGCGCCGCTTTCAGGTACTCTTCAATCATCGCAAAGGTGTTCTTGAAGTTCGCGCTCGCCTCACCGACCGTACCGACATCAATGACGACCGTCCAGCCGTCGGTGTAGATACCCGCCTTCTTGGCTTCGTCATACGCTTCTTTGAACAGGTCTTTCGCGTAGTTCACATCGTAGCAGGTGATCGCCTCATATGCGTCATCCAGCGTCCCGTAGCTCTCGCCGCTGTGATCCTTCCAGCTGCCGTCTGCCTGCTCCTCAAAGCCTGCGTAGAGAAGCGAGGTCTTCTTGGCAGCCGTCTGGTCACGGTACAGCTCACCGGTATCGGGGTCGATGCAGTACATATAGTTCAGCACACCGAAGCCGGGCTGGGACGCGGGCTGGAAGCGCGTGCAGTAGTTCGCACGGGAGATGGCGAAGGAAATCGCCTTACGGAACGTGGAAAGAGACAGAACGCTGTGATTCTCTTGCTTCGCGGCGTCATCCTCGCTCTGCAGCTTGGAGAGCACGGAGTTCATGAAGAACTGGAAGGTGTAGCTCTCCGGCTCGCTGATGAGGTAGTCGCTCGTGCCGTAGTCCGCCATTTCGGTACCGTCGATGCCGTAGTCATCAAGCTTACCCTGGAGGAACAGCTCCTTCATGGTCGCCTTGGCGTTCTCGCCCTGGATGATGGTGTAGTCGATGTTGGTGGTCTGGAACTGACCGGCGTGCTTACCGTCGGTGTAGCCATACCAGTTATCGTTCTTCTTCAGGGTAAAGTGCTGGTCCACCACATAGGTATCCAGCATATACGGACCGTAGGACGCGGACTTTTCAAGGGTGGTGCAATAAGTAGAGGTCTCGAGGTTGTCATTCACCTTGACCTTGCAAGCCTCGTAGAGGTCACGCTTGACCAGCCAGTTGGAGGTCAGGCTGTAACGGATGTTGAATTCGCTGATCTCAGAGTTGAGCGCGACGGTGATCTCGTAGTCCCCGGTCTTGAAGACACCGACACCGGGCGTCGCCGCCGTGCCGTCACCCTCATACGCATAGCCGGCATCCGCGTTTTCGACCATGATGCTGAGCCAAGATGCGTATTGTCCGCCGACCTCGACATCGGCCGCATACTTACCGTTAGTGGGGTTTAAATACGTATCCCACAGCCCTTTCGCGCTGAAGGCATCTTCTGCCTTACCGGCCTCCCACGCCTCAGGCGTGTCGTAAACCGTCTCATCGGTGATCGGCAACCACTGGGTAATCGCGTTGCCCTCTGCATCGACATAGCCCTGCGCGTTGTAGAAGCCATACGCATCCACATAGATGGTCTCGCCTGCTGCCACTGCCGCGGCATTGGAGGCATACTTTTTGCCGATCTTATCGTGGAAAGCAGCCGTCGTGCTGTACAGATACAGCTTCGCACCAAAGACGGAGAACGTACCTGCCGTGTAGGAATCGGCACGGCGGTTCAGCATCTTGGGGTTGAGCTGTTCCTTCATGGAATACACATAGTCATCCGCCGTGATGGCAGTGCCGTCATTCCACTTCGCATTCGGGTTCAGCGCGATCTTCCACACCTTGCCCGTGTCGCCCGCTTTAACACCGTACTTTCCGACATACTCGCTCGTCACATCGACCGGGAAAGCTGCCGCCATCTCGGGGACGAACTCATACCCGTTTTTATCGGCGTTGAGCTGGACATCGTAGAAACCGATGGTCGTGAAATTGAGAATGATGGAGTCGGTGTTATTCTCCCAAGTGTGCGGGTTCCATGTCGTAGGAGAATTGCTCGCCGCCGAACGGTAGGTATATTTTGCCGCGGGGTTCGTGTTACCTCCCGTGTTACCACCGGGGGTATTCGCATTGCCGCCGTTGGGCTTATCGTCTTTTTTGCAGGCGAACGCCATCGGCAGAACCATGGCAAGCGCCATGACCAGCACCAGAATCCTGATAAGAGTGCGTTTCATAATAACCTCCCATTTCATCTGAAAATAGATTATCCACAAACAACCGTACGGTCGTTCGATGATTAGTGAGATTGTACCTTATTATGACGCGCCTGTCAAGTATTTTTGCAACTTTTTCGATTTTTCAGTTATTTTCCCGTGTTATTGATAGATTTTTCGCCCATGTTTGGTGATAATTTGCAATTTTTAATAGCGTGTTATGCAAATTTGTCTTGGTTTTCAAATATTTCGGCACCCGTCCGCCGGATGCATCGACGTCCCGGACACGCCGGTTTACCGCCGTTTATGCGCCCCGGAGCCGTTTTTATCCTTCCGGACAAGTCCCGAACGTTTTTTCGTCCATATATATTTCAATATATCCCGTGCGGTCGTGTTTTGTGTGACGGAGGTCACGGCAGGGGCAGGTCGGGAGCCGTCCCTCCGCGTGGCCGGGCTATCCGCTCAGTGGCGGCGGGGCTTGCCGTGAAAGGGCTTCGTCGCCGCGGCGAGCATACGGTCGTAGACCGCAAGCATCTCGTCGACCATGCGGAACTGCGTATGCGCGCGGTCGAGGTTCTGCCCCGGGCGCGTCGTGCGGAAGTACACATCCCCTTCGAGGTAATCGGTAAGGAACCGCATCCCGCACTCGTAGGTCATGAGGATCGCGCCCATGGCGAGATACCGCCGCTCCGTCTCCGTGATGCCGTCGCCGACGGCGGAGAGATAACCGGCCAGATAGGTCTCATAGAGGTCAAAGCGGAAATGCACCCGGTTAAGGTCGGGCTCGTCCTCCGCGCCGGAGTTACAGCCGAAGCGGATGCTGTCGCCGAAGTCGTAGCACAGCGACCCGGGCATGACCGTATCGAGGTCAATGACCGCGAGCCCCTCCCCCGTCTGATCGTCCAGCATGACGTTATTGAGCTTGGTATCGTTGTGCGTCACGCGGAGCGGTATTTCCCCGCTCTCAATTCTGTCGACGATCTTCCCGCACAGGGAGGAATGTTCTTTCACCCATGTAATCTCACGCTCTACCTCACGTGCCCGCCCGCAGACGTCTGCCTCCACGGCGGCGAGGAAGTTCCGGTACCGCACGCGGGTGTTATGGAAATCGGGCAGGACCTCATAGAGCTGCGACGCGTCGAACTTCGCAAGGAGCGAGGCAAAGCGACCGAACGCCACCGCGCTCTCGTAGAAGTCCCTGGGTGCGCGCACCGACTGATAGGTCGTCGCCCCCTCGATGAACACATAGACGCGGAAATAGTCCGTGCCGTCAAAATAGTAGCTCTCTCCCGTCTTTGTCGGCACGATCTGCAAGCACTCACGCGCGGGGTCGCCGCCGCGGGCGAGTACGCTCTCTCGGCAGAACGCCGTCACGAGTTCGATATTGTGCATGAGTTCCCCGACGTTTTTGAACAGGCGGTGATTGATGCGTTGGAGAATGTAGCGGGTCCTTACCCCCTCCCTCTCCACCGTCAGGCAGAAGGTATCGTTGATATGCCCCGCGCCGTAGCGGATGCAGGAGACGTACGCCCCGTCAATAGCAAAATGGGTCGCAAGCTCGCTGAAAAATGCGTCGTTCTCAATCATTTTGTCTTCTCCCCGATCGTCGGTCGGTTATTCCCTTTAATTTTATGTAGGAAGCCACGTGTCACACCAGCGACACCACGTCCTCCAAAGGCCTTTCGCGATATTTTCCGCGTGTAAAGTCCGGAATCTCCACCGCCTCGCCCGTGCGGATCGAAATTTCGGAGAGGGGGGTGATCGATGCCCATGCCGCGGCATCGTAGACGTCGATCGGCATTTCTCTGCCCTCCCGCACGCAGCGGATGAGTTCGGAGCACATATAATAATCCATTCCGCCGTGCCCGAGAGCGCGCGCCTCGTCCGTGATGTTCCGCCAGAAGTCCGGCAGGTACGCGGCATATCCGTCTGCGTTGTCCAGGTACTTACGCAGTGTCTCGGAGGTGACGGAAGTATCGTGCATATCCGTGTGCTCGCTCTCGATCAGGACCATATTGGCCTCCTGACTAGTCAACCCTTTGGTACCGCGCACCGTAAACTCCCGCGAATAATACTTCGGGAGGGTGGTGTCGAGCGTGAGCGTGATCGTCTCGCCGCCCTCACAGGTGATGATGGTACTGACGATGTCACCCTGGGCAAACTTCGTACCGACGAGCGTCGGGTCGGGGTTTTTATCCGACGTCTCAAACGCTTCCAGCCCGCGCGCTTTGCTGGCGACGGAGACGAGGCGGGTCATGCGGTTGCCCCGATTGATGCCGAGGAGCCGCGCGATCGGCCCGATTTCATGCGTCGGATAGTTCTCACAGTTGCGGGTCAGGTAGTTGCGGAGGCGGTAATGCCGATGGACGTTCCCACCGAGAATCTCCTCCCGCAGATCGTGGCTGTACGCACCGTGGCAATGTACGACCTCACCGAGCATCCCCCGGCGCACGAGTGCCGTGGACAGCAGCTCAAAGCGGTCGTAACAGCAGTTTTCGAGCATCATAACGGGCGTGCCCGTCTCCTCATAGGCGTCGACCAGATCCCAGCACTCGTCGAGCGTATAGGCACCGCCGACCTCGACCGCCGTCACCTTCCCCGCCCGCATGCTTTCGATCGCCTGCCGGATATGTACCTCCCAGGAGGAGCAGATGAACACGAGATCGACCGCCGGGTCCCCCAGCAGTTCCCGATAATTTTCGTAGGCGCGCGGTGTGTGCGCGCGTTTTTCTTCGACGGTCCCGACCGCCGCCGTGCGGCGGTCCTCATACACGTCGCACACCGCGACGATCTCCGCGTCTTCAATGGCCAGGAGCGTACGCAGGAGCACGCTGCCCCTCTGTCCGAGCCCCACCATCCCGATTCTGACTTTATCCATCGTTTTTATCTCTCTTGTTTCTTTACGATCGCGGTATTCAGTTCCAGCAGCATCGCATCAAAATCGCTCTCCGCGCGGGTATAATCGGTGATATCACGGAAACCGTGACGGCGCAAGAGCGAAAGCACCCACGCACGCCCGTACAACCGTTCGGCGGTCAGAAGCAGTCGATAGTCCTGCATCGCGAGCGTGAAAATCTCCTGTCTGACCGAGCTGTAAACGCCGAGCCCGCCGTCGGGGTACACGACGAAGGGGTCCCCCGCGGGGAACGTCTCTCCCCCGTCGCAGGAGCGATACGGGTCGATACGGCGGAGTGAAAGTGCCGTATGATAGAAATTGAAACCCCAATGCAAAAAGCCTTTGGCACCCGTGATAAAGAGCATAATCCCGAGCACACGCACGCGCAGGTGCGGGAGGCTCATAAAGATGTTGGGCAGGTTGTCCCGGTCGTTATTACAGGCATAGTAGAGCAGAAACGGCACGTGGTGCCCGACAAACGGTTTCTCGTGTCCCTCTTCCACCACGGGGAGGTCGGGGACGCCGCGCTCCGCGAAGGCGAAGTCGCTGAGCGCGTCCATGATCGGCAGCCCGCCGGCATACCGTTTCACGGTCCCATAGAGACGGACGTACCGGTCGAGGTGGCTGCCCGACGGCTCGTCGGAAAGATGGAGATAGGTCACGTCGAAAATACCGAGCGCGCGCACATGGTCGGCGAGCGTCGGCAGGAAGGCGGCGAGAAACGCCGTATAGTCATCGCCGTCGGAGGGGGTATCCCAGCCGAAACGGCGGTATTCCGACCCGTCCGGGCGCGTGACCATGATTTTCGGGCACTTCTCCGCCCCCCACTGCGTGAACAGATGCGACAGTTCGAAATGGCGGATGCCGGCCGCGCGGCAGATGGCAATGAGCCTGTCAAACCGCGTGAAGTCGAAGTGATACCCGTCACCCTCCTCGGCCACGCCGACACTCTGGACGGTCAGGCGTTCCGTGCCGACGGCGGTATCCAGCGGCGGGGTGAACATCGGTATGTACACCATGGTCTGCCCGCTCTCCGCGGCGGCGCGGACGTAGTTCCCGAACGCCGTGTAAAACGCCTCGTCAAACGGCGTGACACCGCACGCCTCGGCGATGCAGTCACTGTGGATCCACTTGGTGACGATGAGATCACTCTCGTCGGGCGTGCCGTCAAGGACGGTCAGCACGTAACGGCATTTGCAGACATCTTCCGGCTTCTCTATGTTTTCCGCACGGAAAACGAGTGTGTGTGTGCCGAGAGGGGCTCCGGCAGGAATCTTTACCCAAAAGCTATGGTTGACGCCCGCGGCGAGCGAGAACTCCTCGGACGCATACGGCAGGAGCGCATCGGGAAAAACGGACTCCCCCTCCCCGACGATATAATCGTCATGCCATGCGTTTGAGGTGAAGAGGGCGGTCGTATATATTTCGGAGGTCATAACGACGGGAATCGGGCTCTCCGCCGTCAGGCGGCAACGTCGCACGGGTCTGTCCGCATACACGACGACCTGAAAGGCATTCACGGAGCCTGAAAGACAGACGCCCTCCCCCTGCGGCAGGCGGACGGCGGCACGCGGCAAAACTTTTTCCAGTGCCGAAACGGTTTGTATTTTGAGCATATATGCGTTCCCTTATGACTTTTATAATTTGTCTTTCGGTAAAACCGCCCCGACGACGGCGGGCACAGGTGCATTGACGGAGCCCTCCGTACCGTCGACGGGAGACGTACCGGTGCGGTGCGCCGCGGAGGACGCGGCACCGCGGGAGGGCGTGTCACCCTCCTGACGGCACGGTTTTGCCTCCGCGGAACGTTTTTTATCATGGCCCCCGCACGGCGCGGCGGCATGGCAGTCCGCACAACCGCAGCCGCAACCGCAACCGCCGCCGCGCTTTTTGCGGGCGCGGATTGAATGGACCACGGCGGCGACGAACGCCGCCGCCACCGTGAGCAGGATGACGATGTCCGTCGCTTTCATCGGAACAATCTCCCGACGTTATACACAAGGCAGGCGACGACCCACGCCACACCGCACTGGGTCAGCACGATGCCGACGGTGGTGAGGCGCGAATTGAACTCACGGCGCAGGGCGGCGACCGCCGCGACGCACGGCGTGTACAGCAGCGTAAACACAAGAAAACTGACCGCGGCGAGCGTCGAGGAGAACATGGCGGGGAGCACCTTGTAAAGGGCGGTAACCTCGCACCCCGCGAGGACGCCGAGCGTCGAGACGACCTGCTCCTTTGCGATGAAACCGGAAATCAATGCCGTGGAAAAACGCCAGTCACCGAAGCCGAGCGGCTTGAAGATTACCGCGATCCACTGCCCGATCACCGCCAGCATACTCTGCGAGGAATCGGCAACGGGATTCAGACGGTAGTCAAAACTCTGCAAAAACCAGATGATGACCGTCGCGATAAAGATCACGGAGAACGCGCGTTCCAGAAAATCGCGCGCCTTCTCCCACAGGAGCAGACCAACGCTGCGGGGAGACGGAAAACGATAGTTGGGGAGTTCCATGACAAACGGCACCGGTTTACCGCGGAAGGTGGTATGCCCAAGCAGCAATGCCACAAGGATACCAAGCAGAAGCCCGGTCACATACAGGGCAAACATGACGAGTGCCCCGCGCCCCGGGAAAAATGCGGCAACAAACACGGAATAAATCGGGATTTTCGCCGAACAACTCATATAGGGTACGAGCAGCATCGTCATCTTCCGGTCACGGTCGGAGGAGACGGTGCGCGTTGCCATGACGGCAGGCACGGAACACCCGAAACCGATCAGCATCGGCACGAACGAGCGTCCGGACAGCCCAAGGCGGCGCAGCGGCTTGTCCATAACGAACGCGATACGCGCCATATAGCCGCTGTCCTCCAAAATGGAGAGGAAAAAGAACAGGGTGACGATGATCGGCAGGAATGAAAGCACACTGCCGACCCCGTTGAAAATACCGTCGATAATCAGGCTGTGGACCACCGGATTCAGACCGAAAGAAGTCAGTGCCGCGTCCACGACATCGGAGAGTTTACCGATACCGAATTGCAGGAGACGTTGCAGGGCGGCACCGATGACGTTGAACGTCAGCCAAAAAATCAGCAGCATCACGCCGAGAAATACGGGAATGGCGGTATATTTACCGGTCAGGACCTTGTCGATCGAAACGGAGCGGCGGTGTTCCCGGCTCTCACTGCACTTCACGACGGAGGCACTGACCACCGCCTCGATAAAAGTGTAGCGCATGTCCGCAAGCGCGGCATTGCGGTCCAGGCCGGACTCGGCCTCCAACTGCAAGAGGCAGTGCTCGATGAGTTCCCGCTCATTGCCGTCCAGCCCCAGCCGATCGGCGATGTCATTGTCGCTCTCAATAATCTTGGAAGCGCAGAAGCGGAGCGGCAGTCCCTCAGCCTCGGCGTGGTCCTGCACCAGGTGCATCACGGCATGGATGCACCGGTGGCAGGGGGAGTTCTGCACGCAGAAATCGGCACGCACCGGCAATGTATGGCTTTTCGCCGTCTCGATGGCGCGGTCGATGAGTTCCGACACGCCCTCGTCTTTGATGGCACTGATCGGCACCACGGGGATGCCGAGTTCCCGACTCATCTTCTCCACATCGATGGTACCGCCGTTGGCACGTACCTCGTCCATCATGTTCAGCGCGAGCACCATCGGCGTATCCAGTTCCAGGAGTTGCATGGTCAGATAGAGGTTGCGCTCGATGTTGGTCGCGTCCGTGATATTGATGAGGCAATCGGGTTTCTCGTTCAGGATGAAATCCCGCGTGACGACCTCCTCCTGCGTATAGGGACGCAAGGAGTAAATCCCCGGCAGGTCAACCACCGAGCACCCCTGCTTGCCCCGTATCTCTCCGATCTTTTGCTCCACCGTGACCCCCGGGAAGTTGCCGACGTGACAACGCATCCCCGTGAGGGCATTGAAAAGCGCGGTTTTCCCGCAATTTTGGTTCCCTACCAGTGCAAACTTCACGGCTTCGCCTCCCCGCCGACTGTAACGGCGTCTCCCCCCGGCTCTCCGGCGGGCACGGGAGCAGCGGTCTTTGTAAGCGGCGCGATAGTAATATTGGCGGCATCCTCCAAACGGAGCGTCAGTTCATAACCGCGGATGCGGATTTCGATCGGGTCGCCCATCGGTGCCACCTTCCGCAAGGTCAGGCGGGTACGCGGGATGAGCCCCATATCAATCAGGCGGTTGCGGAGTGCGCCCTCACCGCCGACAGAAACGATCTCGGCAGACTCCCCCACCCGCAAATGATCCAGTGTCATACAGTTTTCTCTCTCATGTTGCCATTAAAGTTCTGTGCCGCATGCCTGCGGGAGGCGCGGAAAACACAGATTGACTACACTGAAATTGTAACAGGTACACCGCAAAATGTCAATCAAAAAAGCGCGTCCCGGCTCTCATAAAAACGATTGATATCGTTTTCAGCCGAAACGCGCCTTTGGTTTTACAGGCGGTCCGTAAATTCTTCCGTACTGCGACGGAGATTGTGGCGCACCGAGGGGAGGCACCCCTCGGTGCGGTACCCGAGGAGGATGAGCGCATCCACCGAGAGGTGGTCCGGGAGGTCAAACGCGCGGTGCACGGCGTCCGGATCGAAATTACAGACGCAACAACTGTCCACGCCGCACGCAGTCGCCGCATACAACGCCGTCGCCGTCACAATCCCCATATCGATCAGGATACCGGGCTCCCCGCTGTAACGGTTTGCCCAGGCGAGGTCCCTGTCCGAGCAGAGGAGCAGGACGGTGCGCGCGCCGTACAGTGTAGCTTTTGCCCCCACCAGTTTTGCGAGTGCCGCATCGCTCTGTGCCACCTGTATGCGGTAGGGCTGGTGATTGAGGGCGGTCGGAGCAAGGCGGATCATCCCGAGGATCCGTTCCAGCGTCTCCGGCTCCACCTGCCGCTCCGAAAAGGAACGCACCGAAAAACGTTCCCGACAAATTTCTTCAAAATTCATAAATCTCCCTCATACTTTCAGGACGCATAGCGGCCCGACAAGTTCCATGGCATCTAGAACGCGGAAAGTATACTTGTCCAAGACCGTCACACTGTCGGAATTCTCGTTCGTACACACGATGTACCGGCCGAAAAGCGCGAAATCCCGCGGCCCTTTCCCGCCGCACGGTGCGTCACCGATCGGGGTAAGTCGACCGCCGCGCGCATCAAACGCGAACAGGCGATCTTCGCCGCGCACGGATACGTAAAGTCGGCTTTCCGTCTCGTCGTAACGGATCGCAGCCGCCGTAGCCCCCGGCGCGGTGCACGGCAAGGGCTCCGTGGCGATACATTCCGCCCAACCGTCCGCATACGCAAAAGTGCTGACGGACGGCACCAGTTCATTGACGGAGAAGAACCCCTTGCCGTCCGGACGGAAAGCAAGATGGCGGATGCCGTACCCGCCGGGGACCTGCGCCCGCGAGACCTCATGCAGATGGCGGTCGTAGATGAACACGGTATCCAGTCCGAGATCACAGCAGAGCACGTATTGCCGATCCGGCGAAAAACAGACGAAATGGGTGTGCGGCTTATCCTGCCGCGGGAGGTTGGCACCCCTACCGGTATGCGTCACGACGTCGCGGCAGTTCTTCACAAGATTGCCGCTCAAGTAGTTGGCGATGTATACGTCATCGCCGTCTACCGCCAAATGGCAAGCGCACTTTCCATGCGTATCCCGTACCTCCGTCGTATCGGAAAAATCGGGCAGGCAGGAGAAGTACCCGCTGTTTTCACTGTCCCCGAAGGGAGCGCGCAGCAGCACGTGGAGTCTCCCGCCCCCCGTGACGGCATACATCGGTTTCGGGCAGGCGAAGTGCCCCGTCCTGCGGAGTTTTCCCTCCCCGTCCAAAGTACAGCGACAGATGCCGCCGCCCCTCGCAACCTCCGCGCAGGACAAAATCAAAATCTCTTCCATTTTGTCAGCCCGTCAAAGCATCGTCTGCGTATCGTTCGGGTCCCCGTTCCGTGCCGCCTCATACTCGGGCGTCCAGTCGAGGTCACGGTATTTTTCCCCGCGGGGGTCCTTTTTAATCCAGTCGGTCAGCATATCCAGCATTTCGACCGTCCAGGTGGCACGGTCGATCTGTGCCGTCGTAAACCGATTCTGCGCGATCATCTCAAAGCCGAAGTCGTCTTTGACGTGCGTCTTCGCCGCACCGTCCACGACCTCCGCGACCAGGTGTGCGGGGATGAACAGCACGCCGCCGCCGGCACCGTACACGACGTCACCCGGCAGAACGGTGGCTTTCCCGATCCGTGTAATACCGTTAAAGTCCTTCATGACGAACTCGCGGATCGGCGTCGGGTCAATCCCGCGGTAATAAACCTGCACGCCCTCGACTGACTTCATCTGCTGGGTATCGCGGATGCCGCCCCAGATGACGCCGCCGCCCGTCCCCGTCTTGGTCCTGATGGCAGTTGTCAGGTTGCCGCCGAGGAAGGTGCCCTTGTAGATCTTATCGTACATATCCACGACCACGACGTCTCCGTCGGTCAGGCTGTCGATGACCCACTGGTTGTAGTTGCCGTGTCTGCCCTCTTCGGCACCGACGGCGAACATGGTCTCGTGCAGGTCGGGGCGGGTCGGGACAAAGGTCGCCGTCACCGCACGGCCGACCAGGATCCTGCCGTCGTCGTGCAGGGTTTTGAGGTCTCCCTCAAACTGGCTCTCGTAGCCCTTGACGAAAATCGGCTTCCAGAGTTCTTCAAGTGTCATCTTACGCATCTTTTCCAGATACCGATCCGGCACGCGCGGTCGCCCGTCCGGGAAACGCTCCCCCTTCCACTGCGGGGTCAGTGCGATAATATCTTCTCTTGCATTGAATCGGATCATATTCTTTTACTCCTGTCTGCTCTGTTCGGGCGCGCGATCACAGACTCATGCCTCCGTCCACACGCAGATCCGCGCCGGTGATATAGGCACTGTCCTCCCCTGCGAGAAACGCGACGATGCCCGCGCAGTCCCCCGGCGTGCCGAACCTGCCGACCGGGATGCACGCCTCCACCTTTGCCCGCGCCGCGGGGTCGTCACAGACCGCGGCATTCCTCGGGGTGGCGATGGCACCGGGGGATACGTTATTGACCGTCACACCGAAGGGTGCGACCTCTTTGGCGATATTTTCGACGAGGCTCATCACGGCGCACTTGGTCGCCGCATACAGGGAGAGTTCCGGATGGCGACGATGCTGGTTGACACTGCCGATGGTGATGATTCTGCCAAAGCCCCTCTTTTTCATGTCCGGGTAATACGCCTGCATGAGGCGAAGAGTGGAAAGCACGTTCACTTCCAGTTGGGTGTCCGCCTCCCGCTCGGTGATCTCCTGCCACTTCTGCTTGTACTGCACGCTGGCGTTCAGTATCAGCACGTCCACGGCACCCGTCTTCGCATACAGGTCGGCGACCTGTGCCCGGTCGGAGAGGTCGCATACGACGGCCCCGTGAGCACCGATCTCGCGCCGTACGCGCTCGGCTTTCCCGAGGTCGCGGCTGCAATGGACGATGACGCCGTAGCCGTCGCGTACCAGCCGCTCGGCAATGGCTTTGCCGATTCCCTGTGTCGATCCCGTTACCAATGCTGTTTTCATATGGTTGCCTCTTTTCCGTTACCGTCATATTTCTTTCCGCGATGCGGATACGGGTTCACGACCATTCGCGGTCGTTTGCCCACTCGTGATCCCACGCGGAAGTGTCTGCCCACGCGGGCTCGCTATTCGCTTTACGGAACTTTTCAATCAGTTCTTCGTTCAGGCTTTCAATGCCGAGGCCGGGTGCGTCCGGCACCTTCATGAAACCGTTTTCCAACCGCACTTTCGGCGTGATGAGGTCAAACCACTCGGGATGATCGACCGAGTGGAACTCCACGGCGAGCACGTTTTTCAGCGACGCCGCGGCGTGCACCGTCGCCATGAAGGCAATCGGGCTCTCTGCCATGTGGATGGCGAGGGCGACGCCGTACTTCTCACAGAGTTCCCCGACCTTCTTCATTTCGGAGAGCCCGCCGACCGTGAGCAGGTCGGGATGGACCACGTTGACGCCTGCCTGCATCACCCGCTCGAAGTTCTCCGCGAGGTAAATATCCTCACCCGTGCAGAGCGGCACGCAGGCGTTCTCCGCGAACTTTCTGAGGTGTTCCGTCTGCTGCCAGGGGGCAAGGTCCTCCATCCAGGCGATGTTGTATTTTTCGAGGCGGCGGGCAAAGCGGATCGCATCCTCAATCGCGACATGACCGAAGTGATCGATGGCGAGAGGCACCTCGTAGCCGATCACGGCGCGGACTTCTCTCACGTAGTTTTCAAGGTAATCCAGGCCCCGCTCCGTGATATGAATACCCGTCGCGTAGTGCGGCACGGTGAAGATCTGATAGTTCTTGCCGAACATGAGGGACTTATCGATCGAGCCGGACTGGTGGCAGATCGCCTTCATGTTATACGTTTTGTAGTCTTCGATGAGACCGAGCGGTGCGTTCAGCGTGCCGGGCTCGTCGTACAGAAGTTCGATCCCGAGGTCCATTTTGAGGAACGTGAAACCCTGTTCCATCCGTTTTTTGAGGGCGAGGCCCATATCGTGCCCCGTATGTTTGCCGTCCACGTCGGTGTCGCAGTAGATACGCACCTCGTCGCGCCACTTGCCGCCGAGCAACTGGTAGACGGGAATGCCGTAAAACTTACCGACGATGTCCCAGAGGGCGATCTCGATGCCGGAGACCCCGCCGCCCTGCCGGGAATGCCCGCCGAACTGCCTGATGCGCTGAAAGATCTTCTCGACGTTCAGTGGATTTTCCCCGACGATCTTTGCTTTCAGCATCTTGGCGTAGGTGGCACTGGCGGCGTCCCGTACCTCGCCGTAGCCGATAATGCCCGCATTGGTATAGAGTTTCAAAAGAATCATGTGCTTGGGCAGCCCGTCGATCTCCGCCACCCGCAGGTCCGTAATTTTCAGTTCATCCGCCCGCATGGGTCCCATCTCCGTTTCTTCGGCAGTATCCCGGCCCCAAAGGCGCAAACAATCTTTGCCCGCCCCTTGCATCTCCCATCTGTATATGCTATATTGGTTAGGAGACGGCGTGAGAGGCGACGAACGTGATATTGGCCGCCTTTCAGGGGAATCCGCTGCCGTTTATTCTGCTCTTATGGTAACCAATCGAGGCGGGGCGGGTCAACAATTATCTTGCCGAATTTACAAACAATCTTGCGGAGGCTCTCCAATGGCGTACGCATCCATCGCATCGGTCAACGACCGTTACGGCAACCGTATCTTTCATCTGTACGAGTCTTTCGCCCCCGGCGGAATGCGACAGAAACGCAACCATCGACACGCGGAATTCGAGGTTTCCTTCATCCTCGCGGGGAGCGGTCTGTACAGCACACCGCTCGGCGAGGTCTCCATACGGGAGGGAGACGTTTTTCTCTTTTCCTCCAATGAATACCACAACATCATCCGGGTGGACGGGGCGGAGGACGGCATCGGGATGCACATCCTCAACGTACATTTTCTCGCGGGATTTCTCTGCGACGGTGCGTCGGTGGCGGACAGTCTCTTCATGAACGTCTTTCTCAACCGCACGCCGCACTTTTGCAACCGACTCAACCGTGACGAGGAAGCACTCGGCGAGATACGGCGATGGCTCCTTTCCCTGCGCGACGAATGCGTGCGTCGGGACCCCTGCTATATCACGCAGGTCAAAAACCTCCTCACGACGGTGCTGATCACCGTTCTGCGCCGTTTCGGCTACGCCGATCTCTCCCGCTCCACCCTGCCGGAGCCCGACTTCATGGACGACCTCCAAAAGGCACTCTCCTACATCAACGCCAACTACACCGGAGAGATCTCGCTCGACGGGATCGCCGCCGCGGTCAACCAGTCGCGTTTTCGCTTTGCCAAGGCATTCCGTGCCGCATACAACATGACCACTTGGGACTATATCAACATCCGACGGATCGATCGAGCGCGCGAACTGCTCGCGGGGACCGACGACACCGTCCTCGCCGTCGCCACCCGATGCGGATATAACAACACGGCGAACTTCAACCGCATTTTCAAAAAAATAACGGGCATCACCCCGCACGAATACCGCGCCGTCCACCGCCAGACAGACCGACCCGCCGCGGGCACGACCGATGCGTCGATGGTGCCCGCGGCACCGGAGGGCGGCCGTTCGCAACACCCCCACGGGTGACCGGAGCACCGCCGCTGTGCGGTCGTGACACCGATACCGGAGGCCTCGTCACTGTCGCAGAGGACGCGCGCCGGCGCGGCGGAGAAGTACGTCAAAACGGCGGTAAGCCCCGCGAATACGGGCTCACCGCCGTCAGGACTCACTCCGCCCCGGGGAGCAGGTCGCGCGTCAGGTCACGTATGACCTCACCCGCCATGATCAGCCCCGCCACGGACGGCACGAATGCCACGGACCCGGGGGTAGACCGACGGGGTCGCTCCGTTGCTACGGGTGCGGCGGTATCAGCCGTCTCAGGGACTACGCCCGGCTCCGCGACGGGGTGACGGGCAGGCTCCTCCGAATACACCACTTTCAGGTGCCTTATGCCGCGCTTTCTGCATTCCGTGCGGATCACGCGCGCCAACGGGCAGACGGCAGTATCGTAGATGTCTGCCACGCGGAATGCCGTCGGATCCAGTTTATTCCCCGCCCCCATCGACGAGATAATCGGTGTGCCGGCGCGCTGCGCGTTGACGATCAGCGAAAGTTTACCCGCAACGGTATCAATGGCGTCCAGCACGTAATCGTACCGTGTGAAGTCGAACGCAGCCTCCGTCTCGGGAAGATAAAAGGTTTTATGCGCCGTCACCGTGCAATCGGGATTGATGGACAGGATGCGATCGCGCGCGGCATCCACCTTGTACTGGCCGATCGTTGCCGTCGTGGCGAGAATCTGCCTGTTCAGATTGGAAGGGGCAAAACGATCGTTATCCACCACGTCAATCGCGCCGACACCCGAGCGCGCGAGTGCCTCGACCGCATAACCGCCGACACCGCCGACACCGAACACGATCACCCGCGCGCGGCGCAGCCTCTCTATCGCGTCCCCGCCGAGCACGAGACGCGTCCTCTCCCACCGATCCTCCATACATTCTCCTCAATGCCCCGCACTGCGGGGCGTTTTTAACGTCATTATTGTACCGCCTCCGAACGGCTTTGTCAACAAAAAGCCTGTGGACGGGTGCCCGGACACCAACGCCCGCGGAGAGGCCTGCGGGCAACCGGACTTGCAACCGCGACCGTTCTGTGGTATGATATACCTATCATAATAGGAGGTGCAACATGCAACCGACACTGCAAGAGATCGACCGCGAGGGGCTCGCGGCACTGTGGCACGGACAAATGCCGCAGGACTTCCCTCGGGAAGAAATCAAGCCGCTCCCGCTCCTGCTCTCCCTCTACGACCGCGGACAGACCCGCGCTTTCGCCCTCACGGACGCGGGGCGGATCCTCGCCTATGCCATCCTGGAAATCCCCGATACGGGCGACGTGTGGCTGCTCGACTACCTCGCGGTGGCACGGGATATGCGCGGCAAGGGGCTCGGCACCCGAATGCTCTCGCTCCTCCCCGACAGTCTGCCCGGCGTCCGTGCGGTGCTCGCGGAGATTGAAAGGATCGATTGCGCCCCCGACGCCGCCGCGTGGGAGACCCGCACGAAACGAAAGCGTTTCTACCTCGGCAACGGGCTTTCGGAGACCGGCGTCTTTACCCGTGCCGACGGCGGCATTGACTACGAAATCCTGTGTCTCGCCTGCTCTGCCCGCGTCAGCGGGGCGGACGCCGCCCGTGCAATGGAACGCATTTACGCGACTCTTTTCGCCCCCGGGACCTACGAGGTGCCATACGGTGCACTTACGCACGCATAAGGCACCCGGAAGTGCCCGAGCGGCCGTAAAATTGCCTCCCGAAGGGCATCATATTTCCTCCTCGCCCCGCCCTTCGCGCGCCTGTCTCGTTTTTCTCCCGTCATGTGTATCTGCCCCTGCAATGCCCCCTACGTTTCGCAATATCCCCGTGCACCCGGCCCGATTCTTGCACAAGGCAACAAACGACCCGGCACCGCTTCTGCGGTGCCGGGCACTTTTTGGTTTTGGGAGCGTCTCGGCCCGGGGTCGTTATCCGACGATACCGGAACGCTCGATACCCTGGACCAGGTATCTCTGGCCAAAGAGATACACCAGGATCAGGGGCGCAATGACCATCATTGCGGCAGTGTTCTTAATGGCGTTGTCAAAGAGTTCCTTCCCCGCCCGATTGACTTTCAGGCTGGCGGGAATGACGTTCCAGAATCGCGTGCTTGCAAGCATCACGGGGCTGCGGTCGGCCTTCATGAAGATACCGACGTACAATTCATCCGTCCACTGCCAGCTGAACGAGAACAGGAAGATGGTGATCATCATCGGGATCGACAGCGGCAAAATAATCTGAATAAAGGTACGGAAGGCACCGGAGCCGTCCACGTACGCCGATTCTTCGAGTTCGTCGGGGACGCCCTTGAAGAACTGCATCATCATGAAGATGTACAGGCTGTTCTTGAAACCGCATCCGATGAGAGACAGGATGATAAACGGTGCAAACGTACCGTTCATATTGATGGCACGACCCGTAATCAGTTCGATGATCCCTTTGTTATCCAACGACAGGAGGGAGAAGAAATCGAAGAAGTCAAAATGCTGCTTAATGGCAAGGCGCAGCGTGTCCGGCGGGATAACGAGCATCAGGATGACGAACGCAAAGACGAGTTTTCTGCCGCGGAACTTAAACTTGGAAAGTCCGTAGCCGACCATACAACAGATAAATGTCTGTATCACGGCGCAGATCAGTGACAGGAGAAAGGTATTTCGCATTGCGGTGAAATAGTGGTTCTCCACCGTAATGTACCTGTATATATCCCCGCTCCAATGTTTCGGGATCAGACCGACCGTAGGGTCGATGAAATCGTCGAAAGTCATGAAAGACTGGAAGATACGGGAGAAGAAGGGCTGCAAAATCACGTAGGAAATCCCCAGCATGATGATAAACCGCGCCAGATACCAGAGTTTCTCCACCCAGAAGGACGGTGTCGTCAGTTTGAGACGCAACCGCGTCCCCGCCGACGCCTTTCCTTCATAGTCAACGCGAATCTTGCGCTTCGTGTCTTTCAGCAGTATCGGAGTTGTTTGTTGCTTTTCCATGTTTTTCCCCTCCTTAATCCCGCTTTTGATAGAACACGAATAGCGACGCGATCCCGGAGAATGCGGCAATCACGAGCAGTACCATGCCGAAATACATCCATGCCTGTGCGTTACCCATGGCACGGGTCACCGGTGTGATGTTGTTCAGGTTTTCGTTGATATACGACATGGCAACGTTATCCGCACGGGTGAACGAGTCGATAATGGTGTAAATGCCGTTGACGAGGATCATCGGGCTGATCATCGGGAAAGTGATCTTCCAGAAGGTCTCCCAGCTGGTCGCGCCCTCGATCTGGCACGCCTCGTAAATGGAGGGAGAGATCGACTGCAACCCCGCGAGGAAGATCAACATCTGCACACCGGAGTAGTTCACGATGGAGTACACGCGGTTGACCAGGTCAATGACGTATTGCACGAGTTGTGTCCCGACCTTCATGTTCGAGAACAACGCCTCCACATCCATCATGGAAATCAGCGTCCCGGAGGATGCCGACCCCGACCCGTCGTCAATGGAGGTCGCACCCGAAAGCGTGTCGGACGCATTGACGGAATCCATCAGCCCGGTGGCGAGGATAACGGGGATGAAGAAGATCGCACGGAACGCGGCGCGCCCCACCATCTTCTGGTTGAGGATGACGGCGATGAACAGAGAGAACACCAGAATCGCCGGTACGTTCAGTATGAGTTGCTGGAAGCCCTGCAAGAGCACCTTCAAAAACTCTGTGTTGAGCGCACTGCGATAGGCGGAAATGCCGAGGTTCGTCACGATTCTCGCACCGTTCTTGCCCTCTGTCACATACAGGAAACTGAAACAGAACGAGTCAATCAGAATCGGGAGATACACCAGCACAAGACCGACGACAAACGGCAGGACGAAGAGCCAGCCGGTCCGCGCCTTCTTGGCGGCAAGGGAGGATTTCATCAGTTTCGGCAGCTTTTTCTTTTGCCGCGGTGCCGGCGCAAGGTCGGCCGTGTTTTCAAGTTCGCTCATGATATCCTCCTCTCTCAGTTCAGTCTCTGATAACCGTATTGCGACAGGTTATACATCCGGTCGCCGATACGGACGTCCACGGAAAACCGGTTGTAGTTCAAAAGGAACCGCACGGTATCCGTCCCGTTGGAATAAGTGACAAGCACCACGGAATGGTCATCGATCGTGGACCATGTCGCCACATAGGTGTCCCCGTCTGCGAGCGAATCGGAGCGGGTGAAATACCGATATGCCGAATCGTACTCGACGGTGTCAATCGGGATCACGATATCCGCCGCCGTATTTTCGACCGTGTCCATGTACGCCGTGAGTTCTGCGATATACGCCTCATCCAACGTATCCGTAAAGGTCTTATCCCGGGCAGCGTCAAGTACCGCCGTGCGATCAAAATCGACCGCAATCGTCTTGCCGTACGCGGGGGTCGGCAGGGCTGCGCGCAGTGCCTCCCAAATTCCCTTTTGCGTTGCATTATCGCTCGGATATGTGCCGCAGGCGGTAAGATAGGTGCGAATCGCGCGCTCATGCGTGCTGAGGAATTCGTTGACGGTCTTCCGGTCACCCGTTGTGGAAGGATAGCTGCTGTTCGTGAAGGCGGCACTTGTCCGACTGTCGTTCTGCTTCTCGATATAATCGCGCATAAACGCCTTCATCTCTTCTCTGCGGAGATTGACCGTCGCCACAAGTTGTTCGCTGAATTCCGCACGGAGTTCTGCCTTCTGTGCGGCGATGTCATCCGCCGTTTTCATCTGCTCCGCACGCACGCCGCGGTGGTCGGTGATGTGATACCCCTGCAAGTCGCCGAGCAATTCGTTCAGCCGCTTGTAGTCCTCCATCATCTCGGTCTTGGTGATTCCGTAGTTGACGGAGTAGTAATCACTCTTGTAAGTATCTTTCAGAAGTTGAGTATTGTCATACGACAGGAGGAAGTAGAGCGACGCGCCCGACTCGATTGCGCGCAGGAACGTCTCTGCCCTGTTCGCCTGTTCGTTATACGCGCGACCCGTGTATTGCAGCGACCCGTGCATGACCATGCCCCAGAAAGGCACTGCGTACGAAGTGGCACTGAAATGCGAGGATTCCAGCGGTGCTTCCAGGAGATAATCCATATAGCGGAGCGCGTACGCATTGCCGCCCGTGCCCATCACGGAATCATAGCCGGAGTCACGCACCGTTTTCAAAAACGACGATACGTTGCCGAGCGAGGTCTCACGATCAATGAAGTTATCTTCGTCGAAGTTGGAGGAAAGCCCGCTCGCCGCCGCCTCCAACGAGATGGCGGAAACGTCATACTTGGCGTACTTGCGGTTGAATTTACCGAACGCGGTCTCGAACATATCCGAAGAAATCACGATACCGCCCTGCGCCGTATACGTCTGATAAACGGCACTGTACTTCTGGTTCCATGCATACCGGTTATCCACACTGCGCGCACCGTACTTTTTGAGTTTGATGTTCTTGGTAGACCGCGTATAGAAGAAATCAAAGTTCGGGAACAACTCGACCCCCGTATCCTCTGCCGCAAGTTTTTGAAGCAATGCCTTATAGTCACGCTTGCCGCCCACCGCCTTTTCCCATTTCAGGTCTACGGGATAAACGGGATTCAGGAGCCCGCCGTTTGCGAACCCGGTGAGACGGAACTTGACGTTGGAGATGCCGTTCGACTTCATCTCGTCATACATCTCGCCGATATTATCGAAGGTCGTCAGGGCGACGTCCACCGTTACGGGGATGGAGAGGTGTTTCTCCACCGTCTGAATCACACCGAACGATTCGATATACAGCGGGAGATCCGCTTTCAGATTTTCGAGGGCTGTGAGGACCCCTGCCCGCTGCAAATACTCGCGGTAGGCGGTCGCCATCCCGGAGTAGGTGGTCGGGTAGTAGGAGGTCGCGCCCTTCCCGGTCGCTACCTTCTCATCTGCGAGGGAGATAAATCGGATGGAATAATCCCCCTGATACTTCCCTTTCGCCATGATGTTGAATGTGTTGGACTTGGCATTCGACATGACATCCGCCAGGTTGTACTTATCACTCTGGCAAGGCGTGAAACGCGCACCGATGGAGACGAACGGTTTAGAATGATTCTGCGTCTCGTTCACCGTAGAGTACAAGGTCGCGAGGGACGCGCCCTCTTCCAGGATAGCAAGATACCCCGTCGTCTTCTTGTCGTCGCCGACGCTGTAAACGGCGTCGAACGGTACACCGGCATTGGCTTCCAGGTTTTCATTGGTATTCTTGACCTGCGTCTGCACGGGGTTGTTGACCGGGTCGGAGGTATCAATATCTTTGAGTTTGTATCCCTCGCCCTCCCGGTATTCCCACATGGATCTGACCACGCGGGTCGTCTTATCGGGCATGATCAGGTAGACCGTCGAGCCGTCCGCCGTGTAACTCGGGCGGTAGGCACTGTCGGGCGACTGCCCCGCACGATACACGTTCTCGGGGATTTTGACGGTAACGGGACCGCTCCCCGATTCAATGGCAGGCAGCGTGACGTAGTACGAGCACACATTCCGCACCATACCGTATACCGGGAGAGAAATGGGCTGCTGGTGTTTACCCGAAATAGAATAGAATGCGTAATCCTGACCGTACACCTTCCCGTTGAGCAACGATTTGTCGTCCTCAAAATCGGAGAAGTCAATGATGGCACCGGAGCCGTCGGGATAGAAGATGAAACCACCCTCCTGATCCTTACCGGAGCCGAAGTACGGCAACACGCTGATGTACGAAACGGCATAACGCGTCTCGTCGTACACAATGCTCTTTGCGGGCATCGTGACCGTCAGTCCGTTTTCATCCAATACGTATTCCAGTGCGATGCGGAAGGTCGCCACGTTCGCAACCGTCTCGGTGTAACCGACCGTCGCTTCTGCCTCCATCGCGTCCGTCATGGAAAAGTCGTTCGCGTGGTTCAGGAAACGACGCTCGTAATCCGCCTTCTTGGAAAGTCCGGATTCCAGCACATAGCAGGCGTGCGGGTAGAAAGTAAACGTGTCGCGCCGGATTTCCAGATCATCCGTCTCATACTCGCGTTCTTCCTCATAGGAGCCCGAGCGCAGGTACTTGATGATGTCACGGTAAGTGGCATCCCACTGTGCCTCGGGTGCTTCCTTCCCGTTTTCGTCCAGACCGAGGGCCTTATAGTTCAGCTCCCAGCAGTCACGAGTCGAGCCGCCGCCGAAGGACTTTAAGATGTCATCCACACCGGCATATGCCGAGCGGAGACCGTACACGGTGGTCACGATGTAGTAGTCGGATTTCTCATATGCCATGTTGATGGCGATACCGACCCGGTTCTGCTCCGCCGCATTGGTACGGAACAGGTCCTTGATTTCCTTGGTGGCAGATTCATACCACCGGTTGAAGATATACGGGTTGCCCCAGGAGATGAACTCCTGTCCCTCACTGTCCTTGCCGAAGAGCTCGGTAACGCTCCAACGACGCTGGGTATCCGGCAGAGCGGCATATGCCTCATAGCCGTTGAGGATGTCATTGATTTCGGGCATCTCCCCGATATAGGTTGCCAGTGCCGCCCGGATGTCTTCCACCGCCGCCCGCTGAGCGTTTGCGAGGAACTTCTCCGCAAACTCGTTCGCAGGGATGGAGGCCGGCAGGGCGTACCGCTTGGTCATATTACCGAGGATGTAGTTGACGCGGATACCGTTCTTCACGGGCTCCACGGTGATCTGCCCGTGGCATGCCGCATCGGTGAAACTCGTCAGTTTGGTCGAGCCGCTGTTGGCATCGTTCGGGTTGGTGTATTCCAGTATGAGCTGGCTCATCGCCTCCCGCTGTGCCACCTCCGAAGAACTCTTCGGCACCACATCGTAGGGGTTGGAGGTCATGATATTGCCGGTGGAGGTATCCTTGACGTACACCTCGCCGGAATACGCATTGGCATACAGTTCGTACACACCGTAGGTGACGCACAGGCGCATATTCTCGTCCTGCTCAATCTTTTCGTCGGCAGACGAATACGACTGATTCAGAAGCATTGTCAGAATGCCGCCGTCTTTACTATAATTGATGTACGGATACGTTTCCACCGTGGGGAACGTCTCCTCCCGTGCGGAGGACAGCATCGGCAGGACCAGGAGCATGCCGATCACCATCGAAACGACGAGTATTCCGGATATTAACTTTTTCATCACTTATCCTCCTATACTCACGATCGATAGTTGATTTCCGTCACGATGCCGGAGACAAATCCGATCATGTTGCTCACGAGGCTCGCGAACAAAATTACGATAAACATAATGACTGCCATACAAAGCACGGTGCCGACGGTCGTGACCACGTTCTTCCCGAGGGAGTAGTCCTGCACGACGAGCGTGCCGAAGAACAGCAGAAACGCGACCCAGATATAACCGACGACCATCACGAACGTCGTAAGCCCTTCGCTCACCGACGAAGACAGGTTCGTCATGAGTGTACTGATGACCATAAACCACGGCAACGGTGCCGTTGCATAGCAGGAAGCAATCAGGACCTGTTTGAAACTCCCTTCCCCGTCAAACAGGGTCGTCAGGCACCAGTTGGCGATTGCCCACAGGAGCACGGGGACGAAGATGGCGAGGACCTGCGACCAGAAGGAGGAATACACCTCCGTCGGGTTTGCCAGGTACGATTTACCGATCGCCTGGTAGTAGGACGCCAGGGCGTTGATCGCGAGGATGGTAAATCCGCCGCGGAGCGACCCTCGGTGATCATGCTTGATGTCCCAGAAGCCGTCAAACGGGTGGAAGGAAACGTAGAAAGCGTACATCAACTCTTCCCAGTAGGTACGCCGGCCCGTCTTGAAGTTGCCCTGGTAATTGATACGCTTCGCATACGTCATGAGTTTGACGAACAGGACCACCACCACGATGGCAATCGCCACGTAGAGGAGCGGCAGCACCGGGTACCTGACCATGCGCTCCTGGCTCTTCGCCGCGCTCGCCTGCGCGTAGTAGGTGGTTTCTTTTGCCGCCTTCAAGTACTCCATCGCTTCGTCGTACTTGCCCTGGTAGTAGAGGGAGCGGCCTACACCGACGTACGCCGCGTCAAAGTTGTTGTTCTCACCGATGATCTGTTTCCAGTCCTCGGCGGAGGCTTCATACTCACGCGCGTTTTCATGGGCAAGTGCCTGCACGAGGAGGTCGCCGTAAGGGGTACGGGTATATACCGTAATGGACTGCGTCTCGTAGTCCATTACGAGAATGTTGTACATAACGCTGCCGTCATTGTTGACGACCCGCTGGTAATCCATCGCCAGCGCCTTATCCTTGTTGAGTGCGCCGTTCTGATAAATCTCGGCGAAATCGCCGAAGGCAAAGAGGAGCTGCCCGTTGGCGTCGTAGGTAAACAGTTTACTGCGCTTTTTATCCAGCAGTGTGAAGGTCCCCTCCGGCCCGGCGGCGACGTCCGAGATCTTGGAGACACCGTACAGATCGCTGGACTTCTTGGTCTGCTTGACGTTGACCTCACCGGCGCAATCGAAGAAACCGTTACGTTTCAGGATTTCATCGCCCTTGGCATTCAGTTTTTTGACGGGAGAGTGATCCGCGTCTTTGGTCGTGATGGCCTCTTCCTGTGCCTTCTCGCCGTCCGTATCCATATTGGTGGTGACGGCGTAGATAAAGTCACCGTGGTCACCGTGTTCCAGTGCCAGTTTATCCAGGTTGAGCGAAACGTTGTTGATGCGCTTTGCACGTTCCTCGTCGCTCTCGAAACGGCGGAAGAACATATCAAACACGGAATAGGTAACTTTCTGTGCACCGATAAACCCGGAGAAATTGCTCCCCTCGTCCATGACGATGACGCCCTGGTTACAACCGGAGGAGATGATGAACAATCTGCCGAAGCGGTCTGCCGCACAGGCAACGGGCTTGAAGGTGTATTTCGGGTCGCTGACCGTCCCGTCCGCGTGCGTCGTCTGCTGGAAGTAGTTGTTATCCGGAGCGACCACGACGCTGCGACACTGTCTGCTTGCACGGTCGAACACGACGATGCGGTCATTCTGCGTGTCACAGACGTAGATGGCTTCATCGCTGACGAAAATCCCGCGCGGTTCGTCGAAAGTATCGCTGTCACTCACGGTGGACTGGAAAGTCTCCAAAATGTATTCCACACGATAGTTCTCGTTGAGGACCGTCACGCGGTTCATGGAACTGTCAACGATATAGACCCACCCGTCGGGATCGGTGCAGATATCGCTAAGGACATTACCGAACTCCACCTTCTGGGTGATGGAGGACATCTGCGTCGCCGTAAACTGTGACCGGGGAGAAAGCGGTGTGTAGGCGTGCGGCGATTTCATGGCATCGCCGTTGATGGAATAGGTATAGGTGTCGTAGGGAGGTGTATCTGCCGATGCAAAGACGCTGAGGCACATCAGCAGGGTGAACACCACGAGGCACACACTCATTATTTTCTTCTTCATGGGGCGCACCTCCTTAATCTTTCATACCGGACGAGCCCATCGTCTCGATGATCTTGGATTGGTTGATGACGAAAATCAGAATCGGAACGATCATCATAACGACCGTGGATGCGGCACCGGCACCCGAACGGGCAATACCGCCGGACAGGATCTGCCCGATTGCGTAGTTAAATGTTTTGAGCTGTTCGGAATGAATGTAGATGGAGGCACCGGTATTCCAAAGGCCCTTGAAAGTCTCGATGATCAGCGTCAGCCATGCGGGCTTGACCATCGGCATCGCAATCGACCAGTAGATGCGGAACTCGCTCGCGCCGTCCAGACGTGCACTTTCCAGCACGGCATCCGATACATAGGCCTCCATAAACTGCTTCATGAGGTAAAGGCCGAGGGTAGATGCCAGCGCGGGGAGGATAATGGCGAGGTAGTTATCGACGAGACCGAAGGACGACAGGATGATGAAGTGCGTGACCTGGTTAACCGTCGAATGGAACATCAGAGACATAACGATGAGCTGGAACATGAAGTTACGCCCCGGGAAACGCAGTTTGGAAAGTGCGTATGCCGTCATGGACGCGAGCAACAGGTTCCCTATCGTACCGCAGGCGGTGATGAACACCGTATTGAATATGTAGCGGGAAAACGGCACCCACGAGTCGCCCATCAGGGTAAACAGGTCCTTGAAGTTGGCAAACGTCGGCTTCATGACCCAGAAACGCGGCGGGAACATAAAGAGTTCATCCAGCGGTTTGAAGGACTGAATGACAACGTAGTACATCGGCAGGAACATGAACAGCCCCATGATCGCCAGCACGATGGTGATCCCGACGTCGCCGCCGGCACTCCGGTTCAGAATAACCTTGTGACCGCGAGTACGGATCTTTTTATATTTTGTCTGCTCCATATTACTCGCCCACCTTCGACAAAGCTTTCTTGATCACAAAGTTACACGCCAACATGATAACGAACAGGAAGACGGCGATCGCCGATGCGTAACCGACCTCGTACCGCTGGCCGCCATAGTCATCCAGACAGTGCATGATGGTATGCGCCGCGTAGTTGACGGACGGCATCCCGCACAATGCGGTCACGATACTGCCGAAGCCGAACGACTGTGTAATGGACAGGACGGCACCGAACATCAGCTGCGGCCGCATGGTCGGCAGCGTGATGTACCAGAGTTCCTGCCACCGGTTCTTGACACCGTCGACAGCACCCGCCTCAAAGAGTGAGCGGTCAACCCCCTGCAAACCTGCGATGAATGCCAGGAAGGTGGTACCGAGAGACGTCCAGAGGGCGACGATGATACAAAGCGGCATGACGTATTGTTCCGTCTTGAACCACAGGACCGGTGAACTGATAATCCCCAGTTTGATGCCCCAGGCGTTGACCCACCCGTAGGAGTCGGAGGAGAAGAACACCTGCCAGATCATATATACGTTACCGGAAATGGATGGTGCGTAGAAGATAAGCGTCACGACCGCGCGGATCTTAGGCGGCAATTCGTTGATAAACCATGCGATGAGGAGGGCCATGATATAGGAGACAGGGCCCGTCACCGCTGCAAAAATCAGGGTGTTCTTACACGCTTTCAGGAAGATTTCGTCCTGTGTGAAAAGACGGATGAAGTTCGACAGACCCTTGAAATGCGGCGTCTGCAACATATTGAAGTCCGTGAAGCTGAACCCGATGGAAAGGGCGACCGGCAGAATGGTGAACACGAAGAACAGCACCATGAAGGGGCCTACCATGAGGTATGCGACCTTATTGCGCTTCATTTCCTTCCAAATCCACTGCCCGCGCGTCATTTCCTGTCTCGAAACGGGACGATGGACGGTATCGACCGCCATACCGGACTGTGCCGGCTGTGTGCTCGTTTCGATCGTATCGACAGTTTGTTTCGACATGATATTTCTCCTTACGATCTTTCAGTGGATCTAGGCTTATTTGCCGGTGGTTTCATAGGACGGGGGGACCTCGCCGGTTTCGAGCGTCTTCATCCCGAATTCTTCACGTTTGCGCGTGACCTCCGAGTTGATGGCGGAGATGTAACTGCGGAGTGCCTCGACCGCATCCTTCTTGTCGTTGACTGCGGCATAGAACGCAAAGTCGGTGTAGCGTCCGATGATGTACGAGCCCGGGTAGTTCACGATCGCGTCCAGGTGCTGGATCTGTTCAAGAATCGCGTCGCGCTCGGCGGAGGTCCAAGACATATCGTCGAATGCCTGCAAGTTCGCGGCAGCGTACTTCGCGGACGGGCCGAGGATGGAGACCATGCGGTTGGAATACTGGCTCACATAGTCCGCCTCCGTGCACCACATGACGAAACGCCATGCCTCCGCGACACGGTCGGTCCCGGTCTTCTTCGCGCGCTCCTGCGCGCTCTTGGTTATAATAGCGGAAGTTACGCCCGCAATGGCGGTGTAGTTGACGCTGCCGTCGCTCTGCTGAACGCCCGGAATATGCGAGAAACTCCACAGACCGTCAAGCTCGGTCGCATACACGACCAACTGGTTGTACAGCGACACGTAGTCCTGAATGACGATCGGCATTTCACCGGTACGGAAACGGTTGGCGGCATCGTACGATACCGGGAAGGAGTAGTCGGTATACAGGCTGCAACAGAATTTGAAAGCCCGGAGCCCCTCGTCGGTATCCAGACCGATCTGCGCCCCCTGATACTCGGGGTCATCGATATACCGCCACATATTCCCGCCATTTTGATAAAGGAAGAAATCCAAAGCGAGCGTGTAGTTGAGGCCGATATCCATGTTGTTCGCCTGCAAGTCGGGAAGCAGGGCAAGCAGGTCATCCCACGTGCGGGGCACCTGTGCTTTGTCGCCCATCATATCCACAAGGAAATCCATGCGGTAGAACATCATGGCAAAGGACATCGACATCGGGACACCGTAAGTTTTGCTGAGCAGTGTGACCGAATCGATCGCGCACTTGGAGAACTTGGTGTCCGTGTGTTCGGCGAAGCCCTCCTGATCCTGGAGCGGCAGCACCGCCTCACGGATGGCGTAGTTCATGACCGTTGCCGAGTCAAGGCCCATGTAGACGTCCGGTCCCTTCCCTGCCAGGATGGAGGGGAGGAGCGTACCTGCCGTGACCAGTTTCAGAGACACGGCGAGAGGTTGATATCCTTTATTTTTACAATAGTCGCTGAAATCGGCGTCGATCAGGCTGCGGACGACCTTGCTCTGGTCACGGCCGGTGGCAATCCAGACGACCAGTGCCTCTTCACCGAGGGCCCCCTCTTCACGCACGCCCATCTGGTCGTAATCGGTGAAGAAAGAAGCGAAGAACGCGCGGATCTCATACCAGGCGGACTGGAAGAAGTTTGCGTTCGCCTTGGGTGCCTTGGTGCCGGGAGCCTGCACGGAGACGTTGTCCATAATCAGGGTCGAGGCCTTTGAGGTGGAGAGCCACGTACCGAGCGTACCGAGGTAAGTCTTGAAGTTTTTGAGGTTCTTCGCGATCTGGTCCTCGTCGGTCATGGTGTAAACCAGACGGTAAACGTTTTCAAGGGTGGCAAGGTGTGAACCGCTCGAACCGCAGATCCGCTCAAACTCGTTGCGGACGTCTTCCAGGACGGTTGCCTGCTTGTTCAGCGTATACATGACATCCGGCAGGGCATCCTCAAAGTTGTAGTCCTGGTACTCATCGGGGTCCGACCCGGTCAGACGGAGAATGCTGAGGTAGCAGCTGTTCAGCTCCGTCATGGCATTCTCTACGATTTGGAGTTGTTCGGCAAGTGCACCGAGGCCGACCTCGAAGTACAGCGTGTAGTGCACGCCCTCCTGGAAGTAGAACTTGAAGGTCTCGTTCCCGTCCGTCAAAGAGGAAATCTGCCAGTCTTTCGAATAATTGAAACGGGTGTTGAATACTTCACGGAACGGCAGTGCCGCCGTGCCGTCCGGCAGGCCGTAACGTCCGAGGTCATCCCCTTCTCCGTTCGAGGAAATGCGGATGGTGCGGGAAATGAACATACCTTCGAGAGCAGATTGGAGATACCGGAGCGAAATCTCATACATACCGCTGGCCGGAACGGTGAAGTTGTACGCCGCCCACTGGCCGACGCTGCTGAACGAACTCGCCCCGATGACGTTATAAAGATCGGAGAACGGAGAGGACGGAGAAGTAATGGCGGAATTCTTATTGTTCGTCATGGTGACCGAGGAGTCGGAGACGAGCGTGGGCTTTTCCGCCTCAAAAGTCACTTTGGTACCGGCGGGCGCATCCGGCTGGCCTTTATACTTTTCGAGGTATTCTCGGTAGGTCGGGACGCCGTAGTCCGCATCGTTCGTCGGGACCGCCAGGACGTCCCCGATCACGACCTCCTCACGGGTGGCATCCAGGGTGATGGTGTGTTTCCCTTCCGACAGGTAGAAACGGTAGTAATCACTCGAATACCCCTCTGAATCGGCGCACAGATAGGTCTGCCAGCGGCCGTACTGCGTGACGGTCGGCGTCAGGTCGTTATGATTCAGGTCTTCGGCAAAACCGAACTTGTCCCGATTCTCTCCCCACGTGTTTGCGACCGTATCCGCATCCGCATAGATCTCGTTGCCGTCTGCATCGGTCCCCATCAGATACTTGTAGGTCCACGCCTTGCTGAGCGAAATCAGATTCGCCTCCGAGAAAGGCAGAGCACCGTCAATATACAGTTTGCGCTCGATGGAACTGACCCTGGAATTCTTGGTCAGGGAGTAATACTCAATGGCGATGTAGTAAAGCCCCGCGGCACCGGCAGGTACTTCTATGTCAAACGCCGTAGCACCGGTGGACGGCGCAAGGACCGCGTTTGAATGATCCTTCTCCGTCGCACCGGTGTAATGAAAGTCGCGTGTATCGAGACCAACGTACTCCAACCATGCGGCGTCACTGTCAATACGCTTCGCATCCGCGGAGGAGGCCTCCATATTGGGTCGGGAAACGAGAACGTCGCCGTTCGCGGACCCGATCCCCTTGCTGATCTTATCGGCGATATACACCGCGTAAGAATCGGCAGCAAGGTATTTCTTCATGTCCGACAGTCTGGCCTGCGAACTGCTTTCCGTCGATGCGGCAGCCGTCGGTAAAGCGACGAGCACGCCGCCGCAACAGGTCAGCGTCAAAAGCAAGCACAGGGCACGGACAAATTTGTTTGCTTTCATGAGTGTTTCCTCCGAAAAAAGTTCTCCATCGAGAGCGCCATGCGCGCATACGCGCATTTAAGACACATCAAATATAGCAAACTCGCCTCGGTTTGTCAATCGCGCAAAACGAGGCGTTTTCACGGTTTATTCACGCAATCTTATTAAGTTTGTTAATAATTTCACAATTTTGTCCCGCCCGTCGGAGCCTTTGCGGCGGTACCGGAGAACGGCACGGGATGCTTTTCAAGATTGGTAAATTTAATTTACCTTACGAATCGCATCTGTTTTAGGTTTTTCCGGCTCTACTCCGTTGTTTGTTCTGATTTTATCGGTCAGCACGGCAGAATAGGTAAACGCGGGTTACTTTCCCTTTCGAGGCGTGTATGCAATTGTTTGCCATATGTCGCGCTGTTTTGCGTTTTGTGCGGTATGCACAAATCGCCTCCCCTATTTTGTACGCGCCGATTTTTGTTCCTGTGTCGCCGCGCCCCTCCCGGCAGGCAAAGTCACCCTAATAGTTTATTGACACGGCCATTCCTCGTGTGGTATAGTATGTATGTCATCTTTCGTCGGTGTGGGGAATCCCCGCCCGCCGTACATTTTCATAAAGGAGTATTGCTACATGTATTATATTGGTGTAGACCTCGGCGGCACCAACATCGCCGTCGGTATCGTGGATGAGGCCATGCGGGTCATTAAGAAAGGGAGCGTCCCTACCCTGCCGGAACGCGGCGCGGAGGCGATCGTCGCCGATATGGCAGGGCTCGCCGAATCGCTCCTGCACGAGGCGGGCATCCCGCTCGGGGAGGTCGCCTACGCCGGCATTGCCTCCCCCGGGGTATGCAATCGGGAGACGGCCGTCGTCGAGTATTCCTGCAACCTGCCCTTCCGCCACTTTGAAATCGGTCGCGCGTTTATGCGTCATCTCGCGGTACCGAAAGTTTACGTCGAGAACGACGCTAACGCCGCCGCTCTTGCAGAGGCACTCGCCGGTGCGGCACGCGGCACGAAGAACAGCGTGATGATTACCCTCGGTACCGGTGTCGGCGGCGGCATCATCATCGACGGCAAGATCTATTCCGGTTTCAACTTCGCCGGGGGTGAACTCGGCCACGTCGTCATCGTCAAGGACGGGCGGCAGTGCGGCTGCGGCAGACGCGGCTGCTGGGAGACCTATTCCTCCGCGACGGGGCTCACCAATATGACGCGTGAAAAGGTCACGGAACTCTCCATCAAAGGCATCCCCTCCGTTATGGTGGACGAATGGAAATCGACCGGCAAGGTGACGGCGCGCACCGCTTTCGACGGTATGCGGCGCGGTGACAAAGCGGCGAGCGAAGTCGTCGATACCTACATCTCTTACCTCGCCTGCGGCATCGCCAACATGATCAACATTTTCCAGCCCGAGGTGCTCTCCATCGGCGGCGGCATATGCAACGAAAAGCATTATCTGCTTGACCCCTTACAGGCCATCGTGGACCGCGAGCAATACACCCGCGACGACACGCACAAGACCGTCGTCAAAATCGCGGAAATGGGCAATGACGCCGGTATCGTCGGTGCGGCGGGTCTCGGTCTTTAACTCCTTTACATACTTCCGAAAAGCACAAGGCGGAGCCGTAAAAATCGGCCCCGCCTCATTTTTTTGATTACCCGTTTTTCGCTTTGCAAACGCTGTCCCGTGCCCCTCGGCACCGTCCGGCCGTTCTCCCTTACGGGTTCACATAGAAGAGCACCGCCTCCATATAAAGTGCCGTCGCGCGTGCAAGCGTTGCGTTTTTGCCACCGGTGTGACCGTCGAGGAAATGCGCGACCGTGAGCGTCGCCGTCACCGTATCCACCCCTTCACCGGAGAAAGTAAAGGTGATTACCCCGTACAGGTCGCTCGCCCCCAGCCCGCTGACGGTGGCCTCCGTGCCGTTCACGGAGGCGATCAGTTGCTCTCCCCCGATAGATGCGGTCAGGCTCGTATAACGCGCATCCGACATGGAGAGAACCAGGTCAATACTGCTGCCGAGCGTCGCGCCGACGGAAGCAATGCTGCCCGCCGCACTGTCAAAGTCCACGGCGATCTTTGCCGCTTTTGCGCGGATGGCGGCGTAATCGCCGACCTCCCCGTCGCCGAAAGCATAGCCGGTCTCGCTCGCAAAACGCGCCTTGGCACCCGTACTGCCTGCCGCCTCGACATATTGCACCATGGCAACGAGGAGCGAGCGAAGTGCCTCTTGTTTCGACGAGTCGTCCGCCGCCGTTTTTTGATACATACGGATGGCGTATGTCAACGGTGAATAGGTCACCGACAAACGTGATGTAAAGAGTGTCCCGTCGCCGTCCGCGAGCCGGTATTGCAGGCGATATTCCCGCTCGCGCCCCATGTCCGAGACCGGAATGTCCCGCACGGAGAAGATCATATACCCGTCACGGAGGGTGCCGACATAACGCCCGCCGTCACCGTCGGTCAGATACAGGGTCGCACCGGCGGGAAGTTTCGCGAGTTCGGACGCCGCCACGTAGAAGTTGATCTCGGGTCTTGCATTCAGCGTCAGGCTGGCACCCTCGATCGCGAGGGGCAGACCGTACGTACCGGACGCGATGAAATCGACCTTTCGCACTTCGGTCGAAGCCCCGCCCGTCGTGTCGTATACGACCACCTCCGCACGGCAACCGGAAAGGTCGTCGGGCAAACCGGAGAGGGTGATGCTGCCGAGCACGTCCTCCGGCAGGTCAGGCAGATTGATGAGACGTCGGTAATAGCCGACATTACCTTGCCCGTCGACGTAAGTAATCGGGTTGCCGTCCTCGTCGAGCATGTCTTCAATGTTATCCGGCGTTGCGTATTCGTCGTAGTGAATATATTTACGGATATTCCCGTCCGCGGTCTTTACGGCAAGAACGGTGCCGTCACCGGCGATGACACGAACGGCAATGCGATACTGCCGCGCGACGCGCAGGTAGTTGGCGAAGTGAACGTCCATCGTGAGCGTACCGCCGCGCACCCCGGCAAGGTCGGTCTGTACCGTGCCGTCGCTGTCACGCAGCAACACGCTGCCGACGTCCAGCGTCTTGACGTAGTCATTGTTGGAAAACTCTCCGCCGTATCCGATGATCGCGTCGCCGTCGGGCCAGTATTTCTTACCCCACGCGATGCTCCCCCATCTGCCGCCGTAGCCGAACATATTGTCCTTAAAGGTAATATAACGCGTATTGTTCACACCCACCTCGGTGGAAGAATCAATCGTCAGATACGCGGTAAAACCGCCGCCGTTCAGCCAGTTGCCGATCATCTGCACGTTGGTATAGCCGGCAGAATATCCTTCCGTCTTAAAGAACAGCGTGCTGTTCGCCGTATGATCCCAGAGCAGCGGAGGAACGTCCATGCGGTTACCGATGATGACGATGTTGTCCGTGATCTGGCTGGGCGTACCGGAGAACTGAATGCAGTCGGCGTGCGCCTGCGGGTTATGCGTCCCGCCGTCACGGAAATAGGAGTATTCCAGCCATTGGTTGGGCCCCGCCTTCATGTGGTCGCCACCGACATCGTGCAAATAGATGTGCGAGAGCTTCATGTTCCCGCCCTGGATAAACGACGACTGGCTCCCCGTCCCTTCCAGGTAGGAGATGGTCAGATACGCCGTCCCGATGTTTTCGATGGCATAATGCTGTGTCTCACAATGGAGGAAGGCATCCTCGATCGTGATGGGGTGCGTCCCCGTGAAGCGGAGACTACCCGTATAGGTGAATTTCTCAAAACGGTAATTGTAGGCTTTCGCCACATTATCCGAAATGTTGACGGTCGTCGGATGCCCGCCGTAACCGAGATGGTCTTTTAAGAGCGGGTATTTTTCAAGGAGCGGTTCCAGTTCATTTCCGGAACAACGATAACCGGTGTTATACACATCCGGCATGATATGTTTCTCCTCCGGGATCTCGACAATCGGCATTTTAGGACGCAGATCGCCCTTATCGCCGTAGACGTCAACCGCCGCATAGGCGTCTCCCAAAAGTGACTGTCCGGCAAAATCGGTCACACCTGCATCATAGTGCACAAGCACAGTCGTAAACTTGGGGAGGGGGTCGGATGCGAAATTCAGAACGAGGCAATTCGTCTGCGCGATCGGCTGGCGAATGCTCGTCACGGGGAGGGCATTCCCGTCCTTATCCGTGACACGGATTTTGGAGATATCCAGTTTTGAGGAGTCGATATCGTGTGTGAAGGTCAGGGTCAGGTCCCCGTCGCGGCTGGTATTCAGTGCCGTATCGCCTTCAATGGCTTTCAGCCCCGCAGAAAGGAGGTACATGTCTCCGGGGATGCGGATGGATGTCCGCTGGTAAAAGCCGCTCTCGGGCATATCATCCGACGTTTTGGCAGGAATGGAGCAGGTGTATCTGAACATATTGCTATTTGCAAGTGCACAAGCGATGTTTTCGGCATCGAGCATTTCGCAGGGGGCATCGTTTGCATCCATGAGTTCCCCTTTGATGGCGACCCGTGCGGATTTTGTCGTGGCATTATACGAAAGGACAACGCGCAACCATACACCCTTCGGGGCACTACCGACCATACCGCCCCCGAAATCGATCCCGTACCGATCGCCGTCCTCCGTCATCGTGAATAGCGTAGTGCCGAACAGTTCGGCTCCCACGGAGAGGGGAGAAGTTGCCGTCCCCGACTGTGCCTCGCCGGGAAGCAGGATTTCGGCAGAAATCAACAGGTTACTGTTTGCTGAAAGTTTATTGTTCCCCAGTGAAAATGCGGCTTGTTTCTCCTGCGGAGCATACCGGGCAAATCCCGCGGTGCGCGTTTTATCCAGCGGATCGTATATAAACACCTGGGTCTTTTTACCGTCCTCCCCAATGATATAATAGGAGTTTCCGGTGGACGCAGGCCACACTTTGTTCCACCTGGAGGAGTCCCCGGAGGAAGCGGAAGCCATCGACGTCGTTTCCGTCATAATAATCGTATCTTTGCGGTATTCCGCCGTCTCCTCGGGGAGCGGCTCCTCTTCATCGGTCGTCGCCGCGGCAACGGAAAAATTCAGCACCGGGAGCAGGCACGGGAGCAACAACCCTGCCAATAGGCAAAAAATCAACAGTCCTCTCTTCATAATGTTGTTCTCCTCTCACCGAACAGGTCCGGATTTTTCCTGAATTTACTGTCTGTTATACTCTATTATACCGTTTGCGTTCTTCGGCCCGCAAGGCAGATACTGCAATCCTTTTTGCAAAATGTGAAATAGTTGTACAATATGTGCAATTCTCATTGTGCAAAAATACCAAGGCACCCCCATCTGACGGTGGGGGTGCCTTTCATCGTTTTCGGGAGGGGCGGGAGACCGGAGGGGGGAGAACGGAAAGTCGGACGGAGGACGGTTAAACCACCGCTCCCTCACCCGCGAGAATATAATGTTTCGCCTGGGTGGAGAACAGGTGATGATAGATGCCGCCGGCCGCCATGAGTTCGGCGTGTGTGCCGCTCTCGGCCAGCATCCCGTCCGCAATGACCAGGATCTTCGTCGCGGAGACGGCACTCGATAAACGATGCGAGACGAGGACGGTCAGTTTATCCTGCGACAGTTCGGCAAAGCGGTCGTAGATCTCCTGCTCCGCGATGGCGTCCAGCGCGGCGGTCGGCTCGTCCAGGATGAAAATGTCGGCATCGGCGTAGAAAGCGCGGGCGATGGAGAGTTTCTGCCACTGCCCCTGCGAGAGTTCCGCCGCGTCATCCTCAAAGTAGCGCATGAGGGGCGTATCGTAGCCGCTCTCCAATTTCTCGACGAACGGTGCCGCGTCCCCGAGTTCCGCCGCACGACGGATCGCCTCCGGGTCGGGCGGGCGATGCGTATTGCCGAGGGCTATATTTTCTCCCGCCGTTGCCGCATATTTCCCGAAGTCCTGAAAAACCGTCCCGAAAATCGGGTACAGAGCCGCGGGGTCATACTCGCGCAGGTCATAGCCGTCCAGCGTGATGCGTCCCTCCGTCGGGTCGTAGAGGCGCGTGAGAAGTTTGATGAGCGTCGTCTTCCCCGCCCCGTTGACACCGACGAGTACGACGCGATCTCCCGTATGAAACTCACAGGAGAAATGACGGATCACGTCCCTCTCGGCCCCGGGATAACGGAACCCGACGTCCTCAAACCGTATCGTATGCGGTACGTGATGCTGCGGCACGCGCGGCGTCGGCAGACAAGGGACGATCGTCGGTTTTTCCCCGAGGAAGGTCATGAGGTTATCGATAAACAGCGTGCCCTCATAGATGGTGGCGGTCGCATTCAGCATCGTGGAAATCTGCCCGCCGATGGAGACGAGTGCACCCGAGAGGAGCGAATAGTCACCGATCTGCATATGGCCGCCCACCACACGGTACGCAATATAGAAGAAGATGGCCGTCTCCCCGGCGAGCCGCACCACGGCGGCAAAGATCTGCCAGAACATCTCCCGCAGCGTCAGGCGACGGATCCCGCGGTAATAGGTGCGGAAAGCCGCATCGAACTTATCGATAAAGGTGTCCGACAGGTCGGAGAGCCGCATCTCCTTCGCGAGGTCCTTATCCGTCACGACGTGGGCATAATAGTTCATCTGTCGCCGCTCCTTGGACGCGCGACGCATATACCAGAACCCGCGGGTACGGAACACATGGTTGACGATGGCGGAGGGGAGGATAAAGACGAACAGGATGAGCGGCACCTCCCACCCGACGGTGCACAGGATAACGAAAAAACTGACGGCGGAGATCAGGGCGGAGATGGTCGAAAACGTCGCGGCAAGGATTTGAAGGGGGCGCATACCCGCCTCACGGTTGGCGTTTTCGAGTTTCTCGTAAAAGGCAGGGTCGTCGAAACTGCCGAGGTCCACCGTCTTCGCCTTACGCATGATTTTCAGGCGGATGTGGGCAGAGATGCGTTCTCCGGCGAGCGACCGCACCGCCGCCTCGCAGCGGGAGAGCAGGCGCGTGAGAAGCGTGAACAGAAATTGGAGGGAGAGGAACAGTGCCACGGCGGACAGCGTCCCTCGGAAGGTGGTGAAGAGGCCCTCGCCGGAGGCAATCCCCTCCCCTGCAAGCGCGTCATTGACCGCATTGATGACATACTTCCCGGCGTAGGCCACACCGACGGGGAGAAGCCCGGAAATAATGCTGCATAGTGCCATGAGCGCAAACAGCCACGGGCTTGTCTCCAAAAGCAGGCGCACCACGTAGAAAAAACGGGAGAAAAAGCCGCCGATCACCTTCGCAAAGTAGCGCGGATAATCCCGCAGTCGTTTGGGCTTTTCATAGAGGCTGTCCGGTTTTTTGGGGGGCGGACCGTAACGCATATCGTTACCTCCTTTGAAGTGAATCTGTCGGGAAAAGCGGAGAGAGTCTTTCGGGATTACGGTGAGGGGGCGAGGCCGGCATCCATCGTGCCGCAGGAAAACAAGACGTTCCTGCCCGAGAGCATGAGGAGCCCGTACGAGGGTGCCCCCTCGCGAGGGTGGCCGATACTGCCGGGGTTAAAGAGATACATACCGTATTCCGTCAGGTACGTCTCGCGCGGCAGGTGCGTATGTCCGAAGAGCACGATGTCGCACCCCTCCGACCTCGCCGCGGCGATGAGCCCGCCTTCACCGCCCTTGACACCGAGGCGGTGCCCGTGGGCAAGGAGCAGGCGATGCCCCTCCCGCACGAGGACCCGCTGTTCCGGAACCGCGTCAAACAGCCCGAAACCGTCGCAGTTACCGCGTACGGCGCAGATCGGAACGTCATACTGCGCCTCCAAACCGGAGAGGTCGGAGAGCCCGTCACCGAGGAAACAGACGAGGTCGGCATCACGGTGCATCGAAAGCACGCGACGCAGCCGCCCCGGGTAACCGTGGGAATCCGATAGAACGACAATTTTCAAGAAAACACCTCGCACAAACCGACCCGCCCCCACATATACTTGGAATACGAACAGAAAGGGAGGCATCCGATGAAACTTGACAAAAAACTGATTGCGGCACTCATGACCCTGCCGGACGACCGGCTGTGGGAAACCGCACGCGCCCTCGCGGCATCCAAAAACATACACCTGTCCGAGACACCGCCGCCGAAGGAGACGATGGACGCCCTCCGCGCCGCATTCGCGGACTGTGAGAAGATGGACGTACTCGCCGCGGCGAAAATCATCTCCGCCTACCGCGAAAAGGGCAAGAAAAATGGCAGACAGTAAGGGGCTGAATCTCGCGCCCCTGCTCGAAAAGCTGGGGCAGAATCCCGCCGCCATCGGGCTCCTCGGGCAACTGCTCGGCGGTGGCAGTGACGCCACTGCCGCTGCAGCACCCGCCCATAGCGGGGAGGCGGTGTCGGACACCGACGAGGGGGACGGCGCACCGGAGAGGGATGCCGAGGGGGACGACGGGAGCATCCCCGCCTCCGTCGGCGGTACGGGCGTTCTGCTCCCGCCGCCGCCCGGTCGCGACCATGGCCGCGGGCGGCGCGACGTCCTCATTGCCCTGCGTCCGTTTTTATCGAGTCGCCGATGTGCCTCGGTGGACCGGCTCCTGCGGGCACTCGAACTCTATGAAGTCATTGAAGACAGCCGGAGATGAAAGGAGTGTAGCACCTCATGTATAGCCGAGAATTCCGTTCCGACAGTGTGCCGCCCGGGTACGGCGGCAGTGCCTTCCACCGTGGGGAGGACTGCGAGGAGGTGCCGGAAATGCAGGCTCCTCCCTGTCCGCCCTGCGAGGAACACGAGGCCCCCGAATGCAAGCCTCCGAGACCGCCGAAACCGCCGCGGCGCGGACTGTTGCCGCCCCGCTGGGAAAAATTCTGCTCGGAGAGGCTCGGCGGAATCTGGAACGGGGATCTGCTCCTGCCCGTCGTCGCCATCCTGCTGCTCACCGGGCGCGGAGACGACTGCGAAGAACAGGATGACGACCTGTGGCTCCTGCTGCTCCTCCTATATTTCATGAAGTGAGCCATCCCTCCGCCGCCCGGGCGGAAAGCTCGGACGCCAAGGGGCGTTACAGAGGACGTTGCCCCCGTCAGAAGGGGACGGAATCGAAAAAGGAAAACTGGTTGGTCTCACTCATGTTTTTGAGTGCACCGATGCCGCGGAGCAGTTCGATCACCGACTTGGAGAGCCCGGCACGGTTGCGGAGGTCCTCCACCGAGAAGAACTCACCGTTTGCCCTCGCCTCCACGATCTTCTGTGCGGCGGTCTCACCGAGCCCGCCGAGGGCGATAAAGGGCATGCGGATCTTGCCGTCCTCCGGCAGGAAATACTTATAATCGGACTTGTAAAGGTCGGGCGGCAGATAGCGGATGCCGCGCGCGAGCGACTCCTCCACCAACTGCATCGTGGATACAAGTTCCTTATCCTTTTGCGTGGTGTCCTGCGGCGATTTTTTACCGATCTCGTCGATCACCTGCCGTACATAATCCTTCCCGCGCAGAACGATCGCGGCATCAAAGCCGCCGGGCGCGACGGACAGGAACGCGGCATAAAACTCCATCGGATAATGGATCTTGTACCACCCGAGGCGGATGGCGGACATGACGTACGCCGCGGCATGCGCCTTCGGAAACATATACTTGATTTTCTTACAGGAAGCAATGTACCAGTCGGGGACCCCGTGCGAGGTCATGAGCTCCTCCCACTCGGGCTTGAGCCCCCTGCCCTTACGGACCGACTCCATGATCTTGAAAGCATCGCTGTTCGGGAGTCCGTAGCGGATAAGGTCCAGCATGATACCGTCACGGGTACCGATGACCTTGGAAATGTCGCAGATGCCCGCCTTGATGAGGTCCTGCGCATTGCCCAGCCACACGTCCTCGCCGTGCGTCAGACCCGAGATCTGCATCAGGTCGGCAAAGGTCTTGGGTTTCGCGTCTTCAAGCACGCCCTGGATAAAGTGCGTGCCGAACTCGGGGAGCCCGTAGGTCCCCTTGGTGCACCCGCCGATGTCCCCCGGCGTGATGCCGAGCGGCGCGCAACTCTCGAAGAGGCGGTAGACCTTCTGGTCGTTCATCTTGACGTCCAGAACGGACGTATTCGTGTAGCGTTCCAGCATCTTATACTTGGTCGGCATATCGTGCCCGAGTTCATCCAGTTTCAGAATGGTATCATGCAGGTAGGAGAACTGGAAGTGGGTCGTCACGATGTCCGAGTGCGGGTCGTCTGCCGGGTGCTGCACCGGGGTGAAATCGTGGACGTCGTACTCCTTCGGGATAACGATGATGCCGCCCGGGTGCTGCCCGGTCGTGCGCTTGACACCCGCCGTGCGCAGGACGATCTGATCGACCTCGGCACGGGAGAGCGAGATCTGCTTCTCATCCAGGTACTTCATGACGTATCCGTAGGCGGTCTTGTCCGCAAGAGTGCTGATGGTACCGGCGCGGAACACGTTGCCCTTGCCGAACAGCTCCTCGGTGTATTTATGCACCTTGCCCTGCACGTCGCCCGAGAAGTTCAGGTCGATATCCGGAGACTTGTCACCGTGGAAGCCGAGAAAGGTCTCGAACGGGATATTCTGCCCGTCCGATACCATGAGGCACCCGCAGTGCGGACAGGTCTTATCGGGCAGGTCAAAGCCCGAGCCGACCGAGCCGTCGGTGAAAAACTCGGAATAGCGGCACTTCGGGCAGCGATAGTGCGGCGGCAGGGGGTTGACCTCCGAGATGCCGGACATACTGGCGACGAACGACGAGCCGACCGAACCGCGGGAGCCGACCAGGTACCCCTGTGACTCACTGTATGCGACGAGCCGCACGGCAATCATGTAAAGAACGGCGAAACCGTGCGAGATAATGGCATCGAGTTCCCGCGTGAGACGGTTTTTCACGATATCGGGGATTTTCACACCCGTACCGTCGTCGTAGCCGTAATATTCTTCGGCGCGTTTCCAGCAGGAGGAGGTCAACTCCTCCTCGGCACCCTCCATCTTTGGCTCGTAACGCCCCTCCGGGATCGGGCGGAAGTCCTCCGTCATATCAGCGATCTTATTCGGGTTTTCGATGACGACTTCCCGCGCCTTTTGCTCTCCGAGGTAGGCAAACTCGTCGAGCATCTCCTCCGTCGTGCGGAGGTACAGCCCGATGTCACGGTCGCCGTCCTGGAATTTCATGCCTTTGAGGATAATCTTGCGATAAAGTTCGTCCTCGCGATCGAGGAAATGCGCGTCGCAGGTGGCGACCACGGGTTTCCCGAGTTTTTCCCCGAGGGCGACGATGCGGCGATTGATGTCGCGGAGCGTCTCCTCCCCCGGCACCTTTCCCTCCGTGATTAAAAATCCGTTGTTGCAGAGCGGTTGGATTTCCAGATAGTCGTAGAAGGAGGCAATCTCCTCGATGGCGGCATCGGTCTGTCCCTCCAAAATGGCACGGTACAATTCCCCCGCCTCGCAGGCGGAGCCGATGATGAGGTCCCCGCGGTTGTCCTCCAAAACGGAACGCGGGATGCGGGGATACCGCTTATAAAAGTCCAGGTAACTGCGCGAAATCAGCCGATACAGCGTTTTGAGCCCCGCGAGGTTTTTCGCAAAGATGATCATGTGATAGGGGCGGAGTTTGAGCGGGTCGCTCTTTTCGCTCATCGCCTCGGTCATGCGGGCGTAGTCCCCGATCCCCTCGTTTTTCATCTGTCCCTGCATTTTGAGGAAGATGAGTGCCAGCATCCGCGCGTCGTCCGCGGCGCGGTGGTGGTGGAAGTCACCAAGCCCGTAATGCTCGGCGAGAATATCCAGTTTATGTTTTTTGAGTTCCGGGTTGACAAACTGAGAAAGTGCCACCGTGTCCAGGTAGGAATTCTCAAAGCGGAGCCCGGTTTTCTCGGCTCCCGCCCGTATAAAACCACAGTCGAAATTTGCGTTGTGCGCGATGAGCATCGCATCCCCTGCGAACGCAAAGAACATGGTGAGTGCCTCTTTCAGTTTGGGTGCACCCTTCACCATATCGTCCGTGATCGAGGTCAGGCGCGTGATCTGCTCCGGGATCGGGCACTCGGGATCCACGAAGGTATCGAACTCCTCAATGACCTCCCCGCCGCGCACGCGCACGGCACCGATCTCGGTGATGGCACAGGAGCGTACGTCGAGGCCCGTCGTCTCAATATCGAACACGATGACCTCATCGTCAAAGCCCGTCGGCGGCGTCCCGTACACGGCGCGCGCCTTATCGTTGACGTAATACGCCTCCATGCCCCAGAGAATCTTGACGTCCGCCTTTTGTTTCTCGCGTTCCAGCATCACCTCGGGAAACGCCTGCACGTTCCCGTGGTCGGTGACGGCGATCGAACGCCAGCCCCAACGGACGGCGGTCGAGACGAGTTTCGCCGGCTCTACGTAGGCGTCCATCATGGACATGGTGGTGTGCAGGTGCAACTCCGTCCGTTTCTCGGGGGCGTTGTCCTCACGGAGCAGGCGTTTCACACGCATGACCGCCTCCGGGGAGAAGGTCAGATCCCCGTCGAATTTGTCGCGGTAGACGCGGCCGTATACGGCATACGACTTCCCGACCCCGAGATCTTTCAGCCAGGCGACCTCCTCGGGGGCACCCGTCCGTTTCATATAGATGGAATAGACCCCGTCGGTGATACCGACCGTGATCGTATGTTTATCCTTATTACGGCTCTCCCGCAGGTCGGTCGAAAAGACCTCCCCCATGATGACCACGCGCGACGACGGCTGTACCTCGGCGAGCGGGGTCAGTTTCTCCATCGTAAAGGGGTCGCCGAACAGGTGTTCTGCCCCTGCGGTCGTAAAACGCATGTGTGCGATGCGGAACACCGAGTCGCTCTCCCGCTCAAACCCCGGCTCATCCGGGAACAGGACGTCCGCCCGGACGCGGGGATAGGTCGGTCTGTCCGACGCCTGTGCACCGTCACCGCCCGCAGCGGGACTCTCGCCGTGCGGGTGTTGTGCCGCCTCCTTCGCCGCCTCCTGTGCGAGGCTCTCGTAGTCCGCGAGCAAACGGTCGTATTCCGCCTGCCGTGCGGCTGCCTGCGCCTCCGCGTCTGCGGAGAGTTCCAGAGAAAACCGCCGCGTCAGTCCGAAACGCACGGACAGAATGCGCGACATGAGTACCTCCGTCCCCGACCCGCGCACGAGTTCCACCCCCTCTTCGAGAAAGGGCAGTTCGACGTGGATGGTCTCACCGTCGTCACGGAAGGTCGCCAGATTGAAAAACCCCTTTGTGACGGCACCGCCGCGCGTCGCCTCCTCGGCGATCTCCGCGATATGGGCAATCTCAAAGGTCTCCGCAGGGAAAGACGGAATGATGCGGAAAGACACGAGCGACGGGAAGACCCCGGCACCGCCGTACAGAGCGAGACAGGCATCCTCCGCGGCGTACAATAACTCCGATTTCACGTGACGGGAAAACCGCGCGAACACCTCGACGCGCGTGACCTCCCCCGCGTCCCCCCGCCGCACCTCGCGGCGGGCATCCGTCACGAAGGACAGTGCCTCGGCAACCTCCCCCTCCGGATGATATTTCGGAAATAATGCTGAAAACTTATTCATGTGCGTCTCTCATTTTTTTGAGTTCTTGGATGAGTACCGGAACAACGTCTGCCTCGGGGTATTTTGCAACGATCTCGCCGTGTCGGAACAGCAGTGCCTCTCCGACGCCGCCCGCAATACCGATGTCGGCATCCCGCGCCTCGCCCGGTCCGTTGACGGCGCAGCCCATGAAAGCGACCTTGACCGGCAGATCGCGCAGTCCCTCCCGGTCCAGTGCCTCCTCAAACGCTCCGAGCAGGGGGATGAGGTCGATGCGGGTGCGCCCGCAGGTCGGACAGGAGACGAGCGTAAGACCGCGATGCGGATTCAGATCCAACGCCGCGAGGATCTCCCGCGCCGCGGCAACCTCCCGCACGGGGTCCGCCGTCAGGGACACGCGGATCGTATCGCCGATGCCCTCCGCGAGCAGTGTCCCGATCCCGACGGCACTCTTCACCGTCCCCGCCTTTTCCCCGCCCGCCTCGGTCACGCCGAGGTGCAGCGGATAATCCGTCCGCTCGGCAAGGATCCGGTTGGCCTCAATCATGCGGCGGACGTCCGACGATTTGACGGACAGGACCGTATCGTAAAAATCACACGCTTCCAGAAGACGCGCGTGCGCGATGGCACTCTCGGCGAGTGCCTCCCCCGTCGGCGCGCCGTACTTCGCGAGAATATCCTTTTCGAGCGACCCGCCGTTGACCCCGATGCGGATCGGGATCCCGCGTGCGCGGCAGGCGGCAACGACCGCACGGACACGGTCGGCACCCCCGATGTTACCGGGGTTGATACGGATCTTGTCCGCCCCGGCGGCGATACATTCCAGCGCGATTTTATAATCAAAATGGATGTCTGCAACGAGCGGCACGGTGACGCCCGCCTCTTTCAGTGCGGCAAACGTTTTTGCCGCCGCGAGATCCGGGACGGCAAGGCGCACGATGTCGCAGCCGGCATCGGCAAGTGCCTGCACCGCAGAGAGCGTCGCCGGCACGTCATGCGTGTCGGTATTGGTCATGGATTGCACGGTAACAGAGGACGCGCCCCCGACGGGCACCCCCCCGACCGTGACCGTGCGTGAGACCCTCCGTGACATACCGATCGCCATTTGACTTCCTCCTTATGTGGGGTAACGGCAACGCCGTTACTTAAAAACCAAAGTGATAATATCCTTGACGGTGACGACGATCATGAGCCCGAACAGCAGGAACATCCCGACCGCGTCGATGATGCCGACGATCTTCGGCGGCAGACGGCGGCGGGAAACGAGCTCAATGAGCGTATAGAAGATATGCCCCCCGTCCAGTGCCGGGAGCGGCAGAAGATTGAAGATCCCGAGGTTGACGCTGATGAGCGCGGTCAGGAGCAGGAGCGTATTGAATCCGCTCTTCGCCGCGTTCGAGATGACCCCCGCGGTACCGATGGGACCCGAAACGGCGCGCAGAGAATAGCGTCCCGTGACAAGGTCGATGATGGAGTCCCACACCATGCGGACGAGATACCCCGCGCGGTGGAAGGACTGCGTGACGACGGTGCCGAAATCTTTATGCACCGCATAGGGCACGAAATCAATGACACCGAACGTCTCACCGTTCTCTTTCTGCGTCGGGAACGTGATGTCAAAGGTTCTGACCTCACCGTCGCGGCGGACGGTCAGCGTCAGCGGCTTATCCGTACCGCCCTGGTGCACGATCTCATAATAGAGTTGCTCCGCGATATACACGCGGCGCGATCCGACCCTGATGACCTCGTCCCCGACCATGAGCCCCTGCTCCTTACTCGTTACCGTCTCCCCCTCCACGGGGCGGAAATCAGCGATCTCGGTACCGCCGGCGGTCATGGTGCAGGTCAGAATGACACAGATCAGAAAACCGAACAGCAGGTTTTGGAGCGCGCCCGCGGCATGGACGATGAGACGCTGCCACGCGGGCTTGGACGCGAGCGCACCGAGGCGCGGATCGCGCAGGGGCTCCGGCATATCGCGTAGTGCCTCTTCGGCGTTCGCGTCCTCCGAGAGTTCCCCCTCCATACTGACAAAGCCGCCGAACGGAATCATCCGCAGGGCGTAAACGATGCCGGTCTTTTTGGATTCATACCAGATGAGTTTCGGGCCCATCCCGATCGCAAACTCAAATACCCGCACGTGAAAAATCCGTGCGGCCACATAATGCCCGAGCTCATGAATGAAAATCAGGAGCCCGAAGACCAAAACTGCAATAACGATCGTCAAAGGGATACCTCCCCGTTAATGTTCTGCAAGGATACGGGCGGCAACGCTGCGTGCTTCCCGGTCCATTGAGAGAATCTCGTCGAGTGTCTTTGCCCCGACGGCGTGCCCCATGCGGGCGTAAGTCTCCTCCACGGTGTCGGAAATACGCAAAAACGCAATGCGGTCGGCAAGGAAGGCGGCGACCGCCACCTCGTTCGCCGCATTGACCACGGCGGGCATCGCACCGCCCTCCGCAAACGCCCGTTTCGCGAGCGGGAGGAGCGGAAACGTCCCGGGGTCCGGTGCGCGGAAAGTCAGGCTGCCGACCGAAAAGAGGTCGAGTTCCTCCGTGAGCCCCGCCACCCGGGCAGGGTACGTCAGCGCGTGCTGGATGCAGGCGCGCATATCCGGTCTCGACAGTTCGGCAAGCACGGTGTTATCAATATATTCCACCGCACTGTGGATTATACTCTCGGGGTGGACGAGCACGGTGATGCGATCGGGTGTGACCCCGAACAGGTGCGCCGCCTCAATGATCTCAAAGCCCTTGTTCATGAGCGTCGCGCTGTCCACCGTGATTTTTGCCCCCATCTGCCAGGTCGGGTGACGGAGTGTGTCCTCCACGCGCACGGTGGCAAGTTTCTCCCGGGTGTAACCGAAGAAAGGACCGCCCGAGGCGGTGAGGAGCAACCGCTTGACCTCCCCTGCCCGCCCGCCGGCGAGGCACTGAAAAATCGCGCTGTGCTCACTGTCCACGGGGAGCAGTTCCGCCCCGCGCTCCCGCGCGCGGCGCATGACGATCTCTCCGGCGACGACAAGAGACTCCTTATTGGCGAGGGCGAGCCGTTTACCCGTATCCAGTACCGCGAGGGTCGGGAGCAGTCCCGCCTCTCCGAGAATCGCGTTGACAAAAGTATCCGCCCGGCTCTCACCGATCGCCGCGGGAATGGCATCCGCACCGGAGAGCACCCGTACCGGCGTATCCGCCAGTTTGGTTTGCAGTGCCGCGGCGGCCGCGGGGTCCGCCATGACGACGGTGTGCGGCGCAAATGCGCGCGCCTGTGCCTCCATGGTCGCGACGTCACGATTGGCCGTGAGCAGATCCACGGAAAGACCCTGACGGGCGGCGACTTCAAGAGTCTGCCGCCCGACGGAACCGGTGGAGCCGAGAACGGCAATCACCCGGGCCGCCCCGGGGGTCATACCGCTCATGACAGGAGGGCGAGCGAATCGCCCAGAAGTGCAAGGTTGGAAAGGATGAGCAGAACGGGCGAGATGGCGAGCACGCTGTCAAAACGATCCAGCACGCCGCCGTGCCCGGGGAAAATCTTGCCGTAATCCTTGACGCCGTGTTCCCGCTTGATAAGCGAAGTGATGAGATCCCCCACCTGCGAAACGACGGAGCACAGGAGCCCCGTGAGGAGCAGAAGCGGATAGTGCACCGTGAAGTGCCACTTACCGAACTGCATCACGAGCCCGAACGCCGCGAACGACAGGATGCAAAAGACAATCCCGCCGACAGAGCCCTCCACCGTTTTCTTGGGGCTGATGACCGGGTTCAGTTTATGCTTTCCGAAGAACCTGCCCGTAAAGTAGGCAAAGGTATCTGTCACCCAGGCACCGAAGAACACCAACAGGTAGAGGTACCCGCCCCCCGGCGTCTTATGCCGCAGGAGAGAAAGCGACGCAAAGGACAGCGTGATATAGAGCACGCCCGCGAACACCTCCGCCACCCCGGCGAAGTGCATCCGCCCCTGCCGCAGCACCGCCACGGCAAAGAGGTACAGAAGATAGATCGTCAACACCGCCGCCGCCACCAAAAGGAAGACGTGGATCGTATCGACGAACGCCGTCGCGAGCGGCAGACCCACGGCAATCAGGTACGCAGGGACCGAAACGACGAAGTCCTCCCGTGCGGTCACGGTAGCCCCGGTCTCGTCCACCTGCGAGCGCAGACATTTGAGGAGTTCATACACCGCCGCCAGTGCCATGAGGGCGACCAGCGCGGGGATGATATACGCACACTGCCACGACAAAAAGAGCAGCGGCAACAGGATGGCAATGAGCACCACTGCCGTGATAATTCTTTGTAACATACAGCCTCACAGACCGCCAAAGCGGCGATTCCGTTTCAGATAGTCTTCGATGATCCCGTCGAGTTCACGCACAGAGAGGGACGGCCACGGGGTCTTCACAAACGCGTACTCGGCGTACGCCGCCTGCCAGAGCAGGAAGTTGGAGACGCGCGTCTCCCCGCTCGTGCGGATAATGAGATCGGGGTCGGGAATACCGCCCGTGTAGAGTGCCTCCGAAAACGTCTTCTCGTCGACCTCCGCGGCACCGCTCGCGAGCAGGCGGTTGACGGCGGAGAGAATCTCCTGCCTGCCGCCGTAATTCAGTGCGATATTCAGCGTAAAGCCCTCATACTGCGCCGTCTGCTCCTCCACGTCACCGATTTTCCAGACCAGTTCTTCGGAGAGCGGGGTGAGGTCACCGAGAATACGCACGCGGAAACGGTTTTTCTCCCGATCGCGCAGGATCTCGTCGAGATAGTCCGAGATCAGGCGCATGATCTCCTCCACCTCATGGGCGGGGCGACGCCAGTTCTCGGTCGAGAAAGCATAAACCGTGACATAGGCGATCTTGCGGTCACGGCAGGCAGCCAGCAGTTTTTTGAGGTTCCGTGCACCTGCGGCGTGCCCCGCCTCACGCGGGAGCCCGCGGTGCTTCGCCCATCTGCCGTTACCGTCCATGATAAAGCCGAGATGCGTCAGCCGGCCGGAGAGATCCGGCGGCGTTTTTTTGCCAAACAGTTTCAAAATATCACCCTCCGGTGTCAGATGGTCATCATTTCCTTATCCTTGGCATCGACGACCGCCTCGATCTTCTTGATGTAACGATCGGTCAGGTCCTGGATCTCTTTATCGGAGACCTTCGCCTCGTCCTCGGTCATCTCACTATTCTTCTTCTGCTCCTTGACGGCGTCGTTTGCCTCACGGCGGATGTTGCGGATCGCGACCTTGGCATTCTCGCCCTTCTGCGCGACCTGCTTGGTCATCTCGCGGCGGCGATCCTCCGTCATCGGGGGGAACGTCAGGCGCAAAACGGACCCGTCATTCTGCGGGTGGATGCCGAGATCGGAGGTCTGGATCGCACGATCCATCTCTTTGAGCGTGGACTTGTCGTAGGGGGTGATGACCAGCGTGCGCGCATCGGAGACGGCGACGGACGCCATCGTCATAAGCGGAGTGGGAGCACCGTAGTACTCAAAGGTGATCTTGGAGAGCACCTCGGGGTTCGCCTTACCGACGCGCATGGTGGCGAGGTCGGCGGTCAGGGTGTCGATGGTCTTCTGCATTTTCTCTTCGTACTTCTTGGTATCGAGTTTCATGTTTTTCTCCTTACGTATCGTAAAATGTCGGCGGGCGGATGCCCGGAATCAACAGGTGATGACAGTGCCGATCTTCTCACCGCGGACGGCGCGCAGAATGTTCTCCGGGTCGTCGAGGCCGAAGACCAGTACCGGGATCTTCGTATCCATCGAGAGGGCGGCGGCGGTCGAGTCGATCGCGCGCAGTCCGTCTTTCAGGATGTCGCGGCAGGAGATGGTATCGAGTTTCACGGCGGCGGGATTGGTCTTCGGATCATCGGTGTAAACGCCGTCTATGTTCTTCGCCATGAGCATAATGTCCGCGCCGATCTCCGCGGCACGCATGGCGGCGGCGGTGTCGGTCGAGAAGAACGGGAGGCCGATCCCCCCGCCGAACACGATCACCCTGCCAGCGGCAAGGTACTCTTTCGCGCGGTAGGAAGTGTACTGCTCCGCAAACTGCGGCATCTCCACCGAAGTAAGTACCACAGCGTCCAGCCCGGCGCGGCAAAACGTGTCTTTGAGCATGAGTGCGTTGATACAGGTGGCGAGCATCCCCATCGAGTCTGCCGTGCCGCGATCCATATCGACGCCCTGACGACCGCGCCAGATATTGCCCGCGCCGACCATGACGGCGACCTCGGCACCGTCATCGACGCACTTCTTGATGACCCCCGCGATTCTTTCGAGGAACGCGTGGTCGTAAATCCCCTTTCCGTCGGCGGCGAGTGCCTCCCCCGACAGTTTCAGTAGTACGCGCTGATAATTTGCCATACAAGCGGTCTCCGTATTTCTTTATTTTCCCCTTTATCATACAACAAAAGTGCCCCCTTGTAAACACTTTTTTCGCCCGCCTACGCGTGCGCGTGGGAGCGCAATGGCCGAAAGAACGGGGAGGAGCCGCATTTTTCGGGCTCCTCCCCGTGAAAAGCAGCGAACGTGAAACAAGTCTTCTCTGGGGCGGGGAGGGAGTAGCCGACGCAAACGGGACGCAGAAAGGGAGAGAGACAAAATCGTCTCTCTCCCCTGTGATAGACCTTTTACCGGGATCAGTTACCGGAGACCATCTTCGCGACTTCTGCCGCCAGGTCGTCCTCACGCTTCTGAATACCCTCGCCCTTCTCGTAACGATAGAACGCGAGCACCTTGATGGTGGCACCGAGTTCCTTCGCCGTCTTGGCGACATACTGTGCGACCGTCATGCTGTCATCCTTGACATACGCCTGTTCCAGCACGCAGTTGTTCTCATAGTACTTTTTGAGTTTACCGGTCACGATGCCTTCCAGCACCTTCTCCGGCTTATTCGCCATCTTGGGATCCGCCTTCATCTGCGTCATGATGATTTCCTTCTCCTCGGCGAGGACAGACGCGGGGACGTCCTCGGTGGCAAGGTAAGGAATGTTGTAAGCGGCAACTTGGAGGGCGATGTTCTTGGCAAATTCCTTGAACTCCGGTTTCTCGGCAGTCGCGGCGTCGGTATCAAACTTGACGATAACGCCGGTGTTGCCCATGCCGTGGATATAGGTGGAAACCACGCCGTCCACAATGACGAAACGGCGGATGCTGAGTTTCTCGCCGATCGTGTAGGTCTTCTCTTGGAGTTCTGCCATCACGGTGTTCTCGGCGTTGTAGGCGCAGTTCATGAGAGCATCCACATCGGCGGGCTTGTTTGTGAGGATGGCATCCAGAATGCCGGAAACAAATTCCTGGAAAGAGGCGTTCTTCGCCACGAAGTCGGTCTCGGAGTTGACCTCCACCATCGCGGTCACACCGTTTACAGTCTTAATTGCGACGATACCCTCGGCGGCAATTCTGCCTGCCTTCTTCGCGGTCGCCGCCATGCCCTTTTCACGAAGCACTTTGATCGCGGCATCAAAATCACCGTCGGCCTCGACCAGTGCGTTCTTGCAGTCCATCATGCCGCAACCGGTCTGTTTGCGGAGTTCGGCTACGTCTTTTGCGGAAATGTTCGCCATCGTTCGATCCTCCTTAATTTATTCGGCAGCTGCCTCTGCGGCTGCTTCCTCGGTCTTTTCCTCTGCCTTGGTCTCGGCGGTCTCGTTCGTCTCGCCGCCTCTGCCCTCGATCACGGCATCGGCAATCGCACCGGTGATGAGTTTGATCGCACGGATAGCGTCGTCGTTACCCGGGATGATATAATCGGCATCATCGGGATCGCAGTTGGTATCCACGATGGCAATGACCGGGATCCCGAGCTTCTTGGCTTCGAGGATCGCGTTGTGTTCCTTATGCGTATCGACAACGAAAACAGCGTCCGGCAGGGTCTCCATGTTCTTGATACCGCCGTAGTTCTTTTCGAGGTCGTCGATCTCTTTCAGTTTCTTCGCCACTTCCTTCTTGGGGAGCAGGTTGAAGGTGCCGTCCTCCTGCATACGTTCGAGTTCTTTGAGACGAGCGATGCTCTTACGGATGGTCTTGAAGTTGGTCAGCATCCCGCCGGGCCAACGCACGTTGACGTAGTACATACCGCACTTGGTAGCCTCGTCCTTGATGGTATCGGTCGCCTGTTTCTTGGTGCCGATGAAGAGAATGGTGCCGCCCGCTTCGGAGAGGTAACGCACATAGGTGCAGGCCTCCTCAAACTTCTTGACGGTCTTTTGCAGATCCACGATGTGGATGCCGTTACGATGGGTGAAGATATACTCCGCCATCTTCGGATTCCACTTCTTGGTCGGGTGACCGAAGTGGACGCCTGCTTCGAGCAGCTGCTTAATGGTGATGCTGAACATGGGATGTCCTCCTGATTGGTTGTCCTTCACAGAGTAAACCCGCACCACCCACCCGGGGGTGAGCACCGGCACGGCTATCCGCTCTGTGTGTCAATAAATTTCCGCGCTTGCGCACAGATATAGGTATTATATAATAGGATCGATGCCTTTCGCAAGCACTTCTTTTCTTAAAGCGATTTTTTTACAATTTGTTCACATATTCAAGACACCCGGCGGCGTGCATAAGGAGCGGTGCCACCTCCTGCCAGAGTGCAGGCAGGCTTTGAAACGGCAAGGGATTGACTCCGGAGCCGCATTCGACCGTCAGTGCGGGGATTTCCCTCTCCGCGAGCGTATCCGTGAGTCCCCCGTATGCCGCCGCGCCGGTGGGGGCACCGATACGATAACCGACCCGACGGGCAAGGAGCCTACCCCAAAGGCGCGTGCGGCGAGGGGGCTCGGCACCCCAGAAAAGTTCGCGCCCCTGCGTATGGAGGGTGAGCACCGCATCGGGGGCAAGGATGTCGATGAGCCCCATCAGTGCCTGCGTTTCCGGCTCGGAGAGCGGATATTCCCCGCTGTATCGTGTGGGTGCGCCGCCCTCGATGCCGAGCGCACGCTCGACGGTGCGGTATGCGGCAAATCCCGCGGGATAGTTGTGGTTGAGATCCACCCCGCGCGCATTTGCCTGCCAGTGGGAAAAATCGCGGCTCCCGCCGTTCATGCGGAGTTGCCGGTCCGCGAGGAGCGAGGCGGGGTCCCACCCGCCGATTTCCAGTGCCGCGCCGTCGGGATTGAGGCAGGGCACCACGTAGTAGGTCCCCGGCGGCAACCGATCCGACGCGAGGAAGGCGTAGAGCAGGTTACCCGTCAGGTGCTCCATGCCATGGTGCACGCCCACAAACAGCATGGTGGGACTTCCCTGCCCGCACCTCGCGCACTGGAGCGGCTCCCCGAGGATACTCTTGCCGAAAGGGAACCAGGTCGTGTCTTTCGTACGGATGCCGACCTCGCGGCGGAGCCGCTCCTGCCCCCGTCGTGTCATCTGCGTCTGCCAAAACAAATCCATTCGTCTCCCTCCTCACGGAGCAATGTATGCGAAAGACCGAAAAAAGTTTTCCGTATCTACTACCAAAGTGCGCCCGGATGTGATAAAATAGGGCTGTTCATCGAAAGGAGGTTTCTCTGTGACCATACGGAAAGCCAAAGAGACGCCATGGAGGCTCCTGCTCGCGCTCATCGGTGTCGAGGTGCTCATCGCACTGTCGTTCCCCGCCGCGTACGCCTTACGCGTGCGGCAGAATTATCTGTACCCGGTGCTTGAATATCTGGCGAACTTCCTGCACGCATCCGTCGTTGCCGTTTTCGTGGTCATCGCGCTGTGGCGCGCGACGCATCGCGGTATCGGGCGCGCCGTCGGGCTCGTCGGCGTGCTGATCGCCGCCATGACCGTAAAAGACTTTTTCGGGTGCTTTTTCGAGCAGTTGCTCACGGGGTCCCTGCGGGTCAGCGGCTGTCTGCTCCTTGCCCTTCGACAGTCACTCCTCGGGACGGCACTCGTCGAGGGGGGGCTCATCCTGCTCGCCTTCGGTTTCTCCTATTACATTTTTCTCTCGCGGCGTCCGCCCGCCCCGCCCTACGCCGGTGCCTTCACCATCCACGGCAACGACCTGACGGCGGCGACGCTCCTCTTCGTTTCCCTCATGACCCTGCGCTCCTTCGTCTCGCAACTGGTCACGACCATCCGGTTCGGCAACGAGTATTTCTGGCTCCTCCGCACCTCCGAGATCCTCGGTATCGTCCTCGACTTTGCAATGCTCTTCCTCGTCGGTTTTGTCTCTTATCTGCTCGCCGGGGAAACCCGTCGCCGTTTTCTCGACGAAACATGAATGACACCCGTTAAACAAGAAAGGAATTAAACCATGTCCAATGAAAAAACCACCCGTTCCTCCCGCGCCCTGTCCCTGATCGGCATCCTCATCTGCATTGCATTTATCCTGCTTGCGTTCGATACCGTGTGGAACTCCCTCATCAACTCGTTCAAAGTCCTGTTCGACAACCCGACCTTTGCAGGCTGGCTCTCCACGCTGACCGGGGCGTTCCTCGCCGTGGCGATGCTTGTCGCCGGCATCCTCGGGCTCCTGCCCCGCCCGCAGCGGCGCGCCATCCGCGTCCTCGCCATCATCGTCTTTATCCTCTCCGCCGCCTACTTCATCATGGGGCTCATGCAGACACCGAAAAAAGAATTTCCCTTCATCAACATTCAGACCTCAATGCTGGTGCAGGCGATCCTCGCCTTCGTCCTTTACAAAGAGGCGTAAATGCATCAAAAGAACAAGGCGGAGCCGCAGTTTTGCGGCTCCGCCTTGTGTTTTCAGGTAGGATAAACGGCGGTCATGCCTCCGTCGTATCGTCGTCATCGGGTACCGTCCCGGCGGACTCACCGCCGCCCCGATCGGTGTCACCCGACCGCTCGGCATCCGTTTCGGCGGTATCTTCCCCTCCGTCTTCTCCGTCTTCGTCCGACGGCTCCTCTGCAAGGCAGGGGATCGCCGCGAGGTCGTGTTCCAGAAAAGCGGCAAAATTACCTTTCGCGTCCCGCGGGCGGTACTGAATGCACCGTGTGACGGCGAAGAACAACAGGTAGGCGGCGGGGGCAATGAGCGGGAGCCACGGATTGCGATTCCCGAGCAGGTAGGAGATGCCCCATACCGCCCCCCAAAGGAACGCCGAAAGCACCAGGAGTTTCGTCAGGTAGGCGGCGATTTTCGCGGTGAGCGAAACGTGATCGGCACCCCACGTCGTCTCTGCCGCGGCATCGTCCGTCGTGCTGTCGGTCATGCTATCCGTCGCGTCTGCGGACACATCGTCCGTCGCGTCTGCCGCGCCCGTATTTTCTGCCCGGCGGGAAACGCAGGCAGGGATATCCTCCATTTGCACATTGAGGGCAAGATAGCCGTCCTCCACCGTCGTTTCCATAACGGCGAGGAGATCATAGTCTCTGCCGCGATAGATACGCACCGCAATGATGCCGTCGTCGGCGGGTACGCGCTCGTAGCGGTAGGCGGGATTACGCTCCCGCTCGTTATGCTCTGCGAGGCGCGCGTCCAAAAACGTGTCGAAAGCGGCGGGGTCCGCCGCGCATAAATACTTCATATCAGGAACACCCCGCGAGATTTGCCGCGAGCGCGATGAGGCTCCCGAGCCCCGTGGCGGCGGCGGCGATCGCCGCCCACAATGCATATCGTACGGTGCGCGCCATGCGCACGAGTTTCCCTTGCAGCGTGTCCACCTGCCCCGAAAGTTCCGTGAGTTTCCCGGTCACCTCTTTGACGGGGACAACGGCAATCGGCGTCTGCGCGGCAGGACGGGTGGCAGGTACCTGTGCCTCCCCGCGGGCCGTTTCCGGAGGATCCTGCCGTTTCGGCGTAATACGGTCCAGATAGGCACAATACGCCGACAATGCCTGCATCCCGCGCGGCGTCACGCCGACGGCGGTAAGATCCCGTTTCCACGCCTCCAAATGCTCGGCGTGCGTAGGATACCGGTTCGGGTCTTCGAGAAACGGCGCGACCTTTTTCCGACAGGAAGAGCAAAACACGAGCTCGGAGCCCGGATACAGTTCTTCCGTTTCGTTGAATAAAAACAAACGGCTGTTACAGTTGACGCAGTTCATACGGCCCCTCCTTCATGCACGATACGAAAATTTTAACATATTCCTCCCCCCGTGTCAAGGCGAATTATGCCTGATTTGTTTATATAAAGTTAACATTCGGTTTCTATAATGTACGGGATCACAGGAAAGGAGCCGACTCATGTTTGCATTTATCTTCATGTTTATCATCGGTTGGCTGCCACTCCTGCTACTGATTTTCCGGGCGAAATACATGTTGTCGCACAGTGATGCCTACACGATGGAAGAGCGGTTTCGTCTCGCCAAGAAGTTCGTGCGCGTCTGCGAGGTGTGTACCAACACCGCCCCACGCGTTTACGGAGTGGAAAACCTGCCCGCAGACGACGAGGGCGGCTATCTGCTCATCGCCAATCACCAGGGAAAATACGACGCCCTCGCCGTCATGCGCGCCATGCCGGCACCGATCGGGATCCTCATGGAGACGCACCAATCGGATAAACCGGGGGTACGACAGGTGATGTCCCTGCTCGACGGAGAACATATCGACCTCGCACACCCGCGCCAGCAACTGCGTATCATCCGCTCTATGGGTGAAAAGGTGCGCGACGGTGCCCGCTTTCTCGTATTTCCCGAGGGGGGCTACGACGGCAACCGCAACAGCATCCAGAACTTCCACAACGGCTGTTTCTTTTCGGCATATCTGGCGCGGTGCCCCATCGTGCCCGTCCTGCTCGTGGACACGCACCGCTCCATGAACCGCAATAATATTCTGGCACGCGTGCACCCCGAGGTGCACTTCCTGCCGCCGATCCCCTACAACGAATACAAGGATCTCTCGCGCGAGGAGACCACCCAAATGGTGCGTGGCAGGCTCATCGACACGATGACCGCCCGGCTGGCGGAACGCGGTGAAACGTACCAGCCATGGGATAAGGACGCCCCCATGCCCAAAGCGGCGAGAAAAGCGTATGAAGCGGAACTCCGCGCCAAAGCACAAAACGCGCGCGAGAGCGACATCTGACACCGATACGGCCTGACGGGACCCGACGTCATAACGGAACTTTCCATAACGAACGCGCCGACGAACAGAATCGTCGGCGCGTTTTGCTATGTCAAAATGTACTGATGGGGAGGTCGGTATTGTCCTCACCCTTTTCGAGACCGCGGATCTCGACGTTATACCGTTTGATGTCGGAAACGACCACCGTCACGGTTTCACCGACGCGGTGACCGAGGAGTGCCTTTCCAAGCGGAGACTCCTTGCTGATAAAGCCTGCAAGAGCATCCTGACGGAGAGTCGTGACGATTTGGATGATTTTGGTTTTATCAAGATCGGAACGATAATAGGTCACATGATCAAACAGGCCGATCACGTCGGGGGCAGAGGCAACGGGTATGACCTTCGCCGTGCGGATCATCGCCTCCAAGTAGCGGATACGGCTGCGGTTTTTGTTCCGCTCCTGTTTCGCGACCTTGTATTCCGCGTTTTCGGAGAGATCTCCGTATTCTCTCGTGCGCTTCACCTCCGCGCCGAGTGCGGGTGCCAAAACCTCATAGCGGTATTTGAGCTCCTCCCGCATTTTTTGTATATCGACTTCCGTCAGTTCGTCATACATCGGGCGGTCCCTCCTGTCCGTCTTCCGTACATAGCGTATAGCCCTGCTCGTACATGATATGCACAAGTTCACGCAACTGCTTGCCGGTCAGGAGAAGATTCTCCCCCTCCGCTTCCCCCGCCGTGTGCAGGGTGATACGGGAGCCTTCCGCAGAGCAGATCACGGTGAGGCCTTCCTTATCGACCGCCGTTTCCAGGTACGGCTTTTTATCCCAGAGATAAAAATGCACCCGTTCCGGTGTCAGAAACACATAGGCACGCCGCAGTTTCCCCTCATAATGCATGGTGGCATACACAAAGTACACGATACGACCGCCGACGCGACTGCCCGCGTCGGCGAGTTTCATATACTCGTGGCGGATAACGAGTGCCAGCACGAGCAGGGTCAACAGAGCAACGACTGCCCCTGCAAGCATTCCCCACGCATAGGGGCGAACGACGGAACACGCATAGCAGATCAGTGTGGTAAGACTGAACGCCACCATACCGCACACAAAACTGATCGTCCGCGTAACAGGATTCAAATATTTTCTCATATTACCTCTCAAAAAGCAAGGTGAGCAGGTGTCCGGCACCTGCTCACCGATAGGGTGTCCCTCATTTACTTTTTGCTGCCAAACAACATACGCGCGAGGAAATGTCCGAATCCGCGTTTCTTCCCGGCAGTCCCCGTCATAGGTTTCTCTGCGGGAGTTTCCTCTTCCTCTGCGGGAGTTTCCTCTTCCTCTGCGGGAGCCTCTTCCTCTGCGGGAGTTTCCTCCTCTGCGGGAGCCTCTTCCTCGGCGGGAGTTTCCTCCTCTGCGGGAGCCTCTTCCTCTGCAGGAGCCTCTTCCTCTGCAGGAGCCTCTTCCTCTGCGGGAGTTTCCTCTGCGGCAGGAGTCTCTTCCTCTGCGGGAGCCGTCTCCACGGTCGTTTCTTCCGCCGGAGTCTCCTCTGCTGCCACGGTTTCAGCGGCGACCGGAGCCTCCTCTGCGGGTGCGGCTTCCTCGGCAACCTTCATTTCCTCCGGCGGGACCAGGGTCTCCGTAGGAGCCGCCGCCTCATCCCCCTGCGCGGCAGCGTTCTTGCGGAACACGCTGGCATTGAAGATAGCGATGCGGATTGCGGTATATTCCTCGATGGGCATCGGCCCCTCGTCGGTCTCAATATAAACTTCCGCACGGCCGATATGTTTCTGCACGCTCTCGACACCGTTACGGCAACCCTCTTTGGTGGTGTACAACTGCGAGGAAATCGTCTGTTTACCGTTCTTGGCGCGGAAGCGGAACAGGAAGGACTCGTCGCTGCGGAAAATCTCGAACTTCGGGTTCGGTTGTTTTTCCACGGGCTCGACGGTGTTGTCCTGTACCGGTACGTTGCACGCATACTCTTTCAGCGAACGGATTGACCGCTTGACACTGTCCAGCGTGGAGTACGACGGAGAGTCGGCAATCGGCGAGAAATTTGCGGCAAGGAGTTCAAAACGGAACGTCTTTTCGTCCTGGTAAATCATGAATCTGCCGGGGCGCGTCGACTTTTCTTCCTCCGGGACCTCTTCAACCTCGGGGGGGAGAATGGTCGGATCCTGCGCGTCAAAGAGCGTCTTGTCGTCCATATCGGCGTATTCTTCAAGGCTGACGACACCCTCGGCGGTCTCGATGCACACGGCGGCATCCTGCACGTGGTTCTGCACGCTGACCACACCGTTCTTGCATCCCTCTTTGGAGGTGTAGACCTGCGAGGAAATGGTCATCTTCCCGTTACCGGCACGGAAACGGAAGAAGAAGTAATCGCCGTTGCGGAACACCTCGAACTTCGGATTCGGGTACTTGATCTGCTCCTCGACGGTGTTGTCCTGTACGGGGACGCTGTGCGCGTTCTCCATAATGGAGCGAATCGACCGCTTCGCGCTGTCCAGGGTGGTGTAGACAGGAGACTCGGCAATCGCGGAATAGTTGCTCGCCTGCAACTCAAACATATACCCGTCGCCGACCTTCTTGATGACAAATCTACCGGTGCGTGCCATATCGTACCTCCAATGCGGATTTCGCGGAATCGGACAGGAACGCCCGACCCGCGCACAGGAGCACGCGCGCCACCGCGCGCATGACCCAGTAACTCAAATGCATTGTAGCATATCTTTCCGCATTTTGCAAGTTGTTTTGCACATTTTCCGCAAAAAGATGTCGGAACGGGGCGCAGGCGTGTCCTGCGGCTCCGCACGGTGCCCCCACCGGCCATAACACGGCGGCAAAACCGTGGCGGACACCCGCCCGGGCAATCTCCCGGGGGCAGGCAAAAAGTGCTTGACAGAAACCGTCGGGTGTGCTACAATACACGCATGACAGAGATGCGCCGTGCGTTCCTTTACTTCCGGCACGCCCGCATCTCCCCTGCTGGTGTGGCGCAATGGCAGCGCAACTGATTTGTAATCAGTCGGTTGTAGGTTCGACTCCTATCACCAGCTCCAAGGGCAGTGTCTTTACGGCACTGCCTTTTTTGTTTCGGAAACGCGCCGTCTGCGGCATGGCAGACGGCGCGTTTTTCTGTTTGCTTTTGGGTCGCTGTTTTCGGCGGTCACGCCGGCGGTCGCTCCGCGCGGTGCCCGATTATCCGCGCAACTCCCTGTCGCGGCGTACGACGGCCTCGAATGCGTGCGTGAGTGTTTCGTCGAACTTTTCGGCGTCCAGCACACGGATGCCCTCAATCGTCGTCCCGCCCGGGGAACAGACCATTTTAACCAACGTCGCGGGATCGATCCCCGACTCCGCCACCATCTTCGCACTGCCGAGCGCGGCGGCGCAGGAGACGCTGCGTGCCGTCTCCGGGTCGAACCCCTCCGCCACTGCCGCACGGGCGATCACGTCGATGTACCGGTAAGCAAACGCCACGGACGAGCCGGAGAGGGCGGTAAAAGCAGAGAAAAGATCCTCGCGTATCTCAAACGTTTTGCCGACCGTATCGAAAACGGCGCATACCGCCTGCGTATGCAGGGGTGTCGCATATTGGCCGCCTGCAACGGCGACGGCGGCGTAACCGACCATCGCGTTGATGTTCGGCATGACGCGGACGACCGGCGTCCCCGCCGGGAAATAGCCCTCGTAGTACGCGGTGTCCTTCCCTGCCGCGATGGAAACGATCAGTTGCCCGGGCCGCACGCCCGCGGCAAGCGTCGGGAGCACCACGGGGAGCACCTGCGGCTTGACGGCAAGAATAACGGTGTCGGCACCCGCCACGACCGCCTCGGCGGTCGCCACACGTACGTTCCACTTATCTGCGGCATCCGCCGCGCGGGCAGCGTCCGTCTCCGCCCCGAGGATCTCCGCCGCGCGATAGGCGTCGGAGCGACGCATCCCGCCGATAATGGCAGTCGCCATATGACCGAGTCCGATAAAACCGTATGTCATAAAAACCTCCTCATCGTATCTGTCCCGCACCGCGGACAATATACTTCATGGACGTCAGTTCCGCGAGCCCGAGGGGACCGCGGGCATGGAGTTTCTGCGTGGAGATACCGATCTCGGCACCGAGCCCGAACTCGCCCCCATCCGTGAAACGGGTCGAGGCGTTATGGTACACGGCAGCGGCGTCCACACAGGCGAGGAAACGCTCCGCGGTCTCCGCATTCTCCGTGACGATGCACTCGCTGTGCCCGGTCCCGTAACGCGTGATGAAATCAGTGGCTTCCTCCACGCCCGAGACGATGTGCACCGCCATGATATAGTCATTATATTCCCGCCCCCAGTCGCTCTCCGTCGCAACAACGGCGTTTGGCAGGAGCGCACACGCCTCCGGATCTGCACGGAGTTCCACTTGCTTTTCGGCAAGGCGCGCGGCGATGACGGGCAACGCCGCGGCGGCGATCTCGCGATCGACAAGCAGGCATTCCGCCGCGTTGCAGACGGACGGACGGCTGGTCTTGGCGTTATACACGATGTCGGCCGCCATGTTCACATCGGCGTCGCGGTCGACGTAAACGTGACAGGTGCCCGCACCCGTCTCGATCACGGGGACGGTCGCATTCTCCACGACGGCACGGATCAGCCCTGCCCCGCCGCGCGGGATGAGAAGATCCACATAGCCGTTCAGGCGCATGAGTGCCTGCGTCACGGCGCGGTCGGTATCTTCGATCAGGGTGACGGCATCCTCGGGCACCCCGGCTCCGCGCAGTGCCGCCCGCATGACGCGCACGATGGCGGTATTGGAACGGATGGCCTCCCGCCCGCCGCGCAGGATCACGGCATTCCCGCTTTTGAGGCAGAGCGCGGCACTGTCGGCGGTCACGTTCGGACGCGCCTCGTAGATGACTGCGATGACCCCGATCGGCACCGCCACCTTGGTGAGCCGCAACCCGTTCGGGCGTACGGTCTCGGAGAGCACCCGTCCCACCGGGTCGGGGAGTGCGGCGACCTGCCGCATACCGTCCGCCATACCGCCGATACGTGCCTCCGTCAGGGCGAGACGGTCAAGAAACGCCGGGGTCAGCCCCCCGCGCTCCCCCGCCGCGAGGTCCTCCCGATTGGCGGTGAGAATCTCCGCACTCGCGTGGATAAGGGCATCCGCCATCGCCAGGAGTGCCCGATTTTTTGTCTCCGTATCCATGCACATAAGCGTGCGCGCGGCGCGCTTGGCAGCTGCGCCGAGTGTTTGCAGGTCGGTCATATGTGTTCCTTTCCGAGCGTCACCCAGTCGTCGCGGTGAATGGCCTCACCGTGCGTGCCCGGGGTCTTCGCCAGACTCAACAGTTCTTCGCGGTCGTACCGAACGATGCCACGGCCGATCGGCGTCCCGTCGCCAAGTGCCAGCACCTCCACGACGTCACCGGGGCGGAAATCGCCTTCCGCCTGCACGACCCCCGGGGGTAAAAGACTCTTTTTCTTATCCAGCAGTGCCCCGACGGCACCCGCATCGATCCAGAGCCGCCCCTTCGGCTTTGCATAGAAGGCAAGCCACTGGCGGCGCGTCGGCATGGTGCGATGCACCGCAAACCGGGTCGCGGTCACCTCCCCGCGCGCCGCGCGGGAGAGCACGTCCGGCTCCGAGGAGGAACAGATCATGACCTCTACGCCGGCGTCCGTCGCGAGGGCGGCACCGCGCAGTTTGGTCTGCATTCCGCCCGTACCGACGCTCGACCCGGCACCGCCGGCGAGCGCGTAGATCGACTCGTCAATCTCGGGGACGAGGTCAATGTGCTTTGCGTCCGGATGTTTCGCGGGGTCGGCGGTGTAGAGCCCGTCGATGTCCGTGAGCAGTATGAGCAGATCGGCGTGCACCATGGCAGCCACCTGCGCCGAAAGTGTGTCGTTATCGCCGATCTTGATCTCGTCGACGGCAATCGTGTCGTTCTCGTTGATAATCGGTACGGCACCGCGGTCCAGGAGCACCCCGAGGGCGGCATACGCATTTTTGAAACGGCGGTTGTCCGCGAAGTCCTCCCGCGTCAGGAGCAATTGCCCCGTGCGGAGCCCCCGGGCCAGGAAACAACGGTTGTATTCCTCCATGAGCAACCCCTGCCCCACGGCGGCGGATGCCTGTTTGTCACAGATGCGCCGGGGCTTCTGTGCGAAACCGAGGCAACGGAAACCGGCGGCAATCGCCCCCGAAGAAACCAGGATAACGCGATGCCCCGCATCGACAAGATCGGCGATCTGCCCCGCGATCGATGCGACGCGGGCGGGGTCGAGATCTCCTGCCCCGCTCGTCAGCGAGGAGGAGCCGACCTTGACCACAATGAGGTGATTTGTACCGTTGTGCATGGGTACCTCCGAGCAAGTAAACGTAAAAAAACATAAGTACAGACGAATATTTTTAAAATTGTAGCACACTATCCCCCCGAATGCAAGGAACATCCCCCAAAAATGCCCCGAAAATGCAAAAAACTCCCGCCGGGGCGGGAGTCAAACGGCAAATGCCGAGGGGCGGCGCATGACGAAAGGTGCCGCGTGATGAGGGTGCCGTGTGATGAAGGGTGTTGCGTGACAAGGGATGCCGTATGATGAGGGATGTCGTCGCGCGGTAATGGGGGTCACGCGGCGAACGCGTCATGCGGCAGGGGTACCGCACGGCGCACCCCGCCGGCAAAGCCGTTTTGCGGATCCGTTAAGAAAAGAGCGTGTTTTCGCGCCGTTTGCGCTCCGAGAGCACCCAGGCGGCGAGGTCATCGAGCGTACCGAGCACGGAAACGACCGCCTCGGCGAGCGAGAGGAGCAAGGCATCGCGGTCAAAGCCGAGCGGTGTGAGGCAGGCACCGTCAAAGCCGACACCCTCACAGCGGAAACTGCCGTCCGCGGTCACAATCCGCACCGTGTTCCGCGCGCGCAGGCAAGCGGCGGGGATGGTCGCCACGCCACCGTCGGCGGTGAACGCCTTACCGTTCCAGAACACCGTTGCGCCGACCGGTGCGGAAACGGTCACGTCTCCCTCCGCGCGCATCGGCGTGCGTGCCCGCAGAACGCCGGTACCGCTGCCGAGAAGCAAATAATCAAGCATCCGTATCACCTCCCCCGAGATAGGCGGCGACAGGCGTCGGTATCTCCGAGAATGCGGTGACATCCAGATCGAGGAGTTTCCGATACCACGTCAGGACGGAGCCCCGAGTTTCGGGCGTCTCCTCGTCAATGCCGTACAGGACGTTCTGCTTGTAGACATCGAAAGCGGCGAGCAGGCGACGACGCGTATCGCGGCGTGCCCGCGCGGACACTTCGGTCGCGGTGAGCGGGGTCAGGTCGGTGGCTCCGACCGGACGGACAGAGAGAATTCTCACGCCTCCTCACCTCCCGCCTTGACATAATAGTCCCCGGTGACGGTGATTTTCAGGTGATCCGGATTCTGCCCGCCGCTCGCGTCCGCCGTGATATACTCACAGCCGCCGCGCCACGCCTTATAGGTCTTCGGCAACGTCACCGCCGTCCGGGTTGTCGTTGCGCTCTCGTATGCAATCGTTTTCCCGTCTGCGGAAAGCACATAGTCGGCGTACTGTGCGAGTTGCTCATCGGTGAAGGGTGTCTCCTGCGTCAGCGTGGCGGTGCCGACGACCATCTTCTGCGCGTCAACGTCAATGTGATCCCACTTCCCGAGCGTAACGGGGGCCGCGGGCGCGAACGAGGCATCCGCACAATACGGTGTGTAATCACCAATGGTCAATGTGCTGTCCGACGGAACGAGCATGAGGTGCGCGTTCAGCATTTCCTCTCTGGTAGCCCAATATTCTGCGGAGTCCTCAAATTTGATTTGAAAGATGTATTTATACGCAAGGTTCGGATCGTTCTTTACGGTAAAAGTTTTGCTCGCAACGGGCGTCGCGGAGAAATCCGCTCCGAATATAACCTCGCCCCAATCCTGTGACCCCTGGTATCTGAACACCTTCACGACCATCATTTTGCGATCGGCAAGAATCTTTACACCGTTTCCGACACGAAACAACGGGTTGCTTACATCGATATAAAGCCTCGCGCTATCCGACGTGTCAAAGTGTAAAAGATTGCGCCCTGTTGAAGTGATCCCTGCGAAGGCCGCGCTTTTCAGACCGGCGTAATACGCCTCGTGCGGCAAGGCGGTCTCGCCCGCATTCAGCATAAAGTAGTCCACCTTTTTCCCGGATGCACCGGTGTTGAAGTAGATCCGTAAAGTGGAGATGCTCTGCGCCTGTTCCTCGGTGACCGTAAATGTGTTTGCAACGCCTACTTTGTTGCCGCTGCCCACATTACAGTCCACAACATTCGTGCCCTCGCTGTTTTGGAGCAGTATCGCAAGGGCATTGTTGACTACCGATCCGTCCGTCAGGCGGGTGGAAACCGTATATGTCCCCGCCGCAATGGTGAACGCCAGGTTTTTCGTGTAGCCCGTATCGGAGATCGTCACGGGCATGAAAAGGCTCTCATCCAGAAGATTGACGGTCGGAGCCGTCGCACCCTTGATGGCGTGCACCGTTGCGGGGGCGTCATCCACCACGGGGAGCCCGCCGGCGGTCACGCGCGTGTTGTAAGTGTCCTCCACGGTTTCGGAAAGCACCGAGGCTCCCAGGAGCGTACGAAGCAACGCAATCGTCTCCGAGAGTTCCGGAAAGGGCAGCGCGGCGGCGGTGAAGGCGGTACCACCGCGATTCTGTGCGAGGGTGACCTCCCCGGTCGCGGCATCGTAAGTAAGTTTCTGCGCGGCAATCGAAGCCGAGGCGTTGGACGCCGCCGTCGCGAGCACCTCGTCACGCAGGTTTTCAAGCGCGGTATAGACCCCGCCGGAGGTCACGGTGTTCTCACTCTCCGACGTGGGGGCACTGTCGGAGACCGGCGGGTTTTGCAGATGCTCCGTGAGGAGCGAAAGCAGGTCCGAAAGAGATACGTTCGCCTCCCCGAAGGCGACGGGGATATCGGCGAGGAGTGCGCCGTCGGTGACGGCACCGAGCAAGGCATTGAGCCTTGCCGCAATGAGGCGGGGGAGGCGGTCAAACGCCGCTTTCACCTCGCCGGGAGTATAGTCCCTCCCCCCGAGGGCAGGCGATGCCGTCGGAGTGAGCGGCAGAGAGGAGACGCCGCTCGCGGCGAGTTCCTGCTCTGTGATGATTTGAACAGACATGAAGTCCTCCTTTGCCCGAACGGGCGATTTTTCTTATGCGTGTCGGCTTTTTGAAAGCCCCCTGCCTTATGCCCGGGCAGGGGACTCTCTTATACGGCTGCAAGCGATAAGAAGATGGAGGTGCAAGGGCGGCGCAGAGCGCGGCTGATCTTCATCATGGTGGTACCGGTAGGGACGTAACGTCCCTTTTCGATCCGATTCACCGTGGCGCGGGATAACCCCGACAGCCGTGCGAGCGTGTCCTGGCTCATGCCAAGTTCCGCGCGTATCACGCGCAATCTGTTTTGCATAGTCAATTCCCTTTCCTTTCCGCCGCCGGGTCACCCCGGGGCAAAGTGAATTGACCCGTCGCCATTATTGTATAAAAGATGCCATGTTCTGTCAAGGGGTTCCGCAGACAAACCTGTGACAGACTTTACGCCTCACACCTGTGCACCTCACACAAAAACGGAACAACCGTGTTACATGCGAGGGGCTTTCGCGCCGCCTCCGGAAACGAAAAACACACCGCCCCGGAACGGGCGGCGCAAAAATGTGACAGACGTGCCGGAAACGGTTTTATCAAAACGAGGGAGTGCCTTTTCCTTAAAAAGGCACTCCCCCGCTTCAAAGGTTACTTGTTTCGTTCCCGCTTACGCGCCGGCGTCCTCAAACTTGTCTTCGGGCGTCTCTGCGAACAGGCGGGCAGTTTCACCGCTCGTGCGGATAACATCCTCGGTCGCGAACGCGAGGATCTCCACCGTCGGTGTTTCGTAATTCATCTTCATATCTGCACCCTCTCCTCTTAATTGGTTGTTTGGTTGACAAGGCAGAATGTCCTCACCGCGTAGAGGTAAATAGCCGTTGCCTTGGCGAAGTCTTTGCGGGAGGAATTCTTGTAACTATCCAGGTACTGCATGATCGACCAGGTAGCGACGACCTCCTCACCCGCATCCTTCGCGAAGGTGAACTCAATCGTGTTATAGAGGTCGGTCGGGTAGAACTCAACACTCGGGAAATCGGTGATATCTCCCGCATCCACATTACCGATCTTCACGGACACTTTCGTGTAGTCACAGTCCCACAAATACACAGACAGAATCAGTCTATCGTCCAGGTAGGTTGTATTGAGTGCGGGCAATCCCTTTTCTGTTTGCAGCGTCTTATAGGTGTACTGCGTTGCATTCGTGTCCCCTGCAAGGACGTCTTCATATGTAGGCAGTTTCGTCCAGTCGGCATCTGCATGCTTGGCATTAAAGGCTTCCTTTGCCCCCGTCGCGCCTGCCGCCTCGGCGTAATTCACGATTGCAAGGAGCAGCGAATCGAGCTTTTCCATATCCGCGCGCTTGCCGTACATGTTGATTGCGTACTGCAAGGGCGAATACTCTTTGACCGCCTTCGAGACCACTACCATGTTGTCATCCGTGACGTACTGGACCGTGTAGGATCTGGTCGTACCGAAGTCATTGGCAGTCAGCCCTTTAATCTGAAAAACGTACTTGTCATCGACGAGTTTGCCCTGGTAATTCTCCGACGCACTGTCCCGGATATGGATCGATTGGAGCGAAGATACACCCGCCGCCTCCAACGTCTTTTTGTAGACAAACATGTTCAGCGTCACGCTGTTGCCGATCGTCAGGCTCGCGCCGTCGATCGTAACCTCGGGGGCAACAAAGAAAGCGGTAAGTTCAGGTGCATTTTTCCCCTGCGACCATGCCCCGTAGGCGTTTGCGGTCGCGTATGCGTTAAGTGCCGCGAGCGCAGTACCGTCCGTCAACTCTTCAAGGTTGAGTGCGGCAATTTCCGTTGTCTTACCGTCACCGGTGCCGATGTAATAGGTAACCGGCTCGGAAACACTCGCATCACCGACCTTGACAGCCACAAGCATTTTTGTATTGGTTGCGGTCAGGATAACATCCGACACATTGGTATCCGCAGCACCAATCAGTGTCGCGGCTTTCCCCTCTGCACCGGCAGCAACCGTTGCGTTGACATAGTTGCTTGCAAATTCGAATTTCGGAGATATCGACTTCTGGGCTCCCAACAGGCCAATCACAGCACCCGCACCGGATGCGGCAGTCACTTCACCAAGCAGTACGCAGTTTGAAACCTGGAAGTTGACCGCGGTTGCATGGATGACGTTTTTACCGAATGCAAGGCCTGCATAATCTCCGGCGGCCTTTACCACCGCGTCGACACGCGAGTTGAGCACATGAATATCGGAACTTGTCGAAGTCCAAGGCTCGTGGTAACCAACAAACCCGCCTACACAGGATGCGCCGCTGACGCTCCCCGTCACGTCGGAGTTTTTAATGATAACATCCATATACGTTTTTTGCATGGAGCCTACAAGGCCGCCGACATTGTTGCCGGTCGATGTAATGGCACCGGTGTTCCGGCAACCGTCAACAATGACTCCCTTACCGACTTTGCTGGATTCAAGATAACCCAAGATCCCGCCGGTTGCGCCGGTCGACTCGATGTTACCGTTATTGACACAATCCGTGATTGTAAGTTCCAGCAAGCGATAGGATCGACCAATAATACCACCGACCCGTGCCGCACTCTTCGTGCTCGTGAGATCACCGTTGTTCCGGCATCCGGTAATGGTCAGTTTTGTAACTCCGCTATCCGAAGCGGCCTCACCGATGATACCGCCAATATTTGCAGCGGCACAGGATATTTTCGCGTTGTTAACGCAATCTTCAATCGCACCGGATTGATTTGTACCAACGGAAATAGCAATACCGCCGGCGGTGTTCTTCGCAGAAATCGTGCCGTCAAAAGTGCACCCGCGAACTGTGGCACCACCTTCAATGGAATTGACAACGCCCGCAGCATTTTTGCCCGTCACGTTTGCATTCCGGAACTGACAATTTTCAATCAGAGCTTTGGTACCTTTTAACGCATTGCAAAGGCCCCCGGTAGTCCCGTTATTGACATTTATGTACATGCCATCGAACATGATATTCTTGATTGTGCCCTCAACGGTACCGAAAACAGACATATTACTGTACCCAGAATAGCCCGCGTTGTACACCGTATGCCCGTTACCGTCCAAAATGCCGGCAAAGGCCTTGGAGGACACCGCGTACTTCGTGCTGTTCTGTGCATTCCAGTACACGTCACCGGTCATCTTGAAGACCTTATCGGCAGTGGCGGTCGCCTCCATCTTGTCATAGAAGTACATAAAGTCCGCCGTGTTCGCGATGATGTACGGGTCAGTTTCCGTACCTGTACCGGACAGTTCCGTCGACGGCTTACCGTCATACGGCGTGGCACCGTCCGGCAGGGCGACGCCGTTCGCCGCCGCGCTCGTCACGGCAAAAACGGGGATGAGTGCCCCGACCATGCCAAGAACTAGCAGGATTGCCAAAAGTTTTTGCTTCATAGATACAAACCTCCTACAACTTTCGTTGCAAAATAAAAATGCGGGATGCCTGTTACCGGCGGGCACCCCATCGCAGTCACCGGAATACCTCAAAATGCAAGTGTCCGTCAAAGTATTTATATTATATTGTAGAAGTCTGCTTTCGTCAAGCAATATTTGGCTTTTTGCATCAAATACGGCACTATTTACAAGAAAGTCGCACAAAAGCCGTTATTATGCTAAATTTCGGAAGAAGAACATTGCACATTTTGCACAAAATATCATATTTTGCTTGGGCAAATTAACCAGCCCATAAATGAAAGGGCCGCGGCACAAAGCGTTGCCGCGGCACTCCCCTCATCTCTTTGGCTGTCCTTTTTCTTGCGGGCCCCTTATGATTTTTTCCTGCCGTAACGCCGCAGGTCCCTGTCAAAACCGGGATTGTAGGCGTAAAAGTTCTTTGAATTCAGGTGGTCCTGCGTGACGCGGAGCGCATCACCGAAACGCTGGTAGTGCACGATCTCGCGGGCACGGAGGAAACGGATGGCATCCCGCACGTCCGGGTCGTCGCAGAGCCGCAGGATGTTATCGTAGGTGACGCGCGCCTTTTGCTCCGCGGCGAGGTCCTCGTTGAGGTCCGCGAGAGGATCCCCCTTGACACCGACGTATGCCGCCGTGAAGGGCGAGCCCGCCGCCGCCGCGGGATATGTCCCCGTCGTATGATCGACAAAATACTTGTCAAAGCCGCTCGCCACGATCTGCTCGGGCGTGAGGTTGCGGGTCAGTTGGTAGAGGATAGCGGAGATCATCTCCACGTGGGAAAGTTCCTCGGTACCGACATCCGTCAGAATCCCGATCACCTCGGAATACGGCATGGAAAACCGCTGACAGAGGTAGCGCGTCGCCGCGCCGAGTTCCCCGTCCGGTCCGCCGAGCTGACTGATGATGATAGAGGCGAGTTTGGGGCTCGGATTTTTGATCTTGATCGGGTATTGCAGTTTCTTTTCGTATATGAACATCTTACTCTCCCTCCCCGCGATCGGCACTCTCCGCAAGCGCGGTCTCGGTCATGTCGCCGTCACTGCCGGCGGGGTAATTCATCTCCCACGGCCACGGCTGCGTCGTCCACTGCCAGCCGCGCCAGCCGACACCGCTCACGGCACACGGCGCGAGCGGGGCGAGTTGCCCCCACTGCCGCTCGTAGACAGCCATTTTCTCGCGGTACTCCGCCATGGTTTTTTCGTAAAACCGGAGGGCGGCGGTATTGTGCGGGTGCCCGTCGAGGTAGAGCACTGCCTCTTGGAGTGCAAATGCGAGTTCCTGCATCTCGCGCATCGCTTTTTCCTGTTCTGTCATTCTTCTGTCTCCTCTCCTGCTTCCCACGGGAAAAACAACTCACGGAAAAGCGTCCCCCGCCTGAGGGCTTCTGCGTTATCGTACAGGTCGCGCCAGTATTGTTTCGGAGAATACACCATCGCGAGCGGGATGTCCGCGGCAATGCCGTTATCAATGTCACCCGGGAAGCACGGTGTGCCGCCCGCGTTCTCGCTCTGCCCCTCGGGGCGGTCGCGTCTCAAATTCCTTTCTTCCATTCCTATTCCTTTCTTTCGGAGCGTGACACGCTCCTTAACAGGATATGAGCGGAACATCCCGCGCGACACGGAGACGTGCCACGCCGCGGCAAAAAGCGGGGAGGAGCCGAAAAAACCGGCTCCTCCCCGTAAAGCGGCAAGAGGTGCTGTCGCAGAAAAAGCGGCAGGAGATTATAAGAGGATCTCGCGCTTCATGCTCTCGCCCGCGCCGCTGTACGGCACGCCGAGCAGGTCGGCGACGGTCGCGGCGATCGTGGAAAAGCCCTGCCGCGTGCCGAGCGATCCGGGGCGGACACCCGCGCCCGCAACGAGGAGGGGCGTATACTCCCGCGTGTGGTCGGTGGTCTTCGTGTACGACGGGTCACAGCCGTGGTCCGCCGTGACCATCAAAAGATCCCCCTCACGCATTGCGGCGAGGAACGACGGCAGGAAGTCGTCAAACGCATTCAGCGCGCGCGCATACCCTACGGGGTCGCGGCGGTGGCCGTACAGCATGTCGTAGTCCACCAGGTTGACGAAACACAGACCTTGGAAGTCCTCCCCGACGGCGCGCATCATCTCCGCCATGCCCTCCGCGTTGGAATGGGTGAAGCGGGCGGAAGTCACGCCGCGCCCGGCGAAAATATCCGAAATCTTACCCACCGCAATGACGCTCTGCCCCGCGCCCGAAACCGTGTCGAGCAAGGTCACCCCGGGTGCCGCGAGGGAGAAGTCGTGACGGTTGGCCGTCCGTGTGAAGTGGCCCGGCGTACCGATGAACGGGCGGGCGATGACCCTGCCGACGGCGTGCTCACCGGTCAAAATCTTCCTCGCGGCGCGGCAGTATTCGTACAGCGTCTCGGGCGGGACGAGGTCCTCGTGCGCGGCGATCTGGAACACGCTGTCCGCCGAAGTATAGACAATGAGGTCGCCCGTTTTCAGATGTTCCGCCCCGTAGTCGGCGATGACCTCGGTGCCGGAATACGGCAGGTTACAGAGGACCCCTCTCCCGGTCGCACGGGAAAAGGCATCCAGCACCTCCCGGGGGAAACCGTGCGGGTAGGTCGGCAGCGGTTTCTCGGAGACGAGCCCCGCAATCTCCCAATGCCCGATGGTCGTATCCTTCCCCCGGGAGAGTTCACGCAGGCGTGCGAAAGCACCCGTCGGTGCATCCGTCCCCGGCAATGCGGTCACGCCGTCGATGTTCCCGAGCCCGAGAGAGACCATATGCGGCACCGAGAGGATGCCGGTGGCGGCACAGGCGGCGAGTGTATCCGTGCCCGCATCGCCGAAGTCGGCGGCGTCCGGCGCGGCACCGATCCCAAAACTGTCCAGGACCACAAGAAATACTCTTTTCATCGTTTGAGCCCCCTTTTTCGTTCTGCATCTTATTTTAACACATTTTCCCCCGTTTGCCAAGGTCACTTTTTCCCGTAACTCCCACCGCCCGACTGTATAAAAAGCCACCCCGTGGCAATACTGGAAACAAAAACCGAGGAGGCTGTTTATGTCCTATTGGCATCTGACGGCACCGCCCGCGATCGGGGGGCGCGAGGGTTGGCTACCCAAAAAGTGCGAGGTCGCCGTCATCGGCGGCGGGCTCACGGGCATCCTGACGGCGTACACCCTGCGTCGGGCAGGTGTGGACGCCATCGTACTCGACGCCCACGAGATCGGTTATGGGCAGAGCGGCGCATCCACCGGCAAGATCACGCTGGCGGGCGGGCTCACCTACCGGAGGCTCCTTACCGAGCGCGGCGGAGGCGCGGCACGGGCATGGGCGGAGGCGCAAAGCCGGGCCCTCGACGATTACCGTCGCATCATCCTTGACGAGAACATTTTATGTGACTACACGCGTTTGCCCGCCGTTCTCTACACGCGCAAAAGTCCGGAGCGGCTGGAAGCGGAGGCGATCGCGGCACGCGCCCTGGGGCTGCGGGTCGAACTCAAACGGCGGACGGCACTCCCCTTTGACGTTGCCCTCGCGCTCGTGTATCCCGGACAGGCGCAGTTCCACCCCGTCAAGTTTCTTGCCGCGCTCGCGCGACGCGTGGACGTCTATACCGGTCTGACGGTGACCGACGTGCAGGGGCACACGGTCATCACGGATGACGGACAGGAGACGGAGGCGCAGAAAATCGTCTACGCCTGCCATTATCCGTTCCGCAATTTCCCCGGGCTCTATTTCATGAAGCTGTATCAATCGCTCTCTTACGGCATCGCGCTCGGCGGAATTCCGCCCCTGCCGGCGATGTACTACGGCGTCGACCGCGGCGGGCTCTCCCTGCGCTCGCACGGTGACAACCTGCTCCTCGTCGGGGGCGGACACCGCACGGGGGAATGGGGGCGTGACCCCGCCCGCACAGGGCTCTCCTCCCTGCGAGCCGCCGCCGTAAAATACTATCCGCAGGTGCGGGTGATCGCCGAATGGGCGGGTCAGGACTGCATGAGTCCGGACGGACTACCGCTCATCGGTGCGTATTCCTCCCTCATGCCGGACAGTTACGTGGCGACCGGTTTTTCCAAATGGGGGATTGCCGGCAGCATGGTGGCGGCAAACGTGCTCACCGACCTCATCACGGGGCGGGAGAACACCGTCGCCCCTTACCTGCACCCCGGTCGTTTCGGTGCCGACACCCTGCGTACCGCGCTGGAACAGGGGGGCAGAGCCATCGAGGGGCTCGGCAAGCGGTTTCTGCCCGCCGCCGAGGCGGCGGCGGAACTCGCCCCCGGCGCGGGCGGTATCGTGCGCTCCTCGGGCAAAAAGGTGGCGGCGTACCGTGATATGGGCGGTGCGCTCCACACCGTCACGCCCGTCTGTTCACACCTCGGTTGTGCCCTGACCTGGAACCCCGACACGAGGACCTGGGACTGCCCCTGCCACGGCTCCCGTTTCTCCGCGAACGGCACCGTCGTCTCCTCCCCCGCCGTCAAGCCTTTGCAAGGCGTACCCGACAAAACCGGGCACCGCGCCGATATGAACGAAAGGAATAAGTCATGAAAAAAGCACTGATCTTCCCCTCACTCCTCCTGCTCCTGCTCCTGTCCCTCGCCCTCCCCCTCACCGTCGGTGCCGTCCTGACACCGGCGATGGAGCACCTCACCGAGGGCGCGACCGTCATCCGCACCGCCGCCCCGGGGGAGAGCATTCGTTTCACCGATGAGGATATGCAGAAGGCACTCGGCGTGGTCTCCTACCCCGCCCTGACCATCGTCTCCCTGCCTGCCCCCACCGTCGGTGTACTGCGTCTTTCGGGTGCGCGGGTCGCCGCCGGGCAGACCGTCTCCCGCACGATGGTGCCCATGCTGACCTTCACCCCGGCGACCCCGTTCGTAACGGAGGCATCTTTCACTTTCCGTGCGGGGAGCCTGTCGGGCGGGGCGGAACTGACCTGCCTCATGCGCTTTGACGCGGCGGAAAACCACGCGCCGACCCTCTCCGAGGCGGACACACCCGTGTTCTGGCAGACGCGGCGCAACGTCTCCGTATTCGGCACCCTGGCGGGGTACGACCGCGACGGTGACGAGCTCGAATACCTCATCATGACCTATCCCGCGCACGGGACGCTGTTCGTCACGGGTGCCTCGACCGGCGACTTCCGCTACACACCGAAAGCGGGGTATACCGGCACGGACGCCTTCACCTACGTCATCCGCGACGCGCGCGGTGCCTACTCCGCCCCCGCGACGGTGCACATCCAGGTGGACAAGAAGACCATGGACCTGGATTTTGACGGGCTCGACGACACCGCCGGCGGCTTTGCCGCCGTGATGGTCGCGGCGGGCATCATGGACGCGGACACGACTCCGTCGGGTCTCGACTTCCGCGCGGAGGAAGGCATGACGCGCACAGGCTTTCTCGTCGCCGCCATGAAAACGCTCGGGTATGCACCGGACGCCGCGGGGGCGCACACCCTCTTTGACGACGACGGCGACATCCCCGTCGTGCTCCGCGGTTATTTCGTCGCCGCCGAGCGGGCGGGGTACCTCGTCGGCGAACTTGATGACAGCAGGCTCCTCTGCCGCCCGAACGATACGATCACGGTCGGGGAGGCGTACCGGCTCCTCGCCCGCATGACGGGAGCCGCCGGCACATGCACCTCCGCCGAGGCATATAACGCCCTTGCCGCGCGGATACCGCTCCGGCGCACGGACGACACGGGTGCCGCGCTCACCCGCATCCGTGCGGCGGAACTCCTGCTCCGTGTCTCCAAAACCGTCAACTGACAAGGAGGAGCCGTTATTGCGGCTCCTCCCCGTTCGTTTTTTGTATAGGCTCCACCGTGACGGCGTCCGCCGTCTGCCGACGCATGGCGACCACCGTCTCACCGATAAGGTACGCCACGGGATCCCCCGACGGATGGCAGAAACGGCACTCGACCGCCGCCCCGGGAATGACCCCGAGTGCCGAGAGCCGCGCCGCTGCCGCCCCCGCACCGACGGCGGTGATACGCGCGCCCTGCCCGGGCAAAAGTTCCGATAGTTTCATACGACAGGATATGAAAACAGCGGGTGGCGTGCCACCCGCTGTCGCACGATTGCGTCAGGAAAAGAGTTCTTTCACAAAATATACGTCCTCCGGCGGGATGGAAAACTCGCGTCCGCGGAGCGCGTCCAAAACCGTTTCCTCCCCGGAGAAATCAAACCGCACGCGGTAGGCGCAGAGTGCCTGGTGTGTGTACCCCCTTGCGCGGTCCTCGCGGTTGATGCCGTACTTCCCGTCCCCGAGGAGCGGGTGCCCGACGTGCGCCATGTGTGCGCGGATCTGGTGTGTCCTGCCGGTCAGGAGTTCCACCTCGATCAGGCTGACGTCGCCCACGGTTTCCAGTACACGGTACTTCGTCCGTATCTCCTTGGCACCGTGCGGGGGATTTTTATCAAAGACGCGGACACGGTTTTCCGCGGCGTCTTTGAGCAACCAGCCCGAGAGCGTCGCCTCGCGCGGCGCGGGGGTCCCGTGCACGGCGGCAAGATAGTATTTTTTCACCTCGCGGGCGCGGATCTTTTCGTCCATCACGCGGAGTGCCTCGGCGGTCTTTGCGGCGATGACGATGCCCTCCGTATTGCGGTCGATCCGATTACAGAGCGCGGGGGCAAAGGACTGCTCGCGGTCGGGATCGTATTCCCCGTTGGCGTACAGGTACGCCTGCAACTGCCCGACGAGATGCTCGCCGTCCCCCGCCGCCCCTGCGTGCACCGAAAGCCCCGGGCGTTTATGAATGAGGAGAATCTCGCTGTCCTCGTAGAGGACGTTGAGCGGGGCGTGCGTGCGCGAGAGCGACGCGCCGTCACGCCGCGCGTCGGGCGAGAAGAATTCCTCCGCCAGAAAAAGCTGTAAAGAATCCCCCTCCGCAAGAATCTGGGAGGGGGTCGCGCGGCGGCGATTGACTTTAATCTTTTTGAGGCGTATGGATTTATACAAAAGCGACTGCGGGAGTGTGCGGAGCGTCTTGGAAAGAAATTTATCCAGACGCTGCCCCGCGTCGTTTTTGCCCACACGGAGCTCCCGCATTACTTCGTGCCGAAGATACGGTCGCCCGCGTCACCGAGACCGGGGACGATGTACGCGTGCTCGTTGAGTTTCTCATCCAGTGCCGCGGAATACACATCGACGTCCGGATGCTCCGCCGCAAGTCTCTTCACACCCTCCGGTGCCGCCACCAGGCACATCATGGTGATGTGCGTGCAACCGGTCTGCTTGATGCGCGAGATCGCGTCGCAGGCAGAGCCGCCCGTCGCGAGCATGGGATCCACGAGGATGACCTGCCGGTTTTTGATGTCCGGAGGCATCTTGAAGTAGTAGTCATGGGGTTCATGCGTGTCGGGGTCACGGTACATACCGATGTGGCCGATGCGGGCGACGGGGACAAGGCGCATCAGGCCGTCCACCATGCCGAGCCCGGCGCGCAGGATCGGGACAATCGCCAGTTTCTTGCCTGCGATACGCTTCAACGTCGCGCGGCAGATCGGGGTCTCCACCTCCACGTCTTCGAGCGGGAGGTCACGGGTGATTTCATAACCCATCAGCATCGCGACCTCGTCGAGGAGTTCGCGAAAGTCTTTCGAGGAAGTGTTTTTGTCACGCATCAGCGTCAGTTTGTGTTGGATCAGCGGATGGTCAACCAAATGGAATGTACTCATTTCTTGTATCCTTTCACTTCTTTTTTGACATGGAAAAACGCGAAAGGAAGTTAGTCTTTCTCCGCGTTCTCCGATATTCCTATCTATTATACATTCCCGAAAGCCAAAAAGCAAGGCAATTGAAGGAGAATTTTCGGGCGTGGTGTTGCTTTTTTTCGGCGCAAACGACAAAAATCTTACTTTTTGAGGAAGATCGAGAACGCCGACACCACCCCGTAGGAGGCGAGCGTCACGATGACCCCGGCGGTCATCACGCCGAGGAGGATGGTCGGGATGGCATACCGTTTCGGCAGTCCGCAGAGGGACGCGACGAGCGCGCCCGTCCAAGCCCCCGTGCCGGGGAGCGGCACGGCAACGAACGCATAGAGCCCGAGGCAGACGCCGAAGGTGACGCGGATCCGCTTTTTACCGTCTGCGGTCGTCTCTGCTGCCTCCGCAGCAACGGCACCGTCTGCACCCCCGACAAGTTCGGCAGACGCGGTATCGGCAGATACGTCGGCGTCCGACGGGGCGGCCTCTCCGCTCTTTGCCCGCAGTTTCTCCACGCCGCGCAGTCCCTTACGCTCAATCCAACCGACGAGGCGCGGGAAAATGCGATGCCGTTTCATGAAGTCGAGGATCGCCGGGATGAACAGGAGAATAAACGGCACGGGGAGCATATTGCCGAGCACGGCGGCAAGATAGTTCCAATAAAACGGCAACTTGTGATACGCCCCGACCGGTATCGCACCGCGGAGTTCCACCACGGGGATGATGGAAATCAGAAACACGTAAAGTATCTTTTTGAACATTGAGGCTCCTTATGCTTTCCCGGGGTTTTCGACCATGGCGGCGAAACGACGCGCCGCCGCCGCCATATTGGCGATGAGGGTCTCCCCGGGGAGGTCGCGGTGGTCACGGAAATACGCATCTGCCTCCAAGGTCACGTCACCCGCATAGCCGGCGGTGCGGAGGGCGGCGGCAACCGCCGCAAAATCGATCTCCATGGTAAACGGCAGTTCGTGCGAGTCGTGCCACCGGTCGTTATCGTGGAGGTGGATGGCTTGCAGGCGTGCGCCGAGCGCACGGATCATGTCGGGGGCAGAGGTCCCGAGGCCCCGCATTTCCGCGTGCCCGATGTCCAGGCAGGCGACGAGGTCGGGGCTGTTCACGGCGTTGATATGCGTGACAAAGTCTGCGTGGTTGGAGCAGGCGGCGAAAATCGCATGATCGAGTTTTTTGTCCCACAGCCACATATTCTCGGCGGCAATCTTCACACCGAAGGATTTGGCAATCGGCAGGAGTTCACGGTACATGGCGGCGTTCGCCTCCGCACTCGCATAATTGTCCGGGTGGATGATACAGATCCTGCCGCCCGCCTCGGCGGTATATTCGATTGCGCGGGGCAGCATCTCGCGGATCTCGCGGCAATCGACGGGATAGGGCGCGTGCGACTGATTGCACACGATTCCCGCCTCGTCGGCAACGCGACGGAGTTCCCGCACGAAGGCGAGCCCCTCCCGTCCTTCGAGCGGGTGCCCGACGTGGCGCACCCTCCCCGTGGCATAGTCCATACGCCCCATGGAAAAGAGCGACAGGTCGTAACAGTCAAAGCCAGCCGCCGCGAGCATTCGGATCGCATTCGCCTCTCCGCCGACGTAGGGCGCGATGGAGGCAATCTCACTTGAAATACGCATAATCATCCTCACATTTTTGAATTGGAACGGTGCACGGCACCGAGAAATATTCGCGTGATGCGGGGCTCTCTCCGTGCCGGTGCACGGGACCCTGCTCCCCGAGGTGCACGGGAAGGAGCCGTTCAGGCTCTCTCCGCGCCGCGGCGCGGGGCTCCCCCTGCGGGCGGGTTTTCCGTCCGACGAAAGACCGTGACGCACTCGACGTGCCCCGTGCGCGGGAAGAGGTCAAAGGGGGTGACCTCCCCCATGCGATAGCCGAGGCCACGGAGCGTTTGGGCATCGCGGGCGAGGGTATCGGGGTTGCAGGAAACGTAAACGATTCGCGGTACCGCGCGCTCGGCAAGGTAGGTCAGCAGTTCCGGTGTGCTCCCCTTCCGCGGCGGGTCGAGCACCACGACGTCCGGGTGTATATCCCCCTCGACACCGTCAAGGAGGCACCTTGCATCTCCGGCATCGCCCCGATAAAACCGCGCGTTTTCAATGCCGCTCTCGCGGGCGTTCAGAGTCGCGCATTCGACCGCCTCGGGTGTCAGTTCCACGCCGATCACCTCACGGGCAAGGTGTGCCATGGAAAGCCCGATGGAGCCCGTCCCGCAGTAGAGATCCAGCAGTTGCTCCCGTCCCGTCAACCCGGCGAGTTCCGTCGCCTTGGCGTACAGCAGTGTCGCCGCCGCGTGATTGACCTGGTAGAACGCCGCAGGGTGGATACGGAGACGCACACCCGCGAGGGTATCGACAAGGTACCCTCGCCCGCCGATCGTGCGGTAAACGTTACCGCAGATGACGTTCGTATCCTCGCGGTTGACGTTCAGGACCACCCCGACGATGGCGGGGTGATGCCCCATGACGTAGGCGGCAAACCCGGTTTCGTCGGGGAACGCGTCCTCCCCGATCACCAGCGTCAGGAGCACCTCGCCGCTCTCACTCCCGCGGCGCAGGTAGACGTGGCGCAGGAGCCCCCGCTCCCCGTCCCAGACCGAGAGTTGCTTTTCGGTAAAGTAGGCGCGGAGATCCGCCAGGATCGGTGCGAAGGCGGGATCCTGCAAGGGGCAATCCGCCGCCTCCACGACGCGGTGCGTCCTGGCACCGTAAAAACCGAGCAGATACGACCCGTCCGCCGCGCGGGCGATCGGATACTGTGCCTTGTTGCGATAGCCGGAGGTGAGCGGTGTGCCGTCCGCGGCCGTCGGTGTGACGACCTCGTTCACGACGGTATCCGGCAGTCCCGCTTTTCGGAATGCGGTGCATACAGCCCGACGTTTGATCTCCTGCTCATGGGCATAGGTAACCCGACGATACGCGCACCCGCCGCATCCCGCCGCGGGGCAATCGTCGGGCACACGCCACGGTGCCGCCGTGAGGATCTCCTCCGTCCTGGCAACGGCATAGGTGCGCTTGACGAAAATCACGCGGGCGCGGGCGACCTCACCGTCGACTGCCCCGCCGACGAACACCGTCATCCCCTCGTGGTGGGCGACACCGAATCCGAGATTATTGAGATCCGTGACGGTCAGCGTCAGCATTTGGTTCTTCTGCATCGGTTGCCTCCCTTTCGTCTTTTATCCACGCGGTATTGTATCACATACGCGCGCCTGTGTCAATCGCGCATAAGCCGGCGTGCGGGGTACTTTGGCAGCGAAAAAAGCGCACACCGCCGTCGTGCCCGTTGTGTGTGACACAGACCCGGCGGCTCTCCGGGAAGCGGACGGCTGCCCCTCCGACAAGCCTGCGCAGCGGGGGCGGCGTTGAAACGCGATTTGTGTCAAAACGGTTAAAACGGCAAGGAGGAGCCGAAAAAACCTGTGACTCTCTTCTGCGGAGAGTTTTCTAAACGTGAGAGAGGGGCTCTAATGTCACGTCGTTTCCATTGACCGTTTTTCGCATTTGATGATAAAATGTGTTATCTGCGAGTCACCGGGGCAAAAATATCCTGCATAGTGACTCCCCCGTGCTGCCCCCGCACAAGACCCATACCGAAAGAGGATTCAAATATGGCAACCAATCCGAACATTACCTATTACGAAGTCCCGCACCTGAAAAGCGTCAAGGATCTGCTCGCCCTCGCGAAAGACGAAGCCGGCGACAAGATTGCCTATCGCTATTTTGTGGGAAAGGACGTACAAAACGCGACATACGCGGAATTCTATCATCGCGTGATGGCACTCGGTGCCGCCCTCGACGAACTCGGGCATCTCTCTTCCCATATTGCCATGATCGGTGCCAACAGTTACGATTATATCACGCTGTACCTCACCGCACTCGCCGGGGACGGCGTCTTCGTCCCCGTGGACAAAGAACTGCCGCCCGAGGACTATCTGCACGTCATCGACAACTCGGACTCCACGATCGTTTTCTGCGATGACAAGTACGAGGAAGTACTCCGTGAGAACGGAGACAAAATCCCGAAAGTGACGCATATCGTAAATCTCTCCCGCACCGAGGACGACGGGAAATGCCTCTCGTTTGCCAAACTGCTGGTACACGGATATGACCTCGAAAAGAACGCCCCCGGCGTGCTCCTCACCCACGTAAGACCCCCGGAGGACCTCGCCCTCCTCGTCTACACCTCCGGTACCACAGGGCTCGCAAAGGGTGTCATGCTCTCCGAAAAAAACCTGCTCTCCTGCACCTGTTACGGTCTGGAAATCTCGACGATCTACGATACGGGGCTCTCCGTCCTGCCCTACCATCACACCTACGAGGCGGTGGCGGGCATCCTCGTCGCCATCCTGCACCAAAGCACTCTGTGCATCAACGACAACCTGCGCCACGTCCTGCCTAACCTGCAACTGTTCAAACCCGATTATATTTACGTCGTGCCCGCCTTTGCCGAAATGTTCTACAAAAAGATTTGGAGCAACGCCAAGGCAACCGGCAAGGAATTCTTCCTCCGCGCCGCCATCGCTTCTTCGAACGGGCTACGCAAGATCGGCGTCGACAAGCGTGCATCCCTCTTCAAGAGCATCCACGAGGCATTCGGCGGCAACCTCAAAAAGATCGTCTGCGGCGGGGCTCCGCTCCGTCCCGAACTCGGGGCGTTCTTTGACTCCATCGGCATTGCTCTCGTCAACGGCTACGGCATCACGGAGTGCTCTCCGCTCGTCAGTGCCAACCAGGACGACTTCAACGACTGCTCCACCGTCGGCATCCCGCTCCGCTGCGTCGACGTGACCATCGAAGACCCGGATGAAGACGGCAACGGCGAGATCTGTGTCAAGGGCGATACCGTCATGCTCGGGTACTACAAACGCCCCGATCTCACTGCAGAGGTCCTGATGCCCGACGGCACGTTCCACACGGGTGACTACGGCAGATTCAACGAAAAGGGACAACTTCTCATCACGGGACGCAAGAAGAACCTCATCGTCCTCGACAACGGTAAAAACATCTTCCCCGAGGAGATCGAAAACGATCTGTCCGGCATCCCGTATATTCAGGAAGTCCTCGTCTTCGGCATTAAGAACGAACGCGGCGAAGAGGTCGCCCTCGGTGCCGAGATTTACCTCTCCGAGGATAAGGTCAAGGAACTGAAAATTACAGACCCGGAGGCGTCGCTCAAAAAGGATATTGCCAAGGCCTGCCGCCGCCTCCCCGGTTACAAACGGATCTCCAAGTTCTTTATCCGCGATATTCCCTTCGAGAAAACGACTACGAATAAGATCAAGCGCACCAGTGCGATGTACGCCTTCACCACCGTCAAGACCGAAACCGAGGCGTAAACCCCACCGCGGCACCGTTTGCTTACTCAAAACAGCACGAAAATACAGCCGCACGGCATCTCTGCCGTGCGGCTGTATTTGTTTCAAAGAAATGGTCGTCCCGTCGGGCGTTATTGTAAGTGTTGCAACGGAGTGCTCCGTCGGGCGTTACGCCGGGCGTCCCGTCGGGTGCTCCGCCGGGTGTAGCGTCAGGTGCTCCGCCGGGTGTTCCGTCAGGTGTAGCGGCGGGTACTCTATCGGGCGTTACGGTTTTTACCCGCAGGCTCCCCGCTCAATGGATCAGGTCCCAGATCCGTCTTGCCCGCTCTGCCGTTTCGGGTTGTATTCCGCCTGCCACCGAAAGATCGCGGCGCACGTGTTTGCGGTCCTTGGAGAACAGCACGCGGAACCAACGCAGAACGGTACAGAACGGATACAGGACGGGAATCTTCCGCAGGATCGGGTATTGCAGGCGTAATTGTCGGTATGGCAGGAAAACCCGCCGGAAGACATAAGAAAAGCGCATACGCTTCGACTGCCCGCGTGACGCCAGCCCCATCAGTGCCCCCTGTTCCAGGGTGCCGTAGGCACCGCCCGCACACAGGTATTGCGTCAGCATATCCGTGTCCGCGTCGCCCGGCTCTCCCTCAAACCAAACGCGCCCGAGACGCTCATACTGCGCGGCAAAGCGCGTAATACCGAGTTCCCGGTAGCCTCGCCCGAGGACCTCTCCGTCCATATCCGGGTGTGCCTTTTTCCAAAGCCACGCGTCCGCGACCGAACGGACCCCCGCGCCGCCGAGCACAAAATGCTTATAAGCGTGCAGGAGCAGATACACGTAGGTATCCTCCGGCGTAAAGCGGTAGCGGGTGCCGTCCTCCGCCACGAGCCTCGACCAGATATCCGCAAAGTATTTCTCGCAGTTCTCCTCCCCGTCGCTCATAGCGAAATGGGGCTCAATGTGCACGGCACCCAAAACGTACGAATCGTTATGCGGATCCGACTTTTGTTTCCGGAACCCGCATTCGGTCAGAATGGCATGGACCCCGGCACGGTACTCTTTCGGGTAGAAGAAGTCAATGTCGCAGGAAAAACGCAGATCCGGCGACGGATATACCGCACGCAGTGATTCGCCTTTCAGCGGCAGATACGGAATCCCCGCCGCCGTGAGAGACGCAAATATCCGCTCCCGATAGTAATCCTGCTGTATCTGCTGCGCGACGGAAAGCGAATAACTTTTTTTGACCAGGGCCGCCTGCTCGGTGTTCTCCACCTCTCCCCCGCACCGCAGGGCATGGTGCAGAAAGCCGATCAGTTGCTGCGCCGTACAAAAAGAAACCAACTCCGGCGTGAGCGTGAGCGGCGGCAGGTCACCGCCCGTCAAAACAGCGCGCAAGAGAGGCAGCAGAACATCGGACAGGGCCCGCGCGACTGTGCGTGCCCCCTCCTCCGGAGGTCTGTCGTTTGCCGATCGGTATTCCCTCATGGTCCCCTCCCCGCACGTTTTTACCGCTTGGTGTAATTCTGTTCCAGCCAATGCAGATACTCACCGCTTTCCACGTGGGAGAGCCACGCGGCATTCTCCAAATTCCAGCGGATGGTCTCCCGGATACCGGTGTCAAAATTATGTTTCGGCTTCCAGCCGAGTTCGTTTTCGATCTTCGTCGGATCCATCGCGTAGCGCAGGTCATGCCCGGGTCTGTCTTTCACGTAGGTGATGAGGCTCTCCGGCTTTCCGAGTGCCGCAAGAATCGTCCTGACGACTTCGAGGTTGGTACGCTCGTTGTGCCCGCCGATGTTGTAGACTTCTCCGTCGCGGCCGTGGCGGACGACGAGATCGATCGCCGTACAGTGATCGCCTACGTACAGCCAATCCCGCACGTTCGCACCGTTGCCGTATACCGGGAGCGGCTCGTTACGCTGTGCCTTCTGGATCATGAGCGGAATGAGTTTCTCCGGGAAATGATACGGCCCGTAGTTGTTGGAACAACGGCTGACGGTCACGGGGAGCCCGTACGTCCTGTGGTAAGCGAGCACCAAAAGATCCGCCCCCGCCTTACTCGCGGAATACGGAGAGGAGGTATGGATCGGCGTTTCTTCCGTGAAAAACAGGTCCGGGCGATCCAGCGGCAGGTCCCCGTACACCTCGTCGGTGCTGACCTGGTGGTACCGCCTAATGCCGTAGGTACGGCAGGCGTCGAGGAGCACCTGCGTGCCGAAAACGTTGGTTTTGAGGAAGATCTCGGGGTCGCTGATCGAGCGATCGACGTGGCTTTCCGCGGCAAAATTGATCACGTAATCAAAATGCTCCTGCCCGAAAAGCGTGAAGACCGCCTCACGATTGCAGATGTTCTCGTGCACGAAACGGAAATTCCCTCTCCCCATGATCGGCGCGAGAGTTTCCATATTCCCGGCGTAGGTGAGTGCATCGAGACATACGTATTCGTCGTCCGGATACTGTGCCGTCATCATGTGCAGAAAATTGCCCCCGATAAAACCGGCACCACCGGTCACAAGAAATTTACTCATGTTTCTGTACCTCTCCGCGAATCTGTAATTCTTCCGTGATATACCGTCGGACGGCATCCTGCCAATCCGGCAGACGGTGGAAACCGCTCTCGACCAATTTGTCTTTGCTCATCCGGCTGTTCAGGGGGCGATACGCCTGTCTGACGCGCGCCTGATAGTCCCGCGTAAGGATCGGATCCACCCTCATACCGGTCACGCCCGCTACTTCAAAAATATATTTGGCAAACTCATACCACGAGCAGACACCCTCGTTCGTTGCATGATAGATACCGTATCGCTCCGTTTCGATCATATCGCAAAGGAGTTTTGAAAGGTCATAGGTATAGGTAGGGGAGCCGATCTGGTCGCAGACGACGGACAGTTCGGTCTTCGTCTCGGCAAGCCGCAACATGGTCTTCACAAAGTTGTTGCCGTGGATGCCGAAGACCCAGGAAATACGAACGATAAACCAACGGTCAAGGAGTTCCCGCACGAGATCCTCCCCCGCGCTTTTGGTCTTTCCGTAGGTACCGAGCGGGCCCTTTTCGTCCTGCGGCTCATAGTACCCGTCACCGTCACCGGGAAAGACGTAATCGGTGGAAATATACAGCATTTTGGCACCCACGTCACGGCATGCCGCCGCGATATACCCGGTCCCCAGTGCATTGACCGCGTAGACGCGCTCCGGCATCTCCTCCGCCTTGTCCACCGCCGTCCACGCGGCGTTGTGCATGACGACCTCGGGGCGATACGATGCGATATAGTGCCGCACCGCTGCCTCATCCGTAATATCGAGGTCTTCCACGTCGATCCCGCGCACGTCGGTATAGCCGCGCTCCGTGAGTTCCCGCACGGTATCGTAACCGAGTTGCCCGTTCGCGCCCGTCACTAAAATTCTTGTATCTTTTTTCATCGTCAGAACGTAAAGGCGTCCCCCAGCGTCGGCCAGTTCCGGTCGCGCTCGTTGATATTGAGCGGCGTCCCGTCCTCCATGGCATACCCGGCGGGCGACCCGCTCCCCGCATCGGTGCCCCGCGTCTCCGGCCAGCGAATGCCGAGCGCAGGGTCATTCCAAAGAATGCCTCCGTCATCACCGGGATGATAGAAGTCAGTGCATTTGTAAAGAAATTCCGCCCAGTCGCTGAGCACCAGGTACCCGTGTGCAAAGCCTTTCGGGATATAAAACTGCTTTTTATTTTCTTCGCTCAGTTCCACCCCGTACCATTTCCCGAAAGTGGCACTCTCACATCGGAGGTCGACTGCCACGTCAAAAACGCGGCCGCGGATGACGCGCACCAGTTTCCCCTGCGGATAATGCCGCTGAAAATGCAGCCCCCGCAACACGCCTTTGCCGGAGGAGGACTGATTGTCCTGCACGAACTCCATATCGAGCCCCTCCTCCGCCATATCCGCCCGGTTATAGGTCTCCATAAAGTAGCCGCGGCTGTCCCCGTGCACGGTGGGCTCGATCACGCAGAGCCCCTCGATACCGCCCGCATTCTTTTCGACTTTAATCTGTCCCATATCAGTACAACCCGTTTATGTATTTGCCGTCCAGTACGTCTTTCAGATACTGTCCGTATTCGTTCTTTTTCATGCTCTCGTACAGTGCCAGCAACTGCTCGCGCCCGATCCAACCGTTCAGGTAGGCGATCTCCTCGATGCACCCGATCTTGCGGTGCTGGTGCGTCTCGACGGTACGCACGAAGTTGGTCGCGTCCACGAGACTGTCCATCGTTCCCGTATCCAGCCAGGTAAATCCCTGCCCGAGCACTTCGACGAGGAGATTGCCCCGATCCAGATACATTTTGTTGAGATCGGTGATCTCCAACTCACCGCGTGCGGAGGGCTTGATCCCGCGTGCGTATTGCACTACGCTGTTCGGGTAAAAATAGAGCCCCGTGACGCAATAATTGCTCTTCGGAATTTTCGGTTTTTCTTCAATGGAAACGGCTTTCCCGTCCCGGTCAAACTCCACGATACCGAAACGCTCCGGGTCGTCCACATAGTAGCCGAATACCGTCGCCCGCCCGTCCTGCTCTGCCGCCGCGACCGCCGAGCGCAGGCACTTTTTGAGTCCGTGCCCCGCGAAAATGTTGTCCCCGAGCACCATGGCGACGCAATCGTCGCCGATGAAGTCCGCCCCGATGAGGAACGCCTGCGCGAGCCCGTCGGGAGACGGCTGTACCGCGTAGGACAGGCGGATACCCAGTTCCGCCCCGTCCAAGAGCAGCTCCCGGAACCGCGGCGTATCCTGCGGCGTGGAAATAATGAGAATATCCCGGATCCCCGCGTTCATCAGCACAGACAGCGGGTAGTAGATCATCGGTTTGTCGTACACCGGCAGCAGCTGTTTACTGGTCACGCGCGTGAGAGGATACAGTCTCGTACCGCTCCCTCCGGCTAAAATAATGCCTTTCATAGACTGTTTCCCTTCCTACGTAATATGCGTCCTACGGTTTGAAGCATTGCTGCGATCCCCTTGTGATTAATGGCGAAATAGACCGCCAGAAGTCCGGTGTAAACCGCACAGCCGATCCAGAGGGAAAACACTCGCACCGACACAATAAAGCCCGCCGTCATCAAAGCCTCCACGATAAAATCTTTCCAAAAGCTCTTGTGGATGACTTTCCCCACTGCTATTTCGGAGACTACCGAACGCAACATAATGCTCAGCACGACACTGAACAACAGTAGATCAAGATTATTAAAGCCGTACGCGCAAAGCAAAAACGATCCCAGCCCCAGCGCTACCGTCACAACGTTGATGATAAACATCTGCTTTTCTTTGCGATACGCCTTTAGATAATTATTCGTCAAAAAGCTGAGACGGGTATAAAATGTAATCATGGCGAGCAGAACGCCGAGATACGTCAGGCTTTCCGTATATTTGGGCAACCACTTTTCAAGAATCCAGCATCCGGGAAAGTAGCAAAGCAAAACCGCAAAAATAAAGACTGTAAATGCGCTGCGCAATTTACCGTATACATTGGGAAGATCTTGCTCATCCATTCGTTTAAGTGATGGGAACAGCACGATTCCGATCGCATTGACAAATGAGACGAACGCCATTGAAACACTGAAACTGAACGCCAGCTTTCCGAATGTTAATGAATCCCAATGCCACTGAATCACCGTCTTGGAGCCAACAATCAAAAATCCGCCTGCAAAACTTGCAAAAGTCAAAAAGAAGCCCGCGGAGATATTCTCTTTTGCTTCGTTGATACAGTCGCAGAGAGCAAGCGAACGCCCGAAATACAGATCCCGAGTGAAGATAATACCGAGTAATATACCGAACAAATCGCCGACCAGATCCGCAATGCAATACCAGTAAAAATCATTGTTGCGTGCCAGTAAGAATGCCACGATCGTCATAGCGTATACCGTGCGCTGTGCAATGACGATCAATGCATATAAATTGATACGGTTGGTTATTTGGAAGATATACGACGTGTATGTGAACAGATTTTTGGTGAGAATCCCACCGGCGACCAGAATAACGATGCTCCTTGCCGTCCCGTCCAAAAACAGCCATGCATAGATACACAGGGCAACTGCGATCAAAGACAGCATCCCAAGCAACAAATACAGTTGGGAGCGCACGCGGGGTTTATCAAGCTCATCATAATCGTACTGTGCATAGCGCAGCACAATGCCATCTAAAACACCGAATTGCAGCAGTGTGACATAGCTGATATATAGTAAAAATGTCTGCCAATAGGAATACTGGAATTCATCAATGAATTTCGGAACGATGAATCCCAAGATAAAGCTGGCAGTCAAAGATATAAATTGCGCAAGCAGAGACAGGGTCACATTCTTGCCAACTGTCCTTCCGTTTACTCGTTTGACAGAATTCATCTACTATTACCTGATTTATAAGCCGATTGTGAAAATGGGTTCACTTATACATTCTTACAGGCGGCATTAGACCTTTCTTTGCTTTTTGATGTATCTGTTGTTCCTTCTGCGCATAAGTCCCGGTATCAGCCCCGGAGCAACCATGACAAACAACGGTCTGATCTTCTCTATAAAAGGCACGTGAACAAACAACGGCGAGAAAATATAGTCCTTCACCTCTTTACGGCATCGGCGATAAAATTCGAGATTGTCTTTTTTGATTTGCAGCTTCAAGATCAGATCACATATCCCTCGATTCGTATTCCACCAAGCATAATTCCACGCTCTCAGAATCCTTTTGCCGTTAAACCTCAACTTGCTTTGGATCTTTTTAATCGCGAGCAGCCCGTTTTCCCACTTTTTAACTGAAAAAACAGTTGTCGCACTGGTTGTGTTCGTCAATCGATAATGATAAATATGCTTTTCCCCTGCCACAACCTTATCTGCTGCTTCAAAGGCGTCCGTATTAAAGTTGAACCCCTCTCCGATATACAGATCCGGCTCAAAATGAATCTCGTTTTTCCGGAGAAAGGCTGTATTGAACATTTTGCAATAAACGCCAATCGGCACATTGTATGTCAAAATGGAAATTGCCGCTTCTTCTCCGGTCATGCAAACGATATGATCCTGCACTTTACCCGACTGTTTATATGTCGTATCCATTTGCATGGTCATACTGATATCCGCTTGCCCATCCGTGATGAGTCGGTACAAATACGCAATGTACTCCGGCATGACATAGTCATCTCCGTCGACAAAGCAAATATATTCTCCGCCGGCTATTTCCAAGCCCGCGTTTCTGGCACTGCTAACGCCTCCGTTTTCCTTGTGGCTGACAATAATGCGCGGATCCTGCAATGCATAACAATCACAAATATTGCCGGATCGATCAGTCGATCCATCATCGACCAGAATCAGTTCAAAATTTTGATACGTCTGCGCAAGGATCGATTCAATACATTCCGCAAGATACGCCTCTATATTATATACGGGCACAATGACAGAAATCTTGGCGTTCATATGTCCTCCGATCTCATCCTTTAATTATGCGTTGGCAACAGTTGTTGCAATTTTTGTTTTATCATCACCGTTGCCGTCTGCCTTTTTTGCTCCAGCACTTGATTCACTTCTTCCCAGTCAATCGCAGCATCCATGGGATCCCCTTCTCCCCGCCAAATACGATCCTGCAAACCGAGCAGATCCAGCAGGTCGGTGATACGCACCTGGGTTTTTGGTGGGAGAAAATCGACAAACGGTCTGTTAAAGATTACGGACAATGCGGTCGCGTGGAAGGAATCCGTAATGACCCCGGCGGCATTCCCAAACAGCGCCAGTACCTCCATCGGCGTTTTTAGAATTGCCTTTTTCCCATATCCCAGCCAATCGTAAACGGAAGAAGATATTCTGACGACGCGACAACCGTGCTGTCTGGCATATCGTTTGGCATATGCGTCTAATTCCCGGTTTTGGCGAAGCCTGTAAACGATCACATATGGTTTTTTCGGTGTTTTTCCCTTTGCCATGTGTAGCCATGACTCTCTATCCAACATAAGGGTCGGATCCAGAATCGTGACAGCAGAGAGACCGGCGTGCGCCTGCAACAGCTCTTCCGCGCTTTTCTCCCGAACCGTGAGAAAAGAAAACCGGCGCAAAAGCGGTACAGCCTTTTCGTAATATGCCTCCGGGAAATCCGTGCGTCCGAAACTCGCCGCATAGGAAAAACGGGCATTATGTGCATCTCCGAAGTCCAGGAAATATGCCGGATCCATTTCCCCGTCCGGCATATAGCCCCACAGCTGGTCGCTCCCGGCACACAGGATACTGTCACCGAAGTCCCGACTCTGTAACGTCGTCAGAGTGTGACAGGGTGCGGTCAGGTGTAGCATTTCCCGCCGGTAGCGGCAAAAACAGCGTTCTTTCCACCACTCATCGGGAAATTTGAGCATTCGGTAAGCGATCCTTTTCAGAGGATTTTCGGTAAAGTTATGTGAGAAAACATTCACCCTGCCGCGGACGGTGTCCTGTGTCGGGATATAATCCACGGTATGCGCCTCGTACCCCAGGTCGCGAAAGAATTGCTCTGTCGCAAGAGCCTGCAGGACGGAGCCGTAGTTAACCACGGCGTGGCGGGTAATAATATTAATTATCTTTTGCATATTGCTCCAACGAAATATGATCTTCCTGCGTTTTTGCCTGTCGCGATTTCGTGCGCGCGGAAATGACTCCGGTCAAAACGCATACGAGCGTCAGGGAAAGTATTAGGGCAAATGTATACGCAAAGGTCGGTAGCATCGCCCCTCGCAAAATATAGATCAGCAGTCCCGATACCAGGAAGTAGAACCCCTTCTTAAACATACTTTCGGAACGATCAAATCCGTCGATTTTCTTCAGTACAAAACCGGTCAGCGGTGCGCCGAGCAGGATCCCAAAGAAACCAAAAGCAAAGTAGCATTCCGCCATGACAGGGCAACTGACATTCGTAAACCATGTGCCGTAGTAATCGGCGACGATTTGTCCGCTCGGAAGCATTTTGGAAGACCAGATACTGCGGGGGACAAAATTCAGAATTGCCGACAAAATATTTTTCCCGACCACACACCCGTTAGCATCCACATAGCTGACCGTTGCCATCAGCATTTGATAGGCATCGTAGTCCATTGTCTTAAAATTGGTAAGCGATAATGCGAATCCGGACAAATCGCCAAAAGAATGGCTTTTAAAATAATTGAACGACGAAAAAACAAAGAAGAAGCCGATGACATACAGCAGGAAATACAGTGACTGATGCTTCGCCTGCGAGAAGAACAATGAAATCATTATACAATATACGCCGAAGATCAGAAAGCGGGGTATGCTACCGTAGAAGGGGAAAAATACAAAAATCGTCTCCAGCAGAAAAATGGCGCTGACCCATTTCTGCTTGTGAGCCGTATTTCTGTTTTGCAGGACCGTCACAACGAAGCATGCCGCCGGGAAGAAATGAAGAATGTTGTTGATCTGACTCCCGATTTTTACATTTGAAACATCATAGCCTTCGCGCCCGAACAGATTTCCTGTAGCGACTAAAACTCCGATCGCAATGAAGCTGCAAAACAACAGCGTCATATGCAATTCGACCGTCGGCACTTCTGTGACCGGTTTGGCACGCGGCACCTTTTGCTTCGTCAGGTGATAGCCAAGTTCAAAAAGAACCGTAAAGGCAAAAAGGATCGCATTTGCCCGCAGATAATCTGCGTCGTTGTAGGTCAGCGTCCAGCCGTTGTTCGTCTGGAACACCGTGTGACTCAGGTATTGCTGCAACGGGGCGTAAAACATAAAAACAAAGCAGAAAATATAATAGACGCGATATAGCGAAATATTTTTCCGGGCAGTAATGATCCGAAAATAGAAAAACGCGCCCAGCAAAAAGAAAGTGAGTATCACCGCCCAATGTGCGCCCGAATAATCGAATGTGAGTAGGTTAATTATGAAAAAAACAGTGAGGAGCGTGTAGACAATCAGATCCACTTTTGTCAAGTCGTTTTTACGTCGAGTCAAAACACCACTCATTATCATCGCTTCATTCCATTCAAGTATTTTTTCAAATTAAAGTATCGACCGCTCGGTTTAATGTCGTCCACGACATAGCCTTGCTTTTCATAGCGGTCAAAATACACCGTGTCCGGTTTTCCCCTCAGTTCCCGATGCGCCGTGAAAAAGATCTTGTGGGCAAACGGCAGGGCGGCAAAGGTATCGTAATCCTCCGGCTGAAAGCCGTTTTGGTCATTAAACTTTACGAGCAGGTTATCAAAGTTCACGCGTGTCTTGCGCCGGTCCCACTTTTCTTTTGCCTCTGCAAACGAATCGTAGTGCAGAAATACGATCTCCGCATCCAATACCCGCCCGAGGACCAGTGCATCTCCGTACTTTGGATAGAGTATATCCGCATAGCGCGACTCGCTGACGGACAGCGGCAACAATTCCGCCGCCAGATGCCCTTTCAGGTCCGATAGGAACTTCAAATACTCTTTCGCGAAGAAAAACGTGCCGCAGGTCGGGAAACGGTACGGCAGACCATAGTTGCGCGTTTTGATCCCGCCCCAGCAGTTGTTGGATATGATGGAATAATCACGGTTTTTCAGCCCCAACCGTCGAAACGGGGCACACAACCGAATGATCCGTTTTTTCAGCTTCTTCTCCATACAGCACCTTTTTGTAAATCTGCAACAGCCCCCGGAGATAGGTTGCCTCCGAATAACGCTCCGCATCAAAATGCTCAAATATATACTCCGACATCCGGCGGATGACCTCGTCGTCCTGCGTCTTCCCGATTGCCTCTGCCAAAGCACGCGAGCCACCCGCCCCGGCGTACAGATAACCGGTCTGCCCGTCCCGTACGTTTTCCGACGCGGCGTTCAGGTCCGAGCAAATGACCGGAACACCGTGCGCCATGGCTTCCAGAGGTGTCAGAGGCGACGCCTCGTACCAGATGGAGGGGAAGATCAGGCAACGCGCCTCCTGCATATACGGCAGCATCTCCGCCTTGCTCTTCCAGCCGGCAAAGCAGATGTTCGGGTATTTTTGTTTGAGTTCCGCCTCCAAAATACCGGTGCCGACCACCGTTGCCGGTACACCGGCAGCGGTCACCGCCTCGCAAAACACGCGCAGACCCTTATGCTCGGCGACGCCGCCGATATACAGATAGGTCTCGTTCTGCTCACACGGGACGCGCGAACGAACGGCATCGAAACGGATCATGTTCGTCAGGAAATATCTTTGATCCTCCGGGATGCGGTCATACCGCCGCAGAAATTCTCGCTTAGCAAACTCGGAAATGAAAATATAGGAGACGTTCTTCCGCCGACGGATATTGCGGTTCTGCACCCCCTGCCGCCAGACGCGAAACAACTTTTGCGGATAACTGCGCGAATCGCAGTTGCAAAGCAGGCACCGGAGAGAGAGCGGTTTGTACGTGCAGATTCTGCTCGTCCGATAGTTGAACAACCCGCCGTTCGGGCACACCAAAAAGAAATCGTGCACCGTCAGCACGACTCGGAAATGCTTTTTTTCCGCCACCGGGAAAATGACGCTGGAAACGCCCTTGGTCCACGTATGCGCATGGATGACCGTCTCCTCGGGGTCAAGGGACGAGAGCAGTTCCGAAAACGCACGTTTCGCCTGCCGGTTGCAAAGCCCGCGCAAGACACCGCGCACACGGCTCTTTTCATGCAGAATATCGTCCTGCCCGAGGCACACGGTCTGCACCCCGGCAGCCGCAAGTTCCCCGTCTACCGGCCCCACGGCACAGAACAGCCACACACGGTAGCCATCCCTCGCCAGGACCTTTGCCGTATCCAGCGCGATCCGTGCGGCACCGCCCTCGACGTGGCCGTAGTCGCAGACGACGACAATGTTTTTAAGTGTTTTCATGTCTTTTGCCTCTTCCCCTTCTGCATCCCAAGATACCGAGCGGCCATGTCCGGGAGCCAGCGGAAGAGCACCGGAAGATCAAAATGTTTCAGTGCCTGCCCCAGAATATAAAATGCCAACGACAGGCCCGAATCCGTGGATTTGTACTGACAGAACTCGGGATTCTGGGCAAAAAACAGCCCTATATCGTAATACCGACGGTACAACTGGCGGAGTGTCAGATTATGCGAATGGGTCACAACGCTCTCGGCACAGTAGCGGATCGCGTAACCGGCGAGCAAAGCCTTCCGGCAGAAGTACATATCCTCCGAGACCCGGAACACCTTACCGTCAAAACCGCCGAGTTCCAAAAACTTTTTACGGTCGTATGCCGCGCAGGCATCGGACGAATAAAACGCTTTGATCTGCTCTTTTTCGATGTCGGCGGCGGTCATGGTGTAGGACTGCGCGGGATAATTCTTCTCCCGCGTGTACTTTTCGATGCCGCGCGATTTGGTCAGTTGCCTCGCAAACGCATGAATGACCTTGCCCCCGATACTCTCGGCAAGGTTTTTCAGCGCGTACTCATCGCTGAGCAGGACGTCCTGCGTCAAAAAAACAACCACATCCGCCGTTGCATACGCCATGGCGCGCTCCCGCGTCAGAGAATGGGAGAAGTCCGCTTTTTTGACATCCAGCACGACGGCGTCCGGAACGGAGGCCGCGAGCGCACGGGTGTCGTCGGCAGATTCCGTCACCGGGAAAATGATTCGACCGATCTCGACGCCCTTTTGCCGCCGGATGCCCTCCATCAACGTGGGAAAACATGCGGACGCGCCGTACAGCGGGCACAATATATCGATAACCATATGTTCTGATCGTCTCCTATTCCCCGCTATGGTCAAAGAGCACCATATAGGCACCCCTGAACAGAATGGCCAAATCGAGCCACACGCTCTGTTTCTCTATGTACCGGAAGTCTAGGCGGCACCACTCGTCAAACGACAGCCTGTTGCGGTTTTTCTGTATCTGCCAGAGGCAGAGGAGCCCGCCCTTGACGTCCAGGCGGTGCATCTGCGCCGCATCGTACTGCTCGACCTCGCGGGGGAGCGGCGGGCGCGGACCGATGACGCTCATAGAGCCTGCCAAGATGTTCACCAATTGCAGGAGCTCATCTACCGATGTCTTTCTCAAAAAACGCCCGAACGGCGTGATGCGCGGATCCTTCTTCATCTTGAACGCGGGCGGGTCCGATTCGTTCAGCCCGGCGTCGATCAACTGCTGTTTCATCGCCGCGGCGTTCGGTATCATGGAGCGGATCTTCCACATGGAGAAATGCCTGCCGTTCTTCCCCACCCTCTCGGAAATATAAATGGGGGAGGAAAACCGCTTTTCACCCTTTGCGAGTTTCACCGGTGTCAGGCGGCAATCCAGCACCGTGCCGTCCGCCCTCGTGATCCTCGTCGTCCGCTTACCGGGTTTCTGCGTCACGTCCGCCGGCTCGATCGTCAATTCGTATTTCGGATGGATCGCGTCCTCGGCCCATTTGACAAACAGGCAGATAAGAATCAGCGGAGACAGGACCAGCAACAGCGAGAGCGAGGACAGCATATCGAATACTCTTTTGCATACGCGGTAACAACCGTAGCGAAAGCCGTCTTTCGGACGGACCTCCGTGCCGCACTCCGCCGTCGTCTCCGTGACCGGCCCCTCTGCCGGTGCAACCGTATCCTCTGCCGGTGCAACCGTATCCTCTGCCGTTGCAGGCACGTTCTGCGCCTCCGCCGGTGCATCCGCGAGCAGGGCCGTCTCGGTTTGATGTAATTCTCTCATATAACCTCTGTCCGATCAAGATGTCCGTTTTGCAACGGCAGGTCACGGGGTGCCGACCGTACGGCGCACCGAAACGCCGCGTCAAGAATCCGGCGCGGGCCCGGTGCGTCTCTAATGTATGCGGCGGGTGCCCGAATAACACCACGATGAGCCGGGGGCGGAACGACATCCGCGCCGGCAAAATTACACAACGTTGTCTGTATGTATACATTTATAAATAAATTATAGCGTTATTATCGTATTTTGTCAACATAAATCTACGCGGGGGCGGGGGCAACGGTACCGGAAACGGTAGAATTCCCCGCCGCCGTACCCGGGAAAGTGTCGCCATCCGACACTCTTTCCGCCACTGCGGTCATTTTCTCCAAAAATCGGTTGGAATGACTACCATTTTTTATATTCGTTTCACCTTGCCCGCAGGCTCCCCCGCGCTGCCAAAGGAAAATCCCCCGGCTATTGCCGGGGGACCCCCGCCGACGGGCGGGTCGGATGCCGAGAGATTTCGGAATTAGCCGCGGTTCTGCGCCTCGTTCTCGTACTTCTCGATCATCTTCTTGACCATCTGGCCGCCGATGGAGCCAGCCTGCTTAGAGGTCAGATCGCCGTTGTAGCCCTGTTTGAGGTTGACGCCGACTTCGTTAGCGGCTTCCATCTTGAACTGGTTGAGGGCTGCCTTTGCTGCATTGTTCTTCATCTTTGCATCTCCTGTTTGGCTTACGCCATTTATATCCTCGAGAGTACCGTCGGTCCCGAGGATACTGATGTATCTTCTGCGCCCGCCGTTGCTCTCTGTGTCTATTGTGCGTCTCGTATCCGCGTCTTACACATGGAATTTTCTCGCTCCGCCGAGGTCCCTCTGACAGTACGCCCGTTTTTTTCCCGCTCCGACAAAATATACGTTTTTTTATCGGCGCGTCGTCCGGTTTCCCCGACGCTTTGCAAAAGTGCTATGAAAAGTTTATACCGACCCGTCCGTGCCCATACCGCTTGCGTTTCGCGCTTTTCGGTCCAAAAAGCAATCAAAAAACCGGGCAAAAGCCCGGTTTCTGACGGCGTCGTCTCCCAAAAAGCGGGAGCGTCACCCCTCGTACCCGTTCGGATTTTTCGACTGCCAGTTCCACTGGTCGCGGCACATCTCGGTGATGCCGTATTCCGCACGCCAGCCGAGGTCATGCGCCGCCTTCTCGGGGCTCGCGTAGCACGCGGCGATATCGCCGGGGCGGCGGGGACAGATCTCATAGGGCAGTTTCTTGCCGCAGGCCGCTTCAAACGCGTGAATCATATCCAGCACGCTGTACCCGATGCCGGTACCGAGGTTATAAATGTGCACGCCCGGCTCGGTCAGGTGTTCGATGGCGGCGATATGCCCGCGCGCAAGGTCTACCACGTGGATATAGTCACGAACGCCCGTGCCGTCCGGCGTCGGATAGTCGTTGCCGAACACGCGGATCTTTTGGAGCTTGCCGCTCGCGACCTGCGCCACGTAGGGCATGAGGTTGTTCGGGATCCCCTTGGGGTCCTCACCGATGCGCCCGCTCGGATGTGCCCCGACGGGATTGAAGTACCGCAGGAGGGCAATGTTCCACGTATTGTCGGCGCGGTAGAGATCCGTCAGGATCGTCTCGATCTGGTATTTGGTCGTGCCGTAGGGGTTGGTCGTTCCGCCCGTCTTGCAGGTTTCGGTCAGCGGCAATACCTCCGGCGTGCCGTACACCGTCGCGGAGGAGGAGAAGATCAGTTGCTTGACCCCGTGTGCGCGCATGACTTCGAGCAACACCAGCGTGCCGTAAATGTTGTTGTCGTAGTATTCCAGCGGTTTCACACAGCTTTCGCCGACCGCTTTGAGCCCCGCAAAATGAATCACGGCGTCAAAGTCGTTCTCACTGAAAATCGTTTCCATAGCATCGCGATCACGGATATCCGCACGATAGAAACGGAAGTCCTGCCCCGTGAGTTCCCGCACGCGGTCCGCGGTAATCTCCGATGCGTTCGAGAGGTTATCCACCACGGCGACCCGATAGCCGCGGTTCAGCAGTTCCACCAGTGTGTGGCTGCCGATAAAGCCGATACCGCCCGTAAGCAAAATGTTTTTCATGTGTTTATTCCCCCTTTGTCAGTTGTAAAGCCCGCATAAACTTTTCAAAGCCCGCGGTGCCGTTTTCGTCATGTTTGAAGACCGCCGTATTTTCAAGGATCCCGGCGCAGACGCGGTTGACGTACGCCCGCACACGCTCCCCGGCATCCGCCGGGTCCTTTGCCTGCCCCTCTGCCATCAGGGCACGGAGCATATGGCGATGGACGTAAAGGTCGTGTGACGGGTCGTCGATCGCCGCCGCATCGTAGGGTGCGGCACCGGTCAGGATCGCCTCCATTTCGGCAAACTGCCGTTTGAGGCGCGGAGGCAGAATGAAGAGCCCCATCGCTTCGATCAGCCCGATCCCCTCACTCTTGATGTTCTCGTATTCGGGGTGGACGTGGAAGATGCCGTTCGGATACCGTTCGTTCGTGCGATTGTTACGCAGAATCGCCGTAAAGATGTATCCGCGGTCCTCCGTCCGGCGCAGGATGGGGGACACCGTGTTGTGCGGCGTATCGCCCGTGTGGCTGACAATCTCGCACGCGGGGTCGTCATAGTCCCGCCAGGTCCCGATAACCCGTTGTGCGAACGCCTCCACGGCGGCGCGGTCCCGCCCCTCGCACTGCACGGCACTGTTATACCAGTCGAGGATACCGATGCGGAGCGTGGGGAACGCCGCGCTGTGATACTCCGTCGCAATGGGTGCGCGGTGCATCGGCATGAGGTGCAGCCCCCCCTGAAAATGCTCATGGTTGAGGATGGAGCCGCCCACGATCGGGAGCGACGCGTTGCTGCCGATAAAATAATTCGGCAACTTATCGACAAAATCCAGAAGTTTGCCCGGCGTGGCAACGTCCACGCGCATCGGCGTGTGCCGCTCGTTAATCACGATGCAATGCTCGTCATAGTATGCGTAGGGCGAGTACTGCATAAACCAACGTTCACCGCCGATCGTCAGTTTGATCGTACGGATGTTGCGCCGCGGCGGATGCGTCGCGGAGCCGAAATAGCCCTCGTTTTCCTTACACAGAGCGCAGGCGGGGTATTTTTTCGTCTGCGGTGCCGTGAGGAGTTTGGCAATGTCCTTGTTGTTCTTCTCGGGCTTGGAAAGATTGACCGTGATTTCCAGTTGCCGCGCACCGTCGGCATATGCCCATTTCAGATTGCGGGCGATCGCGGTCTTCTGAATATAGCCGTTCTTCACGCAAAGGTCGTAGAACTCGTCGCACGCCGCCTGCGGCCCCCCCGCCGCCAGCGTCCGTCGGAACATCTCATTGATCGCCGACGGGAGCGGCGTCAGCCGCCCGAACACGTCCGCGACGTACAGCGCGGCATCCGCCTCGGTACAGAGCCCCTTTTCCGTTGCATAGGCGCGGAGTTCCTCCGCCAGGTCGTCCGGTACCGTCGCCGCAGCGATCGCGGCGCGGTCAATCTCCCCCTCCCACGGCGTACTCTCCCCGAACGCGGAAAGCAGAACGTTCCGCGTGTAAATCTCGTCCGTCTCGGACAGATGCAGGTGTGCCCGCGCGTAGGCGAGCAGTTTTTCCGTCAGCAGCCTTCCGTCTGTCATGATTGCCTCACTCCATCGTGTAAAAATGTTTTACTTTATGCCTCGTCCCCGGTCTTCATGCCCGATAGACCGTGCGTCCGCCGACCACGGTCAGAAGGACGCGGAAACGGCTGTCCAGAACCGTAAAGTCCGCGCGGTGACCGCAGGCAATCGTGCCGCTGTGGTCGGAGATGCCGAGCAACGCCGCCGTATTTTTCGTCGCCAGATCGACCGCCTCCGTGAGCGGGAGCCCGATCACCGTCACCATGCGGCGCACCGCATCGTTCATTCGCAGGACACTCCCTGCGAGCGTGCCGTCCGCAAGGCGCGCCTCGCCGTTCTTTACGTAGACGGTCTGCCCGCCGAGTTCACTCACCCCTTCGGGGCACCCCTTGGCGCGCATGGCATCGGTGATGAGCGTCACCTTGCCTTTCGGTTTATTCTTCACGAGCAACCGGATTGCCTCCGGACTGACGTGGATACCGTCCGCGATGATCTCACAGTGCAGTTCATCGAACAGCAGCGCGCTCCCCGCGACCCCGATCTCCCGATGACGGAAGGGGGACTGCGCGTTATAGGCATGCGTCACACTGCGCGCGCCGCACGCAATGGCGCGCCGCACGTCCCCGACCCCCGCGGCGGAATGTCCGACCGATGCCACGATCCCGAGCCCCGCCAGGTGCCGGATAAGGTCGTCTGCCCCCGGGACTTCGGGGGCGACGGTCACGATCCTGATGCCGCCGCCGCTCGCCGCCATATACGCATCAAAGGCGGCAACGGTCGGCTCGGCAATGTATTCTTTGGGTTGTGCACCCGCATAGGCGGGAGCGATAAACGGCCCTTCCAGGTGCACGCCGAGCAGGCGCGCACCTGGCAACTCTCCGCAGTCACGAACGGCGCGGAGCGCGCGCAGGATGGCCGCAGGGCTCTCCGTCATCGTCGTCGCCAGAAAAGAGGTCGTCCCCTCCTCGGCGAGCGTCCGACTGATCGTCGCGAGAGCCTCCTCGGAGCCGTCCATCGCGTCCGCGCCCCCGGCACCGTGAATGTGCGGGTCAATGAAGCCGGGCAGTACCACGGCGTCCGACGGCAATTCCACCGTCTCGCACCCCGCGGGTGCCGGACCGACGGCGGTCACGGTCCCCTCAAAGGCAATATCCGTTTTCGTGATTCCCGCCCCGGCTACGTACGCCGAAACGTTCCGAAAGCACCTCACAGCAGCCCCGCCGCCTCTCTGTCCAGGATCACCGTCACGTCCGGATGCCGCTGCAAGACGCTGGCAGGGCACGCCTCGGTGACTTCCCCGCGGATCATCGCCCGCACCGCCTCCGCTTTGTTTCGACCGTTTGCCAGGAGCAGGATCTTCTTCGCCTGCATGACGTCGGCGATGCCCATCGTGATGGCGCGCGTCGGCACGTCCTCGATGCGGTCGAAAAGGCGCGCATTATCGCGGATGGTGCTCTCGGCGAGATCGGTCACGTGGGTATGCCCCAAAAAAGGCGCGCCCGGCTCGTTAAAGCCGATATGACCGTCACTGCCGAGGCCGAGGAGCTGAATGTCCTGCGGGGTGTCCGCGAGCATCTGTGTATATCGGCGGCACTCGGCGGCGAGGTCCGCGGCAACGCCGGAGGGCACCTGCGTATTGGACACGTCAATATCAATGTGCGAGAACAACTCGTTCTGCATAAAGTAGCGGTAACTGTGCGGGTTCAAACCGTCCAGCCCCACGTATTCGTCCAGATTAACGGTATGTACGAGGCGGAAAGAGATCTCTCCCCGCTCATAGCGTCGGATGAGTTCCCGATACGCCCCGATGGGAGTCGTACCGGTGGCAAGCCCGAGGGTCGCCGACGGTTTTTCCTTAACAACCGAGGCGAGGATCTCCGCGCCGCGGAGGCTCATCTCGTCATAATTTTCCACCACAATGATCTGCATTTCGTTCGTCCTCTTTCGTCTTTTATTTGGTCGTCTTTTATTTGGTGGTCTTTTGTTTGGATCCGTAACATTACGCACCGTCCGCGGCATCCGCCGCGACGTCTGATTTGATCACCGCGCCGTCAAATCCGCCACTTCGTCGTCAGATTTCGTCACTCCGGTGTCAAATCCCGCCGGCCCGTCACGTGCCGTCACCGTAAGTGATGCGGCGCGTCACGCACCGCGTCTGCCCCGGGGGGACAGCCAGAACGCCGTCTTTCACAGAGAAGTCGCGCGTGTCCCCCACCGTGTCGGGCAAGGTCTGCCAGGGCTCGATGCAGAGCATCCGGGAGCCCGCCGGGTGCCAGAGCACGAGTTTGTCCGTCTCCGGGAACGCCACCCGCGCCACCTCCTCCCCCGACGTACGTCGGACGAGCGTCACCTCGCGGGAGCGGAGATGATCGAGGCAGACCGACCCGCCACCGTCGAGCAGCGGCGTCGAGAGATCAAGTACCCGCCCCTGCCCGAGCGACTGCGTGCGACCCGTGAGGCGGCCTTCGTCATCCGTCAGGTAACTGTCGAGCCGCTCCTCGGATGCAAAACGGAGCGCGTACTCGCCCACCTCCTCCGCGAGGGCAAACGAATCATGACCGCCGCAGGAGGCATACAGCATCTCCTCGCCCGGGTTATGGATTTCGTACGCGACCGAGAGGATATCCGAGAGGAGCGTGTAAACCACGTCAAAGCGGAAAGCAAAGGGGTACAGTTGCGTCGTTTCGGCATCCGCAAGGAGCCGGAAACGCACCCGGGCCTCGCTCCGCTCCGCTACGGTGAAAAGCGCGTGGCGGGCAAAGCCGTGCCGAGGGCAGGGATATACACGCCCGCCGAGGCGCATCGCCGTGGCACCGCAAACAGGAAAAAGGATGGGGGCGTGCCCCGCCCAACTGCCGTTTTCGTTCTGCCACAGTCGCTCACGGCCGCGGTAGCGGACGCTTATGAGTTCCGCCCCGATCTCGTTTGCCGTCACCGTAAAGGCCTCGCTGTGCAGTGAGACCATCTTTCATTCACCTCGCCGTCCGGGGTCACCTATTCACGGGGAGACGTTCGTGTGTCCCCCGGTAACCGTTCTCGCCTCATTTTACCATGTTTCGCGCCCGCGCGCAAGATGAAAAATCAATAAATATATGCACGAAATGCGCCTGACAAATGTTGCGGAGAAACAAAACGGCGGCAGCACGCGAAAACCGACGCAAAGAACGCTGACGGCAACGGGGCGACATCGTGCGGCGCACGGATGGAAAGCAAGTTTTCCATTCAACGTGCATTCGTTTTACAAAAAGTCGAAGAGAACCGCAAAAAGAACGGGACAGTCAAGTTTTTCTGACATTTCCGAATTTTTGCATACGGAAAGTGTGCTTTACGATTGCTTTTGCAAAAAAGATAGCAACGCGATACGGACGGTATCGCGTTGCTCGTTTCCGGCTCTTTTTTCGGGGCATGCGGCTCTCCCTGCGGAGGCGGGGACGATCTCTCCCCGAGAGTGCGGTTTTTACGCCTCGGTGCCCTCTGCCGCGACTTCTTCTCTCGCCGCCTCTTCTGCCGCGAGATGGTCACGGTAAGCACCGATAATGGCGGTCTCGATCTCCTCGCGGAAAGCGGCGTTGATCGGGTGCACCATATCACGGAAAGTGCCGTCGGGATTCTTGCGGGAAGGCATCACCACAAAATAGCGGTCTCTCGCATAAATGACCTTGACATCGTGGAGTGCCAGCTGGTCATCAAACGTCAGCGATACAACAGCGCGCAGGGGACCCTCTTCAAAGGTTTTTCTGATCTTGATATCTGTAATTTTCATGTCCTATTCTCCCGGTTGTTTTTATCTCTTGGAATGCATATAGTATAACGGACACCTGTGGACGATATTCAAATGATTATCGGAGAAGGTATGACCAAATTGCAAACAATTTGTGAAAGCGGATGACATGGAGAATACGAACCGTCCTTTCGAAGAAACCGCGGCACTCGCAAGGCGTGCGCGGAAACTGTATTTCGTCGGTATTTGCGGGGTCAGTATGGCGGGGCTCGCCGCCATGGCCAAGGCGCGCGGCTGGCAGGTCGCCGGATGCGACAGGGACTACACGGGCGCGACGGCGCACGCGCTCTTTCGACTCGGAATCCGGGTCTCCCCGGAGGGCGACCCGCACCCGGAGGGGGCCGAGGCGATCGTTTACACCACCGCAGTCCGGGAGGATTCTCCCGCCGTGCGGTACGCACGGGAGGGCGGGCTCCCGCTGCTCTCACGCGCCGATTTTCTCGCCGTACTCATGGCCGATGCCCGTGTACGCATCGCCGTCGCCGGCATGCACGGAAAGAGCACGACGGTCGGTATGCTGGCGGCGATCCTCACGGAGGCGGGGCTCGACCCGACGGTCTCCTGCGGGGCACCGCTCACCCCGGGCGGGAGTGCCTATCGCATCGGGGCGGGATCGATTTTTCTCGCCGAGGCGTGCGAATACCGCGACGCTTTCCTCGCCCTTTCACCGACCCTCGCCGTCGTGACGAACATTGATCTCGACCATCCCGACTGGTTCCGCGACCTCGGGGCGGTCAAATCCTCGTTCCTCGCGTTCTTCGCGCGGGCGGAGCGATCCGTCATCGGCGCGGACTGTGCGGCACTCCGTGACATCGCCCCCGTCGCCGCCGTCGGTTTCGGTTACAGTGCCTCCTCGGATTATCGGGGAGCAGACACGCCCGAGGGGCTCTCGGTATTCCGGGGAACGCAACCGCTCGGTGCCATTTCCCTTGCCGTCCCCGGACGCTATAACCGGGAAAACGCGCTCGCAGCGACGGCGGCGGCGACGGAACTGGGCATCCCCTTTTCCGTGATCCGTGACGCACTCACCGCCTTCCGCGGCATCGGGCGACGCATGGAGACGGTCGGCAGGATGCAGGGTGCCACCGTCGCCCTGGACTACGCCCATCACCCGACCGAAATCGCCGCCGCCCTTTCTGCCGCCGCGGAACGCGCGGCGGCGGGGGGCGGGCGCGTGCTCTGCCTATTTCAGCCGCACACCTACACGCGCACGGCGGCACTCTGGGAGGATTTTGCCGCCGCCCTCGGTCTCGCAGACAAAACGCTTTTGCTCGACATTTATGCCGCGCGTGAAGAGCCGCTCCCCGGTATCACCTCCGCCGCCCTCGCCGCCGCCTGCGGTGCCGACTATGCACCCGACTTCGGTGCCGCCGTCGAATGGGCGGGCACTCATGCGCGGCAGGATGACCTCCTGCTCCTCATGGGTGCGGGCGACATCGACCGTCTCGTCCGGTACCTGCCGCTTGACCACGCCGCCGGGGAATGAGCAGTGTGGAAGGGACGGACAACGCGGAGCAGGTCCCGCCGCGATGTCCTCCGACAAATAACGAAACGGCATTTATCACGCAAAAACAGCACCCGCGGCGTTCTGCCGCGGGTGCTATACATAAAAGAGGGTGCCACTCCGAGAGGGGGTTGACTCCGAAGAGTCACGGCTCCGGGAGATTGTGTCCTTGGGGGCCGAGACTCCACTCCGGGGGGTTAAGGCACCGGGAACGTGGCGTGCGATTCCGTTTGCCGCCGTCAGGCTTTGACGAGCCCCTGCCGCGGGTCACGGAGCGGAATATGCCGGAGGGGCGTCAGTCCCAGCCCCGCAACGCAGTCGCACATCTCGCGGAAGGCATCCTCCATCCCGAACACGTCGGGTGAGTGGGCATCCAGCCCGAATACCACGTCGTTCCCCACCTCACGGACAAGTTCCCAGAAGAGGCGACGCGGGTAATGCCGCTTCTCACGGAAACCGAGAAAATTGAACTCCACGGGGATGCCCATTTCCCGGGCACCGCGGAGAAGCCGCAGGTTTTCGCGCCGGTAATCCGCATCGTCGCCGGTGAAGCAGAAAACGTCCGGGTGGGCAAGGTAAGTATACGCCCCGGTCGAAAGTCCCGCGAGCACCTGGTCAACATACGCGGCGAGGCGGGCGGGATGATCGGACGGGATAACGGTGTGCAGGTCCTTCCCGTCGTACTCATTTCCGATGAAGTGCTGCCCCATGATGAGATAATCCAGCGGATAGTCCGTCATGAAGGTCAGCGTGTCCCGAAAGAGCTCCGGGTAGTATTCCATCTCCGCCCCGATCAGAAGCTCAATCTCCCCGGCGTATGCGCGGCGGAGTTCCAGGATGCTTGTCACATATCCTTCAAAGTCATCAAGACGAATCCGGAAAGGCAAAAAATAGTCTGTCGAGGCGGGAAACATCATCGGCGAGTGGTCGGCAAAGCCGAGGACTTTAATCCCCGCACGGATGGCCGCCTCTACATATTCCCGGTCCTCCCCGCTCGCGTGCCCGCAACGAAAAGTATGTGTATGGAGGTTTTCGGTCAGATTCATTTTCTCGCCACCCCGGTTTCTTCAGCCGCACGGATGACCGCCGCCGCAACGGCAGGTGCCACGCGCGGGTCGAGTGCGGACGGGATGACGTTCGTCTCCGAGAGTTCCCCGTCGGGGATGAGTGCGGCGATCGCATACGAGGTCGCGACCTTCATTTCCTCATTGATCCTCGACGCACGGCAGTCCAGCGCGCCGCGGAAGATGCCGGGGAACGCCAGGACGTTGTTGATCTGGTTCGGGTAGTCGGAGCGACCCGTGCCCACGATGCGCGCGCCCGCGGCGAGGGCCTCCTCCGGCATGATCTCCGGGGTCGGGTTTGCCATGGGGAACACGATCGCGTCCTTCGCCATCGACGCCACCATCTCCCGGGAAACGACGCCGGGGGCACTGACCCCGATGAAAACGTCTGCCCCCCGCATCGCGTCGGCAAGCGTGCCGCGGAGCCCCTCGGGATTGGTGACCACCGCCATATCCGCCTGTGCCTGATTCATCCACTCCTCGCCCTCGGCGAGGATCCCCGCGCGGTCGACCATGACGAGGTGCGAGAGCCCGAGGCGCAGGAGGTGACGCCCGATGGCGATGCCCGCGCTGCCCGCGCCGTTGATGACGCAACGCACGGTGCCGATCTTCTTCCCGACCACTTTGAGAGCGTTCATGAGTGCCGCCGCGACGACGATCGACGTCCCGTGCTGGTCATCATGAAAAACCGGGATGTCGCAGATCTCGGTGAGCCGCCGCTCCACCTCGAAACAGCGCGGCGCGGCAATGTCCTCCAAGTTGATCCCCCCGAAAGAGCCGGACAAAAGATAAATTGTCCGCACCAGTTCCTCCACGTCTTTGGTCCCGATGCAGAGCGGGAAAGCATCCACATCGGCGAAGGTCTTGAAGAGAGCGCATTTGCCCTCCATGACGGGCATCCCCGCCTCGGGGCCGATGTCGCCGAGCCCGAGGATGGCAGAGCCGTCGGTGATGACCGCCACGAGATTTTTACGACGGGTCAGGGCGTAGGATTCCTCGGGGTTGTCCCGTATTTTCAGGCACGCCTCTGCCACGCCGGGGGTATAGGCGAGGGAGAGATCCTCCCGCGTTTTGATCGGGCAACGGGCAACGACCTCGATCTTGCCTTGCCATTCATAGTGTTTTTTCAGCGATTCCTCACGAATTGACATAAAACGCCTCCGTTCTGATTCCTTTGTATTGTAACACAGCGCGCGCACGAAAAACAAGAGCAGGCGACGTTTTTGCCGTTTTCTTTGACATATGCCGCTCGGCGTGCTACAATAAAACTACTGAAAGAGAAGGAGTCTGACCGATGGTGGAAAGCACCCCCATGACCCTGCCGGGGAGTATCGAATCGGCACTGAAAAAACTGCAATCCGCCGGGTATGAAGCCTATATCGTCGGCGGCTCCGTGCGAGATGCCCTGCGCGGCGTTACCCCGCACGATTACGACATGACGACCTCTGCCACCCCGGAGGAGGTGGAGGCGGTCTTTGACGGCTGTCGCGTCGTGGAGACGGGGATCCGGCACGGCACCGTCACGGTCCTGCTGCAAGGCGACCCCGTCGAGATCACTACCTATCGGGTGGACGGCGACTATCGCGACCACCGCCACCCGGACAGCGTCACCTTCACACGGTCACTGCGTGAAGACCTTGCACGGCGCGATTTCACCATGAACGCCATTGCCTACGCCCCCGGGATCGGCTACGTGGACCCGTTCGGCGGCAGGGCGGATATTGACGCGGGTATCATCCGCGCCGTCGGTGACCCGGCCCGCCGTTTCGAGGAGGATGCCCTGCGCATCCTGCGTGCCCTGCGCTTTGCCTCCGTCCTCGGCTTTACCGTGGAGGCGGATACCGCCACCGCCGCCGAGGAAAAGAGAGATCTGCTCGCACGCGTTTCCGGGGAGCGGGTGCGCGAGGAACTCATGAAACTGCTCACGGGCAAAGCCGCCGCGGGGGTGCTCCGCCGATATGCAAGCATCCTCGCCGTCTGCCTGCCGGAGATTGCCCGCACCTTCGGGTACCCCCAGCGCACGCCCTATCACCTCTTCGACGTATGGGAGCACACCGTGCGCGTTGTCGCGGCACTGCCGGAGGATCCGGTCCTGCGGCTCGCGGGGTTGTATCACGACGTGGGAAAACCGCTCGTGAGGACGACCGACCACAGCGGTCAGGATCATTTTTACGGGCATCCGGCGATCGGCGCGGAAGCACTCGATCTACGCATGAGAGAACTCAAATTCGACCGTAAAAGCCGTGAGCGGGCGGTATTGCTCGTCCGCCTGCACGACGATCGTTTCGGACCGAGCGACGCCCGGATTCTGCGGCTCCTCTCCGAGATCGGGTATGAGAATTTTCTCTCCCTCTGTGACCTCCGTGCCGCTGACAACGCGGCGCAGAACACGGAAAATCCCGTCATCGCGGAGACTGCGAAACAAATCCGTACGGCGCGGGCGCGCGGAGAGGCACTCGTCGCCGCCGGTGCCTGTTTCCGCATAGCGGATCTCGCCGTGAACGGGCGGGACCTGACCGAGTGCACCGGCTACCGCGGGCACGAACTCGGGGACGCCCTGCACCATCTGCTCGACGCCGTCATGGACGGGGCGGTGGCAAACGAGCGTGGGGCCCTACTCACCTACCTCGCGGAGCATCCTCTCACGTGACCGCGGGCGATTTCTCGTTCCCACCGCATCCCCCGTCGTAACGATTGGTTTGCCCCTCTTCACGCCGTGCGCCGCGCGCACGGCGTTTTTTATGTTTAAGACAACCACCCCGCCGCATAGAATAAAGCAGTATCCGAAAAAGGGGGGCAGAATATGACGGTCACGTTCCGGAAACTTCATGCTTGCGGCCGGGATTATCTCTGCCTCGGCGACACGCGGGAGACCGACCCCGCCGCGCTCGCGCGGCACCTCGCCGCCCCCGAGAGCGGCATCGGCGCGGACGGCATCCTGCTCTTACGCACAAACGACGGGGAGGACCCTGTCCTCTACTGCTTTTCGCCGTCGGGCGGGCAGATCCCCGCCCCGCGCGGTGCCGTCCTCGCGGGGGCAAAATTTCTCTATGACACGGCGCGTGTCAATCTGACGGAGTTCTGCATGACGGAGCGCGGTACCCCGCACCGCATCCGTCTCGAAACGCGCGGCGGTGCCGCGTGGGGCGTCACGGGCGAGGGCGGCTTTCCTACCCTCGACACCTCCCGCTACTCCGCCACAATGACGGGGCTCGTGCGTGATCGCCCCATCACCGTCGGAGGTGCCGACTGCCGCCTGACAGTCGTCGGCATCGGGGGGATGCCGGTCGCGGTGCTCACGGGAAAGGGGCAGGTCCCGCCGAAACCGGGTAGTCTGCTCCGCGTTTTCTCCGTCCCCGTGAGCGTCCTTTACGTCACGGAGGATCCCCTCGCCCCCCGCGTGCTTTTACGCAGCCGCGAGGCGGACGGGACCGTGCTCGCATCGGCGGCGGTCGTCGCCGGGGCAATCTGCGGGCGGCTGGACTTCTGCACCCCACACCCCATCGTTCTCCCCGGCGAGGCGTTCCAGATCACCGTGTCTCCGAATCTCCGCCTCACCGTCACCTGGGAGGTGTCGGAATGTTTCCGCGGCACGACGGATCTCTGATGGGCATAAAATCAAGCGGCGGCTCCCGGGAGCCGCCGCCTTTCGATATATGGAATTGTGGTGCAAAGGCGACCGGCGGAGTGCCCGGGTCACCGTGTCTCGCGCTTGCGTGCGAGGTGCATGGCAAAGACGGCGAGCGACGCCGCGAGGACGGCACTTCCGAGTGAAACCGCAAGGTGGAGCCCGAAATGCTCGGCACCTCCCCGATAGGCACCGCGCGCGAGCCGCACGCCGTGCAGAAACGGCAGAGCGGAGAAAACGCGTTCCAGTTTCGGCATCGTTTCCAGCGGCATCCATACACCGCCGAGCACGCCGGAGAGCGTGATGACGACCGAGACGAGCCCGGGTGCGGCATTCTCCGAAAGAAGCGCGCCGAACAGGAGCCCCACCCCGACAAAGAGCACGAGCGACGGCAGCAGTGCGACTGCCGACCGCAGTACCCCGGCAAAGGAAAGGGGCGTCCCGCCGACGGCACCGAGGATGGCGGCAAAGGAAAAGGTCAGGACCATCTGCCCAATCCCGAGCACGAAGAGCGGGAGTGCGTATCCGAGGAGGAAATCCGCCGCCGTCATCGGCGTCGCGTACAACCGCGTCAGGAAAGCGGTGGACCGGTCCCGCGAGAGCAGGAGCGAGCCGAACAACATCACGAAAGAAAACCCGAAATACGCGATCCCCGGAGCAAGCGTGTCGGCACGGAAAATCTCCATGTCGGCTCTCCCCGCCTCCGGCACATTCGACCAGATGATGAAGAACATCAGTTGCATCCCCATCGGCGTCAGAAGACAGAAAATATAACTGAGCGGATCCCGCAGGAGTTCCCGCGTCACCCTCCCGCCGAAATACAGACCTCTCATGCTTCTACCTCCCCGCCCACAAGCCGGATAAACGCATCTTCAAAATTGTCACACCCGGCCGTTCTTTTGAGCCCGTCGGGCGTATCGACGGCAAGCAGGCGACCGCCCGCCATGACACCGACGCGGTCGGAGAGTGCCTCCGCCTCTTCCAGATAGTGTGTCGTCAGGACGATGGTCTTTTCACCGCGCAACCGGCTGATCAGGTGCCGGAGTTCCCGCCGGGCGAGCACGTCCAGCCCGAGCGTCGGCTCGTCAAGATACAGCACCTCCGGGTCGGAGGCCAGTGCGAGCGCGATCGACAGGCGACGCTGGTACCCGCCGGAGAGCACCTTGGCGCGCCGCTCCGCCACGTCGTCAAGGGACAGTGCGGCGAGGAGTGCCGTCGTCCGCTCCTTTGCCTCGGCGGTGGTCGCACCGAACAGGCGGGTCATAAGCATCAGGTTTTCCCGCACGGTCAGCCCCTGTGCAATGGCGGTCTGCTGCGGCGAGATACCGCTCACGCGTTTGACCTCCCGACTTTCCGTCAGCAGGTCGTAGCCGCATACGCGTGCCGTGCCCGCCGTCGGACGGGCGAGCGTCGTGAGCATCCGTATCGTCGTCGTCTTCCCGGCACCGTTCACCCCGAGGAGCGCGAACAACTCCCCGCGGCGCACCGAGAGATCCAGCCCGTCTACCGCCCGGACGTCTCCGAACTGCTTGGTGAGCCCGTGCGTCTCGATGGCGTATTCTCCGGTCAACTCCTTCATTTGTCGTTTCCTTCCTCCGCCGTCAGGCGGGCAAGTGCCTCCGAATTCAGATTGACGATGGCGAGGCCCTGCTTTTCATCCCCGAGGATGAGGAGCGTATCACCCGGATGGATCCCCATGACCTCCCGTGCCTCTTTCGGGATGACGATCTGCCCGCGTTCCCCCACCTTCGCCGTACCGAATATATACTTACCGTCCGTACCCAGCATTTGTTTCTCCTTTTCGTAGCAATAAAAATGATTTATATGAAATTCATACTAATATGATTTTACACAGAGACGGACGGTTTGTCAATAGCTCCGCCGGGGAAAGTGTACGCGCCGGGGCGGCCCCTGCCGAAATCTGCCGAAAAAACTCTTGCCACCGCGCCGAACATCCATTATACTATATACAGTCAGAGCCGAAAGGAACAGAACCTATGAAACGCGCCGCGGGCGTACTCCTGCATATCACCTCGCTACCGGGCGGATACGGCATCGGTGGCTTCGGGGACGAAGCAAAACGCTTCATCGACCGTCTCGCCGACGGGGGCTTTACCTATTGGCAGGTCCTCCCCTTCTCACAGCCGGACGAATTCTTCTCCCCCTACAAATCCTATTCCGCATTCGCGGGCAACTACTATCTCATCGACCTGCGCCCCCTGATGCGGGCGGGGCTCCTCACACGGGAGGAACTGGACGGGGCACGGCAAAAGACGCCCTATTCCTGCGAGTTCCGACGGCTCGAAACGGAGCGGCTCGACCTGCTTTTCCGCGCCGCGGGGCGCGTCAAGGTGCGCGGTGCCGTGACGGAATTCCTCGCGGGTCACCCCGAGATTGCGGCATACTGCCGCTACATGACATTGCGCCGTAAGAACGGGAACACCGCCTGGTGCGACTGGCGCGACCTCGTGCCCGACGAGGAAGAACTGTTCGCCTGGGGTTTCATCCAGTACGAATTCTTCCGCCAGTGGGCAGAGATCCGTGCCTACGCGCACGAGCGGGGGGTATCGATCATCGGGGACGTACCGATGTACGTCTCCTACGACAGTGCCGACGTCTTTGCACACCCGCACCTGTTTGACCTCGACACCAAAGGGCACCCGAAACACGTCGCGGGGGTACCGCCCGACTATTTTGCCAAGGACGGGCAACTCTGGGGCAACCCGCTCTACCGGTGGGACGAGATGGCGAAGGACGGCTATGCCTGGTGGCGCGCCCGTATCGAAGCCCTGTTCAACTGGTTTGACGGCGTGCGGATCGACCACTTCCGCGCCTTGGAAAGCTACTGGGAGGTACCCGCGGACGCCAAGACCGCCAAGGAAGGTAAATGGAGGCGGGGCCCCGGAAAGCCCTTCATCCGTGCCCTCCGTGAGGCGGCGGGCGACCGACTGCTCATCGCGGAGGACCTCGGCGACGTCACGGACGACGTGCGGGAACTCATCCGGTACAGCGGTTTCCCCGGCATGGGTGTCTTTCAGTTCGCGTTCTTCGGCGACCCGAAGTCACCGCACCTGCCCTATAACTACCCCGAAAACCTCGTCGCTTATACCGGCACGCACGACAACAACACGCTGCTCGGCTATATGTGGGAACAGGATGAAGCGACGCGACGCCGCATCCTCGCCTACTGCAACTACGAGGGTGAAAAATGGGACGCCTGCTACGACCACGTGCTCAAAACCATGCTTGCCTCGCACGCGGGGCTCGTCATCTTCCCGCTCCAGGATCTGCTCCGCTACGGCTCCGACTGCCGCATGAACACACCCGGACGGGCAGAGGGCAACTGGGCGTGGCGCACGACCGAGGAGCAACTCGCGGGGGTCAACTGGCGTCGTCTGCGCGGATGGATGGAACTGTACGGAAGAATTTAGTCATATTGAACAAAAATATGTGTATTCTTTTGTGTAATTCGTCCGTTTGCCTCTTGTGCTTTGGATAGAAATGGCATATACTTAACATGAAAAAAGAAAGAGAGGAGATATTGCATATGTGTCCGGATATGAAACTGCATGATATCGATGTAGCGGAGTTTATTCGCACGGTGGAAAAATGCAAAGGGAATGTGTATCTGAAAACCAAGGAGGGAGATTGCTTCAACTTGAAGTCCCGTCTCTCTGCCATCGTCGGTCTGACCGCCCTGATCAAAGGCGGCATTATCGCCGAGGCGACGCTCCAATGCGAGCTGCCCGAGGATGAAACCAAACTGTTCCGCTTCAATCTTTTCCGCGAAGTGCCGAAGGATTGAGTCACCGTTATATCGAGACGGGGCGTTGCCGAGTTTTATCGGCAACGCCCCGTTGTCTTCATCCGTGAGGAACACGATACGCGGAGTCTTTCGGACGGACCCGTCCGTAACGGACATCGGGCGTGGGAAAAGCCAAAACCGGGTAGATGCCATCCCCGGCGCGGGGCAACGGAGGGGGATCGGGGCAGTACCGCCCGCGGGCATACCGACGGCGCGGCGGGCCGTCAACCGGCACCCCGACAGTCCCGCCACAGCCCCGGGACCGTCCCTCCCTTTCCATACAGAGCCCCACCCCGGTCGGGCCGGGGTGGGGCTCTGCGATGTTTTGACGGGATCCGTCGGATGCCTTCATTATCTTTGGGGGCCGTCAGACCACCCGTTATCTTTGGGGTCGGCCGACACCTTCGTTGTTGTTACAATCCTTCGGAATTCTCAACCGTTTCGGAATGTTTCGGTGTTTCCGCCCGCGGTGCCGTTACTTGACCTCGATGAGCGACTCATCCCACATGGACGGTGCCTCATAACCGAGGAGGTTGACCGTCGTCGCGGCGATGTCGGAAAGCCCGAAGGTGGGTTTCTGTGCCTTGACGGTGTAAGCACCCGCGGTGAAGTTATCATAGATAATGCAGGGGACGGGGTTGAGGGTGTGCGAGGTCTTGGCGACCGGGTGCCCGTTCTTCATTTTGGGCTCCTTGGTCTTCTTATCCAGTTCGTACATCTCGTCGGCATTACCGTGGTCGGCGGTGATGATGGCGGCACCGTGCAACTCATCCACGACGGCGAGGAGCCGTGCCAGTTGGAGATCCAGTGCCTCCATGGAGCACTCGGTCGCGAGGAAGGAGCCCGTATGCCCGACCATATCCCCGTTCGGGAAGTTGACGCGCAGATAACGGTACTTACCGCTACGCAGGCAATCAATGAGTTTATCGGTGATCTCGGCGCACTTCATCCACGGTCTCTGCTCAAAGGGCACCACGTCGGAGGGCACCTCAATATAGGTTTCCAGTTCTTCGGAGAATTTACCGGAGCGGTTACCGTTCCAGAAGTAGGTCACGTGACCGAACTTCTGCGTCTCGGAGATGGCGAGTTCCGGCACGCCCGTCCCGACCAGGTATTCGCTCTGGGTGTTGGTGATCTCGGGCGGGTTGACGAGGTAACGGCTCGGCACGTGGAGGTCGCCGTCATATTCCAGCATACCGGCATACTTGACCGCCGGCACACGGACGCGGTCGAACTTTGCAAAGTCCGCACCGCCCTCGAACGCCTTGGAGATCTCAATGGCGCGGTCACCGCGGAAGTTGTAGAACACGACGGAGTCGCCGTCCTCGACGGTGCCGACCGGCTTCCCGTCCTTCGCGATGACGAACGGCGGGAGATCCTGGTCGATGACCTTATATTCATTCCGATACGTCTCGATTGCCTCCGCGGCACTCGCAAACGTGCGGCCCTCGCCGAGTACGTGCGTCTTCCAACCGAGTTCCACCATGCCCCAGTTGGCTTCGTAACGGTCCATCGTGATCTGCATCCGTCCGCCGCCGGAGGCAATGCAGATGTCAAAATCGGGCGCGCGGAGCCCTGCCATGAAATCCTCAAACGGCAGGACGTAATCAAGCGCACTCGTCTCACCGACGTCACGGCCGTCCAGCAGGATGTGGACGCGCACACGGTGCACACCGTCCGCCTTGGCACGCAGGATCAGGGCTTTCAGATGGTCGATGTGCGAATGCACGTTCCCGTCCGAGAAGAGCCCGAGAAAATGCAACGTGCTGTTATGCTCCTTGACGTTCCCGACAATCTCCCCCCATGCGCGGCTCTCGAAGATTTTTCCGCTCTCGATGGACTGGGAGACGAGTTTCGCCCCCTGGGCGAAGACCTGCCCCGCACCGATGGCGTTATGCCCGACCTCGGAGTTCCCCATATCGTCGTCACTCGGGAGCCCGACCGCGGTGCCGTGTGCGCGCAAGGCAACCATCGGATAATCCCGCATGAGACGGTCCAGCGTCGGGGTATGGGCGGCAGCGACGGCATTCGCCGCATTCGCGGGGGCGAGGCCAACGCCGTCCATGACGATGGTGAGGAGGGGCCCCTCCACACCCTTAAAGTTTTTCAAAGGTACCAGTTTTTTGTCCATTGATCGTTACCTCTCAAATTAAAATTCGTAGTTTTGTTCGGTATCAGACATCCGCATCCGCACGGTAGCGGGCACCGTTCTCCGCGATGAACTGTTTGCGTTCTTGGAGCGCGTCACCGAGGAGGGTATCGAACATCCGCGCCGTTTCGACCGCGTCGGCGGGAGTTACGGCGATGAGGCGTCGGGTCGCGGGATTCATGGTCGTCTGCCACATCATCTCGGGCTCGTTTTCGCCCAGCCCCTTGGAACGTTGGAGCGTATAGCGACGGTTGCCGAGCTGGCGCAAAATCTCCGCTTTCTCCGGCTCGTTGTATGCAAAATACGTTTCGTCCCCGGAGGTGATCTCAAACAGAGGGGACTCCGCGATAAACACCTTTTCCCGTGCGAGGAGCGTCGGAAGCAGGCGGTAGAAAAGCGTCAGGAGCAGCGTGCGGATCTGGAACCCGTCCTCGTCCGCATCCGTACACAGGATAATCTTCGACCACCGCAGGGCATCCGGATTGAAAGGGCAGATATCCCCCTTGATGAGTTTGCGATCGAGTTCCACCCCGCAACCGATGACGCGGAGCAGATCGACGATGATCGGGCTCTCGAAAATACGGTCGTAGGTGGCTTTGAGGCAGTTCAGCGTTTTACCGCGCACCGGGATGATTGCCTGGAATTCCGCATTTCTGCCGAGTTTGCAGGACGTCAGGGCGGAATCGCCCTCGACGATATACAACTCCCGCAGGCTCGGGTCTTTGGAGCGGCAGGCGACAAACTTCTCGACGCGGGAGAGGGCGGAATCGCCCGAGCCGCCGGCGAGTTTCTTCTTGATGTCAATGACCGTGACTTCCGCCTTTTCGCGCGCGCGCTTATTGACGAGCACGGCGTTCGCAAACTGCGCGGCGGCAGAGTTCTCGGTGAAGTAGTAATCCAGCTGCTGCTTCATGAAATCGGTCAGGGCACGCTGGATGAAGGCGTTGCTGATCGCCTTCTTGGTCTGGTTTTCGTACGAGGTGACCGTCGATGCCGAACTGATGACGATGAACAGGCAGTCCGCAATATCGGCAAAGGTCACTTTGGACTCATTCTTGTTATACTTGTTCTGCGACCGGAGGTACTTGTCCACCGCGTAGGTAAAGGCGACGCGCGTCGCCTTATCGGGCGATCCGCCGTATTCCAGGTAACTGGAATTATGGAAATACTCCGAACGGCCGTTGCGCTGCATGGGGCAGAACGCGATGTCCGCCCGCACGGTGTATTCCTCACGATCGTCGGAATCCCTGCCGCGCTGATCCGCCATATGCCAGAAGACGGGTGACCCCATGGAGTCCACCCCCGCCATCTCCTCGGCGTACTGGGCAACCCCGCGCTCGTAGTAATATTCCGTCTCGTCAAACTTTCCGCTCTCGTTCTCGGCGCGGAAGATGAAGTGCACGCCTGCGTTAACGACCGCCTGACGGCGCAGGGTCGCATCGTAGAATTCGAGCGGGATGCGGATATCGGTAAAGACCTGCTTATCGGGTTTCCACCGGATGATGGTACCCTGTTTTTTCTTTTCCCGCGCGTCATAGGGCCGCACGCGGAGTTCCCCCTGCGGCTCACCGAACGCGAAGTCGATCTCGGACACTTCACGCTTTTTCGGCGAATAGGAAGCAACCGTCATATATTCGGAGCAGTATTGCGTCGCGCAGGCACCGAGCCCGTTCAGCCCGAGAGAAAACTTATAGGCGGCGTCCGCCGAGTTGGTATCGTACTTACCGCCGGCATATAACTCGCAGAACACGAGTTCCCAGTTCCAGCGGCCCTCTTTCTCGTTATACCCGAGCGGCACGCCGCGGCCGTAGTCCTCCACCTCGATGGAGTGGTCACGGAAGGCGGTGACGACGATCCTGTCACCGTAGCCCGCGCGCGCCTCGTCCGCCGCGTTGGCGAGAATCTCAAAAAACGAGTGCTCACACCCGTCCAGCCCGTCCGAGCCGAAAATGACGGACGGACGCTTTCTGACGCGATCGGCACCTTTGAGCGAAGTGATGCTCTGGTCACCGTAGTCTTCGGCTTTTCTCTTGCTTTTCGTCTCTTCTGCCATGCCGTCACTCCCACTTTCCGTATCTCGGTTTTGCCCGCATCCGCGAGCCTTCTTTCACATCATTATATTTTATCATAGTTTACCGTTTTGTCAAGGGGTGCGCGCGCGTGCATACGACCTTGATTTTTTGCGGCGGTTGTGCTATCATATAGTTGACGGGGGCCCCCTCGGGCGGTGCCTCCGAATACGGGAAACGAGGAGGCACGCGATGGATTATCGTTGCAAAAAGCATGCGGTACGCTGTGAGGACTGCGAATTCTATCGGTACGACGAAGAACTGGACCTCTACTCCTGTGAACAAAATCTCGACGAAGACGAGGTGGAGCATATGTCCTACGGCGGCTCCCGGGAGTGTCCCTACTTCCGTTTCTTCGACGAATACAAATCCACGCAACGCCAGATCTGACACGGAGAAAATGCGGGGAGGAGCCGAAAAACACGGCTCCTCCCCGTTTTAATATGCCCACCGGCAAAAACTTTGCCGGGGGGCGTTTTTCGGATCATTTTGTGCGGTTTTCGGTGTGGGCAAAGCCGAGGCTCGCCAGTGCAGGACGTTTGAAGCGCGTGCCGCCGAAGACCCCGGTGCGCGAGGTGTGCGCGATGTCACGCAGGATCTGTGCCACGCATCTCTGTGCCTCGCGTGCGTGCGTGCGATCGATCCCGCCCGTGAGCACGAGGTGAATCGGCTGCAAAAATCCGATGCTCTCGGCGTACGAGGCAAGCATACCGAGCACGTGCTGTGTCTCTTCCCTGACCGGGAATCTGCGGTCGGCATAGGGCAGACGATTGCGCGCGATATAGGCGACCTGCCCGCCGATCATGAGTTCTGCAATCACCGCATTCGGCAGATAGAAAACGCAGAGCTGGTTCTTCTCGCGGACCATCTTTTTATTGAGTTGCAGGTACCGCGTGAGGGCACCGACCAGGGACGACGCCCCCGACACCGTGACACCGGCGCGCTTGAAGGCGGCGGCGAGAGTGCCGCAAGCGGCGTTATCCACCATGGAGACGAGCATACGATCCGTCCCCACCGCCTTGTTCTCCGACATCTTGAAGAACTGGTACTTGGCGTTCTCGCCGTACGGGTTTTGCGGGAAAATCTCGACGGCGGCGCGGCTGAGCGTTTCGAGCGGCATCGGGCGCGTGTCGAAAATCTGATCCGTCTCAAAGCCGTCGCAGACAACGAGTTGCAGTTTACGTTTCGGCAGACCGTACTTGCGGTAAGTGCGACGGATGGCATTGCAGAGTCCGCCGAAATCAAACACTCTGCCGTTGGTCATGCAGTTCTGCGACCCGGCGACGGGGTAGCAAATATCGTCGATGAGGATCCTGAGACTGCTCCCGAACACGAACGCCATCCCGTTCGGTGCCACGGGGGGCGATTTGAGCACGACGTTCGACTCCGTGACGTCCCCTGCGGCAATGCCGAGATACTGCGGCTCGCACGGCAGATAGGTCCCCGTGACGGTGAGCGCGCAAGGCGGCATCCGATCCGGCTCATCCTGCCAGCCGTTGAAGGTCAGACCGTGGATCTCGGGCCCGCTGATGAGCCCCAGCGGCGTCCCGCAGTCGGTCATGGCATCGTAGATGGTCGTACCGCCCGCAATATAGGTCAGTCGGAACTTCTCCGGGATCATACGCCCCGTGACTTCCACGTCGTCGGCGGGCATCACCGTCGGGATCTTGCTCCACCCGCTGAAATGGAAACCGTCCCTCTCGGGCGGATCGGCGGGATAAACGGTATCCCCTTCGTTGTAACCGTCCTCGTGGTACAGTTCGCCGTCCAGGCGGTAAAACACCTTGAAGGTATCCGTCACAAAGCCGCCGATGTACACGACGTCCTGCCCGGGCATAATGCCGGTAAAACCGTTCCATCCCTGGAACGCAAAACCGCTGCGGTGCGGTACCTCCGGCGGGGTGAGCGTCTCGCCCTTGCGCGACACGCCCTCGGCGAGCACGTCTCCCTCCAAAACGAAGGAGTAATGCCCGTATGCTTCGCTGTACTCCGCGACGCAGGTGAAATCGTAGTCCGGCATCGTGTCCGTAAAGTTGCGCCAACGGACAAAGGTCTCGTGTTCATGCTCCGGTGCCTCGGGGGGCGTAATCTTCGCCCCGGCGTCGTAGGTATCGATATGATAAATGATGCCGCCGACCTTGTAGGTCACCGTATGCGAGCGTTCTTCGTATTCGCCGGTGACGATGAGCTCGTGCTCCGGCATAAACTCGGGCAGGTTCTTCCACCCCGAGAAAACGAAACCCTCGCGCGGGGGTGCCTCGGGAGGCGTGATACGGCTCCCGAGTTCCACGTCGCGGAAAGAGACGAGACTCCCGTCGATCAGGTACGAGACACGGAACAACTGCCCCTGGTAGCGGGCACTGACCATGAGGTCATGCGCGGGCATGGCGGGGGGCAACCCCTCCCACGCGCGGAATTCATAGTGCTCGCGCAAGGGGGCGGCAGGCGGCAGGATCTGTGCACCGAAGGCATATTCCTGCTTTGCCAGCACTTCCCCGCCGGATACGTAGGTCACGACGTATTTCTGCTGGCAATAGGTGCCATAGGCCGTAAAGTTGTAGGGGGGCATCACACTGACGTAGTTACGCCAGCCGTCAAAGCGGTAACCGTCCTTCTCCGGTACCTCCGGATTCGGGGTCGGCGCACCCGCGGGAACGTCCGCCTCCGTATAGAGACGGTTTTCGAGCATAAAAGTCACGTGATAGGTACGCGTCGCGAAGGTTGCCTCCACCGAGAGGTTCTCCGCCGGCATTACCTCGGGCAGTCCCTCCCACGCGCGGAAAACGCCGTCCTGTTTCGGAACCTCGATGCGCGGTTGGATTGCCTCGCCGAGGTGATAAGTCTCCTCGCCGAGGAGCACACCCTTGGAATAGTACCGCACCGTGTAGGGGATCGCGATATGGCCGCCGTGGACCTCCGTGCGCCCCTCGGGATAAGTCTCGGGGACTTTATCCCAGGCAAACGTCTCGCCCGGCTCGGACGGGATGTCGGGCAGCACGACCGGGTCACCGACGCGCGCACGGCGCGTCTCCGTCTCCACGCCGTTGACGTAAACGGACATGACGCACACGGTATCGGCGTAACCGCCCTCCGTCGTGACGTCATGATCGGGCATGGTAGCGGGCATCTCCGACCACCCCATGAACGGATATTTTTCATCTTTTACAAGCGGGATATCGGGTGGGGTGAGCGGTGCCTCAAAGGGTAACGTCTCCTCCGCGACGGTCTCTCCGTCCACGCGCCAGATCACCCGATAGGAATTGCGGATAAAACTCCCGTAAATATCCAGGTCGTGCGCCGGCATGGTCTTCGGCACGTCCTGCCACCCCGCGAAGGTGAAACCACTGCGCGGCGCAACGGCGGGGCAGGAAATCTCGCCGCCCTCGTCGAGCGACATGGAATACAGCACTTCCCCGTCCGCGATGAACTGCAAGCGGTAGTGGAGCAGGCGCACGCGCCCCTCGATACGCAGATCGCGCTCCGGCATCAGATCGGGATAATCCTCCCACCCGAGAAACTCGTATTCCTCGCGGCGCGGGGGTGTCGGTGCCGAGAGCGGCGTCCCCGCCGCGACACGGCGCCGGTTAATGACCTCGCCGCGCACCGCCCAGGTCAGCGTGTAGGCCGCCTGCTTGCCGTAAGTGCCGGTGAAGGTGGTAATCCCCGTACGCGGATCGAGTTTCATGGCGTCCCAGCCGCCGAACGGCACGCCGTCCCGCGGGGGCGGTACCGGCATCGTCAGGGCATCGCCCTCTCCCGGTGCCTCCTCGGCGTAAATCTCGTCATCGATCATGAAGATGTACTTTGCCTTCACCGCCGCATACACGGCTTCCAGGTCCAGATCTCCGGACGGCATCACGGTAGGGGCATCCTGCCAGCCGCAGAAGGCGTAGCCGGTCTTCGACGGCACCTCCACGTCCTGCGGGATCGGTGCCCCGGCGGGCAATTCCACGCGTGCGAGCATCCTGCCGTCCGCGCGGAAAGTCAGGCTGTAAAGGCGCGGCGTCACCGCGCCGTGCACCACGAGGTCACGCGCGGGCATCGTCTCCGGCAGGGAGTCCCAGCCGCCGAACAGCATATCGTCCCCGTACTCCGGTGTCGGTGCCGCGATGCTCTCCCCGAAGGGGTAGTAAACCGTGCGGTAGAGTTCCTCACCGAGGAAATAATCGATCTTGTAGCGTGCCGGATACATGGAAGCGACGACCGTCACGTCCTGCGCCGGCATTTTGGCCGGCAGTTTGCGCCAACCGCTGAAATAGTAACCCTCCTTTTGAGGCTTGACCTTTTTATCGACGGGCGCACCGACCGGCAGTTGCTTTTCGAGAAACACCTCGCCGTCCACAACCATGGAAAGCGTGTACAGTTTTTCGGAGAAATTGCCGCAGATGGTCAGGTCCTGCGCCGGCATGGTCTCCGGGACGTCGCCCCAACCGCTGAACACGTAATTGCGCTTTGCCGGCGGGTCGAGCCGCGGCACCGGGGCACCGTACGCCACGGAGAACGGGAAACGGACGGCATCGTCGATGACGTAGGTCACGCGGTAGGTACGCGGCGTGAAGATGGCCTCGTACGTCGTGTTCTCAAACGGGGCGGTGCCTGTAAAACCTGACCATCCGCCGAATTCATAACCCTCTTTTTCCGGGGCCGGCGGTGCTTTCAGGGGCGTTCCGGCAGCCTGCTCGGAGACGCCGTACTGCTCCACGCCGCAGACAAAAACGACGCGGTACGTATTCTCCACAAAATGCCCGTCCAGGGTCAGGTCATGCCCCGGCATACGCGAGGGGACCTCGCCCCAGCCGCCGAACGTACACCCGGGCTTTGTGGGTTTCGGGAGCCCCGTCAGACGCGTCCCCTTCTCCACCATCTCGGCGTAGCAGGGTACCCCGTCGATGCAGTAGGTCAGACGCCGGAGGCACACTTCGTTGCTTTTTTCCGCCATCGGTTACGCCTCCTGTGCCTCGTCAAACGCGGCGTCTACCGAGAGATCCCGATCGGGCATGACGGCAGGCAGCCCCACCCACTCGCGGAACACGTACCCGCGCTTGATCGGTGCGTCGGGCGGGACGATCGCATCTCCCTCCGGCAGCGTCTCCCAGGCGAACTTCTTGCCGTCCACCATAAAACTGATTTTATATTTCCGCTGATAGAATTTCCCCTCGATCGTGACGTCCTCGTCGGGCATGGTCTTGGGCAAACCGCGCCAGCCGCTGAACACGTACCCCGTGCGCGGCGGCACGGCCGCCGGCTTGATCTCGGTGCCGAACGGCAATACCGCCGTCTCGAACGGCTCCCCTTCCAGCACGTACGTCAGCGTATGCGAATTCAGGCGGAAACCGCCGCGGAACGTCAGGTCCCGTGCGGGCATCGTCTCTGGGATATTGCCCCATCCGCTGAACGTATGGTTGTCCCACTCGGGGGCGACGATGAAGTCGAGCGGCGCACCGAATTCGACCAAACGCTCAAACGTCATCTCGTCATCCAGGATAAAGGTGAGACGGTAACGGTTAATCTTGAAGCTCCCGCGCAGCGTAAGGTTGGACTTGGGCATTTTCTTATACTTCTTCACCCAGCCGCTGAACGTATAGCCTTCCTTCTCCGGCAGAGGGAGCGCGGTCAGATCCGCCCCGCTCGAAAGTTCGTAAGTCTGCCAGAGGGCGTCATCCACCAATTCCGTCAGCGTAAAGGAATCCGGCGCATACACGGCGTGCACTTCCACATCCTCCGCAGGCATCGCCTCGGGGAGCCCCTCCCACGCGACGAAATCGAAGCCCTCCCGCTCGGGGGGCGTGGGCGGGGTCGGTCGCGTCCCCTCGCGCACTTCCTGCTTTTCCAAAAGGTCTCCGTCGATCATATATGAAACGGTACTCATTGCCGGTTCCTCCCCGCCCGCGGGCGTTTTTCTCTTGATGATACCAGTATACCATTCCTTCCCGCCCATTGCAACAGCAAAAATGCTCGGTTTTGAAATTTTAGAGGCAGAAAACAGAGATTTTTATCCCAATTTACACAAAACCCCCCGCCCGACACGCAAAAATACACTGCCGACACCCGTTTCCTGGGTCGGGTGGGTGTCGGCCTGCTCCGATTTCCCGCCGCACGGCGTCCTCCGCCTTGCACCGCCTCCGTCGCCGCCGCGCGGCATCCCCTGCTTTGCGGAGCGGCACGCGCCCTCTTTTCAAGTCGCCCGCGTTGTGCTACAATAAAGAAAAGGAAAGGATCAGACGATGGATACACCGAAATTCACGCGGGTCGCCACGGTCCCGGGCACCCCGCATTACGAAGCCCTGACGGCAAGAGAACAGCCGCTTTACGAGCGGGACTCCCTGCGCGACTGTTTCTATCGCGACTACACGCGCATCCTGCACGCGTCGGCGTTCCGCCGGCTGAAACACAAGACGCAGGTCTTCCCCCACGTGGAAAACGACCATATCTGCACGCGCATGGAACACGTACTGCACGTGGAGTCGGTCAGCACCACGATTGCGGAGCGACTGGGGCTGAACGTGCATCTGACGCGTGCCATCGCCCTCGGGCACGACCTCGGGCATCCCCCGTTCGGGCACAGGGGCGAGCAGATCCTCGACCGCCTCTCGCGTGAGGCACTGGGCATCGGCTTCTGGCACGAGAAAAACGGACTGCACTTTGCGGACGACATCGAACTGCTGGAAGACCCGTATCGCGTAGAGCACAACCTCGCCCTGACCTACGCCGTGCGCGACGGCATCATTTCCCACTGCGGGGAGGTGGACGAGAACGGTCTGCACCCGCGGGGCACCCTCTGCGATCTCGCAACCTTTGATCGCCCCGGTGCCATGCAGAGCGCGACGTGGGAAGGATGCGTCGTCAAGATGGCGGACAAGATCGCCTACATCGGGCGGGACATCGAGGACGCCGATGCACTCGGAATGCTCGGGTCGGAGGGGCGCGAGGCACTGGGTGCCCTGCAACGGGAATTCCGTATCGATGCGCTGAACACCACCGGTATCATGCACGAAATGATCTGCGACATCTGTGAGAGTTCTTCCCCCGAAAAGGGCATTTATCTCTCCCCCCGCACGGCGGAACTCATGGAGCGCACCAAAGAACTCAACTACCGTTATATTTACCGCAATCCGCGTTTCGAGCCGTTCCTGCGCTATTCCGACCTCGTCCTTTCCGAGGTCTTCCGCGCCCTGGCGGATGCCTGCACCGGGGAGCCGTATCTCGCCGTCGACCCCGTGCAGGCCGAGCGGATGCCGACGCTGTTCGGCGGGTTTGTCAAATACGTTGACCCGTATCTCGATCGCCCGCGCGAGGGCTATGCCAACCGCAAAATCTACGGCGATCTGACCGACCGCCGCCTCTACCTCGGGGCAGTGCTCGACTACATCTCCGGGATGACGGACGCTTACCTCGTCCGTGCCTACGGCGAACTCGTCAGTTTCTGACGCACCCCGGCCCGCCGGCGGCGGACGGTACCGCCCCATGCCCCGGCAACCGTTTTCCTACCAAATTATTAGACTCCTGTCATTTTCATTTGCACAAACCGAAAAGCACACGCCGCGGCGCATGGCCGCGGCGTGTGCTTGCATTTTGTCTTTCGGGAGGGCGGGTGGCTGTGGGTGCCCCGTCGGCACCGTCAGGCGTTCGCCCCCGGGGCAGGCTCCGCACGGCGGGCGATGAAGCCGGCAAGCCAGTATTTCGTGTATCCGTAAAGATCGTCCAGCGTGGTTTCGGCGTAGCCTCGGCAATACCGCACGTATTCGCAGAGCAGGCCGTCGAGAAACAGATTGATTTCCAGTTCGATATACTGCCGGTTACGGATACGGGGGTCACCGTAACTCAGTTCCAGAAATTTTGCCGACGCGATGGCGGTCAGTTTTTTCGCCGCGAAAATCAGGTCGTTGGAGCGGCAGAGCAGTTTATAGTTTTCGTTGTTCTGACGGATGTAGAAAAACACCGTATCGACGAACTGCTCCGGTCCCTTCTGCGTGAGCAGGCGCGCGTTGTCGAAGAAAACGTCGATGAGCTCGTTCTCATAATCCTCCGCCACGCCGTAAATATCGTCGTAATGCGCGTAAAAGGTGCCGCGGCTGATCTCCGCGCGCTGGCAGAGTTCCGAAACGGAGATTTTGCCGAGTTCCTTCTTCTCCGACAGCATCTCGGCAAAGATATTTTTAATATTCTTAACGGTCTTTTTGGAGGAATTATTAAGATTTTTCGCTTTCATATGTCGCTTTCGGACAGAAAACTGAACATTGTACACATTTTGACACTGCTCATTTTTCTGTACTTTCCTTTTCGTTCTGCCTCCATTATAATCGGCTCATGCAAAAAAGTCAACAGTGTTCATATCCGTGCACTGTCAACAAGAAAGGAGTACCTATGCATACCATAGAAGTCTCGCATCTGACGAAGGACTACGGCTTCGGCAGAGGGGTGTTCGACGTCAGTCTGCACGTGGACCGGGGTGAGGTGTTCGGCTTTCTCGGCCCGAACGGCGCGGGAAAATCCACGACCATCCGTCATCTCATGGGCTTCTCCAAACCGGGGAGCGGCACGACGCAGATTTTCGGGCAGGATACCTTCGACCGCTATTTCGCGATCCTTCAAAAGGTCGGCTACATTCCCGGGGAGATCGCACTGCCCGCCGGGCTGAGCGGCCGGGAATTTCTCACCATGATGCAAAACCTGCAAAACATTCACAACGAGGAGCGACTGAACGAAATGCTCAGCCTATTTGAGCTGGACGACAAAGTGCTCGCGGGGGAGACCAAGCGCATGAGCCTCGGCGTCAAACGGAAACTCGCCGTTGTTTCTGCCTTCATGTCCGATCCCGAGGTGCTCATCCTCGATGAGCCTACGAGCGGACTTGACCCCGTCATGCAGGAGACCTTTATCGACCTCATCCACCGCGAGAAGGAACGCGGCAAGACCATCCTGCTGTCCAGCCACATTTTCTCGGAGATTGACTCGACCTGTGACCGCATCGCCATCATTCGGGACGGCAAAATCGTCTCCGAGTTCGTCGCGGACGATCTCAAACACGCCTCCCGAAAATTCTACACGATCGTGTTCGCCGGCGACGCCGCCCGGGACCGTTTCCTCGCGGAGAGCAAAAAAATCGCTTCCCTCTCGCTGACGGGCAGCGACGGCTGTACCGTCGGGCTCTCGGTGGAGGACGCCGATCTCAACGCCCTCATCGCGCTCCTCGCGGACGCGGAGGTACAATCGTTCAGCAACAAACGGGAGACGCTCGAAGACTACTTTATGAAGTTCTATCGTGAAGACCGGGATTTCGGAGGGGCACTGTCATGAATGCCATTGAACTCAAAGAACTGACAAAAGACTACGGCGGGGGGCGCGGCGTCTTCAACCTGAATCTCACCATCGGAGAGGGGGAGATGGTCGGCTACGTCGGGACGAACGGGAGCGGCAAAACCACGACCATCCGTCAGATGATGGGCTTTATCCGACCGACCGCAGGTGAGGCGTGCGTCACGGGACTGAACGCATGGGAGCACGCGAGCGAGATCGTCCGCGGGGTCGGCTACGTCCCCGGGGAGATCGCCTTCCCCGACCTCAAAACGGGGATCGACTTCCTTAAATGCCAGGCGGAATTTCTCGGGCTCACCGATATGCGCTATGCCAACACCCTGATCGAACGGTTACAGCTGGACCCCCGCGCCAACCTCAAACGGATGAGCAAGGGTATGAAACAAAAGACCGCCCTCGTCGCGGCACTCATGAACGATGCACCGATCATCCTGCTCGACGAGCCGACGACGGGGCTGGACCCGCTTATGCGTGCGACCTTCCTGGATATTATCAAGGAGGAACACCGACGCGGCAAGACCATCTTCATGAGCAGCCACAGTTTTGAAGAACTCGAAACGACCTGTGACCGCGTGGCACTCATCAGCGACGGGCGCATCGTCGACGTCTGCTCGGTGGATGCCATCACGCACAGACCCCAAAAGGAATTCAAGATCGAGTTCACCGATGACGCGGATTACCGCCGTTTCGGAAAGGAAGGATACGAGATCATCCGTCGGCAGGAGCCCTATCACCAGGTGACCATCCGTCTCAACGCAACGGAGACACCGCGCCTGCTCCACACGCTGAAAGACTATCGGGTGAAATTCATTTCCGAACTTCCCTACACCCTCGAACGCCATTTCAAACAGATTCTACTGACCGAAAAGGAGAAAGCAAACCATGTTCAGTAAGGCATTATTCAAACAATCGTGCAAGGCAAACGGCACGATGTGGGGAATCATTACCGCGGCCGTCTGCTTTATGCTCGCCTGCGTCATGCTCATCTCGGGCGGCGGCAACATCGGCGAAGTCAAGGACTCGGTGCAGGACACCATTATCCGCAAAGAAATCGACGCGCAGATGGAGACGCGCGCCATCAACTACTTCCTGAACGCCGTCGACGGGCTCACGGAATTTGACCGCGCCTTCACGGCAGACGCGACCGATACGCTGTCGTACCTGCAATGGCTCGCCGCAATGCCGAAGGCAGACGACTTCGGCGATAACGCACGGTACACGGCGGCACTCGCCCTCTGGCAGGGGCAGAAACCCACCATGCAGACCGACGCCGGGCGTGCCTACGAGGGTGCCGTCGAAGAGTGGCAGAAAGCCATGCCGTCGCGTGCCGCCTTTGACAGTGAAGAGGCCTATATCGCCGCGATGGCCTCCTGGCAGGGGCAGTCTCCCGCAACCCAAAACGCCGCCGTTGCCACCGCCTACAAGGCGGCAGTGGAGGAAACGCAGACCCGGGTGTACGCCAAAGCTCTCTCCGTCGACCCTGCCTACACCGCCGAGTCGAACGAGGCCAAAGAGATGCTCGGCTCCGTCATGTATATCCTGAACCCGAACGGTATGTTCACCGACTTCTACACGGGTAAGGGCGAGGATGCCCCCGAGGACTACGACGTCATGTCCCTCATCGGGCACATCACGGCGGGCGATGCCGCCGACTACCTGAACGGCGAAGAACGCACGGAGTACCGTGCCGACCGCGCAGAGTCCCTCGCCCCGATCTTCCTCGCCGGCAGCATGACCGAAAAGGAAAACGTGGAGAAGATCCTCTCCGCACTCTCCTCCTTCGGCGTGACCGAGGAAAAGTACGTGGACTTCGGTTACACCTACGAGGGCATCCGTCACCTCGCCGTCAACGCGACCCTGACCTACCGCGCACGGTATGATTATGAACTCGGTATTCTGAAAGACACCTACGCCGCCGGCGGGTTTGAGAGCCGGGAGGCCTATGCCCAAGCCATCGCCGATAAAGCGGCGGAACTGCAAAATGACATTGCGAGCAGCCTGCTCGCCTCCCTGCCGAGCGGTGTCTCCGACGCGCTGGAAGAAGTCGGGAAAGCCGATCTCTACACCCTCATCGTCGGGTCCATCTTCTATAAACTCGCCGGGCTCCTGCTCCCGATCATCTACATGATCATGGCTTCCAACAACCTGATCGCCGGGCAGGTGGACAGCGGCTCGATGGCGTACGTCCTCTCGACCTCCACGAAACGTAGGACCGTCGTCTTTACGCAGGGAGTCTACCTCGTCGGCTCGCTCTTCGCCATGTTCTCACTCACGACCGTGACAGGGTGCATCTGCCTCGCCATCGTCTCCGAAGACGTGCAGCTGACCTACGGCAAACTGGTGCTGCTCAATCTCGGTGCTTTTCTGGTGCTCTTTGCACTCTCGGGGCTCTGCTTCTTCACCTCCTGCTACTTTGACCGCAGTCGTCGTTCAATGGCAATCGGCGGCGGGCTCAGCATCTTTGCCCTCGTCGCGGCAATGCTCGGCCTGTTCGGCAGTCCCGTCATCCCCTCCGTGGTGCGGCTCGATGCCCTCAACAGTTTCAACTACACGACCATCATCTCGCTCTTCGACGTCATCTCCATCATGGACGGGACGCTCGCGTTCCTCTGGAAATTCGCAATCCTGCTCGTCGTCGGTATCGTCGGGTACCTGATCGGCTCTGTCAAGTTTATCAAGAAAGATCTGCCGCTCTGACGGCACAAAACAAAAGGAGTGACTGTCATGTTTGAATTCACCAAACTTTGCCATCGTTTTGAGACCATGTCCGCCGTGGAACGCGGTGCCTGCCTTTTGGACAGTTCCGTGCGCGTAACTGCAAAACTCGCCGCCATGGCGGGAGAGGACGTCCGACCGCTCGATGCCCTCGCCGGTTTCATCATCGGCTCCGCCGTCGCGGACGGCAAACTGGATGAACGCGAGTACCTCCTCATGTACCCTGCGCTCGTGCGCGTACTCGGCGAGGATTTTGATTTTACCACCGTCAAGGCATCCTTTGAGGATGATCGGGAGAGTACCAAAGCACTCCAACGGGATACGGAAGAAATGGCACGCATTTACAGCACATTGGACGATACCCTGCGGGAGGATCTGCTCCTGCTCTGCCTCTGTGTCGTCTCCGTGGACGGAAGGATCAGCCTGAAAGAGAGGAACTACCTTCGTCGACTTCTCCGGGCGTGAAAACCGGACGAACGGACGGAGCCGCGGCAATGCCGCGGCTCCGTTTCGTTTTGTCATTGCGATTTCGCATCGTTTGTCGTTTCGTCTATCGTATGATTTTGTATTTTCGGCGAATTGCTTTTCGTTCGGGCGCGCCCGTCCCTCCGACGGTTTTGCGGCGTGTTGCCCGGTTTTCCGGGCACCGCCCCATACGGGCAACGCGATCATCCGGCACGGCGGAATGCGTCCGGATGCGTCCGATCTTCGATCAGGCGCGTCGCCGCTCCCGTCGCGCGGAAAACGCGCGCGCCCAGACGGCGGCGGTCAGGACGAGAGAGGCGAGAAGGAGCAGTAGTGCCGCCCCGAAATCACCGGTGCGGTCGTAGATCACACCGTAGATCTGCATGAAAAGCAACGTAAAAAGCGGGGACGATACCATCACACGCGACAGCGCACGGGAATACTCCTCTTTCCTGTACACCGACCTTGCCGCGGCAGGCACCGTCACGCCGATGGCACCGGAGGCGGCACCGTGCAGTGCCGAGGCTATGAGAAAACCGACAGTTCTCCCCCCCACGAAACCGAACAGCAGGACCGATACCCCGCCGAGGAGGAGCACGCCTATCCCCGTTGCCCCGACACCGAAACGGCGCGTGAAAAAGCCGAGCAGGAGCGCACCGACGGCGGCGGTCAGCATGGAGAGCGTCAGTGCCGCCGTCATGGTGCGGTGCGGCAGTAACGCGGCGGCGGCAAAGGTGCTGAAATGCTGATGGAACATGGAGAAACCCGTAATGACCCCCTGAAACAGAAACAGGCTGAAAAAGGCCCCCGCCCGGGTGATGCCCGGCGGCATTTCCCGATCATCCGCACCGTAGGCGTCCGTATCGTTTTTGACCCCGACGGCAGCATCCGCATCGTCGCTCGCCCGCTCGGGTGTCTGTGGCGACGGATGCGCCCCGTCCTCCCGCGGCACGGGCGGGAGCAGGAGAGTGGCGGCACCCATCACCGCGAGTGCACCGAGCCCGAAAAGCAGGTAGGCGACCCGCCAGCCCCACGCTGCCAGTGCCCGCGCAAGCAACGGCTGATAAATCGCCCCCACGAGGCCGGAGAGCGCGACGAGAAAGCCGAGCGAACTCCCCGTATCCGCACCGCAAAGACGAAGGTAGCACGGTGCCATGAGATTGACGAGCATCGCCATGCCGCACCCGAGCGGCAGAGAAAGCATCGCACGCCAGACGGGATCCGGGGACACCGCGTAAAGGGCGTATGCCACCGTCATCACGAGGGCCCCGAGGAGCGTGACGCGACGAAAATCATACCGCGCGTAAAGTCTCCCCGCAAACGGCAGAAAGCACGCCCCCGCCACCGAGGCGAGCGAAACGGAAAGCGACAGTGACCCGAGCGACCCACCGCCCGCCGCGGCGATGAGCGGGAAAAACACGCCGAGCGAGGAGAACAGCCCGGGACCCGCTAGCCCGCGGAGCACGCCGAGGGGAATCAGCGCACGTCTCCCCTCCCGTCGTCCCGCCCCAGGATCTTTCCGACCGACGCGGGTGCGCTCCCCTCCCGTTTTTTCCCCTGCCCGCTTTTCGGTCAGGTCTCCGTGCCCGCCCCGACGACCGTCGTCACTTCCGTGCCCGGTCATTCCGTTCATCTCTTCGTTCTGCATCCGTTTCGTCCTCTTTTTTGGTGCGTTCTTTTTCGTTTTGTTTTCTTTTGGACAGTATGCCCGGGGACGGCATCCCGCAACCAAAAAACGGGGAGGAGCCATGTTTTTCGGCTCCTCCCCGCTGGCTTTATAGTTTATTTGTGTCCGCGATGTGAGCCTTTCCTACGGCATTTTCCGTTTTCAGGTGCCAAACAACCGCTCGGCGGCTCGGCGGACGGTATCGCGGCCGCCGAGGGCGGAGAGCCGCACATATCCCTCGCCCACGTCCCCAAAGCCGACGCCGGGGGTGACGATCACCTGTCGCGTACGGAGACACCGATCGAAATATGCCCAGGAGGTCACCCCGCCGGGGCACCGCACCCACAGATACGGTGAGACCTCACCGCCGACGAACGGTATACCCGCCGCCGTGAGCGCGCGCGCCAGGATGCGCGCATTCGCCAGGTAGTACCGGATGTTTTTCGAGGTTGCGGCGAGCCCCTCCGGGGTGAGTGCCGCCTCGGCGGCACGCTGCACAGGATAGGAAACGCCGTTTGATGCCGTACTTTTCAGTCGCTCCCAGAGCGGTGCCAGCAGCACGCCGTCGAACGCCGCCTCCCGCGGGCAGACGCTCCACGCACACCGTACACCGGTAAAACCCGCCGACTTGGAAAACGACCCCAGTTCCATCGCACACGACCGCGCCCCGGGTATCTCGAAAATACTGTGCACGCCCCCTTCCCCGAGAAACGCCTCGTAGGCGGCATCGAACACGAGGAGTGAGTGGCTCGCGTGCGCGTACGCAACCCATAACGATAACCCCGCGCGATCGTACGCGACCCCGATCGGATTGCCGGGCGAGGTCAGGTACACGACGTGGGGAGCCATCGCAAGGCCCTCCGGTGTCGGCAGAAAGCCGTTTTCGGGGCGCGCCGGCAGATACCGCAAGTGATGCCCTGCGAGCAGGTGGGCATCCCGATACACGGGATAGGTCGGGTCTGACAGCGCAACCGTCACCTCACCGAACAGATGGGGGAGCATGGCGGCATCCGTCTTGGCACCGTCCGAAACGTACACCTCATCCGCCGCAAGGTCCACGCCCCACGCGGCGTATCGCACAGCGATCGCCCGGCGAAGGAAGTCGTACCCCGGGGCGGGGGGATAGCCGCGAAAGCCCGCGCGCGTTTCCATTTCATGCGCCGCCGCCGCCATCGCGTCTGCAACGCACGGGGCAAGCGGGCGTGTCACATCCCCGATGCCGAGCGACAGTATCTCATCGGCGGGGTGCCCGGTTTCATAGGTAGCGCGCCGTTCCGCAACCTCCCGGAACAGATACTGCGGTGCCAGGTGCGCGAAACCCGGATTTATACCTCCCACAAGAACACCCCCCGCGCCACGGTGACGGCCTCACCTCTTTGCGTGACCTCCCCCGTCTCCTGCACCGTCACGGTCACGACGCCGCCGGGCAGGATCACGCGTACCGGCATCCCGTACTCGGCATATCCCTCCTCAATCGCCGCCACGGTGACGGCACACGCGCCGCTCCCGCACGCGAGCGTCTCACCGCTCCCGCGTTCCCAGACCCTTGCCTGCAAAGTACCGACCCGTAGGGGACGCACAAAAGACACGTTGGCACCCGCGGGGAAAACGCGGTCACTGCCGATCATTCTGCCGTACCGCTCCACGTCGATATCCAGGCTGTCAAGAAACGTCACGGCGTGCGGATTGCCCACCGAGCAGGCATACAGATAAAAGGAGCGATCCCCCGCCGTCAGTTGTATCCGGTTATTCCCGCCGACGACGGGGATGCGCTCCGGGATACGTTCCACCCTGCCCATTTCCACCTCGACGACGGCGGCGCGTGGCGTGGCGGTGAGAATCCGGGCGCGGCGCACGCCCGCATCGGTGAGGATCTGCACGCGGTCGTCCGGCACGATACCCGCATCCCGGCAGTATTTGGCGACGCATCGGAGCCCGTTGCCGCACACCTCCCCGCGGCTCCCGTCGGCGTTATACATCCGCATGGCGACGTCTGCCTCGGGGCAGCGGTCAATGACGATCAGTCCGTCTGCCCCCACCGAAAAGTGCCTCGCGCTGACCGCGCGCGCCAGTGCCGTCTCGTCCGTGCCGCCGAGATTCTGCACCTCGGTATCGACGTATACGTAGTCATTTCCGAGGCCCTGCATCTTGATAAACTGGATTTCCATAAGCCCTCACATATACAAAAGATCCGACATCGTATAAAGCCCCGGTGCGTGCCCGCACACATAGGCGGCGGCGCGCAGGATTCCCACGGCGAAGACCGCCGGGGTCAGTGCCGTATGCGTCAGGGTCAGCGTTTCCTCCCCCGTCGCGATACACACCGAATGGGTGCCCGGGAGCGACCCGAGGCGGAGGGAGTGAATCCCCACCTCTTCCGGGCGTCGTATCCCCCCACCGACGCGGCCGGGGTGTGCGCGGGCGCGGGGGCGCGCCTCCCTGATTGCGTCGAACAAGGCAAGCGCGGTTCCACTCGGGGCATCCCGCTTCCCCGCATGATGCGCCTCGACGATCTCCATCTCCCCACCGGGAAAAACCGTCGCCGCGCGCCGTGCGAACTCGCCGAGCAGTGCCGCGCCCAGCGAATAATTGGCACTCGCGAAGACGGGGATGGCGGCGGCGGCGTGCGTCAGTTCCGACCGCTCCTCCTGCGTATGCCCGGTGGTGGCGACCACGAGCGCGGATCCGCGCCGCAATGCCTCCCCCGCGATTTCGGGGAGCGCGGTGTGAAACGACGCGTCCACGATGACATCCGCCGCCGGAGCGGCTCCCACCGTCCCGTACCACGGATACTCCCCGCCGCCGGGGCGGGGATCCACCCCCGCGACGAGCCGGCAGTCCCGCCGCGCGGCGATCGCCCGGCGGAGAGCCCCCCCGAGCTTGCCCTCCGACCCGCAAATGATGATATCCACAAGGCGTCCCTCCTCCTCGCTACTATATGCGTCGCGACACAAAAAAAGAGCGACCCGGCAAAATGCCGGGTCGCTGAAAACCGATATGATTTGTACTGTGCGCTTTCCCGTGGGGCGAACGCCCGACGCGGGCGACGGTGCGGATGCACCGCATCCCCCTTACCTGTCCTCGCGGAAGTAGGAGAGCCCGAGTGCCGCCGGTGCCTGGTTTTCACGCTTTCTGCGGACGGAACTGATGACCAGGACGACGATCGTTGCCACATACGGCAGCATCTGAATGAGAGGCTGTACCTGCGTCGGTGCTTTGATGTGGTTGTTAAGGATGTACAGCCCGCCGAACAGGTAGGAGCCGAAGATGCTGATCCAGGGCTTCCAGGTCGCAAAAATGACGAGCGCGATAGCAAGCCAGCCGCGGTCGCCGAGGGCACCGTTCGACCAGCCGCCCATGCGGCAGTTCATGATGTAGGCAAGCCCGCCGAGACCGGCAATCACGCCGCCGATACAGGTGGCTCCGTATTTGTACGCCGTCACGTTGATGCCCGCCGCGTCTGCCGTCGCCGGGTTCTCACCCACGGCGCGCAGGTGCAGACCGACGCGCGTCTTTTGCAGTATATAGGTGGCGACAATCGCCAGGATAAGGGCAAAGTAGATCATAAAACTATATGAGAAGAAAACTTTACCGAACCATCCCATTTTATCGGCGATCGGTAGGTACCAGTTGAACTTCTTGGCAACTGCGGTGGCAGCAAAGCTACCGGTGTTACCGCCGACCAACTTGATAATGGAGCCGCCGAAGAAATCGGCGAAACCGACACCGAAGGTGGTCAGAGCGAGACCCGTGACGTTCTGGTTGGCACGCAGCGTCACCGTGAGGAGACAATAAATCAACGATGCGAGGAGGGCACCCAGGATGCAGCAGATCAGGGAAATGGTGATGCCCAGGAACCCGTTGACGGTAGATGCCATCTCTTTGTAGGCAAAAGCACCCATCGTACCGGAAATGGCACCGATACACATGATGCCGGGGATGCCGAGGTTCAGGTTCCCCGACTTTTCCGTGAGAATCTCGCCGGTCGCGCCGAGCAGCAGCGGCGTGCCGTACAGAACCGCATCATTCAGGAACAATGCTACTGCGTCCATCATTTCTCCTCCTGTGTTTTCTTATCCCCGAACAGCTTGGGAAAGCGGTTTTTCAGCCGGTCGCTCGGGAGCAGCCGATACTGGATAAAGAATTCGCAACCGATGATAAAGAACAGCAAGATGCCCGAGACAATCTCCGCGAAGGACTGGTCCACTTTCAGGTCGGTGGCGATATTGGAGGCACCGACGTCGAGGAACACGAGGAGCAGTGCCGCAAACACCATGATCGCCGGATCAAACTTTGCGAGCCAGGACACCATGATGGCGGTAAAGCCGCGCCCGTCGGCAATGCCGGGGGAGACCGTCTGGGTCGTACCTGCGAGCAGGAAACCGATAACACCGCAGATGGCACCGGAGAGAGCCATCGTCCGGATGATGACCTTTTTCACATTGATACCGATGTATTTTGCCGTATTCTCGCTCTCCCCCACGACCGAAAGCTCATAGCCGTGCTTGCTGAAACGGAGATACACATACAGCCCCACCGTCAGCGCGAGAATGAAGACCACCTCGATGATGTACCGGCGGATACCGGTCGATGTGGAACCGTTGAAGAAGTGATTGATGCGCAGTGTGGGGTCCAGCTGCGTGAAGTCAATGCCGGCACTCTTCCTGTTCCACAGTCGCATGAAGTACGAAATGAGCTGCATTGCCACATAGTTCATCATCAGGGTGAACAGCGTTTCGTTGGTCCCCCATTTTGCCTTGCAGACGGCGGGGATGATGCCCCAGATGGCACCGGCGGCAAGCGCGCTGAGCAGCATGCAGACAAGGAGCAGACCCAAGGGGAGCGACCCGAACCAGTACATACAGGACGCCGTCGCGAGTGCCCCGATGAGCACCTGCCCCTCGGCACCGGTGTTCCAAAAGCGCATCTTGAACGCGGGCGTCACCGCCAGGGAGATCCCGAGGAGGATCGCCACCTTATGGATGGTCACAAGGAGATTATAGACACTGCCGAACGCCCCCTTGAACATGGCACCGTAAAAGGCAAACGGATTGGTCTTGGTAATGATGGCGGCGAGGATGCCGCAGAGAATAAGACCGGCGACGATAGCGATGGCGCGCACCCTGGTTGCCTGCATAGGAGTTACATTTGCGCGGCGAATCAGGTGGAACAGCGGCTCTTTTTTCTCTTTTTCCGTCGGTGCCGCCGCGGCTCCCGCCACGGATGCGTTATCCGCGACAGACTCCGTCACGGTCACAGCCTCCGGCCGCTCGTTTTCCGGCATCTCATTTTTCTTCATGAGTATCCCCTCCTTCCGTCTTGGTCATCAGGAGCCCGACCTGCTCTTTGGTCGCCGTCCTGCCGTCGACGACCCCGGTCACGCGACCGCCGCCAATGACCATAATCCGGTCACAGAGGGCAAGCAGCACGTCCAGGTCCTCTCCGACGAAAACAACCGCCGTCCCCTGCTCTTTCTGCTGGTTGAGCAGGTTATAAATCATATACGATGAGTTGATGTCCAGCCCGCGCACGGGGTATGCCGCCATCAGCACCTTGGGTGCCGCGGCAATTTCGCGCCCGACCAGGACCTTCTGCACGTTACCGCCGGAGAGCCGCCGGACCGGCGTGTGTGCCGACGGGGTCGCGACTTCAAGGTCGTGGATAACTTTATCGGCAAGTGCCCCCGGTTTCACCCTATCGACGAACATGGTCTTGCCCTTCCGGTAACTGCGGAGCATCATGTTGTCCACGATATCCATGTTCCCCACAAGGCCCATGCCGAGACGATCCTCAGGCACAAAGGACAGTCGGATCCCGAGTTCACGGATTTGGAGCGGGGTCTTGTCTCTCAGGTTGATGATTTCATCCTCCTTGAAAAGCACTTTCCCCTCGTTCACCAGTTCGCGGATTTCCTTATCCGTCATACCGGTGAAACTCACCGTCTCCCCATCCTCATAACGGAATGCGCCCTCTGCCGCAAGTTGCTTGACACGGTGCAGATTTTTATGGAAGAACGTGACGGGTTGCCCCTTCTTCGGGTTATGGAAGATCAGATTTCCCTCTTCGAGATGTTGGAGTCCTGCGATCGCCTCCAAGAGTTCTCTCTGACCGCTGCCCGCGATCCCGGCAATCCCGAGAATCTCACCCGAACGCACGGTGAAGGACACGTGATTCAGCACCTGCGTGCCCTCCTGGTTTTTCAGGCAGAGCCCCTCGATGCACAGGCGGTCCGCCGGGTTTTGCGGCTCTCCCCGCTCAATATTGAGCGTCACCTTCTTACCGACCATCATCTCGGTCAGGTCAGTTTCGTTCGTATGCTTCGTCTCCACCGTCGCGATGTGTTCACCGCGGCGGAGCACCGCCACACGGTCGGAGATGGAGAGCACCTCGTGCATCTTGTGCGTGATAATGATGATGGATTTTCCATCGTCGCGCATACGGCGCAGAACGGCAAACAACTTCGCGGTCTCCTGCGGCGTCAGGACGGCGGTAGGCTCGTCCAGGATCAGTATGTCCGCGCCGCGGTAAAGCACCTTGATGATCTCGACCGTCTGTTTCTCGGAAACAGCCATATCGTAGATCTTCCGATCCGGCTTAATGTCGAAACCGTATTTTGCCGCGATCCGGGAGACTTCCTCCTCCTCGCGTTTCAGATTGAAGCGTGTGCCCTTCGTTTCTTTGATACCGAGAACGATGTTTTCCGTTGCGGTAAACACGTCGACCAGTTTGAAATGCTGGTGAATCATGCCAATCTTGTACCGGAAGGCGTCTTTCGGAGAACGGATCTCCGCCTTTTCCCCATCCACGTACATTTCCCCTTCATCCGGGTAATAAATGCCGGCGATCATGTTCATGAGCGTTGTTTTGCCGCTGCCGTTTTCCCCAAGGATCGCCAGGATTTCTCCGTGTCGCACATCGAGATCCACATCATGGTTTGCAACAACGCTGCCGAACCGCTTGGTCACATGACGCAGTTCCAGTGCCGTAGTAGTTGTCACGCCGCTTCCTCCTGATACTTTACACTAAAAACGGATAGAAGGCGGGGCTTACGCTCCGCCTTGTACCCGATTGCGAAATTACTTATTGAGTTCGGTGATCCCGTCAATGCGGAGATCGAAGTAAGGTGCCGAACGATAGGCGGATTCATTGAAGTAACCGTCCTTGATCACCTCGGTCTCACCCGCGTAGTCACCCATGTCGATGACATCGGCGAGATAGGTGGTCACGGTCTTACCGTCAACGGTGAACTTGGAGGTGTCAAACACGTGGCGGGTGCCGGCCTTCAACTCTGCGGCAACCTTGCGGAGCTCATCGGCAGTCCCCTTGGCGGCAACCTTGTTGTTGAGGCCGGAGAGGATCACGGAGCCGGTCGAGATGGTGCCGGTCCAGTTCTTATCGATGGCGGTACCGTCCACAACGCTCTTGATGATGTAGTAGTAGTAAGGAGCCCAGTTGATGGCGGAGGAGATGATGAAAGAATCAGGGCAATCCTTCACGGTGCTACCGTTGTAGGAAACGTTCGGGACACCGGCAGTCTCGCAGGCGGTAGGCGCACCCATGGAGTCAGCGTGCTGGGAAATGAGGACGCAGCCTTCTTTGATCAGCGTCTTGGCGGAAGCCATCTCGGAGTCGTAGTCATACCAGGAGGTGGTGTAACGAACCTTCATCGTGGCGGAAGGGCAAACGGATCTCGCACCGAGGAAGAAAGAGGTGTAGCCGGAAACGACCTCGGCATAGGGGAATGCACCCACATAACCGATGACAGCCTTGTCCGCGGTAATCTCCTTCTTCTCGATCATCTCGTTGAGCTTCAGACCAGCGGCAACGCCGGCGAGGTAACGGCCCTCATAAATGGAGGCAAAAGCATTGTGGAAGTTGGAGAGATCCTCCTCGACCAGTGCCTTCGTACCGGTTGCGTGGCAGAACTGCACGTTCGGATACTTCTTCGCGGCTTTGAGCATGTTTGCTTCATGACCGAAGGAATCGGCGAAAACGACCTTGCAGCCGCGGTTGACAAGCTCCTCTGCCTTGTTGAAGCAGTCGTCGCCCTCCTCGGGAACGTTCGTCATGATGATGACCTGCTCGTCCTTAAGGCCGAGGTGCTCCTTCACCTTATTGGCAGCGTTGATGAAGTTGAGGTCATAGGTGGAGTTTTCGTCGTGCAGGCAGATGAAGCCGATCTTGAAGTCAGCGGGAACCGTGAACTTCGCACCGAGCTGAACCGTCTCGAGGACGTCCTCCATTCCTTCATCTTTCTTGTCACCGCAGGACGCGAGAGCGGCGCAGGCGCCGACGCACATGACGGCAACGAGAACCAGGGAAAGAATCTTCTTGAACATTGTCTTTTTCCTCCAAAAAAGATATTGTTATTTTTACCGGGCGGTCGCCCAAAGTAAACAAGTGAAAAAGCCGTGAGGAACGAATGCGTTTCTTACGGCCGCCAGAAGGACAGACTATCGTCTGTCATATGGTCCACCATGGCGAGCGATTCGACGCGGATACCCTCCGCGCGGAGCTCGTCCCCGCCACCCTGGAATTTCTTTTCAATGGCAATGGCACAGCCGACGAGCGTTGCCCCCGCCTCATGCACCATGTGCATAAGACCGCGGATCGCGTTGCCGCAGGCGAGGAAGTCATCGACGATGAGCACACGATCGGACGCATGCAGATACTCTTTCGCCACAGCGGCGACATAGACGTTCTTATGTGTAAAGGATGCAATCTCCGCCTCGTAAACATCCTTCGACTGGTTGGCGGAGGCATGCTTTTTGACAATGACCGCAGGGACACCCAGCGAGAGTGCCGCAAGGGTCGCGATCGCAATACCGGACGCTTCCAGCGTCAGGACCTTCGTCACGCCGTCAGCACGAAAAAGGCGTGCAATCTCCTCTCCGACCTCGCGGAGAAATTGCACGTCGAGCTGCTGATTCAGAAAACTGCCCACTTTCAGAATATTGCCGGGCAAAACGGTTCCTTCTGCGATGATTTTTTCTTCCATTGCTCTCATGGGGCGGTCTCCTTTCTTTTTTATGGCGAGGCGGTTTTTGAAAAGAAAAAAGGCAGAAAAGCGTGTTTGCGTTTTCCCGCCATTCCGCTTCGTTTAAAAAAGACCTGCGATTCACGCCTGCCTCCCCAACGGGGCGCCGACGCGGTACCGTCCTTTTCTACGAAGGAATCAACTGTGTTCATTATACAACATCACTCGACAAAAAAGCAACTGGTAAACCGTCCAAAAAAGACATGGCAGACTCGTCCGTTTTGTTCACTCTGTCCAACTGCCCCGGGGCAATTGAAAATCGGCGACGCACCCTCCGCCATGAAAAACGTCGGTTGTCCCCGGGGCAGCGGTACGCACCCCCGCGGCAAGAGCGCAAAAACCTTACTTAATATATCACGCGCGGTGTGCGCGTTCGTCACCGCTTTACGGGTTGACTTTCCCCGTACAAGTCTTTATAATAAATGAAGTGACTGTCCGGGAAACCGGTGAAAGGAGAAGCGGCATGCGGCAACGACTGCGTACCTATCTGGAAAACAGCCCCGGCGTGCGCGTCATACAACGCGCCGCGGAGAGCGAGTTTTATCCGGCACTCATCTGTCTCATCGTCTTCATGGCGTACTGTTCCGACCATGAATTATTGTTCGCTTCGACCCTCGTCGCTTTCGCGTCGGTGACGCTGATCCTCTTCCGTGACCTGAAAACCATTCTGCCTCCGCTCTTTATGTTCATTTTCGCGGTCACGCTGAAACATGCGCCCAAGCGGCCGACCTACTCCAATTACTATTCCACGACGCCGGTGCTCGTCTCTCTCGGCATCCTCGTCGTCGTCCTGCTGACGGCACTCGTCCTGCACTTCGTCATCTGGGGCGGGTTCACCGATATGTTCCGGACGAAAACGCGCCTGACGTGGTTTATCCTCCCGCTCTCCGTCGCTCTGCTCTGCAACGGTCTCTTTGCAGAGGGGTACGCCCCTATCAACCTCACCTATTCTATCGCAATCGTTTTCGTGTGGTTTTTCCTCTACCTCGTCTTCCGTTTCGGGCTTTCCTCCGGGGAGGAGTCGATCCGCTACTTCACGGTGGTCTGCCAGTGGACGGCGATCCTGCTCATCCTGGAACTCGTTTATATCTACATCACCCGCGACGTTATTGTAAACGGCATCATCATGGAGGGGCGCATCGCCTTCGGCTGGGGCATCAATAACAACTACGGTGCCGCCATGACCATCCTGCTCCCGTCGCTGTTCTACCTGGCAAATACGCGGAAAAACGGCTGGATCCAGTTCCTGCTCATCATCGCGTCTTTCGCCGCCATCGTGCTCTCGATGTGTCGTGCCGCGCTTCTGGTCGGTGCCGTCATCCTCGTGTGCGGATTTATCGGCGGTTGTTTCTGCGGTGCCAACCGCAATCTGTTCCGTCTCCTGCTCGGCGTTTCTTTCGTGACCGGTGCCCTCATCCTCTTCACCCTGCGTGCACAGATCACCGAGACGTTTTCCTTCCTGTTCAATATCGGTTTATCGGACGAAGGCCGCTTTAACCTCTGGCGCGGCGGTATCAAAATTTTCCTGCGGTACCCCGTGTTCGGCGGCGGTTTCAATACCGTGTCCTACAACGATCTCTTCCATTCCTGGGCGGGGGGCGGGATGCCGGGCATGCTCCACAACACCGTCATCGAACTCTTCTGCGTTTCCGGTGCTTTCGGCGGGATTGCCTATCTCGCCTACCGTGCACGCACCGTACAACTGGTGCTCTGGCACATGAACGGTAAGCGGTTTTTCCTCGGCCTCATGGTGGCTGCCATCGTCGGGGTCGGTATGCTCGACAACCCGATGTTCAATTTCTATCCCACCTTTTTCACCACCGTCGCACTGGTCCTCATCGAACGCGATTACGATGAAACCATGGCACGGCGACAGGCAGGCCTCGTGAAAGTGCCGTTGTCATAAAGACACGTATCACTCCGGAAAAATACAGCGCGGAGCCGGAAAAACCGGCTCCGCGCTGTTCTTTGTTTTGTTTGGATGCACGGTCCGCATCCCCCCTGCGGTATTGTGCGGCGGACGACGGGTGGTCTACGCGTCTTCCCCGCCCCCGACTTCTTCTTTCAACCGGTTGAAGAAGTGCAGTGCGGCAATCAGCCACGCCGCCGTCGCCACCCACAGGGCGAGCAGCGACCACCCGAACCGTGGGACAGCCAGGTACGAAAAATCCGTTGCGATCTCCACTGTTTCCGACAGCGACAGTTCATAAAAGAAGGATAACCCCGCGCACAGGCACGCAAGACCGAAAGCGACCGTAAGGCTGCGCGTCAGGGCACGGCGCGTCGCGAGGTCGGTGCGGAACGTGTGGCCGTCCGCCCCGGGTCTCCCCACAAAGCGACGGATCACGTCGAGGAGCGCGATAAAGAGGGCGACAGCCGAGGCGAGCGAAAATACCTCGCACACCGCCGCCGCGCCGAGAACGACGCGATAGGCCCGTGCGGCATCCGCGAGACGTTCGATCGCGTCGATGGAATACATCCCGAAAAAGCGCGTCCGGAGCACGGTATGTACGATCGTGGCTGCGCCGTAGACGAGCGGCAGGATCCACACCACGCGTCCGCGTCCGCGGACGCGCCAAAGGTACAGCCCGCACGCGGCAAAGGCGAGTGCCGAAAGCACGTCGGGCAGGTAGTTGACCCAATCGGCGTAAATGTCCACCGACAGAATCACGCCTGCAAGATACAGAAACGAGGCCATCCGAAGCCTCGCCGGCGGCTCCCGATAGCGGCAGGGTGTCACCGCATCCAGAGCGGCGAGTGCCTCACACTCCGCCGTCTCCCGCCCGACGCGGCGCACGTAAGCGGCGAAGTAACACAGCCAGATCACCCCGAAGGCGAGCACGACGACCGAGGCGGCAACGGCGAGCGGCAGATACAGACGATTCCAGTTGTGGGTATACTCCTCCGCACTGTCGTACACCGGCACCAGGGCCATCTCCGGCAGACAGGAAAGTGCGGCGCGGACCGAGAAAAAGACGATCGTCAGGGTTTTGAGTTTTTCGGGTTCCATGCGGAAACGCCGACCGGAGGCGGCGATGGCCGATACGCAGTCATACTGCTCCCCGAGCAGATAAAACGCCTCGAACAACCGGTTAATCCACGGGATCAGATAGCACAGTTCCAGGATGGCGGATGCAAAGCAAACGACGGCAATGAGTGCCCGCTGACTGGCATCGCCCCCCCACACCGCCATCATCACGACCCATGCCGGAATCTTCAAGGCGGTGATGAGGAGCATTTTATTCCCCGCCTCGCGGGCATCGGCAAACGCCGGTACCAACTCGCCAAGACGGCGGAAAGCAAAGTACAGGAACAGGAAGCCGAACACGTCGGGGAGAATGTCGAAATACATCGGTGACGGGTTGCAGAGCACCGCGGCGGCGGCAATGACGGCCGTCGTGCGGAGGGCAAAGCCTCGTTTCATTTCTTCCCGCCTTTCTTTTTTTCCTGTTTTTTCGCGAGTTCCGCAAGTCTGCGCTCACGGTATTCCGTCTGCTTTTTCAGTGCCAGTTCACGGGCGGCGGCCTCGCGGGCATCCGCCTTTTCCCGCGCCTCGTTGATAAAACGGAAACGCGACGCGCGACGCGGCATCTCCACGTCCTCGGGCATACAGATGTTCGCATAGGCACGGAACATGAGGTATGCATTGAGAGCAAGCACCACGAGCCCGAGGGCAATCACGGCATAGTTTGCACCGGTGAGAAACCGCCCCGCCTCCTCCGAGACGGGGAGCCCGTCCACCACGGTCAGAAACGCAGCGAGGGCAAAATAAATACAGCAGAAGATGCGGTTACGGTACGCCACCGCGTGCAGTTTGACAAGACCCGTCTCCTTCGTCACCCACGCCATACCGGTCAGGGCGGCGAGGTGCCAGGTGAAAATGCACAGGAGCGTCGCCCCCTCCGCATAGTGGGCGAGCCCGTCGGTCGCGGGGACGACCCGCAGAACGATGGCGGGAACGGCAAGCACGCCGGAAAGCAATGCCAGATAAAAACTCACTCCGAACGGACGGTTGACGCGGGCGAGCCTGTACCCCGCAAGGCACAGGAACACCGCCGCCACCGGTACCGTATAAAAGAATCCGACCGTGATCGGGAACAGGAGCATCTCCCCGATCAAAAGCCAGCCGAAGCCCATTACTTCATCCCGCAGCAGTATTTGTATTTTTTACCGCTGCCGCAGGGGCATTTCTCGTTGGGTCCGACCTTCTTGGTGACGCGACGCGTCCCGCCGGTGTCCCCCGCCGGTTTCGGCATCGGGCGCGGCGTCGGGCGGGTACGCTCCACGCGCACGCGCAGGCACAGAACGGTCTCCGCCACCTTCTTTTTGAGTTCGGCAATCATCTCGTCGAACGCCTGGCCGCCGAGGAGACGATATTCGACGATCGGCTTTCTCTGTGCATAGGAGTTCAGCCCCACCGTCTCACGGATGTCGTCCATATCGCCGAGATGTTTCATCCAGAGGCGGTCAATGGTCGCGAGCAGAATGGTGCGCGCGTGGTTGGCGGCGGGCTCGCCCGTCGCCTCCGCGACCTTCCCGAGGTTGGTATTGACCAGTTCCTCCGCGCGGGTCATGAGCATCTCGCGCAGTTCCTTTTCCTTCATCCCCTCCGGCTCCTCGGGTGAGCGGAGCAGGAAAGGCAGTTTGGAGGTCAGTGCCTGCGGGTTGCGTCCGTTATCCCACGCGGCGAGCACGTCGTCGATATACTCCCCGACCATCCGCATGACGATCGGCATGGCGTCCTCCGCGAACAGGACGCGGCGACGCTCCCCGTAAATGACCTCACGCTGTTGGTTCATGACGTCATCATATTCGAGCACGCTCTTGCGCGCCTGGAAATGACGCCCTTCCACCGATTTCTGCGCATTGCGGATAAAGCGGGTCAGAATGCCGAATTGGAGCGGCACGTCTTCCCCACCCGATACACGGGCGAGACGCTGCGCGGTCATTTCCCCGCCGAACAGGCGCAAAAGATTGTCTTCCAGCGATACGATAAAGAGCGATTCGCCGGGATCCCCCTGACGGCCGCTCCGTCCGCGGAGCTGGTCGTCGATCCGGCGGCTCTCATGCCGTTCGGTACCGAGGATAAAGAGCCCGCCCGCCTCACGCACGCGTTCTGCCGCGGGTGCCACCTCCGCACGGTATTTTTCGAGCAGTTCCCGGTACCGTGCCCGCACGGCGAGGAGTGCCTCGTCCTCCGTCGGGCGTGTGCCGTCACACGCCGCGATGAGTTCCGCATCGACCCCCTCACGGGCAAGTGCATCCTTCGCGAGGTACTCGGGGTTACCCCCGAGGAGGATATCGGTACCGCGCCCCGCCATGTTGGTCGAAATGGTGACGGCACCGGGGGTACCCGCCTGCGCGATGATATGTGCCTCCCGCTCGTGGTTCTTCGCGTTCAGCACGGCGGCTTTAATGCCGTTTTTCGAAAGGAACGCGTCCAGCTGTTCGGATTTCTCCACCGACGCGGTACCGATCAGAATCGGTTGTCCCTTTTCACGGCAGGCACGGACGATTTCCAGCACCGCCCCGTATTTCCCCGCCTCGGTACGGTAAACGATATCGTGATGGTCCACGCGGATCATGGGCCGATTGGTCGGGATCTCCACGACGTCGAGCCCGTAAATCTCCTCAAATTCCTCCGCCTCGGTGAGGGCGGTACCGGTCATACCGGAAAGTTTCTCGTACAGGCGGAAGAAGTTTTGGTAGGTGATGGAGGCGATGGTCTGGTTTTCGCCCTGGATCTCCACGCCCTCCTTTGCCTCCAAGGCCTGGTGCAGCCCCTGGCTGAACCGTCTGCCCGGCATGACACGCCCGGTGTAATGGTCCACGATGAGCACCTCGCCGCGGTGCACCACGTAATCGCGGTCGCGCTCCATCACGCCGTGCGCCTGCAAGGCCTGTTTCACGTAGGGCAGGAGTTCCCCGAGTGCTTCGCTCTCGTCGGTGTAGTCCTCCGTCTCCCCGTCACCGCCGAAACTGATGCCGAAATACTGCTCTGCCTTTTTAATACCTGCTGCGGTCAGGGTCGCCACGCGGTTTTTCTCATCCACCACGTAGTCGAACTCCGGCGTGATGCCGTGTTTCGCCCCGAGGGCGCAGAGCACCTCCATATCGCCCGCCTCGTTTTTCAGAGCGTTATGGAAACGGAAACTCACCGGTACCACCGAATTACCGCGGATGCGATAGTCCTTATCCTTCTCCCAGCGGGTGGCGGCAGTGAGGGCGTACCCGGCGAGATAGTCGAGTTCCGCCCGCACCTCCTTGTCCTTCATCATCTCGCCGAAGTGCGCGCGGTACTTGGTCTCCCCGCGCCGTGTCATCCGGCCGGTCTCTCCGTCCGCGCCGCGGACGACGTCGCAGTCCTCTTCCTCCACCGTCTTGCCGCGGGCGGCGGACCGCACCGTCAGCCCCGCGAAGAAGGAGGCGAGTTCCCGGCGCAATTCCTGCACCTGCTCTTCCGGCAGATCGGTCTTCCGACGATCCTCCTCGTACGCTTTATCCATTTCGTCCAGTTCAAAACGGCTGAGCGAACGGACGAAGGCGTCCGCTTTTTTATAGACGTCAACGGACTCGTTCCGCATGCCGGAGATGATGAGCGGCGTGCGCGCTTCGTCGATCAGGATGGAGTCCACCTCGTCGACAATGGCGAAATGGAGCGGACGCTGCGTGATATTTTCACGGCGGGTCTGCATATTGTCGCGCAGGTAGTCAAACCCGAATTCACTGTTGGTCCCGTAGGTGATGTCGGCGTTGTACGCTTTCTGCCGTTCCGCCGTGGTCATCCCCTGTACGATGAGGCCGGTCGTGAGCCCGAGAAAGTCGTAGACGCGCCCCATCTCCTCGCTGTCACGGCGGGCGAGGTATTCGTTGACCGTGACGATGTGCACACCCTTACCGGTGAGCGCGTTGAGATAAGCGGGCAGAGTCGCTACGAGCGTTTTCCCCTCACCGGTCTTCATCTCGGCGATGCGCCCCTGGTGGAGCACGATGCCGCCGAGCAGCTGCACATGATACGGTCGTTTGCCGAGCACGCGCGCGTCCGCCTCCCGGACAACCGCGAAGGCGTCCGGCAGAATATCGTCGGTGGTCTCTCCGTTTTCCAGCCGTTTCCTCAGGATGCCGGTCATCTCACGCAGTTCTTCGTCGCTCTTTGCGGCGTAGGTATCGGCGAGTGCCTCGATCGGTGCCGCCAGACGTTCCAGCCGTTTGACTTCCCGTTCACTGTATGTGCCGAAAATGGCGTTAAAAAGTCCCATGCTATTTCCTCCCCGGGATATTACATTACTATACAGTCTATCATTGTAACATAGTCGGTGAAAAAATACCAGTCCAAAATGTAAATTGTCCGTGATCCCCCGCTGTACGCAAAAAAGAAAGCCGCCCTAAGAGCAAAGGGCGGCGGCGCAGATAGATTGTCGGCAGCAGAAGTCGCCACCCGACGTGTAGTATAGGTGCAGGCATCCCGACGGCGCGGAGGCGGAATTTACGGCTCCTCCCCGTTGATGGATGCCCTCTCACCCGCAAAGCGGTCGTACTGTTCGCGGATGGCACGGAGCACGGCGGGGTCGGCACCGTCGGGGACAAAATCCGTCACGGGGGCACCGAAGAAATGTGCCCACACGAGAGCGGCAGCGTAACGTCCGTAGGGAATATACAAGTGAAATCCGTCCCGTGTGCAATCGTCTCCGAAAGCGGGCCCGTGTTCCCGCAGATAAGCGATGAAGCGACCGGTCGGGATTATATCCAGCCCGTGTGCGGATGCCGCCTCCCCCGCGGCAGTACGGATGGCGCGCGCCATCTCGCCCCGGTCGTTATGATACCGGTAAAATTCCGCGTGGGTGGAATCCGCGGCGTACGCCCACGTTTCGTGGAAGACGATACGCGTCCCGGGACACAGTGCCCCGATGGCGTCGAGGACGCGCGTCAGATGCGGCTCGTAACTCCCGGGGATGCCGGAGAGCGAACTCGCCTGTTGGACGGTAATTACGTCCCAGCGTTCCCCCCCGATTTTGTCGTTCGCCGAGACGCGCTCCGGTGTGATGGCCCGGGCGTGCTCCTCCCACACGTAGGCGGGATCGCCCGCGGCGAGGTGTGCGGCGTGCGTTTCGAGGGAACAACCGGCAATATGCAGGTTACGGACGTACAGCGTGGGGGCAATGCTCTCCAAATATGCCGTTGCATCCTCCGAAAAACTGTTTCCCAGTGCCAGGATCTTCATACTTCCTCCCGCGCCCCCTTGACTTTTCCGCGCATCCGGATAGAATGTTTATGAAAAGCAAAGGAGCCTGCTATGATCAATATCGTGTTACATTGCCCGGAAATTCCGCAAAACACCGGCAACATCGCCCGCACCTGTGCCGCGACCGGGGCGGCACTGCACCTCATCCGTCCGCTCGGTTTCGAGATCGACGACCGCAAACTGAAACGTGCCGGGCTCGACTACTGGGACAAACTGAATATCACCTATTATGACAACGAGGAGGCATTTTTCCGGCTCCACGCTGACAAAACCATCTACTGTTTCTCGACCAAAAGCCCGCGTGCCTACACCGAGGTCACCTACCACGACGACGTGTTTTTGATGTTCGGGCGGGAGACCGCCGGGCTCCCCGAGCACATTCTCCGGGAGAGACCGGACACCTGCGTACGTATTCCGATGCGCGACGGCTTGCGGTCGCTCAATCTGTCGAACAGCGTCGCCGTCGCGGTCTATGAGGTCCTGCGCCAGCGGGACTTTGCCGGGCTATGCTCGGAAGGTACACCCACGAGTTTTTCGTGGGAGGATGTCCGTTAATCGGCGGTGACCTCCGAAGGGAGCGTGACCTCCGTCGTTCCGATGTGCGTCACCGCCATGGTGATGATCACTTCGTAGCGCGCGTCCCGGTCCGTCTTTACCGCCTGCCCCATGATAGAACAGGTCGTGTCGGTGATGGCGAGTTCCATATCGGTCACCTCCAAACCGAGGGGGGCGAACATGTCGTAGTCCTTCGGCACGAAGGCATCACGCCGTTTGTCCCACTTCCATGCACCGGGGTCGAGGTAGGAAAGAAACATACCGTAGTAACTGTCCGCGCCGCGCGTCCGTTCGCGATACGTTTCGAAGGAATAATTGGTCGGCACGTAGGTGTCTCCGAAGAGGGTCCAGATCGTTGCCCCTGCCGGTGAGATGGTGGCATAGGTCGTCTCGACCGCATTTTCCTCGGAGGCGGCATCCGCCGTAACCGCCAGCAGATAGGGGATGGCGATCTTTTGGGTACTGTCGCGCCCCTCTATCGTATAGATGAAAGTGAAATTTTCGGCGGCAGAGAGAATCTCCTGCGTCTCGCGGATGGCATCGCGCTTGCCGCAGGCACCGAGCGACAGTACAACCGCAAGGACAAGCACCGCTGCGAGGACGGCGGCCGATCGTGTTCGTTGTTTCATGGACTTTCCTTTCCGCCCGCTTGCTCTTCGCCGTGGGTATGCGGGCAGACCCCAAAAAGATACATCCTTATTGTAACATGTTACCCGCCCGAAAAGCAATTCCGTGTTATGACAAAAAACGCCCTGCTCGTTTGTATAAAACTGCGGAAAACGTCATGGCGGAAAAAATCTCATAAATTCAAAACTCCCCCTTGACAAAGCCTCCCGCCTTCTGTATAATAAAGTGGTCCACGCGAGAGTGGCGAAACTGGCAGACGCGCACGTTTGAGGGGCGTGTGGTTTATCCATACGGGTTCAAGTCCCGTCTCTCGCACCAAAAAAGAGCACTCGAAAGAGTGCTCTTTTTTGGTGCTCGTGAGCGGGACAGAACAGCGCGTAGCGCAGTTCTTCCGGCTAAAAACGCCCCACCGGGGTGTTTTCTTAACGCCGGACATCTCCTGCAATTGTTCATCATTGATAAATTCGTCAGAGCGATTGACAACGCGAATGTATAAATTGTATAATTGACGTGGTATGTTAAGCATATCCGGGAGGTCTGATAAATGAAGAAAATCACCAATAAGGTTCTGTGGCTCTTTGCCGTCGGTCAGTTCGGCTGGAGCCTCCTGGCCGGCATCATCAGCAGTTGGATGGTGTACTACTACACCGGGAAAAACGCCGTCTTCGGCGGTGCCATCACCGGTCAGTCTTTGTTTCTCGGTATCACGCTGTTCGGACTCATCACAGCGGTCGGCAGACTGTTCGACGCCGTTACGGACCCGCTCATTGCAGGATGGTCCGACGCCAGCAATTTCCGGGGCGGCAGGCGCATTCCGTTCATGAAGGTGATTGCCATCCCCTTTGCCGTCGTCACCGTCGGCGTCTTCGCCTTCCCTGTGACCGGGAGCGTGATTGCCAACGACATCATCCTCTTCGTCGCGCTGATGCTGTTCTACCTCTTTATGACCATCTACTGCACACCGTATAACGCGCTCATCGCGGAGCTCGGCGACACGCAGAAAAACCGCATCAACGTCTCGACCTACATCTCGTTCACTTACATCGCCGGTCTGTCGGTCGCCTATCTGCTGCCCAACCTCGCCGGTCTCTTTACCGACGCACTCGGGGCAGCGAACGCCGTCCGCCTCGCCATCGCCATCCTCGCCGCCGTCGCGGCGATTGCGATGCTGGTACCCTCCCTCTGCATCCGGGAGCGCGATTATATCGCGTCAGTGCCGGTCAGGACCAAAGCATTTTCTTCCCTGTTCAAGTCTTTCGGCAACAAACAGTTCCGCCGTTTCGTGTATGCGGACGTCATTTACTTCTTTGCCGTGACGCTGTTCCAGACAGGGCTCGCCTTCTATATCACCCGCCTCATGCACGCGTCGGAAAGCAATACCTTTCTCCTGACCGTGGTCATGACGGTGGTCAGCCTGTGCCTCTACCCCGTCGTCAACCGGCTCGCCCCCAAGTTCGGTAAAAAGCGCATCATCATCGTCGGCTTCTTCGCCTACGCCGCCGTCTTCCTCATCACCTCGATCTGCGGCGAGGGGTTGTGGTGGGGCTACCTCATCGCCGTCCTCGCGGGCGTGCCCATGGCAATCCTCGGCATCCTGCCGCAGGCGGTCGTCGCCGACATCGCGGAGGCGGACGCGCGCACCTACGGCGAACAGCGGAGCGGGATGTTCTTCGCCGCGCGCACCTTTGCCATGAAACTCGGGCAGGCACTCTCCCTGCTCATCTTCACATCGGTCACTGTTTATGACTCCCCGCTCCGTTACCGTATAACCGCCATCATCGCAACCGTCTGCTGCATTATCGGCGCTGTACTGTTCTTCTCCTATAATGAAAAATCGGTGATGGATATCATCGCCGCACCGGCAGATACCCCCACCCCCGAGCACGACACGGAGGAGACGCCGTGAGGGACTTTTATATCGCCGCCGCCGACATCCCGGAACAGTTTCCCGCTACTGTCCTGCCCTACCTCAAAATGCGGCGGCGGGACGGGTACATCCGCGGCTACGACGGACAGCCGCTGCACTACGCCGTCTTCACACCGGAGAGGGGCGACAGGACACTGATCGTCTCCCACGGGTTCACGGAGGGGATTGAAAAGTACCACGAACTCGTCTACTACTTTCTGAAAAGCGGTTTCCGGGTCGTGGTCCCCGAGCACCGGGGGCACGGGCACTCTCCGCGCGCCGTCAGTGACCCGTCGCTCACGCACATTGACCGCTTTGAGGAATATGTCGACGACTTTTCGTGCATCATGAATGAGGTCCTGAAAGACATTGAGGGGAAACCGTACCTGTTCGCTCACTCCATGGGCTGTGCCATCGGGATGCTCTACATGGAAAAGCATCCGGACACCTTTGAAAAGGCGTTTCTCTCCTCCCCCATGATCGCACCGGAGAGCGGCAGGGTCCCTGTCTTCCTCGCGAAGATGATACTGAAATGTGCTCTCCTCCTCGGCAAGGGCAAAAAACGGGCTTTTATCTCCGCTCCCTACGAGGGGAAAGAAACGTTTGAGAACTCCTGTAAGACCTGCCGCGAGCGGTTCGACGAATACGAAGCCATCAAGGAAAGTACCCCGGAATTTCAAACAACCTGCTGCACTTACAGTTGGGCATATCAATCCCTGCGCGTCCGGGGGCAGTTGCTGAAAAGGGGGGCACCGGAGCGCGTCATCACTCCGATACGGATGGCACTCGGCGGGTGTGACACCACCGTCTCGCGTCCGCCGCAGTTGGCACTCGCCGCCAGACTCCCCCTCTGCACGACGCGCATCTTTACAACCGCGAAGCACGAGATCTTCGGCTCGGACGATGAAACCGTTTTTTCCTACTATGACGATATGCTGGGCTTTTTCGGTGCCTGACCGAAGTCCAAAGCGGGCGGGGTTCTCCCGCCCGCTTTTTGTCCTTTTCGCTTGCATTCAGGAGGAGATGATGTTACAATATTGTACGAAAGCCGCCGGATGGTCTTCCCGATAAAATCGGGCATCGCACCGCGCGGCGCGCGGTGCCGAGGATACGCAGCGGCAACCGCACCTCCGGCCGCCTTACGATGCCGGAACACACACCCGTGTATAGGAAAGCAAACTTTCCGTTTCTGTTCGACTGTTTAAGATACGACTGTACATGCATACCGCGCTCCCCGTGTGGAAAGCCGGCTTTACATTTTATCTACCCTGATTATCCGCACATCGGCATCAGCCGGGAGCGGCCGGGCAGGCACCTCCGAGGCACCTGCCGCAACAAACGAAATTGCGAGGAAATACCCATGACTGACATGATCCGCATCGACCACCTGCAAAAGCACTTTGGTGAAGTGCACGCCGTGCGCGACCTCTCCTTCCGTGTGAAGGAGGGCGAGTTGTTCGCCTTTCTCGGCGTCAACGGTGCCGGTAAATCCACTACCATCAATATCATCTGCGGAGAGCTCAAAAAGGACGGCGGCAGCGTCGAGATCTGCGGGACGGACCTTGACCGTGACCCCGACCGCATCAAGCGCACCCTCGGTGTCGTATTCCAGAATTCCGTCCTCGACAAGGACCTTTCGGTGAAAGATAACCTGGAAAGCCGCGCGGCACTGTACGGCATCCGCGGCGAGGCGTTCCGGAAGAGGCTCACAGAACTCGCCGCCCTGCTGGACTTCGGGGACCTGCTCCGCCGCCCGGTCGGGAAACTCTCGGGCGGACAGCGTCGCCGCATCGATATTGCCCGCGCCCTCCTGCACGAGCCGAAGATCCTCATCCTCGACGAGCCGACGACGGGTCTCGATCCGCAGACGCGCAATCTGCTCTGGAAGGTCATCGCCGACCTGCGGCGGGAGAAGAATCTCACGGTCTTCCTCACCACCCACTACATGGAGGAGGCGGCAGACGCCGACTACGTCATCATCCTCGACCACGGCGAAATCGCGGCGGAGGGAACGCCGCTGACGCTGAAAAACACCTATACCGGAGACTTCATCACCATGTACGGGGTGGAGGAGGCGGCGGTGAAACGACTGGGTGCCCCGTATGAGCCCCTGCGCGACGCCTACCGGGTCTCCGTACCGGACACAGCGGCGGCGACCGACCTCATCCTTAAATATCCGGAACTCTTCCGCGACTATGAAATCACGAAGGGAAAGATGGACGACGTGTTCCTTGCCGTGACGGGCAAAAAACTGACGGGAGGCGATGAAAAATGACCGGGCTCTGGGCACTGACCAAACGCAATGTCAAGCTGTACTTCAAGGACAAGGGGTTATTTTTCTCCTCCCTTATCACGCCCCTTATCCTCCTCGTACTGTATGCGACCTTCCTGCGTAAAATCTATGTTGACTCTTTCCGCTCGGCAGTCGAGGCGGCGGGTGCCACCATTTCCGACGCCGTGCTGAACGGGTGCGTCGGTGGCGAGCTCATCTCCGCTATGCTCGCGGTCTGTTGTGTGACCGTCGCGTTCTGCTCCAACCTCCTCATGATCCGGGATAAGACCTCGGGCGCGATCCACGACCTGACCATCACCCCCGTACGTTTCGGTACTCTCGGGCTCGGGTACTACCTCGCCACCCTGTTCTCTACCCTCATCATCTGCCTCACGGCAGCCGCGGTCGGGCTCATCTACATCGGTGTCGTCGGTTGGTGTCTCTCGGTCGGGGATGTGTTCCTCATGTTCCTCGACGTCCTGCTCCTGACCATGTTCGGCACCGCCCTCTCCTCCTGCATCAACTTCTTTCTGTCCACCGACGGCCAGGCATCGGCGGTCGGCACCATCGTCAGTGCCGGCTACGGTTTCATCTGCGGCGCGTATATGCCGATCTCCAATTTCGGCAAAGGTTTGCAGAATGTTCTCGCCTTTCTCCCCGGCACCTACGGTACGAGCCTGCTACGCAACCATGCCATGCGCGGCGCATTTGAAAAAATGCGTGCGGAGGGCTTCCCTGATGCGGTGGTGGAGGGCATCCGCGACAGCGTGGACTGCAATCCCGTCTTCTTCGGTAAGGTCGTCCCGATCGGTGCGATGTATGCCATCCTCGCGGGGAGCACCCTGCTCCTGATCGGCATCTACGTCGCGTTCAACGTCATCGCGAGCCGCCGGAGAAAATAACCCCCCTGCCGTCTGTCGCAGGGCTGCCCATCACCAATCATCTCCCTCCGTCTCCTTTCCGGGGTGCGGAGGGTTTGTTGACAATACATGGGGTGCACCTGTATAATGGAAGCGACACAATAAAAAAAGCAACGGGGAGTTGCCCGAAAAATCGGGCAACTCCCCGTTTATACGTTCGCGTTCCGCGGCGTTTGCGCGGCAGGGTGGAGGCCCCGGGTGGCGGCCCTCACATGTTTGCAAAAGAAGTGGCTTTTATCCTTGATTCGACGAGCGATGCGGGGTCCCGGCAGATACCCGTTCCTGCAAGTACGCACGGCAGGCAAGGAGCCAGTCGGTCTGGACAAAATCAAATCCGCGGTCCGCAAACCAGCCCCAGCCGTGTTCAGGTCCGACCGTCAGGGACGCGTCGTCCGTATGATGCGCCGATATGACGTCCTGTTCGTTATAGACGATGGCATTGCCCCAGATCAAAAGACCGCGCGCACGCAACCCGGCGAGGTATTCCGGTGCCAGAAGCGATGAATCTTCGCGATCGAACAGCAGTTCATTCCCGATAAAGTGCAGATGGCTCTCACAGAGGGCGTCCGTTGTCTCGTCGCGGTCGCGCACCATTTGCATGAACATCAGTTCCGGTGCGACCTCCTGCACGCGGCGCACCGTTTCCGGATCGGCATACGCCTTGACGATTACCTGTTTCTCCACGCCCGCCCGGTAGATCTCTTCCGTGATTCCCTCTATATCCGTCCAATACTTGTCCACGTTGATATAGACCCTGTCCTTCAATAATGCAAACACATCGGCCAGTTTCGGTACACGGTAATGTGTCGGTACGCGGTCTGCGTTCAGGAGCGGTGTCGCATCCACCTCCTCGGAGTCCGTCTCGGCGATGCTTTTCCCGCCCGCAAGGTACACGGGCTCCATCCCCGGATGGAACACGTAGAATTTGCCGTCGCGGCTCTTGCTGACGTCGAGCTCGATCACCTCCGCGCCCTGTGCCACCGCCGCGCGGAACGCCGCCATGGAATTGCACGGCACGTTGGCACCGCACACACCGCGGTGTGCGACGAGAAACGGGAGCGCGCTTCTCGCGCGATTTTCCGTAATGGGCACGTCGAAATGCAGGTCTGTCATTTGCTTATCTCCTTCTCCGTCCTGTCGCACACCGTCGGCAGACAGGCCTCGTTTTTCTATCGTCCGATGCATTCTCGGGTCGCCTTTGTGCGATGCTGCCGGAAGGTCCCCCGGCAGTCCGCTCACATTTTCGCAAGTATGCGGTTTTCCCGCCGATTGTAACTGTATTATAACACCAAAAACGAAAAGTGCAAAATGTTGTCCGTTTTGTTTTTGTTCCGCTCCCCATGCAACCTTTGCCGTCACCGGCATCGTTTGCGTTTTACGCCCTCGAACAGGTGCCCCTCCGTGTCGGGAAAGGTCGGGCATCCGGCTTATGTTTATGCAATATCGCCCGACGATTACACATAAGCCCAAGCCGGGCAAGGAAGATGAGTATGAACGCCTGAAACATAACATTGACCCTGCCGGGGATGGAAAACGGAGCAGTTATGTGAAAAAGCGATACGGTGTCAAAGGTCGAAATCATTTTGCCGATCCCGATAGACCGTATCGCATACATAAGGAGGATGTTCCTACTATCAAAAAGAAAAAAAGAAAGTGGTCGTGAAAACTCTCACACATACATCACAATCCGATTGCTCGGCAGCGTTACCACTTTCCAATACGCATTATATCTTATACTTTCGCGAATGTCAATACAAAGAATCAGAACAGCTTTCGCATGATGGACCCGAGGGGAGTTGCTCTTGCATTTTGCACGGCAAAAATCATATGCTCGCAACGACTGCCGCGCAAAATGCTTCGGTCACCGCTAAAACACCCCACCGGGGTGTTTCTTTACGCTGCGTTCAACTCCCCTCTTTGGCTGATCGTCAAAACATGGAAAAGCCACCGCTAGGGTGGCTTTTCCATGTTTTGGTGGACCCGAGGGGAGTTGAACCCCTGTCCGAAAATCCGTTGGGTAGGCTTTCTTCGTGGACAGTCTGTTATGAAGTTCTCCCGGGCGGGGCGCAAACAGACACGCGACACCGCACCGGCAGCCCTTTTCTGGATGACCGGTTCAAGGACGAAACACCGATGCACCTTCCCTGCTGATGTGACGCACACGGCGAGCCGCAGGACTCTCGCCGGGTACGGGTGGCGTTACGCCACAGCGCTGCGGTTAGGCAGCCAGAGCGACTTTTTTATCGTCTGCGTTTAATTTTAGGTTGGACAGTTTTTCGGGATTATCCGGCCCGCCACGCTTACCTAGCCTCAGAACCCCCGTCGAAACCATTACGGGCCCAAAGGACAAGATCCTAATCCTCCTCGTACCGCCGCGACTTCGTGGCTCTGTCAATATCACGGGCGGCGTCGCGCGCGGCGGCGGACTCCCGTTTATCGTACAGTTTTTTACCCCGGCAAAGACCGAGTTCCACTTTGACGCGCCCGCGCGTGAAGTAGAGCGAAAGCGGCACGAGTGTAAAACCGTCGCGCTGTACCGACGCCCAGAGTTTCAGTATCTCCCGCTTGTGCAGGAGCAACCGACGCTGACGCAGAGGATCATGATTGAAGATGTTTCCCTTTTCATACGGACTGATGTGCATCCCCTGTATGTAGATCTGCATATCCCGCGAAAAGGTCGCGTACGAATCTTTCAGGTTCACCGCACCCGCGCGCAGACTCTTCACCTCGGTGCCTTTGAGTTCAATCCCGCACTCATAGGTCTCCGTGACAAAGTACTCGTGCCGCGCCTTACGATTCTCCGCAATACGCTTGACGCCGCTCGATGTGGGCATGGTGTCCCCTCCTTTCCGATACGGTCTTTGTATTATACGCGAAATGCGGCCAAATGTCAAGAAATAAATGTAACATTTACATTACGGAAAAACCTTTTTCAACCATTCAAGCAACTTGAATTTCACCCGGTAGTGTCCACCGCCGTTTTCGGTCAGGAGCCCCCACTCCGCATCGGTCAGCAACTCCCCGTCGGTCGCGGTGTCGAGGCAAAGCGGCGGATAGAGCACGCACCACCAGTTGTGCCCCTCCGCTTCCCCGATGAGTACGCGGAGCGAGAGGTACCGCCCCGCGGGGAGAGAAAAGGTCTCGTAATCACGCGTCGGATACTCCTCCTCCGTCAGCGTGACCGATACCGGCTTGTCACAGCCCGCCTCGCGCAGGGTCTGCTCCGCCAGACTCCGGATGCCCGGGAGCATCTCTCTCGCAGCCTCGGCGGCACTGTCCCGATCAGGGTACGATGTCAAGGCGGAGCCGTAAACACCAAGCACCGCGTCGCGGACGGAAAGCTTCAGTGCCTGGTCCTCCTCCGTGTCGCTCGCGGCAATGATGTGCAATCGGATGACATCGGCATAGATGGCCTCCTCCCCCTCCACCGGCAATGCGGCGAGCAGGAGTGTCGCGAGCAAAAGGCAGATGACGGCGACGGCGGTATGTTGCAGGGATCTCGTTTTCATCGGTTTCTCCTCCGTATGTTTTCCGGAGGATTTCCCGATCGGCGACGTTTTATACATTTTCCCCGAAAAACTTGCTTTTGTCCTGCGTCCGTGCTATACTTTCTGCGGTGAGTTCGGGACCTTCCTCACCTAAAACAAAACTAAAGGAGAACGTAATATCCATGCAACCCCATCATCAAAAGCGACCCGCAGACGAAACCCCAAGTACCAAGGAAACGGCTGTGCCCGGAAGCACCGTGCCGACAGATGTCGGCACCACGGGCACGGTGACAGCATCCACCCCACCGCATCGCGCGGGGCGCCGCACCGCCCTGTACGTCACGCAGGGTGCCATCATCGCCGCCCTGTATGTCGCCCTGACCGAGTTATCCACACTCGTGGGGCTATCCAGCGGTGTCATCCAGTTCCGCATTTCCGAGGCTCTGTGTGTGCTGCCGGCGTTCACCCCGGCGGCGATCCCCGGACTGTTCATCGGCTGTCTCATCTCCAACCTGCTCGCAGGCGGGATCCCCCTTGATATCATTCTGGGCTCCGTCGCCACGCTCATCGGTGCGGCAGGCGCTTATCTGCTCCGCCGTTGCCGCTGGCTCATCCCGCTCCCGACGGTCATCGCCAATGTCCTGATCGTGCCCCCGGTTCTCAAATATGCCTACGGCATTCCGTACGCCTTCGGCACACATTCGGCACTCCCGTTCTTTATGCTTACGGTCGGTGCCGGCGAGGTCGTATGCGCCTATATTCTGGGCATCGCGCTGTACTCCGCTCTCTTCCCGCACCGCAAAAAATTGTTTTCCGTCACGTCTCTGTAACGATTCTTTATGACCGCCTCATTCCCCGGGAAATTTCCAACAGGAGTTTTTGTATGGCTTGCATCTATCCGCGTTTTCCCGGCGGGCTCGACCGCGCACTGACCATGAGTTATGACGACGGTGTCGAGACCGATCGCCGCCTGATTGACATCATGCGGGCACACGGGCTCAAAGGCACGTTCAATATCAACGCGGGCTGTTTTGCCCCCGAGGGTACCGTCTACCCGGCAGGCACTGTCCACCGCAGAATGTCGAAGTCGGACTGTGTTGCCCTTTACCGTGACAGCGGCATGGAGGTCGCCCTGCACGGATACAGGCACGCCTGGCTCACCTGCCTGCCGAAGACCGAAATGCTTGAAGAGATTGCGCGCGACCGCCGTGACCTGGAAACGCTGTTCGGCACTCTGGTGCGCGGCGGTGCCTATGCTTTCGGTGCCTACAACGCCTCCGCCCTCGAAACACTCCGCGCCTGCGGAATCGTCTACTGCCGCACCTGCAACAGCACCCACGCCTTCGGCATCCCGGAGGATTGGCTGACCCTCGCACCGACCTGCCATCACGACGATCCGCGCCTTTTTGAACTCGTCGACCGTTTCCTTGTCGCTCCCTCTTTCGGTGCACCGCAACTCTTCTATCTCTGGGGGCACTCCTATGAATTTGACGGCAAGAACAACTGGCAACGCATGGAAGAATTCGCCGAAAAAACGGGTGGCAGAGACAACGTCTGGTACGCCACCAACATAGAAATCTACGATTACATGGAGGCGTATCACCGACTGCGTTTCTCGCTGGACGGTACCCGCGTCTGTAATCCCTCCTGCCTGTCGGTCTTTTTCAGCGTCGAGGGAAAGATCCACTGCGTAGCCCCCGGCGAAACACTCATAGTCTCCGTCTGACGCCACCCCCGCAAATCGCGAACAGAACGCCCCCGACCGTCGGTCGGGGGCGTTCCGGGTTGTTTTCAGATTCCGGGGCGGTAGGTAATGGTGACAACGCCATCCCCAACCACGGTCTCGGGCGCGATGAACGGATACTTTTGCACCAGTTCTTGCAGATAGGAAAGTGCCGCGATCGTCTCGGCAAAGTCGAGCGTTACCGTCTCCTCCTCAGCATCAAAATCCAGGAAGTCCACCGTCTCCGCCGCGCCTGCGAGGTAGCGGAGCAAATCACGGCGTTGTGCCTCTGTCATCGGCTCCTCCCCGAGCAGGACCGTGTCAAGTTCCGCACGGATGGCAACCCCCGGAGTGGGGGGTGCCGTGAGGGATGCCGTCATGACCGTCTGTACGCCGTTGATGTTGACAATCATTTGCAATCGGATGCGGTCCGTATCGGCAAGCAGATTGAACTGTTCGATGACGATATAGGCGACCCGCCCGGTGTCTGCCCCGGCGAATGCCAGGGAAAAGCCGACGAAGTTCATATTCCGGAGCACCTCCGTCAGCATGGTGTCCGTGATGGTGACCCCGAACGTGGGGAGGAGTGTATCCTGCCGGATGAAAATCTGTTTTTTCGAGAGCATATCGGAAAGTGAACGGTGCTGTTTCTGCATCATGCCGCGATAGGTTTCTTTGTCCGTCACGCCGACCGACGTAAGATCTACCTCGCTGAGTGCCGCTTTATCCGCGTCGCTCAGGGATGCGTAACCCTTGACCAAAAGGCGGAACATGGGCGGCACCTGCTCCCCGGTGACCTTACCGTCGGCGATCAGGGTCTCCACCTGCCGGGCAATCGCATCAAAATCGTAGGTGTACGGCAACGTCTCCCCCTCCGCCGCAAGGTAATGCAGGCGCGCCAGATGCAATACCGCCCCAAGCAAATCATTCTCGCCGAGAGAGAGCGAAAGAAGCGAGGAATGGTCGAGGGAAACGTCCAGGAGCAAGTGCAGCAGGGCCGCATCCGCCTCCTCGCCCGTCAGGGCGGAAACGGAACGGAGCATATTCTCTTTGGTGAAGGTGACCGTCATGGCATCCGTATCCACGGAGCAATACAGATGCGCCGCGGCGAGCGCACGCTCCACCTTTTTCGGGTCGGTACGGCAGAGAATCCAATGCCCGAGCCCCCGTGCAACTTCCAGGCTGCCGGCACTCGCCTGTGTGAGCGTGACCGAGTAACTGCCTGCCTCCTCCCGGAAAGTGAGTCCCGCGCGCAATACCGTCGGCATGACACCGATTTTTGCGGACACGGCAAGGGTATAGACCCCCTCCTCGACGGTGACATTCACGCCGGAAAGGGTCACCCCGGAAGGCGGGTCAATCGACTTCATGATGGCGTAAAAGAGATATTGCAGATCCTCCTCGGAGAAAAGAACTGCCACCTCCCCGCTCTCCCGTGCGGCAGTGAGGTCGGACTCGATATGACTGTCCAGCACCGTGCGGAGGCCCCATCCCTTGGCGAGGACCGCCGCGGTCGTAACATCACGTTTTTCATGGATCATGACGGCGAGCACGGCCCCCGTCAAAAGGACGGCGACCAGCAGGAGTGCCACACCGGCAAGCACCCATTTAACGGCTTTTTTCATGACAACAACCTCCGTTATTCGGCTTTATTGTAACAAAAATACGTGCCTTTGGCAAGTGATACGAAACCGATACCCCTCTCTCCGCCGCAAGGGCACATACAAGTTTACAATATAGGACTTGACGCGCGGCGCACCGGGGATATAATCAACGTAGACACCCGGACGGTCAGGTACCGCAGACGATGCGGCGAGTGCCCCGCCCGCCCCGATGTGCATACAATAAAACAGTATCCCGAAAGAGAGGAGCCAACCATGAAAGTTTTGTTAATCAACGGAAGCCCCCATGAGGCAGGTAACACCGCCGCCGCCCTCGACGAGATGGAAACGGTTTTCCGCCGTGAGGGGATTGAAGTCACGCGCGTTTCTATCGGCAAGGAATGCGTCCGCGGGTGTATCGCGTGTTACAACTGCTACAAAACCGGGAAATGTATTTTCGATGACGTCGTCAACCGTATTGCTCCGCTCTTTGAGGCGTGTGACGGTCTCGTGGTTGCGAGCCCCGTTTATTATGCGTCCGCCAACGCGACCCTCGTCGCCTGTCTCGACCGACTGTTTTACAGCACGCACTTTGATAAGCGCATGAAGGTCGGTGCGGCGGTCGCCGCCGCCCGCCGCGGCGGGCTGACCTCCACATTTGACGAGTTGAACAAATACTTTGCCATCTCTGGAATGCCGATCGCCTCCGGTCAGTACTGGAACGGCATCCACGGCAGAGAGCCGGGAGAGGCACAGGGCGACGCAGAGGGTCTGCAAATGATGCGTACCCTCGCAGAGAACATGACCTTCCTTATGCGCAGCATTGCCCTCGGACGTGAAAGGTACGGACTCCCCACCCCCGAGCCGCGCGTATCCACCAACTTCATCCGCTGAGCACGGTAACGGCGGTCACTGCCCCATCCCTTTACAAGAGAATTTCGTCATGAGCAAATACGATGCCCTGTGGGCATGGATACGACACAACGGCAGTGACCGTTTTTCTCCGGCCTTTGCCGGGATCGTGGTCAATCGCGGGGGTGTCCCCTCGACCACTCTTTTTTGAAGAAACAAACACCGCCAAAGCCTATTTGCCGGGATCCGACAAATGATATTCAACGGGCTTTTTCAGTGAAGAATACCTCGAAAAACTCATGGGCGGCGGCAACCTGGCATTTCCCTTTGCCGGCAGAACGATCGGTCATTATCCCTCCCTCCGCAAGCGACGTGACAAAAAACTGCGACGATCCGGAGGAAACCTTGAAACGCAAAAAAATATGTGCTATAATACGTTTGACGGTATCCGTGCAAAGACTGACATGAGCCGGATAACAATGATTTTGGAAACAGGATAAGGACAGAACGAACGAGTTACCAAACCAAAAAACTCACGACGGGAGATAACCGCCTATGAAATACGTTTAGTTTGCAAGCGCAGAGAAAGAGTCTTTCCCTTGCGCTTTTTTGTTACATTCCACCCTTTGGACGGCGATTACCGATAGCGGTTCCGGGTATATCTGCGTGACGCCCCCCGAAATCAAACCCGGATTAAACAAAAATTGAAAAACAGGAGGTTTTACAACTATGAAAAAACTGCTTGTATGCTTATTGTCGCTCGTTTGCGTCGTATGCTTTTTTACTGCCTGCAACAAGGATACCAAATACAAAATAACCTTTCAGGACTTGTCCGTCCTGCCCGAAGGCGTAGAGCGTATCCAAAACGGACAAGGAACTATGTTAAGCGGAAGCGGAAATGTCGAAACCATCTATTTTACTTCGGGTAAAGGCGGTTCGTTTTTCGTAACGGTCACGTTCAAAGAAGGCTACGATAAAGGCGACTTTAAGATATTTGCCAACGGAAATGAGGCGACGATTAGAAACGTCAACGAGAACGTCGTCGATTACGAAGTGTATCCGACATCCGACGTACACATTACTTTTACGGGTAAACCCACATTAAAAAGTTACAACGTAACGGCGACGTTCTACGACAACGAGTACGAGCAAGACCTGGACGAGTTTTCGTATGAGTTGAAGTACGTACTCGGAACGGAAGAATCGACGCCGATTAAGGTTGCTTCGCTTGTCGAACTGAAAGACAAAATCGAGTCGGACGTAAAAAAAGTAAAACACGGCACGAATATCATCATCACGGCTACGCACACGGGCGAAATTGCTTTTCCCGACGACTTTATGATACATGGTCAATATTCGGGAGATGGCAAGTATGTTGAAAAAAAGACAAAAATCATCGGCGATAAACAGGTAAAAACTTGGGAGATTGCGGTTTTGTCGGACGTGGAAATACAACTGCGTCTCAGCTCTACGGGGCAATCGTATTCTCGCAGCATATACACCGACGTGACGCTTTTGGATGGGGGCGTATGCGACGGCGATTTCAACGAGATCGTAACGCTACAAGCGCTTTACGATACGAATGGCAAAATTTACGCGCCGCTCCGCGACAACGCGGTCGTGCGTCACCTTGCCGAAAAGTACAAAAAAGTTACGATAAACGGCGAAACCGCAGACGGTAAATTTGTATATAACGAAGCGGATAAACGTTGGTACATAGAACTCGAGAAACCCTCAGCCTACCGAAACGGAAGAGCAGACGGTTACGACGTTGATTTTGCCGAAGGAGCAGACGATTATATGCGCGGCGACCCCGCGTTAACCCGCGGCAACATCAAGTTCAGGTCGCAGATTATGGACTGGGGCGAAAATCAATATCTTATAAAGTGCGACGAATACGGCGGTTACAGGCTAAAAAACAACAGGTTTTCGCTGGGTTTATGCTTTGCAAGCACCGTAAATGATATTAAGGTGATCGTCAACGGAACGAAAGAATTTGTTTTCCGCAACATACAGACGGTGGACGAAGAAACAAAAGAATTTGCAACGATTTATCGCCGCGACGGAAACAATACGGAATATACCGGAAGTTACGGCGGAATCGGCGACAAATACGAAACGCACAGAATCGCATTCGATCCGTCAACGTTCGGGGAAATAACGAGCGTTGAAATCGTGCCGGCGAGCGGAGAATAACTGTTCGGAAATCACACGGCAACGCCATCCTGCGAAACAACCAAAAACCGATTGGCTTCCTGCCAAAACGCGATCAAATAACGATTATTTCCCGAACCGTCTCACGAGGAGAACCTCAAACAACAACGGAGAGCTGCTTTCAGCAAGAAACCGGCTCTCCGTTTTTATGTCTGCGCAGTCATACTCTTTGCACCCGTATCACGCCTGCAAGGCGTTTATTCTCTCCTCCCCGACGGAGATGATTGGCGCAGCGGACTGTTGCACGCCGCCGCTGCCTATTGCCCGGCGCACGTTCTTTTTGTGAATTGGATTTTTATTGCTTTCACTGTTTCTTTCCGTCAGGCAGTTCGAGCCGCCTAAATAAGGACGGCCCGATTGCCTTATTTCTCAGATTGTCTTAAAGGGTTATCCAAAGCGCAGGGACTACACCGCCGTCAGGCACCAAATCGATACTATCTATGGCGCCCTTTGCATGTCTGTCTAGAACGAAGGTGGCGTATCCCTGATTGCCGTTGGCGGGAGCGGGCGAACGAGTGTACCAGGTAACGTATTTTTTATCGTTGGTATTCATCGGCGCACCGTGTAATTTGGCAAAATCGGATGCTTTCAAGTTCCTTGCGGGATCTTCCGCTAATACGTCCTTATTAAATCCGTACGCCGTGGTGGTAATATCCCGCAAAGACAGCAGAAAGATTTTATCGTCCGTATCTTTGCATTGGTCTGCAAACTTGTTTTTCCCTGCGTTTTCCCCGTAGCCGTAATACTTCGGGTACTCGTTCGGATTGGAACTTCTCGCGCTGTTGTCGAGGCGCGTGGTTTTTATGATTTCTTTTTGCAAATCATTGAATGCCTCATTATAGAAGGTCTCGTTCAGCCAACGGCGTATGAAACTATATTCCCAGTTGTTGGCGTAAATTCCGTCCGGGACACCCGTCGAATTGTTGTACTCAGCAAATAAGCCGTCGCGATTCTCGCTCTTTCTGTCGGGTTGCATCGAAAAGGAATCCAAAGCGATATCGCTCATAATAAAGGCGGCATTTCCGCTTGTCGTGAGGATTCTCCACTTTATCGGTTCATACTTGAACCAGTACACTTCAGACGTGAAATATCCGTTTTTCATGATGTAGCTGCGCAAACTATAAACCCCCGACGCGCGATAGTCGTTCATTTGAACGCCGAGGTATTTCGTGCCGTTATATATAACGATTTTTT
>CAKRYT010000002.1 GCA_934432675.1 uncultured Eubacteriales bacterium | reverse complement strand
CACAAACGTTACTTTTCTATTACCCGATAATAGATTTGTTACTTGGTTTCTTTTTGAAACTATTGACTTTTTAATGGTGTTTTGATATAATGCAAAAAAGATAAGGAGTTTTTATGCTGACAAAAGAAGAATTGCCCGAATGTCCCGTTGCAACCACCGTTCAACTTATAGGAAACAAATGGAAATTACTTATATTACGAAACTTAATTTATAATGGTACACAGCGGTTTTCGGACTTTATTAAAACCGTACCCGGAATCAGCAAAAAAGTTTTGACAGATAATTTGCGCGCGCTTGAAGACGACGGACTTGTCGAACGCGAAGTGTTTGCCGAAGTTCCGCCGAGAGTGGAATATTCCTTGTCCGAACTCGGGAAAACGTTAAAACCTATTCTTGACGCAATGTTTGACTGGGGAACGGATTATAAAACAAACTTATAGTAATTTAACACGTTGAAAAAGGCTCACGGATTTTTCCGTGAGCCTTTTGTCATCGTTTGAAAGCGCAATTCTAAAATTTAATTTTAATAATTCCCTATGGAAACCGCGCTTTTGGGGGTGCCTTTTTGTGTCTTGGGGGATTTGGGCCCGAGCGATGGAGGCACGGTGCAGCCCTCCCTCTTTGCGACCGCGGCGGTTTCGCGGGTTTGTCTTGTGTTCCGGCGCAACGAATGTTATAATGAAAGCGAAAAACGACAGTGCGAGGTGCAGGATGGAAGCGGAGAAAAGGAGCAGGATCTTTATCAGTTACGGGCACGACTTCACCGCGGAAGCCGTGAAGTTTGCGGCAACGCTCACCGAGGCGGGCTATGACGTCTGGATCGATTACGAGGGGATCACCCCCGGTGCCGACTGGCGCGAGAGGATCACCGAGGCGATCATTTCCTGCGACTATTTCGTCGTGCTCCTCTCGAAGTACGGTCTGCGGGAAGGAGGCGTGTGCCTGGATGAACTGGCGATCGCCGTCAGCCGCAACAGGACCAACATCCGCCCGATTGCCGTCGAGCGGGGTGTCGAAAGTCTCGTGCCCCCCTCGGTGGCAGCCATCCAGTTTTTCGATATGTCCGAGTGGCGCGAGGTCGCCCGGGACCGTTTCGACGACTGGTATGCAGAAAAGACGCGCGCCTTCCTCGACGACTGTCTGCTCCGCCCCGCGCAGTATGAAAAAAGACTGAACTCCATCAAGTCGCGCCTGCGCTTTCCCGAGGCGTTTTCGCGGGAAAAGTTCGACATCGGCAAAGAATTCCGCAAACGCGCCTGGCTGGATGCGAAAATCAATGCATGGCTGGATGACCACGCGCGCAACATCTGTCTTTTGGAAGGTTTCCCCGGTTTCGGGAAATCCTGCTACTGTTCGAGTTACTTTCACTACGACCCGCGGACCTGCGGCCTCGTTTATTGCGACAAATACCGGGGCAGGGCCGACGGCGTCTACAAACTCATACGCGAGGTCAGTTTTGCCTTTGCGGTGCGGATCCCCTCCTTCGCCGCACGGCTCGACGCACTCCTGAACGACCCCGACGCTTCGGGCGAATTCACCTCCCCGGCGGAGGCGTTCCGTTTCTTCATCGCCGAGCCGCTCAACGTCATCGACGGCAACATGGAAGACGCGCTGGTGGTCATCGACGGCGTGGACTTCTTCTATAAGAACGGCGAAAACGTCGTTCTCGACGTCTTTTGCGAGGGGGCGCGGCAGTTGCCGCGCTTCGCCAAATTCCTGCTGACGGCACGACAGACCGCCCTGCGCGTCGGCGGCGACTCGCAGGTGTATAAAATCACCGCCGCGCCCGAGGATGCCGCGGTTTTCGAGGACATCCGGGGCTACCTCCGCGACACGTTCGAGGAGGTGGTCACGACCGAGCGGGAGGCGGATACCATCAGCACCGCGGTTGCAAAACGCGCGCAGGGGTCGTTCCTCTACGCCTCGGCGGTGCGTGACGGTATCAGAAACGGGAGCATGTCCGTCGACGACGCACAGGCACTCCCCTGCAAGGTCGCGGACGTATACTTCACATGGATGAAACAACTGGTGTCGCCGCAGGAGTACGGCGGCAGGTACGCCGACGTGCTGTCCATCCTCGTCGCACTGGAAAACCCGCCCATTGAACTCATCAAGAACACGCTCGGGATGCGGCGCGCCGAACTTTACGACGTGTTGCGGACGCTGTCCGTGCTGCTCGTCAAAAACACCGACAAATTCGGTAACCCGTGTGTCAGTTTCTACTGCGACTCGTTCGCCGAGTGGATCAGCGACGAAAACGCCGCCGGGTCGTACGCCGTCTTTGCAGAGGACGGTTTTGCCTCCGTCGCCGACTACCTCGCGGATGCCGAGGAGGACGGGGAGATGACCGACTACGATTACGTCAAAGCCGTCACCGTTTTGCGCGGCGTGGGGAAAAAGAGGCGGCTCGCCGCCTTCGCCGCGAGCGACGGTTTCTGGGACGGCTCTCTGCGGCTGGCGCGCCGACTGCAAGGCAACCCCGATTTCTACGGAGAGTGGAACGAAATACTCGACGGGCTCCTCTATCTCTCCGACCTGCGTGAGGACGCCGGGGGGCAGCTTGCCCGCGTCGTCTGCTGTCGTGCGCGCGGGGAGTTCGTGTGCGGGAATCTGGTGGGTTGCGGCAGGATTCTTGCCGAAAACAAAGCGACCGTCGAGGGCTCTGCCGACGAACGGACCCTGCTCGACTACCTGTATATGTCGGGTACGGTGGCAGACTACGCAGGCAAACGGGACGAGTCGCTCGCGGCGTTCCGCCGCCTTTCGGAAATATCGGAGGGTAAGCACCCCGATTACTACGTCAAGGCTCTCGCGGGGCTCATATGGAACGACCACTTCAACGACCTTGCGAACGGGCTCAAAAACCTCTCCCTCATCCGCACCGACGAATGTGATGCGGACATCGCCGTGCAGGCAAAACTGGTGTCGGCGAGAATGCTGCTCTCGGCCGGGAGAGTCACGGAGGCACTCGAAACATACGGCGATGTGCTGGATCACGACGCGGAGGACCTGTGGAAATTCGACGTCGTGGCGCGGAAAAACCAGATGCTCGCCATCGAATCCATCGTCGCGGCCTATGACGGCGGCGACTATGCCCGCGCAATCCGCTACGGTGAGACGATTCACGAAAAACTCCGCGGCGTCGGCGGCATCCCCGAGTGCTACTGCCTTTCCTGGACGTCCCTCGCCTACAACAAGTCGGGCGACCCGCACAAAGCCGACGAATTACTGTGCCTCGCGGAACGTACCTACGAAACCTCCTGCGGTGACTCCCTGTGGCTGAAAACGCACCTCAAAAGCATCCGGGCGAAGTATTACCGTCGCGACGGAGAAACGCAGAAAAGCATCGACCTCTACCGGGAGGTCGCCGCGCTCTCGGAGGAAAGCGGCGACGCCTGGGTACGCGGCGATGCGTGCTTTGACATCATTTCGACGGGGTATCTCGCCGACCTGGACACCGACCCCGACGGCAAATATAGAGATGCCCTCTTCGCCCTCGCGGACGCGACGGCACTCCCCCATCTCCGCTACAAGGCAGATGTGGTGAAGTTCCTGTCCCTGCCGCGGGAGGAGGCCATCCGACGCCGCGGGGAGTACGATACCATCCCTGCCCTGCCGAGCGTCAGCGACGCCACCATACGGGCGTTGGTACGCAAGAAAACGGGCGCATAAGACATACCTCCGAGCCCGGAAACAGTTGGGAGACGAGAAATAATGAATTACGCAATTGACCACTGCGAGCCGTTTGACGGCAAAAAAGAAAACATCTGGATGAAGGCGGAGCACGTCGGCAGATACCTCTTCGCCGTCGACTTCTTCCGTGCCGCAGGGGCACGGAAGATCATCGATGCCGCGTGCGCGGAGGGATTCGGGTCGGCACTGCTCGCCGAGGGCGGTTTCTCCGTTTACGGCACGGACATCAACGAGACCTATCTCCGCCACGCCGAAAAGCGGTGCAACGGCGTCTTCGCACGGTGCGACCTCGAAAAGGAGCCCTTTCCTGCGGCGTTCGGCGGTGCGGACGGTGCCACCTGTTTCGAGACGGTCGAGCACCTCGACGATGCCGGAAACCTGCTCGGCAATCTGCACGACGCGCTGGTCGCGGGCGGCTGGCTGTTGCTCTCGTTCCCCAACGCCGCCTTTGAAAAGGTGGACGAAAACGGTGTGAACTACGACCCGTACCACAAGCGCATCTATACCCCGGAGGAAATGTCCGCGATCGTCACGCGGGCAGGGTTTGCGTTCGAGGGCGAGTACGGGCAGTGCGCCTGCAACGACTTCTATGCCAAAGAGCGGGCGGCGGTCAAGAGCGGGAGCATGACCCAGGAGGAGGCGGACGGCCTGTTCGACTACGACCGGGCGTCGATCATCGCCATGTCCCGCCTCATCGGTTACCCCGACACGGTGCGCACCCGCGACGGCTATTCAATCCTTTGGGTACTGAAAAAGAAGTGACCCGCGGGGGCACTGCCCCCTCGTCCCGATACGCAAGAAAAACTTGCAAATCCCACGGTCTCACCGTATAATAGAAACGACATTTTCGGCACCCCTCCCGTGCGTCGCACCGCACACGGTGCCGCACGATCAGTCCCTTTCCGGGACAAAGCAGAGCACACCGCGGGTATGCGGACAGGAGGTATCGACTATGGCAAAAGTGATCGGTTGGGGCACTTACGACGACCGCTACCGCTCGGCGGAGATCACGACCGAGGTCAATCGGGCGATCATCGAAGACATCCGGGCGCACGGCTACCGTTTCTCCGCCTGGGAGCACCAGGAGAGGCAGCGATGCGCGCCGCTCATGGACGATATGCGGATCGCCCGTTTCAGCCGGGAAGCGTGGGCATCTCTCATGGTGGCCTGCCATCACGCGGATGCCTCCGCAGAAGACAAGCGTTTTTATTTCGTCCATTACAAGTGTGACGAGGAAGTGCCGGACAGCGTCATACCGGAAGACAAACGTGACCGATGCGGCATGGACTGTCTCGTCTCCGACGCCATGTTCGAGAAACTGAAAAGCGTCAAAACCATGCGTCTGCTCCTGCCGCTGAACGACGGGACCCGGGAGCGCCGCGCGCACGACTGCCTGATGTTCATGCGTGAAAACGACCCCGAATTCCTTCTCGAAAGCGTGGACTTCGCCTTCTCCTCCCTCTACGCCATGGATGGCCTCGACGATTTCGAGACGTGGCGGAAGTTCAACGACGAGCCCCCCCTGGATGCGGGCACCTACTTTGCACCACAGCCGGTCAATATCGATCTTCCGTTTCTCTATATTCTTTTGGAAGCCCTGGACTGACACACATCGGCGTCGGTGCGGTGCCTGAAAAACCGGGCACCGCGTCGCTATTCTTATTACCTTTGGAAGCGGGATCGACCGCTGTGGGAGGGACACCCATGACCTACGACGAATACCTGACGATGGCACTTTCACTGCCGGGTGCCCGGGCGGACAAGCCGTTTGAGAACGATTTTGAGACGACCGTGCTCCGCCACGGCGAGGGCGGCAAATGGTTCGGCATCCTCATGCACATTGCCCCGGGGCGCATCGGGCGCACGGGTGACGCCGCCATCTGGATCGTCAACCTCAAATGTGACCCCGAGGAGGGTTTTGCGCTCCGCGAGGAATTCCCCGCCATCCGCCCCGCCTACCACATGAACAAACTCCACTGGATCACCCTGCCCCTTGATGCCGGCCTGACGGAGGAGTTCGTCTTCGGCATCACCGAGCGCAGTTTTGACCTGACTGCCAAAAAACCGCGCCGCCGCTGACGCAGTGTATACCCGCGTTTTACCTCTGTGCGTCGGTCACCCCATAACGAATGCCGCTTTCGGCGCGCCCGCTCTTGCACGCGGGCGTGTTTTGTGCTATATTAAAACCGTAAACGACGCGTCCGGGGGCTCCCCGGGTGCAATTCTTATGTGACGGGGGTCCCCTCATGGAACAGTCATTCATCAGTCTGCTCTGGCCCGATGAAACGAGCCGCCGTGCCGATACCGCCGAGGCACGGCGCACCAATATTTCCGAAAAAGTATGCGAGGAGCTCGGGCTCTCCGACCTGCTCACCCTCTCGGGCGGGCTCGCGGACTACTTCACCTCCGACCCCGCCGTCATCCTCTATCGGCAAAAGACGCTCGCCGACCTCGCGCGGATCCCCCTGCTCTCCGATACCCTCGCCCGCACGGTGCCGATCCTTTGCGACATCCGCGAACTCCGCCACCTGGACCGCGACGGGGGGACGGATACGGGCGACGCTTACCTCTACTCCATCACGGAGATCGAACTGTATGTGCGGGCGATCGACACGCTCGCCGCGGGGCTCGCCGACGTCGGGGAGGCGTGCACCTCCCCCGCCTTCCGTGCACTCGCCGACCGTATCTCCGCCTTTGCCCGGGACGAGGACTACCTCGCGCTGAAAACGCGTCTCGGCGAACTCTCCGCGCACGTAAACGAAGTCAGAAGCGTGACGATCGGGGTCAACCTCGACGCCGCCTGCCGCCCGGTGGATGCGGGCGTCATCCGCCTCAATGCGGAGCCTTTCAAGAGCGGGCGGCTCCTGGATAAGATCCTGCGCATGAGTTTCAAAAACGACGCCATGACCTGCATCGCCCCGCTGACCCCGCTCGCCAAGAAGCAGTCCGAAAACCGCCAGGAGGCCCTCTCCGGTGCCTTCAAAGGCGCGCTCGAAGACATCTTCCGTTCCTCGGTCAAATCCTGGCGTGCGATCGTCGGGGACTATGTACTCGATAACGCGGATTTCCTCCTGAAACTCCTGCCGGAAATCGAGTTCGTGACGCGCGTCGGCGCGCTTGAAAAGCGGCTGACCGACGCCGGCTATCCTCTCACGACCCCCGTCCTGCGCCCCGCCTCCGAAAAGGCGTTCGACGCGCGCGGGCTCTACAATCCCGACGTCGCGCTCCGCATCGACGACCCCGTCGTACCGAACGACCTCACCTTTGACGACAACGCGCGCATCTACGTCCTGACGGGCCCCAACCGGGGCGGCAAATCCGTCATCACCTGTGCCGTCGGTCTGGCGCAAGCCATGACCCAGCTCGGGATGCGGGTGGCGGCGGAGGCACTCACCGTTTCCCCCGCAGACGGCATCTTCACCCACTTCCCGGAGGGGGCGGAGGACACCATCGACAAGGGGCGGCTCGGTGAAGAATGCGCCCGCCTGCGTGAAATCTTCGAGGAGGTCACGGGTGACAGCATGATCCTGCTCGACGAGTCCCTCTCCTCCACCGGCGCGTTTGAAGCCTCCTATATTGCTGCCGAGATTCTGACCGGTTTCGCCGTCGTCGGGTGCCGCGGCATCTTCTCCACCCATCTGCACGAACTCGCCTCTGCCGTGCCCGAGATCAACGAGCGGGCAACGGCGGAGGGGGGCGTACGCATCGACACCCTGGTCGCCGGAATCGAAGAGGGTCGCCGCTCCTTCCTCATCAAGCGCGCCCGCCCCGACGGGCGTTCCTATGCCCGCGACATTGCGGAAAAATACGGGCTTTCCCTCGACGGGATCCGTGCGCTGACGCACCGTGCGGCACCGACGGAGTAAACGGGTAACGCCCCCAAAGCGCGGCATTGCCGCGCTTTTTCGTTTCCGTTCTCTTTTCTTTCTCGGTTTTATCTCCCTTGTCTTTTGGGGGCTCCCCGCCGTTTTCCCCTCCCGTCGCCTTCGGGACTCTCTCCCGCTTTTTCGGGCAAATACCGCCCTCCCGTCTTGCGGAAGCACCGGATTTGTGTTAAAATAAACGGTAAGAACATACAAAGGAAGTCAAGTTATGCCCACCTTGGAAGAGCGGTATCTCGCCGCGAAGCAGCACCTGTTCCGAAAAGTCTATGGCGCACGTCTCAACCCGCCGCAGTGCGATGCGGTCTTTCAGACCGAGGGCCCCCTGCTCGTCCTCGCCGGCGCGGGGAGCGGAAAGACGACCGTCCTCGTCCGCCGCACCGCTTTCCTCATACGGTACGGTAACGCCTACCACGCCCCCGCTCCCTCCGGCGTGCGGGAGGAAGAGGTCGGGATCCTGGAAACCGCCGCCGAAATGCCCCCGGAGCAGATCGAACGGGAGATCCTGCCGCTCTTCATCGACCATCCCTGCCCGCCGTGGGCGATCCTCGCCATCACCTTCACCAACAAGGCGGCGAAGGAGATCCGCGAGCGTCTGCTCGCCGAACTCGGCGATGAGGAGGTGGCGAGCCAGATCGTCGCCGGCACTTTCCACTCGGTTTGCGTGCGCTTTTTGCGTCGGTACGCGGACAGGATCGGCTTTGACCCCTCCTTTACGATCTACGACACGGACGATAAGAAACGGGTCCTCACGGCCATCCTGAAAGACCTCAACATCAGTGATAAAATTCTCCCGCCGAAGACGGTGGCGAACGTCATTTCCGCGGCAAAAGACAAATTGCAGGGCCCCGAGAGCATCACGGACGCATCGAGCCCCCGCGCACGGGATATCCGCCGCGTGTTCGAGGCTTATCAAAAGAAGTTGCAGGCGTGCAACGCCCTCGATTTCGACGACATTATCATGAAGACCGTCGAACTGCTCGAAAGTTGCCCCGAGGCACTCGCCTACTACCAAAACAAGTTTCGTTACGTCCTCGTCGATGAGTACCAGGACACCAACCCGGCGCAGTTCCGCCTGACCGAACTGCTCTCGGGGGGGAGCCGGAACATCATGGTCGTCGGCGACGACGATCAGTCCATCTACGCTTTCCGCGGTGCCACGGTCAAAAACATCCTGTCCTTTGACAAGGCATATCCCGACTGCCGCGTCATCAAGTTGGAGCAGAACTACCGCTCCACCAAGTGCATCCTCGCCGCGGCGAACGCCGTCATCTCCCACAACAGTGACCGCCACGACAAAAAACTCTGGTGTGACGCCGGCGAGGGGGAAAAGATCCACCTGCGCGAGACGGAGGATCAGAACGCGGAGGCGCGCGCCGTCATCGATACCATCACGGCGCAAATGGTGCTGAAACACCGCCACTACCGTGATTTTGCGGTGCTCTACCGCGTCAACGAAATGGCGCGTGCGTTCGAGACCGCCTTTGCCAAGAGCGGTATTCCGCACCGGATCCTGGGCGGGCAGCGTTTCTATGACCGCAAGGAAATCCGCGACATGGTCGCATACCTTTACATCATCATGAACCCGGCGGACAACCTGCGCCTGCTCCGCGTCATCAACGAGCCTCGCCGCGGCATCGGAGACAAGTCCCTCGACGCCGTCGCCGAGATCGCCACGGCAGAGGAACTGTCGATGTACGAGGTCATGGCGCACGCCAACCGTTATACCGCCCTTGCCCGCGTCGCACCGAAACTCGTCGAGTTTACGGATATGATGAATGAGATCCGCACGGCGGTCGAGGGGGGTGAACTCACGCCGAGTTCCCTGATTGAACGCCTGTTTATCCGCACCGGCTACCGCGATATGCTGACGGCGGGGGGCGAGGCGGAAAAACCGCGTATCGACGCGGTGGAGGAATTCATCACCGGTGCGAGCGAGTATGAAACGCGTACGGAAACGCCGACGCTTGCAGGTTTTATGGAAGAGGTCGCGCTCGTCTCGGACGTCGATAAGTACGACACCGAGGCAGACAGCGTGGTGCTCATGACCATCCATTCCGCCAAGGGATTGGAGTTCCCCGTCGTGTTCCTGCCCGGGATGGAAGAAGGCATTTTCCCTGGGGCGCAATCCATCGGGTCAGAGTCGGAGATGGCAGAGGAGAGACGCCTCGCCTACGTTGCCATTACCCGCGCCAAAGAAGAACTCTATATTCTCCATACCCGCGAGCGGATGCTGTACGGCAGGACGAACGCCAACCCGCTCTCCCGTTTCGTCAAAGCGGAAATCCCCGAGAGTCTTCTGGACATTGCCGACCCGCCCCGCGCCTTTGCGCCGCCCCGCGCCGGCGGCTATATGCACGGCGGATACGGGCAGGGATACCGGGCCCCGACGCCCCGCCCTGACGGCACCCCCGCCCCCCGTCGGCAGGAGAGCGAACTCTACCGCCGCGTCGAGCCCCCGAAACCGCAGAAGAACGCCGCCACCTTCGGCGTGGTACGTTTCGCCCCGGGGACGCGCGTGCGTCACGCCACCTTCGGTACGGGGACGGTCAGGAGCGCGCGCGACATGGGCGGTGACATCCTCTACGAGGTTGCGTTCGACAGCGGCATGACGAAGAAACTCATGGCAACCTACGCCAAACTTCAAAAAATCTGACCCGGCACCGGGGGCCCCGTCCCCGGCACCGGATACCCCGACGCGGTGCCGCGATCAGAAGCCGCAAAAAATCCCGCAATAGTCAAGGCGGAGCCGATTTTATCGGCTCCGCCTTATCATTTTTATCTGTCAGACCTATCGCTTTGTACGCATCGGATAACCCGTCGGGTCACGGCAGGGCGCGCGGCAGATTCCAGCGGAAGACGGTCGCCATCATACGCAGTCCAAAGGTCAGGAGCGTCCCTGCGACGAGTGCCGGAATCTCGGGGGCACCGAGACGCACCAGCAAATAGTAAAGCCCCGCACCCGCAATGACGGCGAGGACGTAAATACGCTTTTTCAGAACGAACGGCACCTCACGGATGAGCACGTCACGGATGATGCTACCGCCGACGGCGGTGAGCGTACCGAGCGTCAGGACGAGAAAAGCGTTCTCCGCCTGCCCCGTAAAATCCATGACCGTCTTGGCACCGGTGGTGGCGAACACCCCGATGGCGACGGCGTCAAAGACGTTGGTGATACGGTCGATGAGTTTCTCCCGCGCGACGAACTTCTGCTGAAAGACACGGGCAACGGTGAAAACGATGAGTGCCGTCAAGACCGACACGCCCGTAAGGATGAGATAGAAGGGATCCGTGAAGAGCGTGGGCGGCAGCTTGCCCATGAGCAGGTCCCGCGTCATCCCGCCCCCGAAGGAGGTGATCGCCGCGAGCGTCACGACCCCGAACAGGTCGACACGGTGGTCGATAGCGACGAGCGCACCCGCCACGGAGAACGCAATGACCCCCACGGCGGAGAGGATATTCAGCACGATTTCAACCATGTCAGGTCCTCCTGTAAGTCTCCGGCAGATCCGCATACAGATAGAGCGAGCCGCAAATCACGGTCGGCAACAGCATCTCGTCGGCGCGTGCCATAGCGTCCGTGAGGTGCGGCAGGCATTCGCCCCGGATGCCGAGTTCGGCGGCGGCGGCGGTAAGTGCCTCGGCGGAGAGTGCGCGGGGATTACCCGCCACTTCCGTAAAGATAAACTCGGTCGGTGCCTCGGCGAGCCGGCGGAGACAGGTGCGATAATCCTTGTCCGCCATACAGCCGTAGATACATACCCGCGGCGTATCGCCCCAGTAACGGTCGAGCGACGCGGCGAGTGCCTCCACCCCGCCGGGGTTATGCCCCCCGTCGAAGAGGAGCGGCGGATGCGCGCGGAGCAACTCCATGCGCCCCGGGTGCCGTGCGTAGGTCACACCGCACTGTGCGGCAAAAATGTCGACTCCGAGATACTGCGCCACGGTGAGCGCGAGATAAGCGTTTTCGATCTGATGCACACCCGCGAGGCCGGAACGGATGTCGCCGTAGCCGGGGAAAAAGAACACCTCGTTCATGCCGTAGTGCTTCTTCGGGGGCGGCGGGGTGATGAACGTCAGCGTGTTGCCCCGTTTTTCCGCCTCCTCCCGGAGGACGGCGGCGACTTCCTCGCACTGCGGGGCGGAGAAAGTCCTGTGCGTCAGGCACCCCTCTTTAATGATCCCCGCCTTGCTCCGCGCGATCTCGGCGGGCGTCGAGCCCAGATAGGCGGTATGGTCGAGCGAAATGCGCGTCAGGATGCTGACGAGCGGCGTTTCGATCACGTTCGTCGCGTCGAGCGCGCCGCCCATGCCCGCCTCCAAAACGACGTAATCGCACTTTTCCCGTGCGAAAAAGAGAAACGCGGCGGCGGTGAAAACCTCGAAAGGACTGGGCACCTCCCCGAGTTTTTCCTGCACGCGACGGGTCGGTGCTTCCAGCGAGCGCAGAAGTGCTCCGAGGGTACCGTCGGGGATGGGCACCCCGCCGACGGTGATGCGCTCGCAGGGCGAGAGCAGTTCGGGGGTCGTGTAACGCCCCACCCGATGCCCTGCCTCGCGCAGGATCGCGTCCAGAAACACGGCGACCGAGCCTTTACCGTTCGTACCGGCAATATGCAGGCAGGAGAGCGACCGCTCCGGGTGCCCGATCTCGTCGAGCAGGGCGCGGATGCGGGAAAGCCCCGGGCGCGGGTGCACCTGTTTCTGCCTCGCGTATTCGTCAAATGCTTCCAAAGTACGCGCCTCCCCGCCGCCGCACGGTGGCAAACAGCTTGATGTCCAGAAGAATGCACATAAGGCTCCGCATGGCAAAGTTGACCCCGGCGTTCAGTGCGCGCGTCGCCATCGCCGCCCGCATGGGCATGCCGAAAGCGTATGTGAAGATGAACGTCATGATCAGCCAGTCGCACACCACCGCCGCCGTCAGATGCGTCAGGAGAATGCGCCGGGTGCCGAGACGGTCACGGCGGTAAAAGCCGATGCCGAAAATGACCCCGATCAGGATCTTCTCTACGGTGATGAAGGGGTTGATCCCCGTGAAAATGGCGGCACCCACAAGGTCGGCGACCCCGTAGGACATCCCCGCCCAGATCGGGCCCGAGAGAAAAGCCACCATCACGATGGGCAGAAAGCCCGGATCGATGCGCCATGCCCCCGTCTGCGGAAAGCCGAGAAAGCGGCACATCACCATGGAGAGTGCCGCCATCACCCCGGAAAGGGTCAGGTCGAACAGTACCTGCCGCGCACGATGACGTGCGGGCGTCGTCGGGGGTTGCCATTTCGGATTTTGCGGATTTTGCATATAAAAACACCTCCCATGTATCATTCCACTACTACATAGGAGATGCCTCTTATGACTATGTATCAGCGGGATGCGGAATGTACACCGTGGCGCGGATGCGCTCTTCGTCCGACAGGCAACTCCCCGTCCCGTCGGCACTGTGACCCGAAGGTCTTACGCGTACTTCCTACTCTGTGGTAATCACAATGTAGCACACGGAACGCCCCCTGTCAAGAGGGAATCAGCCCCCTGCCGGGAGAAAATCAAAAAAGCCCCGCGCTGGCGCGGGGCTCTCCCCGGTCGGGGTTATCTTTCGCTGCGGTTCTGCTGCTGGTTGTTCTGCTGATTCTGGTGCTGATTTTTGTTCTGTTGATTCTGTTGCTGGTTGTTCTGCTGGTTGTTGTTCTGCTGGTTGTTGTTCTGCTGATTCTGCTGCTGGTTCTTGTTCTGCTTGTGGCAGTTCTGTTCACGAGATTCCATGGTGATCTCTCCCTTATCGAAAATTTGCGACCCTGTCGCATCGATTAGTATGTACGGCGCGCGGGCACTTCATGCGGGCAGACAAAAACAGGGGCGGATTTGGTGCTTTGCCTTGCTTTTTCATGCGGGAAGTGCTATACTGGGTATGTAAATTTTTCCGTTACGGATCAAATGTTTGGGAGGTTCCTCATGCAGGCTACCATCGGAATTGACGTCGGCGGCTCGACGACGAAAATCGTCGGTTTCCGCCACACCCCGGAGGGCGGACGCGAACTCATCGAGCCCCTTTTCGTCCGCGCGACCGACCCTCTGACCTCCGCCTACGGCGCGTTCGGTAAGTTCACGGCACTCTCGCACCTCGGGCTTTGCGATATTCGTCGCGTCATGGTGACGGGGGTCGGCTCCGGCGCACTCGGCGACCATCTCTACAACCTCCCCTGCACCCGGGTGGAAGAGTTTCTCTCCATCGGCCGCGGCGGATTGTTTCTCTCCCGCCTCCCGGAGGCGATCGTCGTCAGCATGGGCACCGGTACGGCACTCGTCCACGCGAAGTCGGACGGCACGACCGAGTACCTCGGCGGCACCGGTGTCGGCGGCGGCACGCTCGTCGGCCTGTCGAAACTGCTGCTCAAAATGGACTCCATCGACCATATCGGCGAACTCTGCCGCGAGGGCGACCTCGCAAAGATCGATCTGCGCATCGGCGACATCATGAAGGCGGGCGGCATGCCGTCCGAGATGACCGCGGCGAACTTCGGGAACGTCTCGGACATCGCCACCAAGGGCGACATCGCCCTCGGGCTTTCCAACATGATTTTCGAGACCATTGGCATGATGGCGATTTTTGCGGCACGCGCCTACCGGGTGCGGGACATCGTCCTGACCGGTAACCTCTCGGCGTACCCCACCTGCCGCGACACCTTCCGGAACCTCTCGGAGATGTTCGCCGTCAACTTTATCATTCCGGAGGCCTCCCGTTTCGCCACCGTCATCGGTGCCGCCCTTTGCGAGGGAGATCCCTCATGAACATCCTGCGTTTCCTTACCCCCAAGAGCCAGGTGGCGTTTATCCAGAAGGACTGTTCCGTCCGGCAGGGGCTCGAAAAAATGCGTTACCACGGCTATAACGCCCTGCCCGTCATCGACGCGGAGGGCAAATACGTCGGCATGGTGCGTGACGGTGACTTTCTGTGGCTCATCGTGGACCGCGGCAACGCCGACCTCGTCGCGCTGGAAGACATCCCTCTCGTGACCCTTGTCCGCAGTGACAACCCGCCGGTCAAGAATTCCGCCCCCATGACGGAACTTTTGGAGCGCGTCAAGGAGAACAACTTTGTGCCGGTCATCGACGACCGTGACTGTTTCATCGGGCTCATCCGCCGCAAGGACGTCATCGAGTATTTTTCCAAGCGTTATCTGCGAGTCTCCGCAAGAAAAAACTGACCGTCTCCCCCTTATCAAAGGCAGGGGGCGGTTTTCACCGTATAGAAAGCGAGGATACCCTATGGGACCGAAAAGGATCCGCCTCGGGCAGATCGGCATCGGGCACAACCACGGGCAGGGGCACATGGAGGCTTTCCGTCGCCACCCCGACCTGTTCGAGATCGTCGGCTATTCCGAAAAGGATGAGGGCTGGATGGAAAAGCGCGGGGGGCTACCCTGCTACCGTGACCTGCCGCGCATGGATGAGGACAGCCTCATCGAAAAATGCGACGCGCTCCTGATCGAGACCGAGGTCCCTGACCTCATGGCGGCGGCGCGCAAGTGCATCGACGCCGGGAAGCCCATCCACCTCGACAAACCGGCGGGGGAAGACCTCGCGGAATACGAGGGCATCCTGCGCGACGCCGAGCGCCGGGGGCTCGTCGTGCACCTCGGCTACCTGTACCGCACCAACCCGGCGGTGCGCAAGGTGTTTTCCATCGCGGAGAGCGGCGCGCTCGGTGACCTCCTTTATGTAGAGACCGCCATGTCCGCCCCGCGTAGCGCAGACTACCTCCGCTACCTTGAGACCTTCCGCGGCGGGACCATGTATATTTTCGGCGGGCACATCATCGACTTCATCCTGCGCCTGATGGGCAAGCCGAAGCGCGTGGAGCCCCTGCTGTTCCGCACCGGTGCCGGCGGCTTCGGCGGTATCGATAACGCCACGGCGCTGCTCCATTACGACCGGGGCGTCAGCGTCGCCCGCACCTCTGCCGTCGAGACGGGCGGCTGGCTCCGGCGCGAGCTGACCGTCGTCGGCGAAAAAGGCACCGTCTCCATCACGCCCTTTGAGCGCCCCACTGTCAGGTGGTTGTCGCTCCAGACCGGGCGGGAGGATTACTACGACAAGATCGCCGAGACGGAGACGCTCCGGCTCCCCACGGACTACGACCGCTACGATGCGTTCCCCGAGGAGTTTTACGCCCGTCTGAACGGGGCGCCCGCCGGGGTCTACGATTACGACTACGAGCTGACCCTGCACAGGCTCGTCCTGCAGGCGTGCGGCATGATCTGAACGGCTCCCCGGTGCCGCAGACGCCCCCCATGGGGGCTCTCCGGGCTCCCCGCCCGGCTTTTCCACAAAGGTAGAGCGGCGGCTGACAGCCGCCGCTCTACCCCCACGCCTGTGCGCCGTCCCTCTCCCGCGCCCATACGCGGGCGAAAAAACTTTTATATTTTTTGTAGAAACTATTGCAATTATGCGAAAGGCGTGTTATACTACGGTACAGAATACGGTATGGTTAAGAGTGGGCTTCGGTTCACTCTTAATTTTATGCGGGGTGCCCCGCGCCGTCACAACGGAGGAACTATGGCAAAGACCAACATCGCCGAGACCGTGCGCGCGCTTATCGCCGACATCGTCGAGACACTCGGCTACCGCCTTTGGGATGTGGAATTCACCAAGATCGGTGCCGACCGCCACCTCATCATCACCATCGATTCGGACACCGGGGTGGATCTCAATGCGTGTGAAGCGGTACACCGCGCGGTTGACAAGATCCTCGACGACAACGACCCGATCGAGGATGCCTACCACCTGGACGTCTCCTCACCCGGCATCGAGCGGGAACTCCGCACCGACGACCACATTCTCGCAAGCCTCGGAGAGCGGTGCGAGGCAAAACTGTTTGCCCCGCTCGACGGGCAAAAGACCCTGCGCGGGACCCTGCTCTCCTACGAGGGCGGCGTGCTTGCGATCGATACCGGTGCCGGGGTCGTGCGGTGCCCGCGGCAGGCAGTCTCGAAACTGCGCACCGTTTATTTTGACTGAATTTGCATTTTGAAACTCGCAGAGTTACAGGATAAAGAAAGGATACATCATGAACGCGAAACTGTTTGATGCCCTCGCGGAACTGGAAAGTGCCAAGGGGATCCCGATGGAGTATATGCTCGAAAAGATTGAGGGCGCACTCCAAAAAGCCATTGAACGCGAGGTCGGTGCCACGGCGCGCACGCGCATCGTGCTGGACCCCGTTAAGCGGGATATGAAAGTCTATTTGCAGAGAGAAGTCGTCGAAGAGGTGACCGACCCGATCTGCGAGATTTCGCTCGAAGATGCGAAGACCAAATCCAAACGCAACAAAATCGGATCGATCGTGGAAGAAAAGATGGCACCGGACACCTTCCGTCGTCTTTCCGCCGCCGCCGGGAAACAGATCATCATCCAGGCAGTGCGCGAGGCAGAGCGCAACAATATGGCGCGTGCCTACGAAGATAAGAAGGAGGATCTCATCACCGCCACCGTCTTCAAGGTGGACGACATGACCGGTGACCTCACGCTCGAAACGCAGAACGGCATGGTGCGCCTGCCCCGTGCCCTCCAACTCCCGACCGACGATTTCAAGGTCGGTGACCGCCTCAAAGTGTACGTCTCCGAAGTGCGTTCGGTCGATACGCGCGGCCCCATCGTCGACCTGTCCCGGACGCATCCGGGCTTTGTCAAACGCCTGTTTGAAATGGAGATCCCCGAAATCCAGGACGGCACGGTGGTCATCGCGGGTGTCTCCCGCGAGGCGGGCAGCCGCTCCAAGATCGCCGTGTACTCCACCGATCCAAACGTGGACCCGATCGGTGCCTGCATCGGTAACCGCGGGATGCGTATCAACGCCATCCTGGAAGAACTCGGCAGTGAAAAGATCGATATCGTCCGCTATTCGGAAGACCCCGCCGAATACATCCGTGAGGCACTCTCGCCCGCAGAGGTACTCGGGGTGGTCATCGACGGAGAACGCTCCGCCCGTGTCACCGTCGCGCCGAATCAACTCTCGCTCGCCATCGGGCGCGAGGGGCAGAATGCGAAACTCGCGGCGCGCCTGACCGGCTATAAGATCGACATCAAAGCGTGATGAACACCACGAAAAAGATACCCGAACGCCGCTGTGTCGGGTGCGGGGGGCGGTTTCCGAAGACGACACTCATCCGTGTGGTCAGGTCGCCCGAGGGGGAGATTTCCCTCGACCGTACCGGCAAGAAGTCCGGGCGGGGCGCGTACCTCTGCCACAGTACAGAGTGTCTGAAACGCGCGCGCAAGACCAATCGCCTCGCGCAGAATCTGGAATGCGAGATACCCGCTCCCGTGTACGACAAACTGGAAGCGGAGATTGCCTCCGATGTGTAAGGCGGCAAGCGAAGTTACCGAGCGGTTTCTCAGGATGCTGGGGCTGGCAAGGAAGGCTGGAAAAACGGTGCTCGGCACCGAAGTGATCTGTGAACAGATGCGGGCAAAGAAGAAGCCCGTCCTCATCCTTGTCTCCTCGGGTGCGTCCGAAGGAACGCGTCGGCGACTGTCCCATCAATGCAGTTTTTACAGCATTCCCTGCCTCACGATCGACGTGGCACCGGAGGTGCTCGGGCATCTGCTCGGCACCGCCCGCCCGCTCGTGTCGGTCGGGGTACTGGACGGCGGCTTCGCCGACCAGCTCAGGCTGGAATGTAAGTAAGAGAAAGGATCCCCGGTGCGGGGGACGACCCGATGACGGGTCGGGAATTTGACTATGGCAAAAATCAACGGAATTGCGAAGGACTTTGGGATCGCGGCGAAAGATCTCGTCGCGCTGCTCGATACCGTCGGCATCAAGAAGAACGTCGGCGGGACGATCGAGGGGGAGGAGTATGAGATCTTCCTCGCGCTGATCACGGCGCAGAATCAGATCGAGAACTTGGAGGACTACCTGTCGGGGAAAGCCACCCTGCACAGCGACCGCCCCAAAGCAGAGCCGAAGGCGGAGACACCTGCCCCCGCACCGCAGAAAGCCGCCCCTGCCACAACGTCTCCGGCACCGAAAAAGCCGGCACCCGCCCCGGCACCCGAGGCACCGAAGAAACCGGAGGAGCCCCGTTATACCGTCCCGAAGGACCACGCCGCCGCGCGCACGCAGCGTCCTGCCCCGCAGGCGACCGGTGCCCCGCAGAGACAGACCGCAGGCGACCGTCGCCCCGATAACCGCGGGCAACAGCCGTCGGCACCGGCACGTCCCGAGCGTCGTAAGCCGGTGAGCCAGGAGGACATCGCCCGCCGCATGGAGCAGTTCCGCCGCGAGCAGGCAAGCCGCCCGGAGCCGAAGATCGACAGCAGTGCGACCCCCGCCGCCGCCGCGCAGGAGGCAAAACGCGCCCAGGCAGCGGCACAGGCAGCGCAGGCGACCAAGACCGCCGAGACGCCCGCCGCCGCTACGGCCCCCGCAAAGGAATTCAAGCCGATCAAGAAGAAAGAGCCCGTAGACCGTTTCAGTCGTTTTGAGCGCAAACCGGGAGAGGACACCGCGGCAAAACCGCAAAAGAACGAGAAACCCGAAAAGCGTGAAGAACGCAAGAACCGCATCGTGGTCACCGGCGGTGCCGGTGACGGCACGGGCGAGACGGTGACGGTCGTCACGACAGAGCCGAAGGTGCGTATCGTCGACACCCGTACGACGCAGGTCGACCTCGGCAGATACGACGAACGCCTCGTCTCGCGGTATGCGACGACGGGCAGGACCGACCGCGACTCGGGCAGACAGAAACTCAAAAAGCAGGATACCCGCTCGCAGGGCAAGAACGTCCGCGAGAAGGAACGCGCCGCCCAGGAGCGCATCCGTCGGATGCAACTGGAACAGGCACGCAAGAAACAGTTGGAGATCACCGTCCCCGACACCATCTCGGTCGGTGAGTTCGCCTCCCGCATGAAGAAGACCGCCGCCGAGGTCATGAAGAAACTCATGATGAACGGCATGATGGTCAAGGTGACGGACGAGATCGATTACGACACCGCCTACCTGATTGCGGAGGAGTTCAACGTCAAGGTCACGAAAGAGGTCGTCGTCACGATTGAGGAACGCCTCTTTGAGACCGAGGAGGACAGCGACGAAAACCTGGTGGAGCGCAGCCCCGTTGTCTGCGTCATGGGTCACGTCGACCACGGTAAGACCTCCCTGCTCGACGCCATCCGTCACACCAGCGTGACCAAGGGCGAGGCAGGCGGCATCACCCAGCACATCGGTGCCTACCGCGTCACCGTGCACGGGAAAGACATCACCTTCCTCGATACCCCCGGCCACGAGGCGTTTACCGCCATGCGCGCCAGAGGCGCGCAGGCGACGGATATCGCCATCCTGGTGGTCGCCGCGGACGACGGCATCATGCCGCAGACCGTCGAGGCGATTAACCATGCGAAAGCGGCAGGCGTTGACATCATCGTCGCCATCAACAAGATGGATAAACCGCACGCCAACCCCGATCAGGTCATGCAGGAACTCACCAAGTACGACCTCGTCCCCGAGGAATGGGGCGGTGACGTCATCTGCGTTCCCGTTTCGGCTCTGACCGGCATGAACATCGACAAACTCCTGGAATCCGTCCTGCTCGTGGCAGAGGTCAAGGAACTGAAAGCCAATCCCAACCGTCGCGCCAAGGGACTTGTCATTGAGTCCCGCCTCGACAAGGGCCGCGGCCCCGTTGCCACCGTCCTTGTGCAGAACGGTACGCTCCACGCGGGCGATATCGTCATCGCCGGCACCGCCGTCGGGCGCGTCCGTGCCATGTCCAACGAGCGCGGTGAGCAGATGAAGGTCGCGGGGCCGAGTGTCCCCGCCGAGATTATCGGTCTTTCCGAAGTACCCGCGTCTGGTGACGAATTCAACGCCGTCGAAGACGAGAAGATGGCGCGCAGCCTCGCGGAACAACGCCGCGAACAGGCGCGTCAGGAAGAATTCAAGGCGACCGCCCGCGTCTCGCTCGACGCCCTGTTCGACCAGATTGCCGAGGGCGTCAAGACGCTGAACATCGTTATCAAAGCCGATGTCGGCGGATCTGCCGAGGCCGTCAAACAGTCGCTCCAAAAACTCTCCACCGACGAGGTGAAGGTCAACATCATCCATGCCGCCGTCGGCGGTGTCACGGAAGGCGACGTCATGCTCGCGGCGGCATCACAGGCGATCATCGTCGGGTTCAACGTCCGTCCCGACAAGACCGCACTCGACAGTGCGGAGCGGCAGGGTGTCGACATCCGCACCTACCGCGTCATCTACGACTGTATCGACGAGGTACAGGCGGCACTCAAAGGGATGCTCGCGCCCAAGTATCGCGAAGTGCTCCTCGGCCATGCCGAATGCCGCCAGACCATCCGCGTCCCCAATGTCGGCACCATCGCCGGTTGCTACGTCCTCGACGGCAAAATCGCCCGTCATGCGAAGATCCGCATCGTGCGCGACGGCATGCTCATCTGTGAGGACGAGATCGCGTCCCTCAAACGTTTCAAGGACGATGCGAAGGAAGTCGCCGCCGGCTATGAATGCGGCGTAGGTCTGAAAACCTTTAACGACGTGAAAGTCGGGGACACCTACGAGGCATTCATCATGGAGGAGATCCCGCAGTGACCAAAGCCCCGCACGGCGGCAGACGCCGCCGTGCGACGCGGTCCCGCCCCGTTCGGGCGGGCACCATAGCAAGCAGAAAATCCACCGTATCACGGAGAGGAGCCAAGAAAACCGGGCTCCTCTCCGTTTTTGTTTTCCCGTGCCGCAGTGTCCCGCGCCACGGCGTTCTCCCCGCCAAAGTGTTGTCCCACATCGCAATGTTGCTTCATATCACGGTGTGCCCCTTTCCTCTTTCCCTCCGTGGACGGAGCCGCCGCGTTCGGGATCGTCGGTCACCATGTGCGGCATACCGGCCCGTCGCGCGCGGAGACGTCGGTCGCCTCGTGCGGCATCGGGCACTGCCCGCCCCTTTGCCAAAGCGGAAAAAGACGGTCGGATTTTGCGGTCTCCCCTTGCAAAAGGAAAAGCCGTGCGCTATAATATGGATATAGTCTGTATTTTTGCACTCTGCGCGCTTTCGCGCGCCCACGGACCTGCGCGTCCCGCACTCCCGGGCACATGTAGGCGTGCGACCGGGGTCAGGGGCTCGAATCCCCTATGCTCCACCACCGCCGCCCCCCGACACACACGAGCGTTCGGCAGATGACTGCCATACGGCGTTTTGCGCCGGCGTGCCCCGTGCCACCGACGTGCCACCGTGCCCGACCGATCCGAAAGGAGCCCCGCCAATGGACCAGATCTACACCATACCCGTCAAGGAGGCGTTTCTCGCCTGTCGTGAAGAGCCGCTCGGTGCCTGCCCGATCTGCGCGCTCAGCCGCAAACTCGAAGACAGCGAACTTGACCGCATCCTGGGTGCCGCGATGATGGAGCCAGACGTACGCATCCGCACCAATGAAGTAGGGTTCTGCGGCCGCCATTTCCGCATGATGCTCACACGGCAGAACCGCCTGCCCCTCGCCCTCATGATGGAGTCGCACCTCGCGGAAGTGGAAGGGATGCTCGCGGACGGTCTGCTCGGTACCCCCGGGGATAAACCGACACGGCGGATCGGCGAAATGCTGTCGCGCTGTTACGTCTGCGACCGCATGAACGATACCCTCGTGCGCATGGAAGAGACGGTCGTCCTGCTCTGGGAGCGCGACGAGGAGTTCAGACGGCTCTTTGCCGAGCAGAAACGCTTTTGTCTGACGCATTTTCTCTCACTCATTCAGTACGGCAAAAACCGCCTTTCCAAAAAGGAGTACGCGCTGTTTTACCGCACGATGGCAGACACCGTAAAATCCTACCTGCAAAAACTGCGGGGAGACGTCAGCTGGTTCTGCAAAAAATTCGATTACCGCTACGATGAGGAGCCGTGGTACGACGCCAAAGACGCAATCGAGCGCACGGTGGCATTTCTCACGGCGGAAGACACCTGTGCAAAGGAAGGAAAACGGAAATGAAACTCGAACAGGTCAGCGTCCGCAGTTTCGGACTGCTTCGCAACTATACCGTGAGTTTTGAGAACGGTCTCAACATCATTGAGGGCGGAAACGAGACGGGCAAGACCACCCTTGCCGCCTTTATCCGCTTCATGCTCTACGGTTTTGACGAGAACGAAGGGCTCCTCTCCGAGCGCGAGAAACGCATCAACTGGCAGACCGGTACGGCAGAGGGCTCCATGACCCTCTCGACCGCCTCCGGGCGTTATCGCATCGACCGCCGCGTCGCACGGCACGGCGATGGTGACAACGTCCGTTATACCGAGACCTGCGAGGTCACCGACATCAACGCCTCCCGCACCGTGAACTTCGGTATGTCCCCGGGCGAGGCTCTGCTCGGCGTCGGGCGCGCGCTCTACGAGTCCACCGCTTTCCTCGGGCAGCTCGCGGACGGTAAGTCCGGTGACGAGGTGCGCGAGTCGATCGAAAACCTGATGTTCTCGGGCGACGAAAAAATCAATACGGGGGCCGCGATCGAACGGCTGACCGCCGCGCGGGACGAACTGCTGTCCCCGGACGGTAAGAGCGGACGTATCCGGGACACGGAGGGGCGTTCCTCCGCGCTGGCATCCCGTTTCTCCGCCGCCATGCGCGGGCAGAGCGAGCTGCTCCGTCTCCGCGGCGAATACGAGCGCACCGTGGCGAAACGCGAGGACGCAAAAAAGCAACTCGCCCGCACGCAGGAATTGAAAGTCGGGTACCGCAATCACCTGATCCTCTCCTCCTTTGAGGAACTGCACACCATGGAGCGACAGGCGGCGGTCCTCGCGGACGAAATCCGCGACCACCGGGAGCGCAACTCCTACGAGGGCTTTTTCCCGGACGACACCTACGCCGCCGACCTCGCCGTCAAACATCGCCTCTTTTCCGAGAGCCGCGCCGCCTACGAGGCGGCGGACAACGCCCAGCGGGAACTGGAAGGAAAGCAGGCCGTGCCGCACGACGTGCAGAAAAACATTCAGCGCACCGACAAATACGGCGGGGAGGGGCAGGTCCTCTCGCGACACGCCGCCCTGCATTCCAAATTCCTGATCCTGCTCGGCTCCACCCTCGGGGTGGCGGTCCTGCTCGCCATCCTGCTCGCGGTCGGGCTCTCGCGTTTCCTCTCCTCTGCCCTCTCTGGGGCACCGCTCGTCCTGTGGATCGTCGGGTCGGTCGTTCTGTTCGTGGGGGCGGTCGTCCTGACCCTCCTCACCATCAACCGGCACGAGACCGAGCGTGCCTATTGCCTCGACTACGGTGCACGCAACGCGAACGAACTCCGCGCCCGCATGAAACTGGTGTCCGAGTACCGCATTTCCGCCGCCGCCCACGTCGATGCCCTGCGCGCCGCGCGGGAACGCTCGGACGATACGCGCGGCGCGTACTTCACGGCGCGCGGCGTGCTCGATGAGGCACTCGCCCTCTGGGGCAAAGCTCTGCCCGCCGCCGGCGACGCCGAAGAGTTCCTCGGCATTTTCGAGGGCTCCGTGCGCGACGCCATTCAGACCGACCGCGAACTCACGGAGCGACGCGCGGCACTGCTGAACACCGCCGGAATTCTCACGACCACGCTTGCCTCCTGCAACGAGGATGCCCTGCGTGCCACCCTCTCCGACCGCATGCGCGCCACCCTCTCCGAGACCACCCCGGAGCAGATTGACGAGGGCATCGCCTACTACACCGAACAATTCACCTATTTCACGGACACCGCCGAAAACCTCCGGCAGGCAATGGAGACGCTCCATGCCGGGACCGAGATCCCCGCGGAGGTCGGTGAACAACTCTCCGCGACCGAGAACGAACTCGCGGAACTCCGTCGCCGTTATACCGCCCTCGACACCGCGCTCGGTGCCCTGACCGGGGCGGATATGCGCCTGCGGGCGGAACTGTCCCCCCGCCTCGCGCACTACGCAAAGGAGCTCGTCGACATCATGACGGACGGCAAATATACCGCCATGACGGTCGGCGACGACCTGACGATGACCTTCCCCGGGGCGGGTGCGACGCGCAGCGTCGACGTGCTCTCGGGCGGGACGCGTGACATCGCCTACATCGCCCTGCGTCTGTCGCTCGTGCGGCTGCTGTTCCGCGAGATGCCGCCGGTCTGTTTCGACGAGAGTTTCGCCCACCAGGACAACGACCGTTGCTACGCCATGTTGAAAGTCTTTTCCGCGCTCTCCGAGCGGGACGGGATGCAGACCTTCGTCTTCACCTGCCGCGGGCGCGAATACACCGTCGCCTGCGAAATCGGCGGCGCATGCAACCTCATCCGCATGGTCTGACACGACAGGACGAACGGAAACAAGTCAAAGTAACGTACGGAAAAGCCGCTCACCGCGCAAAATTCCGACCGAAGGAGGTAAGGTACCATGGATCCTAAAATACTCACCGTAGGCCCCGCCTACATGGATATACTGTTCCCGACCACGGGTGTCCCCGCGCCGGGAGAAACCGTCACCGTCGAAGACCGCTCCCCCGTCTGGCTCGCGGACGGGCAGGGCGTCAACTGCGCCGTCGCGCTCGCGCGGCTGGGCGCGAAGTCGGCACTTTCCTGCCGCCTCGGGCAGGACGTGGAGGGGCAGCGGCTTTATGCCCTGCTCGCGGAGGCGCGCGTGGATACCTCTCCCATCATCGCGGACGCGCGCGCGGCGACCGGCCTGCGGCTCCTCTTGTCGGACGGCGGTGCCGTCCGCACCGTCTGCTACCCCGCCGCCAACCGTAACCTCACACGAGACAACCTGGATGCGGCGTTCGCCACCCAGCCGGAGGCACTCTGCCTGCACCTCGACCTCTCGGAGGACATCGTCCTCGAAGCGGCGGCACGCGGGGCGGAGAAACATCTGCCGATGTTCCTGCATCTCGCCCCCGTCACGGGTGACTTTCCCTATGCCAAACTGCCGAGGATGGACATCGTCTGCCTCAGTGATACCGAGATCGAGTCGCTCACGGGCATCCGCCCGAACGGCAGTGACGCGGCACTCCGCGCCCTGCTCGCCCTCTCCAAAACGGTCGCCTCACGCTTTTACGCCGTCCACATGGGTGACCGCGGCACCTTTCTCTTTGACGGGCGGCACTTCTCTATGGTCAGCCCCGTGCCGATCAAGGCACTCGACAATGCCGCCGCCCCCGAAGCGTATTTTGCCGCCCTCGCGCTGGAATACCTCCGCACGCGCGGCAACATGACCGCCGCCGCGAAGTACGCGGGTGCCGTCGGGGCACTCACGGTGGCGCGCGCCGGCACCATCGCCTCTCTCCCGACGAAGGAAGAGGTCGATGCCTTCGTGAAGAGTAACCGCATCCGATGAAAGCCATCGCCGTCATCGGTGCCACCGCCTCCGGCAAAACGGCACTTTCGCTCTCACTTGCCGCGCGGCTCGGGGCGGAAATCATCGTCTGCGACTCGATGCAGATCTACCGTGGCATGGACATCGGGACGGCGAAACCCACCGCCGCGGAAACGGCGGTCTGCCCCCACCACCTCGTGGACTTTGTGGACCCCGACACGCCCTTCTCCGCCTCCGATTACGCAGATGCCGCGATGGCGGCGGTGCGGGACATCACCGCCCGCGGAAAGGTCCCGATCTTCTGCGGCGGGACGGGACTTTATCTCGACGCCGTCCGCACTGGGCGGCACACCGCCGCGACCCCGCCGCCCGATCCCGCCCTGCGCGCCGCCTTGCAGGCGCAGGCAGAGACCCCGGAGGGCAGGCTCGCCCTCTACCGCCGCCTCTCGGACGTTGACCCGGATGCCGCGGCGGCGACCCACCCGAACAACGTGCACCGTGTCGTACGGGCACTCGAAATGTATCTCACGACCGGCAAGACCAAGACGACCCTCGACCGGGAGGCACCGACGGAAAATCCCGACCTCTCGCTCTATATCATCGAGCCCGTGTTCCGCGACCGCGCCACCCTCTACGCACGCATCGACGCGCGCACGGACGCCATGATGGCGGCAGGGCTCGTCGGAGAGACCGAGCGGCTACGCCGCGCGGGCGTGTTCGCGAAGAATGCGACCGCCGCCGCCGCCATCGGCTATAAAGAACTGCTGCCGTACCTGGACGGCACCTGCACAGAGGAGGAGGCGGTCGGGGCACTCAAACAGGCGACCCGCCGCTACGCCAAGCGGCAGATGACCTACTTCCGCCGGATCCCCGGGATCGTGACCGTCGAAGCGGACGGCAAAACGCCCGATGAAATGGCGGAAACACTCCTGCCCGGCATTCTCACGTTCCTCGCGTGAGCCGGAGCATCCGGCACAGATCACGCAAGCCGTGACACGAGTACGGCCCCGTGATCGGACCTTTTGCGAATGACACACCGTGAAAAATAATAATATCCTTAAAGGAGAGACCATACATGACCGCAAACGAACTGAAAGCCCGCATCGCCGCCGGTGCCCTCGGTGCCTACGCCCACCTCTACCCCGACACGGCGGCGCAGGCAAAACGCTACACGGACGCCATCGACGCCTTCTGCGCCCTGTACGGCGACGACCGTGACATCCGCCTGTTCTCCGTCCCCGGCAGGAGCGAGATCAGCGGCAACCATACCGACCACAACCACGGGAAGGTGCTCGCGGGTGCCATCGACCGTGACATCATCGCCGTCGCCGCGAAAAACGAAGACGGCGTGGTACGCATCAAGTCCGAGGGGTATCCCGAGGACACCGTCGAGATTGCCCGGACGGGCGACCCTGCGGCGTTCAAGCCCTTTTCCTCCTGCGCCCTGCTCGCCGGCACCTGCCGCGGCTTTGCGGATCGCGGGTACGCGGTCGGCGGTTACGACGCCTACACCACGACCGAGGTGCTGAAAGGCTCCGGTATCTCCTCCTCTGCCGCCTTTGAGGTGCAGTGCGGCAATATCATGAACTACCTTTACAACGACGGCAGGATTGCAAACGAGGAGCTGGCGAAAATCGCACAGTACGCCGAGAACGCGTATTTCGGTAAACCCTGCGGGCTCATGGACCAGATGGCGTGTGCCGTCGGCGGGTTCCTCTCCATCGACTTCGCCGACCCGAAAGACCCGGTGGTCACGCCCGTTTCCTTCTCCCTCGCCGAGGCGGGATATACACTCTGCATCGTCAACACGGGCGGCAACCACGCCGACCTCAACGAGGACTATGCGTCCGTCCCCGCGGAGATGAAGGCGGTCGCCGCCGCCCTCGGGCAGGAGGTCCTGCGCGGGCTCACGGAGAGTGACGTCATTGCAAACATCCCGATCCTGCGCGGCACGGTCGGCGACCGCGCCATCCTGCGTGCCCTGCACTTCCTGCGCGAGAACGTCCGTGTGGAAAAGCAGACCGAGGCACTCCGCCGCGGTGACTTCGCCACCTTCCTGTCGCTCGTCATTGCATCGGGCAACTCTTCTTTCAAGTACCTGCAAAACGTCTTCACCGTGAAGAACGTCGCCGAGCAGGGGCTTTCCCTCGCGCTCGCCGTGACCGAGGGGCTCCTCGCCGATAAAGAATGCGCGTGGCGCGTCCACGGCGGCGGCTTTGCCGGTACCATCCAGGCGTTCGTGAAGACGGAACTCGCCGAAGACTACCGCGCCGTCATGGACAGCATCTTCGGCGCGGGTGCCGTCATGATGCTTTCCGTCCGCCCCGTCGGCGCAACCGAAATCGCACTCTGATCCACTGCTAACACGTCCATTTACATAAAAAACAGGAGGCTCGCCATGCCAGCAAAAAAAACCACCAAACCCGCAAAGAACGCCAAAACGCCGGAAGTACCGGTAGGCGATAAAAAAGCTGCTCTGGAAGCGACCATCACGCGTATTGAGCGCGACCTCGGCAAGGGTACCATCATGCGCCTCGGCGAAAACGCGCACATGGAGGTCAGTGCCATCCCCACGGGGTCTCTCAATCTGGACATTGCCCTCGGCGTCGGCGGTGTGCCGCGCGGGCGCATCGTCGAGATCTACGGGCCGGAATCCTCCGGTAAGACCACCGTCGCCCTGCACATCGTCGCCGAGGTGCAGAAGATGGGCGGCGAGGCGGCGTTCATCGACGCGGAACACGCGCTCGACCCCGTCTATGCGAAAAACCTCGGTGTCAACATCAACGACCTGCTCATCTCCCAGCCGGACAGCGGCGAGCAGGCACTCGAAATCGCGGAGCGGCTCGTCGACTCGCACGCGATCGACGTCATCGTCATCGACTCGGTGGCGGCACTCGTGCCCCAGCAGGAAATCGAGGGCGATATGGGACAGTCGCACGTCGGCGTGCAGGCGCGCCTCATGAGCCAGGCACTCCGCAAACTCAGCGGTGCCGTCTCCAAGTCCAACTGCGTGCTCATCTTCATCAACCAGTTGCGTGAAAAGGTGGGCGTCATGTACGGCAACCCGGAGGTCACCCCGGGCGGCAGAGCCCTGAAATTCTACGCCTCCGTCCGTATCGAGGTCCGCAAAGGCGAGATTCTGAAAAACGGCAGCGAGATCTACGGCAGCCGCACCAAGGCGAAGGTCGTCAAGAACAAGGTGGCTCCGCCGTTCCGCACCGCCGAATTCGATATTCTGTACGGCAAAGGCATTTCCAAGACCAACGAGATTTTTGACGCGGGTCTGCGTTTCGGATTTGTCGAAAAGAGCGGCTCCTTCTTCTCCTACGACGGCAACCGCTGGCAGGGCAAGGACAACGCCCGCGCCGGCATCGAAAGCGACCCTGCCCTGCTCGCCAAATTGGAAGAGCAGGTGCGCGCCGCCCTGGCGGGTGGCTCGGCACAGCAGGATGACCCCTCCCTCGGCGGTGACGGCGAGGACGACTTCGACATCCGCGACTTCTCGATAGACGATGCGGAGTGAGGATGCCGCCCCGGGCACCCTCCTCGCCGTCCGACACGGGAACGTGCCGGGCAGACTGACACTGGTCGTGCGCGGCGAGGAGGGCTCCGTCTCCTATCCGGTGGCAGAAAAATTCTACGTGGACCTCGGTGCGCCAGCGGCGGGCTACCTCCTCTCCGAGGAGGAACTGGAACGGTTGCTCGCCCACGTGGCGGAACGTCGCGCACTCGCCTCCGCCCTCGGGTCACTCGCCCGCGGCGACGAGAGCCGACGGAACCTGTATCTGAAACTGCGCCGCAAAGGGCACGGAGACGATGCCGCCCGCGCGGCACTCGACGAAGTGGAAAGACTCGGGTACCTGAAAGAGGCGGACAGTGCCGAGCGGCTCGCCGCCCGTTGCGCGGGCAAGGGATGGAGCCGCCGCAAAACGCACGCCTATCTCCTCCGCCGTGGCTATCCGAGCGCGGCGGTGTCCCACGCCATCGATGCGGCAATCGCCGCAGGCGACGCGGACTTTGAGGAAAACAAACGGCTTTTCCGTGAGAAGCAGATCGCCCTCGGCCTCTCCCCCGAGGCGGTGCGTCGCGCGCTCTGGCGCGCCGGATTCTGACCTGCCCGACGCCGTATTTCCGCGTGTCGCGGTGACCTTTTCCCGCACCGCACCCGCGATATTCCCGCACACAGTCCACGCCGCATCCGCGGCCCCCGTGCGCGCCTTGTCCGTGCCGTACGGCATATGTCACCCCCGCGAACATCCAACCAGAAAGGAAATACCATGTCCGATTTTGACTTCACACCGGAGCGTTTCGGCTGCCGGGTCTTCAACGACGACGTTATGAAAAAACGCCTGCCGGAGAACGTGTACCGCTCCATTGCCGCCACCATCGCCACCGGGTCGGAACTTGACCCGGGGATCGCCGACGTCGTCGCCGCGGCGATGAAAGACTGGGCGATCGAGCAGGGTGCCACGCACTATACCCACTGGTTCCAGCCGCTGACGGGCGTAACGGCAGAGAAGCACGAGGCGTTTCTGACCCCCGTCTCCCGCAGTCGCGTCATTCTCGATTTTTCCGGTAAGGAACTCATCAAAGGGGAGTCGGACGCTTCTTCCTTCCCTTCCGGCGGCCTCCGCGCCACGTTCGAGGCGCGCGGCTACACGGCGTGGGACCCCGCCTCCTTCACGTTTGTGAAAGACGGCTCCCTTTACATCCCGACCGTTTTCTGCTCCTACACGGGCGAGGCACTGGACACCAAGACCCCGCTCATCCGCTCCATCGATAGCCTCTCGCGTGAGGCGGTACGCATCCTGCGCCTGTTCGGCGATACCGAAACCATGCGGGTCGACACCTCGGTCGGTGCAGAGCAGGAATACTTCCTCATCGACCGCGAGCAGTACGATGCGCGGCGCGACCTGTTCTATACGGGCAGGACCCTGTTCGGTGCCCCCGCCCCCAAGGGGCAGCAGCTCGACGACCACTATTACGGGCCGCTTAAAACGCGCGTCGGTGCTTTCATGGCGGAACTCGACCGTGAACTCTGGGAACTGGGCATCCCCGCCAAGACCAAACACAACGAGGTCGCGCCCTCCCAGCACGAGCTCGCGCCCGTCTACACCTCGGCCAACCTCGCTATCGACCAGAATCTGCTCATGATGGAGACCATGAAACACGTTGCGGAACGCCACGGCATGGTCTGCCTGCTCCACGAAAAGCCCTTTGCGGGCATCAACGGCTCGGGCAAGCACAACAACTGGTCACTCTCGACCGATACGGGCAAAAACCTCACGAAGCCGGGGAAAAAGCCGGCGGAAAATCTGCAATTTCTCGTCTTTCTGACGGCGGTCATCTCCGCCGTTGACGATTACCAGGACCTGCTCCGCCTGTCGGTCGCCTCGGCATCGAACGACCACCGCCTCGGTGCCAACGAGGCCCCGCCCGCGATCGTCTCGGTCTTTCTCGGGGACGACCTGACCCGCGTCGTCAACGCCATCATCGCGGGGGAGGAGCACCGCGACGTGCAACGCTCCTACGTGGACCTGCACTCCCCCTCCATCCCGACCTTCCTGCGCGACACGACCGACCGCAACCGCACCAGCCCCTTTGCCTTTACCGGAAACAAATTTGAGTTCCGTATGGTCGGCTCCTCGCAGAATATCGCGATGCCGAACATCGTGCTCAATACCGCCGTGGCGGAGAGCCTGCGGCACTACGCGGACGAACTGGAAGGGGCGGAGGACTTTACCGCCGCCGTCCGCGCACTCCTGCGGCGTGAACTCGGTCTTCACGCACGCATCATCTTCAACGGCAACGGTTACTCGCGGGAGTGGACGGAGGAGGCGGCGCGCCGCGGGCTCCGCAACTACCCGACCTCGGTCGACGTCTTTCCCTGCCTGACGGACGAGAAGAACGTGCGTCTCTTCGAGGCCCACGGTGTCATGAGCCGTACCGAACTCACCTCGCGCCGCGAGATCCTGTTTGAAAATTACGAGAAGATCCTCAACATCGAGGCATGCACCATGATCGACATGGCGATGAAGGACTATATCCCCGCCGTCAACGATTATATCCGCACACTGTCCGACGTCATGGCGGCGAAGAAGTCGTCCGTCGGTGCCGCCTGCCACATGGAGGGGACGCTCATCGGGCGTCTGACCGATCTGACGGAGGAGGCGTTCTCCGAAACCGAAAACCTCAAAGCGGAGGCGGCGGCAGCCGCCAGTCTCGCCGACGCGGAAGAGGCGGCGGTGGCGTTCAAGGAACACGTCATCCCGACGATGGAGGCACTCCGCCGTACCGTCGACGCCATGGAGGAGTACACCGACCTGCGTGCGTGGCCGGTGCCGACCTACGGGGAACTCACTTTCGGCGTGCGCTGACGCGGGGCGGGCGACGAAAACGCGGCTTTTGGGATCCCTTGTGGGGAATTTGCCCATAAATGATTGACATTTTCGCGCGGGCATGCTACAATTTATTAGATTTTATCAGATTTTGGTGCGTAAAATGCCATTTTATCTATCGGGAAGGAGTACAGTCATGTTCTTTTCTCTGAATGCCTATGAGTCCATGGGGCTCACCGACCGCATTGCGCTCGTGTGTATCCCCGTCGTCCTCCTGCTCATCGCGATGTTGCTGCCGAGGAAACATAAAGTCCTCTCCGTCATCGCGCGGGCGGTCGTGGTTCTTATGCTTTTGTGCGGTGCCGCCATCCGCCTCATTCCCAAGCTCGGCGATTTGACCGGGCTTTCCGTGCTGACACGGATTTATAAGAGCGGCGGGACCTTTATCCCCGTGGTACTGCTTGCGTTCGCGTTCGCACTCCTCTGGGGGATTTTCTTCCCGGATGCCTACCTGACGCAGGGTCTGTACGGGCTCGTATGCACCGTTCCGCTCACTGCGGGGCTGCTCGGATTTATCTTCCCCACGTGGCTGGCGACGACTTCCTTCACGGATATTTTCACCGCCTCCGTACCCCTCTTCGTGCTCCTTGAATACTGCGCGCTCGTGTTCGTGCCGCTTTATCTCATCGTGTCCGGCAAATATCGGATGCACATTTCCTCCGTCTGGCACGCCCTGTTCGGCATAATCTTCTTCGGGTCTCTGCTCCTGACCCTCACGCAGGCCGGCGTCATCGACTCCCCTGCCTATGCGTCGATCACCGGGGTCGTGCTGGATCTGAAAACGCTCACCTTCGGTGAAAAGGGACTCACGGAATGCGGCATCTTCGTCGGTGCCGCCGTCGTCCTCGCGTTCATGCTCGGTCTTATCTCCTCCGTGTGCCGCCGTGTCTTCTGCCATACGGGCGAGAAGTTTGCGGCATCCGAGACCACGGGCGCGATGCTCACCCGTTTCATCGGTCGTATCTTCTCGGGTATCGGCTCGCTCGTCCTCGTGTTTGTCACCCCCGGGCTCATCTCCCTCATAGGGCTCACCGGTACCGGCGCGACGCTGTTCTGCCTCGTACCGATCGCCTTCATGCTCCTCGTCCAGCTCTTTATCGAGTTCGCCGCCGAGGATACGGAGATCCGCCACGCGCAGACCGCCGCGGCAAATGCATAAATCTCTGCCCACCCGCGGTGCCGCAGGCACCGCATGGCACGCGCCCCACGGCGCGTCCGAAGCCCCGCGCCACGGCGCGGGGCTTTTCCTGTGGTCACAGTCCTCTTTCGGGGCGTGGCAAAATACGTCTTGTTATCGGTGGAAAAATGTGCTATAATTGCAATGTTCGTAACACACGGTAACACCGCGAAAACATACTTCGGAGGCTTCTTTATGCAAACGAAAATGAGCCGCAAAGCCAAAATCATCACGGCGGTCACCGCCGTTCTGCTTCTCATCCCGCTGCTGTTGCTCCTCGGTGTGCGCGCCTACGTGCGTCTGCCGCACCTCGGTTACTACCGCGCCTCGGAGCGCGCCTTCAAGATCCCCGGGCTCGGGGACGGTTTCATCCCGCAGGGGCTGGATTATGACAGTGCCCGCGGCACTTACCTCGTCACCGGGTACGATAAAGAGGGAGATCCCTCCCCGCTGTACCTCGTCGGCAGTGACGGAAAACTGCAAAAAACACTGTACTACGCACTCCCGGACGGCACTCCCTATGGGGGGCACGCGGGCGGTGTCGCCGTCGGCGGCGACTTCGTCTACCTTGCAGGCGGCGAGGACGCGAAAGTACACGTCTTTGCCCGCGCCGACCTGGAAACGACGCAGGACGGCGGCACCATGACCGCCGTCGGCTCCCTCTCCTGCTATCTCGCAACGGATGAAGGCGACCACCTCGGTCCCGCCTTTCTGCAAGTGCAGGGCAACCGTCTCATCGTCGGCGAATTCTATCGCCCCGGCAATTACGAAACGCCCGCAAATCATTACGTCACCTGCCCGTCCGGCGTGACCCAGCGCGCACTCGCGCTCTGTTACCCGCTCGACCCTGCGTCGCCCGTCGGCGTAGCCACTGTACCGACCGCCGCCCTCTCCCTCCCCGACCTTGCACAGGGGATTGCCTTTTCCGAGGGGCGGGCGTACGTCACGGGCTCCTGGGCACTCGCCCACTCCTCCCTCTCCGTCTATGACACGGGCAAAATACAGCGGGTGCAGGACGTCACCGTCCTCGGTGTAACGCTCCCCTGTTACGCCCTGGACGACACCGCGCTCGTCACGCGCGCCTCACTGCCCCCCATGGCGGAGGAGCCGCTCGTTCTGGACGGCAAGATCTACGTCATGAACGAATCCGCCTGCAACCGCTATATTTTCGGCAAATTCACGGGCGGTGCCCACTGCTACGCCACCCCGCTCACCTACTTTGAAAAGTAAATCACTTCCATTACATATAACGACAGGAGACCGCCATGTTAAGAATTGAGCACTACACCAAACGTTTCGGAGAGAAGGTCGCCGTCGACGACCTGACGCTCCGTATCGCCCCCGGCGAGATCTACGGTTTCATCGGACACAACGGTGCCGGTAAGACCACAACTCTCAAAGCGTGCGCGGGGATCCTCGCCCCGGACGCCGGCGAGATTTACATCGACGGGATTTCCATCCGTGAAAATCCGCTCACGGCGAAGAAGATCATCGCCTACCTGCCGGACAACCCCGAACTTTACCCATTCCTCACCGGCATCAAATACCTGAATTTCATTGCGGACGTGTTCGGCATCCCCGCCGATGTGCGGGGTGCCCGCATCGCGGAACTCTCGGAAAAATTCCAGCTCACCGATGCCCTCGCCCAGCAGGTCTCCGGCTATTCGCACGGTATGAAGCAGCGGCTCGCCCTCATTGCGGCATTCCTGCATGAGCCCCGCCTCATCCTCATGGATGAGCCCTTCGTCGGGCTCGACCCGCAGGCATCGCATCTGCTCAAGGAAATGATGCGTGAGCACTGCGAACGCGGCGGTGCCATCTTCTTCTCGACCCACGTCCTGGACGTGGCAGAACGCCTGTGCGATAAGATTGCCATCATCAAGAACGGCAAACTGCTCCGCGCCGGCACGACCGAAGAAGTCAAGGGCGATGAAAGCCTGGAAGACGCCTTCCTCGAACTCGTCGACGAGGACGCGTAAGGGTAAGGAGACGCCATGCTGAAAACACTGCTGAAACTCCAACTCGCCGGACTCCTGTCCTCCCTCGGCAACCGCCGATCGAAGAAAGGGACGACGAAACCGCGCAGCCGCGGTGCCATGATTCTGCTCGCCGTCCTCCTCGCCTACTGCGGCGTTGTCTTCATGGGGATGTCGGGAATGTTCTTCCACGCCCTCGGGAGCATCGTCGGCGGCACCGAGAACGCGTGGCTCTACTTTGCGGTCCTCGCGACGCTCGTGTTCCTCGTGGACTTCATCTTCACCATCTTTACGGCGAAGAGCCAGCTTTTCGAGGCAAAAGACAACGAAGCTCTCCTCTCTCTGCCGATCCGTCCGCGGGACATCCTGCTCTCGCGGATGCTCATGATCGTGCTCACCGACTTTCTCTTTGAACTCATCATCGTTCTGCCCGCCATCATCGTCTGGTGTGCCCTGGGTCACGCGTCGGTGACCGGCGTCATCGCCATCCTCCTCGGGGTCATCTGTATGCCCGGGCTGTCGCTCGCACTGTCCAGTTTTGTCGGTTGGTTGCTCTTCCTCATCACCTCCCGTATGAAGAATCCGGCAATCGTCTCCACCATCCTCGGGGCCGTCATCTTCGTCGTCTACCTCTACGGGTGCATGAAACTCGGCGGCGGGGTCGCCATCACCGAAGAGCTGGCAATGAAACTCGCGGAAAGTATGCGCGGGCCCCTGTTCTTCCCCTTCCGTGCCTTTGGGATTGCGGCGGCGGGCGGTAACTTCGCGTGGCTCTTCGTTTATCTCGCCTTTATGCTGGTGCCGTTCGCGATCCTCATCGGGATCCTTTCGGCGACCTTCCTCGCCGTTGCGACGAGGCAGCGCGGCGGTGCCCGGGCGGTGTACCGTGCCAAGGTCACCCGCGCGGGGTCACAGTATACCGCGCTCATCAGAAACGAATTCCGCCGTATCGGCGGCAGTTCCGCGTATATGCTGAACGGCGGAATGGGAATGCTCCTGACGCTCCTTATTGCCGTCGGTGTCTTATTCGTCCCGGTGGACGAGGTCCTGGCCGAAGGCATCCCCGCCGATATGATTGCGGCGATTGCCGCAGGGCTCCTCTCGTTCCTCGCCTCTATGACCCTGTTCTCCGCCTCCGCAGTGTCGATGGAGGGGCAGAACATCTATATTCTCCAATCCCTACCGCTCCCCGGTCATACCGTGCTGAAAGCCAAACTCGTCCCGCACATGATCCTCTCGGCACCGCTGACCCTCATCGCGTCCGTGACCTGTGCGATTGCCATCCGTCCCTCCGTCGCCGCCGTCATTGCGCTCCTCATCGTACCGCAGGTCTACAACGCGGCGATCGTGCTCATCGGGCTCATGATGAACATTGCCCTGCCGCGTTTTGACTTCTCGGACGAGACGCAGGTGCTCAAACAGTCGGGTGCCGTCGGCTTTACCATGCTCATCGGGTCGGTCGGCAGTATGATGGCAATGGCTCCGGGCATCGTCGTCGGCATCCTGCTCGGTATCCCCGCGCTCGGGATGGCGATTGCCGCCGTCATCCCGCTCATCGCCTCGATCGTCCTCTACGTCCACATCACCAAATACGGAGACCGCATCTTCCAGAACCTCGGCTGATCCCGTGACGTAAAGCCCCCTGCGCGGCACCGTGCGTCACGCCGACGTCCCCTCCGGGGCTACGGCACCGTCCTCATCGCCGCAAACAGAATTCCCGTCGGGCTTATGCCCGACGGGAATTTTTATTTCGTTTTGTACGTAAACGTTGCATCTGCCGGCCGGGGTCTTCTCGGTCCGCAGTGCCGCGGCGTATTCCGCCGGGCGGGACGATTGCACGGGCCGACGGAGATCAGGCCCCGCCGTTCCGTTTACAGCGCGAGTTTCTGGTCGCCGTCCTTCACCCAGCCGATGCGGCGGAAGAGGAGATCCAGCCCGACGGAAACCACAACGGGGACGATAAAGCACAGGAGCACGAGCCCGACCCAGAAAAGCGCGTCGTGCTTTTCTGCCGCCTGGAAGAGCCCGATCGGACCGACGAGCCCGCAGGTACCCATACCGGCGGAGAGCCCGACACAGCGGAGTTTGAAGACCGTCGTGGAGAGTGCCCCGGAGACGGCGGAGGCGACGGTCGGCGCAATCCAGATACGCGGATTTTTGCAGATATTCCCCATTTGGAGCATCGAGGTGCCGAGCCCCTGGGCGACGAGCCCTCCCCAACGGTTTTCACGGAAGGAGGTGGCGGCGAAGCCCACCATCTGGCAGCAGCAGCCGACGCAGGCGGCACCCGCGGCGAGGTACAGGCTCTCGGGATGGGAGGAGCCGGCGATCATATTGGCGGCGAAGATGGAGGCACAGATCGCGGCGGAGGAAATGGGCAGCGTGAGGATCACCCCGACGACGGCGGCGACGATTGCCCCCATGAGCAACGGCACGAACGCCGTCGCGAGCCCGATGAACTCCATCACCCAGTACATGATAAAAGCGACGAGCGGGCAAAGGAGGAACGAGGCGAGGAAACCGGAGAGCAGAACGGCGAGGGGCGTCACGAGAATATCCACCTTGGTCTCCTTGGACACCATCTTACCGACTTCGGTCGCGATGATGACGACGAAGAACACACCGGCGGGGCCCGCCGCAAACTTCATATCCCCGAGATACGGCACCCCGGCAAACCGCGCCGCATCGGACGCGAGCCCTGGAAACGCATACGAATTGGCAAGCGCGCCGACCGCGGTCGCCGAAAAAATGACGAGCGGGGAGCCTTTCAGGTTATAAGCGATTGCCGCGCCGATCGCCATACCGGTCGCTTGCGCCGCATAGGTCTTGATGACGTGGAGAAAATCGGTCTTGGAGGCCGCGCCGAAGATGAGATCGCCGAGCGTCCCCAGGATGGAACTCATGAGCAGGGTCGCAAAGAGGGCGAGTGCCATGGAGCCCATTGCGTCGATGAAATACCGTTTCGGCGATATTTCGATTTGTTTTCGTTTCAAAAACGCGCGGAAACCGCGCTCGGGCACCGTCCCGGTCGTCTTTTCTTCCATGGTGTCTCTCCTTATTCGTTTTTCCGAAATGAGATATTGTATGTATTATAGCGACTCATGCAGGGCGTGTCAAGGAATCGTTGTTTTTTTGTGCAAACTGCCCGCTTCCTCTTTTGTTCGGATTTGGCAGGGCAAAACGGTGGCAAACGGGGCACACTAATCACAAAGAAACGCAAATGTGACGGAGCGGTGCCGGTTTCCATGGCTCCGCGCCGTATGGAGGCAAAGATGAGAAAAGTACTGTATCGTTTGTTCGCCCTCATAGTGACGCTCTGTCTTCTCGCGCCCGCACCGATACGGACAAGTGCCGAGTCGGCATGTGCCGACACGATCGAACGCCCCGTCTGGCGCGTCATGACGGACGAAAAACTCATCGCCCTGACCTTTGACGACGGGCCGCACCCCCACTATACCGACGCGGTGCTGGCGGTACTCGCGAAGTACGATATCAAGGCGACTTTCTTTGAGATCGGGTGCAATATCGAACTCTACCCCGACGTCACGCGGCGCGTCGTTGCCGCAGGGCACGAGCTCGGCAATCACACCTACCGCCACCCGCACCTCTCGCGCGTCTCGGACGAGACACTCCTCGAAGAACTCGCCTCCTGCGGGCGTGCCGCGGAAGCGACGGTCGGGACCGTGCCCGTACTGTTCCGCCCGCCCGAGGGTGCACGCACCCCGGCACGCTGTAAACTCCTCGGCGATCGCGGCTATCGCCAGATCCTATGGAGCGTGGATACCAACGACTGGCGCGGGCACAGTGCGGCGGAGATTACGCGCGGTGTCCTCCGCGAGGTCAAACCCGGAGACATCATCCTCATGCACGACTATGTGTCACGCAACTTCCAGGGTGCCGCCGCGCTGGAAACCATGATCCCCGCTCTCCGGGAGCAGGGCTACCGTTTCGTCACCGTATCCGAACTGCTCGAACACGGCACTCCGCTTGCCCCGACCTGGTAAAAGCACGGGGTAAAGCACGGGGCTCCCCGCCAAAAGCCATAACGCCTCCGCCGAACAACGCCCTTTCCGGAAAGATGTACGGTCGGCGGGGGCAGAGACTCCCCCGCCGCAACGGCCGGACCGCGCGGACAAAAACCGGAAACACAGAGCAACACACGAACGCCCGCAAACGAAAACGGCGCGCATCGCGGTCTCCCGCCGTGCGCGCCGTGTCACGGTGACACTCACCGTCGTGCCGTATTTTACGGCTCCACGGTGATGTCCATGCTGACCGCGTGGTCATAGCATTCGTACGTAAAAGTCACGCTTTCCCCGCCCGCTGCCGCGGCGATTTTTTCTTTCAGTTCTCCCACCGTATGGGCATTGGGGCAGAAACGGGCGATATCCTCCTCACTCGTCAGGACGATGGTGTCGCCGACGTGAAAATCCTTTCCGCACTTTCCCTCGCGGCCGGTCACGGTCATTTTTACTTTCATATTTTTATCCTCTCCTGCTCTGTTTCGGTCGGGCGGTGCCCCCCTTTTCGCGTGAGTACCCGCCTGCGTTATCCTTACTATATGCCGTTTCGCCGCATTTGTCAAGAGCCCTCCCGCGTCGGGAGGACGGGCAGAATTCCCCGCCGGACACACGTAGCCTGCCTCCGTCCTGTGCATTTTTGCCGAAAGTCGGTGTGGGGCTTGATTTCGGGGTGAAAGTCTGTTATGATAGTGTCTATCAAAAGCCTCATGAGAAAGGGTGGCCGCATGGCCGAATTGCATATGGAAAGAATATACAACTTCTCTGCCGGACCCTCCACCATTGCGGAAGAAGTGCTGAAAAAGGCACAGGAAAGTCTCCTCTGTTACGGGAACAGCGGTATGTCCATCATGGAGATGTCGCATCGCTCCGCCGACTACGCGGCGGTGCGCGACGGGGCCGAGGCCGCGCTGCGAAAACTGATGAACGTCCCGGACAACTACAAAGTGCTCTTCATGCACGGCGGTGCCACGGCACAGTTCGCCGCCGTCCCGCTCAACCTCATGACGAAAAACGGCAAAGCGGATTACGTCCTCTCGGGCCAGTTCTCGAAAAAGGCGAGCAACGAAGCGGCGAAGTACGGAGACGTCGCCATCGCCGCATCCTCTGCGGGTGCCAACTTCTCCTTCATCCCGGCGACGACGCGTGACTCTTTCCGCCCCGACGCCGACTACGTACACATCTGCTTTAACAACACCATCTTCGGGACCCGTTTCCCCTACATTCCCGACACGGGCGACATTCCGCTCGTCGCGGATATGTCCTCCTGCATCGCCTCCGAGCCGATCGACGTATCGAAGTTCGGCGTCATTTACGCCGGTGCACAAAAGAACTTCGGGATCGCGGGGCTCGGCATCGTGATCGTCCGTGAGGACCTCATCGGGCAAGAGCGGGACATCACCCCCTCCATCCTCTCCTACCGGCTCGCGGCGGAGAACGACTCGATGTACAACACGCCGCCCTGCTGGGCGATCTACATGACCAAACTGGTCTGTGAGTGGCTCCTGGATCTCGGCGGCCTGCCCGCCGCGAAAGAGCGTAACGACGCAAAGGCAAGCCTGCTCTACGACTACCTCGACCACCAGGATTTCTACATTGCACCGGTGGATCCCGCATCGCGTTCGATCATGAACGTGGTCTTCCGTACCGGGGATGCCGAACTCGATCAACTCTTCATCACCGAGGCGGCGAAGGCGGGGATGAAGGGCCTCAAAGGGCACAAGGCGGTCGGCGGCATCCGTGCCTCGATCTACAACGCCATGCCCCACGCCGGTGTGGAAAAACTCGTTGCCTTCATGAAGCAGTTTGCACAGGACCACGCCATCCAGTAACCGCACCGACTGCAAGACGGGGATGCCGGTTTTTCCGGTTTCCCGTCTTTCTTTTTCCCGCAAAATATGATAGAATACACATATCGCCGCCCGCGCGGCATATCCCGATAAGGAGACACCTATGGACATTATCAAAACCCTCGCACAGGAACTGAAACTCAAACCCGAGCAGGTCGAAAAGACCGTCGCCCTCATCGACGAGGGGAACACCATCCCCTTCATCGCCCGGTACCGCAAAGAGGTCACCGGCAGTCTCGATGACGTCACGTTGCGTACCCTCTTCGACCGCCTGACCTATCTGCGTAACATGGACAAACGGCGCGAGGAGATCTCCGCCCTCATCGAGGCGCAGGAAAAACTGACCCCCGAGATCACCCTCGCCCTCTCCAACGCAACGACGCTCGTCGAGCTGGAAGATATCTACCGTCCTTTCCGCCCCAAACGCACGACCCGCGCCTCCATAGCGCGCGGCAAGGGGCTCGCCCCGCTCGCCGAACTCATCGTGGAACAGCGCGACGTCTACGACCCCACGATCGAGGAGGCGGCGGCCTCCTTCGTAAACGAGGAAAAGGGCGTCGCCTCGGCGGACGAGGCACTCGCCGGTGCCGCCGACATCATCGCAGAGGACATCGCGAACGATGCCGAGCACCGCAAGGCACTCCGCGCGCTCATCATGCGCGAGGGCGTGCTCACCGCCAAGGCGACCAAAGAGGAGGAGTCCGTCTATTCGGACTACTACGACTTCTCCGAGCCGATCCCGCGTCTCAAAGGGCACCGCATCCTCGCCCTGCACCGCGGCGAGGCGGAGGAATTTCTGAAAGTCGCCGTCGGGATGGATGAGGACAAGGCCAAGGCCGCCCTCGGTGCCCGCGTCATCACGAACAAAAAGTCCCCCGTCACGGAGCGGCTCACCGCCATCGTGGCGGACGCCTACGACCGTCTGCTCTTCCCCTCCCTGGAACGCGAGATACGGAACGATCTCTTCGACACCGCCTGTGAGGGCGCGCTCGTCGTGTTCTCCGACAACCTGCGCCACCTGCTCATGGTCGCGCCCATCAAGGGTAAGACCGTCCTCGGCTACGACCCCGGTTTCCGTACCGGATGCAAACTCGCCGTCGTGGACAAGACGGGCAAGGTGCTGGACACCGCCGTCATCTACCCCACTCTGCCGCGGCAGGATATCGAACGCAGCCGCAAGACGGTGCTCGCCCTCATCGATCAATACAAGGTGGACGTCGTCGCCATCGGTAACGGCACCGCCTCCCGCGAGAGTGAGGCGTTCATCGCCGATACGCTCAAATACGTCACCGACCGCGACGTGCGTTACACCATCGTGAGCGAGGCGGGGGCATCGGTCTATTCCGCCTCCAAACTGGGTGCCGAAGAATTCCCCGACTTTGACGTCACGGAGCGCAGTGCCGTCTCCATCGCCCGCCGTCTGCAAGACCCGCTCGCCGAACTCGTCAAGATCGAGCCGAAAGCCATCGGAGTGGGGCAGTACCAGCACGATATGAAACAGGCGCGCCTGACCGAGGCACTCGGCGGCGTGGTCGAGGGGTGTGTCAACAGCGTCGGCGTGGACGTCAACACCGCCTCCTATTCCCTCCTCTCCTATATCGCGGGCATCAACGCGACCGCCGCCAAGAACATCGTCGCGTACCGTGAGGAAAACGGGGAATTCAAGACCCGTGCCGCCATCCTGAAAGTGCCGAAGATCGGCGCAAAGGCGTATGAACAGTGCGCCGGGTTCCTCCGCATCCCCGGCGGTAAGGAAATCCTCGACAACACGGGTGTTCACCCCGAGTCCTACCCCATCGTCAAAGCCCTGCTCGCCAAGTTCAAATACACCGAGGCGGATGTGCGCGACGGCAACCTCACGCTCCTGCCCTACCAGGTGGAGAAGGCGGGGATCGAACGCCTCGCCGCCGAGCTCGGATGCGGCGTGCCGACCCTGACCGACATCCTCGCCGAACTGCAAAAACCCGGCAGAGACATCCGCGACGCGGCACCTGCGCCCTGCCTGCGGAAAGACGTCATGGACATCAAGGACCTGCAACCCGAGATGGTCGTGACCGGTACGGTGCGAAACGTCGTGGACTTCGGTGCTTTCGTCGACATCGGCGTCCATCACGACGGTCTGCTCCACATCTCCGAAATGTGTGACCGCTTTATCAAGCATCCCTCCGAGGTTCTCTCGGTCGGTGACGTCATCGAGTGCCGCATCAAGAGCGTCGATCTCAAAAAGAACCGCATTGCCCTCACGAGAAAAGGCATGAAATAAGTCGTTACCCGTGCGTTTTTTTAATCTATTAGAAGATTAAGAACTACGCACGGGTTATTCTAATCTGAAAACGCCGATTTTTTATACATATTTCACAATATGGCGCGTAAAAGTTTGTTTTTTGCGCGTCTTTCCGAAACACCGGATTTCTGCTATAATCATCTTGTCAAATCAAAAAGGAGGACTATCCCATGGCAGGTCTGTCTCTCAGACACATTTATAAAAAATATCCGGGCGGCGTCACCGCCGTCTCCGACTTCTGCCTCGAAGTTGAGGACAAGGAGTTTATCATTTTCGTCGGTCCCTCCGGGTGCGGTAAATCCACTACCCTCCGTATGATCGCGGGCTTGGAAGAAATCACAGAGGGCGAGTTGTATATCGGCGACCGCCTCGTCAACGATATTGCGCCGAAAGACCGCGATATCGCCATGGTGTTCCAGAACTACGCTCTGTATCCGCACATGTCCGTGTACGAAAACATGGCGTTCGGTCTGAAACTCCGCAAGGTGCCGAAGACCGAGATCAAACGCCGCGTGGAAGAGGCGGCGCGCATCCTCGACATCAGCCACCTGCTGGAAAGAAAGCCGAAGGCTCTGTCCGGCGGTCAGAAACAGCGTGTTGCCCTCGGGCGCGCCATCGTGCGTAACCCGCAGGTCTTCCTTCTGGACGAGCCGCTCTCCAACCTGGATGCAAAACTCCGCGCGAGCATGAGAACCGAGCTCACCAAACTTCACAAGAGCGTGGGTACCACCTTCGTCTACGTTACGCATGACCAGGTCGAGGCTATGACGATGGCGACGCGTATCGTCGTCATGAAGGATGGTCTCATCCAGCAGGTCGACACGCCGCAGAACCTGTATGACCTGCCGGTCAACAAGTTCGTTGCAGGCTTCATCGGCACGCCCCAGATGAACTTCATCGACGCCGAACTCACCAAAGACGGCGACGATCTGTATCTCAAAGTCGGTAACGCGTCCCTGAAACTGCCGAAGGAAAAGGCGAACAATCCCGCACTCAAAGAGTACATCGGGCAGACCGTCATCATGGGTATCCGCCCCGAGTCCATCTCGGACGATGCCGAGGCCGTTGCCCAGGTTGAAGGCGGCGTCATGGACTGCACCGTCGAAGTCACGGAACTGATGGGTGCCGAGATTTACCTCTACCTCTCCTTCGAGGGGATTGAGCGTGCGATTGAAGAAGGCAAGAACGTCATTGCCCGCGTCTCCGCGCGTTCCCTCTCCCGCTCGGGCGACAACATCAAAGTCGCCTTCGATATGTCCCGTGTCCACCTCTTCGACAAAGACACGGAAAAGTGCATCTGCCACTGAACCGAATCACATACGAAACCCGCGCCGGGCAGATGCCCGGCGCGGGTTTGTTTCGTAGCGGGTCCTTACAATGACCCGGCCAGTGTCAGACGAGGATCTTCCCCCCGCCGAGGACGACGTCCCCGTCGTAAAAGACGGCGGCCTGCCCCGGCGTCACGGCGCGTTGCGGCTCGTCAAAGAGCAGCGTCACCGTCCCGTCGTCCGCGACCGTGAGCGTCGCGTCGCGCTCCGGCTGGCGGTAGCGGGTCTTCGCGCGGCAGCGGAACTGCGTGCGCGGCGGCGCGCCCGAGATCCAGCGCACGTCCCCGACGTGCGCCTCCCGCGTGTACAGGTCCTCCTCTCGCCCGAGTACCACCTCGTTGGCCTCGGGGCAGATCTTCACCACGTACAGCGGCTCCCCCGCCGCGATCCCCAGCCCGCGGCGTTGACCGATCGTATAATAGATGATGCCGCGGTGGGTGCCGATCCTGTGCCCTGCCGTATCGACGAAGTCCCCGGGGGCGGGTGCCCGCCCCGTGTGCGCGACGATCACCTTGGCGTAGTCCCCGTCCGGCACGAAACAGATGTCCTGACTGTCCGGCTTGCGGGCGTTGAGAAATCCCTCCCGCTCGGCGATCTCCCGCACCTCGGTCTTACAGAGGCCCCCGAGGGGAAAGAGCGTGTGGGCGAGCTGTTCCTGCGTCATGTCGTAGAGCACGTAACTCTGGTCTTTGGTCCCGTCAACGGCTTTTTTGAGCAGAAAGCCCCCCGGCGTCTCCTCAATCCGCGCGTAGTGCCCCGTCACGACGTACCGACAGCCGAGAATCTCGGCGCGGTCGAAAAGCAACCCGAATTTCATGAAACGGTTGCAGTCGATGCAGGGGTTGGGTGTTTTCCCGCTCTCATACTCGCGGATAAAGTTCGCGATGACGCATTTTTCAAACTCATCGCGAAAGTTAAACACGTAATGTTGCATCCCGAGGCGGAAGGAAACGGCGCGCGCATCCTCCACGTCGTCGAGGGAACAGCAGGAGTGCTCCCGCGGGATGCCCGCGTCTTCGTTGTCGTACAGTTTCATGGTACAGCCGACACCGGAGAGCCCCGCCTCCCGGACGAAGTACGCCGCGACGGAGGAGTCCACCCCGCCGCTCATGGCGACGAGGGCGCGCGTCTTCCCCGCCGTGATACGGTCGGTGCCGACCGCGGCGGAGGAGGCACCCCCGCCCGTTCTCTTTTCCTGACACATGACCGTTCAGTCCGCAAACAGGGCGGTCGACAGATACCGGTCCCCTGTGTCTGGCAGGAGAGCGACCACCGTCTTCCCCTCGTTCTCCGGGCGGTTGCCGACCTCGATCGCCGCGGCGAGTGCCGCGCCCGAGGAGATACCGACGAGCAGCCCCTCGCGCCGCCCCATGAGACGACCGAGGCGGAAAGCGTCCCCGCTGCCGACCGTCACCACCTCATCGTATACCGAAGTGTCGAGCACCTTCGGGACAAAGCCCGCGCCGATGCCCTGGATCTTGTGCGGTCCCGCCTTCCCGCCCGAGAGGACGGGGGAATCCGACGGCTCGACAGCGATGATTTTCACCGTCGGTTTTTTCTCTTTCAGGTACCTGCCGACACCGGTCACGGTGCCGCCCGTGCCGACACCGGCGACGAAAACATCCACCTGCCCGTCCGTGTCCTCCCAGATCTCGGGGCCCGTCGTGCGGTAATGCACGTCGGGATTGGCAGGGTTGACGAACTGCCCCGCGATAAAGGCACCGGGTGTCTCCTTCGCAAGTTCCTCCGCGCGGGCGATGGCACCCGCCATGCCGCGTGCCCCCTCGGTCAGCACCAGTTCGGCACCGAGTGCGCGCAGGATCTGCCGCCTCTCGACCGACATGGTGTCGGGCATCACGATGATGAGGCGATAGCCGCGGGCGGCGGCGACGGATGCGAGCCCGATGCCCGTATTCCCGGAGGTCGGCTCGATGATGACGGAATCCTTCGTCAGGACCCCGCGCGCCTCGGCGTCATCCAGCATGGCGCGTGCCACGCGGTCCTTGACCGATCCCGCCGGGTTCAGACACTCCGGTTTGGCGAGGAGCGTGAAACGGAGCCCCAGTTCTTTTTCGATATTGGAGAGCCTCACGAGCGGCGTATTGCCGATGAGACGGTCGACGGAAGCGTAGATTTTGCTCATAACGAATCCTTCTCCTTGTTTCTATGATAGTTTATTGTACCCGCGCGGGCGCGCCTTGTCAAGGGGGGCCTCCGTTTTGCCGAACCTCGCTTTTTTGCTTGCGGTCACGCATGAAATGTGGTATAGTATTCTGTGTTGCGTACCGCACGGCGGGTAAACCGCGACCGAAAAGGAGAAAACATGAAAGTCATCATTGTGGGGTGCGGTAAGATCGGCTCGACCCTGACAGCCCGCATGGCGAAGGAAGAACATGACGTCATCGTGATCGACAACGATCCCGCCGTTCTCAAAGACATCACGGAGCGGTATGACGTCATCGGTTTCTGCGGAAACGCAACCTCCTACGACAGCCTTACGGAGGCGGGGGTCGCCGGGTGTGACCTGTTCATTGCCGTCACCGGCTCGGATGAGTTCAATATGCTCAGTTGTTTCGTCGCGCGCAAGATCGGCGCGAAACATACGGTTGCCCGCGTCCGCAATTCGGAGTACAACAACGATAGCTTCCATTACATGATGGAGCAGCTCGAACTGTCCATGTCCGTCAACCCGGAACTCATGATGGCCGAAACCATCTTCAATATCCTGAAACTGCCGTCCGTTGCCAAGGTCGATGCTTTCTCCGACCGCCGGCAGGAGATGGTGGAGGTCGTCATCAAGCAGGGCTCCCCCCTCGACGGCATGACACTGTCCGGCATCCGGAAAAAATATCCCGGGAAATATCTCGTGACGATCATCCGTCACGGAGACGAGGTACATATCCCCTCCGGTAACTCGGTCCTTTACAGCGGCGACCATATTGCCCTCATCTCCGCCGCCACGGATACGCACCGTATCCTCAAAATGCTCGGCCTTGTAAAAAAGCAGGTACGTGACGTCCTGATCCTCGGCGCGAGCACGACCTCCTACTACCTCGCGAAACTGCTCCTCGGCGCGGGAAACTCGGTCAAGATCATCGAGAAAAACCCCGAGCGGTGCGAGGAGGTTTGCGAACAACTCTCCGGGGCGACCGTGATCCGGGGCGACTGTATGCACCAGGACCTGCTCGCGGAGGAGGGGCTCGATAAGATGGATGCCGTCGTCGCCCTCACCGGCCGCGACGAGGAGAACATCCTCATCTCCTTCTACGCCATGTCACAGGGGGTCGGCAAGGTGGTCTCCAAGGTCAATCGGGACGAACTGTGGGCACTGTCCGAAAAACTGGGGCTCGACAGCATCCTGTCCCCGAAAATGATCATTTCCGACGTCCTCGCGCGGTATGCGCGTGCACTTGAAAACTCCGAGGGGAGCAAAGTGGAAACGCTGTACAGCCTCATGAACGGTACCGCCGAGGCACTGGAATTCAACGTCCTCCCCGACTTCCCGTTTGCGGATACGCCGCTCCGTGACCTCACGCTGGTGGGCGGCACCCTGCTCGCGGGCATCACGCGCGGCTCCGCCTCCATCATACCCGGCGGCGATGACGTCATCCGCCCCGGTGACCGCGTGGTCGTCGTCGCGGCAGGAGTCCCCGTCTATGACCTGGAAGACATCTTCCGCAGGAAGTGAGGGGTCGTCGTGAACCATCGCATGATATACTTCACGACGGGGTCGGTGCTCCTCACCGAGGCGGCACTCATGCTCCTGCCGCTCCTCGTCTCTGTCATCTACCGTGAGAGTTGTGCCTGGGCGTTCCTCATCACCATCGGTATCACGCTCGCCGTCAGCGGGCTCATCTGCCTCACCCTGCGCCCGAAGGACCGCACGCTCTTTTCCAAAGAGGGGCTCGTGATCGTCGCGCTCGCATGGATTGCCGTCTCCTTCTTCGGTGCGCTCCCGTTCGTCATCAGCCGGGAGATCCCCGTCTTCATCGACGCCTTTTTTGAGACGGTCAGCGGCTTTACCACCACGGGTGCCACCATCCTCGACGACGTGGAATCCATGAGCCACGGTCTGCTTTTCTGGCGCAGTTTCACGCACTGGATCGGCGGCATGGGGGTGCTCGTATTCGTCATGGCGGTCACCGTCCGCGTGCCGGAACGCTCCATCCACATCCTCCGTGCCGAAATGCCCGGTCCCATCGTCGATAAACTCGTCCCCCGCACCCGCACGACCGCGAAAATCCTCTACGTCATCTACATTGCCATGACCGCCTTGGAGGTCATCCTCCTGCTCGCGGGCGGGATGTCCTTCTTTGAGAGCCTTCTGCACGCCTTCGGCACCGCGGGCACCGGCGGCTTCGGAGTGAAAAACGACAGTATCGCCTCCTATTCGCCGTATCTCCAATGGGTGATCGCGGTATTCATGCTTCTCTTCGGTGTCAACTTCAACCTGTATTATCTTCTGCTCCTGCGTAAATTCTCGTCTGCCTTCCGCAGTACCGAGTTTTGGGTATATACCGGCATTATCGCGGGTGCGACCGCGCTCGTCTGCTATAACATCTTCTCCCTCTGCTCCGGCTTTGCCGAGGCGGTCCGCGCCTCCTTCTTCCAGGTCTCCTCGATCATGACGACGACGGGGTACGTGACGATGAATATCAGCGAGTGGCCGACCCTCTCCAAAATCATTCTGCTCACGCTGATGCTCATCGGCGGTTGCGCGGGGTCGACGGCAGGCGGATTCAAGGTCGCGCGCGTCGTCATCCTCTTCAAGTCCATGATCGGCAGACTTCGTCGCGTACTGCACCCCCGCACCGTCACGGTGGTCAAGATGGAAGGCAAACGGCTGGACGACGATACTCTCACGGGCGTTCATTCCTATCTCACCGTCTGCACCTTTTTGACCGTGCTCACCCTGTTGCTGCTCTCCTTCGAGCGAAATGCGGTCTTCACCGTGGAGACCAATCTCAGTGCCGCCATCTCCTGCTTTAACAATATCGGTCCGTTTTTCAGCCCGACTCTCACGAGTTTCTCTGCCTACTCCGGTTTTTCAAAATTCGTGCTGTCGGTCGCGATGCTGCTCGGGCGGCTGGAAATCTATCCGCTCCTGCTCACCTGTCTGCCGACCACCTGGCTGAAAAAGTGATCCGGCGCGGCAAAATTCCGTCTCCTTTTCTGTGTCCTGCGGTACGGTGCAGGTCCGTTTTCCCTTCGGGTCATCCGCGGGGCGAATTTCCGTTTTCCCCTAAAAAACCGCAAAGAGGTGCCGCATTTGCGGCACCTCTTTGTTTGAAACGGGGAGAAGAGGGCAAACTAGATGCGTAACCGTTTTCAAAAAGGAGACCATCATGAGAGAAGATACGATTCAGCTTTTGCGCGAGTGTGACGCGGGTATCAAAATGGGCATTTCCGCGATTGAGGATGTGTACGGTAAGGTGACCCACGAGGATTTTCGCCGCCACCTCTCGGACCAGAAGACCGCGCACGCCAAGATGCAACGGGAGATCCGCGACCAACTCGACACATACGACGACGAGGGTAAGGAGCCCAACCCGATGGCAAAGGGCATGGCGCACGTCAAGACGGGCATGAAACTCGGTTTTGACTGCACGGACGAGACCATCGCTTCCCTGCTCACCGACGGGTGTCACATGGGCGTGAAATCCCTCTCCCGTTACCTCAATCGCTACTCCGAGGCGGACGAAGGGGCGAAAAACGTCGCGAGACGCCTCATCTCACTGGAAGACACGATGGAAAAGGAACTGCGCCCGTATCTCTGACGCGCATAAATATCGGGGAGGAGCCGTATTTTTACGGCTCCTCTCTGTTTTTACGGTCTCACGTCCGGTATGGTGGCAAACCCGCGTGCCAGTTCCTCCTCGGTCGGGATACTGTCCGTCATTCTCCCGTCGTTATACTGCCCGTAAGCGGTCATATCGAAGTACCCCGTCCCGGTCAGCCCGAAAAGGATGGTCTTTTCCTCCCCGCGATCCCGGCAGGCGAGTGCCTCATCCATCGCGGCACAAACGGCGTGCCCGCTCTCGGGCGCGGGCAGAATCCCCTCACAGCGCGCGAAACGCTCCGCCGCCGCGAACACCTCCGTCTGCCGCACGGAACGCGCCTCTATGAGCCCGTCGGCGTACAGTCGGGAGAGCACACTGTTCATGCCGTGATAGCGGAGCCCTCCGGCATGTGTGGCGGCGGGCATGAAACCGTTGCCGAGAGTGTACATTTCGGCGAGCGGGCAGACCATGCCCGTGTCGCAGTAGTCGTAGACGAATTTCCCGCGCGTCAGGGTGGGACAGGAAGCAGGCTCCACGGCAATAAAACGGTACTGCGCCTCACCGCGCAGTCGTTCTCCCATGAACGGTGCGATAAGCCCCCCGAGATTGGAGCCGCCGCCGGCACAGCCGATGATGATATCGGGACGGATACCGTACATGTCCATCGCCGCCTTACATTCCAGTCCGATGACGCTCTGATGGAGCAGTACCTGGTTCAACACGCTCCCGAGAACGTAGCGATAGCCGTCGAGGTCACCCGCCGCCTCCACCGCCTCCGATATGGCACAGCCGAGCGATCCGCCCGTGCCTGGATATTCCTCACGGATTTTTCTGCCGACCGAAGTCGTCACAGACGGCGACGGCGTCACCTCGGCACCGTAAGTACGCATCACCTCGCGGCGATGCGGTTTTTGTTCGTAACTCGTCCTGACCATAAAAACTTTGCAGTCCAGCCCGAGATAGGCGCATGCCATGGAGAGTGCCGTCCCCCACTGCCCCGCCCCTGTCTCGGTGGTAACGCCGCGCAGCCCCTGCATCTTTGCGTAGTACGCCTGCGCCACGGCGGAATTCAGTTTGTGACTGCCGGAGGTGTTGTTGCCCTCAAACTTATAATAGATTTTCGCCGGCGTGCCGAGTTCCTTTTCGAGACAGTACGCCCGCACGAGCGGCGACGGGCGATACATCCTGTAAAAGTCAAGAATCTCACGTGGAATCGGAAAATACGGTGTCGTATCGTCGAGTTCCTGCCGGATGAGTTCGTCACAGAACACCGGGCGCAAATCCGCCGCCGTCATATGGCGGTGCGTCTTCGGATGAAGGAGCGGTGCCGGTTTGTTCTGCATATCGGCGCGCAGATTGTACCACGCGCGCGGCATCTCCGCTTCTTCAAGGTAGATTTTGTAGGGGATCCTGCTCATGGTTCACTGCCTTCCTTTCCCGTGACCTGCACGAAATGATAAAAAGCCCCGACAGCGTGTATTGCTGTCGGGGCAGAAAAAACTCTGCGGTGCCACCCAACTTGCCGCCCTGTGCGGCCACTCACGGCATACGGACATATGCCTGCCCTGTAACGGGAGCAACCCCGTCGATGCCTACCCGCGGATACGCTCGGCATCGCCCTCAAAAGTCCATTCACGACACGCTCTCGACCGCAATCCCACCGCCTGCGGCTCTCTTGGCAAGAGGGATGTATCGCTACTCCTCTTTCTCATCGGTTTGTAATTGTGCTTATTATATGCATCCGTGCCGGGTTTGTCAACCCCCCGGGCGGAAATTTTCCGCAGGGCCCCTCGGCAGGGGGACCCGATTCCGGCACGTCATCGCAGTGCCACGCACTCCGCAAAAGCGTTTTCCCCGACGGCGGTCACCCCCGGTGCCGCGAGGCGGGAGAGCGAGCGGCACCCGTGGAATGCCCCCTCACCGATACGCGTCACCGACGGGGGCAAGACGACCTCGGTGAGTGACCCGCACCCGAAAAAAGCGAGCGGCGGCACCTCGGAAAGCCCCGACGGCAACATCACGCGGGTCAGTGCCCCGCAGAGACCGAATGCCTCTGCCCCGATGGCGGTGACCCCCGGGGGAATCGTGACCCCGCGCAGGTGCTTTGCCCGATAGAAAGCCCCCTGCCCGATCTCCGTCAGGCTCCCGGGCAGCCCGACCTCGCGGAGCATCGTAGCATCGGAAAAAGCACCGGGTGCGAGGCACCTGACCCCTGCGGGGACGGTATAAGCAAAAGCGTCCCGCCCGGGCGGGTAGCGCAGGAGCAGATCGCTGCCCCGATACAGCACCCCGTCCTCCTCACAGAAGACTCTGTTTTTCGGTGAGACACGCACCGCGCGGAGCGCGCGGCATCCGCGGAATGTCCCCGCCCCCGTTTCCGCGAGGCCCGCAGGCAACGTCACCAGCACCAGCGATACACAACCGTCGAACGCCGCACCGCCGAGCCGCAAAAGCGACGCAGGCAGACGCGCCTCCGAGAGTGAGGTACAGGAAAAGAAGGCGTGCGCGCCGATTTCCTCCGCCCCGCCGAGATCCGCCTCGCGGAGTGCGGTGCACCCGGCGAAGGCCCACGCACCGACCGTGCGGAGCGAGGCAGGCAGGACGAGCCGCGTCATCAGCCGTGCCCCCCAGAACGCCCGCTCCCCGATTTTCGTTACGCCATCCGGCACCTTAACCGTGCTTTCATATCCGCGATATGCCGTGAGGTACCCCTCCGGCGTTATGTCAAAACTCCCGTTGACCGATTGCATCCGTCATCCCTCCCACACATACAGTATAGCAAGGAAACTACCCGATAAAGCGGACTTAATAGCAACCGGACAACGACCTGATAAAAGCAGGGCGCGCCCTGCCCGGACCGGTATCACCGCCGAAAGACCGATAAAGCGTTTCGGTCTCACTGCCGTCATTCATGACAGTCCCATTCTGGACTTTGCCTTATTTTTGTACATCTCACTGTCGGCGGCTGCCATCGCTTTTGTGAGCGGGTGCACACCGTAGGCCCCGCCGATGCTGATGCTTACCCGGATCTCCGGCTTCTCATCGAAGACAATCCTCTGCACGCTCTCCTCTATCTGCTCGAGTTTTGCAAAAAATTCATCTTCCGCGATTTCCTTAAACAGAATCAGAAATTCGTCGCCGCCGTAGCGGATCAGCACATCGTTTTTTCCGAGGCAGCTGTTGATGGCGGCAGATACCTCGCGGAGTGCCATGTCGCCGACCAGGTGCCCGTACCGGTCATTGATGCTCTTGAAGCGGTCGATGTCGGCGATTGCCACTCCGTCCGCGCCCTGCAAATTTGCCATGAAATCGTCGAGATACCCGCGGGAGTACGCTTTTGTCAGCGAGTCGCGGTAGAAATTAAAGAGCATCATGTTGGCTCTGTCATTCCCGTCGCCGTGCAGAGTGCCGGCTGTGTCCCCCATCGGGAAGGCGATCTCCATCACGCAGTCGCGTCCGTTCAGCTTCATGTACCGCGACAATACGGCATACACACCGTCGTCGCCGGCCTCGAACTTGCTTGTCCAGTCCTTCGATTGCAGTGCCCTCCGGGAACTGCAATTATCACAGCATTCGTGCCTGCCCCACAACTCATAGCACCGCGCGCCCGTCCCGACGAACGTGCCGTCCTCACCCACCTCAAGCACCTCGGTGCTCATGGGATCCACAATGCGTACGGTGCCGAATATCCTCTGCATGGCGCGGTAGGTCTCGTAAGAGAGCCCTGCCACCTCGGTGACGCCCATCCCCGCGGAGAGCACCTCGTCGTGGATATCCTTAAACTGCCCGACGACGGAAATGTATTTGCCACCCCGTACCGGCCAGACCGACATGGCCGTTAAAAGGTTCCAACGATAGCCGGTACCGACCGGGATCAGCACCTTCATCTCCACAACCGGATTCTCCCGCGTTGTCCTCCGGATGTTCTTCACCAATTTCCGCCAGTCTTCACGGCTCAGAAGCTGGATATCGTCCCAGCGCGTGACATACAGATGTTTCCGTTTTCTGCCCTCCTCCTCGTACCAGTTGACAAAAACAACCTTGTCGAGCGTGCAATCGTACTCGAACTGAATCCCGCCGCATTCCATCGCGAAGAACTCTTTTTTGACGCGCTCGTTTTCCACCATGCGGCGGGAGCGGTCATCGAGCGGGAGCGAACTGCCGGAGAGAATCTCGCCCGTCATGTGAACGACCTCGTCGCGGTAGTCCTCATCGTTCATCTGCCCGCCCGCGTTGTCGCGCAACTCTCCCTCCACGGCGCGGAGACATTTAATGAGTTCGGGATTAAACGCCCCGCACTCTCCGTTCACGATCATCTCGATTGCCTTCTCGTGCGGGAAGGCTTTTTTGTAGCAGCGGTCACTCGTCAGGGCGTCATACACGTCCGCAAGGGACACGACCTGCGCCGAGATCGGAATCTCGTCGCCGCAAAGACCGTCCGGGTATCCGCGCCCGTCCCAACGCTCATGATGCCAGCGACAGATCTCATGCGCGACGACCATGATCCTATCCGTCTTCGGAATCGGGAGGTCCTGCAAAAACCGGTCACCCTCGGTCGTGTGGGTTTTCATGATCTCCCACTCCTCCGGGGTGAGTTTGCCCGGCTTGTTGAGGATCGCCACGGGCACCTTCAACTTTCCGATATCATGGAGTGCCGAAAGACCCGAAATCAGCGAAATATCCGACTCGGAGAGTTTATACCGGTCTGTCTGCCTGACGAGCCGGTGCAAAAGAAGGCTCGTAATCGACTGCACATGGAGCGTGTGACTGCCGGACTCCTTGTTGCGCGATTCAATAACGTGGCTGAAAATATTTATCATCGTGTTGTTGATCTTTTCGCGCTCGTACACCTGGTCTTCCACGAGCCGGATCAGCCGCTTCTGTTTGGAATACAGTGCCAGTGTGTTTTCCAGGCGGCGCCGTACGATCATCGCATTGAAGGGGCGCGTTATATAATCTGTCACACCGAGTTCGTAGGCCCGCTGGATCAACATGGCGTCATCCTCCGAGGAGACGATAACGACGGGGATCTCCTCGATCCAATGCCGCTCATTCATGACGTTCAGGACGTCGAACCCGTCCATCCTCGGCATATGTACGTCGAGGAAGATGATGTCTACCTGTGCCCCGCTGCCGAGCAGTTCAATCGCCTCAACGCCGTCCCCGGCGAATACATATTCGTACTCCTCACCGAGGATCTCGACAAGCATTTCACGGTTCAACTCCGAGTCATCCGCGATCAGGATTCTGTCTTTCGGTACTGTGATCTTCTTTGCGTTTGGCATGGTCTTCCTCCAACGTCTGTTTGTATGGGGCTCATCCGTGCGGGTGCCTCCCCGGACACCCTTCCCGCCTGCCTGTTGCTTTCATCCGTGTCGCCCGTTTCCGCGGGGCTTTACGGACGGGTGGCCGCGGCGGCGGCTCTGCCCTGCCGTGCGCCCGTTGTGCCGGATCCGACAGGCTCCGACACCCTGCGCGTTTATTCGTTTATTTTATATTTTCATATAGTTTATATGTTCAATTCAACCGTCAGGATGTAAACTTTTTGCATTGGGCCGAAAAGGCGTCATAAAACGAGTAAAATGCAGCAAATAACGGGTCGGCTAAATCACCGACCCGCTGACATATTTTCTTAAAGCGTGACCGTCGTGCCGCTCTTGCCGCGGACGGCATCGAGCGCATGGTCGAGGGAGCCGATGACGGCGCGGCGGCCGTTGCCGCCGCGGGCGAAGGCGACCGCCGCCTCCACCTTCGGGAGCATGGAGCCCGCGGCGAACTCTCCCGCCGCGATGTGCGCCTTTGCCTCCGCCACCGTCATGTGGGCGAGCTCCTGCTCGTCGGCTCTGCCGAACCCGATGCAGACGTGCTCCACTGCCGTGAGGATAAGCAGGCAGTCGGCCCCCACCACCTCGGCGAGTTTCGCCGAGGCGAAGTCCTTGTCGATAACCGCCTCCACCCCGGTGAGGGTGCCGTCTGCCCCGCGCGTGACGGGGATGCCCCCGCCGCCGCAGGCGATGACGACGAACTCCCGTTCGAGCAGTGCCCGGATGGCCTGATCCTCAATGATTTCCTGCGGTTTCGGGGACGGCACCACCTGCCGCCAGCCGCGACCCGCGTCCTCACGCATGATCAGCCCCGGCGTCTCGCGCATCATCCGCCCCGCGCTCTCTTTGTCATAGAATGCGCCGATCGGCTTGGTGGGATGACCGAAGGCGGGGTCGTCCGCCGCCACCGTCACCTGCGTCAGCACCGTCGCCACCTGCCACGGCAGCCGCCGCTCCGCGAGGGCCTGTTTGATGCCGGCTTCGAGCTGGTAGCCGATATACCCCTGGCTCATCGCGGTGCAGATTCCGAGCGGCATTTTCGGGATACCGCCCTTGCCGTCTTCGCCCGCACGGTCAAAGGCGAGCCGGATCATGCCGACCTGCGGACCGTTGCCGTGGCTGACGACGATCTCGTTCCCCTCCTCAATCAGACTCACAAGGGACGCTGCCGCGACCCCGACGCGCTCCTCCTGCTCGCGGGGGTCGTTCCCGAGTGCGTTCCCCCCGAGTGCAACGACGATCCGTGCCATCTTACTGTCCTCCTCTGGGGTCGGGGACCTGCTGCGTGATGCAGTGGATGTTCCCCCCGCCGAAGGCGACCTCGCGCGTCATGACGCCGACCACTTTCCGCTCCGGGAACATGGTCTGTACCTGCTCGCAAGCGAGCGCGTCGTTTTCATCGCCGTACTGCGGCAGGATGATTGCCCCGTTGACGATGAGGAAGTTCATATAGGACGCGATGCTCACCTCGCCGTTTTTGCGCGGGATGCTCCCCTCGGCGTAATCGATGGTCTCCGCCCCCTCCAAAAGGCACGGGTGTTTCGTCAGGCAGAGCTTGTGGACTTTGAGCCGCCGCCCCTTGGCATCCGTTGCCTCCGAGAGCGTGCGGTATGCCGCCTGCGCCGCCTCATAGAACGGATTTTCCTTGTCCTCCGTCCAGATGCACGCGACCTCGCCCGGGCGCACAAAGCACGCCACGTCGTCGATGTGCCCGTTGGTCTCGTCGGGGTCGATCCCGTCCTTCAACCAGATCACCTTCTCGCACCCGAGGTAATCGAGCAGTTTCTTTTCAATGTCGCGTTTTTTCATCGAGGGGTTGCGCCCGGGAGAGAGCAGGCACATCTCGGTCGTCATGACGGTGCCCTCCCCGTCGACGTGGATGGAGCCGCCTTCCAGGATGAAGTCTTCGGTGCGGTAGGAGTCCACCCCTTCAATCTCGCAGATCTTGCGCGCCACCTGGTCGTCGTATGCCCAGGGGAAATACAGCCCGTCATACAGCCCGCCCCAGGCGTTGAAACCCCAGTCCACGGCGCGGAGCCCGCCCTTATCGGAGACGAGGAAGGTCGGGCCGCAGTCGCGCACCCATGCATCGTCGCTCCGGATCTCCACGACGCGCACCTCGGGCGGGAGTTTGGCGCGGGCATTCTGGTACTGTGCGGGCGATACGCCCACGGTCACCTTTTCAAAGGGCAGGATGGCGCGCGCCACGTTGGTGAACGCCTCCTGTGCGGGCTTGGCACCCTGTCGCCAGTTGTCGGGGCGTTCGGGCCAGAGCATCCAGACCCCCGACTGTTTTTCGTATTCTGCCGGCATATGGTAGCCGTCTTCTTTCGGGGTAGACCCGAGAATTCGTTTTGCCATGTCTTCTGTCCTTTCAGTCCGTCTCTCGGGCGGACGCACGGCCGGCACGGAGCCGGATGAGGATTTCACCGATGACGACAGCCAGTATCGATCCGACGGTGATGGGGAGATAGGAGGTGAGCGTGTCCCTGTCAAAGGAAAGCGGGATGGCGGTGAAGAACACCGAGAGGATGGTCAGCACCATCGGCACGTAGGCGATCCACGCCGCCGTCTTTTCCCCGCCCGGGACACGGAAAGGACGTTCGCGCGCGGGATCGTCCTTCCGCAGACGCAGGAACGCGGGGAATACCGGGATATACGACAGGAGCAGCATCACGAGGTTGAGCGCGAAGAAACTCCAAAACAGAGAAGACTCTGGCGCGAGGTACTCCATCACCATCCCCGCGAGACACACGACGCTCGCCACGACCCCCGAGGTCAGGGCGGCACCGATCGGCATCCCGTTTTTCTCGCGGCGCATGGAAAACACGCGCGGCATATCGCCGCGGTCGGCGGCGTAGGCGGCAGTGGAATTGACCCCCATCGACCAGGAGATCATGTTGCCGAACAGCGTGACGAGGAACAGGAATGCCACGAGGCCGACGAGGAACCCGCCCGTGCGCCCCGTAATGAGCGAAACGGCGTCGATAAGCCCGGTGTCCGTGTTGATCTTATCGGTCGGCACCGCCGCGCCGATCCCGAATGCGGAAAAGAGATAAATCACGGCGATCGCGATCCCCCCGGTGACGATGGCGAGCGGGATCTGCCGTTTCGGGCTGGTCATATTGTCGGCATAGGTGCACACCACCTCAAAGCCGAGGAAGTTAAAAATAATGACCGAAATATAGGAGAGGCTCTCGGGGCGGAAGGAGGGCAGATAGGTGGTAAAGCCGCCGGCGTTCGCAAAGCCGTTCCGGGCGACGTACCACACACCGAGCACCCCGACCGCGAGCGCGAGCACCACCTTGACGGCGGCACTGATGTTGAGGATCCAGATGCTGTCGCACACCGGGTAGAACGCGATGAGCGTCACGATCCAGATGAATGCGAGTTCAATGAGCAGGGACACGAAGGGGTTCGGGCTCCAACCGAACATGGTGCCGAGGAGACTCGGGCAGATGACGGCGAGCGACGCCATCCAGAGCGGGAAATTGATCCAGTAATACCACGCGACGCGTGCGCCCCATTTGGTGTCGGGGTACGCCGTGTTGACCCAGTCGTAGAGTCCGCCATCCCCGACGTAGGTGGTGCCGAGTTCTGCCGCGATCATGCCGTACGGCAGGAGGAACAGCAGCATCATGAAGAGCCACCAGAAGTATTGACTGTTCCCGATGGATGCGACGGGAGCCGCCGCCTCCACCACAAAGACCACGCAGATGACCGAAAGGATCACCGACGTGAGATGAAACTTTTTCGTTTTGTTTTCCATCGTCCGTTTCCTCCGGGAGGAGCCTGTTTTTTCGGCTCCTCCCCGTTTTTATCAGCAGTTTTTCTTCTTGTCGATGCGCTCTTCCATAAAGCGGTCGAGTTCTTCCTTGGCGGCGGCGAGGACGACCCCGCTCGGTTTCTTTCTGTCGTGCGTCAGGTAGACGAGCAGTCCGCGCATCGCCGTCAGGCGGTTGCCCGCCTCCTCCCAGCAGAGCGAGGCGTCGGAGTCCAGCACCTCGTCCGTGACGTCCTCCCCGCGGGTCGCGGGCAGGCAGTGCATGAACTTGCACCCGATATTGCCGAGTTCCATGAGTTCGCGGTTGACCTGGTAGTCGCGGAATACGCGCACGCGCTCGTCCTTCGGCATTTCGTTCTCGTACAGTCCGTACCATACGTCGGTATAGATGAAGTCTGCGTCGCGGACGCTCTCGCGGCTGTCCGTTACCTCAAAGGTACCGCCCGAGACGCGGCAGTTCTCCGTCATGATTTTTTTGTGCTCCTCACCGAGCTGGTGCCCGCGCGGCCCGTACTGGACGAAATGCATCCCGAGTTTGGTCGTGAGGAAACCGAGGGAGGCGCACACCTGCGTGCCGTCGCCGACGAACACCACCTTGCATTCTTCGAGACGCTTGCCGCGCGGCAGATTTTCGAGGATGGTGCAGAGGTCCCCGATCTCCTGCGTCGGGTGATTATAGTCCGACATACCGTTGAGGACGGGGACCGAGCAAGCCTCGGCGAGTTCCACCACCGTCTTGTGCTCGATCACGCGCGCCATGACGATGTCCACGAGGTAGGAGAGCACCCTGCCCGTATCGCCGATGGTCTCGTGCCCACCGAGCTGGATCATGCCGGGGCCGAGGTACTGCGCGTGTCCGCCCATCTGGCTCATCGCTGTCTCAAAGGAGACCCGCGTGCGCGTCGAGGACTGCTGGAAGATCATTGCCAGCGTCATGTCCTTCATAAACTGCGGGTAATATCCCGCGCGGATCGACCGCTTGATGGCGAGCGAAAGTTCCGCAATGTCGAGAATCTCTTCTTTGGTAAAGTCGTTGGTATCGATAAAATCGCGTTTCATAGTTCTCCGTGCCTTCCGTTGTAATGATGATATTATCTTGCGGAAAAGAGGCTTTTTTTATGCAAAAGAAAATGCGCCCTTTACACGGACGCCGTTTTATAGTATGATGATGAAAACTTCGATTTTGCGCGAAATGATCAAAAGTTTTTTCGGGAGAGGAGGATGTCGGCACCGGGTGTGCCGACGAAACTGCCGTGAACAACGTCATTCTCATCGGTATGCCCGCGGCGGGCAAGAGCACGGTCGGCGTGCTCCTCGCAAAAACGCGTGTCATGGACTTCCTTGACACCGATCTCCTTTTGCAGAAAGAGGGGGGCGCGAGCCTCGAAACCCTCATCGGGCGCGAGGGAGAGGATGCGTTTCTTGCCCGCGAGGGGGCACTTCTGTCCGCACTCACGGCACGGAACACCGTGATTGCCACGGGGGGCAGTGCCGTCTATTCCGAGGCGGGGATGCGGCACCTCAAAGACCTCGGCACCGTCCTGTATCTCAAAATCAGTGAGGCGGAGGTCACGGCGCGGGTCGGTGACCTGCATCACCGCGGCGTCGTCCTCCGCGGCTGTCCCGACCTCGCCGCTCTCTACCGTGAGCGTACCCGCCTCTACGAGAGGTGGGCAGACGTGACCGCCGACCTCTCGGGCCTCGACACCGCCGGCGCACTCCGCGCCATGCTCGCGGCACTCGACACCTGACGGGAGCGTGACCCCCTTCTCCGTTTTTTTCTCCGTTTTCTTTTCCGTTTCCATCCCCGCACTTTTCTCTGTCCTCTCCTTCGCTCTCCCCCGCTTTTCTCTCCCGTTTCCTCTTCTGCTCCCGTTTTCCGCACGCCCCTCGTGTACTCGTCTGATCCTCCCCCATGCAGTCAACGGGGCGGAGCCGCATTTTTGCGGCTCCGCCCCGTGTTTTTATCTGTATTCCGTATATTTCCCTCCGGTGTGCCCTCCCCCTCCTGCGGGATGTTCCGGGCCTCCGGTGTCGTCATACCCTCTGTAACGTCTCCATCACGTAATCTCCGAACGCCTCGCAGGTCGCGCCCGTGTCCCTGCCGGTGATGGTCAGCCGTTTCTCCTCGAAACAGCAGATGTCCAGCGCGCGTTCGAGCCGGTCTGCCGCCGCCTGCCGCCCGATGTGTGAAAGCAGCATGACGCAGGCACGCAGCATGGAGCAGGGGTCGGCATACTTGCCGCGCCCCTCGGTGATCATGCGCGGAGCGGAGCCGTGAATGGCCTCGAACATGGCGTACCGCTTGCCGATGTTGGCACAGCCCGCCGTGCCGACACCCCCCTGGAATTCCGCCGCCTCATCCGAGATAATATCGCCGTAGAGGTTGGGGAGCAGGAGCACCTGAAAGTCACGCCGCCGTTTCTCGTCGACGAGTTTCGCCGTCATGATGTCGGCGTACCACTCGTCCGTGGTGATCTCCGGATAGAGTGCCGCCACGCGGTGGCAGTCTTCAAGAAAATTACCGTCCGTGGTCTTGATGATGTTTGCTTTCGTGACGAGCGAAACACGGGTAAATCCGTTCCTTCTCGCATAATCGTATGCGATGCGGGCGATGCGCTCCGACCCCTGCCGCGTCGTGACTACGAAGTCCATGGCGAGGTCGTCCGTCACGTTGAAACCACTGCTGCCGACGGCGTATCCCCCTTCCGTGTTCTCGCGGAAAATGGTCCAGTGGATGCCCTGCGAGGGCACCTTGACGGGGCGGATGTTCGCGAACAGGTCGAGTGCCTTACGCATGGCGACGTTCGCGCTCTCAATGTTCGGCACCCCGCTTCCCTTCTGCGGTGTGGTGGTCGGACCTTTGAGAATAACGTGGCAGGACATCAGTTCCGCCATCACGTCGTCGGGGATTGCCTTCCCTGCCGCGATCCGGTTTTCCAGCGTCAGACCGTCGATGGGGACGAAGGCGACCTTACCCGCCGCCACCTCGTCCGAGAGGATGTGGCGGAGGACCCGCTCCGCCTCGTGGGTAATGACGGGGCCGATCCCGTCCCCGCCGCAGACGCCGATACGGAGCGTATCCAGCGTCGCGTAGTCGATGAAATCCCCCTGCGCCTTCATATCCTCCACACGTCGGAGTTGTCCCTCCATGACGCGGCGGAATTTCTCACAGGCAATATCCAGTTCTTTCGTATAATCCATGGGTCAGCGGTCCCTCTCTTTGGTGTAATGCAGGAGTCCCCCGGCGAGGAGGATCTCCCGTTGTCTTTCGGTAAAGTCGAGTCGCAAAAGCACCTCTCTCCCCGTGGTATCGTCCGTGAGCATCACGGTGTCCCGCGACCCGACCGCCCCCCGGAAATCCGCGATGCGGAGCGCATCTCCCTCGCCGAGCCGGTCATAGTCATCAGGGTCGGCAAAGGTCAGCGGCACGATACCGAAATTGATGAGGTTTGCCATATGGATGCGTGCGAAACTCTTGGCAATCACCGCCCGTATGCCGAGATAGAGCGGGACGAGGGCGGCGTGCTCCCGGGAAGAGCCCTGCCCGTAGTTCGCACCGCCGACGATGATGCCCTCCCCCGCACGTTTGGCGCGCTCGGGGAACGTGGGGTCGCAGACCGTAAAGCAGAATTCCGCCAGTTTCGGTACGTTGGAGCGATACGGCAGGATTTTCGCCCCGGCAGGCATGATGTGATCGGTCGTGATATTGTCCCCGACCTTCAAAACGAGCGGTGCCGTGAGCGTTTCGGCAGGTGCCACCCCGACGGGGATGGGCTTGATGTTCGGCCCGCGCAGGACCTCTACCGATGCCGCCTCCTCGGGGGGTGCCGGGAGATCGATCATATTGTCGTTCAGGTCAAAGGCCTCGGGGAGCGTGACCTGCGGTGCCTCGCCGAAGGTCGTCGGGTCCGTAAACACGCCCCGGATGGCACTGACCGCCGCCACCTCCGGCGAGACGAGATAGACCTTCGCGTCCTTCGTCCCGCTGCGCGCCTCAAAGTTGCGGTTGAAGGTACGCAGGCTGATCCCCCCCGCATTCGGGGAGAACCCCATACCGATACACGGGCCGCAGGCGCATTCCAGAATGCGCGCCCCCGCCTCGATGAGATCGGTGAGTGCCCCGGTCTTCGCCAGCATCGCATAGACCTGCTTGGAGCCGGGCGAGATGGAAAGTGACACGTTCGGTGCCACCGTCCGCCCGCGCAGGATCGCGGCGACCGTCAGCATATCCTGCATGGACGAATTGGTGCAGGAGCCGATGCACACCTGGTCGATCGCGCCGCCCGCGAGTTCGGACACCGGGCGGACGTTATCGGGACTGTGCGGGCAGGCGGCGAGGGGGACGAGTGCCGACAGGTCGACGGTGATCGTCTCGTCGTACACGGCGTCTGCGTCCGGTCGGATTTCGCGCCAGACTTCCTCGCGCCCCTCCAAAGCGAGGAATTCCCGCGTCCTTTCGTCGGAGGGAAAGAGCGAGGTCGTCGCACCGAGTTCCGCCCCCATGTTGGTGATGGTGGCGCGCCGCGGGACGGAGAGCGTCTCCACCCCCGCCCCGTAGTATTCCAGGATGGCCCCCACCCCGCCCTTTACGCCGAGGCGGCGCAGCACCTCCAAAATGATGTCCTTTGCGCTCACCCAGGGGCGGAGATGCCCGACCAGTTGCACGCCGATGATACGCGGCATGGTGATATAATAGGTGCCGCCCCCCATCGCGACGGCGACGTCCAGCCCCCCGGCACCCATGCCGAGCATACAGAGCCCCCCGGCGGTGGGTGTATGGCTGTCGGAGCCGATGAGCGTCTTACCGGGCACGCCGAAGCGTTCGAGATGCACCTGATGGCAGATGCCGTTCCCCGGGCGGGAAAAACGGATGCCGTGCCGTTTCGCCACGGTGCGTATGTAACGGTGGTCGTCGGCGTTCTCAAACCCCGCTTGCAGGGTGTTATGGTCAATATAGGCGACCGAGAGTTCGGTCTTCACCTGCTCCGTGCCCATGGCTTCCAGTTGCAGATACGCCATGGTGCCGGTCGCGTCCTGCGTCAGAGTCTGGTCGATCCTGATCCCGATCTCCTCCCCGACGCGCATGTCTCCCGAAACGAGGTGTTCTGCAATAATCTTTTGTGCGAGCGTGCGTCCCATGGCTTATCCTTTCGGTCTCGTAAAGTGTCCGGCGGTCAGTTCCTCAATGAGGGCTTCCAGTTCCTCCGTGCTCATGACGGTCGTTCTACCGTCCTCATACAGCCGGTCGATGATTTCCTTGGCCTCCTCGACGATCGGAGACTGTTTGGTGACCATATGGTCGTCTGTCAGATTATAATGGTTGTTGATCCAGAAGGCAATGCCCGCGAGTCCTGAGGTCGCGCTGACGGACACGTTCGCCGGGCGGTTGAGGATCGCCTCGGTGTCGAAAATGTTATAGATCTCCGCATCTTTCATCATGCCGTCGGCATGGATGCCCGCGCGCGTTACGTTGAAGTTCTCTCCCACAAACGGCGTCATCGGCGGCACGTTGTAGTGCAGTTCCCGCTCGTAATATTCCGCGATCTCGGTGATGACCTCGGGGTGCATCCCGTCGAGCGAGCCGCGCAGTGACGCGTACTCCATGACCATGGCTTCCAGCGGGATATTCCCCGTCCGTTCCCCGATCCCGAGGAGCGAGCAGTTGACGGCGGAGGCACCGTACAGCCACGCCGCGCCCGCGTTGGACACCGCCTTGTAGAAGTCGTTGTGCCCGTGCCATTCGAGCCGCTCGGACGGCACCTGTGCATAGTGATGCAGACCGTAGACGATGCCCGGCACACTGCGCGGGAGCGCGACGCCGCTGTAACTCACGCCCAGCCCCATCGTGTCGCACATGCGGATCTTGACCGGGATCCCCGCACTCTCCGAGAGTTCCGTCAGGGCATTGACGAACGGCACGACAAAGCCGTAGAAATCCGCGCGCGTGATATCTTCCAGATGGCACCTCGGCCGCAGACCCGCATCGAGTGCCTGCGCGACAATTTTGAGATAGTGCTGCATCGCCTGTGAACGCGTCATGCCGAGTTTCTTGAAAATATGGTAATCCGAGCAGGAAACGAGGATCCCCGTCTCACGGATGCCGATGTCCCGCACGAGTTCAAAATCCCGCTTGTTCGCGCGGATCCAGGTCGTGATCTCCGGGAACGGGAGCCCGAGGTCCTGACAGCGGCGTACCGCCTCACGGTCCTTTTCGCTGTAAACGAAAAACTCACTCTGCCGGATGATTCCCCGTTCCCCGCCGAGTTTCGCAAGGAGCCCGAACAGATGCACGATCTGGTCGACCGAATACGGCGCGCGGGATTGCTGCCCGTCACGGAAGGTCGTATCCGTGATCCATATGTCCTTCGGCATCTGGATCGGCACGTGACGGTGGTTGAAAGGAATTTTCGGCACCTCCGAGAACGGATAGATCTCACGGTACAGATTGGGGTCCGGCACGTCCTGTAAGGAGTAGCGATACTGCGATATTTCGAGTAAATTGGACTGTTCGTTTTTGTAAAGCATCGGATGCTCCCCCATGGATAAAATATACATAAGTATATCATATTCCGATTCACCCGTCAATAGACGGCATGACCAATTTTGCAAGTTATGAAGTTGCAGTATTCATTTTTACATACAAGTCTGCGGGTATATCGGCGCATCCTTGCCGCGAAAAACCGAAAATTCGTTTTCCGGAATTGTGCTCTTGCAAAAAGAGCGTCGCGCCGGGCCGAGCGCAGGCGACAAAAAAACGGCGCCGCCCTTTTGGGCGGTGCCATACGGCATACTCGTCAATAGTTTTCTGCCCGCACCTCGAAAAACCCCTGCGGGTGCGCGCAGACGGGACAGATTTCGGGGGCCTTTGTACCGATGACGATGTGACCGCAGTTGCGGCACTCCCACACCTTGACCTCACTCTTGCGGAAGACCTCCTGCGCCTCTACGTTACGGAGCAGGGCGCGATAACGCTCTTCGTGCACCTTTTCGATGGCACCGACCATACGGAAACGGGCGGCGAGTGCCGTAAAGCCCTCCTCCTCCGCTTCGCGGGCAAAGCGATCGTACATATCCGTCCATTCATAGTTCTCGCCTGCCGCGGCGGCGTCCAGGTTGGCGGCGGTGTCACCGATGCCCCCCAGTTCGCGGAACCACAGTTTGGCGTGTTCCTTTTCGTTCTCCGCCGTTTCGAGAAAGATGGCGGCAATCTGCTCGTATCCCTCGCGCCGTGCGACCGATGCGTAATAGGTGTACTTGCTGCGTGCCTGGCTCTCCCCCGCGAAAGCCTCCCGGAGATTTTTCTCGGTTTTTGTGCCTCTCAGTTCCATGCCTACTCTCCTTTTTGTACAAAAGCCGTCGGCGGCGGGAGGCCGCCCGCTTTTATCGATAGAATATGTAGGGATGCACGGATTCTTGCATTCCGTGTGCGTTCAGTTCCTGCCACCGAGGCAGTCACGCGACAGACACCCGAGAAAATTCTTGGCATTATACAGCGTATAGCCACCGACGCGGTCCCCCGTAACGACCTCGCGCACGGTCCCGTCCTTCTGCGCGATCATGGAGTTGGCGGTCGGGTGCGCGATGACGATTCTCTCCCCATCATCCGGGAACGTTAAGGGGGTGGTGTGGTAGTAATGGAACAGGGTGCGGCGGAACAGACGGACGTCGCAGTCGTGTATGCACGCCTCACCGTCCAGAAACATCCGATTGCCGCGTCGGACGGCACTGATGACGCAGCAGGCATATCGTCTGCCCCCTGCGAGCACCGTAAAGGTGCCGCAGCGTCTCCCCGTGAGAACGGAACGGTACAGGTGCGAGATGTCGGAGCAGGTGTAGCCCGCCTCGCGGCAGACCTTTTTCAGGTCCCGCTTAAAATGCCTGACCGCGCGGAGCGCACGTAGGTACCGATGCCCGATCAGGAGCAGCAAAAGGCATAACAGTACGACCGCGAACTGCCACGAGAGAGCCCTCGCCACCGTCACGGCAAGACTGCCGACGAGAAAAGCCGCCCAAAGAAGTATGGCCGAGAACAGAAGGTACCCGATTGTAACAAACGCCCCGTAGAGCAGGAGCCGTCGCCACCCGGGAGCCATCATGCGGCGACGCCCAACCGTGGTGCCGCCCATCATCTCCCGCGCCTTGGCGTCCAGCCGCCAGTTTTTCACGGCGGAAACGTATGCGAAAAGGTGGAACGCATTGACGATCAGGGCAAGTACAACTCCAAGGAGCACCCGCCTCAGGGCGACCGGGAACGGCAGATACCGCGCCGACAGCGACGCAAACCCGATCCAGCCGACGGCAGGCGGCAGTGCCAAAACCAGGGCAGTCAGCACGATCGCCTCGCACAGGAAGGAGGGCGTCCGCCATGCCGCGGCCGCCGCCCGACGCCATCCGGGGTCTGTCATGTCCCCCGCCGCTACCGTGGCACCGTACCGCTCACTGTCATTCATGGCGAACTGTCTCATGCAGGAATAGCATGCGAGGAGGGAGAGCACCGCCGCACCGATCCGGATCACGAGGTCAGCCCCCTCTCCGAGCACCGATCGGTACTGCGTGGGAAAACTGTTGCCGAAGATGACTGCCATACAGGCAGAAAGCCCGGCAAACCAGCCGTATAAGAGCAGGGTCCTGCCCACCCGTCGCAGTATACTCTTGCATGTCATAGTGCACCTCTCCCCCCGTTTCTATACAATCATCTGCCGTATTCCGTTTCGTTCGCCGGTTACGGGCGTCGGTCATTGGTCTCCGTCGTGGCTTTTCCGTTCCCGCTTTTGCACCCGCCGTATATCACTTTTGCACCCGCCGCACCTCGTCTCACGGGCTTTGGCAGGCACCGCTTTTCGCACGCCGGCTCCCGCCGGTACAGTTTGTTCTTGCGGATGCGTTTCCCCCGTTCGCAGGCTCCTGCGGGTGCGGTTTTTTGCGGGTGTCACTTTCCTCCTGCCGACCCTTGCAGGTACGGTTCCTGCACATGTGGTTTTACCGTTCGCAGGCTCCTGCGGTGCCGACGGCACCGTTATGTGCAAAAAGCACCGGGCGGACCCGGTGCTTCTCACGATTTACTTGTTCTCCGTATTGCCGACTTTGACAAGACGAACGATGGCGGTCTCTGCGCCGTCACCGCGGCGGGGACCCATCTTGTAAACCTGCGTGTAACCGCCGTTTACGTTCGCATAAGCGGGCGCAACGGTGTCAAACAGTTTCTTCGCAACGCTCTCCTTGGTGATGAAAGCGAGTGCGGCACGGTAAGAGGCGAGAGAGCCGTCTTTGCCGAGCGTGATCATTTTATCAGCAAGTGCGCTGATTTCCTTCGCGCGCGTGTAGGTGGTCTCCAACTGACCGTTCTCGATCAGGTAGGTCACCAGGCCGCGGAGCATAGCATTTCTATGGGCAGTCGGTCTGCCGAGTTTTCTCATAGGCATATTCGTTACCTCCTATTGTATTTGGCTCCGTCAGTCCTCGACCTTTTTCAGATCGAGACCGAGGGAATGCAGCTTTTGGATGACCTCATCCAGGGACTTCCTGCCGAGGTTTCTGACTTTGATCATATCTTCCTCGGTACGGTTGACCAGGTCCTCTACCGTATCGATGCCCGCGCGTTTCAAACAGTTGAAACTACGTACGGACAGGTCAAGATCATCAATGGACATTTCAAGGATCTTATCGCGCTTGATTTCCTCACGCTCGATCATGATCTCTGCCTTCTTTGCCTCATCGGACATATCGATGAAAAGGTTGAGATGCTCACTCAGGATCTTGGCAGCCATGGAGACCGCCTTCTGCGCCGTAAGGGTACCGTTGGTCACAACGTGGAGCGTCATCTTGTCAAAGTCGGTGATGTTACGCACGCGGGAGTTCTCCACAACGAAGTCCACCTTGTACACGGGCGTGAAAATCGAATCGACGAAGATGAGACCGAGGGGCGCACCGTTGCCGCCCGCCTGCTCGCTGCTCACGTAGTTCTGCTTGTTCTTTTCCATCGGTACATAGCCGCACCCGGAGTCAAAGGTGAGCTCCATGTGGAAGTGCGTGCCGGCACTGACAGTCGCCAGAGGGTGAGTCGGATTGAGAATTTCGATGTCGGGATCATCGGAGATATCGCCGGCAGTAACGAGACAGGGTCCGTCCGCGTCGATATACACCGTCTTGGGTCCCTCGGTATGGAGTTTTGCCACGATGCCCTTCACATTCAGGACGATCTCGGGCACATCTTCTTTCACACCGTCAACAGTGGAAATCTCATGAAGCACCCCGTCAATCTTAATCGAAGTCGCGGCATACCCTTCAAGGGAACTGAGCAGGATGCGGCGCAGAGAGTTTGCGAGCGTGATGCCGTAGCCTCTTGCGAGAGGCTCGACTACGAACTCACCTTCGCTGCCATCTTCGTTCAGAGCGCGGGATGTAATCGTAGGCTTCTCTATTTCAATCATGGTTAATCTCCTCCAATATTAATTCGGGACGCTGACGGCAAACCGTAAAAAGCGGTTTACCGGGTGCCAAAGGCACCGCACGGTACGGGTGCTCCGGCGGCGGCGCGGCAGACGCCGCACCGCAGGATACCGGGCACCGCTCGGAGGTTGGCGATTATTTGGAATAGAGTTCGACGATCAACTGCTCGTTGAAGTCGAAATCAACGTCGTCTCTCTCGGGGAGAGCAACGATCTTCGCGGACATGTTCGCAGCATCCGCGTCGATCCACTTCGGCTTGTTGGCGGTAGCCATGGCCTCGGCGTTTGCCTTGATCTTGGTACCGTCGCGGCGGCTTTCCTTGACAGCGACGACATCGCCCGCCTTCACGAGGATGGAGGGGATGGTCGCCTTCTTGCCGTTGAGCGTGAAGTGACCGTGGAGGACGAGCTGACGAGCCTCTTTACGGCTTGCCGCCATACCCATTCTGTATACCACGTTGTCCAGGCGTCTTTCAAGGAGGATCAGAAGGTTGGTACCGGTGATGCCTTCCTGTTGTTCAGCCATCTCGTAGTACATACGGAACTGTCTTTCGAGGACACCGTAGTAGCGGCGTGCCTTCTGCTTCTCGCGGAGCTGCATACCGTACTCACTGACCTTTTTACGAGCCGCCCCGTGCTGACCGGGAGCGGTGCTTCTGTGATTGAAAGAGCACTTATCGGAGGTGCAACGCTCGCCTTTCAGATACAGCTTGCAGCCTTCTCTGCGGCACTCTTTGCAGCTCGGTCCAGTATATCTTGCCATTGCTTTGAATCTCCTTCCTGATTATACGCGGCGACGTTTCGGAGGACGGCAGCCGTTGTGCGGCACGGGCGTCTTATCCTGAATCTTGGTCACTTCGAGACCGGCGGTCGCCAGTGCGCGGATAGCCGCTTCACGGCCGGTACCGGGGCCCAGCACATAGACCTCGACGGTCTTCATGCCGTGGTCCATAGCGGCTTTCGCCGCCTGCTCTGCCGCCGTCTGTGCGGCGAACGGAGTGGACTTTCTCGATCCCTTGAAGCTGGCACCTGCGGAAGCCCAGGAGATCACGTTCCCTTGGAGGTCCGTAATGGACACGATGGTGTTGTTGAAGGTTGCGCGGATATGAGCGGCGCCCTTCTCCACGTTCTTCTTTTCACGACGCTTTTTAACAACCTTTTTGGTTGCGGAAACTTTCGTAGCCATGTTCTTCCTCCTTACTTCTTCTTGTTCGCAATGGTCTTGACCGGACCTTTACGCGTTCTTGCGTTGGTCTTGGTGCGCTGACCGCGAACGGGGAGGCTCCTCTTATGACGGGAGCCGCGGTAGCTGTTGATGTCCACCAGTTTCTTGATATTGGTGGCAACGGTGCGGCGAAGATCGCCTTCGACATGGTAGTTCGCTTCGAGTTCCTCACGCAGAGCCGCGATCTGGTCCTCGGTCAGGTCCTTCGCGCGGGTATCGGGATCAATCCCGGTCTTTGCGAGGATCTCTTTGGAACTGGTCAGACCGATGCCGTAAATATAGGTGAGAGCGATCTCAATGCGCTTGTTATTGGGGATATCGACACCTGCTAAACGAGCCATAGATATTTAACTCCTTTTGATTGTTGTTTGGGTCTCAGCCCTGTCTCTGCTTGTGCTTGGGGTTCTCACAGATCACCATCACACAGCCCCGGCGACGGATAATCTTGCACTTTTCGCAGATCTTTTTAACGGAAGGTTTCACTTTCATGGTTGCGTACCTGTCCTTTCAGATTATTTTTTTCTCCAAGTGATGCGACCCTTGGTCGGATCGTAGATGGACACCTCTACGGTCACCTTATCACCGGGAACAATTTTGATATAGTTTTGACGAAGTCTCCCGGAGATGTGCGCGAGCACTACGTGCCCGTTCGGGAGTTTCACCTTGAAGTTGGCGTTCGGGAGTGCTTCCAGCACCTCGCCGTCTTCGAATTCGATGACATCATCTTTCGGCATTACAATTCTCCTTACCGTAAAAGTTATTCTCCGACATCCGTGAGCAGGATCGGTCCGTCGTCCGTGATCGCCAGCGTGTGCTCGTAATGAGCCGAGAGGCGACCGTCGGCGGTCCTCACTGTCCAGCCGTCAGAGGATTCCTTAATGGCTGCTGTTCCTGCGTTAACCATGGGTTCAATGGCTATCGTCATGCCCGGATATAGGCGGCATCCACGCCCGGCAGTCCCGTAATTCGGGACATCCGGCTCTTCATGTAGGTGGGTTCCTACTCCGTGGCCCACGTATTTGCGTACAACACCGTATCCGTTCGACTCGGCGTGCGATTGGATCGCCGCACCGATGTCTCCCAGTCGGTTACCCACCACAGCGAGGCTTGCGCCCAGGTAGAAGCATTCTCTCGTGACGGAAATGAGCCTCTGCGCTTCCTCGCTCACACGACCGACAGGAAAAGTCTTTGCGCTGTCGCCGTGGTAGCCGCGATAGATGGCACCGACATCCACTTTCACGATATCTCCCTCTTTGAGGATCACGCGATGGGAGGGGATCCCGTGGATGATCTGGTCGTTGACGCTGATACATGCGCTTCCGGGGAAGCCGGCATATCCGAGGAAGGAAGGTTTCGCGCCGCATTTCAGAATGTAGGCGTGAATAACGGAATCGAGTTCCTTGGTGGAGATACCCGGGCGGATGGCATCGCGTGCAACAAGCAACGCCTCGCCCGTGATTCTCCCCGCTTCCTTCATCAGCAGAATCTGCTCAGGTTTTTTGAGTATGATCGGCATATCAAATCCCCAGGGCAGACAGGGTAAGTGCGGTAGTGTCCTCCACGCGCTCCTGCCCCTCGACGCACTTCAAGATGCCCTTTGCGGCATAGAAGTCTTTGAGCGGTTCGGTCGTGCTGTGGTAGGTCACGAGGCGGCTCTTCACCACCTCAGGGGCATCATCGCGACGGACGGAAAGGTCCTTTCCGCACTTATCGCAATGCGTACCGTCTTGCGACGGATTGTATTTGGTATGATAGGTCGCGCCGCATTCACAGGTGCGCCGCCCACTCATACGCTCCACGATCTTGTCGTCGGATACTTCGATGGAAAGTACGGCATCGAGTGCGATGCCCATCGCGTCGAGTGCCTCTGCCTGAGGCACCGTCCGCGGGAACCCATCCAGAATAAATCCGTTCTGACAATCGGGTTTGGAAAGACGCTCCTTGATGATCCCGATGACGACATCGTCGGGGACAAGTGCGCCGGTCTCGGTGTACTTGCGTGCTTCCACGCCCATTTTCGTACCGGTCTTGATCGCCTCACGGATGATGGCGCCCGTAGAGATTGTGGGGATCCCCAATCTCTCGGACACGATCTCCGCTTGCGTTCCTTTACCGGCACCGGGGGCTCCGAGGAAAATAATCTTCATGTGCGATTTCTCCCGGCTAAACGCCTGTCTTAAAGGAATCCCTTGTAATTACGCATGGTGAGCTGTGCTTCCAGTTCACGGTAGGTTTCCTGCACGACGCCGATGACGATGAGCAGAGAGGTACCGCCGAACGCAAAGGTGCTCGCATAACTTGCTGCGGTCGTCGCGTTGGTTACGCCTGCGTTGGACAAGAGTTTCGTCACAATGGGGGTGATCACCAGCGGGCTCCCGATCATGGGGAGGACGGCGATGATCGCGAGGAAGAACGCACCCATCAGGGTGACTTTATTCAGGACCTTTTTGATGCGGTCTGCGGTCGGTCTGCCTTCACGGATACCGGGGATACGGCCGCCGTTGGCTTTCAGGTTGTTCGCCACTTCCACGGGATTGAAGGAAATCGTGATGTAGAAGTAGGAGAACACGATAATCAGGACCACGAACATCAGCGGATAGAACCAGCCGTCCGCAGCCATGAAATCATAGAACTTGTTCCAGAAGGTAACGGTCGCTTTCGCATCCGCTTTGAGCAGCGCGTCAGCACTCTTGACGCCGCAGAGCGTCATGATGGTTGCCGGCAGGGAGATGATCGAGGAAGCGAAGATGATCGGCATGACGCCTGCCATATTCAGCTTGATCGGCAGGGTGGTCGACTGACCGCCGTACATCTTTCTGCCTTTCACCTGCTTCGAGTACTGAATCGGGATGCGACGCTCGCTGCCCGTAATCCAGATGACGAAGATCGAGATCAGGATGAGCAAGGCGATGTACCCGAGTACGAAGCCGAAGGAACCGGAAATAAAGCCTGCTTTCTTCCAACCGGTCGCCCGGCCCTTGAAACCGGCATAGACGATCAGCCAGACAAGGTTGTAAATCGTCGAGGGGAAGGATGCGATGATGTTGGCGAAGAGGATGAGAGAGATACCGTTGCCGATGCCCTTCTCATTGATCTTTTCGCCGAGCCACATCACGAGCGTCGCACCGGCGACGTAGCAGGTGACAATGACGATGGCGATCAGCACCTGGACGGGCTTGGAAGCGTTCGTCGCGGTGGCGGTCAGCATCTTGTTGGATTTGAGCAGCGCGTAGTAACCGTAACCGGTCAGAATCGCGAGTGCAACGGTGCAATAGCGATTGAGCTTTTCGCTGAACGCTTTGCCCGCTTCACCGTCCTGGATCTTTCTGCCGAGGGGCGGGATCGCCACCGACAGCAGTTGGATCACGATGGAGGCGGTGATGTACGGAGACACGCCGAGGGCGAACAGAGTCGCCGCACTGAGCGCGCCGCCGGAAAGAAGGTTGAGGTAGGCGAAAATGGTGTCTCCGAAGTTCTCGGAAAAGGTGGATGCATCAACGAAGGGAACCGGAATAACGGTTCCGATGCGATAGAGGAGCAGAATCAACAAAACATAAAGAAGTTTCTTTCGAATGTCGGGCGTTCTCCATGCATTTTTCAAAGTTTGAAGCATTTTAGATCACCTCGGTCTTTCCACCGGCAGCCTCGATCTTCTCCTTTGCGGAAGCGGAAAAGACTTTCGCTTTCACTGTAAGATTTTTGACGGTAAGGGTCCCGTTACCGAGCACCTTGACCCCGTCACCGAGCACCTTGACGATGCCCGCATTCGCAAGAGCCTCCGCGTCAACGGTCGCGCCTTCTTCAAAACCGTTCAGGTCGCTGACATTGATGACGGCATAGGTCTTGCCGAACTTGTTGTGGAAACCTCTCTTCGGGAGTTTTCTGTAAAGAGGCAGCTGACCGCCCTCAAAGCCGGGGCGTACACCGCCGCCGGAACGGGCGTTCTGCCCCTTGTGACCCTTACCGGCGGTTTTGCCGTTGCCGGATCCGGTCCCTCTGCCTTTGCGGAACACGTCCTTCGTGGAGCCTTCCGCAGGAGAAAGTTCATGGAGTTTCATCTTTTTTCCTCCTTCCGATTAAAGCGTTTCCACCTTGACAAGGTGCGCTAATACTTTGATTTTTCCCTGCACGGCAGCGTTGTCCGCGACGACGATGCTGTCGCCGGGCTTACGCAGACCGAGAGATGCGGCGGTCGCCTTCTGCTTTGGCAGACGCGCGATGAGGCTCTTGACAAGAGTAATCTTCAAATTCATGATCGATCCTCCTCAGCGCTTCACGCTGTCCGCGGCGATGCCACGGGCGGCAGCGACTTCTTCCAGGGTACGCAGGGATTCGAGACCCGCGAAAGTCGCCTTGACGACATTGATGGGATTGTTGGAACGCAGGCACTTCGCACGGACGTTGGAAATACCGGCGAGTTCCAGGACGTAACGGACACCGCCGCCGGCGATGATACCGGTACCGGGAGCGGCGGGCTTCAAGAGCACCTTACCGGAGCCGTAGATACCGAGCACTTCGTGCGGGATGGTCGAGCCGTTCATGGAGACCTCGATGAGGTTCTTCTTCGCGTCCTCGATGGCCTTCTTCACTGCGTCCGGAACTTCCGCCGCCTTGCCGAGACCATAGCCTACATGACCGTTTCTGTCGCCGACGACAACCAGCGCGGCGAAGCGGGCGATACGACCGCCCTTAACGGTCTTGGATACACGGTTAAGCACAACGAGTTTGTCTTCAAGCTCATACTCGTTGGCATTCAGCATTTTTGCCATGTGATTCTCCTTAAATTTTCAATCAAAATTGCTTTTGATCGGTGTACAAACCGGAATCAGAATTCGAGCCCGCCTTCGCGCGCGCCCTCAGCCAGTTCCGATACACGACCGTGATAGACGTAGCCGCCGCGGTCAAACACAACAGCGGAAATCCCTTTTGCCTTTGCTCTCTCGGCAATCAGTTTGCCGATTGCGCGGGCGGCTTCCTTATTGGAGCCGAGCCCTTCAAAGGACTTCTCGTAGGTGCTGGCGGCGGCGAGGGTCACCCCTGCGACGTCGTCGATCACCTGTGCACTGATATGTGCGTTGGAGCGATAAACAGCGAGACGCGGTCTTTCGGCAGTACCCTGGATCTTGGATCTCACACGGGTATGTCTTTTAAGACGCTGAGCGTTCTTATCACACTTATTAACCATTGCTGCTCTCTCCTTTCAATTACTTACCGGTCTTACCGGCTTTGCGGCGGATATGCTCGCCATCGTACTTGACACCCTTGCCGAGGTACGGTTCGGGCGGTCTCTTGGAGCGGACTTCCGCTGCAATCTGGCCGACAGCCTGCTTATCGATACCCTTCACGATGATGGTGGTCAGATCCGGCACCTCAAAGGTGATGCCGTTCCCGTCCTCAAACGTGATGGGGTGCGAGTAACCGAGGCTGAGTACCAGTTTGTTGCCCTTCTTCTCGGCCTTGTAGCCGACGCCGACGAGCAGGAGTTTCTTGGAATACCCCTCCGTCACACCGACCACCATGTTGTGGATCAGCGCACGGGTCAGACCGTGCAGGGCACGATCCTCTTTCTCATCGGTGGGACGCGCCACGGTCAGAACGTCGCCGTCCACCGTGATGGTCATGCGGGGGGAGAAGGTCTCGGTCAGGGTCCCCTTGGGGCCCTTGACGGTCACGACGTTGCCCTCGGCAACATCGACCGTAACGTTTTTCAGCGCGACAGGCGCTCTACCAATTCTCGACATCTGTTTCCCCTCCCTTACCAAACAAAGGCGAGTACTTCGCCGCCGATGCCTGCCTTGCGGGCCTGCTTATCGGTCATGATGCCTTTGGATGTGGAAATGATGGCAACGCCCAGGCCGTTCATGACTCTGGGGAGCTTCTCCGCGTTGGCGTAAATACGCAGACCCGGTTTGGATACGCGGCGCAGACCGCGGAGCACCTTGGTCTTGCCCTGGCCGTATTTGAGGGTCACGCGGATGATGCCCTGCTTGCCGTCTTCGATGCGCTGATACCCCTGAATGTAGCCCTCGGTGAGCAGAATATCAACGATCGCCTTTTTCATATTGGACGCAGGAATGTCAACGGTCTCGTGCTTCGCATCGTTTGCGTTGCGGATGCGGGTCAACAGATCTGCGATCACATCGGAAATTTGCATTTTTAATTCCTCCTGTATGCAAGTTTATTTCGCTTGCTGCCGACGCCCGCGGCGTCGGCGGCGTACCGGCGGTTAAAGGCTGCCCTTTCCTGCCGATAGATGGGAAGTTTTTGTGTTACCAGCTTGCCTTTCTGACACCCGGGATCTCGCCCTTGTATGCGAGCTCACGGAAGCAGATACGGCAAATTCCGAATTTCCGGAGGTATGCATGCGGTCTGCCGCAGATCTTGCAACGATTGTATTCCCGCGTCGAGAACTTCTGCTTTTTCTGCTGCTTCAAAATCATAGATTTCTTTGCCATGTTCGTATCCTCCTTCTATTACTTCGCAAAGGGTGCGCCCATCTTGTCGAGGAGCGACTTTGCTTCTGCATCGGTTCTGGCGGTGGTCACGAACACGATGTCCATGCCGCGGATCTTTTCGACCTTATCGTACTCGATCTCGGGGAAGATCAACTGCTCTTTGAGCCCGAGAGCGTAGTTGCCGCGGCCGTCGAATGCGTTGGGGTTGATCCCCTTGAAGTCACGCACACGGGGGAGTGCGAATGTAAAGAGTTTATCGATGAACTCATACATCCGCTCGCCGCGCAGAGTGACCTTCACGCCGATCTTCATGCCCTGACGGAGCTTGAAGTTTGCGACGGATTTACGCGCATAGGTGGGGATGGCGCGCTGACCTGCGATCAGCGTGATTTCCTCAATGACGTTGTCGATGACCTTGCTGTTCTCCTTGGCATCGCCGCAGCCGACGTTGATGACGATCTTGTCGAGGCGCGGAATCTGCATGGGAGTCTTGTAAGCAAATTCCTTCATCAGAGCAGGGGCAACTTCATTTTTATACAGTTCAGACATTCTAGACATGACGTTTTCCCTCCTCCTTAAATCTTCTGACCGCACTTGACGCAAAGACGCGTCTTGACGGTCTCACCGTTTTTGCCCGTCTCAAAGCCTGCCTTCGTGCGGACGCCGCACTTGCAGTTCGGGCAGTAGAGCTGCACTTTGGATGCGTAGATCGCACCGGCAGCCTCAATGATCTGGCTGGCATCGCCCTGTTTACGCGCCTTCATGTGTTTCTTCACCATGTGGACGCCTTCGACCATGACCTTGCCCTCCTCGGGGGAGACGCCGGTCACCTTGCCGGTTTTGAGGACGAGATTGCCCTTATCGTCGCGGGTCTTTTTGTCTGCGCCGGAAAGTACCACAACGGTGTCGCCGGTCTTGATGTGCATTTTCTTCATTTCGACAACCTCCATTAAAGTACTTCGGGAGCAAGGGACAGAATCTTCGTGAAGTCCTTGTCTCTGAGCTCACGTGCGACAGGCCCAAAGATACGCGTGCCGCGCGGGGTCTTGTCTTCCTTGATAATGACAGCGGCATTCTCATCGAACTTGATATAGGAGCCGTCCTGACGACGCGTCTCACGAACCGTTCTTACGATCACCGCTTTCACAACTTCGCCTTTTTTCACCATGCCGCCCGGGGTCACGCGCTTGACGCACGCCACCACGATGTCGCCGATGGCGGCGTACCGACGGCCGGAGCCGCCCAGTACGCGAATGCACATCAGCTGCTTCGCACCGGTGTTATCAGCGACATTGAGAAGTGTTTGTTGCTGAATCACTTTACTTTCCTCCTGATTTCGGTAAGCGTTTTGACCTACCTACTTGATGTGTGTGGATTCGGATTATTTCGCCTTTTCGATGATCTCGGTGAGACGCCATCTCTTGGTTTTGGAGAGAGGTCTCGTCTCCATCACGGCGACGGTATCGCCGACGGAGCACTCGTTGTTCTCATCGTGCGCGTGAAGTTTCACGGTACGCTTCATGATCTTACCGTACTTGGGATGCGTCACGGAGTCGATGATCGCGACGACGATGGTCTTATCCATCTTGGTGCTGACGACCTTGCCGACTCTGACTTTTCTCAGATTTCTGGTTTCCGACATGATTTTTTACCTCCTTCAAGCGTTCTTCTCGTTGATGATGGTCATCACACGAGCAATATCGTGCTTCACCTCGGTAATCTTGTGCGGATTATCAAGCTGATGCACAGCCAGTTGGAAGCGGAGGTTGAACAGTTCGCGCTTCAAATCGTTGAGTTTGGTGTTGAGCTCTTCCGGGCTCAACGCTCTGAGTTCTTGTGCTTTCACCGTTTTTTCCTCCTTACAGTTCTTCTTTCTTCACAAACTTGCACTTGATCGGCAGTTTGTGGCTCGCGAGACGCATAGCCTCTTTCGCGATGTCCTCGGTAACGCCGTCCATCTCGAACAGGACGCGGCCGGGCTTCACGACGGCTACCCAGTACTCGGGCGTACCTTTACCGGAACCCATACGGGCTTCGGCCGGGTGCTTCGTGACCGGCTTATCCGGGAAGATCTTGATCCAGACCTGACCGCCACGCTTGATGTAACGCGTCATAGCGATACGGGCAGCCTCGATCTGGTTGCTCTTGATCCAGGCGGGTTCCAGGGCAACGAGGCCGTAGGAACCGTTGGACACCGTGTTGCCACGGGTCGCGACACCCTTCATTCTACCGCGCTGTACACGACGGTATTTGACTCTTTTCGGCATTAACATTATCGGTTGCCCCCCTCAGTCTTGGCGTTGTTGCGGCGGGGATATCCGCCCTCGCGACGCGGACCGCGATCGTTTCTGCGACCGCCGCCTTCACCGCCGCGACGCTGCCGTCTCTCGGGACGGTCGAACTTTCTGTCGGCGTTCGCATTCACTGCGAGCACTTCGCCGCGATAGATCCACACTTTGATACCGATCTTGCCGTAGGTCGTGTTGGCTTCATAGAAACCGTACTCGATGTCGGCGCGGATGGTTTGCAGCGGAATCGTACCTTCATGGTAGTGCTCGGTGCGGGCGATCTCGGCACCGCCGAGACGGCCGCCGCAGGAGATCTTAATCCCCTTGGCACCGAGGCGCATCGTTCTGCCGATCGCCTGCTTCATCGCACGGCGGAAGGAAGTTCTCTTTTCGAGCTGAGCCGCGATGCTCTCTGCCACGAGCTGGGCATTGAGGTCGGGGTTCTTGATCTCGATGACGTTGACAGCCACGGGCATGCCGACCATCTTTTCAAGCTCGACTTTGAGTTTCTCGATCTCAGCACCGCCGCGGCCGATGACGATACCCGGCTTCGCGCACTGGATGAAGACTCTGACGCGGTTGGCATCGCGCTCAATCTCGATCTTCGGGACGCCTGCCGCTTGGAGTTTGTTTTTCAGGTACTTACGGATGTTGTAGTCGGAAACCAGAGTATCACCGAGTTTTTCGTCCTCGACATACCATCTGGAATTCCAGTTCTTGATCACGCCGACGCGCAGACCGTTCGGATTTACCTTCTGACCCATCTCAGTGAACCTCCTTTTCCTTAACTGCCAGCGTCACATGGCTGGAACGTTTGTTGATACGGAACGCTCTGCCCTGCGCTCTCGGCATCACGCGTTTGAGCGTGGGGCCGGGGCAGACAAAGCACTCGGACACGTAAAGGTTCGATGCGTCCATACCAAAGTTATTCTCCGCGTTGGCCACGGCACTCTTCAAGAGTTTCGTCAGTGCCTCGGCGGCGATGCGGTTGGTATTTTTCAGAATTGCCGCCGCAGTCGCGGTGTCCTTACCGCGGATGAGGTCGAGAACAACCTGTACTTTGCGGGGAGAAATTCTGAGATATTTAAGATGTGCTTTTGCTTCCATTGTTTCTCTCCTTATTTACCGTTGTTCGAGGTCTTGGAGCCCGCATGACCCTTGAAGGTGCGGGTAGGAGCGAACTCACCGAGCTTGTGACCGACCATATCCTCGATGACATACACCGGGACATGTTTTCTGCCGTCATACACCGAAATGGTGTGACCCACGAATTCCGGGAAGATGGTAGAGGCACGGGACCAGGTCTTGACGATTTCTTTCTTTGCCTTGCCGTCGTTCATCGCACAGATGCGGTTGAACAGTTTTTCTTCGACATAAGGCATTTTCTTTAAGCTTCTGCTCATGTTGTGTCTCCTTCCAATTACTTACCGTTACGGCGTTTGACGATGAACTTGTTGGTTCTCGCCTTCTTGTTTCTCGTCTTATAGCCGAGAGCGGGCTTGCCCCACGGGGTCATAGGACCTGCGTGACCGACAGGGGACTTACCTTCACCACCACCGTGCGGGTGATCGCACGGGTTCATGACGGAACCGCGGACGGCAGGACGGATGCCGAGGTGACGGGTCTTACCGGCTTTACCGAGTTTGACGGTGTCATGCTCGATGTTGCCGACCTGACCGATGGTCGCCTTGCAGTCGAGACGGACGATACGAACTTCGCCGGAGGGCAGGCGGACCTGCGCGACGCCGTTCTCCTTCGCCATGAGCTGCGCCTGGGCACCGGCGGAGCGGACGAGCTGTGCGCCCTTGCCGGGGTACAGTTCGATGTTGTGGATGATGGTACCGACGGGGATCGCGGCGATCGGGAGCGTGTTGCCGGGTTTGATGTCGGCGGTCTCACCGGAGTACACCGTGGTGCCCGCGGTCAGCCCTGCGGGAGCGATGATATAGCTCTTTTCGCCCGCTTCGTTTTGAAGCAGTGCGATATACGCGGTGCGGTTCGGGTCGTATTCGACGCCGACCACCGTCGCAGGGGCGGCACTCTGCCGCTTGAAGTCGATCAGACGGTACTTGATCTTGTTCCCGCCGCCGTGATGACGGACGGTAATCTTACCGTAGCTGTTACGACCCGCGTTCTTCTTCTTGGTAGCAATCAGAGACTTTTCGGGGCTCTTCTTGGTCACCTCATCAAAAGAAGGAGCGGACATGTTTCTGCGCGACGGAGTCGTCGGTTTATATTTCATAACTGCCATTTGTTCATTCCTCCTTTATCAGTTCAGGCTGTCGAAGAAGGCGATGGTCTTGGAATCCTCGGTGAGGGTCACGATCGCTTTCTTCCATTCACCGGTGAAACCGGCGTGATAGCCGACTCTTTTCGGCTTTTTCTTCATAATGAGCGTGTTCACCTTCGCAACCTTGACACCGGCGAACATCTCTTCGATCGCCTTGGCGATCTCGGGCTTAGTCGCACTCTTCATGACTTCAAACGAATAGCACTTGGAGCCGACGGAGTCCATGCTCTTCTCGGTGATCAGAGGTCTGACGATAACGTCTGCTGCATTTTTCATTATGCATATACCTCCTCAATCTTCTCGATGGCGGCTTTCGCAACGATGAAAGTGTCGCAGTTGAGGATGTCGTACACATTGATCTCGTTGTAAAGCGCGGTCTTGACGCCGGCGATGTTGGCGCAGCTCTTGATGACCTTCTCATCTACCTCGGGCAGGATGATCAGCGTCTTCTTGGCGGCACCCACAGCGGTGAGCATCGCGACCATGTTCTTGGTCTTGTATTCTTCGGTAGCGATCTTGTCGATGACGACCATCTCGCCGCCGGCGACCTTGGAGGAGAGTGCGCTGAACAGCGCGGTTCTCTTCACTTTCTTATTGAGGGACACGCGATAGGAGCGCGGCTTCGGGCCGAGCGCAACGCCGCCGTGTACCCACTGAGGCGAACGGGTGCTGCCCTGTCTTGCGCGACCGGTCCCCTTCTGCTTCCACGGCTTTTTGCCGCCGCCGGAAACCTCGGTTCTGGTCAGGGTGGACTGGGTACCCTGTCTTTGGTTGAGCAGATATGCTCTTACTGCGGTATGGAGGACGGCTTCGTTGATTTCCGCGCCGAACACGGTATCGGAGAGGGTGATCTCACCGACCGCCTTGCCTGCCATATCTACAACTTTCATATTAGGCATTCGTGTTTCCTCCTTCCGTTATGCTTTCACCGAGTCGCGGATAAAGACGATACCGCCGCGTGCACCGGGGATAGCGCCCTTGACTGCGATCAGGTTCTTTTCAGAATCGATTTTGACGACCGCGAGGTTCAGGATCGTGACCTGCTCGTTGCCGTACTGGCCCGCCATCTTCTTGTTCTTGAAAACGCGGGACGGGGTGGAGTTTGCACCCATGGAGCCGACCTGACGATGAATAGGACCGGTACCGTGCGTCATACGCAGGATGTGATGGCCCCATCTCTTGACCGCACCGGTGTAGCCGCGGCCCTTCGTGATCCCCGTGATGTCGACCTTTTCGCCAACGGCGAAGGTATCGGCAGAGATCACATCACCGACGTTCAGTGCGCTGCAATCGTCGAGACGAAATTCTTTCAGATACTTCTTGGCACCGAGCCCGGCCGTTTTGAGATGCCCGAGTTCGGACTTCGTGAGGTGCTTGTCTTTGCAGTCGCTGAATGCGAGCTGGACTGCTTCATAGCCGTCGTTTTCGACAGTCTTCTTCTGTGCTACCACGCAGGGACCTGCTTCGATCAGGGTTACGGGCACCACGTTGCCGTTCTCATCAAAAACCTGGGTCATACCAAGTTTTTTGCCGATTACGCCATGTTTCATTTTTTCCTCCAATGCAGTTATTGGTTGCGCCGTTTGAATTGCGGACGAGCCGTCAGCGCAACTTGACCACGAGGTTCGTGGTTCACACGCGGATTGCGTGTGAGGGGCGGCACGCGCCGCCGGGGTTTACGGGTTCGTGCTTACGCCTTGATGATCTCCATGCCCACACCGGACGGCAGCTCAATGTTCATAAGAGCCTTGACTGCGTCAGCCTGGGGATTGAGAATGTCAATGAGACGCTTGTGGATGCGACGCTCGAACTGTTCACGGGAATCCTTGTACTTGTGAACGGCACGGAGAATGGTGTACTTCTCGGTGTCGGTCGGCAGCGGGATCGGACCCGAAACGGCGCAGCCGCTTCTCTTCGCTACTTCCACAATCTTCGCGGCAGCCGCGTCGATGAGTGCATGATCGTAGCTTTTGAGCTTGACTCTGATTTTCTCGTTCTTTGCCATGTTTTCCTCCTTAAAGACTTCGGAGCGATTTATACACCGTACCGGGCGTTTCAAAATGACCCCAAAAGGAATCTCGGGTGGTCCCTCGCGAAGAAACTCCCGAAAAACTAGCGGTGACGGCGCATCTCGCCCAATTTGAAATTGGACATACTCCACGAAAATTCCCCGCGGAAACCGCGGCAACCTTTCGCTTCATCGCACATCATGCCTGTGAATTATATCAAATTTGCGTACAAATTGCAAGAAAAACCTCTCCGAACGCCCGAAATTCCTCGCAGAGAAATTCGGAGATTTTTTCGGTATGTTTTTGTGCATTTTGTACACATCTCTTGGAACACCCCTATTTTTACCCGTTTTTTCCGATTTATTCCTCCGACCGTTGAATTGTATACATTTTGTTAACAACTTTCCTTTATACTATCTCATGTAAATTCTCTTACCCCGAAAGGAGCGTCGCCGCACGGCGGCCGACAGTGCACATGAAGTTTTATACCCGGGCCTTTGACAAACCCCGCCGTCGCTTTATCGGCTGGGTGATTTCCATGCTGTCCTTTATCATCGGCGGGGCGTTCTGCGCCGCCGGCGTCGCAATGGCGGATGCCCCTCTCCGCTACGTACACGGAACGGCATTCCTGACGTCTCTCATAGTGTTTGCGGCAAACGCCGTCGTTCAGTTTCCTCTCGTGTTCACCGACCGGGGGATCGGAAGGGCGTTCGGGACTGCCTCTCCGCGTTTTATCCCCCTTGCCGGTGCGCTCGCCGCCGTATTCGGTGCATTACCGCTCGCAGGCGGCAGCGTGGTCCTTGCCTACCGTGCAGCGACCGTTCTCCGCACCGCCACCGTGCCCGAGGCCATCCACGATCATCGGGGGATGCTGGTGACGGCGGTGCTCACGGCACTCCTGTTCCTTGCCGGTGCCGTGGGGCTTCTCCTGCCCGTCTTTGCACCGCGGCGTTATCCCGCCGCCGAGGTCATCCTGCATCTGCCGCTCCCGCTCGGCTGTGCGGTGTTTGCCCTGTATCTGTATTTTGACAAAAGCACCCCGCGTAACGCCACGCTGAAACTGTGCGTCTCTCTTGCCTTCCTGCTCCTCGCGCTCCTTCTGTTGCTGCGCATCCGCATGACGGTGGACGTCCCCCGTCCGCGCCTCGCCGCCTGGCTGGCGCGCGCCGCCCTGCCCTATACGGCGGGCCTGGGGCTCACGCTCGCGTGTGTTTTTCTCACCGATAAACAGATTTTTGTCACCCCCGTCATACCCTTGGCTCTGCTGTTTCTTTCCTTTTATTTATTTATAGCCGTGATCCGCCCCACCGTCGGCATTACGGAGACCGGTCCCATCACCATCGTCGTCCCCCGCGGCACGACCGGCACCGACAGCCGCGAAAGCACCGCCGACCCGTCGGATACCGCCGACAGCCGCGGGCAGGACTGCAACGGTGCCGGAGAGGAGTAACCCATGAAAACGATTCTCGTCATTGACGGTAACAGTATCGTCAACCGCGCCTATTACGGCGTGCGCCCGCTCTCCACGAAAGACGGCAGACCCACCAACGCCGTGTTCGGCACGCTCAATATCATCGGCCGCCAGTTGGAGGCCATCCACCCGGACTATGCCGCCGTCGCCTTCGACGTGAAGGCACCCACCTTCCGCCATAAAATTTTCGACGCCTACAAGGCGGGCAGACGCGAGACCCCGGAGGATCTGCTCGCCCAGTTCGCCCCCGTCAAGGAGTGTCTCGCCGCAATGGGGCTGACCGTCCTTGAACTCCCCGGCTACGAGGCAGACGACATCCAGGGCACCGTCTCCGCATGGGTCGAGGACCTCCCCGAGGGGCACGCCTACATCCTGTCGGGTGACCGCGACCTCTTCCAGCTCATCGACGACCGCACGACCGTACTCTACGCGGGGCAGGAAACCAAAGCGTTCGACCGCGACGCTTTCCGCGAAAAGTATCCGGGGATCGAGCCGGAGCAGTTCGTGGACCTCAAAGCCCTGATGGGCGATGCCTCGGACAATATCCCCGGGGTCGCCGGTGTGGGGGAAAAGACGGCACTCAAACTCATCGCCGCCTACGGCTCGATCGACGGAGTGTACGCGCACATCGAAGATAAAGAGATCGCCAACGGCGTGCGCGAGAAACTCAAAAACAGCCGCGATAACGCCTACCTTTCCCTTGCCCTGGCGCGGATCCTGCGGGAGGCACCCCTGCCCCTCAAACTCCCGGACATCGCCTATCGCGGGATACAGAGCGACCGGCTCTTCCGCCTGCTCTCCGACCTGGAACTGAACAGCATCATCAACCGCCTGCACCTCGCACCAGGGGAGAGTGACGCCCCCGTCGCGGCATCCGCCGCCGTCACCTATCGGGAGGCAACACTTGAAGAAGCGACGACAACGAATGGAAAGTTTGCTTTCCAGTACACGGAAACCGCCTGTTACCTGTCCGACGGCACCTACCATCGGGTGTTCCACGGCACCCCCGCCGACCTTGCCCCTCTCTTTGCGACCCCTAACCGGATCCTTTGCCACGACGGCAAGAAACTGTGGCATTTACTGAACGATGCCGGCATCCGGGTTACGGCAAGTTTACTTGACATTTCTCTCTACGCCTACGTAGCGGACGCCTCGCTCGGTACCAAAACGCCGCAGCAGCTCGCCGCCGACCTGCTCGGCAAATCGGTGGAGCCCGATGAACCGTACGCCCACCTTTTGCCGGAATTGGAAAGCGCGCTTTACAAAACGGTGTGTGAAAACGGTGCCGAGAAGTTGCTGACGGACGTGGAACTCCCGCTCCTGCCGATTCTTGCCGAAATGGAGACCGTCGGTTTCCGCATCGACACGGCGGGCCTCCGCGCCTACGGTGTGGAACTCAACGCTCTGGCGGAGAAATACGCCGCGTCGGTGCAGACGATGGCAGGGCACCCCTTCAACCTCAATTCTCCGAAACAACTCGGCGAGGTCCTGTTTGAGGAAATGAAGTTACCGGCCCCCAAAAAGAAAAAAACGGGCTACTCCACCGATGCGGAGACGCTCGAAAAACTGAAAGAGGTGCACCCGATCGCAGAAGAAATCCTCCTGTATCGGCAACTCAGCAAACTCTACAACACCTATGCCGTGGGACTGCTGACGGCGGCAGATGCCACGGGCCGCCTGCACACGGATTTCAAGCAGGCACTCACCGCGACCGGCAGGCTGTCCTCGGCGGAGCCGAATCTCCAAAACATTCCGATCCGCACCCCCGCCGGGCGCGAGTTCCGTCGTTATTTTATCCCGAGTGACGGGTACGTCCTGGTCGATGCCGACTACTCGCAGATTGAACTGCGCCTGCTTGCCATCCTGTCGGGCGATGAAGCCATGATCCGTGCCTTTACGAGCGGCGCGGACATCCACACCATGACGGCGGCGAGTGCCTTCCGCATCCCGCCCGAGGAGGTCACACCCGCGCTCCGCAAGAGTGCGAAAGCCATCAACTTCGGGATCGTCTACGGCATCAGTGCCTTTTCGCTCTCGCAGGATCTGCACATCTCGGTAGCGGAAGCGAAGAAGTATATCGAGCATTATATGCAGACCTATCCCGGCATCCGCGGCTATCTGGAATCCTCCGTCGAGCACGCCGCAGAGGTCGGCTACACCGAGACGCTCTACGGCAGACGTCGCTATATCCCGGAACTGAAAAGTTCCAACGGTGCCGTCCGCGCGCTCGGCCGCCGCATGGCGTTGAATGCGCCGCTCCAAGGCACCGCCGCCGACATCATGAAGATGGCAATGGTGAGAGTTGCCCACGCCCTCGCGGAAGAACTCCCCTCCGCCCGCCTCATCATGCAGGTGCACGACGAACTGGTGCTCGAATGCCCGCCGGAGGACGCCGAGCGCGCCGCCGCAATCCTGCGGCGCGAGATGGAGGGTGTCGATACCTTCCCCGTCCCGCTGACCGTCGACGTTGAGATCGGGCATAACTGGCTCAAATAAGCCGATCAGATCCCAACCGAAACGAACAGCGAAAAGCGACCCGTCGGGGTCGCTTTTCTGTATTTGTCGGATCACCGATGCCGAAAAGCCGTTTTCAGCGGGCGCATCTGCCCCTCACCGCAAACAGAAAACCACCCGCCGAAAGGGTGGTTTTCTCATGATTCCGTCACGGCAGGTCATTCTGTCACGACACACTGTTTTGTTATCATACTACGTTTTGCCGCGACGCATCCTCTGTCACGATACGATCCCGCGATAAATGTTACAGGTCCAGATGAGGCAGACGATACCGACGAGTGCACCGCACAGGATCCCCGCAAAAGCACCTTTTAACATACTGCCGGAGCGGGACGGATACGTATTGTTCTTTGTCGCGTAAAAGACGATTCCGATCAGCGGACAAATAAAGGACAAGAGTGCCCAGAGAAAACCGGGGGCATCATCGACGGCGACGCCGCATCTGCCGCAGGTCCTGGCATAGTCCTCCATCGGTGCGCCGCAATGGGAACAGTGTAGCATACGAAAACTCCTTTCATGCACGATCTATATGTATCGTATTTTATCCTACTTTATGCTACTTGTCAATACTAATTTTGGTGCTCATGTATAATAATCGTATCAACAGGATGACAGGCGGTGATACGGATGAAACCATTGAAAGAAAAAATCAGCATCACGATTGACGGTGATTTACTCGCCGCCCTGCGGGAAGAAGCGGAAAAAGACGACCGCTCCCTTTCGCAGTACATCAATCTCATACTGAAAGAACATCTGCGCGGCAAGCATCCCGACTGCCCGAAGACCGACAACCGATAAAGCAGTGGTGTCCCCGCGTGGCATCCCGTGGAGACCCCAGAGATCACAACAACGTCAAAAACCGAGCCGCGGTTTCCGCGGCTCGGTTTTTTGTACGGATCGGTGACCCGTTACAGACGGTGTCGGCATCGACTGCCGTTTTTGTGAGCGGTACCGACGCTCCCTTTTCCGTCGTCGTATTCCGTTTTTTATTCGTCGGTTACCGTTTTGGCGGTCGATGCCGTTAATCGTTTTCACGGTCGATGTCCGCAATCGTTTTCGACCGTTGATGATGGTTGGAACGGTCGCCCTCCCTCCGACCGGAGGTCGGCTCCGTTGCGTTTGAGTTGTCGGCGGTCGGCAACGTCGTCCGCCGCCGTGTACGCTCTCAATCGTATTCGAGCATCAGATGGCTGAGCCCATCGAGATGCTGCGGGAGGTCAGGCGATTCCAGTGCCTCACGCGGGATGGAGTTGGCATCGACCAGCCCGGCGAGCGGCACATGATACCGCTTCCCGATGTTCCAGAGCGAGTCACCCCCCTCAGGGTAGACCGCGACGATCTCGCCGCGCCTGTGCGCAAACGGATGCTCACTGTCCGCCTCGATTTCCTCGACCGCCTCCATCTCATTGGTGGCGGTGGCCAGGCAGGAGACCTGCAATTCGGCGTCCGCCGAGAGTTTTTGTCCGTCGGAGCGCAGATGGCACCCGACCGCGTGCGCCTGCGGCATGAGTTGTGCACCGGCGGGGAGCGGCTCCTTGGCGGTCATCCGCACTTTCCACGGGAAGCGGAAAGTGGTACCGGTGTAACTTTCATCCCCGGCAATCCCCATGAGACAGAGCATCCGCATCTCCCCCTCCACCGTGATCTCCGCACCGTCGACGTTGCAGGCGGTTATGCTCGCCTGCCCGCGGCAGTCGAACGGTATTGCCTCCTCGTCGAGTCCGAGTTCGGAGAGCGGCACCGACCCGTCCACCGTATAGTTACCCTGCACGCACGCAGGATAGTATCTGCCGGTGATCGGCGCGAGCGAGACGTTCACCGGGCAGTCCATGGCATAGACGTCGCACATGGGAGTCACCACCTCGTTATTCACGGCGACGCCGAAGAGTATCACACGGGCATCAAACACCAAGCGATCGCTCCCCTCCTCGTTCGCAAAGGTGGCGTTACAGGCAGTGCATCTGCCGAAAGCCATAGCGCAGAAGGCGGGGGTCATCCGCTCCTCGGAGATCGTCTCCTCCATCGGGATCTTGCCGCGTACGGTATAGGGTACGCCCGCGCCGTCCGCGCAGAGTGCCGTCAACCACAGATCCGCACGTACGCGGACGGCACCGACCTCTGCCTTCGCCTCACGGACGAGCACCCGTCCGCACACGGAGAGGAGCCGACTTTGCGGCTCCGCCTTGACACTGTCAGAGAGTTCCGCCTCCTCCCCCTCAAAGAAGACCGTCTCCCCCACCGTCAGATCACGGCGCAGGACCTCACACGCTCCGAGGTCCCCTGTCTCTGCCTCCGTGACCGTCTCCCGACGGACCGCAATCGGGCGCAGGGTCATATTTGCCTTCATGGTCACGCGCCGCGGACCGCCGAGGCGGCAGGTGACGCTGTCCACCGTCGGGACGACCTGCATCTGTACGCCCTCCCCGCCCGGGATCTGGCAGGAGAACGTGCCGTCCAACGTCACGGACGCGACCGCCCCCTCTCCGTCCAGGTACAGAAGGCAATAGGTGACCTCCCCGCCGATCTCCGTTTTGTCCTGCGTATCGTACTGTCCCGTGACGGCAGCGTCACAGTCCACCCGCAGGATCCGCCGCACCTCCGGCGTATAGTCCGGCAGGGTGTATTCACCGCCCGCCTCACAGGAATACGTCCCCGCGAGCGTGCGTTCTGTCTCATAGGTGTTTGCCATTGTCCTTCCCCCATTCACGCGTTTTGTTCCATTCTATGAGGCAGGGGCGCAGGCTAGAACAGGCAGCAGGATGCCCCGAAAAGGGCGGGGGCGGTCACCCGCCCCCCCGCAAACGGGCAGAGTCGCAAAACGGATACGGAAAGCGTCCGCGCATGGGGAACACGCATAACGGACACGCAAAAGCCCGCCCGGGGGCTCCCCGGGCGGGCAATCGTTTTGTAGGATGGTCAGGTCACGTTATCTGGGGCGATTGGGCCGATGCTGGATCTGGAACAGCGTCTTGGCCGCACCCCAGAAGACCGGGGCGGCAAAGAACAGGATCCAGGTCGGGTGCCACACACCCGTAAAGAAACCGATGCAAAGATACACCGTCGTACAGACGGAGAGGATCGGGAACTTGCGGATGTTCCGCTGCTCGATCATCCGCGCAATGCCGAAGGCGATCGGGATGGCAAAGAACACGAGCCAGCTGCGATCCCACGCGCCCGTCGCAAAGCCGAGGACGATAAACGCCACGAGCGACGCAATCACCGAGAAATGACGGATGTACCGCGTGGAGCCGTAGATCCCGAGCCGACGGAAACGCAGATACGACGCGACGTCGTAAAAGGCGGGAATGGTCAGGAACAAAAACCAGTACGGATGCCACAGTGCGTGTTCAAGCCCGAGGTACAGATACACGGCGAGGACCGTGAGCGGGTAAGAAAACTTACGCAGATCGTTCGTCTCCCACGCCCAAAGGGCACTGGTGACAACGGGGATTGCGAAAAACACGAGCCAACCGGGCGTCCAGAGCCCCCAGACAAAGCCAAGGAGCAGATAGACCGCGATCGTGACCGGCACGCAGATGCTCGATACCATCTTGCGTGCGTAGGTGCGATAGGGCTTGCGCTCCTCACACCTGGTAACGATGCCGCTGTCCGTGCGGGCAAAATCGCCGTACATGCCGGCAGCGGGGGCGGGGGCACCGTGCGGTCCGTATGCAAGGTCCTCGACCGATACTCCGTACAGCGTAGCGATGCGTTGTTTCTGCTCCGCATCCGGATCTTTTGCGCCGAGTTCCCAAAGGACGGTCTGCACGACGGATACGCCGATGACCTCAGAAAAATCAAATACAGACAACTTCGCGTTCCGTCGGAACATGCGAAGTGAGCGAGACATAATGGACATGATAACCTCCTGCTTGATACGGTATACCGAAAAGCAACGAAAGTGCAAAAGTATGAACGGGGTCAGCCGATAAGTAAAATCAGGCGACGGGCCCGATGTTGTTGTAGCTCTCGGAGATGAGGTTCATGGACTTGAAGAACTTGTGCATGAAGATAAGCGGGCAGATACCCGTCCATGCCAGGAGCACGTCGAAGATCCAGAAACTTCCGGCACCGAAAGAATAGCCGATGCCTCTCTTATTGAGCTGCGTGCCGATACGCTCGCAGGTGGTGTGCCACCAGATGAGAGGAAGAATGCCGAAGGTCACGCAGCCGAGCAGCTGGGCAATGATCCAGTTCATGGTGTCCTTACCGTCGGTCGGTTTCGCAATCGTGTTCAGATCGCCGCTGATGCCGCACAAAACGATGAGCGGGTAAATACCAAGAGTCAGGGGGGCAAGCAGGATAAATTTCAGAAGTCCGCGGTTTGTTTTCATAAAAATGTTACTCCTCGTTTTAGAAATGAATCGCCGGGGTCATTTATGTTCATACTTTTGCATTTCATTCCGTGTCGGCATCGCCGGGTGCGGCGGTGTCGGGCGCACCCGTGAGGAAAGCGCGACGCCAGAAACCGTTGGTCACGCGGCTGAGCCCGTTGATCATGCGGTCGGCTGTGATGCGGTTGCGTACGTTTTTCTGCTCTTCCCGCTCGGTCGCGATCTTCGCAAGGACCGCCTCGACGTTTTCCTTATCCTCACCGATGACCCGCCCCAGCACGTCGGCTGTAAACCGCTCGCCGTAGCCGATCATGTTCACGATCGACTCGTGATCGACAAAAAGCGAGTCGGAGATGACAGAGTTATTCGGGAAGTTGATCCGCACGACACGGCGGTCAAGATCCTCGTTTGCAAAGAAATAGTCGTATTTGTCGAAGTAAAAACCGATGACGTAGTCGAACGTATCGGGCAGGAGCGGAAAGACCGGGATGTTATCCACCCAGCCGCCGTCCGCATATTTGACACCGTTGATCACAACGGCGCGATTGACGACCGGGACGGAGACCGCCGCCGCAAGGTAGGATTCCAGATCCTCCGCGGGCACCTGACGCAGGTCGGCGTAATAGATGGTGCGCTCCTTGGCTTGTAGGAGAGAGGCGTAGAACGGGACGGGGCTCTGCCCGAAACCGGCGAGTGAATGGATGGCGGCGGGGAGATACGGCCCGTGGAGAAAACGGACGACGTTCTTCCGTTTGGTATCCGCGTTGGCACGCTCCCAGAATGAGTGCATCTCATCCATATGCCCGGTAAGGTAACTCTGGGCGTTGAGTACGCCGATGGAACTCGCACTCACCAAAGTAAAGTCCTCGGGGGAAAAGTATTTCGCCAGTGCCCGCAGTGCACCGATCTGATAGGCTCCCTTCGCCAGACCGCCGGACATCAGCAACGCAATCTTCGCCATGTGCTCTCGCCTTCCGCTTGTTAATATGTAAGTGCCGTGCCGGAGCACCGCCGAAACTTTCCTGATTCCGTGCCGTCGGGGCGGCGGCACGCAAACGTCGGTTGCGGCGCAAACAAACTGTTACATTTGCCTGCGTTCGTCATTTTGCGCGGCACACTTATGTACCGTTCCATTTACACAACCGACACCTTTATCATACGCTCACAAATAGATTATAACACACTCGCGCGCTATGTCAATATTTTTGTCGTGAAATGTGCCAAAAAAGTGACAGGAACGCGCGCGGAGTTGTCCATTTTGCTGTGATTGCCCCCGCTTCCCCCGCGTGCATCTTCGCGACAGCAACACGGTGAAAAAGCGTACAAGGAGGAGCCGAGAAAAACAGGCTCCTCCTTGTAATGCTGTTGCCGCAGCGGACGACCGTGTCCGTGGCACGATTGTCCGGAGCACACGACGGATCGTTCCCGCAGCATACGACGATGCCGGGAGTGCGCCGTCGCCCCCATGGCACACATTCGTACCGGTATGCGCGCCGCGTCGGCGGCGCGCAGCGTCGTCCGGTATCGCGTCCGATTATTTCAGGATGCCGGCGCGGGGCGTCACGTTGAAGCGATCGGCGAGTTCCAGCATCTGCGCGTCGGTGATGGTATTGATGCGTTTCAGCCCGGCGGTCAGCATATAGACCGTGGCGGCTTTCTCGACCGTCTCGACCAGACCAAACGCCTCGTCGAGCGTCTTGCCCGCGCCGTACAGCCCGTGCATCGCCCACACCACACTGCGGGCGCGGGTCATGCAGTCGGCGGTCGCCTCGCCGATCGAGTTCGTGCCGCAGAGCATCCAGGGCAGGACTTCCACCCCGTCCGGGAACACCACGACGCACTCGGTGCTCATCTGCCAGAGCGTGTGCGTAAACTCGTTCGTATCCAGCACGTGCACGTAGGTCATCGCGAGCAGGTTGGTCGGGTGGCAGTGCATGACCACGCGGTTTTCGGGATCCACGGAGAGTCTCGAAATATGGCTCATGAGGTGTGCGGGCAGTTCGCTCGTGAACTTGCCGCCGTCGGCATAGCCCCAGAGGAGTTCTGCCGTCGTGCCGTCCTCGGCGATGCGGATGATACCGAGGTTGGTCTCGGGGTCGTCCTTCACGTTCTTGAAGTATTTGCCCGTACCGGTCACGATGAAGTATTTACCGATGAGCGGCTTTGCATCGAAGCCGGTCGGGATGCGGCGGAGGACTTGATGGATGTCAAGATAAGCGGCGACCTCCTCCTCGGTGAGCAGATAACTGACGTTGCCGCCGTTGCGCTCGTCCCAGCCGAGTCGGTACATATTGGCAGTGGTATCCTCCATTGCCTTCACAAAGGGGGCTTCAAAAATATCGTTCTTCTTCATGGCACAGTGACTCCTTATTTTGTTACAATGTCCAAGGTTTCCTTGGCAATCATATATTCTTCGTCGGTCGGAATGACGAGCACGCGTACGCGGCTTCCCTCACCGGTAATATCCCCGGCGGTACCGCGTTTCATGGCACCGTTCACTGTCTCATCCACCTTGATCCCGAGGTAGTCGAGGTCACGGCAGATGTTGGCGCGTACGACGGGGTCGTTCTCCCCGATGCCTGCGGTAAAGACCAATACGTCACAGCCGTTCATCTCCGCGATGAGCGAGCCGATAATCTTCTTCGCCTGGTGATAAAACACCTTCATTGCCAGCGCGCAGCGGGCGTCCCCGTCCGCCTCGCCCAGCATCACCTTGCGGCAGTCTGCCATACCGGTCATGCCGAGAAATCCGGACTTCTTCGTCAGTATATTGTCCATTTCTTCGGGCGTGTAACCGTCCACCCGCATGAGATACGTGACGATGGTCGGATCGATGGAGCCGGTGCGCGTCCCCATCATGATGCCCTCCTGGGGGGTGAAGCCCATGGTCGTATCGACGCACACACCGTCACGGATGGCACTGAAACTGGAACCGCTGCCGAGGTGGCAGGTCACGAGTTTCAGGTCGCGGAGGTCGCGCCCGAGATATTCCGCCGCCTTGCCGCTCACGTAGCGGTGCGAGGTGCCGTGGAAACCGTAACGGCGGATACGATGCTTTTCGACGATCTCATAGGGGAGCGCGTAGGAATACGACTCCGGCGGGAGCGTGCGATAGAACGCACTGTCCGCAACGACCACGTGTTTCACATCCGGGAGAAGTGCCTGGCACGCGGTGATCGCCGCGATGGCGGCGGGCGCATGGAGCGGGTTGATCGGCGTGATCTCATGGAGATAGTCCAGTTCCGCCTGTCCGACGATATTGACAGTCAGTTTCTCGCCGCCGTGGACGATACGATGCCCGACGGCACCGATTTCGGAGAGGTCGGAGACCACCCCGCGCACGGGATCGGTCAGGAGCCGCATCACGATGGAGAGTGCGACCGAGTGATCGGGCAGATCCGCCTCGAACTCGTACTTGTCCATCCCGGGCTTTCTGTGGGTGATGTGCCCTCTGCTGCTCGCGACATTGATGTTCTCACAGCCGCCGCGGCAAAGCACGTCGCCCGTGTCCATGTCAAACAGCTGGTATTTGAGGGAAGAACTGCCTGCGTTGATGACTAGGATTTTCATGAAACTGACACCTCTGTTTTATTAGAATCCGGTTTACAAAAATACAGTATAGCACACGGTCTTTTCAAAATCAAGGGAAGGTGCGGTTTTTCTCTTTATGCGTGCCGCCGCGGTTGCGGCGCGCCCGCCACCTCCCCGAGGTCGATGTATTCCACGACCGCCGCGGCAATCTTTTCGCGTTCGAACGCCGCCCAGGCATCCTCGACGCCGACCACGCGGAACCCCATGGCGGCTGCCGTCCTGATCGAATAGTACGAGTCCTCGAAAAGCAGGCAATCCGAGGGGCGGACATCGCCGAATCGTCGGAGTGCCTCCTCAAAAATACCGGGGGCCTCCTTGCCGTCGCCCCCCGTCATGTCCTCGGGGGTCAGCACGAACTCAAAATAGGGCGCGAGCCCGGTCTTCGCAAGACAGAGTGCGGCACCTGCGTGCGGTGTCAGCGTGATGATGCCCATGCGGCACCCTGCCCCCCGCAGACTTTCGAGCAATGCCACGGCACCCGGCTTGACACAGACGTCCTCGGCATAATGACGCGCCATGTGCCCCTCGGCGAAACGGATCATCTCGGGGAGCGTCGCGGAGATGCCGACGGAGGCAAGATACGAGAGCACCTCCCCGTAGCCGCGTGCCGTCTCCAAACGGCGCACCCCCTCCTCGTCCGGTCGGATGCCGACCTCGGCGAGGTATTCCAGCGGCATCTCACGCCAGTAGCCCATCGAATCGACGAGCGTGCCGTCCATATCAAACAGCGCATAGGGCAGAACGGGTGTTTTCACAGTGATTCCTCCTCGTGCGTCACGACGCCGCCTTGCAGTTTGAGCACGTAGGTGCGGTCGTCGTGTAAACGGATAACCTTCGTGCGGCCGCGCGTGAGAATCGCCTTGGCATCCTCCTCCGTGAGCGCATAACCCGCATAAACGAACGGGATGCGGAAACGACAGCCGTTCTTATAACCCATACAACCCCAGTTCTGCCGCCCGCGCACCACCTGTCCCCCGCATAAGGGGCAGACCCCGATCGGGGTCGGTGCCGTCGGTTGCGGAGCCGGTGCCGCTGCACCCGCGTTGCCCGCATCGCCGGTCGGAGCGGTGCCGCCCGCCGTGTCGCTGCCCCCCGCCGTGCCGGCGGCGCGTTTTTTGCCGCCCGAGGGCGTACCCGCCGCATCGGCCTTTTTACGGCGCGGAGCCGCAGTTTTCGGCTCCTCGTGGTTGGGTATCGGCAGTTCGGCGTCCTGGAAAACGATCTTCGCCTCACCGCCGCGCAGGGCAAGATACCCCCCGTGGCGTGTCCCGTCCGTTTTGGAGACGAAACCGTCGAGATGCGGTGTGATTCCCGTCCCTGCGAGCGCGGCGAGTGCCTCCTCCGGGATCTTGCACCCGAGGACGGTCCGCCCGACGCGGAAACCGCATTTCTTGGCACTGCAACGGTAGTCAAACCGACCGTATTCCATTTTCTTGCCGCACACGGGGCACTTCACCCCGGGGATCGTCTCGCCGTCCCGGCTCTCCTCCATGTCGAAAACGACCTTGCCCTCTTTCAGGATGAGCGCGGAGGAAAAACGACGGTTGTTCTTGGAGACGAAGCCGTCAATGATCGGCGTGCGCCCGCCGTCGAGCAGCGTCTTGACGAGATCGGGGGAAATGGCGCGGCGGCAGATGTGCAGTCCGACGCGGAAGGTGCACCCCTCCCTCTCACAGGCATAGGCGCGCGCACCGCGGATGACCTGCCCGCCGCAGACGGGGCAGGTGCCGATGATCTCGCCCTCGGTGCCGGTGTCCCCGACGCGGGCGAGTGCCTCTTCCTTGTGGGAGAAGACCTCACGGATCTCCTCCTCGGCAAGACGGGTGCTGTCCTCCACCGTGATGGTACCGCGAAACACTTTTTTCAGTGCCTGCCCCATCTCGGAGGTCTTGTATTTGTCCATCACGATGCCGAGGTCGGTCAGCGTCTCGATGAGATACTCCCCGTCCGGCAGGATGAGATAGGTGTCCTTTTGCAGTTCGATATACTTGGAGCTCCGCGCGTTGTCGATGATGCCGGTGCGCGTCGCCTCGGTCCCGAGTTCGAGCCCCTCGAAGATGGCGCGATAGTCCTCTTCGTCGCTCGCGCCTTCTTCACCGCCGTTGCCTGCGCGCTCCTCGTTGCCGGCACCCGCCCGTTCTTCCTTAAAGGGGTTTTTCAGATAGTTGTTCAGCGTCTCGATGGTGTAATGGCGCGGCGGCGTGGTCTCCTTTTCCTGTGGGGCGAACGCCGTCTCCACCCTGTCGCCGACCGCGAGGTTCGGCAGAAACTTATCCTTTTTGGTGTAGTCGTCGAACTTCGTCCAGCCCGCGTCGAGGATGGCAGTCCCTTTCAGGACAAACTCCTCGTACTCCCCGCATTGCAGGTGCAGTTCACTCCGCTCCACCCGGCAGGGATGGTCGCAGAATACGGCGACGAAACGGCGGAAGACGGTGCTGTAAACCTGTTTTTCCCGTGCGTTCAGATCCTCCTGTTTCGGGATCTTGTAGGTCGGAGTGAGTGCCGAGTGCGACTCGATCTTGCTGTCATCGAAAATATACTTGGAGTCCCGGAAAGCCACGGGGTACCCCAGTTTTGCAATCCCCGCGAGGATCTGGCGCACCTTGCCTTTTTCAGCGGTGGCAAGGTATTCCGAGTTGGTACGCGGGTAGGTGAGAAAGCCGCGCTCGTAAAGCCCCTGCACGGTATCGAGCGAGTCTTTCATGGACATCTTGCATTTTTTGCCGAGGACGTTCTGTAAGGTCGAGAGCGAATAGAGTTTGCCCGGCGGCAGGATGTCCTCTTTGGATTTTTTGTCGGTCACGACGGTGACGGCGGCATTGTATTTGTCCGAGAGAGCGCGTGCCGCCGCCTCGGCGGCGGCGAGGTCCGCGCCGCGGAATTCCTCCTTGGAGGTGAGCAGCAGTTCTTCCCCGCCGACCTCGGTGCGGGAGGCCACGCCGTAATACTTCTCCGGGGTGAAACCGCGGATGGCGAGGTCGCGGTCGTAAATCGCCTTGACGATCGGTACGATCACGCGGCCGACGCGCAGCAGCCTCCCCGAGATGATGGAGGCGTAACGCGTGAGGTTGACGCCCCACAGCCAGTCGATATAGGTGCGGGCATACCCTTCTGCGGCGAGGTTGTCGTACGCGCTGTCGGGCTGCATCTCGGCGAGTGCCGAGCGGATGGTCTCCGGGGTCTGGTCGGGGAGCCACAGGCGCAGGAGCGGTTTTTCGCTTTTCAGGGCCTTCCGCACGCAGGTACGCACGATGATCTCACCTTCGCGGTCCGCGTCCCCCGCGTTGACGATCGCCGTCACGTCGGGACGGTTGCAGAGCGTCTCGATGAGCGCATACTGCCGCTTGACGCCGTCATCCCCGGCGAGTTGGTAGTCAAAGGTCTTCGGGAAACAGGGCAGATTGGAAAAGGTCCAGCCGCGCGTGCCCGCCGGAGCGGGGGCATAGTGCTCGATGTCCGCGAGAGAAAAGAGGTGTCCGAATACCCAGGTGACCAGGTATTCCCCACCCTCCATATAACCGTTCTTTTTCTGCATCCCGCCGATGGCACCCGCGATGTTGCGCCCAAGGCTCGGTTTTTCCGCGATGATTAAAACCATGCTCCCGCCTCACTTGTGAAATCTCTTTTTTATTGTAGCATGAGATGTCCCCGGTGTCAAACATGATTGACAAAACGTCCGTAGGCCGATATACTGAAAATATCAGAAAAGAACGGGAGGACGACGGCATGGGGGCACTGACGGTCACGACCTATGATATTCCGGGCACGGGCACCGCGCTCACGCTCGCCGTCGTCGCCGACCTGCACGACCGCCGCGGAGAGGAGACGGCAGAGCGGGTGCTCTCCCTCGCGCCGGATGCCTGCCTTTTCGTCGGCGACCTCTTCGAGTCGCCGCCCCGGCGGCGACGCTATGCAACGGCAGAGGCAGCGCGGTGCCTGGAAATCCTGGCTCCGCACTGTGCCCTCTTCTGGTCGCGCGGCAATCACGACCACACGTTGCCCCGGGACCTCGCCGCCGTGATGGAACGGCTCGGCGTCCACCGTCTCGAAGACACCTATGAGTCGTTCGGCGGCGTTCTGCTCGGCGGGCTCTCCTCCGCCCGCTACCGAAAGGGGCGTACCCCGGACCTCGCGTTTCTCCGCCGGTTTGCCGCGGCCGCGGGTTATAAAATCCTGCTCTCCCATCACCCGGAATACTATGACCGCTATATCCGCGGCCGCGGGATCGACCTGACGGTCTCGGGGCACGCGCACGGCGGACAGTGGCGTTTTTTCGGCCACGGCGTGTATGCCCCGGGGCAGGGGCTCTTCCCCCGCTACACCTCCGGCTTTTACGACGAGGGGCACCTGCTCGTCTCCCGCGGGGTGAAGCCCTCGCGCCTCCCGCGCATCGCCAACCCGCGCGAGATCCTCTGCCTCCGCCTCTCCGAGTAACCGTCCCGCCGGGCGACAGGACCCGTGTTTTCCGCCGGGGGCGTTGCGTGCCCGCCGGCAGGACTCCTCCCCGCCTCCCGGCGGCATGGTCCGTCGGTCGGATGCCGTCTTTCCCTGCCCCCGCGTTGCCCCGTCGGCGGCACCCGTGAGACCCCGTCGGGGTGCCGGGTGCCCCGACTTCTTTTTGGTTATCGTTGACAAGTCCCAAAAAGAGAGTATAATATTGTATATCATTTTGACGGTAGAGGATATCCGTATGAAAGAGAAAATCAAGGCACTCGAAGCCCGCGTGGATGAAGCACTCGCGGAAGTCAGATCCGGTGAGGGGCTCAAAGACTTCTTCGCCAAATACCTCGGCAGGGCGGGGAGCATCACCGCGCTCATGAAGGAACTGGGCAACTATCCGAGGGAGGAACGCCCGACGATCGGTAAACTCATCAACGCCTTCAAGGACTCCGTGCAGGAACGTTTCAAAGCACTCGAAGAGCGCATCGCCGCCGAGGAACTCGCGGCAAAGTACGCCAGCGAGCAGGTGGATATCACCATGCCGGCGAAGCGGGCGTCGCTCGGTGCCATCCATCCGACCAACCTGGTCAGGGCACGGCTCTGCGAGGTCTTTATCGGCATGGGTTTCAAGGTCTACGAGGGGCGTGAGGTCGAGGACGACTATCACAACTTCACGGCACTGAACACCCCGAAGGACCACCCGGCACGGGACAAGCAGGATACCTTCTACATCGCGGAGGACGTCATGCTCCGCACGCACACCTCCCCGGGGCAGATCCACTGCCTCGAAACCATGAAACCGCCGTTCAAGGTAGTCATGCCGGGGCGTGTCTTCCGTTGTGACGACGACGCGACCCATACCCCGATGTTCCATCAGATCGAGGGGCTCGTGATTGACAAAAATCTGTCGCTCTGCGATTTGCAGGGGTTGCTGGACACCCTGGCGAAAGCCATGTTCACCCCCGATACCAAGACGCGTTTCCGCCCCTCCTACTTCCCGTTCACCGAGCCGTCCGTCGAGGTGGACGTCTCCTGCTGTGAGTGCGGGGGCGTCGGCTGCCGCCTTTGCAAGGGCACCGGCTGGATCGAGATCCTCGGCGGCGGGGTGGTCAACCGCCGCGTCATCGAAAACTGCGGGCTCAACCCGGACGAATGGTCGGGGCTCGCGTTCGGCGCGGGGCTGGACCGCATCGCCATGCTCAAATACGGCATCAACAACATTCACATTCTCTACGACGGGGATCAGTCGATCCTCCGCCAGTTCCGTAAGTAAGGGGGGCACCGACCATGTTACTGCCGATCAGCTGGCTGCGCGATCTGGTCGATCTGCGCGGCATTGACAACGATACGATTGAGACGAGCCTTTTCTCCTGCGGGCTGGAAGTTGAGGAACGCCGCGGTGCCGCACCGGACATCTCCGGGGTGGTCGTCGGGCGGCTCGCCTCGGTCGAGAAAATGGAAAACTCCGAGCACCTGCATATCTGCCACGTGGACTGCGGTGCCTACGGTGACGACATCCAGATCGTCACCGGTGCCTCCAATATCAAGGCGGGCGACCACGTCCCCGTCGCGCTCCACGGCGCGACCGTCATCGGGCGTGAGGGCAAGGTCGTCACCATCAAGAACGGCAAACTTCTCGGCACGCCGTCGAACGGTATGCTCTGCTCCGGGGAGGAACTCGGTATCGACGACGACTGGTTTGAGGGTGCCGGCGTGTACGGCATCCTGATCCTGCCCGAGGACACCGCCCCCGGGACGGACGTCAAGACCGTCCTCGGCCTCGACGACGAGGTGTGGGACGTCTCCATCACCGCCAACCTCCCGCACTGCCAGTCGGTGTTCGGCATCGCGCGCGAACTCGCGGCGAAACTGGACAGACCCCTGACGGAGCCGGACGGGCACTACACCGCCACGGCGGAGGGTAAGGATGCGATCGACGTCACCGTGGAGGCACCCGATCTCTGCCCGCGCTACATCGGGCACTACGTAAAGGACGTGCGGATCGTGCGCTCCCCGCTCTGGATGCGACGCCGCCTGCTCCTGACGGGGCACAAACCGATCAACGCCATCGTCGACATCACGAACTACGTCCTGACCGAACTCGGTCAGCCGATGCACGCCTTCGATCTCTCCGACCTTGCGGGGGAGAAGATCGTCGTGCGCCGTGCCGCGGCGGGGGAAAAGATCACCACCCTCGACGAAAAGACCTTTGACCTGAACCCGGAGGTCCTCGTCATCTGCGACGCGGAAAAGCCGGTCGCCCTCGCGGGCGTCATGGGCGGCCTCAACAGCGAGATCAAGCCGACGACGGCAGAGGTGCTCTTTGAGTGCGCCAAGTTCGCGCGCGACAACATCCGGCATACCTCCCGCGCCCTCGGCCAGTCCTCCGATTCCTCCCATCGCTATGAAAAAGGCGTGGACGAATACACGACCGGGAAAGCCATGGCGCGTGCCCTCCACCTCGTGGAGGAACTGGGTTGCGGCACCGTGACGGCGACCCACGTCGACCGCCGCGCGTGCGAGCATCCGGAGCCCACGACCATCACCACCTCGTTTGAAAAACTCAACCGCGTGCTCGGGATTGAGGTGCCGCGCACGACGGTCGTCAATATCCTGACGCGTATGCAGTACACCGTCACGGTCAGCGGGGATGCCCTGACGGCGGTGGCACCGCTCTTCCGCGAGGACATCGAGGACTACCCCGACCTTGCCGAGGACATCATCAAAATGTACGGCTACGAGCACATTACGCCTCGCCTCATGACCCCCGCGTCCATCACGGCGGGCGGCTACACCAAGGCGCAGCAGCAGACCCTGAAACTGAAAGACACGCTGGTCGAAGAAGGGTACTTTGAACTCATCAATTACTCGTTCTATGCGCTGGCAGATCTTGACCTTCTGCGCCTGCCCGAGAACGACCGTCGCAGGAACGTCGTCGCCCTCCAAAACCCGCTCAGCGAAAACTACGCGATCATGCGTTCCACCCTCGTCCCCTCCATGCTCTCGATCCTCTCGCATAACCAGAAGCGCGGGCATGCCGGCGGCAGATTCTTTGAACTTGCCAATCGCTTTATCCCGGGCGAGGCGAAGTCCCTGCCGACCGAGAAACAGACGCTTTGCTTCGGACTTTACGGCGAGGGGGAGACGTTCTTCACGGCGAAGGGTGCCCCCGAGGCGATCGCCGATGTCTTCGGCATCCGCCTCACCTACGAGCGCGGCGCACAGCCGTTCCTCCACCCGGGCGAGACGGCGAAGATCCTGCTCGCCGAGGAGGAGATCGGTTACTTCGGGCGGCTGTCCTATGAGGTCGCCGAGGCGGCGGAACTCGCCGGCAACGTCTACGTGGGGGAGATCGACTTTGAGAAACTCTCTGCCGCCTTCCCGGAACTCATCCGTTTTGCCCCCGTTCCGAAATTCCCTGCCGTCACGCGCGACCTCGCGCTCGTTGCCGACGAGGCGGTCACCTGCGGCGAGATTACCGATGCCATCCGTTCCGCCTGCAAGCAGGTGAGTGACATCGACCTCTTCGACGTCTACCGTTCCGAGCAGATCGGTGCCGGCAAGAAATCGATGGCGTTCGGCCTTACCTTCCTCCCGACGGGGGACGAGCCCCTCGCCCCCGAGGCGGTCGATAAATTCGTCGAGAAGATTTTGAAGTCCCTCGCCTTCCGCCTGCATATCTCCATCCGCTGACGCGGAGCCCCGCGCCGGACACTACCGTCGCACCCGCGTCGGGTACACGGACATTTTCCCCATACAACCGCCGCGCGGAGCCGTAAAATACGGCTCCGCGCGGTTTTTCGACGGTTTCGGGCACGGCGACGGTTAATACCCGTTTTTGCGCGCCGGGCATACGTTTTTTGCAAGACCGACGACGGCCCTGCCCCGCGAAAAACGTCGTCTGCCCGCCGCGTGAAAAACCGCTTGACAAACGGGGGACGCTTGGATATAATAATACACGGTAAAGTCGAAACACGAATACGAAAAGCCATGACGGAGAAAAGTAACCGAAACGGGTCGCTCCAAGAGACGGGTGTGCGAGGCTGTGACGCACCCGACGATGCCCGACGGTGAATTCCGCTCCCGAGCCGCCGGCGATGAGCCGCGCCGTGCCCGCCGCGTCAGTGCGAGAGAGTGAAACACCAAGGTGGTACCGTGCGTTTTTGCACCCTTGTCGCAGGGGTGCTTTTTATTTTTCTCAAAATCGTCATCAAAATCGGAGGATCGATACAATGCTCGACATGAAATTCCTTCGGGAAAATCCCGAGACCGTCAAGGAGAACATCCGCAAGAAGTTCCAGGACCGGAAACTGCCGCTCGTCGATGAAGTTATCGCGCTCGACGCGGAGCTCCGCCGTTTCAAGACCGAGGCGGACACCCTGCGCGCAAACCGCAACAAACTCTCGAAACAGATCGGGGCCCTGATGGGGCAAAAGAAACTCGCCGAGGCAGAGGCCGTCAAGGCACAGGTCGCCGCAGACGCGCAACGCCTGGCGGAACTCGAAACGCTGGAAAGCGAGTACGAGGAAAAAATCAAAAAGATCATGATGGTCATTCCGAACATCATTGACCCCTCCGTCCCCGTCGGCCGTGACGACAGTGAGAACGTCGAGATCGAACGTTTCGGCGAGCCCGTCGTCCCCGACTTCGAGATCCCCTATCACACCGACATTATGGAACGCTTTGACGGCATTGACCTGGATGCGGCGCGCCGCGTCGCCGGCAACGGTTTCTATTACCTCATGGGCGATATCGCCCGCCTGCACTCCGCCGTCATTTCCTATGCGCGCGACTTCATGATTAATCGCGGTTTCACCTACTGCGTGCCGCCTTTCATGATCCGTGCCGATGTGGTGACCGGGGTCATGTCCTTTGCCGAAATGGAAAACATGATGTACAAGATCGAGGGCGAGGACCTCTACCTCATCGGTACCTCCGAGCACTCCATGATCGGCAAATTCATCGACACCATCACCCCCGAGGAAAAACTCCCCTACACCCTGACCTCCTATTCCCCCTGTTTCCGCAAGGAAAAGGGTGCACACGGGATCGAGGAGCGCGGCGTTTACCGCATCCACCAGTTTGAGAAACAGGAGATGATCGTCGTCTGCAAGCCCGAGGACTCCAAGATGTGGTTTGACAAGCTGTGGCAGAACACCGTCGATCTCTTCCGCTCCATGGACATCCCCGTCCGCACGCTGGAATGCTGCTCGGGTGACCTCGCAGACCTCAAAGTCAAATCGCTCGACGTTGAGGCATGGTCGCCGCGGCAGAAGAAGTATTTTGAGGTCGGCTCCTGCTCCAACCTCGGTGACGCACAGGCGCGCCGCCTGCGGATCCGTGTGAACGGCGAGAACGGCAAATATTTTGCCCACACGCTGAACAATACGGTCGTCGCCCCGCCGCGTATGCTGATCGCCTTCCTTGAAAACAACCTGGAAGCAGACGGCTCGGTCCGCATCCCCGCGGTGCTCCGCCCTTACATGGGCGGTGCGGAGAAACTCATCCCGAAACACTGACCCCCGATTATTTCCCGGAAAATAACGAAAGAGGAGCCGTATTTTACGGCTCCTCTTCGTCGTTTTCATATCGTTGTCTCCCCTTTGGGGTGACCCATCCCCCGGGCGCAACAGCCCGGCCCGTACCCCGCAACGTCGCACGGGAACAAACGCCGTATCGGGGCGGACTCACGCACCGGTCGCGAGGAGCGGCAGGAGTTTCTCCGCCGCCGCCATCTCCGCCTTGGGGCGGCTCCCGCCCGATGCCTCTGCTGCGGGGTACCCCGCGACCGTCAGGCGGACGTGAAACACTTTCGCGTGCTCGGGTCCCTCGGTGCCGGTGACCTCATAGGTGTACGGAATATGCCGCCGCTCGCACCACTCCTTGACGGCACTCTTGGGATTTTTCTCCACCCGACCCGCGCGGCGGTCGAGCAGGCGATCTACGTCGTCCAGCCGACGCACGACGTCCAGAATGACGGAAAAGTCCATCCCGCAATCCAGTGCCACGGCGGCAATGATGCTCTCGAACAGGTCCTCGTTCGGCGAATCCTTGTCGAGGACGTTCTGGTTGATGTCCCCGCGCGAGAGCCGCAGGTAACGGTTGACCCCGAGGCGGCGCACCGCGTCCGCGAGGGCGCGTTTGTCGCTCATGTTGCTCTTGATGATGGAAAAATCCTCCTCGGTGAAACGGGTGACGAGCCCCCGCCGACCGACCTCGCCGTAACGGTCGAGGAGCAGATAAGCGAGTGTCGCCGACAGCACGCTGTCCCCGAAGAATTCGAGCACCTCGTTCGACTGCGTATCGGCGGCCCTCCCCCCCTGCGACAGTTCGTTCACGTACGACGACCGCGTGAACGCCTGGCGCAGGAGTGCCGGATTGTTGAAATGATAGCCGAGCGTGTCCTCCACAGACGCGATCATGTGTTCCGTCATGCGTTGTTCCCTCTTTTCGATGTCTTCGGCGTCGGCTCCGGCAGTTCTGCCCACAGCGCGTCCATGAGACGCAGCATCCCCTCGCGGTCGTCCGTGTCTTCGACGAGGAGCATTTCTTTGGCCCCCTCATACGGCACCTCCCGGGGTGCCCCCGGCAGGAGGCGACAGACTCCCTCCGCCGGTTTGACGAGCAGGCGGTTGTCATAGATCCCGCCGACATACTTACCGAGATAGTAGAGCAGATACTCTCCCATCATCGCCCGCGCCGTGAGCCCCGGGCACTGCCCGAGGATATAATCGCGAAAATCCTTACTGCTTGCCATGTTTTCTCCTTCCCCGCGCACCCCGCAGCGGTGATCGTTCCCATAAAACCGACCGGTGTGCATCATGCCGGACGTCCGGTCCGATAAGCCGAAACGTGTTACGTTGATTTTGCCTCTGCGTACCGCTCTTTTCCCCACCGGGCGGGCATCAGTTCTTTCAGGGTAACGGTTTCTCTCTTTTCATAATCCACGAGGATTTCCATCTCTTCATTTTCTTCGTTGAACTGATAAAAGAACGCTCTGCATGCTCCGCACGGCATACCGCTTCCTCCGCCGTCGGGGGCGGCGTCGCGGAAGGCAATCAGTCGACTGATCTTCGTCTGACCGCTGTTGACATACATGTTAAGGGCTGCCACCCTCTCCGCACACAGATTCATCACGCCACCGCAACTCTCTATGCAAAAGCCCGTAAAGATCTCTCCGTTCCCGGCTTCCGGAGCACATACCACGTGGTGTGCATATACGAAAGGAGAAGGCTCTTCGGGATGATACTGCTCTCTCGCCGCTTCATACGTCTTTTCCCGAACGTCCATCTTGCCGTCCCCCTGCGAACTCCCGTTCGTCGCTATCCGATTATACCACAAGCGCGCCTGTTTTTCAATGATTCGCCGTCTTCATCGTTGAGCGCGCCCGTACAAATCGGCCTGTCCCGCCAAAACAGCCCCCCGGACGAGCCGGGGGGCTTCACGCGCAGGAGTCAAAGTCAAAGCTGTGCCGCATAATTGCTTCGCAAGTCTGCCTAGGAGAACGCGTCGCGTTCTCTCGGCATGGCTCTGCCAAGCCGCCTACGGGAACGCAGAGCGTTCCCGCGCAGGCCTTTGCTCCTGCACGCGCTCATACAAATCAGACTGCCCCGCCAAAACAGCCCCCCGGACGAGCCGGGGGGCTGTTTTGGCAGGGATAGCTGGACTCGAACCAGCGCGTGCAGGAGTCAAAGTCCTGTGCCTTAACCGACTTGGCTATATCCCTTTATGACCGGGGTCTATTGTATCACAACCGCACGGGAATGTCAACCTGTTCGGTGAGAAAAGGGGCAAGATACCGTGCGGTCGTGATGCTGTGGGGATGTGCCTTACGCCTCCCAGTTGTGGAAGACGTTGGTCACGTCGTCGTCCTCTTCGAGTTTTTCAAGAAGCAGATTCATGAACTTGATGTCGTCCTCGCCCGAGAGGGTCACGTAAGAGGACGGCACCATGGCGCGGTCCGCGCTCTCCAACTTGTAACCCAGCTTCGTGAGTGCCTCGGCGACGGCGGTCACGTCATCCGTCTCGGTGTAGATCTCATACACTCCCTCGGAGCCGTCAAAGTCGGTCGCGCCGGCTTCGAGTGCCTCCTCCATGAGTTTCTCCTCGTCGATCTCTTCGTCTTCGTCGATGATCTCAATGACGCCCTTCTCCTCAAACATGAAGGAGACGCAACCCGAGTTGCCCATATTCCCGTGGTACTTCGAGAAATAGGACCGGATATTGCCCGCCGTGCGGTTACGGTTGTCCGTCGCGGTCTCGACGATCACGGCGACCCCGGAGGGACCGTACCCCTCGTAGGTGATCTCCTCGAAATCGATGTCCTTCGCCTCGGAGAACTTTTTAAGCACGCGCTCGATATTGTCGTTCGGCACGTTGTTCGCCTTCGCCTTGGCGATGAGATCACGGAGTTTGCTGTTGACGTTCGGGTCGGCACCGCCCGCCTTGATGGCGACCGCCATCTCCTTCCCGATACGGGTAAACACCTTCGCCTTGGCAGCGTCGGATTTTTCCTTCTTGTGTTTGATATTGTTCCATTTGCTATGTCCGCTCATAATAATCTCCTCAAAGATCCGTTAAATTTGTTCGGGGGTGGCGAGGCAGATGAGGTGCAGGGCGGTGCCGAGCACCCGATTGGTCGCGGCGGTGAGTGCCACACGGCTCTCCCGCGTCTTTGCGTCCTCGCAGTTCAGTATCTTGCACTCGTGATAGAAACGGTTGAACGCCGCCGCAAGGTCAAGAATATACCGCGTGATGACCGACGGCTCATAGTCCGCGAGGGCCGCCTCCACACGCTCGGGGAACATGGCGATCGTCCTCGCAAGCGTCGCCTCCTCGGCAGTCGCGCTGTCGGCGCACCACCTGGCCTCCCCGTCATACTTCCGCAGAACGGAGCAGGTGCGCGCATAGGTATACTGGGCATAGGGACCCGTATTTCCGTCAAAGGAAAGCGCATCTTCCAGAACGAAGTTGATGTCGCGGATGCGGTTGTTCGACAGGTAGTGGAACACCACCGCGCCGACACCCACCTGCTCGGCAATATCGTCCCTGCCCGCGAGGGCGGGGTTTTTCTCCACCATGATCGCTTTGACCTTTTCGATCGCCTGCGCGAACAGGTCACGGAGCAGGACGACGTTGCCCGTCCTCGTCGCGAGTTTTTCGCCGTTGACGGACACCGTGCCGTAGGGCACGTGCACCAGTTCCCCGAACCACGGGTAGCCCATCATCTCCACCACCTTGAACCACTGCTGGAAGTGCAGCGTCTGCTGGGCACTCGTCACGTAGATCATACGGTCGAAGTGATAGGTCTCTTTCCGGTACACCGCCGCCGCGATGTCCCGCGTCGGGTAGAGGGTCGAGCCGTCGCGTTTGAGAATGAGGCAGGGCGGCATCCCGTAGGCACTGAGGTCCACGATGGACGCGCCGTCGTCGATTTTGAGCAGCCCCATATCGCGCAGTTTCTGCACCTGCGCCGGCATCTTATCGGTGTAAAAACTCTCCCCCTTGTAGGAGTCGAACGTGATCCCGAGTTGCCGGTACGTCTTTTCGTACTCGGCGAGCGAGATCTCGATAAACCATTTCCAGAGGGCGATGTTCTCCTCGTCCCCCTGCTCCATCTTGTGGAACTCCGCGCGCGCGGCGTCCGCGAGGGCAGTGCCCTCCTCTTCGGCGATGGCGTTGTTGATCTTCACGTAAAGGGCGACGAGGCTGTCGATCCCGCCCCGCTCGATCTCCTCCCGGCTGCCCCACTTCTTGTAGGCGACGATGAGTTTACCGAACTGCGTGCCCCAGTCCCCGAGGTAGTTGATACCGACGCAATTCCACCCGGCAAACTTGTGCAGGAGTTTGAGGGAATGGCCGATGACCGTCGTGCCGAGGTGCCCGATATGGAACGGCTTGGCCACGTTCGGAGAAGAGTAGTCGAGTACGACCGTCTTGCCCACCCCGTCCATCGGTGACCCGTAAGTCTCGCCGCGCTCGGCGACCTCTGCGGTGACGCGGGCAGCCAGCCCCGCCCCGTCGAAGAAGAAGTTGAGGTACCCGCTGACCGCCTCCACCTTTGCGTACACGGTGTCGCCCGTAAACGCACCGACGAGAGCGGACGCGATCGCCGCAGGAGCACGGCGCAGGGCCTTCGACAACCTGAAACACGGGAACGCAAGGTCGCCCATGGCGGCATCGGGCGGGTATTCAAACCAGGGGAAAAGTTCGTCCGCCGTCGGTGCCGCCCCGGGGAATTCCGCGGCGATACGCTCCGCGAGGAGCGCGGCAGTACGCTTTTTCAGTGCGATCATTAAAGAGAGTCCTCCATTTTCACAAAGCGGTCGGTCTCCACCTGTGCCGACGCGAGCCGCACAGGCAGAAACGTGCTGTCCAGGAGCGAGTACGCGAGCGCGACTTCTGCCCCCGAAACCAGATAGAATGCGTCGTTGAACGGCACGACCTCCGGGGTCGATACCGGTGTACCCAGTTCGAGCGCGGTATGGCACGCGTCGACGAGCACGGGATCCGGCGCGGTGTCCGGATAGCAGAGCCGGCGCGGGCACAGGAGCCGCACGCGTTCGTTCTCGCCCGCCTGCCAGGCACGGTACCCCTCTTCTACCGCCTCTGCGACCTCGCCCGGGGTCGCGTAGGTGGTGTCCACCACGAGGTCGTAGTTTTCAAGGTCCTTGCAGTCCACGCCGTACAGGTCAAAATAGCGTTTTTTCTCACTCTGCTTGCGGGCGCGGATGCGCGCCTCCGCCTCTTCGAGCGAGGTAAACTTCTCCGCCTGTCGCCCCGCCTGCATGATCCGTACGGCGGCAACGGTCGGGTCGGTCGTCAGATATACGCGATAGGTCTCCCGTGTGAAGTGCCATGCCATGCGGGAGTCGATGATGAGCGTGCGGGGGTCGTCCGACAGGCGGACGAGCCGGTCGTCAAATTCTCTGTCGAGTTCGGGGTGCGTCTCCATGTAGATATTGAACGCCGCAATATCCATGCCCATCGATGCCGCAATCTCGCGGGCAATGATGCCCGTACCGTAGTAGGTCGCGCCGATTTTCGGCGCGAGGATGTCCGCAACGGTGGACTTCCCGCTGCCGAGATCCCCGGCAAGAGAGATTTTATTCCGCATAACGCTCTCCTTGTTACCAATTTAACTTTAATATTATATCCCACGCACGCGCCCCTGTCAAGAGACCGCCCCCCGAAGTAACGAAAAAAGGAGCGATTTCGCTCCTTTTGTCGGTTCAAAGAGGTTTCTTGGAGATTTGTGCCCAGGCGCGCGGATAGGCCGCCGGGGTCTTTTTGCGCTTGGCGACGCGGATCACGGCATGGCTCTGCTCACCGTAGGCGGCCGAGCGCAACGGTGTCTCGTCGATCGACACGACCTCCCCGCCGAGGATGGCGAGTGCGCGTTTCGCCCCCGCCGCTTCGTAGGCGGCGTTCTTGCCCTTCATGGCGATCATCTCGCCGCCGATCTTCACAAACGGCAGGAGCAATTCGGACAGTGCCCGCATCTCGGTCACGGCGCGCGCCGTCGCATAATCGAAGTTTTCCCGATAGGTACCGTCGGCGGCAAGGTCCTCCGCACGGGCAGTCAGACATGTCACGTTGTCCAGCCCGAACAGGTGTGCCGTCTCGCGGACATACGCCACCTTCTTCTCGGTCGAATCAACGGCGAGGAGCCGTAAATCCGGGCGCAACACTGCCAGCGGCAGGGTCGGAAAGCCCGCGCCGCAACCGACGTCGATGACCGTCGCCCCCTTCTTCATATACCCGGCGATGAGGGCACAGTCCGCATAGTGCAGGAGCGCGATTTTCCCCGGCTCCGTCAGTGCCGTCAGGTTGTATTTCTCGTTTTCGGAAAGCAGTCGTTCGGTCATTGCCGTGAGGACCCTGACCCGGTCGAAACTGAGCATGCCTCCGATCCCGTTCTCGGAGAACGCCCGTCCGAGCGTCGCCCCGAACGCCGCCGCATCCAACTCTGCCATACCGTCTCCTTTACGCTTTGCCGCGCGCCGCGAGGTACTCCTCGTAGGTACCGCGGAAGTCAAACATCCCCTCGGGGGTCACCTCGATAATACGGTTCGCGACCGTGCTCATAATCTCGTAGTCGTGTGACGCGAACAGGATATTGCCACCGAAATCACGCATCCCGTTGTTGACCGCGGTGATGGATTCCAGATCGAGGTGGTTGGTCGGCTGGTCGATCACCAGCATATTGGAGCCGAAGAGCATCATGCGCGAGAACATACAGCGCACCTTTTCCCCGCCGGAGAGGACGTTCACCGGCTTGTACACCGCGTCGTTCGAGAACAGCATCCGCCCGAGGAAACCGCGCAGATAGGTCTCTTTCGGGTCCTTGGAGTAGGGGCGGATCCAGTCGAGAATGGACTCGTCGTGTCCCTCGAAATAGGGCGTGTTGTCACGCGGGAAATAGGAGGTCGAGATAGAAACGCCGAAGTGGAATTTACCCGCCGTCGGCGTCAGTTCCTCCATGAGGCACCGGAAGAGTGCCGTCACCGACCGCTCGTCACCGACGAAACCGATCTTCTCCCCCCGCCCGACGAGGAACGAAACGTCGCGGAACAGCGTCTCGCCATTCTCCTCGTAACCGAGCCCTTCGACCTGCAAAATGTCCTTCCCCGCCTCCCTGTCCATATCAAAGCCGATGAACGGGTAGCGGCGGGAGGAGGCGGGCAGTTCCTCCACCGTAATCTTTTCAAGCAGTTTGCGGCGGGAGGTCGCCTGGTTGGACTTGGACTTGTTCGCGGAAAACCGCGCAATGAACGTTTCGAGTTCGCGGATTTTGTCCTCCGCACGCTTGTTCTGCTGCTTGATCATGCGCTGCATGAGCTGGGAGGACTCATACCAGAACTCGTAGTTACCGACGTACATCTTAATCTTGCCGTAGTCGATATCGACAATGTTCGTGCAGACGTCGTTCAGGAAGTGACGGTCGTGCGAGACGACCAGCACCGTCCCGAAATAGTCCATGAGGAACTCTTCCAGCCAGTGCACGGCGTCGAGATCGAGACCGTTCGTCGGCTCGTCGAGCAGAATGATGTCGGGGTTTCCGAACAATGCCTGTGCGAGGAGCACCTTGACCTTCTGGCTCTCTTCGAGCGTCGCCATCGTGTCATAGAGCAGGTCGGCGGAGAGCCCCAGTCCCTGAATCAGGCGCGAGGCATCCGACTCTGCCTCCCAGCCGCCCATCTCGGCGAACTCGGCTTCCAATTCGGACGCACGCAGGCCGTCCTCGTCCGAGAAGTCCTCCTTCATGTAGATGGCATCCTTTTCTTTCATCACCTCGTAGAGGTGCGGGTTGCCCATGATGACGGTATCGAGGACGGTGTATTCGTCAAACGCAAAGTGGTTCTGTTTGAGCACCGACATCCGCGTCTTGTCGGGGACGGTGATCTCGCCGCGCGTCGGTTCCAGCTCGCGGCAGAGGAGTTTCAGAAAGGTCGACTTCCCCGCGCCGTTTGCGCCGATGATGCCGTAGCAGTTGCCGTTCGTGAATTTGAGATCGACGTCCTTGAAGAGCGTCTGCGTACCAAACGCAAAGGTCAGATTGCTGACTGTAATCATGTCGTATCCTTTTCGGTGTAATTTGGTGTTTTCCGATGCGCCCGCGGGGCAGTTTTCGCCCCCGTCGTTTTTCCGACGTTCCGCGGCGTTTTTGACCGTCTTTTCGGTCGGGGCAGCGGTTTTCCGTATTTCCGGTACATTCCCCGCCGCGCGTCTCGCGCGCCGTCGCCCGAAAACGCATAAAACAACGCATATTATGATACCTTGTGCCTGCCTCTCATATGTGAACATTTTGTAAACAATCGCTTTGCCGCCGCCCGCGCTATATCATTTTCTTATAAAGAAAACAGTTGACTACGCGGGGCAATCGTGCTACAATCTTGTCGGTAGAAAAACGAATGTTACAAAAGGAGATTTTTGGTCATGTCCATGTATAACAAAAAGAGCGTGGAAGATGTCGAGATCAAAGCCGGCACCTCCGTGCTCGTCCGTTGCGACTTCAACGTCCCGATGAAAGACGGCAAGATTACCTCGGACAAGCGTATTGTCGAGGCACTCCCCACCATCAAGTACCTGCTCGGTAAGGGTGCGAAGGTGATTCTCTGCTCCCACTTCGGCAAGCCGCACAACGTGCTGACCGAGGGCTTCGGGCTCACCAAGAAAGAAAAGAAGAAAGTGGAGGCACTCCCCGCAGAGGAGCAGGCCGCCGCCAAGGCAAAGATGCTGGAAGCCGCGAAGGGCGACCGCGAGAAATTCTCGCTGAAACCGGTGGCAGACCGCCTCGCCGAACTCGGCATCCCGGTTACTTTTGCAACCGACATCATCGGTGAGGATGCCAAGGCGAAGATCGCCGCGATGAAGGACGGTACCGCCGTCCTGCTCGAAAACATCCGTTTCGATGCCCGTGAGGAAAAGAACGACCCCGACTTCGCAAAGGAACTCGGTGCCTATGCCACTCTGTACGTCAACGACGCGTTCGGTACCGCTCACCGTGCACACGCCTCGACGGCGGGTGTCGCCATGTATGCGGGTCTGCCGGCTGTCTGCGGCTATCTCATCAAGAAAGAGATCACCGTGATGGGCAACGCCCTCGAAAATCCGAAGCGTCCGTTCGTCGCCATCCTCGGCGGCGCGAAGGTGTCGGACAAGATCGGTGTCATCAACAACCTGATCGATAAGGTCGATACCCTCATCATCGGCGGCGGTATGGCATACACCTTCTTCCGCGCGCTGGGCTGCCGCGTCGGCACGTCCCTCTGTGAGGAGGATAAAGTCGACCTCGCCCGTGAGACGATGGAAAACGCCCGCAAGAAGGGTGTCAACTTCATCATCCCTGTGGACAACATCATCGGCCGTGAGTACGACGAGAACACCGTGAATATGCGGATTTATTCCAACGCCATCCCGGACGGCTGGATGGGCCTTGACATCGGCCCCGTGACCCGTGAACTGTTCGCGAAGACCATTCAGGGTGCCGGCACCGTGGTGTGGAACGGCCCGATGGGTGTCTCCGAGTGGAAGAACTTTGCCGCAGGTACGGACGCCGTTGCGAAAGCGGTTGCCGAGAGCGGCGCGATCTCCATCATCGGCGGCGGTGACTCCGCGGCGGCGGTCGAAAAACTCGGCTATGCCGACAAGATGACCCACATCTCCACCGGCGGCGGTGCCTCCCTCGAATTCCTCGAAGGCAAGGAACTGCCCGGTATCGCCTGCCTCCAAGATAAGTAAGAGGTGACGAAGATGGCAAGAACCGTTATCGCCGGCAACTGGAAAATGAACATGACCCCGAGCGAGACCAAGACGTTCATCGAGACGCTGAAACCGATGGTCGCGGGGAAAGACAAATGTGACATCGTCCTCTGCACCCCGTATGTGGACCTCGCGACCGCTGTCGAAGCGGCGAAGGGCTCCAACATCAGAATCGGTGCCGAGAACGTCCACTTTGAGGCGAAAGGTGCCTTCACCGGTGAAGTCTCCTGCGCCATGCTGAAAGAGATCGGCGTCGAGTACGTCATCATCGGTCACTCCGAACGCCGTCAGTATTTCGGCGAGACGGACGAGACCGTCAACCTCCGTACCAAGGCCGCGCTCGCGGCGGGTTTCAAGGTCCTGCTCTGCCTCGGTGAGGTCAAAGAGCAGCGGCTCGCCGGCATCACCGACGAGGTCGTCGCCATGCAGACCAAACTCGATCTCGCGGGGATTTCCGAAGAGAAACTCAAAAACGTGATCATCGCCTACGAGCCCGTCTGGGCGATCGGGACGGGGCTGACCGCCACGCCCGAGCAGGCAGATGAGACCTGCGGCGTCATCCGCGCGACGATTGCGAAGATCTATTCCGCCAAGGCCGCGGAAGAGATCACGATCCAGTACGGCGGATCGATGAACGATAAGAACGCGGCGGAACTGCTCGCGAAGAAGAACGTCAACGGCGGCCTCATCGGCGGCGCATCGCTCGTCCCCGAGAAGTTCACCGCCATCGTCGACGCGGCGAACGCCTGACGGCACCCCTGCGGAACGCCTGACGGCACCCCTGCGGAACGCCTGACGGCACCCCTGCGGAACGCCTGACGGTACTCCTGCGGAACGCCTGACGGTACTCCTGCGGCATCCGCGCGGAACGGTCTGACAACGCTCCCGCGCCCCCGTTACAAAAATGACCCCGGCACCTCGGTGCCGGGGTTTTTCTTTTTGAAGTGATACCCTTGTTTTTTGAAGTGATACCCTTGACTTGCGGGGGCGTTCCCCTTGGCGGGGCAGGTTTCCGCGCCTTTTTCGGGGGCGCGTTACCGTTCGATCACGCGCACGACCGACACGTTGCCCGAGGTGGTCGTGACCGCAATATGCCCGCCGTCCGTCCCGACGGTATAGCGGTTGCCCACCTGTGTCTCGTCCTCACCGAACTGCGAGGAGTAGAGACCGCTCCCCTTGGTTTGAAAGTCGATGACGTACGCCGTCTCGTAGGAAAACTGGAATTTCACATTGCCGCTCACCGTATCAATCTCGGTCTCACCCGGCAGGATGTTCGCGCGCCCGTCCACGAGCACCTCGCCCGATACCGTACCGATGGTCAGGCGGGATGCGGAATAGGTTTCGTTCGTGCAGGCGTACACTTTGCCGCTGGTCGTATGGAGGCTCGCTTTGCCGAAAGTACCGTAGGCAGATACTTCACCGGAGACGCTTTCGAGTTTCAGTTCCTCCACCGTTGCGTCACTGGCGTAGACGTCGCCCGACACAGCAGACAGTTCTGCCAGCGTCGTCGTGATCCCGCTGATCTCGGCCGCGCCGGTGTCCGTCTTGATACGGACCGTGTCCAGTGCCTTCCCGGTCGGCAGCAGCACGTAGAGGTACTTCGCCTGCACCTCACGGCGACCGAGTTTGGATTGCAGATACCTGACGCGCAGGGTGTTGCCGTCGTGCCAGTAGTACAGCTGTTCGTTCTCCGCGACAGCGACGGGGGTCTCCTCCGTCTTGCCGGTATAAACATACTCCCGCAAGGTCACCTCGGTGACGTTCTCGTCGTGCCCGACGAGGACCACGCCGGCACCCCAGTCAATGTCCAGACTCCGCACTGTGTCCGCGCCGAAACTCGCCGCCCCTTTCGTATATTTCCTCGCATTGTCATACTTGTATTTCCCAGTCCAGGCGGTCGGACGGGTGGAGAAGTCACACGACGTGAGCACCGCGAGGGCGGTGCCGAGCAATACCAATGCGAGTACAAGGGATGTGATCCGTTTTGTCATAAGTCGTCTTCCTCCGATTGATAATGGATTTGTTTTCCCGCCGACGGCGGTCTTACTTATGATATTTTTTCCCGGCAATGATGGTCAGGCTGCGGTACAGGCTCTCGGCGACCATCACCCGCATGAGTTGGTGCGGAAAAGTCAGACGCGAAAAGGACAACCGCAGGTCACACGCCGCCTTGACGGCAGGTGAGAGCCCGTGGGAGGAGCCGATGAAAAGCGCGACCTTGCCGCGCGTGTCGCCGGCGGAACGCAGGGTCGCGGCGAGTTCTTCACTCGTCATCTCCCGCCCCTCGACACACAGCGCGATCTTATAGGCGTCACGCGGTGCGGCGGCGAGGAGTTTCTCCCCCTCACATGACAATGCGGAGCCTACTTTTCCCGGGTCATCCTCGTCTGTGATGCGTACCTCGGGGATGGTTACCTCGCGGAAATCCGCGAGGGCGCGGATGCGTTTACCGTATTCCGTGAGTGCCTCGCGCAGATACGGCTCTTTGACCGTGCCGACCGTGATAAGTGTCAGTTGCATAGGCTCCTCTCCGTGTGACCCGCCCCGTTTCCACCCTTTTCCGGGGGTAGCGAGACGTTTCTGTCGACAAACTGAATATACGGGTGTGACGGATCTGTCACCCCCGCAAGGAGGCAGATATGACGATCCGACCGCTCTCGTTTTATGACGCGCTTTCGCACGACCGCTCCGCGAGGGACAGTTACCGTCGCCTCTCCCCGGAGGGGAAAAGCGCGCTCCTGACCCGCGCCATGCGCGCGGGAAACGCCGAAGAAATGCGTCTTTACGTTCTTTCGCTCCGCACGCGGGAAGACGCGCACGAAACCTTTTGACACCGGCCCGGGCGGCGTGAAAGCCGTCGGGGTACCGGGCGTCGGTGCAACCGCGCGGGTGCCGTTTCCCGTCACACCGGAGCGCACGGCGGCAAAACACCGGAACGCACGGCGGCAAAACACCGGCCGCCGTTTTGGGGATGCGCCGTCAGCGCGTACGGATGAGCCCCGTAACCCCCTCGGCGAGCACCGATAGAAAGGTGTCGATCTCCGCGCGCGTATTCTGCACGCCGAAACTCACCCGCACGGTGGTGTCCGCCTCCGGCTCCGTGAGCCCGAACGCGAGCATGGCGGAGGACAGATGGCGGTCATGGGAGGAGCAGGCGGAACCGCTGGATACATAGATGCCCTTGGATGACAGGAAGTGCAGCATCGTCTCGCTCTTGATACGGGGCATCGTCAGGCTGACGATGTGGGGTGCCGCCACAGGCGGCAGATTGAGCCGCACCCCGGACAGTGCCGGGGTGTTTTTCAGGCGGTCGATGAGGTAGTCGCGGAGGTCGCGGAGGTGTGCGATATGCTCCCCGCGGGACGCGAGTCCGAGACGTACCGCCTCCGCAAACGCGGCGACCGCCGGCACGTTTTCCGTACCGGAACGCAGATCCCCCTCCTGCCCGCCGCCGAGCGTGACCGGGGCAATACCGCGGTTTTTGATGACGGCGGGAGAAATCCAGAGGGCACCGACCCCTTTGGGTCCGCGGATTTTATGAGAGGAGACCGTCACGAAGTCACATCCGAGGCTCTTCACCGTGAACGGCACTTTGAGAAACGCCTGCGTCGCGTCGACGTGGAACACGGCGTCCGGGCAGGCGGCGCGGACAATCTTCGCCGCCGCGGCGAGGTCATAGAGCGCACCGCTCTCGTTGTTGACGAGCATCATGGAAACGAGGCAGACGTCGTGGGTCGCCTCGCGCCGCAGGGCGTCGAGGTCAAGTACCCCGCCCGCCGTCGGGATGGCGACGACGGTCATTCCCTCTCGCCGCAGAGCGTCGACGGGGTGGGAAACGGAGGCGTGTTCCCCCGCGGTCGTCAGAATCTTTCCGCCCTTTTTGAAACGGGGTTTTGCGAGGAGCCTCCCCCGGATGGCGAGATTGTTCGCCTCCGTCCCCCCGGCGGTAAAGACGACCGCACCGCCTGCGGCACCCAGTGCCCCGCGCACGGTATCCCGTGCGTCATCAAGCAGCCGTTCCGCATCTGCCCCGCGCGCGTGGAGGGAGGACGGGTTGCCGAAATGTTCCTCCGACACCTCACAGAAGACGCGGAGTGCCTCGGGGCAGATGCGCGTCGTCGCGCTGTTGTCAAAATAGATTTCCGTCAAAACCGTATCTCCCGGAGCATCCGCTCCACGTCCCCGGCGTGCAGATCATAGGTGTCGGGGGTCGCCATATAGGTGAGCAGATAGAGATCTTTGCCCTTGCCCGTCTGCCAGAGCAGGTACAGCGTTACCCGATAGGTCTTGTCCCCGCGCTGTGCGGTAAAGGTGCAGGCGCGGTACGTGCACGTACCGCCCACGGGCGTGACGGCACCGGCACCGCCCTCTTTGTCTTCCCAGTCCGGTTCCTCCGTTACCAGGAAGGTCCCCTCGTCGAAGAAGTCACCGTATTCGGCTTGGAGCAGTTTCCAGTAGTCCTCCTGCGTAAAGCCGCTGTCGCTGACACCCGTCCCGTAATGATCGAGTTTTTTCACGGCGGTGTCGTACGAGAGTTTGTTCAGCCCCACCGACGCACCGTCCTCCGTGACCGCACCGATAAAACCGTCGGAGAGGTCCACCCGCCAGGCGTCCGGCACGTAGAAGTCGAGCCCGAAACGGTCAAAACGGTTGGCTTTCTTCATGCCGTCGGGTGTCGTCCCGTCCTTGACCCCGAGGTCGGGGCGAGCCGCGGGGCTGTCGGCATAGATGCGGAAATTCTGCGCCACGGCGGCGGCGATCGCATAGGTCTTGTCGTAGTCCACGGTCCCGGTACGCGTATTCGCGTCCTTGGAGGCAGTGTACGTGATGACGTACATCCCCGCCGAGGGAGTGTCCCCCACGAGCACGAAATACTGGTGAAAACCGTACTTCACGCCCGCGTAGGTGCCCTCATACCGATAAAGATATGCCGGGTGGTCGGAGACGGTGAGCGTCTCCGGGGTGGCGGGGTCGAGCGCGTAGTCCGTGAAGTCACGGCGCAGCTCTTCCTCCGACGCGCTCCAATACGCCTCCATATCCGTCTTGTCCGTCCGGGCGTAGGAAACGCTGACGTTCGCCGTGGACAGGTCGGAGAGATAGGCGGTCACGGTACCGGAGCCGCGCTGGTTGGACCATTCGTCCGGCATGTAAAAGCAGTACCCGTCCGTCTCCGGATCGGACACGAGATAAAACCCTTTGGGTGCGCCGTCGTCTTTCCCGCAGGACACGAGCAGAACGCACGCGGTGAGCAACAGGAGCAGCGCGAGGGTGCGGAAACGGGATTTACGCATGGTGCTCCTCCACGGCTTCCAGTACGGCGCGCGCGGCGGAGAGAATCCCCACCTTGCCGCTCTCGTAGGTGAGCCCGCCCTGGAAGTAGATGAGGTACGGCGCGCGGATGGGCCCGTCCGCCGAGAGTTCAAGTGACGACCCCTGCGTGAACGCCCCTGCCGCCATGACGACGGGGTCGCTGTACCCGGGTGTCCGGCACGCCTCGCAGGTGACGAAGGCGTCGACGGGCGACCCGCGCTGCAACCCGCGGCAGAACGCCACCATGAGTTCGGGGCTCCCGCAGCGCACGACCTGGATGATGTCGGCGTGCGGCTTGTCCCACGCGGGCTCGGTCTCAAATCCGAGGTGTGAGAAAATATAGGCGGCAAAATGGGCCGTTTTGAGTGCCTGTGCCACGATATGCGGCGCAAAGAAGAAGCCCTTGTACATCGGTTTGTTCTGCCCGAGCGTCGCGCCGATTTCTCCGCCCTCGCCCGGGGATGTCAGGCGGTAACTGCACAGTTCCACGAGGTCGCGCCGCCCCGCGAGATACCCGCCGCATTCGGCGATCCCGCCGCCCGGATTTTTGATGAGCGAGCCGACGATGAGGTCGGCACCGACGGCGGTCGGCTCCCGCTCCTCCACAAACTCGCCGTAGCAATTGTCCACCATGACGACCGCGCCGGAACGCGCTTTGACGAACGCCGTCAGCGTCCCGATCTCGTCGACCGTCAGGGTCGGGCGATCCAGGTACCCCTTGGACCGCTGGATGAACACCACCTTCACGCGGTCACCGTACTGCCCGAGTGCCCGCTCGATTCCCGCATAGTCGGGGGTGCCGTCGGGGAGCAGATCGACCTTGTCGTAGTCCACGCCGAAGTCGCGGAGGCTCCCGCACCCGGGCTTACCCGTGATGCCTATGACCTCGTCGAGCGTGTCGTACGGTTTCCCCGCAACGGAGAGGAGCAGGTCTCCCGGACGCAAAAGGGCAAAGAGCCCGATGGTGAGCGCGTGCGTGCCGCAGGCGATGGAGTGGCGGACGAGTGCCGCCTCCGCGCCGAATACGCGCGCGTAAATGCGTTCGAGCGCGTCGCGTCCTCGGTCGTCGTAACCGTAGCCGGAGGAGGCACCGAACATCGCGTCGGAGACGCGCTCCTCGCGGAAAGCGTCGAGCACCCGCTCGGTGTTCGCCTGCGCCACGTGGTCAATGTGTGCGAAGAGGGGCGCGAGATCGCGCTCTGCCTCCTCGGTCAGTTTTCGGAGATCTGTCATTGTTCATTCCTTTTCTTTACTCATTTTTGGGATTGTGGTTGCGGATATGTCTTTCCGGCGAGCCGGTAAAGCAGTCGTTTGTAGGTCTCGGCGCGCTCCCGATAGGAGCCGAATGCGTCGAACGAGGCGGCGGCGGGCGAGAGCACGAGCGTCCCGCCGACGGGGGTCGCGGCGAGTGCCGCCTCCACCGCTGCGGAAAAGTCGCGTATGTAGCGGCTCGGCGGTATGCCGGCCGTGTCCCGCGACCCACCGACGTCCTCCGCCGTGAGGAGTGCCGCACGCATTTCCTCTCCCGCCTCACCGAAGAACACGACCGAGGCGGCGTGCCGCCGGAGCGCGGCGGCGAGGGGGGCGAGGGAAAGATTTTTGTTTCGCCCTCCCGCGAGCACGGTCACCCCGCCGGGGAACGCCGAGAGGGTCGCCGCCGTGCGGGCGGGGGTCGTGTCAATGGAAGAGTCGTAGCAGTGCACACCCCGGAACACCCCGAGGTATTCGCACCGATGCTCCACCCCGCGGAAATCGGCGGCGACCGTCGTGACGGCACCCGCAGGTGCCCCCGTCAGTGCGGCGGCACACAACATATTCTCCGCGAGATAGGTTGCCCCCGTGTAGAGCGAGGAAAGCGGCGCGAGCCGCTCCTCTCCCCGCATGAGGTACCCCTCCCCGAGGTGGTAATTGGCGTTTTCCGCCGTCCCGGAAAAGGTGAGCGAGGGGAGTTCGGGGGCGATCGCCCCGCGCGCGTTCTGCACGCGGCGGGCGGCGTTTTCGAGGATGCGTCGCTTGGCCAGGCGGTACTCCGCCATGTCGCGGTGCCAGTCGAGATGGTTTTCCGTCAGGTTGGTCACCGCCGCGCCGGCAAGGCGCGGCGAGAAAGTCATGAGCTGAAAACTGGAAAGTTCCAGCACCACGCGGTCGGTCGGCAGGATCTCGGCGAGGTGCGGAAGGAGCGAGGTGCCGATGTTGCCCCCGAGCCAGACGCGGTACCCCATCGCCCGCAGGAGCCGGGCGGCGAGGGTGGCGGTCGTGGTCTTTCCGTCGCTCCCGGTCACGCCGTAGATCGGTGCCGGTGAGCGGGCACACACCCATTCGATCTCACCGGTCAGGACCGACCCTCCCGCGACGGCGCGGGCAATGGACGGCAGATCGGGGCGCACCCCGGGGGAGCGCACGAGATACTCCTCCCGGATGTTCTCCCACGCATCGGTGACGCGCACCCCGGGGAACTCTGCCCGCGTCGCGGCGACTTCCCCCGGTCTGACGTAGATCGTGAAATCGGTCTGCCCGCGGGCAAACAAATCGTCGATGACGGACCGTGCGGAAAGCCCGCACCCGAGGATGGCATAGGACGGCATAGCGGCTACCTCCGATACAAATTCCGGTGATCGTCCGTTTTTTGCCGTCCGCCCACCCGTTTGCGGCGTCCGCCTCCCGCATCCCCCGCGCGGCTGTGCCGGGGAGTGGCTCTCAGGTATCCTCGCGCCTGCCCGCGCTCCCGCGCGGTGCACGCATTCCGTATAAATCATTATATGAGATAAAGAGATAAAATGCAACCCCGCCGGAAAATTTACATTTTGCTCGCGTGCTGGTACCTGCGCGAAAACCGCGGTAACAAAGAAGCCCCCGCGCGGTTTTCCGCGCGGGGGACGATGGTCTCCGTGACGGGTCATCGGAGTCAAAAGAACGGAGAGGAGCCGATTATTTCGGCTCCTCCTCGATGAGATCCATCATACGGAAGGTGCGGCAATCGACGAGCCCGCGGTTGGTCAGGCGGATCTCCGGCAGGCAGGCGAGCGGGATGAGTGCCATGGTCATGAAGGGGGACGGGAGCGTGCACCCGAGTGCCCGCCATGCGTCTTCCAGAGCAGAAACGCGCGCGTCCATCTCCTCGGCGGAGATGTCGTTCATGAGCCCCGCGATGGGCAACGGCACGAGCCCGAGGACCTTCCCCCCCTGCACGGCGACGAGCCCGCCGCCGCATTCGATGAGCGTGTTGACGGCGAGCACCATATCCGCATCGTTCGATCCGACGACGAGCAGGTTATGCGCGTCGTGGGCGACCGTCTGGGCGAGCGCACCGTGCCGGATACCGAATCCCCTGACAAAGCCGCGGCCGACCGTACCCGTACCGTGATGGCGTTCAAAGACGCAGGCTTTGAGCAGATCGCGCGCGCCGTCGGCTTTGAGTTCGCCTCCCTCGGCGGTCATTTCCACGAGGCGGTCGTAGGAGCCGACCCGCGCCGGGATCACTTCGAGGGCGTGGACGCGCACCGTCCCCGTCGCCGGGATACGGAGATCTTTTTCGGTGACGGGTCGGAGGTGCACCGTGTTCCGTGCGGCGGCGGGATAGGTGTACGGCGGCGGGGTAACGAGCATTTTCCCGCCCCGGGCGACGAGTGCCCCGTCGATGAACACTTCATCCACCCGGCACGTTTCGAGATCGGTGAGGAGCACCATGTCGGCGCACTTGGAGGGCGCGACGGAGCCGAGTTCCGCATCCATACCGAAACACTGCGCCACGTTGATCGTCACCATCTGAATGGCGGTCACGGGGTCGATCCCCTCCTCGACGGCGCGGCGGACGATGTGGTCGAGGTGTCCCTCGCCGATGAGCGTGTGCGGATGCGTGTCGTCCGAGATGAGGCAGGCGTAACGGCTGTCGACCGTGTGCTTTGTCACCGCCTTCGCCACCTCGGCGAGATCGTGCCACGCGGACCCCTCGCGGAGCATCGCGTACATCCCGCGACGCATTTTTTCGAGTGCCGAAAGTTCGGTCGTGGACTCATGGCAGCAGCGCACCCCGGCGGCAATATACGCGTTCAGTGCCGCACCCGTATCGGGGATCGAGAAGTGTCCGGTGACGGTCTTGCCCGCGGCGAGCGTCGCCGCGACGATGTCGTGTGTCGGCTCCGCCGACGCGAGAATCCCCGGGAAGTTCATCATCTCCCCGAGCCCCACGCAACCGTCCCACGTCATGGTCTCTGCAACGTCGGAGGCGTCGATCTTCGCACCCGTGTCCTCAAAGCCGGGGACGGCGGGCACGCAGGAGGGGGTCGTCATCATGGCTTTGAGCGGTGTCCTGGCGGCGTCCTCCATCATGTAGCGCACGCCGTCAAGCCCGAGGACGTTACAGATTTCGTGCGGATCGTAGTAAATGCCCGCCGTGCCGTGCGGTATCACCGCCCGCGCATATTCGCGCGCCGTCAGCATGGAGGACTCTATGTGGATATGGCCGTCGAGGAAAGCGGGCGCGAGGTATTTGCCCGTAGCGTCGATGACGGTTGTCCCCTCCCCGACGGAGGCAGAAACGTCGCCGACGGCGGCAATTCTGCCGCAGGCGACGGCAACGTCGCATCCGTCGAGCAACTCCCGCGTACAGACGTTGACGAGTTTCGCCCCGCGGATGACGAGGTCGGCAGGTCTCCGTCCCGTTGCGACGTCGACGAGCGTGCGGGTGCATTCGGTGAGCGGTACCTTACAGAACTTGTTTTGCATAATGGACCCCCTTTTAATTTAGACGAGCATTGTTCGGATAAAAAGAGAAAGTGCCGCGGCGGCGGCACTTCACAAAACGGACACAGAGCGGGAGGCGGTGCGGGCGCAAAGGCACGCGGGCGCGCACTTCGGGCAAGAGCTGCGGACAGACCGCCGCAGGCGGCACATCGAAAAAGACTGTCTCATGTGAATCCCTCCCCGTTTCAACAGCGTTATTATAGCGGATTCCGACACCCTCTGTCAACTGCCGTTTTTCCCGAATCCGAGAGGGAATTTCTCCCCGTTTTTCGCAAATTGACACAAAACGAAGACCCGCCGCGGGGAGAAACGCCCCGCGGCGGGTCACGGCGGCGGAGCCGCGCGGAAAACGGAAGAGGAATCAGACTTGTAAGCCGGGTTCTGTGGACGCTTGCGCGAGCCGCAGTCATCTATCTTCACATACCGTTACCGATATGTTCAGGGTGCAGAGCACCCCTGCCGCCAACAGGATTCCGGCGGGGACCGTAGCGTTTCCGCTCTCCCGTAGGCGTTGCTTCGGATAGGGTTTACAGACCCTCTGTGTTACCACAGAGCGTGGTGAGCTCTTACCTCGCCTTTCCACCCTTACCGCTTGCGCGGCGGTATATTTCTGTTGCACTCTCCCGGAGGTTACCCTCGGCGGATGTTATCCGTTATCCTTCCCTATGAAGCCCGGACTTTCCTCACGGTACGACCTTTCGGCATGATACCGCGCGACTGCACCGTCTGGTTCCGCCTGTGATTATAGCCGTTTTATGCCTGCTTGTCAAGGGTATCGGTACCGTCTTTACCCTCTCCCCGACGCGCCCGCATTTTCAGCCCGACGAGCAGGAAAACGGTAAAGACGACGGCAACGACGGCACTGACGATGAGGACGGGGAGCCAGATACCGCTCGTCCCGATGAGCGTGATGGCGAAATTCCCCGTGTCGGGATCCTGCATATGCGAGAACAGAGCGACCACATCGTAAATCATGCCGGCAAGCAGAACGAAAGAGCCGCCGAGGATCATATATTCGCCGATGCCGAACTTCTCGCCGGTGATGCGGCGGATCTCCACTTCACGGAAATCGAGAAGCGACGCAAGGTAGAAGGCGGCGAGTGCCGTGACGATCGTCTCGGGGATCATATAAGTGGCGTTGTAAGCAAAGGAGTAGCCGAGTGCCGCCGTCGTCGGGATGGAGAGCCCTGCCCAGACGGTCGCCCCGGAGATCACGTGGCAAACGTACCGGAGCATACAGGCAAGGACGACCCCGAGGGTGAGCGACCCCGCCTGCGGCAACGTCGTCTTGCGGAATACACCGGCGAAGCCGATAACACCGAACGCGAGGAGATAATCGAGGAAGATGACGGCGATGACCGACGAGGCACCGGTCACGTAGGTCAGGGTTTTGAGCCCGAGCAACTGTTGCAGCACGCCGTAGGCGAGCCCGCTCCCGAGCCCCCAGCCGAGCCCGTTGCGGTAGGCGATGAGCGCGATCGGCAACATGGAGGCGAGCGTGACCGACCCGCCGTAGGGCAGGTCCGCGAGTTTTAAGAGACTGAGGACGGTGGCAAGCGCGATCATGATGGCACTTTCCACCAGTTTGCGTGTTTTCGTGTGTTCCATGACACACCTCCTAAAATAAAATTGCCCCACAGAACCTCGTGGGGCAATCAATTTCATATCTGGTGAAATGCAACTTCCTACGACGGTATGACCCGTATCAGGTACGAGGGTTCGGACTTGTGCCCGTCTCAGCCTTGCGGCACCCCTGTTCCATATTCAATTCTGTTTGGCTGGGTCTATTGTAGCATTTTTTCGACGGTTGTCAAGAGAATTCGGGCAAAATATTTCCCTCGAAGAAAACGAGCAGCACCCCCGCCCCGACCGAAATCTCCGCCGCCTCCCCGGGCAGGAAGTGATTGGACACCCCGAGCGGGAAGGTTCCGGAGAGCGTCGCACCCGAGAGCGGATAATAAACGCCCCTCTCCGAGACGCCCGTCGCCTCCCCGCAGGCGGAAAAGACCGAGAGCGTCCCCGTGGCGTCCGCGGGGAAAGTCAGGCGCGCCCCGTCGGCGATCGCCGCCGCGCGGAAACCGACGCCGAAGAGGATCGCCTCCTCGCCTCGCCGCGCGCAGTCGGCGAGGAGCTGGTAGTTCGCGTAGGTGTGGTCGGGTCGCCCGCCCGTCCCACCGAGAAGGTAAAACCGGCGGTACCCGCGCCCGCGCCCGACGCCGATCGCCGCCGCCATGTCCGTATCGTCTTTTTCGACGGGCAGACGAACGGTCTCCCCACCCTCCGGCAGATGCCCGAGCGAATCAAAATCCCCGACCGTGAGCGCGGGAGTCATTCCGAGCGTGTGCGCGTGCGTCAGCCCCGCGTCCGCCGCGATCACGAGATCCCCCGCGCCGGGGCGCGGCGGGTCCGAGGGAGTCTCCCCCGCACCGATCACATAACAAACCATAGCGTATCTCCTTTTCCCCATCTTATCACGCCCTCCGCTCCCCGTCAAGCCACCCCCGCCTCCCGTCGGACCGTCCCCTGCACACACCCCGGACGACATCTTTCTCCCCTCGCGCTTTTTTTGCGCCACGCAACAAAAAAATCTTGCTTTTTTTGTGAAATATGCTATACTGGTAAAGTTGAAAAAATGAAAGAGGCTATTTTTCTATATAAGAAAGAGGTATTACGGTGAAAAGAGAGGATTTGCGTAACATCGCCATTATCGCCCACGTTGACCACGGCAAGACGACACTCGTCGATGCACTGCTCAAACAGGGGGGCGTCTACCGCGAGAACCAGGAAGTCACGACCTGCGTCATGGACTCGAACGACCAGGAGCGCGAGCGCGGCATCACCATCCTCGCCAAGAACACCGCCGTCCACTATAAAGGCGTCAAGATCAACATCGTCGATACCCCCGGCCACGCCGACTTTGGCGGCGAGGTGGAGCGTGTCCTCAAAATGGTCAACGGCGTTATCCTGCTCGTTGATGCGGCGGAGGGTCCGATGCCGCAGACGCGTTTCGTCCTGGAACACGCGCTGGCACTCAACCACCGCGTCATCGTCGTCGTCAACAAGATCGACCGACCCGACGCCCGCCTCTCCGAGATCGAGGACGAGGTGCTGGAACTGCTGATGGAACTGAACGCCTCGGATGAACAGCTGGACTCCCCGATTCTCTACTGCTCCGGCAGAGACGGTACCGCCTCCCGCGACTACCGCGTACCCGGCACCGACCTCGTCCCGCTCTTTGAGACGATCCTGGATTACATCCCCGCGCCGGAGGGCGATATCGACGCCCCGATGCAGGCACTTGTTTCCTGCATTGACTATAACAACTTCGTCGGGCGTATCGGCATCGGCCGCATCGAACGCGGTACCATGAAGCAAAACCAGGACATCATGATTACCAACTACCATTCGACCGCCGCCCCCCGTCGCGCCAAGATCATCACCATCTACCAGTTCGACGGTCTGGACCGCGTACAGGTGCCCGAGGCAAAGATGGGCGACATCGTCGCCTTCTCCGGTGCGGAGGACATCAACATCGGCGATACCGTCTGCGCGCCGAGCGCGGTCGAACCGCTGGAATTCGTCAAGGTCTCCGAGCCGACGATGGAAATGACCTTCTCGGTCAACGATTCGCCCTTTGCCGGCAAAGAGGGCAAATTCGTCACCTCCCGTCACCTGCGCGAGCGTCTGTATCGCGAACTGCTCCGCGACGTGTCCCTGCGCGTCACGGACGGCGATACGACGGACAGCTTCCGCGTTGCGGGGCGCGGTGAGATGCACCTCTCCGTCCTGATTGAAAGTATGCGCCGCGAGGGGTACGAACTGACCTGCTCCAACCCGACCGTTCTGTACACCGAGATCGACGGCGAAAAGTGCGAGCCGATGGAACTCGTCACCATCGACGTCCCCGAAGAATATATGGGGACGGTCATGGAGAAGCTCGGCTCCCGCAAAGGGGAACTGCAAGATATGCAGCTGCGCGGCACGCGGCAGCGTCTCATCTACCGCATCCCGACGAGATGCCTCTTCGGCTACCGCAGCGAATTCATGACCGCGACGCGCGGCGAGGGCATCCTCAACTCCGTCTTTGACGGCTACGCCCCCTACCGCGGGAACATCACCATGCGTTTCACCGGGTCGCTCGTCGCGAGCGAGACGGGTGAGACGACCTCCTACGGGCTCTACTATTCGCAGGACAGAGGTCCGCTCTTCATCGGGCCCGCCACCCCCGTCTACGAGGGGATGATCGTCGGGCAGAACCCCAAACCGGGTGACATCGCCGTCAACGTCTGCAAAAAGAAACATCTGACCGCCGTCCGCTCGACGGGTGCGGACGAGGCACTGACGCTCATCACCCCGCACCAGCCCTCGCTGGAAGAGGCGATTGAGATGATTGCGGACGATGAACTCATTGAGGTCACGCCGAAGTCCATCCGCCTCCGCAAGCGTATCCTCTCGACCCCCCTCCGCCTCAAAGCGCAGGCGGCAAAGAAGACGCAGGCATAACCCGACCCAAGGCGAAAGATTCGCCGCACCGACGACGAAAACGCGCATCGGCGGAAAACGACGCTCCTTTGACACAAGCGAGATTGACGGAACACCGCCGCATCGGCGGGTACCGCCCCTCTCATATGAAAAAGTCCCCCCTCATACCTTTTGGTAAGAGGGGGGCTTTTCTGATGGAATTCCTGTATAACCGCATTCTCGCGCCCGCCGTACCGGCGGCACTCTTCGCCGTCGGCGGCTACTTTCTCGTCCGCCTGCGTTTCTTTTTCTGCCTTCACCCGTTCCGCTCCCTCCGTACCCTGTACGGCGGTAAGCAACCGTGGCAGGCGTTTACCGCCGTGTGCCTCGCCCTCGGGGGGACCATGGGAGTCGGCAATATTACGGGGGTCGCCCTTGCCATCCTGGTCGGCGGGGCGGGGGCCGTGTTCTGGATGCTGGTCGCCGCCTTTTTTGCGATGGCGGTCAAGTACGCCGAGGTCGCCCTCGCCATGGACACGCGGGAGCGGGTGGCAGGGGGCACCTACCGGGGCGGTGCCCCCTACTATATGCGTCCCCGCGGGCGGCGGCACGGTCCCCTCTCCCTGCTCTTTTCCCTGCTCTGCATCGTCTGCTCCGTGTTTCAGGGGAGCCTTTTACAGGGGAATGCCATCGGGGAGGCGTTTCGTGTGACTTTCGGCGCGGAGCCCGGTATTTCGGGCACCGCGCTGTGTATCGCGGCACTCGTCCTGCTCCTTTTCTGCCGCCCGTTGCTCGGTCGGGTATGCGCCGTTCTGGTGCCGCTCTCCACCGTTCTCTACTTGACCCTTTGCCTCTCGGTGCTCTTCGTCCATCGCGGGGCACTCGGGGCGGCGTGCCTCACGATTCTGCGTGATGCCTTCTCCCCCGCCGCGGGGGCGGGAGGGCTTTTGGGATTCTTCACGTCGGGCGCACTGCGCGTCGGTTGTGCGCGCGGGCTCCTGTCCAACGAGGCGGGGTGCGGGACCGCCCCCCTCGCACACATCACGGCAGAAGGCTCCACCCCGGCGGGACAGGGAATGTTCGGTGTCTTTGAGGTCTTTCTCGATACCGTCGTCGTCTGTACGCTGACGGCACTCGCCTGCCTCACCTCGGGTGTCCTCGGGTCGGCGGATGCCCCCTTCACCTACGTGGCGGAGGCAGTCGGTACCGTCTTCGGTGCGGCGGCGATGCCGCTCGTCACCGTCTCCGTCGCGGGTTTCGCCTTCGCGACGGTGCTCTCCTGGGCATTCTACGGGCTCTCCTGCCTCGGCGCCCTCACCTCCGCCGCGTCGGTGCGCGTCGCCTATCTCCTGCTCTACTGCGGCGGTCTTGTCGTGGGCTGCATCTCCACGCCGAAAAGCGTTTTCTCGGCGATCGACGTTCTGCTCGCCGCCATGACGCTCATCAATCTCGCCGTGCTCATCAAAAAAGCAGACAGAGTGGTCACTCTGTCTGCCGAAGGGGGATTGCTCGTCAGTCGTAAACGCGCAGGTGCGCCTGCAAGCGCGCCCCGAGGGGCGTGAGCCGCGCAATATCGTCCGCGAGTTCCTGCTCGGAGATCTCGGGGGTCAGGAGCGTCAGTTCGTCGCCCCCCTCGTCGAGGATCTCGGCATCCGACCACACCACGCGTGCCGCGTTGCGGTCAACGCCCGTGAGGGCAAGATAGCGGCGGGCGCGGAACAGACGGAAATCGGTGGGATAGCCTTCATCCCCCGCCACCCAGGTCTGTTGTTTCGCATCCCCGCGGAAGACGGACAGGATGTCCGCCGCGACGGCGGAGGCGGTCGGGTGGGACCCCGCACCGCGCCCGTAGAACATGACGTCCCCCGCATAGTTGCATCGCACGAGCACGGCGTTGAAGACGTCCTCCACCGCGGAGAGCGGGCAGGACGCGGGGACGAGGAAGGGTGCCACGAGCACAAAGGTACCGAACGGGCAGATGTCGAGCCGACCGAGCAGGCGCACGGTATAGCCGTTTGCCTCCGCCGTGCGGACGTCGCGCTGTCGGATGGCGGTGATGCCTTCGGTATGCACGCGGGCGGCATCCGGCAGGATGCCGGTCGCCCCGGCGGCGAGGATACAGATTTTCCGGCAGGCATCGATTCCCTCAACGTCTGCCGCGGGATTGCGCTCGGCATAACCCTTCTGCTGTGCCTCGGTGAGTGCACCCTCGAAGGTCGCCCCCGCGCGGAACATACGCGTGAGAATATAGTTGGTCGTGCCGTTCAGGATCCCGGCGATACCGGTCACCTCGTTCGCGGCGAGGTCGGTCACGAGCGGTGAGATAACGGGGATTGCCCCGCCCGTCGATGCCTCAAACAGGTACCGCACGCCCTTCTCCTTTGCCAGTGCAAGGAGTTCGACACCGTAGGTCGCGACCAGTTCTTTGTTGGAACTTACGACGCTCTTCCCCGCGGTGAGACATGCCTTCGTGTACTCGTACGCGGGGTGGAGCCCCCCCATCAACTCTGCCACGACGGAGATCTCCGGGTCCCCCGTGATGACGTCGATCGAGTGCACGATCAGGTCGGCATAGGGTGACTCGGGCATATCCCGTATATCGAGCGCGTATTTGACGCGCACCTCCTCCCCGAGCCGTTTCGCGATACCCGCGGCGTTCTCCCGGAAGAGGTCGGCGGTCCCCCGCCCGACGACGCCGAGCCCTAAGATCGCAACAAATTTCATGACAGACTCCCCGCCCGCGGTGGGGCGTTTTCTCCGTTTTTTCCGTGCCGGATGGCAATTATATGTCATTTTAGCATATCCCGCCCCAAAAAGCAACCCCGCGCGCCCTTTGCGCGCTTTTTTCGTCCCCTGTACGGCGGCACTGCCGCCCCCTCCCGGGGCACCCGCCAAAGGAACGGGTTGCCGCACACCCGGCGCAGAAGATTACGGCACCCGCCCCCGTGGGTACCCGCAAAAGGAAAGGCGCGGTGACGGGGACCGTCACCGCGCCGGGAGCAACCGTTTCGGTTTACCCCTCGTAGGCGGTATCCTTCGAGAGACTTGCCGCGCGGGACTCCGCGCTGATATAACTCATGGGATCCACTTCCTTGCCGCCGACCGTCATCTCAAAGTGGAGGTGCGGCTCGTCCGCGATCTCGGTGGACGCCGTCTCGCCGACACAGCCGATGACCTGTCCGCACCTGACCTCCGACCCGACTTCGAGCCCTTCGGCGAGTTCGGGTGCGAGGTTGGCGTAAACGGTCACGCCGCCGCCGTTGTGCGTGATTTTGATCGTCTTGCCGAGGAAAGGATCATCGGTGATCTCGGACACCTTCCCGTCCGCTGCCGCCATGACCGCCGCCCCCGCCTTGCAGGAGATGTCGATCCCGTGGTGGACGCGCCATTCGTCCCGCGTCTTGGAGAAGACGAGCGTGTCCGGGTCATGCGACTTGGTGACGAGGCCGACCGTGGGTGCAACGAACTCGGGCAGGACGAGGGACGCGTCCTCTGCGGGCGGATTCTGCGGGTCGTCCGGGGTGCTGATCGCCGGTACATCGTCGGGAGGCGTCACGGGCGTTTCGCGATGACGCACGGTGAGGAGCACGCCGGTCAGGATCGCGCCGAGGCACAGGACCGCCGCCGCCGCGATGTAGAGGTAACGATTGGCTTTCGAGCGATTTTTCTTGCTTTGTTGCTGGTTTTTGTTTTCCATTTCTCAAATTCCTTTCGGTAATGTAAGCCTATTTTTTCCCCCATGAACGGATTTATACAGTCCCGACAAAAATTCACAGCCCGATTTTTGTCGCATTCCGTCGGCGCGGTGCCCGAAAGACCGGGCACCGCGTTGCTTTCAGCCATTCCGTCGTCGCCGCGGCGCACACCGAGACCCCCGCGCGTAAATTTTCGTGCCCACTTTCCGGTCGCTACTTTTCATTTTGAATTTTTCGTGTTATACTAGTGTATATTGTTACTTTATTGCGTGTGGGTACGCCCGCCGGGAAAGGAGCCGTCATGACCGGAAATGCGTTTCATCTCGTCAGTCCCTTCGCGCCGACCGGCGACCAGCCGGAGGCGATCCGTGGGCTTGTGGACGGTATCAACCGCGGGCTCCCGTTCCAGACCCTGCTCGGCGTCACCGGGTCGGGTAAGACCTTCACGATGGCGAACGTCATTGCCGCCTGTGGCCGCCCCGCCCTGATCCTGGAACCGAACAAGACCCTCGCCGCACAGATCTGTTCCGAGCTCCGCGCCTTCTTCCCCGAAAACGCGGTGGACTACTTCGTGTCCTATTACGATTACTACCAGCCCGAGGCGTACATCCCCGGCAAGGATATGTATATCGAAAAGGACGCCATGATCAACGACGAGATCGACAAGTTGCGGCACAGCGCGACCTCCGCCCTCTTTGAGAGACGGGACGTCATCATCGTCGCCTCCGTCTCCTGCATTTATTCCCTCGGTGACCCGACCGAGTACCAGGACCTGCTCATCTCCCTGCGCCCCGGGATGACCCTCTCGCGGGAGCGACTCGTGAAGCGTCTCGTTGCCGTCGGGTACGAGCGCAACGACATCGATTTCCGCCGCGGCAAGTTCCGCGTACGGGGCGACACGGTGGAGATCTTCCCCGCCGCCTCCACCGACCGCGCCATCCGCGTGGAATTCTTCGGGGACGAGATCGAGCGGCTGACCGAGGTGCAGACCGTCACGGGAGAGTTGCTGCAAGTGCTCTCCTTCTCCGCCATCTTCCCGGCGACCCACTACGCCGTCTCGGAGGAAAAGCGCGAGGGGGCACTCGACGAGATCGAGCGTGAAATGCACGAGCGCGTCGCCTACTTCAAAAGCCGGAACATGCTCCTGGAAGCGCAGCGCATCGAGGAGCGCACCAAGTACGACCTGGAAATGCTCCGTGAGGTCGGTTTCTGCTCCGGTGTCGAGAACTACTCGCGCGTGCTTTCGGGGCGCACCGCCGGCTCCACCCCTTACACCCTGCTCGACTACTTCCCGCGCGACTTCCTGACCTTCATCGACGAGTCGCACGTCATGATCCCGCAGGTGCGCGGGATGTCCGGCGGCGATACCGCCCGCAAGAAGAACCTCGTCGACTACGGTTTCCGCCTGCCCTCCGCCTACGATAACCGCCCGCTCTACTTTGAGGAGTTTGAAAAGAAACTGGGGCAGACGGTGTTCGTCTCCGCCACCCCCGCCGCCTACGAAAAGGCGCACAGCGAGCGCACCGTCGAGCAGATCATCCGCCCGACCGGGCTCGTGGACCCCGAGATCTTCGTCCGCCCGATCGCGGGACAGGTCGACGACCTCATCGGCGAGATCCGCGAGGTCACCGCGAGGGGCGAAAAGGTGCTGGTCACCACGCTGACCACCAAGATGGCGGAGGATCTCACCGACTACCTCGCGACGCAGGGAATCAAAGTCAAGTATATCCACCACAACGTCGAAACCATCGAGCGTATGGAAATCATCCGCGATCTGCGGCTCGACCGCTTCGACGTCCTCGTCGGGATCAACCTGCTCCGTGAGGGGCTGGACATCCCGGAGGTCTCGCTCGTCGCCATCCTCGACGCGGACAAGGAGGGGTTCTTACGCACCGAGACGTCGCTCATCCAGACGATCGGTCGCGCGGCACGGAACGTCAACGGGCGCGTCATCATGTATGCCGATACGGTCACGCGTTCCATGCGTGCCGCCATCGACGAGACCAACCGCCGTCGCGGCATCCAGAAAGCCTACAACGAAGCCCACGGTATCACACCGAAGTCCGTCTCCAAAGCGGTGCGCGACGTCATCGAGATCGGCAAGAAACGCGCCGAGGCGGATGAAGAACTGGCCGCGGAAGGCAAGCGCAGGAAGAAACTCACGGCGACCGAGCGGGAATCGCTCGTACGCCGCCTCACGAAAGAAATGCAGGACGCGGCGAAACGGCTCGACTTCGAGCGTGCGGCGTACCTGCGTGACCAAATCAAAACCATACGGGACACGAAATAACCATGTCGAAAAATATGCTCATCGTGCGCGGCGCGCGCACGAACAACCTGAAAAACATCAACCTCGACATCCCGCGCGACAAACTGGTCGTGTTCACGGGGCTCTCGGGGTCGGGCAAATCCACGCTCGCGTTTGAGACCATCTACGCGGAGGGGCACCGCCGTTTCGTCGAGTCGCTCTCCTCCTACGCCCGTCAGTTTCTCGGACAGATGGACAAACCGGACGTGGACCTCATCGAGGGGCTCTCCCCCGCCATCTCCATTGAACAGAAGACCACCTCCAAAAACCCGCGCTCCACGGTCGGGACGGTGACGGAAATCTACGACTATCTGCGCCTTTTGTACGCGCGCGTCGGCACGCCGCATTGCCCGGTCTGCGGGCGGGAGATCACCCAGCAGACGCTCGACCAGATCCTCGACCGCATCCTCGCTCTGCCGGAGGGCAGCCGTTTCATGGTACTCGCCCCCGTCGTGCGCGCCCAGAAAGGGATGCACGAGAAAGTGCTTGCCGATGCCGCGCGCGCCGGTTACGTCCGCGCCCGCGTGGACGGGAGCCTGTACGACCTCTCGGAGAAGATCACGCTCGACAAGAACAAAAAGCACTCCATCGACATTGTGATCGATCGTCTGATCCTGCGCCCCGACCTGCGTCCCCGCCTCGGGGAGTCGGTGGAAAACGCGCTGTCCCTCGCGGACGGACGCGTGCATATCGCCCTGCTCTCGCGGGAGGGCGAGGTGACCGAAGAACTTGAATTCTCACAGAAATACGCCTGTGAGGAGCATCAGATCTCCTTCGGTGCTCTGGAACCCGCCATGTTCTCCTTCAACAATCCCCTGTGCGCCTGCCCGCGTTGTGCCGGCCTCGGCGAGATGCAGGTGATCTCGGAGGAAAAACTCATCCCCCACCCGGAACTCTCGCTCCGCCAGGGGGCACTCGCCGCCAACGGTTTCAAGACGATGGACGAGCACTCCTACACGGGGCCGCTCGTCATCGAGGTCGGCGCGCGGTACGGTTTCACGATCGATACGCCCGTCTGCGACCTCACGAAAGAACAGCGCGCGGCTCTCCTGTACGGTACCGGTGACGAGACCTACGAGTGCACCCGTTACTTCGGTGACACGCCGAAGCATTCGGTGACACGCTTCGAGGGGATTATCCCCATGATCGAACGCCGCATGGCACAGGCGGGCGCGTTCGGTGACTACTACCAGCAGTTCATCGAGGATGCCCCCTGCCCCGTCTGTCACGGCGCGCGGCTGAACGACACCGTCCTCGCCGTCACGGTCGGCGGGCTGAATATCGACCGTCTTTGCCGCCTTTCGGTCGGTGAACTGGTGCCGTTTTTCGACAACCTGCATTTCGACGACTCACGCGAGAAGATCGCGCACGACATCATCGTCGAGATCCGCAAACGTCTGAAATTCCTGTCCTCGGTCGGGCTTGACTACCTGACCCTCGCGCGCAAGGCGGGGACGCTCTCCGGGGGTGAAGCACAGCGCATCCGGCTCGCGACGCAGATCGGCTCGGCACTCGTCGGCGTGCTCTATATCCTCGACGAGCCGAGCATCGGCCTGCACCAGCGGGACAACGGGAAACTCATCCGCACACTGTGCAGTCTGCGTGACCTCGGGAACACCGTGATCGTCGTCGAGCACGACGAGGAGACCATGCAGGCGGCGGACTATATCGTCGACATCGGCCCCGGCGCGGGCATCCACGGCGGCGAGGTCGTCGTCGCGGGGACGCCGAAAGAAGTCGCCGCGTGCAAAAAATCACTCACGGGTGACTACCTCTCGGGGCGCAAAGTGATTGCCGTCCCGAAGACCCGCCGCCCCGGTAACGGCAAATCGCTGTGGATCCGCGGTGCCAGGGAAAACAACCTCAAAAACCTTTCGGTCGAGATCCCGCTCGGGCGGCTCGTGTGCGTGACGGGCGTCTCCGGGTCGGGCAAATCCTCGCTCATCAATACCTGTCTGGAACGCACGCTCGCCCGTGACCTTAACGACGCGATCACCTACCCCGGCAAGTGTGACGGCGTGAAAGGGCTCGAATACCTCGATAAAGTCATTCATATCGACCAGAGCCCGATCGGGCGCACCCCGCGCTCCAACCCGGCGACCTATACCGGGCTGTTCAACGACATCCGCGAACTCTTCGCCAAGACCCCGGATGCCAAGGCGCGTGCCTACGGCGCGGGCAGATTTTCCTTCAACATCCGCGGCGGTCGTTGCGAGGCGTGCCAGGGTGACGGTGTGAAGTGCATCGAAATGCACTTCCTCCCCGACGTGTACGTCAAGTGCGACGTCTGCAACGGGATGCGCTACAACCGCGATACGCTCGACGTGCACTACAAAGGCAAAAACATCTACGAGGTGCTGGAAATGACGGTGGAGGAGGCACTGACCTTCTTCGACGGCATCCCGCAGATCAGACGCAAGGTGCAGACGCTCTTTGACGTGGGGCTCGGCTACGTCAAACTGGGACAGTCCTCCACCACGCTCTCCGGCGGCGAGGCACAGCGCGTCAAACTGGCGACGGAACTGTCCCGTCGCCCCACCGGAAAGACGGTCTATATTCTCGACGAACCGACGACGGGGCTGCACACGGCGGACGTCGCCCACCTCATCGACATCCTGAACCGTCTCGTGGACAGCGGGAACACGGTGATCGTCATCGAACACAACCTCGACCTCATCAAGACGGCGGACTATATCATCGACCTCGGACCCGAGGGGGGTGACCTCGGCGGGACGCTGGTCGCCTGCGGCACGCCGGAGGAGGTTGCGGAGGTGCCCGCCTCCTACACGGGACAGTATTTACGGCAAAAACTCGGGCTCGCATGAGCCGAGAGGACGAACAAAACACGAGGAGCACAACATGGTACAGGTAAACATCAAAAAACTCGACCCGCGCGCGACCCTGCCCACCTACGGCACCCCCGGTGCCGCGGGTGCCGATCTTTACGCCCTGCTGGACGCACCGCTGACGGTCGCCCCCGGTGAAACGGTCTTCGTGCACACGGGGCTGTCGATCGAACTGCCGGAGGGGTACGCGGGGCTCGTCTATCCGCGCAGCGGTCTCTCCTGCAAGCGCGGGCTCGCCCCGGCGAATAAGGTCGGCGTCATCGACCCCGACTATCGTGGCGAGGTTATGGTCGCGCTCCATAATCACGGCACCGCCCCGGCGACCGTCGAGGTGGGTGAGCGCATCGCCCAACTGGTGGTGACCCCCTTCCTCCACGTCGAATTCCGCGAGGCGGAAGAACTCACCGATACACAGCGCGGAGCCGGTGGTTTCGGCTCCACCGGGACGACGGAGACCCTCTCCGGTGCCGCCGCGGGCGGGGACGATATGACCGCCGCGGCGACCGCCCCCGAAACGACACCCGCCACGGATAAGGCACCCGCCCCCGACGTCGCGGCACTGCGTGCGGACGCGATCGCCTACTACCACGGCATGGGTGCCCCCTTTGACCGTCGGGCGGCGGTCGGGAAACTCCGCCTCGCCGCCGAGGCGGGCGACGCACTCTGCCGTGCGCGGCTGGCCTATCTCTCCTGCATCGGCGACGAGATCGCGGGCATCCCGCAGGACCGCGACGGCGGTCTCCGTGCCCTTGCCGAAGTGCTGGACGCACTGAACGCCGAGGTCGAGCGCGAGGAGCCGGATGCCATGCTCCTCATGGGTAACCTGCTCGTTGACGGGCTCGCCGTCGAAAAGGACGACCATCGGGCGGTGGAACTCTACTACCGGGCGTCCGAACTCGGTTTTGCTCCGGCGGCAAACGCCCTCGGGCAATGTTACAGTTTCGCCGTCGGTGTACGGCTGGATGCCGTGCGTGCCGTCGGTTGCTACCGCCGCGCCGCAGAAGCGGGCTTTGCCCCGGCGCAGTTCCATCTCGGCGTTTGCTACTTTGACGGCAACGGTATCCGCCCCGATAAACCCGAGGCGGCGAAATGGTACGCCGCCGCCGCGGAGCAGGGCTACGCCCCGGCGCAGTTCACGCTCGGCAGGCACTATTCGCAGATTATGAACGGCGTGGAGAACGACCTCGAAAAGGGCGTCATGTGGCTTTCCCGCGCCGCCGGGCAGGGCCTCGTGCGCGCCATGACCTACCTCGCCGACCTCTACCATAACGCGGGCACCAACGAGGGTGATGTCCTCGCCGCGAAATGGTACGAGACCGCCGCCACCCGCGGCGACCTCTACGGCATGAAACAGTACGCCACCTACCTCGCCTCCGGGCGCGGCGGCGTGCCGAAAGAGCCCGCCGCGGCAAAAGCCATGCTTGCCGCCGCCGCCCGCGGCGGCCTCAAAGAGGCAGAACTCCTCTACCGCGACCTCTACGGCAAACTGTCCTGACCGTATATAGAAACATAGGTATCAATCCAATCATGCAGGGAGGAAACTTTTTTCAAAAAGTTTCCTCCCTGCACCCTCTTTCAAAAACTTTTGGGGCATTTACAGCGCGCGCAAAATCAAAACAGGGGCAGACACTGCCTCCCCCTGCCGATCCTCCCCCACGACCGCAACGCACCGTCGCTACGGTCGGCGCAATCCCCGAGCGCGGGACCGATGATTGTCCGCGGCACGAAAAGGGCACCCCCCGTCCCGCGCCTCTTAAAGAAAAGGCAACCGACGCCGCCTGCCATCTAACAGATGAAAGGTCAGTATCGGTTGCCATTTTGCCCTATTCAGGGCACTTGGTTTGCGCTTGCGCCAGCCATTGCTCAACTTGTATACCCGAGACAAGCGCGGAGTGACGGCAAAGCCACGCCAAACGGTGCGCCAGCAATTGCTTAACCTGTGTAAACGAGACAAGCGTGAGGAGATGCAGAACCCCCGAAAACGGGGCTCGTCGGCGTACTTGGTACGCCAGAGACCGTTTTCGGGGGTAAAGTGCCCGCCGTTCTTAAAGAAAAGGCAACCGATGCTGCCTGCCATCTAACAGATGAAAGGTCAGTACCGGTTGCCATTTTGCCCTACTTAGGGCACTTGGTCTGCGCTTCTCACGCTTGTCTCGTCAGCGTTGGACGCGGCCGGATCCGCTCCCCCCCGCCAGTGCCTCCACCTCGGCAACACTCACCATGTTGTAGTCGCCCTCGATGGTGTGTTTCAGGCAGCTCGCCGCCACGGCGAACTCAATGGTCTTCTGCGGGTCGTAGCCGGAAAGCATACCGTAGATCAGCCCGGCACCGAAACTGTCGCCGCCGCCGACGCGATCCACGATACGGATGGCATACTTGCGGGAGAAATAGCACTCCCCGCCGGTATAGAGCATCGCCGCCCAGTTATTGTCGTTCGCCGAAATGCTCTCGCGGAGCGTGATGGCAACGGCACGGAAACCGAACATATCGGTGAGCTGCTTCGCCACACTGCGATAGCCGTCCCGGTTGATCTTCCCGCTGTCCACGTCGGTCCCCTCGGCACGGATGCCGAATACGTCCGCCGCATCCTCCTCGTTGGAGATGCACACGTCCACGTAGCGGCAGATCTCGGTCATGGCCGCTCTCGCCTCGTCACGCGTCCACAGTTTCTTGCGGTAGTTGAGGTCGCAGGAAACGGTCAGCCCCAGTTTCTTTGCCTCTTTCGCGGCGGTCAGGCAGATCTTCGCGATCTCGGGCGAAAGTGCGGGCGTGATGCCCGTGAAGTGGAACCAGTCGGCACCTTCAAAAATCTTCTCCCAGTCGAAATCCTCGGGCGATGCCTTGGCAATGGCGGAGCCGGCACGGTCGTAAATGACCTTGCTCGGACGCTGGGACGCGCCCTTTTCCAGGTAGTAGATACCGACGCGGTCGCCGCCGCGGACGATCTTGTCCGTCCCGACGCCGAAACGGCGCAGGCTGTTGACCGCCGCCTGACCGATCTCATGTTTCGGGAGTTTGGTCACGAAATCGACCGGCACCCCGTAGTTGGCGAGCGAAACGGCAACGTTTGCCTCCCCGCCGCCGAAAGTGGCACCGTAAGTATCCGCCTGCACGAACCGGTAATATCCCTCCGGTGCAAGGCGCAGCATCAGTTCCCCGAATGTAATGACTTTCATGCGTTCAATACCTCCGTCAGTTGTTTGCAGTTTTCCCGAATATCGCCCTTCATCATGAAACTGCCACCCACGGCGGCCACCTTATCAAAGGCGAGATATTCCTTGATATTTTTGAGATCGACCCCACCCGTCGGCAGGAAACGCACCTGCGGGAACGGCGCGGACAGTGCTTTCAGCGCGGTGAGCCCCCCGTACACGTTCGCGGGGAAGAATTTGAGGATCGTGAGCCCCATTTCGAGTGCCGCCATGATCTCGGTCGGCGTCACACACCCGGGCAGATACGGCACGCCTGCCTCGCGGCAGACCTCCGCCACCCCGGCAGAAAGACCGGGCGACACGATGAAACGCGCCCCTGCGGCGATCGCGGTCTTCGCCTGCTCGGCGTTGATTACGGTGCCGGCACCGATCATCATATCCGGATATTTCTCACATCCGATGCGGATCGCCTCTGCGGCGCACGCGGTGCGGAACGTGATCTCCGCCACCGGGATCCCCCCGTCGCGGAGTGCCTCCAAAGTGGGGCAGGCATCGGCAACGTCGCGGATGACCACGACGGGGACGACGCGATTGTTTGCGAGTAACTGTTCACTTGTCATTTGGAACAACCTCCCTCTTGTTTTCACCTCATTGTATCACGGCAAATATGGCAATACAATAGTTTTTTTTGCCGTCCGCATAGCGTATTTTGCAGAAATCGTATTTTTTCGCGTCCGAAAGCCGCCCGTCATCTCCCGAGGCAAAAACACCCGTACAGGAGCACCGCCGCCCCGAGCGCGATGCGGTACCACCCGAAGCCGGCGAAACTGTGCCGCCGCACAAAATCCATGAGAAACCGTATCACCACGAGCGAAACGAGAAACGCCACTGCGAAACCGACGAGCAGGAGCCCCACTTCCCGGCCGCTCATGGTCAACCCGTCCCGCAAAAAATACTTGCCGATTTTGAGCAGCGACGCCCCGAACATGACGGGGATTGCGAGAAAGAAGGAGAATTCCGCCGCCGCGGGGCGGGAGACACGGCAGAGCCGCGCCCCGATGATGGTCGAGCCCGAGCGGGAGGTCCCGGGGATGAGTGCCAGTGCCTGGAAACACCCTATGACGAACGCATCGCGCACCGTCAGGTCCCCGACGTGCTCCGTGCGGTCCCCGTGGAAGCGGAGCCACCGCTCCGTCACGATGAAACCGACACCGTAGACGATCAGAGAGGCGGCGATGACCGCGCACTTGACACCCGACCTCGCGTAAATGACCGCCTCGATCCGATCATCGAGGAGAAACCCGATGACCGCCGCCGGCGCGGACGCAAGGAGCACCTTGCCCCACAACGCCAGGGTCGCGCGCCTGACTTCCGGTGCCTTGGTCCTGCCAAAGGGCCAGAGGCGACCTCCGTACAGCGTCAGGACCGCCATGATGGAGCCGAACTGGATGACCACCATAAACAGACCGCGGAACGCCGGTGTCACCGGCATCGGCAACAGGTCCTCGAAAAGCAGCATATGCCCGGTGCTGGAAACGGGCAGCCACTCCGTCACCCCCTGTATGATCCCCAGCAGTACCACGATCAGCCAGACCATATGCCACCTCACCGTTCCACACGTTTTTCCCTCCATTCTATTCCCCGCCCCCGTCGGTCATGCCTCGCGCGGGGGGCACCCGGGGCGGGCAAAGCCGCAGAAAAGGGGGGCGGGGCGTCTCCCGGCGGGATATGTAACGCACGGCACGTTGCCCGTGTACCGCATTGCGGCGGCACCCGTAAAAAAGCAAAGAGGAGCCGAGATTTCTCGGCTCCTCCCGGCTTTTCCGTCTCTCCGTGACGAGAAAGCGGAAACCATGTGTCCGGTGGGTGCAACGCGTCGTTATTCCAGTTCGAACGCGCCGGTGTAGAGTTGGTAGTACCTGCCGCGTTTCGCGATGAGGTCCTCGTGCGTGCCGCGCTCGATGATGCGGCCGTGGTCGAGCACCATGATGACGTCGGCGTTCTTGACCGTCGAGAGGCGGTGCGCGATGACGAACACGGTGCGCCCGTGCATGAGGGCGTCCATGCCGCGCTGCACGATCTCCTCGGTGCGCGTATCGATGGAGGAGGTCGCCTCGTCCAAAATCATCACGGGCGGGTCGGCGACCGCCGCGCGGGCGATCGCGAGGAGTTGTCTCTGCCCCTGCGAGAGGTTGGCACCGTTGGCAATCAGTTTGGTCTCGTACCCCTCCGGCAGGCGGGTGATGAAGTCATCTGCGCTGACGAGTTTCGCCGCCGCGATGCACTCCTCGTCGGTTGCGTCCAGTTTGCCGTAACGGATGTTGTCCATGACCGTCCCCGTAAAGAGGTTGGTGTCTTGGAGGACGATCCCGAGCGACTGACGGAGTGCCGACTTCTTGATTTTATTGATATTGATGCCGTCGTAACGGATCTTTCCGTCGGCAATATCGTAGAAACGGTTGATGAGGTTGGTGATGGTGGTCTTCCCCGCGCCCGTCGCGCCGACGAACGCCACCTTCTGCCCCGGCTCGGCGTATAGCGTCACGTCGTGGAGCACGATCTTCTCCGGCACGTACCCGAAGTCCACGTCCACCATGCGTACGTCGCCCGTGAGGGGCGTATAGGTCACGGTGCCGTCCGCGGCGTGCGGGTGTTTCCACGCCCACCTTCCGGTGTGTTCAGGGCACTCGACGATCTCTCCGTTCACCTCTTTTGCGTTGACGAGCGTCACGTATCCCTCGTCCACCTCGCTCGGCTCGTCGATGAGGTCGTAGATGCGCGTCGCGCCGGCAAGCCCCATGACAATCGAGTTGACCTGCCCCGACACCTGCCCGATGTTCCCCGCAAACTGCTTGGTCATGTTGAGGTAGGTGACGAGCGCGCCGATGGCGAGCACCGCCGCCCCCGCCGTCCCCTGCAATTTGCCGACGGCGTAGGAGAGTGACGGGTTGACAAACCCGGTCGTGAGCAGAACACCCCCGAGGATTGCCACCAGCACGTACATGATGTTGCCGATATTGAACATGATCGGCATGAGCATATTGGCGTAGCGGTTGGCGCGCGTCGACGCGTCACAGAACGCATCGTTGATCTCGTCGAAGTCGGCCTTGCTCGCCTCTTCGTGGCAGAACACCTTGACGACCTTCTGCCCGTTCATCATCTCCTGAATATAGCCCTCGGTCTTACCGATGCGCTGCTGTTGCAGGAGGAAGTACCTCGCACTTCTGCCGCCGATTGCCTTGGTCACGAACAGCATCGCCGCGACCCCGAGCAGCACGAGCAGAGAGAGCCACAGGCTGTACCAGATCATGATGAACAGCACCGAGAGAACGATCACGGCGGAACTGAGCATCTGCGGCAGGCTCTCGCCGATCATCTGACGGAGCGTGTCTGTATCGTTGGTATAGATACTCATGACGTCGCCGTGCGTGTGCGTGTCGAAGTACCGGATCGGGAGCGACTGCATGTGATCGAACATCCGGCGGCGGTACTTGTCGAGTGCCCCCTGCGTCATGATGGCGAGGAAGCGATGGTACACGTAATTGGCGATCAGGGACACGATATAGATGGAGACGAGCACGGCGAGGAGCGAAAGGATCTGCGGCCGCACCGTCGCCCAGGAGGCATCCCCCGCATCGAGACTGTCGGAGAGGATGGTCACGACGCGCTCCATAAACACGGCGGGAATCGCCGCGCTGACCGCGCTGAACAGAATGAGCACGATGGTCACGGGGAGCATCACGGGATAGTAACGGAAGAGGTCACGGAGGATCCGGCGGAACACCCCGCGCTTTGCCTGCGGTTTACGCATTTGCATGACCGTCACCTCCCTCCTCGGCTGCATCACTGCCGCGGTTTTGCGAATGCCAGATCTCACGATAAAGTTCGTTCCCGGCCAGCAGTTCCGCGTGCGAGCCCACGGCGACGACCCGCCCGCCGTCAAGGATCAGGATCCTGTCGGCATCCTGCACGGAAGACAGACGCTGTGCAATGATGATCTTCGTCGTGGTCGGAATGAATTTCTTGAAGCCCATGCGGATGAGGGCATCCGTCTTGGTATCGACCGCACTGGTCGAGTCGTCGAGGATCAGAATTTTCGGTTTTTTGAGCAGTGCCCGCGCGATGCAGAGCCGCTGCTTCTGCCCGCCGGAGACGTTCGTACCGCCCTGCTCGATGTGTGTATCGTACCCGTCGGGGAGTTGCGTGATGAACTCGTCCGCCTGTGCCAGGCGGCAGGCCTCCGCGAGTTCCTCGTCGGTGGCATCCGGATTGCCCCACCGCAGGTTTTCCTTGATGGTGCCGGAGAACAGCACGTTCTTTTGGAGCACGACGGCGACCTGGTTGCGGAGCACTTCGAGGTCGTACTTCCGCACGTCCTCCCCGCCGACACGCACCGCGCCCGCCGTCACGTCGTAAAGACGCGAGATGAGCTGGATGAGGGTCGTCTTGCCGGAGCCGGTGCCGCCGATAATCCCGATGGTCTCCCCGCTCGCGATATGCAGATCAATATCCGTCAGTGCCGTTTTCTCCGCCGTCGCCGCATACTTGAAATCGACGTGATCGAAGTCGACGGAGCCGTCCGCCACATCGGTGAGTGCCCCCTCGGGGCTCGTCAGCGTGCTCTCGGTGTCCAGCACCTCGGTGATACGTTTCATGGATTCCAGCGACATGGTGAACATGACGAAGATGAAGGACACCATCATCAGGTTGAAGAGGATCTGCGTACCGTAGGTCAGGAGCCCGGAGAGGTGCCCGACGTTCATGCCGACGCCGCCGAGATTCACGATCTTGCGGGAGCCGAAGAAGATGACGACCACCATGAGGGCGTAGAGACAGAACTGCATGAGCGGATTGTTGAGTGCGAGGATTTTTTCGGCACGGGTAAAGTCGCGGCAGACGTCTTCGGACGCGCGCCCGAACTTCTCGCGCTCGTGGTCCTCCCGCACGAAACTCTTGACGACGCGCATCCCGCGCACGTCCTCCTCGATCGACTCGTTGAGCCGGTCATACTTGCGGAAGACGCGGGTGAAGAGCGGCATCACCTTCCGGATAATCAGGAACAGGAAGAAACCGAGGAACGGGATGAGCACCGCGTAGATAATCGCCATGCTGCCGCCGAGGATGAACGCCATGATGAACGAAAAGATGATCATGAGCGGCGAGCGGATCGCCGTCCGGATGATCATCATGAACGCCATCTGGACGTTGCCGACGTCGGTGGTCATACGCGTCACGAGCGACGCGGACGAAAACTTGTCGATGTTCTCAAACGAGAAGTCCTGTACACGGCGGAACAGGTTTCTCCGCAGGTTTCTTGCAAACCCGGCGGATGCCGTCGCGCAGGTCGAGCCCGCCCAGGCACCGAACAGGAGCGAGAGGAATGCGAGGACGACGAGCACGACACCCCACTTCACGATGGTGCCCAGCCCGCAGTTTGCCTCGATCTGGTTGATGAGCGTGGCAATGATGAACGGGATGACACAGTCGATGGCGACCTCAAAGACGACGAGCAACATCGTCATGACAGTCGCTTTTTTGTATTCCCCCACGCTTTTCAGTATTTTTCGGATCATAGCCGTTTTTCCTTTATCTTGTGTTGCGTAAACCGATTTTTACAGGAGCCCCCAAAGCACCCGCAACGCCCCGGTCAGGCGAGCGGCGATCTCACGGTCCTCCGCGCGCACCGGGTGCTCGGGGAAGTTTCCGAACCAGCCGTCAGTCGGGAGAAAATCCACCCGCGCCCCGCGCGAGGCATTGTACCGCGCCACGAAATCCGGCAGCACCGCCGCGTGAAAACCCCAGAAGGAAGGCAGAACGAGCACGCGCGCCTGTGGGTGCACCGTCCGTACGTCGTCGAGGAGTTCCTCGTATCGTTGCAGATATTCCCCGTCCGATGCGCCGCTGTCGTTCGCGCCGTGGTTAATGACGATGTAGTCGACCTTTGCCGGCGGCAACGGTGCCCCCGCATAGGCGAACGGATAGGCAAGTGCCGCGCGCGGCACGCCGCCGCTCCCGCTCCGGGTCAGCCCGACGGCTCCGTACCCCATGATGCGGGGAGCCATGCCGAGTGCCTCGGCGGTGCGCCATGCCCAACCTGCCGTCACGTCGTCCTGATAGACACGGTTGCGGGCATCGTCCCGGAATGCGGCAGAACGTCGCTCGGGATCCACGAGGATCCCCTCGGTGATGGAGTCACCGATAAACGCAATGACGGGTCTCGCATCCGGCGGGAGCGGCGTAAACCCGTCCGCCTCAAAGCCGAGGACGGAGACACGGCAGTTCGGTACCTCCCAGCGGGACTCGTATTCGTCCAGGCTCTTGACGATGGCGCGGAGCGTGTGCGCCCCCGCCGTGGTCTCCACGCGCAGATAAGCATCCGTCGGAACCTCAAACCGCGCACCGCCATCCAGTTGCAGGTACAGATGCGGTGCCGTGCGGCTGACCCCGCGCATATCGAAAGATAGGAGCAGCATCTCCCCCGTAAAGCCGACCTCAAAATACGCCCCGGCGCAGGTCGTCTCGGCGGCATCGCCGAAATACCAACGCCCGGTGTACCGCACCGCGGCGTCATCAAAGCGGATTTTCATCATATTTATTTTCCCCTTATGACAGGTGTCATGCAATTGTAAGTGGTATTCTAACATATTGAATTTTTAATGTCAATCACGCGTGCGGTAACTTTTTTATATTTCCCTTGACCGCGCGCACGGATACGCCTTTGCGACCGCCGGTCGGGCAAAACCACCCCCGCCGACCGTCACCCCGACCGCTGACCGTTGCGCCGCACGGCCGGAAAAACGGGTACCGACACCTCCCCGACAGACCCGCGCCCTGCCCGGTCGTGCGTGCCGGCCCCCTGCCGATCGCGCGGTGTGCCGCGCCGTCAAAGAGAGGGGCACTCCCATGCCCCTCCCCCGTATTTCTGCGTTCAGTCTTTTCCCTCCGCCGCCGCGACCGCGTCGCGGATGGAGGTAAAGGCGGCACTGCGCCCGTAACGCTCCACACCGCCCCGGTTGGACTCGCCGTGCGTCAGGCACCCGGCACCGCCGATGCACCCGCCGCCGCACGCCATCCCCTCGATGAAGTTGGCGTCGGACAGGTGTTTTGACAACTTGATGAGCGCGACGCGACAGGCGTCGATCCCGTTGCAGGGCACCGCACGGAGCGGAAAGTCGCCCTGCCCGCTCTCTTTGAGTGCCTCCCCCACCGCCTCCGAGAGCCCGCCGCCGCGGGCGAAGATGCGCCCGTAGTAGGAACTGCCCTCCGGCAGCGGCTCCTCCGGCAGGTCGGTGATCTCGATGTCCCGGCTGTCAAAGAGTGCCTGCAACTCCTCAAAGGTAATCACGGCGTCGATGTACGGGCGTACCTCCGCCCGCCGGAACTCCATCTTTTTCGCCGTACACGGACCGATGAAGACGGTCTTCGCCGTCGGGTCCCGCCCCTTGATATACCGCCCCATCATCGCCATCGGCGAGGGGGTTTTGGAGATGAGCGGGACAAGATCCGGGAAATTCTTACGGATATAGTCGACAAACGCCGGGCAGCAGGAACTGGTCAGGAGCCCGCGCTCGACGAGTTCCTCCGCCTCCGCCTCGGCGGCCATATCCGCGCCGAGTGCCGCCTCCGAGACCTCCGAAAAACCGAGTCCGCGGATGCCCCGCATCACCTGCCCGAGCGTCGCGTAGGCGAACTGGCTGGCGATGGCGGGCGCGACGATGGCGTACACCCGGTACGCGCTCCCGTGCCGCGAACGGCGGATCAGATCAATGACGTCCAGTATGTACGACTTGTCGGTGATGGCACCGAACGGGCATTGGTACACGCAGGCCCCGCAGGAAATGCACTTTTCGTTGTCGATGACGGCGGAGTTCTCGGGGCCGCGCCCGATCGCCTTCACGCGGCAGGCGTTCTCGCACGGACGCTTATGGTTGCGGATGGCACCGTACGGGCACACCTTGGCACATCCCCCGCAGTCCACGCATTTGCTCTTGTCGATCTTCGCCTTCTGGTTGCGGTCAAAGGTGATGGCCCCGCGCGGGCACACCTCGGAACAACGGTGCGAGAGACACCCGCGGCAGGCGTCCGTGACTTCGTAGCCGCTCACGGGGCACTCGTCGCAGGCGATGTCAATGACCTCGATGACGTTCGGATTGGTCGCATCCCACCCCATCGCCACCTTGACGCGCTCGTTCACGATGGCGCGCTCCTTGTAGACGCAGCAGCGCATGGTCGGTGTCTTGCCGGGGATGATGCGTTTCGGAATATCGAGCATGGTGGCGGTGAGGCTGTTTGCCCACGCCTCGCGCGCGACCTCGCGCAACGCCTTGTATTTCAGGAGTTGCACCTTGGTATCAAATTTTCGCATGGGTACCTCCCCGCGCGGCAAGGTGCCGCCGGTCCTGTTTTATTCGTATTCCACCACGCTCGCCCACGAGGTCAGGAACGCCTGCTCCTCCGGCTTGCGTTTCACGAGTTGGGACGCCGCCACGATGGGCATCCACTTCTGCACGTACTGGCGCGCCGTGTCGCTCTTTTGGCAGAACAGACCGAGGTACCGTTCCGCCTCCTCGGTCATACCCTTGAGGCAGTAGAGGAGATAGGTGCGCGCGACGTCCGCCGAGGCGTTGCCCTGCGTGGCGTGCGCCCAGTCAAGGACGTACGGGTCGCCCGACGCCGTGATGATGATGTTCGCGGCGTTGAAATCCCCGTGGCACAGTTTGTTGTGCCGCGGCATCCCTTCGAGACGGGTGTGCAGTTCGTACCGCAGGGTCGCGTCGAGCCCGCTCGCGCTGATCTTGCCGTGCATCTTGTCTCGCAGTTTGGAGAGCATCGGCACGTGCTGACGGTGGATGAGCATTTGCAGATCCACAAACAGGTGCAGATACTCGTCGTATTTCTCCGGGTGCGCCGTCATGAGATCGGCGAGAGACTCCCCTTCCACGTAATCGTAGAGGATCGCCCACTTGCCGTCGATCTTGGTCACCTCCCGCAGGCGCGGGATGTGCAGGGGGGTGTCCGCGTCGCCGACGCGCGCGAGGTTGACCGCCTCGTTCAGCACGTCTGCCGCGGCGTACGACGGGTCAAAGAGTTTGACGGTCACGTCCCCGTCGCGGTAAATGGTCTTCTTGTCCCGTTTCGCAATGATCCGATCGTTGCCCATAAGTTACCTCCCGTATCCTGTCGGTGCCGCGGAGCGGCACGCTTTCTTCTCATATTATAAAGTAAATGCCGCATAAAAGCAATGCTTTTTTGGCGGGGCGACGCATTCCCGGCGGCATTTCGGGCAAAGCGCACGGGCTTTTTTCCTTTTTTTCGTCAAAGTTAGAGAAATTGTGCGTTGTGTCACGGCGAAAAATATGTTACAATCAAGTCGAAGCGCGGTCCGACGACCGCCGCCACCCCGAGAGGAGGGACCCGGACTTGAACCTGCAATATCTGAAATACGCCGTCGAGGTCGCGCGCACCGGCTCCATCAACCGTGCGGCGGAGGCACTGTACGTCGCGCAGCCGAACGTCAGCCGCGCCATCAAGGAACTGGAATTCTCGCTCGGCATCGTGCTGTTCGAGCGCACCTCCAAGGGGATGCACCTGACGCCGGACGGCGAACGTTTTATGCAGTACGCGCGCAACATCCTCTCACAGGTCGATGAGGTCGAGGAGATCTTCCGCCACGGCGAGAGCCGTAAGAAAAAATTTGCGGTCTCCGTCCCGCGTTCGAGCTATATCGCGAGTGCCTTCGAGGCGTTTACGAAAAAATTGCCGAAAGACGAGCCCGTCGACATCTTCTACAAAGAAACGAATGCCCTGCGCGCCATCAATAATATCGTGAACGCCGATTATAAACTCGGCATCATCCGCTACGCCTCGCATCATGACCGCTATTTCCGCGAGATGCTGGATGAAAAGAACCTCACGGGCGAACTCGTTTCGGAGTTTTCCTACGTCCTCGTCATGAGTGAAGATCACCCGCTCGCCGCGAAGGAGACCGTCTGTTTCGACGACCTCTCGCCGTATATGGAACTCACGCACGCCGACCCCTTCGTCCCGAGCCTTTCCCTCTCCGAGGTGCGCAAGGAGGAGATCCCCGACAACGTCAAACGCCGTGTCTTCATCTTTGAGCGCGCCAGCCAGTTTGAACTCCTGTCCTGCAATCCGGAGACCTTCATGTGGGTCGCCCCCGTCCCGGATGAACTGCTGGAACGCTACCGCCTCGTGCAGAAATGTTGCCCCTGCAACACCAAACTTTACCGTGACGTCCTCATCTATCCGAAGGACTATCATCTGACCGCCCTCGATAACCTTTTCATCACCGAACTCTGCCTCTCCAAACGCAAATATCTGTCCTGAACACCCCCGGTCGCGCGACTCCCTCGCACGACCGGATTTTCGCTATATCGACAGTGATATATCGATATTCAAAAATCGTTATTGCCAAAACCGCGCGCCATCATTAGAATATACTTGTAAGAGCGAGACAAAGGAGGATCTCATGAACAAGATGGGAGTCACCAAACCGGTGATGGAGCGCATCCCCCTCTACCTCGGGTATCTGCGTAACCCCGCGTCGGGGGTGGGGCGGACGGTGTCCGCGACCACCATTGCCAACGCACTGGGGCTCGGGGAGGTGCAGGTGCGGAAGGACCTCGCCGCCGTGAGCGGTGCGGGTCGCCCCAAGGTGGGGTATGTCACGGAAGAACTGGCGGCGCACCTCGCCACCTACCTCCGCGCCCATACGGCGAACACGGCGGTACTGGTCGGCGCAGGGCGGCTCGGGCAGGCACTGCTCGGGTACGGCGGCTTTGCCGAATACGCACTGACCGTTTCGGCGGCGTTCGATACCGACCCGGCAAAATGCACGGGCGGGGTCCTGCCGCTCTCGGATTTCCCTGCCTTCTGTGCACGGGAGCATCCCGCGATCGGGATCATCACCGTACCGGAGGGAGAAGCGGAGGCGGTGTTCCGCCTCATGACGGAGAACGGCATCCGTGCGGTGTGGAACTTCTCGCGTTGCCGCCTGCGTCCCCCGGAAGGGGTGCTGGTCCGGAACGAGGATCTCGCGTCGTCCCTTGCTGCCCTCTCGGGGCAGCTCAATCAAATCGGCTGATCACAATGAAGAACAGAACATAAATCAGAGGAGTGCATTATGGAAGAAAAAATCTATCCGACAGTTGACAGCGTGGAGTCGCTCGAAGCGGCAATCGCCCGCGTCCGCGAGGCACAGCGGAAGTTTGCCACCTATACCCAGGAGCAGGTGGACGCGATTTTCCTCGCTGCCGCCGAAGCCGCAAACCGGGCGCGTATCCCCCTCGCGAAACTCGCGGTCGAGGAGACCGGCATGGGGGTCGTGGAAGACAAGGTTATCAAGAACCACTACGCGGCGGAGTATATCTACAACGCATATAAAAATACCAAGACCTGCGGCGTGATCGAAGAAGACACCGCCTACGGTGTCCGCAAGATCGCGGAGCCGATCGGCCTCGTTGCCGCCGTCATCCCGACGACCAACCCGACCTCCACGGCGATTTTCAAGACGCTCATCTGCCTGAAAACGCGTAACGGCATCATCATCAGCCCGCACCCGAGAGCCAAGAAGTCGACCATCGCGGCGGCGAAAGTCGTGCTGGAAGCGGCTGTCAAGGCAGGTGCCCCGGAGGGCATCATCGGCTGGATCGACGCCCCCTCGCTCGAAATGACCAACCTGATTATGAAAGAGGCGGACATCATCCTCGCGACCGGCGGCCCCGGCATGGTCAAGGCGGCGTACTCCTCCGGTAAGCCCGCCCTCGGCGTCGGTGCCGGCAACACGCCCGCCATCATCGACGATACGGCGGACCTGACGCTCGCCGTCAACTCGATCATCCACTCGAAAACCTTTGATAACGGTATGATCTGCGCCTCCGAGCAGTCGGTCATCGTGCTCGACGGCGTGTACGATGCCGTCAAGACGGAGTTCGCGGCACGCGGCTGCTACTTCCTCTCCCCCGAGGAGACCGAAAAGGTCAGAAAGACCATCATCATCAACGGTGCACTGAACGCGAAGATCGTCGGTCAGCGCGCGCAGAAGATTGCCGCCCTCGCCGGGGTGACGGTGCCCGAGGGTACCAAGATCCTCATCGGTGAGGTGGAAAGCGTCGACCTCTCCGAGGAGTTCGCCCACGAGAAACTCTCCCCTGTCCTTGCCATGTATCGTGCGAAGGATATCGAGGATGCCTTCTCCAAAGCAGAACGCCTGATCGCGGACGGCGGCTACGGCCACACCTCCTCGATCTACCTCAACGCCTCGACCGAAAAAGCGAAGCTCGCCGAATTCGGTGAGCGTATGAAGACCTGCCGTATCCTCGTCAACACCCCCTCCTCCCAGGGCGGTATCGGCGACCTTTACAACTTCAAACTCACGCCTTCGCTCACGCTGGGCTGTGGCTCGTGGGGCGGTAACAGCGTCTCCGAGAACGTCGGGGTCAAGCACCTCATCAACATCAAGACTGTCGCCGAGAGGAGAGAAAATATGCTGTGGTTCCGCGCACCCGAGAAGGTGTATCTGAAACGGGGTTGCCTGCCCGTCGCCCTCGATGAACTGGGGAACGTCATGGGCAAGAAAAAGGCGTTCATCGTTACCGACAGTTTCCTCTACCAGCACGGCTACACGAAGCCGATCACCGATAAACTCGATGCCCTCGGCATTCAGCACGCGACCTTCTTCGACGTCGCGCCCGACCCGACCCTCGCCTGTGCGAAAGAGGGTGCCAAGCAGATGTCCGCTTTTGCACCGGACGTCATCATTGCTCTCGGCGGCGGCTCCGCGATGGACGCCGGCAAGATCATGTGGGTCATGTACGAGCATCCGGAAGTGAACTTCCTCGACATGGCGATGCGCTTCATGGATATCAGAAAGCGTGTCTACACCTTCCCGAAGATGGGTGAAAAGGCCTACTTCGTCGCCATCCCGACCTCTGCCGGTACCGGCTCCGAGGTCACGCCGTTCGCCGTCATCACCGACGAGTCCACGGGTGTCAAGTACCCGCTCGCCGACTACGAACTGCTGCCGAAGATGGCAATCATCGATACCGACTTCCATATGTCCGCGCCCCGCGGCCTGACTGCCGCCTCCGGTATCGACGCCGTGACCCACGCGCTGGAAGCGTATGCGTCCATCATGGCGACCGACTACACCGACGGTCTCGCGCTCCGCGCCCTGAAAACCATCTTCACCTACCTGCCGCGTGCCTACGACAACGGGCAGATGGATATTGAGGCAAGAGAAAAGATGGCAAACGCCGCCACCATGGCAGGTATGGCATTCGCCAACGCCTTCCTCGGTGTCTGCCACTCCATGGCACACAAACTCGGTGCCTTCCACCACATCGCCCACGGTGTCGCCAACGCGCTCATGATCGATGAGGTGCTGCGTTTCAACGCGGCAGAGGTCCCGACCAAGATGGGTACCTTCTCGCAGTATGCTTACCCGCACACCCTCGCCCGCTACGCGGAAGTGGCGGACTCCCTCGGCATCACGGGGGCAAACGACAAGGAGAAACTCGAAAACCTCATTGCCGCCATCGATGCGCTGAAAGCGCGCGTCGGTATCAAGCCCACCATCCGCGACTACGTGCCGGATGAGGCAGACTTCCTCGCCCGCCTCGACGCCATGACCGAGCAGGCATTCGACGACCAGTGCACGGGTGCCAACCCGAGATACCCGCTCATGAGCGAGATCAAGCAGATGTACCTCGACGCGTACTACGGCAAGACCTTCACCGAGGTGGAGAAGCCGGATGAAACGCAGGTCATCGCGACCGAGGACGCCGAAGACTTCAAACGCGTGTATCGCAAAAACGCCGCGAAAAAGAAACAGTAAGGAGTGTCAAGAGATACGATGAAACTGGACAGAGTGATTGCGGTAAGAAACAACAAAACCGTGTACCGCGACGGTGCCGACTGCATTAAGGTATTTGACAGTGATTATTCCAAGGCCGATATCCTGAACGAGGCGCTCAACCAGGCGCGCATCGAGGAGACCGGCATCCGTATCCCGAAGATCAAAGAGGTCCTCACGATTGACGGCAAGTGGGCAATCGTCTCGGAATACATCAAGGGCAAGACCCTCGCGCAGCTCATGCAGGAAAACCCGGAGAAGAAGAACGAGTACCTCGAACTGCTCGTCGACCTCCAAATGGATGTGCACAGCCACACCTGCCCCCTGCTGACCAAGCTGAAAGACAAGATGAACCGCAAGATCAGTGCCGCAGATCTGGATGCCACCACGCGCTACGACCTGCATACCCGCCTCGAAAGCATGCCGAAACACAATAAGGTCTGCCACGGGGACTTCAATCCCTCGAACATCATCATCTCCGAAGACGGCACGCCGTACATCCTCGACTGGTCGCACGTCACGCAGGGCAACGCCTCCGCAGACGTGGCGCGCACCTACCTGCTCTTCTGGCTCGCAGGGGACATTGACGGGGCGAACGCCTACCTCGACCTCTTCTGCAAGAAGAGCGATACCGCCAAGCAGTACGTGCAGAAATGGATGCCGATCGTTGCCGCCTCCCAGTCCGTGAAGGGCAACGAGAAAGAGCGTCAGTTCCTGCTCTCCTGGGTAAACGTCGTCGATTACGATTAAACGCACCGCCGCGCCGGGCGGTACCGCCCGGCGCATTCTATTATGCATGACAGAAAAGGAATGAATTATGAAAGTTACGGTTTGTATCGGTAGCTCCTGCCATCTGAAAGGCGCACGTCAGGTCGTCGAGACCCTCCAATACCTCATCTCCGAAAACGGTCTGAAAGACAAAGTCGAACTCGGCGGTACTTTCTGCATGGGCAAATGCCGGGAAGGCGTCTGCGTGACGGTGGACGATGCCTTCTTCTCCGTTACCCCGGAGACGGTCAGGGAATTTTTCGAAAAAGAAATCCTCGCAAAGGCATAAGACGCCGTTATGGTATTCGTACAAGTTTGCGTCGGTAGTTCCTGCCACCTGAAAGGTGCCCCGACGATCGTCTCCATGATGGAGACGGCGATCCAAAAAAATCACCTGGAAGACGAGATCGTCCTCTCGGGCAGTTTCTGCACGGGCAAATGCAACCGCATCGGCGTGACGGTCACGGTCGGCGACGACATCTATACGGGCATCACCCCCGAGACCTTCGCCGATTTTTTCCGGGATACGATCATGCCCGCCGTCGAGAGGGAAAGGAGTTAACCCGTGTCCACCTGTCTGACGCTGAAAAAATCCAACTGCAAGAACTGCTATAAGTGTATCCGCCATTGCCCGGTGAAGTCCATCCGCTTCTCGGGCAATCAGGCGCATATTATCGGGAACGAGTGCATCCTCTGCGGCCAGTGTTTCGTCGTCTGCCCGCAGGACGCCAAGGAAATCACGAGCGAGGTGGAGAAAGTCAAAGTGCTCCTCGCCTCCGGTGACCCGGTCTACGTCAGCCTCGCGCCGTCCTTCGTCGCCAATTACGACGGTGTCGGTATCGGGGCGATGCGCCGCGCCCTCCAAAAACTCGGTTTTGCCGACGCGGAGGAGACCGCCGTCGGAGCCACGATGGTCAAACGGGAGTACGAGCGGATGCTCCGCGAGGAGGAACATGACATCGTCATCACCTCCTGCTGCCATTCCGTCAACCTCCTGATCCAGAAGTATTTTCCGGCGGAACTCCCCTACCTTGCCAAGGTGCTCTCCCCGATGCAGGCGCACTGCACGGATCTGAAACGCCGCTACCCGAACGCGAAGACGGTCTTCATCGGCCCCTGCGTCGCCAAGAAGGACGAGGCGGAGTATTACGAGGGGATCGTCGACGCCGTCCTCACCTTTGAGGAACTCACCGAGTGGTTCACCGCCGCCGGCATCACGCCGGAGCGCGAGACCGACGCGGACCCCGAGAGCCGGGCGCGCTTTTTCCCCACCACGGGCGGTATCCTGAAAACCATGACGGAGACCCTCCCGGAATATACGTATCTCGCCGTTGACGGCGTGGAGAACTGCATGGCGGCACTCCGCGACATCGAGAGCGGAAAAATTCATCACTGCTTTATCGAAATGTCCGCCTGCATCGGCAGTTGCATCGGCGGGCCCGTCATGGAGAAGTACCACCGCTCCCCCGTCAAGGATTATACGGCGGTCGCGCGGTTTGCCGGGGAGCGGGACTTCCCCGTCCCGCAGCCGGACTTCACCGAGTTGCAAAAGCAGTTTGCCCCCATCGAACGCCGCGCGCAGATGCCCTCGGACTACGAGATAGCCGAGATTCTGCGCCAGATGGGCAAGACCCGGAAGGAGGACGAGCTCAACTGCGGCTCCTGCGGGTACAACACCTGCCGCGAGAAAGCGATTGCCATCTACCAGGGCAAGGCGGAAGTCTCCATGTGCCTGCCCTACCTCAAAGAGAAAGCCGAGAGTTTCTCCGACAGCATCGTCAACAATACGCCGAACGGCCTGATCGTGCTCAACGAAAAACTCGAAGTGCAACAGATCAACACTGCGGCGCGTAAGATTATGAACATCCGTGCGGCATCCGACATTCTCGGGGACCTGGTCGTCAGGATCCTGGACCCCAAAGTGTTCCTGGAAGTGCTGGAATCGAAAGAGGACGTGCGCGACCGCCGCGTGTATCTTGCCGAATACGGCAAATTCGTCGAGGAGACGGTCATCTATGACCGCGCCTACCACCTGCTCATCTGCATCATGCGTGACGTGACGAGCGAGGAAGACGAGCGCAAAAAGAAAGAAACGATCCGCGAGCAGACGATCGACATCGCCGATAAGGTCGTCGATAAGCAGATGCGGATCGTGCAGGAGATCGCCTCTCTGCTCGGGGAGACCGCGGCAGAGACCAAGATCGCCCTGACAAAGTTGAAGGAATCCATCGCCGATGAATGAACTCTGTGCCGATATCGGCTACCAAAGTGTCAACCACGTCGGCGAGCAACTCTGCGGCGACCACGTGGACGTCGTCGAGCAATCGGAAAATTCGACCGTGGTCGTCCTTGCGGACGGCCTCGGCTCGGGGGTCAAGGCGAGCATCCTCTCCACTCTGACCTCCAAGATCATCTCCACCATGATGGCACAGGGACTGTCGCTGGAAGACTGTGTCGAGACGATTGCCGCCACCCTGCCGATCTGCTCGGTGCGCGGGGTCGCCTACTCCACCTTTACCATCCTGCACCTCGTGAACAACAGCGAGGCGGAGGTCATTCAGTTTGACAATCCCCTCGTCATCCTGCTCCGCGGGGGCAAAAACTACGACTACCCGAAGACCGAAATGTCCATCGGGGGCAAAAAGATCTACAAGTCCGTCATTCGCCTGGAAGAGGAGGACATCTTCATCCTCATGAGCGACGGTTGTCCGCACGCGGGGCTGGGGCTGACCTACAACTTCGGCTGGAAGCGGGAGGACATCATCGGTTTCATGGAGGCGAACGCCGCGGGCGGCTATACCGCCAAGACGCTCTCCACCATGCTCATCGACGAGTGCAACCGCCTCTACGGCGGAAAACCGGGGGATGACGCCACCGCCTGCATCGTGAAGATACGGCGGCGCGTGCCGATGAATCTCCTGTTCGGCCCCCCCTCCAACCGCGACGACTGCAACCGCATGATGGCACTCTTCTTCTCCAAGGAGGGGAAGCACATCGTCTGCGGCGGCACTACCTCTTCGATCGTGGCGAAATACCTCGGCAAGCCCGTGCGCGTGGGACTCAATTTTGAACAGAGTGACATTCCGCCCACGGCGGAGATCGACGGCGTGGACCTCGTGACCGAGGGGGTCATTACGGTCAACCGCGTGGTCGAGTACGCGAAGGACTATCTCAGCGACAACAAGAGTTACGAGCAGTGGAACTTCCGCCACGACGGCGCATCCATGATCGCGCGCATGCTCTTTGAAGAGGCGACCGACATCAATTTCTTCGTCGGCAGAGCCGTCAACCCCGCCCACCAGAATCCCGATCTGCCCATCAACTTCAACATCAAGATGAATCTGGTGAAAGAACTGTCCGATTGCCTTGTCAGGATGGGAAAACGAATCAAAGTCAGTTATTTCTGATGAAGGAACCCGAAAATGAAAAAGTTTGATACCAAAGTACAGCACCTCAAATATAAGGTCCTGCGCGAGGTCGCGCGCGAGGCATGGGCAGACCGCCTGCCCGAGAGCGCGGTCGACATCCCGAAGACCATCGTCCCCGGCAAGGTACCGACCATGCGTTGCTGCGTCTATAAGGAGCGTGCCATCCTCGCCGAGCGCGTCAAGATCGCCATGGGCGGCGACAAGAGCAATCCGAACGTGATCGAGGTCATCGACATCGCGTGCGACGAGTGCCCCGTCGGCGGCTACGAGGTCACGAACGCCTGCCGCGGATGCCTCGCGCACCGTTGCGAGGACGTCTGCCGTTTCGGTGCCATTTCGTTCGACCAGAACCACGTCGCACACATCGATAAGACCAAGTGCAAAGAGTGCGGCGCGTGCTCCAAGGTCTGCCCCTTTACGGCGATCGTCGGGCGCAAGCGTCCGTGTCAGAACGCCTGCAAGGTCAAGGCAATCTCCATGAACGAGGAGAAAGCGGCGACCATCGACGGGTCGAAGTGCATTGCCTGCGGTGCCTGCGTCTACCAGTGCCCGTTCGGTGCCATCACGGATAAATCCTTTATCCTGAACGTCATCGACCTCCTGAAAAAGAGCGAGGACAACCGGAAGTACAAGACCTACGCCGTCGTCGCGCCGTCGATTTCCAGCCAGTTTACCTATGCGAAACTCGGGCAGGTCATCACGGGGCTCAAAGAACTCGGTTTCCACGCCGTCATTGAGGCGGCACTCGGTGCCGACATGGTGGCGGAGGCGGAATCGCGCGAACTTGCGGAAAAGGGATTCCTGACCAGTTCCTGCTGCCCGGCGTTTGTCGACTACATCCACAAGAACTTCCCCGACCTCCTGCCGTTCGTGTCGCATAACCTCTCGCCGATGGCGACCATCTCCAAGTATATCAAGGAGACCGACCCGGGTGCGAAGGTGGTCTTCATCGGCCCCTGCACGGCAAAGAAAGCAGAGGTACAGAAGGAAGAAGTGAAACCCTACGTCGACGTGGCAATGACTTTTGAAGAACTCCAAGCACTCTTCGACAGCCGCGACATCGACATCACCACCCTCCCCGAGGGGGTCCTGGACAACGCCTCCTACTACGGGCGCATCTTCGCCCGCTCGGGCGGGCTCTCCGATGCCGTCGCCGAGGGGCTGAAAGAACAGGGGCTCACCGACTTTGCCCTGAACGCCTGCGCCTGCGACGGGATTGAGGCGTGCCGCGTCGCACTGCTCAAAAAATCCAAGGGGCTGCTCGATGCCAACTTCATCGAGGGCATGGCGTGCATCGGCGGCTGTATCGGCGGTGCCGGATGCCTGACCCACGAGCCGCGCAGCCGCGACGACGTGGACCGCTACGGCAGAGAGGCACTGGAAAAGACCATCTCGGACGCCGTCTCCCAGTTGAAATAATTTTCATGGTCCGTGCAAGTCATGTCACGGCGTTGTGCCCGGTTTTTCCGGCACAACGCCGTGTTTTTTTACCCCGTTTTCCCCGGCAGCGTCTCTTTTCGCCACCGCCGTTTTTCGTCCGTTCCGTCCATGCGTTTTCCCGTCGCGCCCGCTCCGCCCCCCTGATGCCTCTGCCTCCCCTGCTTCTCCGGCTTTGCTTTCCGTCTCCCGTCCGACTGACCGTCTCTGCCGACGTTTCCGCGTCGCGCCCGCTCCGCCCCACCGCGCGCGGGTAACAATTCATAGAATGTGCATTGCTATTTTCCGCGCGCGGTGGTACAATAAAGACAAGCAAAACTCCGGGAGTCGAAACATGGAAACTTTTGCAAACAAAATTTACACGGGTGAGCGGGCACTGTTCGGTGCCCGGGACCTGACGCTCACCGACTGCATTTTTGAGGACGGCGAGTCCCCGCTCAAAGAGAGTGCCCGCCTGTCCCTCTCCGGATGCACTTTCCGCTGGAAATACCCGCTGTGGTACGGGCACGACATCACCCTCACGGACTGTACCCTCTCGGACAATGCCCGCGCGGGCATCTGGTACACCGAGAACATCGCCGTCCGCGATACCGTTATCCACGCGCCCAAGACCTTCCGCCGCTCGCGCGGCATCACCCTCACGGGTGTCACGATGACGGACGCCGCCGAGACGCTGTGGTCCTGCCGCGACGTCACCATCCGCCGCCTGGACGCGCGCGGCGACTATCTCCTCATGAACGCGGAAGGGGTGGACGCGGAGGAACTGCACCTGGAAGGCAACTACGCCTTTGACGGTGCCCGGGATGTCACGCTCCGTTCCTCCCGACTGCTCACCAAAGACGCCTTCTGGAACAGTGAAAACGTCACGGTCTGCGACTCGTATATCGCGGGGGAATATCTCGGCTGGAACGCAAAGTGCCTGACACTGGTGAACTGCACGGTCGAGAGCCTCCAAGGTTTCTGTTATATCGACCGCCTGACCCTCAAAAACTGTCGGCTCGTGAACACCACCCTCGCCTTTGAATATTCGACGGTGGATGCCGACATCACGGGCTCCGTCGACAGCGTGCTCAACCCCTCGGGCGGCATCATCCGCGCCGATCACATCGGCACCCTCACGATCGACCGCGACCGTGTCGACCCCGGGAAGACCACCATCATCGTGCGGGAGGACGTGTGACGTGACTGCCTTCGATTTCGACACTCCCGTCGACCGCCGGGGGACCGACTCACTCAAATGGGACGTGCCCGCGGGGGAACTCCCCATGTGGGTTGCGGACATGGACTTCATGACCGCCCCCGCCGTCCGGGACGCACTCGCCGCACGGCTCGCGCACGGCGTCTTCGGCTACTCGGATGTGCCGGAGGCATGGTACCGCGCCTACTGTGACTGGTGGCAGACGCGCCACGGCGTCACCTTTGCCCCCGCGTGGCTGACCTTTACGACCGGCGTCATCCCCGCGCTCTCCTCCGTTGTCCGCAAACTCACCACCGTCGGGGAAAACGTGCTGGTCATGACCCCCGTCTATAACATCTTTTTCAACTCCGTCGTCAACAACGGCAGGCACCTCCTGGCCTGCCCCCTCCGTTACGAGGGCGGCACCTACGACGTCGATTTTGCGGCTTTGGAGGCGGGGCTCGCCGACCCCGAGACCTCCATGATGATTCTCTGTAACCCGCATAATCCCGTGGGCAAAATCTGGCCCCGCGAAACGCTCGCGAGGATCGGCGCGCTCGCCAGGAAGCATCACGTCATCGTCGTGTCGGACGAGATCCATTGCGACCTCACCGACCCCGGTCTCTCCTATACGCCCTTTGCGTCCGTCTCGGAGGAATGCCGGGAAAACAGCGTGACGCTCCTTGCCCCGACCAAGGCGTTCAACCTCGCCGGGTTGCAGACGGCGTGCGTCGTCACCCCCGACCCGACCCTGCGGCACCGCGTCGAACGCGGACTCAACACCGACGAGGTTGCAGAGCCGAATGCCTTTGCCGTCACCGCCGCCGTCGCGGCGTTTACGAAGGGGGCACCGTGGCTGGATGCCCTCCGTGCCTACCTGTACGAAAACAAGTGCCTCGTGCGTGAGACGCTCGCGCGGGAATGCCCCGACCTCCGCGTGGTGGGTGGCGACGCGACCTACCTGCTCTGGCTCGACGCCTCGCGCATCACCCCCGATGCCGCGCCCCTCGCCGACCACCTCCGCCATGCGGCGGGGCTGTATCTCACGGCGGGCGGCGTGTACGGGGAGGTCGGTCGCCCGTTCTTGCGGATGAACGTCGCCGCTCCGCGCGCGACCGTCCTCGAAGGGCTCCGTCGGCTCACCCGAGGGGTCGCCTCTTTCCGCGGCACTGCCGGGCCGTCCGCCGACTGACCGACAGGATACGCCTCGTTCGACAGGATGCGTGGGCTCCGCCGACAGGATACATTATTTGTCCCGCCGACCGCACCGCGACCCCCGCCATCGGGCGGTTGCACCCGCATCTCCGTCACCTGCCCCGCCGCACGGCGGCTCGCCCGTTTTTCGCGTTTATCCTACTCTCCCGGCGGCTCGCCCGCCGCGATTTTCCCACACCGAAAGGAGTTTTCCCATGTTACCGGACGCCCTCTTCTGGAATGTCCATATGTACGGCATTATGATTGCCGTCGGCATCCTCGCCTGCTTTCTCGTGCTGTATCTCTACTCGAAACGCCTCGGAGTCGCGACCGGGCTCGTGGATTTCTGTTTCTACGACGGCGTGTTCTCCATCCTCGTCGGTTTCGGTGTCGCCGCCCTCGTGCAGGCCACGCTGAACTACATCAAAAACCCCGCGGGAGGATTTGATCTCGGGAGCGGGATTACCGTCGTCCCCGGGCTCATCGGCGGCGCGGGTTTCTTCCTCATCGTGTATTTCCTCCTCAGGAAACGCCTGAAACTCCACCTGCTCGACATCCTGCCCGTCATCCCCTGCTGCATCACCGTGGCACACGGATTCGGGCGCATCGGCTGTTTCTTCGCCGGCTGCTGCTACGGGCGCGAGACGGATTCGATCTTCGGGGTGCAGTTCAAAAACGTCTCCGGCACCCGCCTGCCCACCCAGCTGTTTGAGGCGGCGTTTCTGTTCCTGCTCTTTGCCGTCCTCACCCTGCTCGTCCTCAAATGGAAGTGCCCCTACACGTTGAGCATCTACCTCGTTGCCTACGGCATCTTCCGTTTTATCATCGAATTTTTCCGCGGCGACGACCGCGGGCAGATCTTCGGCGGCACCCTCTCCCCCTCGCAGGTGGGCTCCATCCTCTACCTGCTCCTCGGCATCGGCTGGTTTTTCCTCCATCGTTACCTGCTCGCCCGCTACGCCGCGGAGGCACCCGAGGCACCCTCAGAGGAGGCGTAAATACAGCGTCCGGAAGCACCCCCTGACTCGTGCCCACGGACCCCGGCCGCCCGGGTTGACGACACCCCGGCGGACCACGCACACCCCGACGTGACCCAAACGATTTTATTATCGCGTGAAAGGAGACCGTACCATGAAAATGATTACCGCCATCGTCCACAAAAAGGATGCCCCGTTCGTCTGCGACGCCCTGCGTGAGGCAGGCGTCGCCTTCACCAAAATGGCGAGTACCGGCGGGTTCCTCAGCGCAGGGAACACGACCCTGCTCATCGGTATCGACGACGACCGCCTGGATGAGACGCTCGGCATCATCCGCACCCACTGCGCCCGCCGCATGGAGCCCGCACAGATGCCCTCCATGCACACGAGTTCGGTACATACGCCCCTTGCCACGACGGCGACGATTCCCGTCGGCGGTGCCACCGTCTTCGTCAGCGACATCACCCATTTTGAGAAAATGTGAGGGGGGCTCTCCCAAAAATGAAGCATTTGCCCACCGATGACGGCGCGTTACACGCCGCAAAAGACGGTGTACCCCCCGACGCGACGGATACCGCGGCAGACGTTACGGCAGACACCTCGACAGGCGGCACACCCCCCGGCGTAACGGATAACGCGGCATACACCCCGGCAGACGGCGCGGAGCCAGACCGAAAAGTCAACGCCCCGCGCAGCGGGCGACGCCTGCTCCCCTGCCTTTTCCTCACCATGCTGAAAATCGGGCTCTTCGCCTTCGGCGGCGGCTATGCCATGACCGCCCTGCTCGAAAACGAACTGGTCACGAAACGCGGCTGGCTCGGGCAGGATGAGTTCCTCAACATGACGGCGATCGCGGAGTCCACCCCGGGCCCCATCGCCGTGAACAGCGCGACCTACGTCGGTTATCGCCTCGCGGGCGTGCCCGGTGCCGCCGTCGCCACCCTCGGCGTCTGCCTGCCCGCCTTTCTCATCATCTGGGCGATTTCGCTCTTTTTCGACCGTTTCGTCTCGCTCACCTACGTGGCGTACGCCTTCCGCGGCGTGCAGGCGGCGGTCGTGTACCTCATCGCCTCGGCGGGCATCCGCCTGTTCCGGGGACTCGGGCGTGACCCGCTCGGGCGGACCCTCGCACTCGTCACGGCGGCGGCACTTGTCCTGCTGTCGCTGTTTTCGGTGCGTTTTTCCTCTGTGTTCTTTATCCTCATCGGCGGGGTCGTCGGCGTTGCCGCCTACCTTGTCCGCCGCGCACGGCGGGGAGGTGACGGGCGATGATTTTGCTCCAACTGTTCCTGACCTTTCTCCTCATCGGCACCGTCTCTTTCGGCGGCGGCTACGGCATGATCTCCCTCGTGCGGGAGCAGGTGCTCTCGCACGGCTGGCTGACGGAGGGTGAATTTCTCGACTTCATCGCCGTGTCCGAGTCCACGCCCGGCCCCCTCGCCGTCAATATGGCGACCTTTATCGGCTCCTCGCAGGCGGGTTTCCCCGGGGCACTGGTGGCGACGGTCGGCGTCGTGCTCCCCGCCTTTCTCATCATCCTGCTCATCGCCGCACTGCTCGGAAACCTCCTCCGGTACCGCGGCGTGGAGGCGTTTCTCTCGGGCGTCCGCCCGACGGTCGTCGGGCTCATCCTCGGCACCGCCCTGATCCTCGGCCTCTCTGCCTGCCTCTCCCTCGGCTCGCTCCGCGGTACCGTCTCGGTCACGCCCGACCCCGCGGTCCTGCTCATCCTTTTCTGCCTCGTCGCGTTTGACGGTGCCTCGCGCGCGTGGCGGCGGCGTGCCCTCTCCCCCATCCTGTTGATCCTTCTCTCCGCCATCCTCGGGATGCTGATCTGCCCGCATACGTAAAATCTCCCGCACCGCACCCGACGACGGTCTCCCGTATCCGCCCCCGATACCACACCCGATCCTATCAATTTTTTCAGGAGGAACCCCATGAAATTTTCCGAAATGCCCTATGCAAGACCCGACACCGACGACCTCCGGCACCGTCTCGAAACGCTGACCGCCGCCCTCCTCGCGGCAAAAACCTATGAGGAGGCAAAACAGGTGTTTCTCGAAGAGGAGAAACTCTCCTCCCACATCCAGACGCTCTACGCCCTCGCCTACATCCGTCATTCCATCAACACGAAGGACGCGTTTTACGACGGCGAACTCCAATTCTGGAATGCGGCGATGCCCGCCCTCGGGGAGACCTCGCAGGCGTGGACCAAGGCCATGCTCGAAAGCCCCTATCGTGCCGACTTTACCCGTGAATACGGGGACGTCATGTTCCGTAACGCGGAGATTGAGTTCCGCTCTTTCTCCCCGGCGATCGTGCCGGAGTTGCAGGAGGAGAACGACCTGACGCAGGCGTACGAAAAACTGCTCGCCTCGGCGCAGATCCCCTTTGAGGGCGGTGTCTATACCCTCTCGCAGCTCTCCCCCTTCAAGAACGACCCGGATGACGACCGCCGCAGGGCCGCCTGGGAGGCAGAGGGGAACTGGTACCTCGCGCACCGGGAGGAACTCGATACACTCTACGACCGGCTCGTCCGCCTGCGCGACACCATGGGGCGCAAACTCGGCTACGAAAACTACGTTCCCCTCGGCTACGACCGCATGGGGCGCAACTGCTATACCAAGGAGGACGTGGAAAAATTCCGCGCCGCCGTCATACGGTACGTGGTCCCGCTCGCAGACGGCATTTATCGCGAGCAGGCCAAACGGCTCGGTAAATCCTATCCCATGAACTTCGCGGACAACGCCCTCGCCTTCCGCTCGGGGAACCCGAAACCGGTGACGGATGCGGACGGCATCCTTGCCCACGCGCGCACCTTTTACGACGCCCTTTCCCCCGAGACGGGTGCCTTCTTCCGCATGATGCTGGATAACGAACTGCTGGACGTCCTCTCCACCGAGGGCAAAGCGGGCGGCGGCTATTGCGAGGAGATCCGCGACTACGGCGTCCCCTTCATTTTCGCCAACTTCAACGGCACCCGCGGCGACGTCGAAACGGTCACGCACGAGGCCGGGCACGCCTTCGCCGCGTATCTCAACCGCGACCGCATCCCCGCCGGCACGGCACTCCCGACCTTGGAGGGGTGCGAGGTGCACTCCATGTCGATGGAATTTCTCGCCTGGAACTGGGCGGAGGGCTTTTTCGGTGCCGACACGCGTAAATTCTATTACAGCCATCTGTCGGGCGCGCTGACCTTCATCCCCTATGGCACGATGGTGGACCACTTCCAGCACGTCGTGTATGAAAAGCCCGACCTCACCCCTGCCGAGCGGCACGAGGTCTGGCGGGAACTCCTCGCCGTCTATATGCCGTGGGTGAAACTGGGTGACATCCCGTTCTACGGTGACGCCATGGGCTGGCAGAGACAGCATCACATCTATTCCAGCCCGTTCTACTACATCGACTACTGCCTTGCACAGACCGTCGCTCTTGAAATCTGGGCAAAGATGCAGGGGAGCCTCGACGACGCGTGGCACTACTATATGGCATACACGAAACAAGGCGGCAGTCGCGTCTTCACCGACCTGCTCCGCGAGGCGGGGCTCGATAGCCCGTTCGACGAAAAATGCCTCGCCGGAGTTGCCCGTGTGGCGGACGACTGGCTGAAACACTACGACCTGACAGACATCACGTAAAAGAGAGGAACGACTCTATGCCGTTCTGCAACCGTTGCGGGGCCGAAACCACCGCCCCTCATCCGTGACCTCCGCCGGGGGATGCCCGATCGGTGCCGGCAGGAAGGTCGTTTGCCTGCTGTTTCTCGCCCCTTACGGGTGTCCTCCCGTTCTGTCTGCCGGAGGATGATGCGACCCGCTACCCCAAGAGTCGGTGACACAAACAAACCAAAAACACAAGGAGCCGCCCGGAAAACCGGGCGGCTCCTTGTATTTCTTTTTCGTCGGACCGGATGCAACGACCGGTCCTCACAAGTGAGGCGATGCCATACCGCTCACGCGTGGGAGTCCTGTCACTTCTCCCAGACAAAGTCGGCGGCGAGCAGACGTGTCCCGTTCGGCGAGACGGTCAGGCACCCGCCCGTGGCGTGCCCCACGCGCGGGACGGCATCCTTCGCGGGGTAGACGCGCACCGCCCCGGGTGCGAGCGCGGTCACAAACGGGATATGCCCCGGCAGAATGGCGAGTTCCCCGTCAATGCCGCGGAGAGATAGCATATAGGCATCGCCGTCGTACATCTTCCCGTCGGGGGCGGCGATCTCCAAGTGAAATACGCTCATCACGACACCTCACGCGTTGGCGTGTTCGATCACGTCGTCGATCGTCCCCGCAAAGAGGAACGCCGACTCGGGCAGGTCGTCGTGCTTACCCTCGATAATCTCGCGGAAACCGCGGATCGTCTCGGAGAGCGGCACGTACTTGCCCTCATAGCCCGAAAACTTCTCGGCGACCGAGAAGGGTTGAGAGAGGAAACGCTGAATCTTTCTCGCGCGGGAGACGGTACGTTTGTCCTCGTCCGAAAGTTCGTCCATACCCATAATGGCAATGACGTCCTGCAACTCACGATACCGCTGCAAGATTCTCTGCACGTCGCGTGCGACGCGGTAATGCTCCTCCCCGACAATATCGGGCGAGAGGATACGGGAGGTGGATTCCAGCGGGTCCACGGCGGGATAGATGCCCTGCGAGGCAATATCGCGCGAGAGGACGGTGGTCGCGTCCAGATGGGCGAAGGTGGTCGCGGGCGCGGGGTCGGTCAGGTCGTCCGCCGGGACGTACACCGCCTGCACCGAAGTGATGGAGCCGCGGCTCGTCGAAGTGATGCGCTCTTGGAGCGCGCCCATTTCGGTCGCGAGCGTCGGCTGGTAACCGACGGCGGAGGGCATACGCCCGAGGAGGGCGGACACCTCGCTCCCCGCCTGGGTAAAGCGGAAAATGTTATCGATGAAGAGCAGGACATCCTGCCCCTCCTCGTCGCGGAAATATTCCGCCATGGTGAGCCCGGTCAGCCCGACGCGCATTCTCGCCCCGGGCGGCTCGTTCATCTGCCCGTAGACCAGTGTCGTCTTGTCGAGGACCCCGCTCTCCTTCATCTCGTTATACAGGTCGTTCCCCTCACGGGTGCGCTCACCGACCCCGGTAAAGACCGAGAGCCCGCCGTGCTGTTTGGCGACGTTGTTGATGAGTTCCATGATGAGGACGGTCTTGCCCACGCCGGCACCGCCGAAAAGCCCGATCTTCCCGCCCTTGGCATACGGGCAGATGAGGTCAACGACCTTGATGCCCGTTTCGAGAATCTCCGTCTCGGAGCGTTGTTCCTCAAACGCGGGCGGTGCGCGGTGAATGACGCGGTGCGGTGCGCCCTCGGGCGCGGGCATCTCGTCAACGGGCTCCCCGAGCACGTTGAAGATTCTGCCGAGGGTCTTGTCCCCGACCGGCACCGAGATGGCACTGCCGGTGTCCGTGACGGGCGTGCCGCGCGTCAGCCCGTCCGTTGACGACATGGCGATACAGCGCACCGTATGGTCACCGATATGCTGTGCGACCTCCGCAACGAGGCGGCGGTCTCCGATATGCAGTTCCACGGCGTTCAGCAGGGCGGGCAACTCCCCCTCCGGGAAGCGCACGTCAATGACGGGTCCGATGACCTGCGTGACGCTGCCGATATGCTTGTCTTGCATCTTGTCTTCCTTTCTTGCGGTCATTCGCTCCCCGCCCCCGCGACGATCTCGGTGATCTCCTGTGTGATGGCACCCTGTCTCGCGCGGTTGTAGGCGAGGGAAAGTTTATCGAGCATTTCCGAGGCGTTTTCGGTCGCGCTGTCCATGGCGTTTCGCCGCGCCGCCGTCTCGGCGGCGTGTGAAAGGGCGACCGCACCCCATAAAACCCCCGTCAGATATTGCGGGATGATGGCGTCCAGCACCGCCGCGGGGCTAGGCTCGAAGACCGTCTCCGCGAGGTTTTTGTGCGCCGCCTCCCCGCTCGGGGTGAGCGGCAGGAGCGTCGTCGTGCGTACCTCCTGCGTCAGGGCGGAAATATAATCCGTATAGTAGAGAATGATCTCGTCCGCCGCCCCCGAGAGGAAAGTTTCCCGCAGGGTCCCGGCGAGCGCGACGGTATCCCCCCGACTCATCTTTTCGACCGATTCGACGAGTGCCGTCTCCGAAAAGCCCTCCGCGCGCACAAAATCGCACGCGCGCCGCCCGACGGCGACGGCGGAGGTGGTCTTGGGGTCGTAATCCGCGGCGCGTACCGCGCGGAACACGTTGGCGTTATACCCGCCCGCGAGCCCGCGGTCCCCCGCGATGATGACGACACAGCGGTGCGTGACCGTGCGCCGGGTCAGGAAAGGAGAGTCCGTGTGCCCCGCCGCGAGGTCGGAGAACGCCTCCTGTACCGCCCCGAAGAAAAAGCGGCTCGCCTCCATGCGGTCCAGTGCCGCACGGAGTTTGGAGGAGGCGACGAGTTGCATCGCCCGCGTGATGTGGCGGGTGGATTCCACGCTCTTCATCCGCGTGCGGATCGCTTTGATATTCCCCGTCATGCCTCCATCTCCCCGCTGAGGAACGCGACGTTATACGCCTCGATCGCCGCACGCAGCGTCCCGGCATCCTCGTCGGAGAGGACACCGGTCGAGCGGATGCGGAACAGCACGTCCGTCGCATGGACATCCAGATAGAGATACAGCCCCTTTTCGTAGGCGCGGAGCATTTCGAGCGGGATTTCTCCCAACAGCTCGTGCACGGCGGCGAAGAGGATCGCGACCTGGTATTCCACCGGCACGGGCGACGATTTATCCTGTTTGAGCACCTCCACGATGCGCGCCCCCTGGGCGAGACGCCGCTTGGTGTCCGCGTCGAGGTCAGAGCCGAACTGGGCGAATGCTTCGAGTTCCCGATACTGCGAGTACAGGAGTTTGAGCGACCCGGCGACCTTCTTCATCGCCTTGATCTGTGCACTGCCGCCGACACGGGAGACGGAGATGCCGGGGTTGACCGCCGGCATGACGCCCGAGTGGAACAGTTCGGTTTCGAGGAAGATCTGCCCGTCCGTGATGGAAATGACGTTGGTCGGAATATACGCCGAAACGTCACCCGCCTGCGTCTCGATGATGGGCAGGGCCGTCAGACTGCCGCCGCCCCACTTCTCACCGACGCGCGCCGCGCGTTCGAGGAGACGGGAGTGCAGGTAGAAGACGTCGCCCGGGTACGCCTCGCGTCCCGGCGGGCGACGGATGAGCAGGGAGAGGGCACGGTACGCCACCGCGTGCTTGGAAAGGTCGTCGTAGACGATGAGCACGTCGCGCCCCTTCGCCATCAGATGCTCCGCCATTGCACAGCCCGCATAGGGCGCGATGTATTGGAGCGCGGCGGGGTCGGAGGCGGAGGCGGAGACGACCGTCGTGTACGCCATGGCACCGCCTGCCGTCAGCGTCTCGACGAGCCCGGCGACGGTCGATTCCTTCTGCCCGATCGCGACGTAGACGCAAAGCACGCCCGTATCCCGCTGATTGAGGATGGTATCGACGGCGATGGTCGTCTTGCCCGTGCCGCGGTCACCGATGATGAGTTCGCGCTGTCCGCGCCCGATCGGCACCATCGAGTCGATGGCTTTGATACCGGTCTGTAACGGGACGCTGACGCTCTTGCGCTTGATGATCCCGGGTGCCTCGCTCTCGATGGGGCGCATCGTCTCGTAGTCGATGGGGCCGCGCCCGTCAATGGGCTGACCGAGTGCGTCCACGACGCGCCCGAGCAGTTTTTCCCCGACGGGGACGCTGACGACCTTGCCGGTGCGCCGTGCGACCGTGCCCTCTTTGATCGTATCGACCCCGGAGAGCAGGACGACCGAAACGGCACTCTCTTCCAGGTTGAGTGCCATACCGAGCGCACCGCCGTCAAAGCCGATGAGCTCGTTTGCCATACAGTTATCGAGTCCAAAAACCCGTGCGATACCGTCACCGACGAGGACGACCGTCCCCACCTCGGCCTGATCGGTCGCGGCACGGTAGGTGCGGATCTGTTCTTTGATGATCCGACTGATTTCTTCCGGACGAAGATTCATGGAAAAAGTCCTTTCTCGTTTACAGTACCGTCTCCGAAAGACGCGCACCGATGTCATCCAGCCGACGGCGGAGCGTATCGTCGAGGAGTTGCCCCCCGATATAGACGCGGATGCCGCCGATGAGGCGGGCGTCCACGACCTCACGCAGGGTCACGGTCTTTTGGTATTTACGCGAGAGCGCGACTGTCAGTGCCTTTTTTTCTTTATCGGTGAGCGGCATGGCCGTCTCCACCGTTGCGACGACCTCGCCGCGCGCCTCCCGCCGCTCGGCGAGAAACGCGGCGAGCACCGCCGGGATGAGTGCCGCGCGTGAGCGGTCGAGGAGCAGACAGAGGGTGTTCAGCAGATAGGGGTGGGCTCCCTCGGCGGCGCGCGTCAGCGCGGCGCGCTTTTCCTCGGTCGGGATCCCGGGTGTTTCGAGCAGACGGATATATTCCGGCGACGCGCGGAAGGCAGCGAGGAGCACCTCTGCATCCCGCTCGATGGCGTCACCGTCCCCCTCCCCGGCAAGTTCAAACAGGGCTCGGCCGTATTCCGCCGCCGCGTCACGCATGGTTGCCTCCGTCGTCCATCTCCGCGATGAAAGCATCGATCATTGCGTGATGGTCCTCGGGCGTGACTTCCCGCCCGACCACCTGTTCGGCAATCGTCATGGAAATATCGGAAATTTCGCCTTTCAACTCGTTGACCGCCTTTTTCCGCTCCTGCGCGATGTCCCCGTCCGCCTGTTTCTTGATGGCGGCGGCGCGCTCGCGCGCCGTGGCGACGATCGCCTCCGATTCCCGCGTGGCGGTCGCCGTCGCGCGGCGGATCACCTCCGCGGCATCCTTGTCTGCCTCCGCCATACGCGCGGCGTAAGCGGTCTTGTCCGCCTCTGCCGCCTCGCGCGCCGCCTCGGCGTCCGAGAGGATGGCGTCCGTCTTTGCCCGCCGCTCCGCCATAACGCGCGTCACGGGCTTAAAGAGGAACTTTTTGAGGATCAGGAAGAGGAGGACCAGGTTGACGAGCGAAATGAGGATCGCCCAGAGGTTGATATAAATGACATCCATCTGCTCTCTTGCGAGCACGAATGCGATCATGTGTGTCTCCCGTCCCCCGGTTTACACGCCGGGGTTGGCATTGACGAACTTCTGCCAGACTTTGAGCAGCGTGTTCGGCGCAACGAAAATGAGCAGGATGGCAATGACGAGTGCGTAGAGACCGGTCGTCTCCGCAATGGCGCACCCCATCAGCATCGTCGAGGTCACGGACCCCTTTTGCTCGGGCTGGCGGGCGATGGCCTCGCAGGCTTTACCGACGGCGTAACCTTCACCGATACCGGGGCCGATACCCGCAATCATGGCGACGCCGGCACCCAGCGCACAGCACCCGAGAATAATGGCAATAGCGATCATTGTTGTTTCCTCCGGAAATTGTATTTTGATTTTCTTTTGAACTCGGTTTGTTCGGTCCTCCGTGTCGGCGGCACCCCCGGGGGACACCCGCCGTCGGGAGGGGCGTCATTGCCCGTCTTTCGGCACGTCCGACGGGGGGACGATCACCCCGACGGTCGCCTCCCCCGCGCCTTCGGCGATCCGTTTCGCCGTCCGTTTCGCGAGTCGGCGGTCGCGTCTTGCCCGGCGTTTTTCCGCCCGCTCGGCAGCCGCTTCCTCGGGGTAGCCCCCCGCGATGTTCAGCATCGTCAGCATGGCGAAGATAAACGCCTGTAAGCAACCGCTGAACACGTCAAAATAGATGGAGAGGATCGCGGGCAGACCGACGCGCAGGAAGGGGATGGACGCGATATAGGTCGTGTACCACTCGGCATTGGAAAAAGAGCCGAGGATGATGGACGAGAGCCCGGCGAGCGCGGCACCGATGAGTGCCGTGATGACGCCGCCCGACAGAATGTTGCCGTAATGACGGAAAGTCATGGACAGCGGGGTCGCCACCTCGGAAAAGACGTTGAACGGATAAAAGATCGGGATCGGGTCACCGAAACTTTTGAGGTAGTGCCCGACGCCGCCTTTAAGTTTGTAGTGCGTCATGAGGATGAAGACGAGGATCGCCCACCCCGCGACGATGTTGATGTCCGACGTCGGCGGATACAGCCCGAGGAGCGATGACAGGCTCGACAGTGCGGAGAGCGCGAGGATCGCCGCCACGAAAGGCGCAAAACCGACGAAACGCATCCCCATGTTCCCGGTCACGAAGTCCGTGACCTTTTCGACGATCATTTCGGCGATGAGCTGACGTTTCGTGCGGCACTCGACCGAGAGCCCGTGCGTCATGAAGAGACACAGGGCAACGATCGCGATCATCACCGCCGCCGAAACCACGGTCGCCTCGGTGATATAGAGCGGTTGCGGCTTGATGTCCCATCGCAGATAGACGAGCGGCCCCGCCACGGTGATGCCCTCCGTCTCGGGCGTGAACAGGATTTTCAGCACGATGCACCCGACGAAAGGCAGGACCGCCATCGCGAGGAGCAGCGCATCCACGATGCGGAAACGGGTCGTTTTCGTCATGCGTCCTCCCCGCCGGCATCGGTCGGCGGCAGGGGGCGGTCGCCGCCATCGGCGGCGGCACCGGACGTCGCGGCATCCCCCTCACCTGTCGGCGTGCCGCCCGCGGGGGCGGCGGTCGTCGTTGCGTCCTGCGCGGCGGCGGTCCCCGCCGGCGCATCCGAAGCGGCATCGGTGCCCGTCAATGCACCCTCCGCCGGTGCGGTTTCGGTCGGCGCGTCCCCGACGGCGGCCGTCTCCTCGCCCGTGCCGAATTTGCCGGTCAGACGGAGCAGGAAAACCGTCAGTTGCGGATAGGCCACCGTGATGCACGCGGCGATGCCGGGCTCATAGTGAAACGTACCGTCCAGCCCGTATCCGAACAGGAAACAGGAGACGAGTGCAAGGACGAAGATAATGGTACGCACGGTGTGGTTAAGGTGGATCTGCCGTTTGGCATAGTCCTGATCCCCCGTATCCACTGCCTGGTAGACGCCGCGCGCCATCAGGTAAAAATTGAGTGCCATGATGGCCGCCATAAAGACGTTCCCGACGGTGAATCTCCACGCATAGGTGAGGGTCGGTACGGCGAGGGCCAGGATGACGTAGACGACCTCGGTGACGACGGTCAGCACGGCGATGCCGACGGACATCTGGATGGTCGCGCGTTGCAGGGGTGTAAGTGTTTTCATGTATGGTCTCCTCCCGGATGACGATGATCGGTCGGGGTATCCCCCGATAACAACCGCGTCGGTACCGTGCCGGCACCGGTGCTTTCTGTCGGAGATGCCGCGTCGGTGCCGTTATTTTCGGTCTGTACTGCCCCCGCTTTGTCCGGCGCGTCGGTCGGTGTGCCGGGGCAGGGCTTGTCCTCCGCCCGCATCCTCGCGAGGAACTCCCTCGCGACGCGGTAAAAAGTACATCCGGCGGTCACGACCCCGACGGCGACGCAGAGGACGGTGAGCCATGCCCCGACGGAAAACCGCTCGGTCAGATACACGCCGAGCCCGGTAAACAGCAGGATGGGGACGATGAGGCTGATGCCCAGTTGCCCCACGGCGAGGATGCCGGACAGCACGCGGAAACGCGAGGTCGGCTGTGCCATCGTGATTCTCCTTTGCAGCTCGGGCGGTTGCTCCGCCCTTATCATAAACAATGCGTATATAGTATATGCGCTTTTCCGTAGAAAATCAAGGACAAACCGTTAACATTTTCCTTTCCCCCCGCCGTCCTGCGTCCCGCCCGGGAGCGGAACGCGCAGGGTACGGCCGCGCGCGGTCGTAAGGATTGCCGCCCCGTCCGACAGCGTCATTTCCGCGCGGCGGAAACGGCGGATACCGCGCGGGAGTTTTCCGCACGCGTCCCGCAGGAACGCAAGCGGCGGCGTGAGCCGCCCCGAGGACAGGCGGAACACCTCACACACCTCCCGCCGACGGACCGCGGCCCCGCACGCGAGCACCGTCTCCCGCGTCACGAGCAGGTAGTCTCCGTGTATCTCGGTGCGGCCCGTCACGCCGAGGCGGTAACGGCGGAAACCGAAGCGGCGACGCTCCGCCGGCAGGGCGAGGAGTGCCGCCCGCGCGGCGGGCAGCAGTCGCTCCCGGGCACCGCGCGCATACGCCTCGGCCAGTGCCCGATAGTAGGCGCAGACCCCGCGGGGCAGTTCCTCCCCCCGAGGCAGTTCGACGTTGACGTCGAGCACCGGTACCTCCCCCTCGCGGTAGAGTTCCCGCGCGGGCAGCGGGTCGTCCGCCCGCTTCCCCTCCGCGGCACCCACGGCCTTTGCCGTTTCTTTTGCGCCCTGTGCCTCTGCTTTTTTCTTTACGCCCGCCTTTGCCCCCTCCCTCTCGCCCGCCGATCTCTTCCCTCTCCCGCCCCGTTTCATTTCGCGCGTCCCCCTTCCGTTGTCTCCTCTTATCCTATGCGGAGGTCCGCCCGATCATGCCCCGCCGCCGTCGTACCCATCCGATGATAAAAATGCGGAGAGGAGCCCGAAAAACCGGGTACCTCTCCGTATATTCGTTTGTTCTCGGCGCGGCTTTGCCGTTTACTTGCCGACGGGGGTCCCTGCACGGTCGGGCAACGGATACTGATACCCGATGCCGGGCGTCGCGTCGTTTGGCGTATGCGACCCGGCGAACGTACCGTCCGCGGGCAGGTCGCTTCCCTCCGTTCTGCCGTCCGTGCGCTCGTCGTCGGTTTTCAGGAAATAGTCGTACCGGCAGCCCGTCGCCGTCCCCGGGGCATCGTCCCAGGTCAGGTCGCACCAGTACCAGCCCGCCTTACCTATTTTCACGAGGTTCCACGCATGGTTCCCGCTGTTGCCGCCAACGCCGGCGGTGCCGACGACGTACATATTCTCTACGCCGCGCGCGTTGAGGCAGGCGTGGAACAGTTTGGCGTACCCCTCGCAGACCACCCGCCCGTCGGTAAAGCAGCCGACGATGGAATGGGCTTCGGGTGTGTCCTCCGGATCGGTAGTCCCCTCTTTGTACGCATAGTCAACGAGGGCGATGATGCGGTTGTGCAGGGCGAGCGCAATCTCGTAGTCTCCCGTCTTGGGCACGCCCGAGAGCAGATCGCGCAACCCGTCGAGGACGGTATTCAGGACGGCGACGCGGTCGGGGCCGTTCACGTAGGCCTCACTCGTGGTGAGGAGAAGCGCAGGCTTTGCGGCATCGGTCGTAAGGCACTGCGCGGAGATCCAGAAGTAGAGCGGGTGGTCCGTGCGATAGGCGGTCCACACCGTTTGCAACTCCTCCGCCGTCAGACCGTTCCCCTGATACCTGCCGAGAATGTAGTAGGTGGTGCCGCCGTTCTCTTCGGGTTGAGCATATGTGTACGAATAGAGGTACTTTTTCTGCTCCTCGTCGATCGTGGTGTACAGATTCTGCAATCTCGTGCCGTTTTCGAGTGCTCCGAGGGCGTTGTATGCCTGCTTGGAGGCGTAAAGGGAATATTCGGGTACACCACAGGTCGTACAGGAGCCGTTTTCAAAGACGTGGTCGGTCCTCGGCAGTACCTCGTACCCCTCCCGATAAGAGCATCCCTCGCGCCGGCACTCCTTGTACGCCGTGTGCCCCGCCTTTTTGCAGTTTGCCTCCGCCGCGTCGACCGTGACGAGATCGTGCCCGAGCGGGGCGATCCTGTTTTCTTCCGTCAGCCCGTCGTCACAGCGGGAGCATCCCCGATAGGGGGCCCGGACCCCGGGCTCGGTGCAGGTCGCCGGGCGTGCCGCGATCTCCCGTTCGTCGTGCCCGAGACGCGGGATCGTCTCACGGACAATGTCCCCGCATTTGGTGCAAGTGGAGACGGTCTCCCCGTCCTCGGTACAGGTGGGATAGGTCTCGGTCGAGGTGTATTCGTGCTCGCAGACCTTCTCCTGCGGCCGGCCGAAGGGACGCAGTTTGACACTGCACGCGGTCAGCGAGCACAGCAGGACCAGGAGCATGATCACGGACAGAATACGCACGGCGGTTGTTTTCATGGCAGTCTCCTCTCGCCCGGGCGATGCCGCGGGCGCAAAAGTCATCGTAGGGTGCCGGGCGGCACCGGTCATGGGGGCTATATGCCCGCGGGCGGCACCTTTTCGCCTTCGATGCCCGTTTGTGACAGTCTTATCGTAGCACATTCTCCCGCGCGCGTCAAGGCGTGTGTACCCACGCGCCGCCGTATGCGACACGCACCCGTGTACGGCGCGGCGTCAGCGACACCGATGCCTGCCGTGCCGAAGTCAGTCCATACAAGACACGCTCCCGTGTACGGCGCGGCGGCAGCGACCGCCGCGGCATTTTCATTCCCCGTGCACGACGGCTACACCCGCCGATGCACCCGCCGATGCAAATATGGACGGAACTGCCCCGCCCGTGCGGGCAGTCGTTTGTCCCCCGCGGGGGACAGGCTTTTCCCCGCAGGCAGACGGACCGGACAGCGGGCAGGCTTTCCCCGCGCGGTTTTCCGCCGTCGCTCGGATAAAAGGGTGCCTCTTTGGCATACTATGGGATATTGCCACCATTCGGAGGTACCCATGCGTCATCATCCGTTTGCGCGCCTCGTCGCCTGCCTCCCCCTCCTCGCCCTCATCCTCTCCGCCGCGCCGCTCGTCGCCTGCCGTCCGACCGCGACGGCGGCCGCCGTGACCGCCGCGGACGACGAGGGGCTGTCCTCGCACCTGCGCGAGGCGTTTCTCGCCGAGGAGGAGACGGTGCCCCTCACCGCCCTCTCCGGGGTCACGGAGGAGCAGATCGGGCGCGTCTATTCCCGCCTGCTCGCGACCGACCCCGCGCTCTTTTTCGTCACCACCGCCTATACCGTCTCCACGCTCGGCGAGGGCGGTGCCCCCGTCTCGATCACACCGACCTACCGTTACCGCGGCGAAGCACTTGCCGCCGCACGGGAGGATTTTTCCGCCCGCGTCCGTGCTTACGTCGGTAACCTGCCCGCGGGAGCGGCCCCCCTCGCCCGCATTGCGGATCTTCACGACCGCATGATCCTCGACTTTTCATATGACGAGCGGGAAGAAGTCGTCGACCCCTACACCCTGCTCCTCGGCGGCCGCGGCGTCTGCCAGGCGTACGCGCTGCTCTTTACGGTGCTCTGCCGCGCGGCGGGGATACCCGCGGAAACGGTCACTTGTTTCGCGCGCTCGCACGCCTGGAACCAGGTTGCCGTGGGAGAGGACTGGTACCACCTCGACCTCACCTGGGACGAGACGGAACTGCCCTATCCCGGCAGAGTCCCGCACGCCTATTTTCTCCTGACCGATCGCGAACTCGCGGCGCGTCGGGCACTCGACGACCCCGCATGGAACGACGCGACCTGGGACGCGCCTCACCCCTGTGACGGTGAGAGCCTCGCGGCACTCGGGCTCCGGCAGTCGGCGGGCAGGACGGCGACGCTCGACGGCGAGACCCTCTACTTTGCCGCGGGGGGCAGCATCCACGCCCTCGACTGCCGCGCAATGACCCGCCGCACGGTCTATCGCGACCCGGACGCACCGGCCGGGGTCTCCCTCTCCGCACTCCTGATCCGCGATAACGAGATTCTCTGCAACCTCGCCCGTGCCCTGCTCACCATCCGCCCGGTCGCCGACACCCCCGCGTCCGATGCATCCGACGGCGCATCCGCCGCCCCCTGCCGGGAGGACGCCCCCGTACAGGACCCCCCGCAGGAGCGTCTCTCCCTCTCTCATCTCCTGCCCGCCGGCGCGGGCATTTACGCGGGGCTCTCGCTCTCCCCCGCGGGTTACCCCATCCTCGCGACGGTTGCCTATACCGACTGACCGCGCGGGAGATACCCATACGATGTGCGCCGCCGACTGCATCCGGTTGTCCACCGCGCCCGTGCAACCCTCGTTGCGTCCGTCCGCGTCATATTCACCCCGTCATCCCGTCGCGCATTTCGCCCGCGCACCGCATCCGTTATCCTCTCACCCCCCGCCACACACCGAACGTGAAAAGGGAGACGCCGTCGGCATCTCCCTTTTTGATGGGCACGGTCTCCCGCGCCTCTGCGTCATTCTTCCTTTTTCGTTTCCCCGGACGACCGGTCGTCTGCCAAGGAGTCGGAATCACCGCGCGGTGCCGGGTCTTCCGGCACCTCTTCGTTGTTTCCCACCTTGTTGTTTACGCCGTATTCCGCGTTGCTCTCTGCGTTGTTTTCTCCGCTTTCGTCGTCTCTCCCGCTGTCGTCCGCACCGCTTTCGTCGCCCCCCGTGCCGTCGTCTCGCCCGGCTCCGTCGGGCGCGTCTTCACACGCCCCGCCCCCCTCGCGTTCCTCGGGCGGGAGCGGCATTTTTACCTTTCTCGCGAGGAGCGAGGCGAGGACGGCCAAAAGGAGCAGACCTCCGATGATCAACACCCCGCCGATGAGCGGATACCCCGAGGGATACTCCCCGAACTTCCGGCCCGTGACGAAACCGAAAAAGGCAAAAAACACGTCCTTTAAAAAACTTGCGCCGTATATCATGCTTTCCCCTCCCGCCAGAACTGCCCGAGCAGATGGGCGAGCCCCGCCGTATCACCGACGAAATGCAGTCCGTGCCAGTGGGCAGGGAGCAGTCGCCGGTATTCCGGCGAGGCAAAACGGTCGTCGATGAGGATCACCGTACCGCGGTCCTCCTCGGAACGGATAACGCGCCCCGCTGCCTGCAACACGCGGTTCATCCCCGGGTAGACGTAGGCATACCCGCGCCCTTCCTCTTCCTTTTCGTCAAAATAGGCGGCAATCGCCTCGCGCTCGTCGGAGACACCGGGCAGCCCCACGCCGACGATGACGGCACCGACCAGCCGCCGCCCCACGAGGTCGATGCCCTCGGAATATATGCCGCCCATCACGCAGAAACCGATGAGTGCCCGTTTCGCGTTCGCGTCAAAACGGTCGAGAAAGGCGGCGCGCTCCGACGCGCTCATGTGCGGTTTTTGCGTCAGCACATCGAGGGCGGGCACCGCCTTTTTCAGGGCCTCGGAAAGGCGCATCAAATAGGCGTACGACGGGCAGAATACCATATAGTTCCCCGGCTTCGCCTTGACGGCGGTCAGAATGGCGCGCACGACGGCGCGCACCGTCGTTTCCCGCTCCAAATACCGTGTCGAGATCCTGTCCATGACGGCGACGGCGAGATGCCCCGCATCGAACGGCGAGGGCAGTTCCAGTTCCCGATCACCGGGGCGACCGCCGAGCACCGTGCGATAATAGGAGAGCGGCGAGAGGGTCGCGGAGAACAGGACCGCACTCCGCCCGAGTGAGAGCCGCCGATCGATGGCGGCGGCGGGGTCGAGCAGAACGGTCTCTGCCGTGAGATCCCCCCCGGAAAGGCGCAGAAACACGATTCCGTGCTCGTCGTAGGCGGCGAGGTTGTCCGCCGTGCGTTTGAGTTCCCACACAAACGGTTTCAGGCGGGCGCGCACCTCTCCCCGCGCGGTGCGGTAAGCATCGAGGAGGGTGTAGGCGAGTGCCGCCGTCTCCATGAGGTACCCCTCCGGCATCTCGTGCAGGGCGGCAAAGGCGGTCCTGCCCCCGTCCTTCTCCTCGCGTACTTCTCCGTGCAGGGCACGTTTCATCATTTCTTCGTAAAAGGTACGGTAGGCACCGACCGCCTCTTCGAGCGGCTTTTGCCCCCGTACGGCGGCGGTGAGACGCGCAAGATACGCGAGGCTCATCTCCGTGTGGCCGATGGCGCGTGCACGCTCCACCAGATTGTGCGCCTCGTCAATCAGGAAGGTATAGTTTCCCCCTTCTTCAAAATAGCGGCGCAGGGCGACGGCGGGGTCAAACAGGTAATTGTAATCCCCGATGATGACGTCGCAGTACAGACTGTACCGCAGCATCAGTTCCGTGGGGCAGACCCGATGCCGCTCGGCGGCGGCGAGCACCTCCTCCCGCGTGACGACGGGAAGGCGCGCGTCGAGCAGTTCGCGCACGGCGTCGTCCTCACGCGTCGGTGCCGTCGGGGAGAGGTCGCAGACCTCCCCGTTCCGACAGACCCGCCGGCGGGGGCAGAGTGCCTCCCGCGCCGTCAGCAAAAGACCGCGCACGTCGGCACCGCACGCGTACAGGCGTCGGAGTGCCGACGCCGCCGCCTCGGCGGTCGTGTTTTTGGAAGTCAGATAGAAGACCTTTTCCGTTTTGCCGGCACCGAGGGCCCGCACGGCGGGGTACAGGACGGACATGGTCTTCCCCGTCCCCGTCGGGGCGCAGGCGTACAGCCGCCGCCCGTGCGCGATGACGGCGTACACCGTCTCCATGAGTTCGGTCTGCCCCTCGCGCGCCGATGCATACGGGAATGCCGCCTTCGCCATGGTGGGGAGGCGTACCGCCGCCCGCTCGGCGAGGGGGGCGGCGTGCCGGGCGACGGCGTCGCACAGTTTTTCGAAAAAGCGCGCGAGGCTCCCCCCGGCGGGTGTCTCCTCGATGACGCGCGGCAGCGGCGCGAGGTCGCTGACGAGATACAGGCGGAGCCGCACGTCTCCCCCGCCGCAGTAACCGGCGAGATAAGCGGCGAGGTACCCCTCTCCGCGCACGGTACGCAGCGTCTCGGGGTCGGCCCTCTCCGGGTCCCCCGCGACGCGGCGGACGAGCGATAACGTGCGGTCGGTGACGTCATCCGCCGTCATGGTCACGGCGAAGTCGTACCCGAGGCGCGAGAAATCGCCCGTGAGTACCACGCCCGCACCCTGCCCGAAAAGTCGGGTGCGGAAGGCGGTCTCCACGGGGTCGCCCCCCTCCTCGGTCTCCTCCTCACGGTAGACGGCGGCGAGGCGGCGGCGGGCGTAGAACACCGTCTCACGCCCGGAGAGCATCAGTTTCTTTTTCTGTTGATCGTAGTACAAGACCTTGCCCTCCTCTCCGCTTTCTGCGCGTGATTTTTCCCGTTTCCCGTGTTTCCGGTGCGGGTCCACCGGTGGCCGCCCCCGCGCATTGACCCTGTATTTCCCGCGGATATTCTCCGCATTTTCCGTCTGCTTTACGCACCGGAGAGCCCGCCCGTTGCGGCGGTTTCGGTGCGGCAATAAAAAAATTTTCAAAAAGTGTTGCTTTTTTTGCGGCAAGTTGTTATAATACCGTATGTCACTGATCGTGTGAACGTATGGAGGCATAGCTCAGTCGGTTAGAGCACTTGCTTCACATGCAAGGGGTCATAGGTTCGAGTCCTATTGTCTCCACCATGTATGTTCACGCCATCTCCTCGGAGGCATAGCTCAGTTGGTTAGAGTACTTGCTTGACATGCAAGGGGTCACAGGTCCGAGTCCTGTTGTCTCCACCATAACACGCATTTGCCGCGCAAGTGCGTGTTTTTTCTGTTTTTTCACGGTCCCCGCCTGCGGCGGGTCTCCCACCGGTGCGGGCGTACGCCCGGTGGCGTGAAGCCTCGGCGGGGGCACGCCCCGCCGCCTCCCGGCGTGCGTTTTACCGTCTGGCGTCGGTGCCTCTCCGGCTCCGCGGCGGACCGTATTATTGTACCACGCACCCGACCGGGTTGTCAACGCGAAAGGGTTGTTATGAAGACTAAAAAAACCGTCGGTAATCTCCTCTTATTCGTCACCGCCATGATCTGGGGCTTTGCCTTCTCCTCACAGAAGGTGGCGGGCGAGGTCCTGCAACCGTTTTCCCTCAACAGCATCCGTTTTCTCCTCGGGGCACTGGTGCTCGTCCCCGCACTGTTCGTGCTGGATAAAACGCGGGGCAACGGTCGTGTTTTTCTCTCGGTGAAGAATCGCCGTTTCATTGACCTCACGCGGCGTGAACTTCTCGGCGGGCTCGCCTGCGGCTCCGCGCTCCTCGCGGCGACCATCTTCCAGCAGTTCGGCCTGCTCGTTGCCTCACCGGGCAAGGCATCCTTCCTCACCGCACTCTATATGGTGTTCGTCCCCCTATGGGGGCTCGCCCGTCGCAAGGTGGCGGCACCCAACGTGTGGATCAGCGTCGCCATCGCCCTCGGCGGGGCGTACCTGCTCACCGGTGACGGTGCGGGCGGGAGTTTTTCCTCCGGCGACCTGATTCTGTTTGCCTCCGCCGCCCTGTTCGGGCTGCACATCACCCTGATTGACGTCTTTTCCACGGGGACGGACGGCGTGCGTCTGTCCTTCGTCCAGTTTGCCGTCGCCGGTCTCCTCGCCATCCCGGGTGCCCTGATCCAGTCCTCCGTGACGGGCGTACACCTCACCTCCGCGGCGTTCATCACCGCCCTGCCGCATCTGCTCTACCTCGGCATCTGCTCCTCGGGTATCGGCTATACCTCACAGGTCGTCGGTCAGCAACTCTCGGGCACCCCGACGGTTGCCTCTCTCATTATGTCGCTCGAATCCGTGTTCGGGTTGCTCGGCGGGGTGATCTTCCTCGGCGACGTCCCGAGCCCCCGCCAGATCGCCGGTTGCGCCGTTATTCTGTTTGCCGTCGTCTTTTCGCAGTTGCCCGTCCACGTCTGGCTTGCACGGGTACGTCGCCGTCCCCTGCCTGCCGACAACGCCGCGGACGACACCGCCTCCGCGGACAGTGACCCGTCGGCGGCCGAGCCCCCCGAGGACCCTGCCTCCCGCGCGTGACCCGCGGCACACGCTGCCGAAACCGTATAAGACCCCCGGGGCAAAGCATCGTCTGCCCCGGGGGTTTTCATCCGTTTTTTCGAGGGGATCGTCAGAGTTTGGTCACGTCGCGCCCGTCGAGCGCACCGAGCCCGAGTTTCAGGGCATACGCCGCGGCGTGTTGTTCCTCGTCCGTGCCCGCCCGCATCGCGGGGATGAGCGTGCGGCAGAGTTCGCCCCGCACCGTCATATCGCGGGCGACGCGGCTGTCGTCAAAGGACGGGAGCGTGCGGTCGTCGAGGTCAAAGGAGGCGAGCCCGAAGTTCTCCCCCGTCATGGTGCGCGGGATGGCAAATCCGAACGGGACGCGCCCGGTGAGCAGCACTTTGAGTGCCGTCTCGCGCCCGTAGCCGCGCTCCTTGATCACTGCCGTGATGCGGTTCAGTACCTCGTTCGGATTTGTGACCCCCGTGATGTCAAACTCCTCCATCGCGTACCGACGGCACCCGAAGTTCACACGGGCACATTCGACGCGCGTGCGGTCACCGGGGACGGGCGTCAGAGTCACGAGGTTGCCTCCGCCGAAACCGGGCTCCTCGTAAGAGGCGTGTTCCAGCGCACCGCTGTACGCATAGGTCACCGTACCCACACGGTGGAAACCGTCGAACAGCCGCCCTCCGGAAAGGGCGAGATAGTCACCGCCGAAGTCGCCGATCTCGTTGAGCGAGAGCGGGGCGTTCCCCGTCACGTCGCCGACACCGGCATACCCCATCACCAGCGTGACGCCCGGTGTTTCGGGCTCCTCGCGGTCACAGGCGAGCGGAGACGACGCATAGGCGTCCCGCTCAAACGCCCAGCCGTACACCGTCACCCCGAGGTCCGGGAGCGACACGGGCGAGGGGCGGGCAGCGTCGAACACCGTCACGTTCGCGGGCAGATCCGCGAGTCGGTACAGGCAGTTTTCGGTCATCGGGTCGTGCGGCCCGGGTGCAATGAAGAAACGACAGGCGGGTGCCGCGCGGAAAAGGCGGCAGAGCAGTTCCATCGTCTCAAAGGTGGCGTAGTGATGATCGGTCAGATTGCCCGAGATAAGGACCAGATCGACCTCCTCGTCCACGGCGTATTTCACCGCACGCGTCAGGGTCTCGCGGGTCTCCCGCCGGCGGACGGCACTCTCCTCCGCCGTCATCGCCGAAAACGGGCAGTCGAGGAATATATCCCCCAGGTGCAGGACCTTGATTGCCGTTTTCTCCCCCATGTCACGTCACCTTCCTTTTCTTTCTTTTGTCATGATAGCACATTTTCCCGCGGCGTGCAAGAGGTCTTTTGACGCAAAACCGCAAGAAACCCTTCCGAAAAACAAAAATCGGGGCTTGTACCGCGGCAGAAAATATGTTACAATCGGTAGGAAGAAAAAAGGGGCTTTTTGCCCCGGGAGGTCGCTTTATGCTGGATCTTGCCGTCCGTAACACCAAAAAACTCATTCGTGAAACCTCAAAGAGCGAAAATATCCGCATCGGCAGGTTTTTCACCAAGCGCGAGGTGGCGCGTTCGCTCGCGGGTGCCTTTACGTTCGTCAGCCGGTATTCCGTGCGCCTGCTGGACGCGGGTGCCGGGACGGGGATCCTCGCCGCCGCCGCCGTGGAGGCGATCGCGAAGAGCGGCGGGGTAACGGAGATTTATCTCACCTGCTACGAGAACGATCCCGCCTACCTCCCGCGCCTCACGGATAACCTGGAACGCGTGCGTAAAAAAGCACGGCACGACTATCGGGTGAAATTGAGGATCACCGTGTGCACGGACGATTTTCTGACCGCCCCGCACCCCGAGGAGGAGCGGTACGACTATATCATCACGAATCCGCCGCAGGAAATGGCGGGGGACGCCTATACAGACCTGTTCCCGGAGATTTTACCCGCAGGGGCTCCCCTTGCCTGCCATTTCACCCTGATGGCGGCGACGCTCCTCGCCCCGGACGGGCAGCTCGTCACGACCCTGCCCCTGAAAGCGGCGTCCGCCGTCACCCTCACCGCCTTCCGCCGTTCCCTCTTCCGTATCGCCGCCCCCGAGCGGATTTTCCTCTACGAAAGAGAAAAGGCGACCTCGCCCCTGCGTCCCGTCATCTCGCTCAAACTCCGGGAGGGCACCGCCCCGACGGAGGTGCAACTCCTGACTTTCCCCGGGGAGGACACCCCGGCAGAGAGCCCTCTCCCCGCCCTGCCGTATGACGCGGTCGTCTCGGCGGAGGATGCGTCGCTCTGCCTCGTCCACTCGGGAGAGGAACTCGGGGCACTCGTCCGTATGCGTGAGTTGCCCTGCCGTTTTGCCTCGTTCGGTCTGCGCGTACGCACCGGTCTGGTGCTGGAATCCCGCTACCCCGACCTGCTCCGCGACACCCCCGAGGGCGGGGCGGTGCCGCTTTTGCACCCGCGGTGCCTGCGGGACGGCGTGGTCCAGTTCCCGCTCCCCGGCGTGCGCCGCCAGTATATCGTCCCGCACCCCGCCTCGCTCGCGCAACCGGGTAAAAACATTCTGCTCATGAAACGCGTCCCCGCCAAATCGGATAAGCGTCGCCTCACCTGTGCCGTCCTCCTCAAAAACACCGTCCCCGCACATTTCAGCACCTCGAACAAACTCAATTACATCGATACGGAAAACGGCGAGCAGATGGACCCCGGCTTTCTCTTCGGGCTCTTCGGCTACCTGTCCTCCGCCCCGGTCGATGCCTATATCCGCCTGACCTCCAAGTCGGGACAGATCAACGCGAAAGAACTCGCCAACCTGCCGCTCCCCGATGCCGAGCATCTGCGCCAGATCGGCGGCCGCCTCATGGCGATGCGCTCCTATAAACCCGATTACTGCGACAAGGTCGTGCACGAGATCCTCGGCCTCGCCTGACCGACCGGCCGCGGACACCCCGCGGTCGTCGCGCCCTTGCCCGCGCCGTCACCCGTTGTCGTTTCCTGTGCACGACCCTTTGCCCGCGCCGCCTCTGCCGTCACGGGCCGCCCTCGTCCCCGGACGGCGCGGCAAAATATTTTTGATTAGGACTTGCATTTTGTGTGTCCGTATGATAAAATACTTTCCGTACATGTATCGACCGGATACAGAAGCGTTTATACTATCGTAAAGGATTTGTTTTTACTATGAGTGCTTTTGAAATCACGATGATGATTATTTTGCTTGTTTTCGGCGTGTTCCTGGTGGTGTCCATGTTGCTCCAAAAGGGCTCGTCGGAACTCTCCGGTACCATCGCCGGCGGCAACCGCCAGAACAGTTATGCGAGAGAACGCGAGACGGGTCGCGCCCGTGCGAGCCGCATTCTCACGACGCTCACGACCGTGGTCGGCATTGCGTTCGTGGTCATCGTTCTTGCCGCGTATGTGATCCAGCCCGATTACGGCAACCTGAACGCGGGGAACGAGTGGCATTCCAGCTCGACCTTCTTCAAGAATATGTAATCACGGGTGGGAGTCATCTCCCACCTTATCTTTTTGCGGGCGACTCTGTCGCCCTTTGCTTTGTAAAAAAGGAGAACTATGAAATCTAAATCCGGATCAGGATCGGGTCGCCCGGGGCCCCGCCACCGCACCGGCGGCAGACAGCAGACGCCGCCGCGGGCACCGCGCAGGACCGCCCGCACCGACACGCGCACAAGAGCCCCCGAGACGGTTGCCGAGGGCATTTTCGCCGGTACCAAGACGGGCTACGGCTTCGTGACCGCCGAGGGGGTCGCGCGCGACGTTTTCATCCCGCGGGAAAAGACGGGCGGCGCGCTGGACGGCGACCGCGTGCTCTGCCGTTACCACACCTACACGAGTGCCGGGATTGAGCGCACGGAGGGCGAGGTCACCCGCGTGACCGAGGCGGTGCGTAAAACCGTGGTCGGCACGCTCTGCGAAGAACTTTTCGGGCACGGGAAACACCGCTCCGTGCGCTACTTCGTCGAGCCGGACGACACGAAACTCACCGTCCTTTTGTACCTCGACGACATCGGCGATGCCCGCCTCGGGGACAAGGTGGAGGCACTCCTGCCGCCCCGCCGCCCCGGCTCTTACTTCCTCGTCGGGCAATATCTGCGGTCGTTCGGTGCCGCCGCCTCGCGTGAGGCGAACTATGCGGCGATCCTCTCCGAGTGTGCCATCCCGACCGAGTTCACGAGGGAGGAGACCGACGAGGCGGAGCGCATCGCGAAAATGCCGCTCTCGCCCGAGGGGCGCGTTGACCGCCGCGACGAGGTCATCTTCACGATCGACGGCGCAGGGGCAAAGGACCTCGACGACGCCGTTTCGCTCCGGAAGAAGAAAAACGGCAACTATCTGCTCGGCGTCCATATTGCCGACGTCTCGACCTACGTGCGCGCCAAGGGCGCACTCGACGCCTGCTCGCTCTCGCGCGGCACCAGTGTCTATTTTACCGATAATGTCGTCCCCATGCTCCCGGAGGCACTCTCCAACGGTGCCTGCTCGCTGAACGCCGGAGAGGACAAATACGCCCTCTCGTGCCTGATGGAGTTGACCCCGGACGGCGCGTTCGTGCACACCGCGATCGAGCGCAGCATCATCCGCAGTGCGGTGCGCGGCGTGTACAGTGAAGTCAACGACCTGTTTGAAAAGGGCAGGAACTCGCCCTTTGCCGAAAAATACAGCCGGGTGCTCCCCACCCTGCGCCTCATGCACGGACTGTACCTGACCCTCGCGGAGAAGAGCCGCCGCCGCGGCGCGCTCGACCTCGAACAGACCGAGGCGGAGATCCTGCTCGATGCACAAGGCAACCCCACGGACATCCTGCCGCGTGTGCGCGGCGATGCCGAAAAACTCATCGAGCAGTTCATGCTCGCGGCGAATGAGGCGGTCGCGACCCTCCTTGCCGACAAACACCTGCCCTGCGTCTATCGCGTCCATGAGGCACCCGACCCCGACCGCCTCGCGGACTTCATCACCTTTGCACACAACCTCGACCTCGATACGACTCCGCTCACCGCCCGCGACCCGGACGGCAGGGCATTCTCCGCCCTGCTCGACAGTGCCCGTGAGCGCGGCATCGGAGACGCCGTTTCCTATACCCTGCTCCGCACGATGGCAAAGGCGCATTACAGCGAGGTCTGCCACCCGCATTTCGGGCTCGGCATTGAAAAATACTGTCACTTCACCTCGCCGATCCGGCGTCTCTCCGACCTCGCCACCCACCGCGCCATCGAGGCGGTGCTCCTGGACGGTGAGGCCCCGCAGAAATATTACGGCTACGTGCGTCGCGCCGCCCTCGCCGCGAGCGAGACGGAAGTCCGCGCCATGACCGCCGAGCGGCGCATCGACGCGCTCTACAAAACCATTTACCTCTCGAAACGCATCGGCGAGACCTATCCCGCGACGGTGTCGTCCGTGACGAGGTTCGGCGTATTTGCCGCCCTGGACAACACCTGCGAGGGGCTCATCCCCCTCACGGCACTGCCGGGTATGTGGACGTTTGATGAGGGGAACCTGATGCTCCGCGCCTCCTCGGGCGAGACGCTCCGCCTCGGGGATAAGATTACCGTCTCGGTCGACGAGACGGACATCACGCGCGGCAAGGTCACTTTCGGGCTCGTCTCCCTCCCGGGCGGTGCAAAATGCCCGACGCCGCCCCCCGCTCCCGATGCCGCTCCCGCTACCGACCGCTTTGCGAAACCGATGCCCCGCGGCGGGAAAAAAGCGCGCGGCGGTACCGCCCGCAGCGCAGGAACGAGTGACCGCGCGGCACACGGTAAAAAGACGGATGACGCCGGACCCACGGGTACCGGCCCCAAAAGCGGCAACCCCCGCACCGGCAAAAAACCGCAGGGCGGCCGCCGGGGCGGCAAATCCGGCGGGCACCCGAAAGGCGGCGGCAAGGGGCACCGCCGCTGACTGCCTCCGGACCGTCGCGTGCTACCCGCCGCGACGGCCCTTTCGTTTCACGTTTCGGAGGAGGACGCGCGCCGCTTGCAAGCGGCGCGCGTCTGTGCTAGAATAGAGGAGCATCGGGCCAAAACGCCCGCCATATACGAAAGCGAAAGGAGACGCACCGTGAAACAAGGGTATCACGCGCTGTTCTGGATCTGTCTTGCCTATATCGCCGTGTTTTCCCTCACGTCGCTCTCGCGGCACGTGTGGCTCACGGTCGTGATCGAACTCGCGGCACTCGTGCTCGCTCTCGTCGTGTCGCGCCGCCTGCTCCCCTGTCGGGCGGCGGAGGCAGACTATGACCTCGGCTTTTCGCCCCGCCCGTGTCTTGCGTCCCTGCCCTTCCTGCCGTTTTTCATCGGCGGGGTCGTCGGAGTCTCCTGTCTGACCGCCTTCATCTGCCGGCAATTCAATATCGATACCTCCTTTGACTACGACGACAACTTCGGGGTGTGCCTCCTCACGACCGCCCTCGTCCCCGCCGTCACGGAGGAGATTTTCTGCCGCTACCTCTTCCTGCGCTACCTCCTGCCGCATTCCCGCCTCGGGGCGGTGCTGGCGTCCGCCGTTTTCTTCTCGCTTTTGCACGGCAACTTTTATCAGATTCCGTACGCCCTCCTCGCAGGGGTGTTCCTCGGCGCACTCGCCGCGGCGACGGGGTCGGTCCTGCCGGGAATTCTCTTCCACCTCGTCAATAACGTTGCCTCTGCGGCACTGTTCTTTTTCGGGGGGACCGTCCTCCCCCGGGTGCTCCTATGGGTGCTGATCGGCTCGCTCGTACTCGGTGCCGTCGGCATCGCCGTGACGGCGCGTCGCCTGTTTCCACGGCTCCGCGTTGCCCTTTCGCCCGCGGGATGCGGGCGCGTCGTCGGCGGGCTTTTCACCTCGCCGCTCGTCCTTTTCCTTCTGCTCTTTATCGGAGAGGCGGTGATCGTACTGTGCACGAAATAAGCAAAACCGCAGATTTGTTTGCTGCCTCCGGCGGCTCCCCGTCTGTCACCCCCGTTTCGGGCTCCCCTGCCGCACCCGCCGATGACCGCGTGCGGGAGCCCCTCCCCGCCGACGTCCCCCGGGATTTCACCCCCGAGGATACGGCGTTCATGCGGGAGGCACTTGCCGAGGCGAACCGTGCCGCCGCGATGGACGAGGTCCCCGTCGGTGCCGTCATCGTACGGGGGGGACAGGTGATTGCCCGCGCCGCCAACACGCGTGAGACTTCCGGGTGCGCCACCCATCACGCCGAAATCCTCGCCATTGAAGAGGCGTGCCGCGCGCTCGGCGGGTGGCGACTGCCCGGGGCGACCCTGTACGTGACCCTGGAACCATGCCCCATGTGTGCGGGGGCAATTGCGAACGCGCGCATTGCGCGCGTGGTATTCGGTGCCTACGACCCCAAGGCGGGTGCCTACGGGTCGCTCTTCGACCTCAACGCCCTGCCCCTCAACCATCACCCCGCCGTTACCGGCGGATGCCTTGCGTCCGAATGCCGCGAGGTACTCACCTCCTATTTTCGGGCAAAACGCAAAAAGGAGACGCCATGAAGCATACCTATCTCACCTGCGGAAAGATCGTCTCGACGCACGGCGTCCGCGGTGCCGTCAAAGCGGAATCGTGGTGCGACAGCCCCGCCGTCCTCGCAGGCTTTGACCGCGTGTATTTCCGCGACGGCGATACCTATACGCCATGCACCGTGAAGGGTGCCTTCGTCTCGGGGCGGCAGGTCGTCCTGACGCTGGACGGCGTTACCGATATGGACGCCGCCGGGCACCTCCGCGGTTGCCTGCTGTACGCACACCGCGACCAGATTCCCGTCCCGGAGGGTGCCATGCTCCAAGAGGATATGATCGGGCTCCCCGTCTTTGACGCCGACACCGCGCGCCCGCTGGGGACGCTCCTGCGGATTGACCCCTCTCCCGCCGCCGACCTTTTGGTGGTGGGGACCGACGCGGGCGAGGTCCTCGTCCCTATGATCCCGCCCTTTCTGCGCTCCGCCTCGGATGACGGCGTGTTCCTCACGCCGCCCGCGGGGATGTTCCCGGAGGCGAAACCATGACCTTTGACATTCTGACCCTTTTCCCCGAGGCGGTCGAGGCGATGCTCGGCATCTCCATTATCGGGCGTGCCCGAAAAGCCGGGCTCCTCTCCGTGCGTTGCCACCAGATCCGCGACTACACCGAGGACAAACACCGCAACGTCGATGACACGCCCGCAGGCGGCGGCATGGGCATGGTCATGACGGCGCAGCCCATTTTCGATTGCTACCGTCACGCCGTCGCGGATGCCCCCGCAGAGGAGCATCGCCGCGTCATTTACCTCTCCCCACGCGGGCAACACCTCACCCACGCGCTCGCCGCCGAACTCTCGGCGTGTGACCGCCTCGTCCTGCTCTGCGGGCACTACGAGGGGGTGGACCAGCGGGTGCTGGACGAAATGGATGCCGAGGAGATTTCCATCGGCGATTACGTCCTGACCGGCGGAGAACTCCCTGCCTGCATCCTCGTCGACGCGGTGTCCCGCCTGCTCCCCGGGGTCCTCGCCGACCCCGCCTGTTACGAGGAAGAGTCAATCGCCTCGGGGCTCCTCGAATACCCGCAGTATACGAAACCCGCCGTCTGGCACGACCGCGGCATCCCCGAAGTGCTCCTCTCCGGTGACCACAAAAAGGTGGATGCCTGGCGGCTCGCACAGTCACTCGCCCTGACGGAGGCCCGCCGCCCCGACCTGTTTTCTGCCTATATGGCGGCGCATCCCCCAAAACCCCCGAAAAAACGGCGCAAAAAAGAGACTCCCCCGGACTAACCCCGAGGAATCCCGCCACCGTGGCAGAAGTCTCCCGACCGAGCCGGAAGTCTCCCGGACGGAGCAAAACGTCCCGACCGCCATCGGAAATCCTCCGGTTTTTTCATTTCCCGGTGCAAAAACGCCACGTCACGAAAGCAGAAAAACGGCACCCGCATCGGCGGGTGCCGTTCGTATGATACGGAAGGTCTTTGACGGGGCAGTCGTGCGTTGTTACGCCTCGGTGTCCCCCGGCAGTCCGTGGCGCATACAGTACGCCCGGAGGGCGGCGACCTGCGTCTTGCCGTCCGGGACGTGCCCGGCGAGCACCTCGCGGACGAGTTCGTCGAGCGGCATCGTGACCGGTGCCAGGAATTCGTCCTCGTCGAAATCCGTCTCACCGAAGGTGAGATCCTCCGCAAGGTACATGGCGATGCGTTCTTCGAGGATCGCGGGCGAGCCGTAGTAGTCTCCGAGAGGGGTCATGCGCGCGGCGACCGCCCCCGTCTCCTCACGCAACTCGCGTTCTGCCGCTTTTTCGGCATCCGTCTCGCCCGGGTCGAGTTTCCCCGCCGGGATTTCGAGCATCGTGCCGCGATACCCGGCGCGCCACTGCCGCACGAGGTACACCCGCCCGTTTTGGTCGATGGGCAGGACGCATACCGCGCCGGGATGCCGCACCACGTCCCGCCGCGCCGTTTTGCCGTTCGGCAGGCGCACCTCCGATACCTCCACGCGGAAGATCGGACCGCGGAACACCGTCTCGACGTGTTCCGTCACCTCCGTGAGTGTCTGTTCCCGCTCGTCCATATTCCGTCTCACTTTCCGCCCGTACCGTGCGGGCCGATATTCTGTCCGCTATGCACCGCGAACGGACTTTTTCGTCCGGCCCGCCGTGCGACCGTTTTTTGCCTGTTTTACGCCGCACGCGGGCTTTCCTGTGCCCGCCCCCGCATTACCGTTTTCGCGCCTTTCGACCGTCCCGCGCTGCGTACAGACCCGCTTCTCCTCTATTCTAGCACCGCGATTGGCGGCACGTCAACCGTCGCCGCCCGTTTTCCCGGGGCAAATTCTCCGCAGGTGGTTTTTCTCTTGCAAAAAGTGGGAAAACTTGTTACAATAAAGAAAAACGGTTGCAAGAAAAGGAGAACACATGAGTAACATCTGGCACGATATCGATCCGCACCGTATCACCCCCGAGGACTTCATCGCGGTGATTGAGATTCCGAAGGGCTCCAAGAAAAAATACGAACTGGATAAGGAAACGGGGCTCATCATCCTCGACCGCATCCTCTATACCTCTACCCACTACCCCTGTAACTACGGTTTCATCCCGCGCACCTACGGCGATGACGGCGACCCGCTGGACGTGCTCGTGCTTTGCAGTGAGGAGATTGAGCCGCTCTCCCTCGTGCGTTGCTACCCGATCGGGGTCATCCGCATGAAAGATAACGGCAAACTGGACGAGAAGATTATCGCGATTCCCGCGGGCGACCCGAACTATAACACCTACCGTGACATCACCGACCTGCCCTCCCACATCTTCCAGGAGATGCAGCACTTTTTCTCGGTCTATAAGACGCTCGAAAATAAAGAGACCGTCGTCGACGAGGCGCAGGGGCGCGAGGAGGCGATTGACGTCATCCGCGCCTGCATCGCCCACTACCGCGACACTTTCTGCTGATAAGAACAATAAAAAACGATAGAGAACGATGATTGCGGGGAGGGGACTTTTTGGAGAAAAGTCCCCTCCCCGCGCCCTACCCCAAAAAACTTTTCATGGCTTTTATCGGCCGGTGCAAAGCGGAAAACGGCGACAAAGCGTGCAACCGTGCAAAAGGGACAACCATATAAAGCCGGCAGCATCGTGTGCGATGCTGCCTTTTTTCTTTGCGCGAGCCATATAAAGATTCTCAAAAAGGTTTTGGAGTGGGGGAGCCGCCAAAACCCCTTCGGTGAATGGGTTTTGGCGAGCGACAAGCCGGAAAACCTTGTTCTCGGGGCGGCGGCGAAAGACGGCGGAACGAGGACTTGGCTCGCGGCGCGGGACGATGGCTCCCCTCTTCGTGCCGCCGGAACTTTCGGTTGCACACTCCGTCCGGAGGAATCCCCGGTTCTTTTTGCGCGAGCCATATAAAAATTCTCAAAAAGGTTTTGGAGAGGGGGCGCGGGGGAGTGCCTTTTCCTTAAAAAGGCACTCCCCCGCAAAAACAACATTATAATAAATAAATATTCTCCCGCGCGAGTTCTTCCCTCGTCTCACGGGACCAGACGGAGGACTGCACCTCGCCGATATGCGCCTTTTCGAGCAGGAACATACACAGGCGCGACTGCCCGATGCCGCCGCCGACCGTCAGGGGGTACGCCCCCGAGAGCACGCCGCGGTGGTATTCGAGTGCGCGGCGGTCTTCCGCCCCCGCCGCGTGCAGTTGCCGCGCGAGCGACGCGGCATCGACGCGGATGCCCATGGAAGAGAGTTCCAGGGCGCAGCCGAGGATGTCGTCCCACACGAGAAGGTCCCCATTGAGTGCCCAGTCGTCATAGTCGGGGGCGCGCCCGTCGTGCGGTTTCCCGCAGGAGAGCGGCGCACCGATCTGTTCGAGAAGTACCGTCCCGTACTCCCGCGTGATTGCGTCCTCGCGTTCCTTCGGGGAGAGTGTCGGGTAACGGTTTTCGAGTTCCGCGGTCGTCAGGCAGTACACCTCCCGCGTCACGCGCCGTGCGAGCACCGGATAACGCTCCGCCACCGCCTCCTTGACGTCGGCGAGCGTCGCAACGATCACCCGTGCGACCCCTTCCAGATAGGCAAGGGTGCGGTCCTTTTCCGTGATGACCTTTTCCCAGTCCCATTGATCGACGAAGACGGAATGCAGGTGATCCGTAGCGTCGTCCCGACGGATGGCGTTCATATCGGTATAGATGCCCTCACCGGGCTCGTAGCCGAAAAAGCCGAGCTGCATCCGCTTCCATTTGGCGAGCGATTGCACGATCTCGACCTCCTGCCCCGTGGTGCCGATCGTAAAGGAGACCTTGCGCTCCGTACCGTTCAGGTCGTCATTGATCCCCCGCCCCGCCTCCACGATGATGGGCGCAGTGACACGGTCAAGGCACAGCGCGGCGGCGAGCCGCACCTGAAACAGGTCCTTGACGTACTTGATGGCGCGCTGCGTCTCACGGACGGAGAGCGCGGACGCGTAGGGGACGACGGTATGGTACGATGATGGCATAGAGCCTCCTTTCGGCGGTCAGCGGATGGATCCTACCGTACGGGGATAGAGGATGACGTCGCGGATGTTCTGCATCCCGGTGACGTACATGAGAATGCGCTCGAAACCGAGGCCGAAACCGCTGTGCGGCACCGACCCGTACTTACGCAGATCGAGATAATCGCGGTAAGCGGAGAGGTCCATATGGCGTGCCTCCATCGCGGCGACGAGTTTGTCATAGTCCGCCTCGCGTTCACTGCACCCGATGATCTCCCCGACGCCGGGGACGAGCAGGTCGGTCGCGGCGACCGTCTTGCCGTCCGGGTTTTGTTTCATATAGAAGGACTTGATCTCCTTCGGATAATTGACGAGGAATACGGGTTTCTTGTAGAGCACCTCGGTGATATACCGCTCGTGCTCGGTTTGGAGGTCGCAGCCCCATTCCACAGGATATTCAAACTGCCGCCCGGATGCCTTCAACTGCTCGATTGCGTCCGTATATTCCACAATGGCGAAATCGTTTTCGACGACGTGGCGCAGTTTGTCGAGGAGCCCCGCCTCAAACCGCTCTTCAAAGAAGGCGAGTTCCGACGGGCAGTTCGCCATGACGTCGGAGATAATATACTTGATCATCTCCTCGGCGATCCCGATAATGTCGGGCAACTCCGCAAACGCCACCTCGGGCTCGATGTGCCAGAATTCCGCCACGTGACGGGGGGTATTGCTGTTTTCCGCGCGGAAACTGGGCCCGAAGGTGTAGATTTTGCCGAAGGCGGTCGCCGCGACCTCCCCTTCGAGCTGACCGGAGACGGAGAGCCCCGCACGGCGGCCGAAAAAGTCGTTCGCGTAGTATTCCTCGCGGGAGTGGTACTTGTCGGAGTAGCCGATGGTCGTGACCTGGAACATCTCGCCCGCGCCCTCACAGTCGCTCCCCGTGATGAGCGGCGTGTTGACGTACACGTAGCCGCGCTCCTGGAAGAAGCGGTGGATCGCCGCCGCCATCACCGACCGCACGCGGAACACCGCGTTGAACGTGTTGGTACGGACGCGCAGGTGCGGCGTCTCGCGGAGCGTTTCGAGTTTCTGAAATTTCTTCTGCAAGGGGTAGTCCGCCGGGCAGTCACCGAGCACGTCGATGGCACTCGCGTTGATCTCCGCGCCGCGCCCGTTCTGTGCCTCGACCACCGTCCCGACGATGCGGAGGGCGGCACCGAGGTGCGTCGCCGCCGCCGGGGGTGTCAGCGTCGCCTTATCCACCACGATCTGCATATGTTTCAGCGTGGTGCCGTCATTGAGTTCGATAAACGCCATGTTCTTGGAGTCGCGCGCCGTGCGGACCCAGCCGCAGACCGTGACCGTCGAGCCGAGGGGCGTGACCCCGCCGGCAATGTCGCGAATATCCGTGTGTTGCATCATATGACTCCTTTTCTTTTTATAAAACAAAAACACAGCCTCGCCGCAATAGGACGAGCACTGTGTGCCGTGGTACCACCTATCTTCGCCGCGGCGGGTGGCCGCGACCTCTCACCGCGTGACGTGCGGCATACGACGCCCCTACCGGCCGCGGCGGATGCCCCGACGTTCGGTTTGCTGCTCCGGAGTGTTATTCCCCCGACCCGTACTGCGCGGCTCTCACCTGCCCGCGCTCTCTTGGAGCCGTCTTTCGAGGTACTTCTCTCCCTCATGGCATTTATTTGCCCTCATTGTAGCAGGATTTTCCCCGCTTGTCAAGAGTCTTGCCCGCCGCCCGCCGTCTCATGCGGAAAGCGCGCGAAAATTTGACAAAACCGCGTTGCCCGCGCACGCCGTCTGCCCGACTTTCCCTCCGCCCGGCGTTCTACACCCGCGGTACCCGGCCCCGCGCTGAATATACCCCGTGCAACATTTTCCGAAAAGCCCCCGACAACAGGGGCCGCTCCAAAATACAGAACACCCGGCGCTTTCGCGCCGGGTGCGTTTTTGATTTTGATTCGCTGACCGAAACCCGCCTAATTATTCAGCCGTTTCGGTTGTGTTGGGTTCCTGGAAGTAGATGCCTGCAAGGAAGAAGCCGTTGCTGGCATTCGCACTGCCGACCACCTCGTCCACTACAATGCGTACCGTGTGTTCACCCGCCGCAATGTCGGTGCCGAGCGTGATCCCCTGCGTCCCCGTATTCGTGATGGTGTTGTGATACACCGCATAGCCGTCTACATAGACGGTGAATGTCACGGAGGTAACCTTTTGGCAGCGCGCGCGGATCGCCAGAGAGCCGGCAAATTCCGCCGTGAATGTGAGCGAGTGACCGGTTTCATACATAAGGATGCGTGAAGGGTTGGATTGCGGTTCCGTTGCCGTATCGCTCCCCACTATGACGCCGTAACGCTTCTGCGAAGTTGTGCCATCAGCTGTATTATTGCAAATGATCTGCATAAGTGAGGAATCGCTTTTATTGATATTATTCAGGGCTTTATAATCGCTCTGCAACACCTTGTCGAGCGTTACCGTCTTATCCGCAGTAATCTTGACCAGTTGCGCATAATTTACTTTCCACCAGTAGCCGTTGGGCGCAGTGGGCAGTTTCGCATTTTCTCCGTCCACGACCATCACTTTCTCGATTTCCGCTCCGGTAGGATCTACGTAGGTGACCGTGTGCTTGGTTGCCGTCGCCTCAAAATATGCCCGGATCTCCGTATTCTGCGTGATGGGCGTTGCGAAATCGAACGCCCCCTCGCCGTCCACCGTCCAGAACTTGAACGCATAGTTGTCCTTGGCGGGGTCGGTCGCGGGCTTTGTCGCCGTGGCACCTATCCCGATATACTGCTCGTCGCCGTACGTTTTACCGTCCACCGTGAACTTGACGACCGAATAATTCTCGGCATCGAACGTCCACGTCGGCGTCAGGGTAATATCCTGCGTCACGGGCGTCGAGAAATCGTAGGTCGCACCGTTCAACTGCCATTCGCCGAAGATAAAGCCGGTCTTGGTCGGGTTTGTTTCCGGTGCTGCCACCGTCGCGCCGTTCGCCACCGTCTTGGTGGTGAAAACACTACCGTCGGCGTTTTGGAACGTAACGTCATATTTGTCCTTAATATCCGGTCCCTTCGTGGGACGCAGAATCATGAGTTGCCCCGACTTTGTATCCACCGCCTCGATCTTGATGGTGTGCATACCGGCGGTCATGTTGCTCGAATCCAAGACCATCCACCCGGTGCCGGTGGTAATGGCGGCATCGGTCGCGTCCAGTGTCAGAACTTTCACCAGAATATCGTCCACATAGAGGTTGTAGACAGCGACATCCCCTTTGTTGACATAGAACTTGAGTTCGAGATTCGCGTAGTTACCGCTAATGGTGAGGTACGCGCCGGCTGTCTGCATGGGCTTATTGGAAATTTTCCAGCCGCCGGTCACAAAGTCCGCATTGTACTTCGTCGTGGCATCGGCGGCGCTGGCATCACTGTTGATCCACTGGTTACTGACGCTGTACCCGCTGCTCGCAATCGTACCGAGCGTAATCGTCTGATTCGCCGTCACGTTGAACGCCTTTGCGTACTCTGCTTTATCCGCCGTGTAGTACGTACTCCCCGACGGAGTCGGGAACGTGGCGTTCTCACCGCGCATGACGCTGACGGTCGAGATCTCGGTGCCTTCCGCAGTCTCGAATCTTACCTGATAGGTCGTCGTGAATTCCGTGCTGCCCGCGGGCTTGCGCAGGGTGCCGGCATCACCGGTGACTGCCGTCCCGTCCTTGCGGGTACCGCAGGGGGTGATCGTCATTTCCGCGTCTGCCGATACCGGTATATCGGTCAAGATGACCGCCGCGAGGTAGTTCCCCTCGGTCCGCGGCAGCAACTCTTCCCTGAACGTGGCACCTTCTCCGTCGGTCAGGGAGGCTGTCAACTTGCCATATACAAACGTGACGGGATAGTCCTTCTCCGCTTTTGCCGTTTTGACGTGGAAGCACAGCGACTTGTATGTATCCACGTCCGCGACCTCCGCAATGACCCGGACGGAGACCTTCTCGGCCCCGGCCTCCACGATCGCGTTCTGGTACCCGTACAGTTTGAGGCCATCGCCCTGCCCGGTCACGGTGTCCTCTGTCTCCCCGACGGAGTCAGTGTCGGACGCCCCGGTGTCCTCCGCGGCAACGCTCACGGCCGGGAGCGAAAGGAGCATCGCAAACACAAGAAGAAAAGTCAAAAATTTTTTCATTTTCATCTTCTCTCCTTTCAGAACAGATCTTCCGCACTGTATGCGTTTCCGCTGCCCTCGTTCTTCTTTTCGAAGAAGACGGTCTCCGACGTGCGAATCACGTCCTCGGTGGCAAACGTCACCATCTCGATGGTCGGTTTGTCATACGGCTGCTTGTTGTAATCCATAAATGAACATCTCCTGTACTGTATCATTTGTTGCATCCCCGGAGCGGGGGCGGCAGAATCGGTGGCAACAGTAAATTTTTACACCTCTGCATCTATTATGATACTACCGTCATGTACGATAATCCATGCAGAAAACAAAGTCATATTTGCACAAAACAAAGATTGCTCCGTTTCCGCCCGATGTGCAAATCATACAAGGAGAATCCGTTTTTTTCGCCGAAAGCGCACCGAAAATGCCCGATTTTCGCCCCCTCCCGGCGCACCCGTCCCGCACACCGCCTGCCCCCGGTATAACAAAACGGGTCCGGTGCCTCGGCGTCGTGGCGGCGCGGCAGATACGGCCCCGTTCCCCCGACCGTCTCCTGCCGCCGACCGTGTCCGCCGACGTGGCACCCCGCCGCCCCGCAAGCCCCTGAGGCAAAAAAACACCCGGCACTTTCGCGCCGGGTGCTTATTTGATGTTTGCTACTCGGTATTCGCCCCCGGTCGGGACGATGCCGATGTAACGCTTCCGTCAACGGCTCTCGGAGCCGTGCAGAACGTAGGTGCCGTTACCGTCAGGTCGTTGCTTTGGCTTTGACAACGCTGATTGCCAGCAGCTGTGCGCCGTTCTCCACCACCTCAATCTTGATGGTGTGCGTGCCGGTGGCGAGTTCCGTCTTGTCGAGGACCGTGAACGGTTTATTCTGTATTGCGGCCTCCGTGGCGTCGATGGTATACTCTTTCACGAGAATATCATCTACATAGATGTTGTATTTGCCGACAGAGCCCTTGTCGACCCAGAATCTGAGGTCGAGCTGTGCAAAGTCGCCGGTCATGGTGAAGTATGCGCCCTTATCCTGGAACGGCGGCTTCACGAATTTCCATCCGCCGGTGGTGAAGTCAACGGTGAACTTCTTGGCAACGTCTGCGGCAGCCCCCTCATAGTTGATGTACTGCTGTACGGTCTCATACTTTGTTTTCTCAACGGTGGTAACCGCGATGGTTCTGTTCTCGGTCACGTTGAAGAGTTTTGCATATTCCGCAGCGGTCACTGTCCAGTAAACCGTATCGTCCGGAGTTGCCGGCAGTTTGCCGTTCTTTCCTTCGATGACCTTGACTTCGCCGGCCTTCTCGGTGCCGTTCATGAACGTCAGCGTATATTCGTTGGCATCCAGTTTGAAGTTGGCTTCCAGCGTCAGATCTCCTGCGATGGCGGCGTTGAAATCATACGCGGTGCTCTCGCCCTTCTTTGCCCAGAACTGGAACAGGTAACCTTCCTTGGTGGGCGTGCCCTCGGGTGCCGTGACGGTACCGTTGACGGCGACGTACACGTCGTCCGCATAGGTCTTGCCGTCTGCCACGAACGAAACCTTGACGTACGCGGGATCACGCTTGAACGATGCCGTCAGCGTGATATTGTCTTCAATCGGGGTCGAGAAGTCGAATTCCTTGTTGTTCAGCAGCCACTTGTCGAAGAGGAAATACTGCAAGGTCGGGAGGTCGGTCGGTGCCGTGACGGTACCGCCGCGGGTCGTGGTCAGAGTCTTGAATACCTCATCACCGTTCTTGAATGTCACATTGCAGGTATCGGGCTTTTTCTCGTAGTAACGCATCCCGGAGATCGTCAAGCCTGCCCATTCGCCCAGCGGCTCGCCGCCCTCGGCGTCAAAGGTCGCGGCTGCGATTTCCACAAGGATGGCGTGGTTCCCGGCGGGAACGTTATTGATCGTGATGTTGCCATTCTTCTTGGAGTCAATCGTTTCCACCTTGAAGAGCACACCGTCAATATACACGTTGACCGTGAAATGCTGACCGGGCTTATCCGTGTTGTACGAGAACTGGATCGTACCGGCGACGTTTGCCGTCAATCCGAGGTACTGGCCTTCCTGCCAGAAGATCGTGCCCCAGTTCCTGTATTTGGGACCCGACGTTGCGTCGCCCGATTTGTCGAGCACGATCGCGTACTTGGTCTTCTCCTCATCCGTGGTCTTCGTCGTGAGTCCGAGCCAGCCCTGGGCAGTGCGGTAGTCCGTAGCGGCAACCTTGGTGGCCGTGACCGTCACGTTTTCTTCCACGTTGACGAGTTTGGAGAGATCGAGTGCCCAGAAGTACCCATCTGCCGGTGCGGTAGCGAGTTTTTCAAGGAGCGTTGCACGATCGGTGTCGCTCAGCGTGCCGTTCTTCGGAACGGTGAAGGTCAGGTCCAGACCCTCGCCCGTGATCTTAACGGTACGGTTGGCAACTGCCAGTTTAACGATAATCTCGATATTGCCCTCGACCGTGTAGGTCGCGAAGTCGAAGTCGGCGTCGCCGAGTTTCACGGAAACGATCTCTTTGCCGACAGGTGCCTCAAAGGGCGTCACTTTGCCGCCGTAGGGGATCTTCTGGGTATCGAGCACGGTATCCGTGTCGGCATCCTTGATCGTTACGGTGTACTTGGTGGTCTCATAGACGGGAATAAACGTAACGCTTTCGTTGGCTTCCCAGTTGAAGTCAAGATCCGCTGTCTCGTCGTCCGCACGGACCCACTTCACGAAGGTCAGGTGCTCCGCGCTGCGGTCCGGTGCCGTCGGCACGTCCGCCTCGTTGATGTAGTCGTTCCGCACCACCTTCAAGTCTTTCAGACTGTCGGTGTCGGTTGCACTCTTCTTGAAAGAAATCGTGTAAGTAATATCCTCAAAGGCAGCGGTCAGCGTGATGTTCTCGTTCACCTTGGTGGCGAAGTCGTAATCTTTGCCGTCCTTCTGCCAGGACTTGAACTGTTTGCCCTCGGGTGCCTCGACCGTCTTGGTCGTCGCCGCAACGGCAGTCCCCTTGGTAATTTCAATTGTATCGACCACAGTCTCACCGTTCTTAAAGGTAACGGTGACCTTCTCGGTGGTCGTGTTGCCGTTGTCTTTGCCGGTATCTTTGCCGGTGTCTTTGCCGTTGTCTTTGCTGTCACCGCAAGCGGCGAAGCTGAACGCCATCGCGAGACAAAGTGCCACGCACAACAGCATCACAAGCCATTTTCTTTTCATGGTATTCTCCTTCTGTATTGTTTTTGGTTGTGAGGGCGATCCCCTCCACGCAGTCCCAATATAGCACCCGACTTTTTCGAATGCAATTTGAAAAGGCGATTTTGATTGCCGTTTTGCAAAATTTCCGAACATGTTGCCCAAATTCACGAGAATTATCATAGCAAACATAACAATTTTGACAAAAATCAGCCTGTTTCACCACGTTTTTTCCCATAAAAAGACCCCCGGGCGATCGCCCGGGGGTCGGATGTCGATGCGTTATTTCTGTATCAGGTGGTGGGTGCCACGTACTGTACGATGGTTGCCGCATGGATGGTCCCGGCACCCTCGATCTCAATTACGACCGTGTGCTCACCGGCGGGGAAAGTTTCCGGCTGGCAGAAGACGTCGTAGGAACCCGCTTTCTTGACCTCGGTCCCGGTGCTGTTGTCCACCGTCACGGAGGAGTGCAGCTGACCGTCGATGTAGATCTTGTAGGTGCAGGTCTTGCCCGCCTCTACCTGCGTGGCAAATGCGACCTTGCAAAGATTGGCGGTGATGGTGATCTTCGCACCGTTTTCCTGCTCGTACACGCCGTAGTTGCCGTCCGTGTCCCGGATCTTCCAGTTCGTGAAATCAAAGCCCCAACCCTTGACGGTATTGATGTTGGCTTCGTTCGCGATCGAGAAGGTGCCCGCGCCGAGGTTTTTATAGTTGCTCCGGGCGATGACGTCAAGTGTCACTTCCCTGTTCTCGGTCACGTTGAACATCTTGGCGTACTCGGCCGCCGTGGCGGTCCAGTAACTGTCCGCGCCGGGGAGGGCGGGCATAGCCACGTTCAGCCCCTTGCCGACCGTGACCTTGGAGATTTCCGTGCCGTCGGCTTTCTTGAAGGTGACCTCATAGGATTCGAGGAAACGGAAGACGGCTTTCAGGGTTATATCGCTGTTGACCGGGTTCGTGAAGTCGTATTCGGTCTCACCGTCCAGGGACCAGTAGCGGAACTCCTGGTTGGCACCCGGAGTAGGATCCGCCGGTTTCGCAACGGCAGTCCCTGCGGGGACGGATACCTTGCCGATTTCCTCGTCACCGTTCTTGAAGGATACGTCGTAGTTGTCTTTCCGGACGGCGTACCAGGGTTTGACCGCCGTGATCTGCGTCTTGGTGTGCGCGATGATCTTGATGGTATGCCGGCCTGCGGGGATCATGTTCGTTTCGAGCGCGACCACCCACTGCTGCTTGTTGCCGGTGCCCTCGGTGTTATCGAATTCGAGTTTGCGGACAAAGACGTCGTCCAGATAAATATCATAGTAACCGCTGTCGCCCGCACCTGCAAACAGGTTGAGCGTCAACCGCGCGAAGTCGCCGGTCAGCGTGAAGTAGTTGCCGTCGTCCTGCGGGCAGTTGTAGGTGCCGTTCCCGTTCTTCGTCCAGTGCTCGTAATTCGCGCCGAACTTTTCGAGGGTGTCCTTGACGCCGCCGTCCCAGGTCAGCCAGGTCTCCTGGTTGCGGTACACCGTTGCGTCGGTGGTGCCGAGGGTGACGGTCACGTCCGCTCTGACGTTGAACAACTTGGCGTACTCTGCCGCGGTCGCGGTCCAGTAGGTACCGTCCGCCGGCGTCGGCATGACGGCATTCCCGCCGTCGAGAACGTCTGTCTCGCCCAGTTTGTTGTTGTCTGCATCCACGAAGGTGACCTTGAATCTCAATTCCTCCACCGTCACGGTCAGCGTGAGGTCGGAAGTCACGGGAGCGGTCATGTCGTAGTCCGCATCGCCGTTCTTGACCGCGGTCACACGGTAGCCGTCCACCTTGATGTCGCCCACGGTCTGACCGTGATCGATCGTCCGGGTTTCAATGACGGTGTCGTCGGCGGCATTCCTGATCGTTACGGTGTACTTGACCGCCTCATACACGGGGATATATGTAACGTTTTCGTTGACTTCCCAGTTGAAGTCAAGATCCGCCGTGGCGTCGTCCGCACGGACCCACTTCACGAAAGTCAGGTGCTCCGCGCTGCGGTCCGGTGCCGTCGGCACGTCCGCCTCGTTGATGTAGCCGTTCCGCACCACCTTCAAGTCTTTCAGGCTGTCGGTGTCGGTTGCACTCTTCTTGAAAGAAATCGTGTAAGTAATATCCTCAAAGGTAGCGGTCAGCGTGATGTTCTCGTTCACCTTGGTGGCGAAGTCGTAATCTTTGCCGTCCTTCTGCCAGGACTTGAACTGTTTGCCCTCGGGAGCCTCGACCGTCTTGGTCGTTGCCGCGACGGTTGTCCCCTTGGCAATTTCAACGGTGTCCACAACGGTCTCACCGTTCTTAAAGGTAACGGTGACTTTCTCTTCGGTCTTGTTGCCGTCATCGCCATTGTCGCTCCCGCACGCAGCGAGACCGAGCATCAGGACCATGCACAAGACCAGACAAAGCACCGCTAAAAACCGCTTGTTCTTCATGATGTTCTCCTTTTTTATTGTAGCGTTTGTTTGCCTCATTGGCAAAAACAGTATATTCTCGTCCGCAGGAAAAATCAATCAATAAATACAAGTATTTCCATGTTTTTTCGGTTTTCGTTGTCGCTTTTGCACAAGTTCCGTTTTACAAGTGTGTTCATCACTCACAAGGTGTACAAACGCAAGCCTTGCATTTGTTACTTTTGCCATATCATTTTCGGCCTCCCCTTACCGCTTTTTGTATTTCGCACCTCCCACATCCTACCGCGCGGCAATAAAAAAGAGGGGGCTCCTGCCCCGCGTCTCTTAAAGAAAAGGCAACCGACGCGACTTTTCTTCTTACTTTGAAAAGTCAATATCGGTTGCCAATCAATTTATTTTGGGGGCTTGGTCTCCGCTTGCGCCAGCCATTGTTCAACCTGTGTACCCTACAAGCTCGGAACGATGGAGAAACCGCGTTCACACCGCAGTAGTCCGTCCCGGCAAACTCCGTTCCTTTATCGGAGAAACCGTTTGTTTGCCTGAGGCATTTCCGCGAGGCGGAAATGCTCGTTCTTTGAAAAGAGGATTGCTTTGGTAAGTACGGTAGAGCGTGTGAATGGGGGTAAAGTGCCCTTTATTCTTAAAGAAAAGGCGACCGACGCGACTTTTCTTCTTACTTTGAAAAGTCAGTATCGGTTGCCAATCAATTTATTTTGGGGGCTTGGTCTCCGCTTGCGCCAGCAAATGTATGACCTGCGCACCTAAGGCGAGTGCGAGGAGATGCAGAACCCCCATTCACACGAACGTAGGCGTACTTTGTACGGTAGAGCGTGTGAATGGGGGTAAAGTGCCCTTTGTTCTTAAAGAAAAGGCAACCGACACAACTTTTCTTTTTATTTTGAAAAGTCAGTATCGGTTGCCATTATGCCCTTTTTAGGGCACTTGGTCTGCGCTTCTCCCGCTCGCCTTTACTTGTTCGAGGTTGAACGGAGAGTCACATCATGGTACCCCCCCTCCACGATCGACGTCGCGGAAACCAGCGTCAGACGCGCATTCTTTTGCAGATCCGGGATATTCGTCACCCCGACGTTGCACATGGTCGACTTGACCTTGTAGAGCGACTTCGCCACGTTGTCACGGAGCGACCCGGCGTAGGTCACGTAGGAGTCCACGCCCTCTTCGAAAGTCAGTTTCGCCTTGCCGCCGAGGTCATACCGCTGCCAGTTGCGCGCGCGGCTGGACCCCTCGCCCCAATACTCCTTGACGTAGGTGCCGTTGATCATGGTCTTGGGCGTCGGCGACTCGTCAAACCGGGCGAAGTACCGACCGAGCATGAGGAAGTCCGCCCCCATGGCGAGTGCCATCGTCATGTGATAATCATACACGATGCCGCCGTCGGAGCAGATCGGGATGTAGATACCCGTCTCACGGAAGTAGCGGTCGCGCTCCTCGGCGACGGCGATGACGGCAGACGCCTGTCCGCGGCCGATGCCTTTCTGCTCACGCGTGATGCAGATGGACCCGCCGCCGATACCGATCTTGATGAAGTCCGCCCCCGCCTCGGCAAGGAAACGGAAACCATCCGCATCGACGACGTTCCCTGCGCCGACCTTGACACGGTCGCCGTAGTTCTTCCGGATATATTCGAGCGTCTTCTTCTGCCAGACGGTGTAGCCCTCGGAGGAGTCAATGCAGAGCACGTCCGCCCCCGCCTCAATGAGTGCGGGCACGCGCGTCTCGTAGTCCAGGGTGTTGATCCCCGCGCCGACCATATACCGCTTCTCCGCGTCGAGGAGTTCCTGCGGATTTTCCTTGTGCTGAGAATAGTCCTTGCGGAACACGAGATACAGGAGCCGCCCCTCCCCGTCCACGATGGGGAGAGAATTGAGTTTGTGATCCCAGATAATGTCGTTTGCCTCTTTGAGCGTCGTCTCGGCGGGTGCGGTCACGAGTTTTTCGAGCGGCGTCATGAATTCCCGCACCGCGAGATCCGCCGGCATACGGCTGACACGGTAGTCACGGCTGGTGACGATACCGAGGAGCCGCCCCTGTGCGGTGCCGTCTTCCGTGACGGCGATGGTGTTATGTCCCTTCTCCTCAACGAGTTCAAGCACGTCGGCAAGGGTCGCGTCGGGCGTCACGTTCGAGTCGCTGACGACAAAACCCGCCTTGTAGTTCTTGACGCGGGCAACCATGGCCGCCTCGGACTCCACGGACTGCGAGCCGTAGATAAAGGAGATGCCACCCTCCTTCGCGAGGGCGATCGCCATCTTGTCGTCCGAGACGGACTGCATGATGGCGGAGACGAGCGGGATGTTGAGCGTAATCGGGCAGGGCTCTTCCCCGCGACGGTACTTCACGAGCGGCGTTTGCAGATTGACGTTGGCAGGGGTGCATTCCTCGGAGGTATAGCCGGGGATAAAGAGGTATTCGCCGAAGGTATGGGATTCACCTGGTAAAATCTGTGCCATGACAGGCTCCTTTCGCGATATGGTAGACCTTTCGGATGGGTTTATACTTTGAGTTCGGACGTCACGGTGTCCGGGTACCGCGCCAGCAGGGGCGCGACCACCCCCGCGAGGAATTCATCCGTCTGCGACGCGGCGCGCCCGGTATAGAGCGCGGGGTCGAGCACGGCGAGGATCTCGTCCTCGGTGATACCGAAGAGCGGATCGGCGGCAATGCGTTTCACGAGGTCGCACTCCGCCCCTTCGAGTTTCACGCGGGAGGCGGCGGCCTGTGAGTGGACGCGGAGTGCCTCGTGGAGTGCCTGGCGGTCACCACCCGCCTTGACACACCGCATCATGATGTTCTCGGTCGCCATGAACGGCAGTTTTTCCATCACGCGGCGACGGATGACCTTCGGGTACACCACGAGTGCCCCCGTGACGTTGATATATATATTTAGGATGGCATCCACGCCGAGGAAAGCCTCTGCGACGGCGATCCGACGGTTGGCGGAGTCATCGAGCGTGCGCTCAAACCACTGGGTCGCCGCGGTATGTGCCGGGTTGGCGGCGTCGGAAATGACGTAGCGCGCGAGGGCGCAGATGCGCTCGCAACGCATGGGATTGCGTTTGTACGGCATCGCGGAGGAGCCGATCTGCTGTTTCTCAAACGGCTCTTCGATTTCTTCAAAGGATTGGAGCAGGCGCAGATCGTTTGCGAACTTGTACGCCGACTGTGCAAATCCGGAGAGGCAGGCGAGGAAGTAGGCATCCACCTTGCGCGAATAGGTCTGCCCGGAGACGGGCACACAGCCGGGGAAATCCATCTCGCGGGCGATCTTGTCTTCGAGTGCCTTCACCTTGCCCTCGTCCCCCTCGAACAGTTCCATGAACGACGCCTGCGTGCCGGTCGTGCCCTTGGAGCCGAGGAGCAGGAGTTTCGCGAGCCTGTCTTCCAGTGCCTCCATGTCCTGCACGAGTTCGTAGATCCAGAGCGTTGCCCGCTTGCCGACCGTCGTAAGTTGCGCCGGTTGGAGATGGGTGTAAGCGAGGCAGGGCAGATCGCGCCACTGCCGCGCAAAATCACCGAGTTGCCGCACGACCTGCGCCGCCTTTTTGAGGATGAGGCGGGACGCATCGCGCAGGACGATCACGTCGGTGTTGTCCCCGACGTAGCAGGAGGTCGCGCCGAGGTGGATGATGGGCTCCGCCGTCGGGCACTGCACCCCGTAAGCGTACACGTGGCTCATGACGTCGTGGCGCACCTCGCGCTCACGCGCCTCCGCCACCTCAAAATTGATGTCGTCCCGGTGCGCTTCGAGTTCCCTGACCTGCTCCTGTGTCACGGGGAGCCCGAGTTCGTGCTCCGCGCGCGCCAGCGCGATCCAGAGCCGCCGCCAGGTGCGGAACTTATGCGTGTCCGAAAACAGGTATTGCATCTCCTCGCTCGCGTACCGCGTCGAGAAGGGCGAAATATACTTTTCGCGTGTCGATTGCCCGTCCATGTATGCCTCCGCTTATTGTGATTTCCGACCCTGCCGCAAATCTTCTTTCCGTATATTTTAACACATTTGCACCCGACTTACAACCCCCGCCGCCGCGAAAAACACCATTTTTCGCGTCTATCTTTGCGCCGGCCATTGTTTAACTTATGTTGACGAGACAAGCGCGGAGTGATGGAGAAGCCCCGGCAAACGGTGCGCCAGCCATTGCTCAACCTGTGTACCCGAGACAAGCGCGGAGTGATGGAGAAGCCCGTCAAACGGCGCGCCAGCCATTGCCCAACTTGTGTACCCGAGGCAAGCGCGGAGTGATGGAGAAGCCCCGGCAAACGGTGCGCCAGCCATTGCTCAACTTGTGTACCCGAGACAAGCGCGAGGAGATGCAGAACCCCCGAAAACGGGACTCGTCGGCGTACTTTGTACGACAGAGACCGTTTTCGGGGGTAAAGTGCCCTCCGTTCTTAAAGAAAAGGCAACCGACACAACTTTTCTTTTTATTTTGAAAAGTCAGTATCGGTTGCCATTATGCCCTTTTTAGGGCACTTGGTCTGCGCTTCTCCCGCTTGTCTCAGTACATATTGTTGGACTTCATATAGGAGTACAACTGCTCACCGTGCTGCTGCTCCTCCGACTGAATATGATTGAGCACCCGCCGCGCCACCGGATCTCCGAACTCAAACACGCTCACGTCGTAGAGCGACGACGCGTGCTTTTCGGTCGCGAGCATATCCCGCAGCAAAAACGCGTCCTGCGTGCGCTCCTCCTCGCTCGTGTACCCGACCGCGCCGCAGAGTTTGTTGTCGGCGTTCAGCCCCGCGTTTGTCAGCGGTGTCACCGTGCCGCCCATCATCTCGGTCACGGTTTTCAGATGTTCCCTCTCGGTGTCTGCCATGCCGAGGAACAGTTGTTTGAGTTCCTCCTTTTTCGCCCGCTCGGCGTACATCTCATACTTTTGGATGCAGAGCTGCTCCTGGTCCTTCATGTCTTTGAGCAGTCCCACCTCTTTGGAAGTCAGTTGCAAATTCATAGATTGTTCCCTCCGTTTCGGTTTGAATGAACAGAGTTTTGCCCGCGCCGCTCCGTTTTATACGGCGAAAAGCAAAAAGAGGAGCCCATCCCGGCTCCTCTTTTCTGTTCTTTACCACCGATCGGCGAGTTCCAGCACCAGCCGCTCCGTTTTCTCCCACCCGAGACATGGGTCGGTGATGGAACGACCGAAGACGCCCTCCCCGATCTTCTGACAACCGTCTTCGAGGTAACTCTCGATCATGAGCCCCTTGACGATCCGTCGGATCTCGGGGTCATACCGACAACTCTCCACCACCTCGCGCGCGATACGGGGTTGCTCGCCGTACTGCTTACCGGAGTTGGCATGGTTGGTGTCGATGAGGACGGCGGGGTTGGCGAGCCCGCTCGCCCCGTAGAGTCCCGCGAGTTCTTTCAGGTCCTCATAGTGATAGTTCGGGTGTGACTTCCCTCTCCGGTCGACGTAGCCGCGCAGGATGGCGTGTGCGAGCGGGTTCCCCGCGCTCTCGACCTCCCACCCGCGGTAAATGAAGGTGTGTGCGTGCTGTGCGGCGTGGATGGCGTTCATCATCACCGAAAGATCGCCCCCGGTCGGGTTTTTCATCCCCACGGGGATGTTCAGCCCGCTCGCCGTCAGGCGATGCTGCTGGTCCTCGACCGACCGCGCACCGACCGCCACGTAGGAGAGCAGGTCATTGAGCAGACGATGGTTTTCGGGATAGAGCATCTCGTCCGCGCACCCGAAACCCGTCTCGGACAGTGCCCGGATATGCAACCGCCGGATGGAGAGCAGCCCCGCGAGCATATCCGGCCGACTCTCGGGATCGGGCTGATGGAGCATCCCTTTGTAGCCGTCACCCGTCGTGCGCGGCTTGTTGGTATAAATCCTCGGGATGATAAGGATTCTGTCACGGACCTTGTCCTGCAAAACGCGCAGACGCCGGATATACTCCATCACCGGCTCCTCGCTGTCTGCCGAACAGGGCCCGATCACGAGCAGAAGTTTGTCCGCCTCGCCCCGGAACACCTCGGCGATCTCGCGGTCGCGTTCCGCCTTCGCCGCCGCGGCGGCGGGCGGCACCGGGTAATCCCGTTTGATGTCCATCGGGATGGGCAGTTTTCTCTTGAACAGCATATTCATAAAAGTTCCTCGCTTACTTCTTGTCGAATTTGGCGCGTCGCTCCGCGGAGCGACGCATGAGGGCACGCATCTCGTCCCGCCTGCCCTCTGCGATGGTCGCACGCAGACGCGTGAGTTGCGCCGTAAAGGCGTCGATTTGAGAAAGGAGTGCCTCGCGGTTGAGTAAGAACAACTCGCTCCACATCCCGTCGTTGATGCGGGCGATGCGGGTCAGGTCACGGAAAGAGTCGCCCGTATAATCTTCCAGGTGCTCGTCGTCGTTGCAGGTCATGAGTGCCACGGCGATGCAGTGCGTCAGCTGGGACACGAATCCGATGATCTCATCGTGCTCGGCGGGGGTGAGTTCGGTCACGCGGGCAAACCCCAGAGCCTCCCCGAGTGCCCGGCAGGCGGCGATCGCCTCCTTCGTGTTCTTCTCCGTCGGCACCACGATGTAGTTGGCAGAACGGAAAATGTCCGCAGTGCTGTTCCGTACCCCGCTGGCCTCACGCCCCGCCATGGGGTGCGCCGCGATGAATTCAACGTCCGGTCGCCCGTCGGCGAGCCGCGCCTGGACCTCGGGGACGATCGCTCCCTTCACCCCCGTCACGTCGGTCAGGAGCGCACCGGGTTTCAGGAGGGATCGATAGGCCTCGATCCACGGCACGAGCGCGTGCGGATACAGAGCAAAGACCACGAGGTCGGCGCGCCCGATGAGTTCCGGGTCGGCATCGGCCGCCCCCGCCGCGATGATGCCCTCGCCGAGCGCATAGCGGATTGCCTCCGGGTCGCGGTCGATGGCACTCACGCGGTAGCCCGCGGCGGTCAGCGCGCGGGCGTACGATCCGCCCATGAGCCCCAGCCCCACAATGAGTATTTCGGTGTTCTTATCCGGCATGGTCGGCTCCTTCCTCCGTCCGGATGCCGAGGGCGGCGAGACGGTCGAAAAAATCGGGGAAACTCTTGGCTACCGCCTCTGCCCCCGTGATCTCCCCGCCGAGGCGGGTGAGCAGAACGGCGAGTGCCATGACGATGCGGTGGTCGTTATGGCCGCAGAGCGGAGAGCACGGCGGGGTCAGCCCCCGGGGGTCCACCGTCAGGCGGTTTTCCTCCACCGTGACGCGGACACCGCACTTTGCGAGTTCCTCCGCCATCGCCGCACCGCGGTCGCTTTCTTTGAGCCGCAGCCGCCGTGTATCGGTCAGCACCCCGCCTCGCGAGAGTGCCGCCACCGTCATGAGGATGGGGGCGAGGTCGGGACAGTCCGCGACGGACAGCGTCGCCGCCCCCGCACGCAGTGCCCGAAAATAAGAGGAGGCGACGCGGTCCCCCTGCCGTGTCCCTGGATCACGCCCGAGGACCTCCACCGGGTCCCCGAGGGCGCCGAGCGCGAGGAAAAACGCCGCGTTCGACTCGTCCCCTTCTACGGTATGCACCCCCGCACGGAAGGTGCGCCCCCCGGGGATGCGGAGGGTGCGTTCGTCCGCCCACGCCGCACCGACCCCGAATGCGCGGAGCGCGTCCAGCGTGAGATCGATATAGGAACGGCTCTCCACCGCACCGGTCAGCGTCAGCGTACTGTCGCCGTCAAGGCAGGCGAGCGCGTAGCAAAGCCCGCTCACAAACTGGCTGGACACGTCTCCCCGGAGGTGATAGGCCCCGGAGGTGAGACGCCCGGCGACACGCACCTGCCCGGGGGTTTCCGCAAAAAGAAAACCGCGCTCCCGCGCCAGGTCGCGATAGACCCCGAGCGGGCGGGAAAGCAGTTTTTCGGTCCCCGTCAGCGTCGCCTCCGCACCGCCGAGCAGGCAGAGCGGGAGCAAAAGGCGCAGGGTCGTCCCGCACTCCCGACAGGGGATTACCCCGCGCGGGGTGAGATCGTCTGCCCCCGTCACGACTGCCGTCGTGCCGTCCGTCCGGATCCCGCTCCCGAGTGCCCGCAGACCGTCACAGGTCGCGAGGATGTCCTCGGAGGGCGTGAGCCCCAAAAGGCGGCTTTCCCCCCTGGCCAGTGCGGCGGCGATGAGGTACCGGTGCGCGACGCTCTTGGAGGCGGGGGCGGTCACCCGTCCGCACGCCGTGCCGCGTAAGATCCTGACCGTCATCGGTCACCCCCCGCGGCAAGGAGCAAATCCATGGCTTCGAGATACCCGCGGAAACCGTGTCCCGTCACGGTCGCGATGCAGGCCTCGCGTACGTAACTGATCTGTCGGTATGCCTCGCGCTTGTTCAGGTCCGAGATGTGTACCTCCACCGTCGGGATGCGGACGGCTTTCAGCGCGTCGGCAAGCGCGATACTCGTATGCGTGTAGGCGGCGGGGTTGAAAACGATGCCGTCGTAGACGCCGCGCGCCGCCTGGATGGTGTCCACCAGCACCCCCTCGTGATTGGACTGCACGATGTCTGTCTCCACCCCGAGCGCGTCGGCGTGGAGGCAGATTTGTGCACAGAGTTCCTCATAACTCCCCGTACCGTACTGTTCGGGCTCGCGGGAGCCGAGCAGATTCAGGTTGGGGCCGTTCAGGATAAGCAGTTTCATGTCAACACCTCACAGATGGTTTGGACCGTGATCTCCGGCGTCCGCCCGACGGGGATAACGTCATCTGCCGTGAGGCGGTAGACGGGCTCCCGCTCCGCGTACCGCCGCGCCAGTGCCTCGCGGTCACGGGCGAGCGGACGGTCGGCGGTCGGCCGGATAGAAGAGAGGGGACGGGAGAGCCACAGCACCCGCCCCGAGCGGCGGAGTGCCAGGCGGTTTTCCTCCCGGAGCGGGACGCCACCGCCCGTCGCAATGACCGCGCCGACCTGCCCGAGGGCAATATCGCGCACGACCTCGCTTTCCAGGTCGCGGAAATACCGCTCGCCCCGCGTCGCGAACAGCGTCGGGATGTCACACCCCGCGCGTTTTTTGATCTCCGCATCGGTGTCGAAGAAGGGTCGCCCGAGCCGCCGCGCGAGCCGCGCGCCGACGGTGGATTTCCCCGCCCCCGGCATCCCGATCAGGATGAGATTGCTTTTTTGCAGTGTAATTTCGCGGCAGAGCCGCTCGGTCAGTTCTGCGGGATAACGGGTATCCCGGAAGAGTTCCGAGGCGCGCACCCCCTGCGCCACCAGCATGGCGAGCCCCCCGGCGGCAGGGATGCCGCGCTCACGCGCGTGCTCGACGAGCGTTGAGCGGAGCGGGCGGTAGACCGCGCCGACCACCCCGACAAGGTGCGGAAAAGCACCGGGGTCGATCGGCTCCCCGAGGCAGTCGGGATACATCCCGACCGAGGTGGTATCGATGATGACGTCCGTGTCGCTCCCCCGTGCCTCCGCCTCGTCGTAGGAGATCATGCCCTCGCCCTGCGGTCGGCGGCTGACGCGGAGGACCGAGGCGGCACCCGCATCCTCGGCGAGGGTCAGAGCGGTGCGGGAGGTCCCGCCGGAGCCGAGGATCAAAACCCGCCGGGCGGCGAGCGAAATACCCGTCACGGCGAGCAGATACCGCATCCCGTCGTAATCGGTGTTGTAACCGATGAGCCGCCCCCCGCGGTTGACCACCGTATTGACCGCGCCGATACGGCGCGCCTCGGGGGACACCTCGTCGAGGAGCGGGATGACCGCACTCTTGTAGGGGATGGTCACGTTCACGCCGCGGAAATCCCGCGCGCGGAAAAACGGCGCGAGTTCGCTCTCCGCCAGTTCCGTGAGCCCGTACTCGTACCCGCCGATGGCGCGGTGCAGTTCGGGGGAGAAACTGTGCCCCAGTTTCGCTCCGACAAGACCGTATTCCATGTATGTTCCCCCTTTCCGCGGCACTGCCGCGTCGTTGCGATCACGTCGCAGAAAATGTGTTGTGAAAAGCGCGCAAATGAAGTCGTGTCACCGCCACCGGAACCCCGAGGCCCACGGTTCGGTGTCTCCCTGACGGGTCTGACCGTTCGCAAACCGCCGATGCCCGACTTTATCGTTCGTTTTTCTTGCTATTGCCTCTCTTACCGACGCACCCGCCCCCCGGCGGGCGGCGCAGGGTCAGCCCTCCGCGAGGTAATCGGTGCCGTACCGCCCCGCGAGCAGATCACAGAGCACGAGTGCCGTCACGGCGTCGACGACGGCGCGCGCCCGATGCACGATCGCGGGGTCATGCCGCCCGACGAAAGCGGTGCGGGTCTCCCGCTCGGTGAGAAAGTTCACCGTGTCCTGCTCTTTCGCGATGGTCGGGGTCGGCTTGATCCCGACGCGGAAACACAGCGGCATCCCGTTCGTGATGCCCCCCTGGATCCCGCCGCTGAAATTGGTGCGCGTCTCGGGGGCGTCCGCCCCCATGAAGAACGCGTCGTTGACCTCGCTCCCGCGGCGGTCGCACATGGCAAATCCCCCGCCGAACTCAATGCCCTTCACGGCAGGGATGCCGAATATGGCGCGCGCCAGCACGCTCTCCACACCGTCAAACCACGGCTCCCCCACCCCGGCGACGAGCCCGGTCACGGCGGTTTCGAGCACGCCGCCGACGCTGTCCCCCTCGGCGCGTGCCGTGAGGATCGCATCCCGCATGGCACCCCCCGCCGCGGTATCGAGCACCGGGAACGGGCAGTCCGCGAGAAAATCAATGTCCTCCTGCAAATCGTCACCGAACGCGCGGTCGGAAATCCCCGCGAGGCTGGCGATGTGCGTACCGATCGTCACCCCGCGCGCCATGAGCGCGGTCGCGGCGATGGCACCGAGTACGACGAGCGGTGCCGTCAGCCGACCGGAGAAATGCCCGCCGCCGCGGCGGTCCTCATACCCGTGGTACTTGCAGTACGCCGTATAGTCCGCATGGCTCGGGCGGGCGATGCCGTCCGTCGCCGCGTAATCCACGGATTGCACGTCCGTGTTCGGGATCAGCACCGTCAGCGGTGCCCCGGTGGTGTAGCCGTCCTTCACGCCCGAGACGATACGGTATTCGTCCGCCTCCCGGCGCGCCGTGGAGAGCATGTCCGTCGGGCGTCGCTGGGCGAGGCGGGACGCAATATAGGCCTCGTCGATCGGGATCCCGGGGGCAAAGCCGTCCGCGACGGCACCGATCTCCTCCCCGTGGCTCTCGCCGAAAAGTGTAACGGTCAGGGCGTTTCCGAAAGAGTTTTTCATATCATTCCTCCCCGGCGAGCCGACGGCAGAGTGCCTCCGGCGTCGCACGGCGTATTTCATAAGAGCCGATGCTGCCCACATATATATAGGCAATTTCGTTTCCGAGCATCTTTTTGTCATGGGTGAGGAGCGGCAGGAGCGCATCGGGTGCAAACGGGCACCCGGTCGGCAGACCCCAGCGTTCCAGCACTGCTTTAAGACGCGGGCGCACCTCGGGGGACGTCATCGGGAGCATCCCGATCGCGACGCATTCCCCGTGGAGGAGCTGCCCTCCCGCGAGTGTTTCCACTGCGTGCCCCACGGTGTGCCCGAAGTTCAGCACCCGGCGGAGCCCGCCCTCGTACTCGTCGTGCATGACGACGTCGCGTTTGATTGCGACGGCGCGGCGGATCATCTCCGCGGCTTCCGTGGCGTGTGCCCGCTCACAGAAGGCGAAAAAGTCGGCGTCAAAGGTCGCCGCCATCTTGATGACCTCCGCCATCCCGCAGGCAAACTGCCGCCGCGGCAGCGTAGACAGCACCTCGGGGTCAATGAGCACCCCGCGCGGCTGGTGAAAGGCACCGACCTGGTTTTTGACCCCGTCGAGGTCAATCCCCGTTTTGCCCCCGACCGAGGAGTCCACCTCGGAGAGCAGCGTGGTCGGAATGTTGTAAAAGTCAATTCCCCTGAGATAAGTTGCGGCAGCAAACCCGGCGAGGTCGCCGACCACCCCTCCCCCGACCGCCACGACGCAATCGGTGCGCGTAAAGCCGCGCTCGGAGAGGATCCGCAACAGTTTTTCATAGGAACGGATGTTCTTGGTCGCCTCGCCCATCGGCAGGCAGACGAGCGTCGGCTCGCCGCAGGCGGCGCGCACCGTCTCGGTATAAGCGGCGGGGACCCCGCTGTCCGTGACCAAAAGACACCGACGCCCGAGGTCAAACCGCTCCCCGACACGGGCAAGACCCCCGTTTTCTACCGTGACCTCGTAGCCACGTGCCCCGAGATCGACGTACAGCGTACCGTTCTTCCGTGATTGGTAGGAGCGGGAGATCGCCATCATGGCGGTGAGCAGTGCACGGTATTCCTCGCGGTAGGGGCTCTCGCCGAGGGCATCGCAGTTCCGCCGTATGACCTCCGCCTCCCGTGCGGCATCCAGCACGGGAAGTCCTTCTGCCCGCTTATAATCAGCGATTTTATCCACTGCCTCCATGCGGCGGATAAACAGTTCCGCCATCTCGCGGTCGCAGAGGTTGATGGCGTCCCGTGCCTTTTCGAGTTCGGTCATGGGTGCTCCTTTCCCTTGCCGGCCGTGCCGGCATTTTTTTGAGAGGGGCAGTGCGCCGACTGCCGTCGGTTTCGCACCGCCCCCGCCTCTTTGTCCCCCGCCCTTTACGGCAGAGTGACGGTCGCGCCCGGCGCGACCTCGTAGGTCACGCCGTCCGCATCAAACCACAGGCGTGTCTGCGTCGGGTTGTACACCATGGTGTTGTCGCAGGAGAACACCAATTGCTCGTAGGCATGACAATACTCGTAGATCTCGGTATTGTTCGCGTACCAGATGTCGTCATGACCCCCGGCGCGCTCGCCGAACTCCTCCATGACGTGCCATCCGTCCGGCGGAAACTCGAAGGAATGCCCCCACATGTAAAAGAGGAGCGGGTCGCGGTGCGATATGTACTCCTCGCGCGGCTTCGCGACGAGGAACTTTTCGAGCGTCTCCATGAGTTTCGGGTCGCGGTTGCGGGTCGTCGCGCTCCACTCAAACCAGTCGGTCGGGAGCGAGAAGGAGTGCGTCAGTGCCAGCCCGCGCGCATAGGTCATACCGACGAGTTTTACGTACATCTTCATTTCGGGCGTAATCGTCCCGAGGTCGGGGTACGCCATGCCGCGGATGATGTGACCGTAGAATTTTTCGAGGAAGGAGCGGCAGTCGAGGATGTCACGGATGGCATCCTTCGGTGCGGCGAGCGCGGGAGCCATGTGCGTCGCACCGTGGACGGCGACGTCGTGCCCGGCGGGGAAATAAAGTGTACGTGCCACTTCCGCGGAGATGCGGTGTCCGCCCTCCATCGTGTCGGGAAATGCGGTGCCGGGGATGTTGAAGGTGCCCTTCAAACCGTAGCGGTTCATGATCTCCACGAGGCGGATGTCGTTCACGTTTCCGTCGTCGTAACTGAGTGTCAGTGCCTTGCACCTGCCCTCCGGAAAGCGCAGAAAACGGTACTTCATCGATGAAAACCTCCCTATGAGAGAATAAATAGTTATAATTCTACAAGTTTATTCTACCGTGTACACGCCCGCTTGTCAAGGAAAACCCGCGTACACCCCTCTCCCTCTTGCATTTTCCCCTCCCCCATGCTACACTGATGGGGAAAAGAGGTATATGATGAAAAAACGTCTGAATGCCGCCCGGCTCCTGTCGGTGCTCCTCCCGGTGCTCGCCCTGATACTCGTCGCGGGTCTCGTCGGATGCAGTTTTTCGTTTTCCGAGGATGGCTCGTCCCCGCTCTCGACGATGGTGACCGTGACGCTGAAACCGGGGAACGGTGCCGCCGACACCGATGTACGCCTGCCCGTCGGGGGGCGTATGTCGACACCCGAGGCCCCCGTGCGGGAGGGCTGGCTTTTCCGCGGCTGGTGCATCGACGAGGCGGGCACGGTGCCGTACGACTTCTCCCTCTCCGTCACGCGGAATCTCACGCTCTACGCCTCCTACCTGCCCGACTATGAGGACTGGACCAACCGCCTGACCGACGAGACGATGCACTCGCTCGTGCTCGTCCGCACCAGGACCCGGGCGAACGGGAGCGCGGGGACCAAGACCGGGAGCGGGATCGTGATCTCGCGCGGAGAGGACGGTTCCGGCACCTTCTACTATCTTCTGACCAACAATCACGTCGTATCGGATGCGTACGCGCCCCTGCTCTCCTCCCCCTTTGCGGTCGAGGACTACCGCGGCGGTACCTATCGCGAGATTTCTCTCGTGGCGAGCAGTGCGGACTACGACCTCGCCGTCCTCAGAATGTACGGGGCGACGGACGTCACCTACACGCTCCCCCCGATCCCTCTCGCGGCGGCGGATGCCCCCGTCGGGGAGAAGATTGCAGCCCTTGGCCAACCGGAAGGACAGCGCAACGCCCTGACCTTTGGGGAGGTACTGGAATACCACGCACCGAAGTCTTCGTCGGGTGACAGCGCGATCTCTGCCGTCGTTTTTCCCGTCCTTTATCACTCTGCCCCCATCACGCACGGGTCGAGCGGAGGTGCGGTCGTGAACGCCGCGGGAGAACTCGTTGCCGTGAACTATGCGGGTGCCTACCGGGAGGATAAGACCTTTCTCGCCGGAATGGCGATTCCCGTCAGCCGGGTCAGAGAATACCTCGGCAAAGTGCCCGCGCTTGCGGGGCGCGTCTGACCCCCACGGAGAGCCAGGCGCGGCGTTTCCCCGTTTCCTCCGTTTCCTCCGTTTCCTCCGTTTCCTCTTTTTCCCCCTTCCCCCGTTTTCTCCTTTCCTTTGTTTTCCCCTTTCCTTCGTTTTCCCCGTCCCCCGGCTCCCCGGGGGCGTTCGGATAAAGCACAGCGTTGTACCGGGTCCCCGGTACAACGCTGTATGATTTTACGCCCTTGTGAGATACCCCTCCCTGAGGAGCAGTTCCGCGATGAGGACGGCACCGCCCGCGGCACCGCGCAGGGTGTTGTGGGAGAGCCCGACGAATTTGTAGTCGAAAACGGTGTCCTCGCGCAGGCGGCCGACCGAGATGCCCATCCCGCCGAAGAGGTCGCGGTCGGGACGCACCTGCGGGCGATCAGGCTCGTCGAAATAGGTGATGAACTGCGCGGGTGCGGAAGGCAGTGCCAGTTCCTGCGGTCTGCCGCGGTAGTTGCGCCACGCCGTGAGAATCTCCTCGCGCGTGGGTTTCCGGCGGAAACGCACGAACACCGCCGCCGTGTGTCCGTCCGTAACGGGGACGCGGATGCACTGCGTGGAGATGACGGGAGCCTTCGCGGGGACGATCGCCCCGTTCTCCACCGTACCCCAGACGCGGAGCGGCTCCTGCTCGCTCTTTTCCTCTTCCCCGCCGATGTAGGGGATGACGTTATCGACCATCTCCGGCCACTCGCGGAAGGTCTTGCCCGCCCCGGAGATGGCCTGGTAGGTCGTGGCGACGACCTCGGTCGGTCCGAACGGGAGCAGGGGCGTGAGCGCGGGTACGTAGGACTGAATGGAGCAGTTCGGCTTGACGGCGATGAACCCGCGACGGGTGCCGAGCCGCTTTTTCTGTGCCTCGATGACGGCGAGATGTGCGTCGTTGATTTCGGGGATCACCATCGGCACGTCGGGGGTCCAGCGGTTGGCGGAGTTGTTGGACACGACGGGGATCTCCGCCCTCGCATACGCCTCTTCGAGCGCGCGGATGTCTTCCTTCTTCATATTGACGGCACAGAACACGAAGTCCACGAGCGGTTTTACCCCCTCGATGTCCGCGGCGTCCAGCACCGGCATTTCACCGATCGAAAGAGGCAGGGGCGTCTGCATCTTCCACCGCCCCTCCACCGCCTCGCGGTAGGGTTTCCCCGCACTCCGTCCGGAGGCGAGCAGGGCGCGGATCTCAAAATACGGATGGTTTTCGAGCAAGGTCACGAAACGCTGACCGACCATACCGGTCGCGCCGACGATGCCGACACGCAGTTTTTCCATAGCAGCCGATTTCCTTTACATTTTTAGGGTTATTGTAGCACGCCCGACGTGCATTGTCAACCTTGCCCCGCGGCGGGCGTTGTCAACCGTGTCGCGCCGCAGTCGTTCTCCCACGCATCCCGACGTGCATTGTCAACCTTGCCCCGCCCGTGGCGTTCTCCGTCGCATCCGGGACGGGTCGTGAGCCGTATCGCGCCGCGGCGGTGTCCGTTTCCGCCGTGTGTGCCGCGCCGCCTGAAAAACGCCTCCCGACGGGAGGCGTTTTCGTGCTTATTTCTGCTTCACCGTGAGGTTGGCGGGCAGGATCCCCGCCTGCTCGTAGACGATCCCGGTGATGGTCGCGACGCGCGCGGCATCCAGCGGCACCTCACCCGAAACGACGACAGATGCGCTGTCCCCGCTGATGACCGCGACGCACTGTTCATATCCGCCCGCCTTGACGAGCGTCTCGATGTTTGCTTCTTTCTCCATCGCGGCGGCGATGAGGGAGATCTGCGTCAGTGCTGCCTCGCGCTCCTCGCCTTCCCCGCTGTCCACCACCTTTTGGAGCACCTCCATGGATTCGCGCCGCGTGGTTTCACGGGCGAGAGCCGTGGCGGCGAAATAGTCCTCCCGGGTGTCTGCGGCGGTGCCGTTGTCCGTGCCCGCGGCGGCGTTGCCCGCACCGACCGCATCGTCGGCGGGATGATAAAACCACAGATAGTTGAGATAGACCGCGAGACCGATGAGCAGCATCACGGAGAGAATGATCAGATTTCTCTTACCGATGTGCCGCCAGAATTTCTTGCCCCGTGCGGGCTTTGCCTGTTCCATATGTGTGCCTCCTTGCGCCGTTCTGGTTTTTGAGTAGTACACTCTATGCGGGCGGCTCTCATGATATGCGGGCATTCCCGAAAATGTGTCCGCCGGTGCACCGTTCCCCGCCCGGGCGGCGGTCGCACACCCGTCAGTCCATCTTGGCAACGTGAATGTGATTGGCGGACAGATGACAGAGGGCCGACACGATGTCCGTCACCTCGCGTTTCACGCGGTCGGCACCGCCCCCCTCGCAAATGACCACGGCACCGCGCACGCGCGGCGGGACGGAGCCCACCTTTTTGCTCCCCTCGTAAAGCAGTTGTTCTCCCGTTTCGAGCGTCAGCAAGACGCGCGTGCGTCCCACCCCGTCCACCGCGGCGAGGGCATCGGCAATCTGTTTCTCCAAGGCGTGGCGGTAGACGTCGCTCTCGCTCTCGGTCGCGACGACCTCGCCCCCGCTGCTCTTTCCCGCCCCCAGTGCCCCCGCGAGTAGCAGTGCCACGCCGAGCACCCCGGCAAAGAGCATCCACGGCTTTTTCATGAGTGTGCGGAAGACCTCCCGGCACTTCTGCTTATTCCACATTCACCGTTACCTCACACGCATTCAGATTTTCTTCCAGGTACTCCTTGACGGCGATCCGCCGTTTCCGGCTGTCCCCGTGCAGGATCACCGAGACGCGACGGAGCGTGACCGCCCCCCCTTCATCCACCTGCCCGCCGACCGTCACGCCGATCTCCGCCTCGGGCAGGGAGAAGTGCCCGGCGAGTTCACGGCGCAGTGCCGTGGCGGTGGCATCGAGGAGGAATTGCCCCCCCTCCGGCACCGTGGGGGTCCCTTGTGTCTCCGACCCGGGGAGCGTTGTTATGTCGCATCCTCCGCGCACCGCGAGCGGTGCCGTGAGGACCAGGAGCACGACGAGCGACAGGAGCAGATGATAGGTGCGCCGCGACCGCCCCTCGGGGGTCAGGAGGGAAAGGACGGCGGCGACCCCGACGGACAGCACCGCCCCGATGAGATAAGCCTTCACGTCACGCCCCCGTCGGGTAGGCGACTTTCAGTACCACCGAAAAGTACAGGATCCATGTTACCCCCGCCGCCGCCACGGTCGCCAGCAGCATATCGTAGATTTTGAGAAAGGAGCCGAGCAGTTTCTCCCCGACGGTAAAGCCGAGTGCCTCTGCCGCGGTCCCCGCGGCACTGACCGCGAGCCTCGCCAGAAACAGATAGATCAGTTCCGGCAACGTGAGGAGCAGGACCACCGCCACGCAGGAGACCCCCGCCGTGTTCTTGACGAGCGAGAGTGAAGAGCCGAGTGTGCCGAGCGCGGCACCGATGCTCCCCCCGACGATCGGGATCATGCTCCCGACCGCGTATTTGGCACTCCGCATGGCGACGCTGTCGGCACTCGACGCGAGCGTGGTCTGAAAGGAGAGTGCCGCCGTCGAGACGGCGGACGCCACGCCGAGCAGGGTCATATATAACCATTTGAGGTGTTTTGACACCCCGCCGAGTCGCAGATCCGGCGAGACGGCGTCGAGCAGCCCCATGGCAAAGCATACCCCCGTCAGCGGGTACAGCACGCCCGTGAGCAGGTTTTCGAGCAGCACCAGCCCGAGGGAAAAAGACGCGGCGGCACTGCCCCCGGCGGCGGTACTGCCGCCGGCGACGAGGAGCGCGGTCAGGATCGGGGTCGAGCCGTTGAGGAACGTTTTGAGATCCCCGAGATAAACGCCGACGCGGTGCACGCTCCCCGACACCGCCGCGAAGAACGAGAGCGCGCACACCGAGCCGATGAGAATCCCGGACACGCGGGAGAGCGGCTTTTCCCCCTCCCCCATCTCGGTGATGACCCGACCGAGCAGGACCATACCGAAAAGGGCGGCGAAGAGACGGAGCGCGGCACCGCTCTCGTTTTTCAGCCCCGAGAGCAGGTAGGAAAACAGGTATTCCGCGCCGACGAGTTCGGATGCCCCTCTTTCGTCCAGCACCGCGCGGTATTCCTCCGGTACCGCCTCCCCGAGTTCCGCGAGGTAGTCACGCTCCACGCCCCCCGATTGCCCGACGAGCCCGCCCGCCCCCTCGGAGGGTGCCGCCGCGGACGGCAGTTTTGCCGATGCGGGGAGGAGGACGACCGACGCCAGGCACCATAGAAGACAGAAGAGCACCGCCACCCGCCCGCAGACCCGCCTGCGGGTGTGCAGACCGACCCGCAACTGCGCCTGCCCTCGTGGCCGTAAAAGGGTTCGTTTCTCCGTCAGCCCACGGCTGTGCGGAGCGACTCGTAACCGTGCCGGCCAGAGGGTCTGCAAACGGGTCGGTTTCCGCGTGTGCCCGCGGGCACGCCCCCCTCTCATAGTCCCTCCTCCACGAGGCGCACCGCGAGCCGCACCAGTTCCGTCACGTAGGGGAGTGTGAGGAGCAGGAGTTCCGCCTGCCCGCAGAGTTCCAGCCGCCCGGCGATGCTCTCCGCACCGAGATCACGGCAGATGCCCCCGCCGATCTTCACCACCCACACGATGCCGAGCCCGCGGACGAGTACCGAGGCGTGCGCCGAGAGCGGACTCTCCGCGAGCATCGTCGAGAGGGCTTGCAGAGGGGTCACGAGACGGGAGAGCACCGCCACGAGGAAAAGGCTCCCTCCGGCGGCGAGGATGTACGGGGTGCTTTTCCCGCCGGTATCCCGCATGGCGGCAATGATGACGGCGAGGAGGAGTGCCGCCCCGGTGAGTTGCCAGAGCGTCAAAGCCCGAACACCTCCCGCACGGTACGGAAGAGTTCCCCGATCTGCCCGACGAGCATGAGGAGCACGATGACGATACCGGCGAGCGACACGAGCGTCGCCTGCTCATCCCGCCCGGCGCGCGTGAGGATCTGACAGGCGACCGTGACGAGGATGCCGACCCCCGCCACCTTCAACACAAGGGATATATCCATTGGAGGGACCTCCTACAAAAGCAATAAAAGCACCAGTGCCGTCCCGGCGAGTGCCACCGTGCGCCGCACACGGATGCGCGAGGGCGCGGCCTCGCGCACGCCCCCCGCGTACGTATTCATGCGCTCGATATACACGTCGCAGCAGGCGAGCGTCTCCGCGAGATACCCGCGCCCCACGGCAAAACCGAAGTCGGAGAGGATCTTCACCGCCCGCGGGTCGGTCGGGGGCGTGGTGTGTCGGGCGGCATCCCCGATGCCGACCCCGGCGCGGAGCGCGGGGAGAAACCCGTTCTCCTCCAAAACGGGATGATCGCACCGACGGTACACCTCGCCGAGCGGACGGGCGTAGGCGTGCAGTTCCCCGCGTACGTACCGGAGAAAGTCAAGGTACGCCTCGGCGTACGCCACCCGTCGGTGTTCCCGCTCGGCGAGGTGCCGCGCGAGCAGTATTCCGAAGAGGACGAGCAACGCCCCGCCGACGAGGCGGATCATGACGGCACCTCCGTGCGGATGCGGCGGCCGCCCCCCGGCGTGCGTTCCATGACGGCGACGAGTGAAAAGGCACCGAGCGACAGAATCTCCCCGATGCCCGCGCGGGCGCGCAGATCGGAGAGGCTCTCACCGTGCGCCGAGGCAAAAAGCGGTACCCCGCATTTCAGACAGCGCATGATCCCGGCGACCTCCTCCCTGCCGATTTCATCCGTCACGATCACCTCGGGCGAGAGAGTGCGGACGGCGATTTCCATGCCGTCGGCAGCGGGGCAGTCGGTGAGCACGGTGAGATACCGCCCCACACCCGGCAGGCAGATCTCCCCGCGGGTGTCCACCACCGCGACCCGCCGCGTCTCGGAGAGCCGGTCGGCGACCTCCCGCAGGAGCGTGGTCTTGCCCGCCCCGGGGGGACCGATGACCAGCACCCCGCCGCTGTGATACCCGTGGGGCGCGGCGGGGGCCTCACACGGGCAGGCCGCATCGGGCTCCTCCGTCCGTGCGCTATCCTGTGTTCCCGCCGTCGGCATCCGTGTTTGCCCCCCCGTCGTGATGGCCTCCCCTGCTCCCGTTGTCTTCTCCTCCGCCCCGCGCGGGGCGCGTTGCGGGGCACACCGTTCCCAGGCATCCAGCACCGCGTCCGCGAGTCCCGGGCAACGGTGCGGCATCCGCAGACAGAGCCCCGAGATGTCCGTCACCCCGGTGATGACCCCCGCCTCGGTCACATACCGCCCCGCGACCCCGACGCGCACCCCGCCGGGGAGCGCGATATACCCGTGCCGGAGCGTTTCGCGGTGGGCGTAGACCGACCCCGCGCAAAGGGTGAGGAACACTTCCTCGATCTCCTCCGCACGGAGCGAAAACGGGAGGGGGAAATTCCTGCCGCCACGCGTAAAAGAGGCTGGGCGACCGGATCGCAGATGCACCTCCTCCGCCTCTCCCGGCACGTGGCGCAGCCATGTTTTTGGCAGCCCCATTATTGCAAATTCTGCACCCGGATAGGATGTATTGTTATTTTCGACAAAACTCCTTGACATCTCTCTGTGATTCTGCTACCATTAGATTGGCTTTGGTAAAAAATGTGACAATTTCGTGAACGGTTCGCATTTTTTCGTTTACATATGCAGGAGGTAAAACAGCATGAAAACTACCGGTATTGTCAGACAACTCGATAATCTCGGCCGTATCGTGATTCCGAAGGAAATGTGCCGCACGCTGCACATTCAGGCGGGTGACTCGTTGGAGATTCGTCTGGACGGTAAGCGCGTCGTCATCTTGAAGAAAGAGGACAGCTGCACGTTCTGCGGCGGCAGAAACGGCCTTGTGACCTTTGACGACAGACAGGTCTGCGCGGATTGCCGTAAAGCACTCGCCGACCTTTGATGCATCCTATGCCGGACCTGTCCGCCCTATGACAGCGGACGGACGATAAAAAGAGGAGAAGGACGTCCTTCTCCTCTTTTCGTTTTGTTTTTCGTTGCCGCGCTTGCTGCCCTCGCGCCATGCTGCTTTTTGCGACAGGGCTCTTGCCGTCCTGCCGCTTTTCTGTCGGGGCGGCTCTCGTTGCCCTGTCGCTTTTTGTCACCGCCACTCTTATCGTCTTGCCGTTTTTGCCCCGTTACGCCTGCCGTTTTTGTCGCGTCGTCGTGCCCCGTGCCCCTTTCGCACGGTTTGTATTTCCGCCGCGGTCAGGGCTCGGCGATGCCGAGCCGCCCGAGAAGATAGGGGATTGCCGCCTCAAAATGCACGCCGTACGTGACGTGCTGCGGGTCGCGCAGTGTTGCGCGCAGGCACTCCACGGTGTAGTCCACGGCGACCCCGACCGCCGCGGACAGGTCCGGCCGCCGCATGAGGGCACCGACGAGCGTCGAGGCAAAGACGTCCCCCGTGCCGTGGAAGGACACGGGCAGATAGTCGGATGCGTGATAAAAGAATCTGCCGGTCCCGCTCTCGTACCCCATCGCGCCGAGTTCCCCGGGGCGCAGCGACACCCCGGTCAGGACCACGTTCTTTGCCCCGAGGCCCGCGAGGTCGCGGAGCAGTTCGTGCAGTTCCTCCTCACCCCGATCGGTACGATACGGGATGCCGAGCAGAAAGGACGCCTCGGTCAGGTTGGGGACGATGACGTCCGCCTCCGCGGCCAGCCGCGCCATCTCGCGCGGAAAGTCGGGGGTGAACCCGGCATACAACCGGCCGTTGTCCGCCATCACGGGGTCCACCACGATGAGATTGTCCCGATGCCCGAAGTCACGGAAGTACCCGAGCACGAGGTCGATCTGCTCCCGCGAGCCGAGGTAGCCCGTGTAGATCGCGTCGAAACGGAAACCCTCCTGCCGCCAGTGCGCGGCGATGGGTGCCATCTCGCCCGTCAGGTCACGGAAAGTATAACCCGAAAAGGCGGTGTGCGTCGAGAGCACGGCGGTCGGTACCACCGCACACTCCGCGCCGCAGGCGGAAATAATGGGGAGTGCAACGGTCAGACTGCACTTCCCGACGCAGGAAATATCCTGGATGGTCACAATTCGTTTCACGTTCGTCCGCGGGCTTTGCGCCCGCCCTCCCCTCTTGATACCGTGGAGGCGGTACCGATATGATTCTATGCCGGAAAACAAGCAGCGGCGCACCATGGCGCGCCGCCGCTGTTGTTTTGGATCAGGTGAGATTTTCGCTCCCGTCGGCGGATGCCTCGTGTGCCCCCGGCTTGCCTATGCGCGCGATGTACTTTTCCCGATAGTGCTCGGTGCCGCGCAGGAAGGCAGGGGTGGCAGACGTCATCTCGGCGTACCCGTGCTCCTCCGCATCCACGTTGTAGTTGTGCAGGACGCTGAACGCAATGTTGGAGCAGTGGTCGGAGACACGTTCCAAATTGGTGAGCAGATCGTTGAAGACAAAGCCCATGAGGATGGTGCAGTCACTGTCTTGGAGCCTCGCTATGTGATTGGCGCGGAAACGCTTGCACATCTCGTCGATGACCTCTTCGAGCGGGTCGATCTCCATCGCCTCGGCGACGTCCCCGTCGACGAAGGCGCGGGATGCCATTTCGAGGATCTCGGTCACGGCTTCGAGCAAAAGATGGATCTCATGCTTGGCGTCGCCGGAAAACTCGATCTTCTTTTCGTGCATTTCGAGCCCCGTCTCCGAGAGGTTGACGGCGTGGTCGGAGAGACGCTCAAAATCCCCGATGGCACTGAGCAGACACGAGACCTGCGCCTGCTGTTCCTCGGAGAGGGCGTTTTTCCCGATCTTGACGACGTAGTTACCGAGCTTGTCCTCGTAACGGTCGACGAGCGACTCCTTCTCCCCGACGAGGTTGTATTCCGTACGGTCAAAGTGACGGATGAGTCCCATGGCGCGCAGCACGTTGGCGTGTGCGAGGCTCGCCATTTTTTCGACCGCCGCGCGGCTGCCTTCGAGCGCGATGAGCGGGTCGTTCAGCAGTTTGTCGCTGAGGTTGTCGATCTCCTCCTCGTCCGCATTTTCCGCGGGGTCGTAATGGACGGTCAGGAGAATAAGTTTTTCGAGCAGCTTGTGGCACGGCAGGAGCACCGCCGCGATCACGATACGCATCGCGGTGTTGATGATCGGGATCCCGATCGCCATGGTGTTCGCGGGCAATGCCATGAACGCAAAGTCAAACACCGCATTGAGCGGATAATAAAGGGCACAGACGATGACCATGCCGAGCAGGTTGGAGTAGAGATACGTCAGAGCGGAACGCTTGCCGTTCTTGGAGGAGCCGATCATGGAGAACAGCACGGGGACGCTCGCGCCGATGTTCATCCCGAGGATCATCGGCAGGCAGGCGTTGTACGTGATGCCGCAGGTGAGGCTCACCGCCTGTAAGATACCGACACCGGCAGAGCAACTCTGCACCACCGCCGCGACGAGGATGCCGGCGAGCATGCTGAGTGCCGGGTTGTGGTCAAAGCGCAGGAGAATACTCTGGAAACCGGGGTCCTCGGTAAGCGGCTCGACCGAGGAACTGATCATGCTCATGGCGAGCAGGAGCGTGCCGAGCCCGACGAGGACCATGCCGATCTCCTTGTTGGTGCGCTTACGGCCGATGAGCCGCAGACAGACGCCGATGATAATCAGTACGGAGAACAGCACCTCGGTCGAAAACAGGCTTCCGACGGCACTTCCCTTCGCCCCGGAGAGCGACAGGAGCCACGAGGTCATCGTGGTACCGATGTTCGCGCCGAGCACGACGCAGACCGATTGGGAAAAGCCCATCATCCCCGCGTTGACGAAACTGACCGCCATGACGGAGGTCGCCGACGACGACTGAATGACGGCAGTCACGAGGATACCGAGCAAAAACGCCTTTCCCGGCGTGGAAGATAACTTCCACAGGTAAGTCTCCATTTTGTTCCCCGCGAGGTTTTTGAGCCCGTCCCCCATGGCAGACATACCGAACAGGAACAGGGCAACTCCCCCGAAAAGAGACATCACATGTATGAGATCCATACTGTATGCCGGAACCCGGCACTCCTTTTATATCGTTTGGATAACCGAAACCGCGTGCCGCGCACGCGCTGTAATCATCATTTGCCGGAAAAAGCACCCGCCGCCGGTCGGCACCCGCCGATCGCGATCTTGCCCGTATGTTCGCGCCCCCGCACGCCCCTCCGACATGGCAACGGCGTGTTGTCCGGCGTCACACCCGCCCCTCGCCCGCGAGGGTCTTGCCACGCCGTGCGCCCTTTCAGGCATTGCACCGGGCGTCTTTTGGCGTCGCGCGGCTGTCCGTTCTTCCGCGCGTTTTGGCGCAAACCGCAAAACTCCGTGATGCGTCAGTGTATAGTATAGCACATCCGCCCCCGCATTGCAAATCTTTTTGCGCGTGAGCGCGCGCGCGATACGATTCTTATTTGGCGGAGCAATCGGTACTCCCTGTTTTTCCGTCTGACCATATTTCTCGCCCGTCAGCAGGAATGTCCCCTTCTCTTCATAGAAAAAAGAGCCACCCGGAGGTGGCTCTTTTTCATGAGGAATGATTTTCGAACCGATAGACAGCAACGACTTCGGTCGTTCCGACCTCATAATGAATCGTGATTTCCTCAAAAGCGGCATCATTGTAAATCACCGTGATACTCGCATGATCCATCGTTTTATCCGTGCCGAGAAACGAAGATACATCCGAAATCCTGGCAGTCATTCTTCCGGATTCGACGGTGAGATCATCGAGATATCCCGCCGCAAAATGAAATGCGCCTTTCATTTCCCGATATGCAGGAAGATTTACCGCATCCTCATTGACTTTGACGATCTCTCCGTTTTTTACGACAGCCGTACCGTTGACAGTCCTCTTGTATGGAGGGGGCGTATCCTCGAATTGCCCGTCGATCTGTAGTTCGTTCAGTTGTTCCACAGCGTATACGACACGATCCGCGGTCATATTGTAATCGGCTTTCAGAACGGTGCCGCCGGTGGTCGTTGTAACGGTAAGCAGGATCTGATCGTATTGCCGACTTGACAGTTCGTTCAGCTTCTCATAGACGGTCTGTGTCGCATCCTGCGGGGCGTTCTGCCCGGCATCGCCACCGTTCGAGCCGGGATCATCGTTTTCCCCGACGCACGCAACAAAGCCGGCAAGGATGACCAGAACGGAAAGAACGATCGTCAGAATTCTCTTCATTGTGAATTTCCTCCTTGCATAAAGACTCTCTTGCTGAGCAGGTACCACAGTGCAGCCGCGAAGGTGAAACCGCATGTCATAATGGGTGCCAGACCGATTTTGGTCGCATCGGCAAGGGAGCTGTTGAGGCTCTGTACCCCGGCATTGTAATCCGCGATCCTTTGTCCGAGCACCTCATACTCTGCCGACACAGCAGCTTGTTCCTCGGTGGTGAGCGCAGCGTATGTTTGCAGGGCGGCATACAACGCCTGGTACGTTTTCTCCGTGACCTCGGCAGGCGGTAGGGCTCCTATCTGATCACGGAATTTTTGAATCAGCCCCAATGCACTGCCCACATCCTGCTGTGTATCGGTTGCGTTACAGCGATCACACTTGGCTGTCATGGTACCGTCCTCGGTATAGGTGGCATCGCCGTTGGGATGGTAGTTGGTGAAACAGTGTCCGAGCCGGTCTATGGTCTTCACCTCGCGGTCAAGGCACACATGACACACGGAACAATAGACCACGCGGTCATAGCTGCCGTCCGCAGTGCAGGTCGCCTCCGCCCGATTCTCCGTCACCGCCGGTGCCTCCGTGTGCCCCTTCGCTTCCAGTACCTTGTGCTCGCGGCTTACTTCCTCGTGGCACACGGTACAGTAAATGACGCTGTCATACCCTCCGGGGTTGGTGCATGTCGCCTCCACCCGGTTCTCCGTCACCGCCGGTGCCTCCGTGTGCCCCTTTGCTTCCAGTACCTTGTGCTCGCGGCTTACTTCCTCGTGGCACACGGTACAGTAAATGACGCTGTCATACCCTCCGGGGTTGGTGCAGGTCGCTTCTTCCCGGTTTTCTGTCACTGCCGCCGATTCCACATGTTGCCCGGTCGCCTGCACCGAGCGTGTCTCAAAATAGTTGCAGTTTTGACAGTCCCTGCGTTCTTGCCCCTCCTTCACACAGGTCGGATCGAGCACGCAGGTCCACTCGCCCATTGTGTGCTGTTCACATTCCGTGCGCACATACAGAAAAGACGTAGGGTTGATCCCGATCAACTTGTACGGTGACAGGGGGACAAATTGGCATACATACCGATACGTTGGGTTGCCGTAACGATAGTAACTGATCACTTCGCCGTTCTCGGCACACAGCACCAAAAACGTATTGTCATAGGTGATCGCATTTGAATAGCTGACCCCTTCAAAGTTGATGATCCACGATTGATTGTAAAAGCGAAGATGCAATCCCCTACTATACTGCATCGTCGTCACCAGATCTTTGAGTACACAGGTTTCCTGCACCAAGCGAAACGCGGTATCATATTTGTACATTTTCAGATCCTGGCTTAACGTGAAAACGTAATAGTAACCATTTTCAAAGAACACGCCGTCCTCTATGAGCCCGACGCAGTCGACCGTTTGCACGGTGTCTGTTTCCGTGTTGAAAATCAATATTTGATCTGGGGCAGTCACGATGTACCGATTCTCGACGAAGGAGTACACATGATACACCATGTAGGAACGTATCCCCATGCCCGGCAGTTCAATATTCACCTTTTCAAATGCGATTTGACCGTTGCTGAACACCATCCGATAAATGCGGTCGTCTGTCGAGACAAAGTAGGGTTGTTCATCCCCGCCTCTGAACAGCAAGTATTGCCCTTCATCGGTTATACATTCACGCGCGGCAACCAGTGTTCTGTCCCGATAGCAACAAACGTAATTGTAAATCTGGACGAAATAAGCATCGGCATCCCGCCATACGGAAATATAACCGCGATCCGTCCACCCATCCATGTTAATATCGTCCGGCAACGGCAGTTCATACTCACTCGTCGTGTTGGTAACAGTATCGGTTTCTGCCCAATATAGCTTGCGATCGGTAATATTATAATAGAATGACAAAACCACCGAATCAGAGATGGTATAACATATTAAATTAAAATCTCGACTCAGATTGATTCCGGTGTTGTATACTCCGTCACACTCCAAAAGTGGGGTAGGAAATTCGGAGAAATCTATTGTCGCCGTCTCCTGTGAGATGCGCACCGGTGCCCCGTAATAGGTCTTCACACCGGAAACGGAAATCTCCCAATCGGATTTTGCCTGCAAAGATCGCAGCACGGTCGGCGATATATACAACAGAATTTCACATTGATTTTTGGAGAGCTTTGTTTCCACGCTATCATGATCGCCGCTACTTGGCGAAAGCAGCTGAATGGAATCCGTGATCTTTAATTCCCGGTTCGCTACCAATGAAGCGAAACAAATTAAATCCTTATTATCCAGGAAAAGACTGGATCGATCGGGTGTGAGGAGCGTGACGGTCGCGTTTGCCTCGCGGGACAAGTCGGCGGATTTCTCGATCTGCACATCCACGGTAGCGACACCGTCCGCAGCCTTCGTGAAGGATATGTCAATTCCGGAGAACGTCAGGTCTTTGAGCATCTTCGCCCCACCCTCGTTGTAAAATGTATCGCTGTATGCCGTAGACGGATATGTATACGGCGTGATCTCCTGTCCCGCTTGCAGATAATAGTTCCACACGTTATCGGGGTGAACGGCTTCCAGGTATGCATACGGTGACTCTGGTGTTCCTTCGCAAAACTCCTTCGCGCCGTTGATATTATAATCCGCGTCCAGATTCATCTGTGTTTTCCAGACGCGAAGCCCCCCTTGCGTCCCGGAATACCGGTTGTTCCCCTCACTCGTGACGTACTCGGCGAAGAACCAGTTGCGATTGGTGGGATCCCCGTCCGGATAAATGATCAATGCATCGCCGTAATGGGAATAACTGCGCAGTTGATAGGTGCCGACGTCTGAGGCGCTCACAAAGACCGCGTTGTCCAACCACCCCAGCACGAACTTGGTGGCACTCGGGAGGTCTCCCAACCCGTTTTCCATGATACATGCAGTCTGTATACCGTTCGGGTTCACACTGACGGTGGCATACATATCGGCAGGTCCGAACATATGACAGGTTTCATGGCATATGGTAGATAAATCCATGGTGATTGTGAAACACATCTTAGCGATTTTTAGGTTACCGGCAGTATTGGTATAATTTGCGACGAAGCTGTCTCCTCCCTGAAGACCTGCTATTTTTCGAACAAGATAAATACCATCAATGTATCCGTCGTTGTTCCCGTCGTATTCATCCCAGGGAATGATGTCCTGATAATAAGCGATGATCTCGTTGAGCAGTGGCACCGCATCGTCATAAGATGTCTTTTGCGATTGGTATTCATATACAGACCCGGTGATGTCGACCTTGCCGTAGGAAGAACGATAGTAATAACTTCTCACACTGTCCTGCTCTGAATAGGCGAGCGTAGGGTCGTGCTTGGCCGTTTCGGAGAAAAACAGCTCTTCCACCTGTTCCCTGGTTTTGGCCCCTTCTTCCTTTCCGGTTTGAAAATCGACATAAAACACCAATATTTTTGCCTGACCGATGCAGGGGAGCGCCCCAACCGTGGTCGCGTGGATCGTATCCACGTTACTGTTGGCGGACAAATAGTAGGGCTTGGTTTCATCCTCGGTAGACTGCCCGGCAGTCGTCGGCAATCCCGATACCCCCAGGCAACAAGCAACGAGCATCACGCCGATCAATACAAAAGATAATACCTTACACAGCTTCATCGTGAATCCCTCTATCTTTGGAAGTCAATTGTTTTTATCAGCCACGAAAACACTACGCGCTTATGAAAAAAGAGCATTTTTCTTACAATATGCATCCTTTTATTCACATTATAAATCAATATCCCTGCATTTGCAAGTATCGCCGATTAAAACAAAAAACACCGTTTTAAGCCCTAAACAGGCTCCGGGATTCTCCGAAAGATAAAGCCGCGCACAAACCGTGCGCGGCTTTATGGATAAAAATGATCTGCACCTACAAAATGGTTTGCCCTCACCGACACATACGAAAAGGAATACCGATTGTGCCGGGACGATCACTTCTCGACGAAAGAGGGGTGAAAGGCACCGCTGCGACGGGAAAGGGCTACGGGGTAAGAAGAAAAAAGTGCCCGATGGGGGGCACGAAGCAAATAAAAAGGGGAATACCCATTGAAAAACCGAATAAAGAACGAGACTCAAATCAATTGTGCGACCTGAATCTGCAAGGATGCAGTTCAAGCCCTCGGGCAATTAGTATCGCTCAACTGAACACATTACTGTGCTTACATCTGCGACC
>CAKRYT010000001.1 GCA_934432675.1 uncultured Eubacteriales bacterium | reverse complement strand
ACCGTACACTTCATCGTTGATCGTCATGACGGGTGCAAGACCGCACGCACCGATGCAACGGGTAGCGTCCAGACTGAACTTGCCGTCGGGAGACGTCGAGCCTTCTTCAACGCCGATAATTTCTTTTACTTTGTTGAAGATATCGCCGGACCCCTTTACATAGCAAGCGGTGCCGAGGCAGATCGCGATCGCCACTTCCCCCTTCGGATTCAGCGCAAACTGAGAATAGAACGTCGAAATACCGAACACTTCTGCAACGGAAACGTCCAGGCCGATGGCAATTCTCTTCTGCACTTCAAGAGGAAGGTAACCGTAAATCTCCTGGGCACCTTGAAGAACACGCATCGTTGCACCTTCTTCACCCTTATGCAGGGCAATCAGCGCATCAAGCTTCTTCTCCTGCTCAGCGGTTCCCTTAAAAGAAACCGTCGTCAGATTCTTTTTCATGGTTGATGTTGCCTCCTTGATTATTTTGACGCTGTTGCCAGCGTCTCACGCAAAATTGATTATACTACAATTTTTTCACTATGTAAATATCGATATTAATATTTTTTTCTGTTTTTTTGTTCTCCGAAATCCTAGAAAACTTGTAGGATTTCGAATTTACTCCCTACCCGTTCCGAAAAAAGAATTACCGAATATTTCTTTTTTGTCGGTATCACTTGATTTTCCCATTTGTTTCGTGTATAGTGAATTTAGTCTTGATACATAAATTGGAGGCACCCATGTTTTATACAGAGAGAGAAAGGGAGACACCGATCAACGATACCTATGACGTTATCGTCGTCGGTTCCGGCCCTGCGGGTATTTCTGCCGCCGTCGCTGCGAGTCGCTGCGGTGTTAAAGTTCTGCTCCTGGAAATGCTCGGCTCCGTCGGCGGCATTTCGACCAGCGGCCTTATGAGCCACTGGACCGGGCGTTGCGGAAACAAACTGTACCATGAATTTCTGGATCGCGCGGAAAAGAAGGCCGTATTCCGTACCGAATGGCGCGAAACGATCGACCCCGAAATGCTCCGCAACGTCTATTACGAAATGCTCAAAGATGCAGGCGTTGATATCCTCCTCTACACGATCGTCTGCGATGTCATCATGGACGGCGATAAAGTCGTAGGTGTCATCGGACAGAGCAAATCCGGCAGAGTCGCCTATATGGCGAAGGTTGTCATCGATGCCAGCGGCGACGGCGACGTTGCCTGCCGCGCGGGTGCGGCATACACCCTCGGCAGAAACGGTGACCATAAAATGCAGCCCGCCTCCCTCATGTTCAAGGTCGGCGGCGTTGATATGAGTCGCGCAGTGTTCCCCCCCTCCTTTGAAACAACGGTCGAAACGGAAAAGGGTGAGTTGCAGGCTCTCGCAAGAGAGAAACTGCCGAAACCGGCAGGTCACGTTTTGCTGTACCGCAGCAACTTCCCTGGTATTGCCACTTGCAATATGACCAACGTGACCGACATTGACGGCACGAAGGTGGAAGACCTCACCCGTGCGGAACTCGTCTGCCGCTCTCAGATGGAGCCGATTGTCAAATTCCTCCGTGAATATGTCCCGGGGTATGAAAACTGCTACATTATTTCCGCGGCGAGTCTCATCGGTGTCCGTGAAACGAGGCACTTCCACGGTGTTTACACCATTAACGAAAAAGAGATCTACGAGGCAAAGCAATTTGAGGATGCCGTCGTTTATGACGCATGGTTCAACTTCGATATTCATAACATAGACGGTGCCGGTTTGGATGCACACGGCAGCCAAAAGCACTTCGAGCAAAACCGCGGTTATACCATTCCCTACGGTTGCATGGTACCGGAGAAAATCGACGGCCTGCTTTTGTCCGGCCGCAACATTTCCGGCACGCATGTGGCGCATTCGAGTTTCCGTGCAATGCCGATCTGCTCCGGTATCGGGGAGGCGGACGGTGTGGCTGCCGCCATCGCGGTGCGGAACGGACAGGAAGTGCGCGCGGTATCGCCGAAGGAAATCCAAAAGTATCTCTGAAACAAAAAGCAGCCGTAAGGGCTGCTTTTTTTGTTTCGACAAAGGAATCGGGACCAAAAAATTAAAGTTTATTTAAGCAATTTATGATACGGTTTACAGGGAGAGGGGGCAATACTGTGCGAATCCTGCTGGCAGAGGATGAACGGGCACTTTCCAAGGCACTCGTAACCATCCTGACACACAACAACTATTCCGTCGATGCCGTCTTTAACGGGCAAGAGGCACTCGACTATTTAGAAACCGGGCTTTATGATCTGGCAGTCCTGGACATTATGATGCCCCGGATGGACGGTATCACCGTCCTGAAACGCGCCCGCGCTGCGGGCATCACCGTACCGGTGCTCTTTCTCACCGCCAAGGCAGAAATAGACGACCGGGTGGCAGGGCTGGATGCCGGAGCAGACGATTACCTGACGAAGCCCTTTGCCTCCGCAGAGTTGCTCGCCCGCATCCGTGCACTGACGCGCAGAAAAACCGATTGCTCCGATCCGGTGCTGACCTACGAAGGACTGCAACTCGACAGGGCCACCTATCGTCTGTCCTACAACGGCGCAGAGGTGAAACTCGGCAACAAGGAATTCCAAATGATGGAGACTTTTTTACTGTCTCCCGGGCAGATCTTTTCGACCGAGCATTTCATGGACAAGATCTGGGGCTATGAGAGCGACGCAGACCTGAATGTCGTCTGGGTGTATATTTCCTATTTACGCAAGAAACTGCGCTCGATCGGCTGTCCGCTCGAAATCCGTTCCGATAGAAATATCGGGTATTCCATCGGAGGCACCCATGATCAAGAAACTTGAACGCCGTCTCGTCCTTGTCGCCACCGCCGTTCTGGCGGCAGTTCTCATCCTGACGCTCACTGTTGTCAATCTCGTCAACTATACGCATATTACCGCCAAGGCGGATCGGACGTTGTCTTACATCGCGGAGCACGACGGACAAATCCCTGAGGTGGGTACGGACGAGAGACCTTACCACGAGAAAAAACCACCGGAAGGAGACGAGGGTAAAACCCCACCACCGTCGGATTTTTCGCCGGAAACGCCCTTCTCTACCCGCTATTTCACCGTGTCTGAGACCGCCGAGAGCACCACGGTCAATACGGAGCATATTGCGGCAATCGACCGGGAAACCGCCATCCTCTACGCCGAAGCAATCGCAGAAGGAAAGTCCGTCGGCTACTACCACCAATACCGTTACCTTGTCACGCTAACCGAAGACGGTATTTTTTACGCTTTTCTCGATTGCGAGAACGATCTGCGAAACTTCAACTCTTTTCTGAAAAACAGTATCTTCCTAGGACTGGCGGGGATGGTTGTCGTTTTCCTTCTAATTCTTTTATTTTCCGGCATCGCCGTCAAACCGTTCGAGAAAGCCTATGCCGGGCAAAAACGATTCGTAACGGATGCGAGTCATGAACTTAAAACACCGCTTACCGTCATCCGCTCAGCCGGGGAGGTCATTGCCATGGAGCACGGAGAGGATGAGTGGACAGAGACCATCCGCCATCAGATCGATCGTCTTTCCGCACTGACGGACAAACTCGTATTCCTCGCGAGGATGGACGAAGGACAAGGCAAGTTGCAAACCTACGAGTTCTCCGTCAGCGACGTCGCCATCGAGGTGACGCAGGCATTCCGAACACTCTCCCGTGCCAAGGCCATTCCGTTCGTGTGTGAAATTGAGCCCGGCCGAACGGTTACGGGTGATGAATCTCTGATGGGGACGCTCATTTCCCTGCTCCTTGATAACGCCTTCAAGTATGCGTCACCGAACGGAGAAATACGCTTTACGCTTGCAGCCAAGGGAAAACACACGGAAATCACCGTTTCAAATCCAGTGGATCAGGCACCGACGGAGGATTTGAATCTGCTCTTTGATCGATTTTATCGCCCCGACGCATCCCGCAGTTCCGCTACGGGCGGTTTCGGCATCGGGCTTGCGCAGGCGCAATCCATCGTCTTCGCACACAAGGGCAAAATCGGCGTCAAATATGAAGACGGCTTGATCCGTTTCACCGTAATATTTCCCTGATCGCTTTTAACTTCGGTTTAAGTCCGTCCCCAATTCTGATTATGAAAGGGGGCGGATTCTATTTATGAAAAGATGCCTGCGATGGATTGCCATCGTTTTGATACTCTGTATTGCCCTGACAGTCACCGCTTGCCGTGATTCCTCGGAGACGGTGACGGGAAACGTCACACCGGGTGCCGCCGGATCCGACGCAACTGTCATTGAGCCCGCAAAAGAAGACGAAATGTTTACGGAGCGCGACACGGAAACCTCCTACGAGGAGGATGACGTCGTTTTCATCGCGCTCCGCGACGGTGCAACCGAAGCGGAGGATGAACGCGTGACCGTCGTCGGCGATACGGTCACCCTGACAGGTGCCGGCACTTACCTGCTCAGCGGTACCCTCACAAACGGTCAACTGGTCATCAACGCCGGGGATACAGATAAACTGCACCTGATTCTTCAAGATGTCGTCATCAATTCAACAGGCTCTGCCGCAATTTATGTGCAGAATGCCGCAAAAGTGTTTCTGACACTGCCGGACGGGAGCGTCAATTCACTCGGGAGCAACGGTGCCTACGCATCGGGAGAGACGACCAATATCGATACGGCACTGTACGCAAAAAAAGATGTCACGATCAACGGGAGCGGAAAACTCACGATCACCTCCGAGTGCGGTCACGGAATCGCTGTAAAAGCCGACCTCGTCATGATGGACGGTGATTTCACGGTCACCGGTGCCAAGCACGCCGTCAGTGCCAAAAACAGCATACGCATTAAAAGCGGTACCTACGCGCTCACGGCGGGTACGGATGCCCTGCACGCGGAGAATGCCGATGATACGTCGCGCGGGTTTATCTATATTGCGAACGGCAGTTTGAGTATCCGCGCCGCCTCCGACGGTATGGATGCCGCCTCGACGTTGCAGATGATTGACGGGCGGGCGGAAATCAACGCGGACGGTAAGGGGATCAAGGCAACGGGTGATTTGCTCATCGCCGGCGGTACCCTGACCGTCTCGTCCGCCGACGATTCCGTGCATACCAACAGCAATTGCTCCATAACGGGTGGGACCCTAACCCTATCGACCTCGGATGATGGTGTGCATGCGGACGCGAATCTCTCCGTTTCCGGCGGAGAAATAAAGATTCTGAAAAGCTACGAAGGTCTGGAAGGTACATCCGTCGACATTATCGGGGGTGTTATTGATATTACCGCTTCCGATGACGGCATCAATGCCGCCGGCGGCAAGGACGCGAGCGGGGTGCAACCGGGATTCCCCGGCGGACGGCAAGACACGTTTACGGCCGACGGCGACTGTTATATTCAGATCTCCGGAGGTAAAACGACCGTCAATGCATCCGGCGACGGCCTTGATTCCAACGGCTCCATTACCGTAACCGGCGGTACGACGTTCGTCAGCGGGTCCACAAGTTCTGCCAATGCGGCACTGGACTACGACGGTACCGGCACCATTACAGGCGGCATCATTCTGCTATGCGGGAGCAGCGGTATGGCGCAGAATTTCGGTACCGCCTCCACGCAGGGGTCTATTCTCGTCAACTATACGGGTTCCTCCACGGCACCCGTGAAACTCGCGGACAATGACGGAAATACGATCGTCACCTATACGCCACCGAAGACCTATAATTCGGTCGTCGTCAGTGCACCTTCCCTCGCCAAGGGGAACACCTATTCTCTCACGGCCTGCGGTCAAACGCAGAGCATAACGCTCTCTTCGCTGATTTACGGATCCGGAGGAATGGGGGGCGGCGGTGCGCCGCAACCGGGTGGAAGACCGGGAGGTCGCCCGTAATATAAAACCGGGTGCCGCGAAAACGGCACTCGGTTTTTCGGTTATTGCATGTGTGTCAGCATTTCCGCCGTCGCGGAGAGGTAGTCGTTCTCCATCAACTCGATGAGCCCCTTGTCGCAGAGAGCGGGCAGTTTGGGGTCGATCGGGAGTTTGGCGAGCACGGGCAGATGTTCTCTCGCACTGACCTCGTCAATATGAGAATTCCCGAAGACACTGATCTTTTCATCGCAGTGCGGGCATTGCAGGTAACTGTAATTCTCAATCAGTCCGAGGACCGGCACATTCATCATGCGTGCCATGTTGACCGCTTTCTCTACGATCATGGAAACGAGTTCCTGCGGGCTGGTCACAACGACGATGCCGGAGATCGGCAGGCTCTGGAATACCGTCAGGGGTACGTCACCCGTTCCGGGAGGCATATCGACGAACATATAGTCGACCTCGTTCCAGGCAACGTCGGTCCAGAACTGCTTGACAATACCGGAAATGAGCGACCCCCGCCAAAGCACGGGTTTCGTGGGGTCGTCGAGGAGCAGGTTGACGCTCATGACTTCAATGCCGGTTTTGGTAGTGGGCGGGAGCATGATTCCTTCTTCCGACCCCGTCACGCGCTCTCCCTCCAAGCCGAATATCTTTGGGATTGACGGTCCCGTAATATCCGCATCAAGGATCGCGGTCTTGTACCCGAGCCGTTGCATGGATACGGCAAGCATCGAGGTTACGAGGCTCTTTCCGACTCCACCCTTACCGGACACCACGCCGATGACGTGCTTGACATGGCTGTAATCATTTTCTTTTTCCGTTTGCACACCGGCACCGGTACCGGCGTTTTTTGACGCACAGTTGGCGGTGCAACTGCTGCAATCATGCGTACATTCCGACATTTGTTTCTCCTTTATGATTCACACGTGACCTGCAATTTCCCATCCGCCGCATCCAGAGCGGCTCTGCGGATGCCCGACGCATAGTGAGAAATGATAGCGGTGGCGATGGCATCCTCGACATGCGTCTCCAAATAGCGGCGCATGTTGCGCGCACCGTACTTTTCGGAATACGATTCCCGCGCGATAAGATCCACGGCAGCGTCCGTATAGGTAAATGTGATCCCCTTCTTATCCAGTACATCCCGTAGATCCCCGAGCATAATATCGGCGATTTTCCGGAAATCCTCGTGCGTAAGTGCGCGGAAAGTGATGATTTCATCTACTCTGTTGATGAATTCCGGACGTAGGAAACCAAGTAGCGCACGTTCGGTACGCTCACGCCCCTGCCCAATTTCACTTTCGGAAAAACCGGAAATGGCGTTCGCTTTTTCGGAGCCCGCGTTGGTGGTCATGACGATCAGGGTGTTCTCAAAATTCACGACCCGTCCGGAGGCATCTGTCACGCGCCCGTCATCGAGTATCTGCAAAAGGATATTCATGACATCCGGGTGCGCCTTTTCGATCTCGTCAAACAGGATCACCGAATATGGGCGACGACGCACCTTTTCCGTCAGTTGCCCCGCCTCATCGTAACCGACGTAACCGGGAGGAGCACCGATAATGCGCGACACGGAGTGTTTCTCCATATACTCGGACATATCGAGTCGGATGAGCATGTCCGGCTGTTTGAAGAGATCATCCGCCAAGACCTTGACCAGTTCGGTCTTGCCGACCCCGGTCGGCCCCGCAAAAATTAGGGAGATCGGGCTCTTGCGGACAGACACCCCCGCGCGTTTACGACGGATGGCACGGACCACGGCGGAAACCGCCTCGTCCTGCCCGATGATGCGCTTTTTGATTCTGTCTTCCAGTTTGTCGAGCTGCTCGAATTCCTGCTCCTTAATATCCGATGCCGGAATCCCCGTCCATATCTCCACCACGTCGGCAAGATCCGCAACCGTAACTTCAAGTTTGTCACATGCGGCGTCAAGCGCGGCGAGCCGTTGCTCCGCCTGGGAAACCGAGACTTTCAGGTCCGCGACCTCCTGCCAGTAGCGTTCCTTTGCCTCGTCGGGGATTGTCTCCGACTTGGCCTCCAATTGGGAGAGTTGTTCACCCGCCTCATCGAGCTCGCGTCTGACGCGGATGCGCTCGTTCACGCAGGTGGCGGACAAGGCAACGTGTGATGCCGCTTCATCCAAGAGGTCAATTGCCTTGTCCGGCAGGAAACGATCCTGGATATACCGCTCGGAAAGACGAACGGCTGCGGCAATAACACCGTCCGGAATGCGTATCCCGTGGTAAGATTCATAGTAGCCTTTGATGCCGCGGAGCATTTCTTCCGTCTCTGCGGTCGAGGGCTCACTGACGATAACCGGCTGGAAGCGTCGTTCGAGCGCGCTGTCCTTTTCAATGTACTTGCGATACTCCTTCATCGTCGTGGCACCGATGACCTGGATTTCTCCGCGCGACAGTGCCGGTTTCATGATGTTTGCCGCATTCATGGAACCCTCGGCATCGCCTGCACCGACGATATTATGCACTTCATCGATCACGAGGATAATATTCCCGAGGGCACGGACCTCGTTCAAAAGTCCGAGGATACGCGATTCAAACTGTCCGCGGAATTGCGTACCTGCGACCAACGCCGTCAGATCCACGAGATATACCTCGGAGCCGCGCAGTTTCTCCGGCACGCGCCCCTCGGCGATCCGTATAGCGAGTGCCTCTGCAATGGCGGTCTTGCCAACACCGGGCTCACCGATCAGGCAGGGGTTATTCTTTTGTCTGCGGCACAGGATCTGTATGACGCGTTGCAGTTCATGCTCACGACCGACGATACGGTCGATCTTGCCCTCTGCCGCACGGCGCGTCAGGTTGGTGCAGAACGTATCGAGCGTCTTTCTCCTCGGATCCGGCTTTTTTGCCCTCTCCTTCTTTCCTTGCGTCTCGCGCTCGGATTCGACCGATTCATGCTCCTCGGAGGCCCCCTCCCCGGCACGTTGCCCGCCGTTTATGTTAAGACCCAACTGACCGAAAAGTTTGGGCAGGTCAATCGCGGGGGCACCGGCATCCTCCCCCGTGTCATCACTGACCTCAGTCGCGCTTTCGATGGCGTTATTCAGATCCTCCGTCATACGGTCAATATCCTCTTGGCTGACGCCCATCTTTTCCAGCATATCATTGACAGGCTTGATTCCGAGTTCACGCGCGCACTGAATGCACAACCCCTCATTGACCATCTCGTTCTTTTCAGGGTCCATGTGGGATATATAGACGACCGCGATGCGCTTATGGCATCTGGCACACATTTGCATAATTTGAATTCCTCCGAAAATCCGCTACTTCAACGACAAAAGAAATGCCAGCGGATTGAAATGATACACGTATTTGGTGATATAGGTCTGCTCCATGGAAAAGCCCTGCATAAACGTGAGGGAGGCCACCGGTGCAAGACCTACAATCCACCCGACCAACTTGACAACCAGCCACACGATGGCACCCCAGATCAGAACGGACGTACAGGCACCGAGGAGGGCATTCAGCTGTTTAAGCACAGGGAGTTCCGCAAGGCCTGTCCCCACGGATAAAAGGATGCGGACCAAAAGCAGGCAGACGAGCATCAAAGCCACCCACGCCAATATCACACCGAACAGGCGGGCGAGCGGGAGCGAAGCCTCACGGATGAAGTGGTAATAAACACCCTCCCCGCTGTTGTATGCCTCCTCCGCCAGGGTCGTAACATCCAGATGAAACCACCCTGCCACGGCACGGACAAGTCTTGGTAACTGCTCCACCATCTCCTCGGGAGAAGAAGCGGGCACGTCTTCGATTTTGCCCCATGACATAATCAATCTCGTCAGCCAGTTACCAATGAACAATTCCGTGAATAAATATCCGAGCGGTTTCGCGAGGAGCAGCGCAACGACCCCCGCCGTCACCTTACGGAATTTGCGGAAACATATCCACACGAGACCGCGGCGCAGACCGGTGATGAGTGCGACCAGCGCGGCAACGATGACCAGAGCATCCAGTATAATCGCGACTGCCAACACCCTCACCTCCGATTTGCTTACCTCTTATTTTATCTTTTCCGCACTGTAAAGTCAATCGCGTTAAAAAAATTAACGATTTAACGGAACACAACGTTATCTTCCCCGAAGATATGACGCAGATCGCCGAGCAACTTATCCGTTACGTCAGCATCATACCCTCGTGCGTTTAGATACTTACCGGACGAAAGATCGTAAAACACGACAGGAGTATGCCCGGGCACGCAGGAAAGAATACGCAGAGCCACCTGCGTTTCCCTTGCACCCATACCCGGAACACGCAAATACAGTTTTTTCGGCTTGGTGGCCGTGTCATGATACAACTCGTTACCCGTGAGGCGCATGACCTTTTCTGCTACGATTTTGGCTTTCTCGTCCTCGCGCGCGGAAATGGTACCCACCACGCAAAGTCCGTTCGTGATTTGCAGATCCGTCGAATACTGCTGGTATTGTTTCGGGAAAACGATGACCTCGATCGTACCGGTCCTGTCGGCGAGTTGCATAAACAGCATGGTATCACCGCGTTTGGTCGTTTTTTTGGTGATCCCCGCGACAAACCCGGTGATCGTCACACGCTCTTTATCGGTGTGTTCACCACCGGATTCCCCGTTCTCGTCGAAGGATTCGAGGATTTCGCCGATATCCGTGTGCGGTATGGCGGCGGCGTGATTAGCGTAGTGATCAAAAAGGTTGCCCGAAAAATAGATTCCCGCCAGTTCTTTTTCAAAAGCGAGCAGATCCTTCAAGGGGAATTCCGGCACATCCGGGTAAACGATTGTGTCGAGTGTGCCCGACGAATCGAGCGCACCGCTGAAAAAGTCCATCTGACCGGTCACGTTGCTTTGTGCACGGGCGCCCGCATTGGCGAGCACTTCCTCGTAGACAGACAATAGCCGGGAGCGGTATATCCCGAGAGAGTCAAAACATCCGCACTTGATGAGCGATTCCAGTTGTTTGCGGTTTAGTTCCCTCTTTGCCATACGGTCCACAAAGTCCTCAAAGGACCGGAACTTGCCATGTCCGCGTTCGGCGATCAATGCCTCCGCAAACAGTCTGCCGAGGTTTTTGATGGCAAGGAAACCGTAGCGGACCGCCCCATCGGATGCCACAAAGTCGGTGCCGCTCTCGTTGATGTCCGGCGGCAATACACGGATGCCGAAACGCTGGGGGTCACACTGAACGCCGCAGGTCATGAGTGCGGCAAAGAACTCCGCCGGATAATGCGCTTTCAGATATGCCGTCCGATACGAAATCATGGCATAGGCGGTAGCGTGGCTCTTATTAAAGGCGTAACTCGCAAAACTGAGCATCGTGTCAAAGATTCTTACGGCATCTTCCGATGAGATCCCGTGCTCGGCGCACCCGGCCACGAAGTCCGAACGCTCTGCCATCATGACTTCTTCTTTCTTTTTTGCCATGGCGCGTCGAACTAGGTCCGCCCTTGCGAAAGAATAGCCGGCAAGGGAGCGGAAAATCTGCATCACCTGCTCCTGGTAAACGATGCATCCGTAGGTACTGTCGAGTATCTCTGCGAGTGCGGGGACACTGTATGCGATCTTTTCCTCTCCGTGTTTTCTGGCGATGAAAGTGCCTATGGAGTCCATAGGGCCCGGACGATACAGGGCAATGACGGCAATAATATCATCAAAGCAACCCGGTTTCATATCCGCCAGCACGCGACGCATCCCGGCAGATTCCAGCTGAAAGACACCCTCCGTCCTGCCCTGTGAGATCATCTGGTAGGTTTTTGCGTCGTCAAACGGTACGTCTCCGAGTCGGAAGCCGGGAGAGGTGCGGCGGATCTGTTCCACCGTCTTTTCCATCACGGTCAGGTAACGGAGCCCCAAAAAATCAAACTTGACCAGCCCCAGGCTTGCAATGGTATCCATATCGTACTCTGTCACGATATTCTCACCGTTGACGGCAATCGGCACATAGTGTGAAACAGGCTCGGCCGTAATGACGACACCCGCTGCGTGCGTAGAGGCGTGCCGCGGCATTCCCTCGACCATCATCGAGAGGTCAATCAATCGTTTGACATCCTCTCCCGACTCGTATTTCTCTTTGAGTTCTCCGCGGTTGATGACCTCCGCAAGGCTCATGGTGCCGGGTATGAGTTTCGCCACCGCATCCACTTCCCCGTACGGCAACGCCAGCACGCGTCCTACGTCGCGCACGGCAGCACGTGCGGCGAGGGTACCGAAAGTGATGATCTGTGCCACATGATCCTCACCGTATTTTTCTTTGACGTAAGAAATCACGCGATCGCGTTTCTCAAAGCAGAAATCAATATCAAAATCGGGCATAGTTTGCCGCTCCGGGTTGAGAAAACGCTCAAACAGAAGATCGTATTTGATACTGTCCACATCGGTAATGCCGATGCAGAAAGCCACGAGACTACCGGCACCACTGCCACGCCCGGGACCGACCGGAATGTCATGCGTCTTGGCATACATGACAAAATCGCGCACGATCAGGAAATAGGCATCAAACCCCATTTCATGGATAACGGAAAGTTCATAACGGAGACGTTCCTCGTACTCCGCCCGTGTTGCCTTTTCAAAGGTGATCTCCCCGTTCGCTATGCGTTCGGTAAAGCCCCTGTGACAGAGTTCCCGCAGAATCCCCTCATGCGTTTGACCTTCTGCCAAAGAATAAGTCGGCAAATAGTATTCTCCGAAGGTGAAATCAAACTGACACCGTGAGGCAATTTTGACGGTATTCTCAATCGCTCCGGGGTAATCGGCGAAGAGTCGCACCATTTCCTCGGTGGATTTATAGTAAAACTCGTCTGTCTCAAACCCAATCGGGCGCCCCTCGGCGAGTGTACGGTTGGTTTGTATGCACATCAAAACGGACTGCATTTCCGCGTCGCGTCGGCGCAGATAATGGACATCGTTTGTGGCGACGAGCGGGAGGCCCGTTTCTTCCGCCATGGCTCTGAGCGACATGGCGACACGTTTTTCGTCCGGCAGGAGGTGATCCTGTACTTCCAGATAGAAATGCCCCTCCCCGAAAAGACGGCCGTACGCAAGAGCAGTTTGCTTTGCCGCCTCATAATCCCCGGATAGTATTTCCTGCGGTATTTTGCCGGCCAGGCACGCGGAGAGTGCAATTAACCCCTCGTGATGTCGGCACAGGAGTTCCCAGTCAACGCGGGGGCGCATATAAAACCCCTCCGTAAAACTCTGCGATACCATCTGTATGAGGTTTTTGTAGCCTGTTTCATTTTCGACGAGCAGAATGAGATGATCGCCCGAAAAATCGTTTTTCCCTTCTTTTGAAAAGCGGGAGGTGCGGGCAACATACACCTCGCACCCGATGATCGGTCGGATCCCTTCCTTCTTGCAGGCACGGTAAAACGCCACGGCACCGTAAAGGACACCGTGATCTGTAATGGCGACAGCCGTGTGCCCCGCCTCTTTTGCCATACGCGGAATATCGGCGATGCGGCAGGCACCGTCGAGCAGGCTGTATTCACTGTGCAAATGCAGGTGGACGAATTCTCCCATACTGTTTACCTTTATACTTGCATTTCTTTTGCGTATTCCATGATTTTGAGCAACCGGTGGTAGATCCCCGATTTCGTTACGGGGGGATTGGACTTCATGGCGAGCCCCGCGAGGCTGTCATCCGCGTTTTCGAGCAGTAACAGTGCCGTGCGACGCAAATCGTCCGAAAGACCGGAAAGTAAGTTCTTGTCCAGCAGTCTGCGTACCGTCGCAAGTTGCTCTGCCCTGGCGGCAGAAGAAGACCGGAGATTCTTCACGATGCAATTTGTCGAGCGTGTCTCCTGATTTTTCAAATCCCGGATGATCAATATGTCGGAAAGTTCATACATCGTATCAAGCAGTTGCATCTGCCCGAGTAAGTCCATGAGGCTCGGACCTGCGCGGAAATACAGCACCGTACGGTTGCCACGCGCCGTCGTCAGGGGTGAGAGCCCCGCTGTCTGGAACGCACTCTGTAAAACGCCGGCACGGTGGGCAACGGTAAACTCCATGCGCAGTTCCCGTTGCGGCTCACACATCATACCGCAGGATAAGAACAAACCGCGAAAAAAGGACTGCGAACACGCTGGGCATTTGAAACGGTCCGCCACGACAAAATCGTCGCGGTCTGCCTCCGTGAGCAGCTTGTCCGCCGCCTTGGAGGCAAAACGAACGCTGCGGGCACCTCCCCCGCCGCGCCGGTTACGCACCGTGGCCGCGGTGTGATACACCCGCTCAATCAAGGACACGGCGTACGTCGTAACGTCACCGACAAGATCAAACACGGTCTTGTCGTCTTCACGCCGGGCAGACGGCAGCATCATACCGATCAGGGCCGACCGCGCACAGCATAACTCGCGCGGTTGGTCGGCGGTGATTGCTTTCCGTATCTCCTGCGTGTAAGACATACCTTTACTCCATCATAATTTCCGGTATCAAATAAATCCCGCTCAGGGAGAGGACGCGGTCCTGCACCAGTGAAACGAGACTTCGCACTTCGCGTGCCGTGGCCGCACCCGTATTGACAAAAAAGCCGCAATGTTTATCGGAGACGCGGGCACCACCGATGGCGTAACCGCGGAGTCCCGCCTCCTCAATGAGTTTTGCCGCGAATGCACCGACCGGGCGACGGAAAACGCTGCCCGCACTCGGTAAATCGAGGGGTTGTGTGGATGCACGGCGCACCGTAATGCTCCGCATGGTTGCGCGGATAATGTCTTCCCTCGATGGCGTCAGGCGGAGCGTGACCGACAGGACAACATACCGTCGTGACTGAAAAATGCCGGTACGGTAACCGAAACCGCAATCGTGAAACGGTACGGACACGGTCACACCTCGCCACAGATCCCATGCCCGCACGGCAGTGACCGCATCCGCGATCGAAACGCCGTAGGCACCGGCGTTCATGACGACGGCACCGCCGAGGCTGCCGGGGATACCGTACAGGTTTTCAATGCCGCCGAGCCCGTGTGAAGCAGCGCAGTCAATGAGCGTGTGAAGAGGAACACCGCAGTCCGCCTCCACTTGCGTACCGAGAAACCGAACGCCGTTGCACTGTTTCGTCATTACCCATGCCCCGGGATATCCCTCATCTGCGGCGAGGATATTTGACCCGTAGCCGACCACGCGAAAAGGCACAGTCTCCCTCGTAAGAAGACGGAGGAGCCCACACATTATCTCGGTTGATTCGGGGTAAATGACATAGCGGATGCATCCCCCGATGCGAAAAGTCGTCAACCTCGCGGCGGGGTAGTCACGATCGCAACGAATGCCGCGTAAGGATTGAATGGCTGCGAGAAATGCCGTCTCCATAGTTGCCCCCTTTGCCCGTATATATTACTCTACGATGCAAAGGAGAAAATCATGCGTCAGAGTTCACGCCGCTCGCGGCGCATGTCAACAGCCGCCTGTCGTTGTGCCTCGGTAACGTGGATGCCGCCGAGAATACGGGAGAGTTCACTGATCCGCCCCTCCTCGTCAAGCGCGGTCACTTCGGTGACTGTGCGCCCGTCATGTTCGGATTTTGCGATGAGCAAATGATCATCCGCAAGGGATGCGATCTGGGCAGAATGGGTTACGCAGAAGATCTGCGTGTGTGCGGAGAGTTCCAGCAGTTTGAGACCGATTTTCCTCGCCGTTTTGCCGGAGACACCCGTATCGATCTCATCAAAAACCATTGCCGTCGATTCATCCATACTGTTTTCAACGCTTTTAAGGGCGAGCATCATGCGCGCAAGTTCCCCGCCGGATGCCACCATCGAGAGCGACTGCATATTCTCCCCGCTGTTTGCGGAAATCAAAAAGTCCACGCGGTCATACCCCGTCGGCGAGAGTTCAAATCCCCCTGCCGCGTTCCGCACGGCCGCAATATCCACACGGAAAGTTACTTTGGGCATGTCCAGGAAAACGAGCGTCTCCACCACACGGCGCGAAAGCTCCGCCCCGGCGGCACAGCGTTTATCATGGAGGACCCCGGCGAGTGCCGTTGCCTTCTCGGTCGCCCCCCGTAAAAGGTCTTTCAGCTCCAAAAGACGTCCGTCGGAGTTCTGCAACTTTTCCAGTCTTGCTGCGGCGGTGGCACGATAGGCGAGTATCTCTTCAATTGTCGGACCGTACTTTTTTTTGAGTCGTGCAATGGCTGCCAGTCGTTCCTCTGTCTCGTTGATAATATGTGCGGGGTCACCCTCGTCATCCGAGGTCAGATCGAGCATCTGCTCCGCGACATCGTCCAGCCGATATTGACAATCCCGCAATTCCGCGATCGCGCTTTCCAGGGACGGAAGAGCATCCAGGAGAGATTCCACGGCGGCGACGGAACGGTCGAGGAGCATCGCAACGTTACCGCGCTCTCCGCCTTTCAGCGCACGCCACACGAATTGAGACTGGCGATAGATGCGTTCACGGTTTTTAATCCGGGCCTCGCGCTCTGCGAGTTCCTCATCCTCGCCGATTTCCGGTGATACCGCATCGATGTCGGCAATCTGGAAAGTGAGCATTTCGATCGTTCTCGCCCGCTCTGCCTCCCCACGCAGGATCTCGTCCATCTCACGTCTGTACGCATCGTACGCACTGTAAGCCTCACCGTACGCTCCGGCATCCTGCGTCACGCCGGCAAAGGCGTCCAGTATCCGAATGTAGGTATCCGCGTCATAGAGTGCCATCGTGTCGCTCTGCCCGTGAATATCTATTAAATACTTTGAAATATCACGTAAGGCTCCGAGCGTTACGAACTCGCCGTTGACCTTACATTTTCCTTTCCCATCGGAGGAAAGCGTACGCTGAATCAGAATATTCCCGTCGGCATCCGGGTGAATATCCATCTCGTTCAGTGCCGCGATCGACCGCGGCGACAATTGACCGAAAAGACCGGAAACGCTCGCCGCGCTCTCCCCTGTCCTGATCATACCGCGATCGGCACGGGTACCGGTAAGGAGCGCGATGCTATCGATCAAAATTGATTTACCCGCCCCTGTCTCACCCGTCAGGACCTGAAACCCACGCCCGAAGTCCAATTCCAATTCGCGGATCAATGCTATGTTCCGAATGTGAAGTGTTTTCAGCATAGTCGTTACTCGTTATAGTTGATTGAGAGCTTGGCGGATGCTGTCAGATAGGCGGGAGGCGGTTTCGGTATCAGATGCCACCACGAGAATCGTATCATCCCCGGCTACACAACCGAGCACCCCTTCGTGTTTCATGGAGTCGAGGCAAGCGGCGACGGCGTTCGCCATCCCGGGATACGTGTGTACCACGAGAATATTTCCACCCACATCAATACGAATGACCGAATCCGTTAGTGCCGAAGAAAACTTCAAAGGCATAGTCACCGGTTTTGTGCTCGGTGCGTACCGATAGTTGCCCTTTGAAGTCATGCTCTTGACGAGTTGGAGTTCGCGGATGTCACGGGACACCGTCGCTTGTGTTGCGCGGAATCCACGTGCCTGCAAACGGTCGAGGAGCATCTCCTGCGTGTCTATATCCTCGTTGGCAATGATCTCTAAAATCGCTTCCAGTCGCGCGTTTTTCATGTCGCACCTCAATCTTTTAATTCGGCTTCCTGCATTTTCTCACGCAGGGTGTTCATCATGCCGTGTTTCTCAAATGTAATCATTTTCAATCTTCTATCACTGCGACGCACGCATATCTTTTCACCGCTGTGCAGCAGGTAGGTATTTCTCCCGTCAAGAGAGACGTATGACTTGGCCGAAGTTCCGCCGCATTCCACCGTGACCTCCGTATCGCCGGACAGAATCATGGAACGGTTGAAAAAAGAGTGCGGACAAATCGGCGTCACACAGATGGCGGAGAGATCGGGGTGCATGACCGGGCCCCCGCAGGAAAAAGAATAGGCGGTAGAACCCGAAGGGGTCGCAATGACCAGCCCGTCCCCCCGATACCGGATACGGTTTCCGTCGGAGTCCGTGAGGAGCAAGTCACAAAGCCCAAGATTATTCTCATGCGTTATCGCCACTTCATTGAAAGCGATTTCCGGCAATATGTTTGCGCCGTCGCCCCGCACGATTGCAGGCGAGAGCGTCATGCGCTCCGACAAAGTATAATTCCCGCTCGCCAGGCGCGTCAGCAGGGCGATATCGCCTTTTGCCACCTCCGCCAGGTAGCCGAGACGACCGAGATTGACACCAAGGAGCGGCAGATCACGCTCCATAGCCACGGGCGCAATATCGAGGATCGACCCGTCGCCGCCGACGACGAGGATTGCCTGCGTATCGGGCGGTATTTCCTGCGTCTGCACAACGCCTTTGCAGGATATACGCCGAGAGGAGGCATCGTCGGCGTAAACCGTCGCGCCCGCATCCGCTAAAATACCGGCGACCTGTGCGGCGACTTCCGCGGCGTGTTCCTTTTGAAAATTGACTTGCAGATAAATGCGGCAGATAGATTCCATATCACTGTTCCTTCGTGAAACAAACAAGGTATTCCCTGTTGCCGTCGCCGCCCTTGATAGGTGACGGTATGACATCTCCGTACGAAAGCGAAAGCCCCCTCGCGGCAGTCAGAACACGCTCGCAGGCCAACCTGCGCCCCTCCTCGCTCCGAACGACCCCATGCGTGCCGATATACGCGCGCCCCGCCTCAAACTGCGGTTTGATGAGAGAGACCAACCGTGCGCTACGCGGCATCATGGCGGCGATCGCCGGTAGCAGCAGGGTTTGCGAAATAAACGATACGTCCATCGTGTAAAACGTCGGTAATTCTGGAAAATCCGCGGCAGACAGATTTTTGGCATGGTAATGCTCGTAACTATGCACACGCGGATTATCTACGAGGACCGGTGCCAATTGTCCATGCCCGTTCTCCACGGCATACACGCATCTCGCGCCGTGCTGTAACAGGCAATCCGTAAACCCACCGGTCGACGCGCCGATATCCATGCACACCTGCCCCGCCGGATCCAGTGAAAAGGCGTCCAGAGCCGCTTCCAGTTTCATGCCGCCGCGGCTTACGTAGCGGCAATCGCGCGTCACTTCCACATCCGCATCCTCGGGTACCTGCATAGAGCATTGTGTGCTGACGCAACCGCCCACCCGCACGTTTCCCGAACGAATCAATCCCTGCGCTTCCGTGCGGCTTCTGGCCAGACCGTGCGACGACAAAAGGACATCCAAGCGCATTACTTTTTACGCGTGAGGAGTTTGTCCGCGAATTGCGCGAGCGGTGCCGTCCCAGGAATCCCGGCAATGGCTTCCTTTGCTTCGAGCGTCAGTTGCTTTGCATCCTGCTCTGCCCTGTCGGGCGACGCAAATGTCAGATAGGTATTCTTTCCGTTCTTTTCGTCACTGCCGATCGGCTTGCCCAGTGTAACATCCCCGAAAACGTCCAGGAGATCGTCGACGATCTGGAAGGTCATCCCGATGTTGGCAGCATAGGTTTTGAAGGCGTCACGCGTCGCGTTGTCGGTGCATTTCGCCGCCACACAGCCGAGTTCGACCGCGGCGGTCATGAGCGCGCCAGTCTTGGCCGCGTACATCCTTTTCAGTTTTTCAAAAGAAATGGTGTGATTTTCGGCAGTCAAATCCATAATCTGCCCGCAAATCATTTGATTGGCACCTGCGTGGGAGGCAAGAATGCGCGTTGCCTCGACTTTCTGCCAATCTTCGGCGGGAGCACCCGTGATAACCTCAAAAGCGTAGGTCAGGAGAGCATCGCCCGCGAGAACTGCCGTTGCCTCGTCAAACATTTTGTGACAGGTCAGGCGACCGCGACGAAAATCATCGTTGTCCATACAGGGCAGATCGTCGTGAATGAGTGAGTAGGTGTGTACGAGCTCCAATGCCGCCCCAAACCAACGTGCCGTGTCCGCATCACCGCCGAGAATCTCGCAGACCTTCATCGTCAGGTAGGGACGGATTCTCTTCCCGGCACCGAGGGTCGAATAGCGCATGGCATCCCAGACACGGTGTGCATCCTCCGACGCGCACGAAAGACGCTCGTCGAGAAAAGCGTCCAGTTTTTTTGCCCAAACGGTAATTTCGTCTTGTGTGGCTTTCATACGGTTTCCTTTCCGGTCAGTATTTCGATTTTCTTTTCGGCGGAGGTCAGTTGTTCGTTGCAGAAACGCACCAATGCCGTCGCCCGCTCGAAATCTTTGAGTGCCTCATCGAGGGTGCCTGCTCCGCTTTCAAGACGCTTAACGATGGCGTCGAGTTCATTCATTGCCTCTTCAAAATTTTCATTTTTCATGCGATATATCCTCCGTCACATGGGTGATTTGTGCATCTGCCGTGCCGTCGGCGAAGCGGATATGCACCGTCGCACCCGCCGTCAGTTCCGATGCCTGTTTGATGAGGTTACCCGCACCGTCCGAGACGGCACCGTATCCTCTCGCCAAAACCGCGAGTGGACTTAATCCTTGCAACCGCTCGGCGAGTATGGACAGTCGGTGATGCTCATTGTCTGTCCGTTGCCGTACGGCCAGGCGGAGTTTCTCTTCCCCGACGGCGAGTGCCGTCACGTACGGATACAGGATCCGTTGCGGGTCCTTCATCACCGCCGCATCCGCATAGCGGCCGAGGCGGGTCTCGGCGAGTCTCACGCGGGACCGTAGTGCACCGGCCGCCTTTTGCCGTAGGGTGAAGACCCTGTCGGCAAGTTCTCCCCTGTCCGGGACGGCAAGTTCCGCCGCCGCAGACGGGGTCGGTGCACGCAGGTCGGCGACGAAATCGCAGATTGTGAAATCCGTCTCATGCCCCACTGCCGAGATGACGGGCACACGGCAATCGGCGATTGCCCGCGCCAGCCCTTCGTCGTTAAAGCACCAAAGGTCCTCCATAGAACCGCCGCCGCGTCCGATGATGATGACATCCGTCGGGTTCGCATCAAAATAGCGAACGGCGCGGATGAGATCCGGCGGTGCTTCCACTCCCTGCACCATTACAGGATATAAAATGAGTTTGGCAAGAGGATAACGCCGCGTCACGATATTGATAATATCCTCCACGGCGGCACCGCTTGAAGACGTGATGACGCCGACGGTCTGCGGGAATTTCGGTATTGCTTTTTTTCTTTCGGGATCAAAAAGCCCCTCTGCTTGCAGTTTTGCTTTCAACTGTTCGAATGCGGCGAAGAGATCTCCCTTCCCATCCGGAATCATCCGCTGTACGTAGAGTTGATACTGCCCTGCCGGCGAATAGACGTTCACCGAGCCGAATGCAATTACTTTCATCCCGTCCTTTGGGACAAAGGTCAGTTTGGATGCGGCAGACCGAAAGGCGACGCATTTCAGCACGCCCTCGTCGTCCTTTAAGGAGAAATAGAGGTGACCGGACGTATGATGCTTGCAGTTGGAGATCTCCCCGCGGACGGCGATGCCGGACAGTATGTCGTCGCGGGACATGAGGGTAGCAATATATTGATTGAGTGCCGTGACGGTCACGGCTTCCTGCATCATTCCCACAGGTATCTCCCCCTCTCACATACGATTTTCCGAACGAATAACAAATACAGTTGAGTCAAAAGCCAAACGCCCGGTAGGCAGCCAGTGCTGCCACGCCGACCGCGTTGTCAGCGGAGAGCGCAGGCGGAGCAAAAAGTGCGTCGGCACACCCCCGCAGGCGATTCTGCAAAAGAATGCTGGACATAACACCGCCGGCGTACAGAATCGGCATGTCGCCAAAAGCGGTAAGATACGCCTGTGTCATCCCGGCAAGCGAAGAACCGATATAGTCAAATACGAATGCGGCAACGGCGGCGGGATCTCCCGTCTCGCCGAGTAAATGTTTTGCAAGGTTTTCCAGCCCGGACAAGTGGCAATAGCAACCGTCGAGCGACACTTTGTGTCGGTGCGTCTTCCCCACATAGCACATTGCCATTTTTTCAAGCGCGGGTCCTGCCGGAAAAGTCAGCCCCAACAACACACCGATGCGGTCAATGACCTGACCCGCGTGGAGGTCGCGCGAACCACCGACCACCTCGCAGGAAAACCCATCACCCGTGTAGCGGGCACGCACGAGTTCCGTCGTCCCCCCGGAAACGTGAAAGGCACCGAACGGTGCCGAGAGAATACGCGCCCCTGCCGCCCCTAGTGTCGCCGCCATCATGTGACCGCACTGGTGGGAGAAACGGTAGCAAGGTAGCCCCCCCACGGCGGAAATGCCCTCTGCCGCGGCGACGCCGGTCAGGAAACACGGCATATAGGAGCCCTCCTGATTCCGCGGTTTCGCAGACACGCCGATCGCCGCCGGTTGATAGTCGGCGAGGTACGGTGCGAGGTCACGGAACGCGGAAGGCAGGTTTTTGGTATGGGCAAAGACGGCGTCGGACTGCCGAAGACCGCACTCTCCCTGCCGTACGGGCAACGGATATTTCAGGTTTGCGACGATTTGCAGATCCTCATCCACAACGGCAACCGACGTTGTGTAGTTGCTGGTGTCGATGCCGACGGTGCAGCGTTTCATTTTTCGCCAACCGCGCGTGCGTCGTGCATCAGCGCATTGAGCACGCCGTTTGCGAAGGAATATGCCTTCTCGTCGTCGTATTTCTTAACGAGTTCGATTGCCTCGTTCAGAGAAACACGGAGCGGGATATCCTCTCTGAAAAACATTTCATAGCAGGCAAGGCGTAAAACGGCAATCGCGACCTTGGAGATTCTCTCTTTCGACCAGTTCGCGGAATAACCGGCGATTGCCTCATCGATCACGTCCAGGTGCCACTGCACCCCGACAACGATATCCCGTACAAACTTGTCGTTTGCAACGTCCCGTGTCTCGATAGCGGTCTCGTAATGAGCGACGGGATCCGGCGTCTCATCAAACCCCGCCTCAAAAAGTACTGTAAATGCACATTCTCGTGCTTCTTTTCGTGTCATAGTGCTCCTCGATATTTGAATAATCATAAATATTATACTATAATTAACCGCGTTGTCAAGAACATTCGGTGCCCCGGAAAAATCAAATTTCGCTTGCAAACGGGAGCGAGCTATGCTATTCTGTTGTTAAAGCACAAGGAGATACAAATGAAAATTGCTGCGAAAATATATGCGGTGATCGTCCGTTTCTTTGCGATTGCCGCCCTCATTACACTGGTCATGCTCCTGTTCGCGAAAGTATTGGATCTTCCGAACATAGAGATCCCCGCCGTTTCACTCTCCCGATTTTTACAGATCCTCGCCTTTTCCATCCCGCTTTCGCTTGCCTATGAAATTTTCTCGTTGCGCCGACTGCCTTTTTTCGCCCGGCTCGCGATTCATTATGTGGTGACGACTGCCGCATTCACGTTACTGTTTGCCGTAATCGGTAACATCGGAAAACGCCCTCTCGGCGTCCTCATCTGGATTTTCGTTTTCACCGCCCTATACGCCGTCGTTGCGGCGATCGTACTCCCCATTCTCCGTGCCACCGGCTATTATGCGGGCCATCTTTCCCGCACAGATAATGCCGCTGGTGGAAAAGAGCCTCCTTACGAAAAGCGTTTTTCGTAAGGCCCCACCACACTTTCCCCTGCACATATAAAAAGGGTCCGCGCCGAAGTGCGGATCCTTTTTAATTGCGTCTGAATATCGGTTATATTTTCAACTGGTACGGCAAACCTTCAACGTAACGCGGAGTTGCCTCTCCCTGAATTAACGGCAAGATGTACCGCAACCCCGCCGGTGTGATACCGTTCCCCGCCCGATTGATAAACTCTGCGGGCACCGTACGGATCAGGTTCGCGACCTTTGTCACCGGCGTTGTCTCTGTCGTGACGGCATACTCCTCTCCTTCAATGCGACGATAGGACATGACGCACCCGGTCGCTCCCCCGGTCGCGGCCGCGACCGCCGCTCTACCGATGGTAACCGACTCGGCGAGATCGGTTGCGGATGCGAGATGGGCAGCACACCTTTGCGGCAGGCTCAGCTCGATGGAACGGACCTTGCAGCCGATCGAATCCTTGACGATGTTTTCCAGCACCTTCCCCGTCCCTGCAAGATACTTATGCCCGAAAGCGTCCACGGCACCGGACTGACCGAGTGATCCGATGTATTCGCCGTCCGCGTTACGTACCCCCTCCGACACCGCGACGACGACGCCGGGATGCCGCGCCAAGGCGACGCGGACATCGGAGAGAAACTCATCGACCGAAAAGGTGCGTTCCGGCAAATAGACGAGGTCCGGCCCCTCACCGAAGACCAATGACGGCAGTGCTGCCGCAGCAGTCAACCACCCGGCATCACGGCCCATAATCTCCACAATTGTCACGGCAGGTACGGTGTAGACACTGCAATCACGAATGATCTCTTCAATCGAAACGGCAATATATTTTGCGGCAGATCCATAGCCAGGCGTATGGTCGGTCCCCGAAAGATCATTATCGATCGTTTTCGGCACACCCATGATACGCATGTCGTAATGGCGCACTTCCGCCGCGGCGGTCAACTTCGCCACCGTGTCCATCGAATCATTGCCGCCGATATAGAAGAAGTACCGGATATTCATTTTTTCAAATTCGGAGAAAAGAGTTTCGTAGAGCGGGTCCCTTGAATCCTGCGGTAACTTTTTGCGGCAGGACCCGAGTGCCGCAGCGGGCGTATGTTCCAGATCCGTGAGCAACGCATCGTCTCCCGAGAACAGATCTGTCAGATTCACATAATCTCGGCGCAAAACCCCTTCAATCCCGTTTCTCATCCCGTAGAGTGTATCAATGATGCACTCGTCTTTTGCCGCGAGAGCACCGCGGATGACACCGGACAGGGTTGCGTTGATGGCGGCGGTAGGGCCACCGGATTGTCCTACGATAGCATTTCCTGTTAACATGGTATTTCTCCGTTCATTTCGTTGTCTTATTGTTTGTGTCGTCTGCATTGAGAAGTTCGCTCGCCGCAAAGACATAGTCCTTACCGCAAAAATGACAATGTGCCGTAAGTTCCGCAGGCTTCCCTTCGCGCGACTGCTCGTCGAGCATTTTTTTGATCTCCGCCTCCCCGAGCGAGAGGATACCGCGTTTCATTCTCTCGCGGGAACAGGTGCACAGGTAATCGGTTTGAATTTCGTCAAATAAATCGTACGGAATCCCTGTGAGTAAGGAGTGCATCACGTCGGTGAGCGTTTCTCCCGCGGCAATCCGACCCGTCACGTCCGCCAGCCCGGCGGATGCCTTTTCCAGTGCCGAAACCGTCTCTTCGGCGGGTGACGGCAGCAGTTGAATGAGTGCACCACCCGCGGTACGGACACTTCCGTCCCCGTGGAACAACACGCCGAGGGCGCAGACGGTCGGTATCTGCTCGCTCTCTGCAAAGTAGGCGGCAAAAGTCTCTGCAACACTGCGTGCTGCGGAGGGGATCATCCCCTGCATGGGTTCACCCTTTCCGGTGTCATGCACCATGTAAAAGAGTCCGTTTCCGAGAGCGGCACCTGTGTCTGCCGCGCCCGCATCCGTAAGCGTCAGCGGCAGATCGGGATTGCTCATATATCCCCGGACGTTTCCGTAATAATCACTGACCGCGAGCAGGTCGCCCGCACTGCCACCGGTGCGGATGCCGACAGTCATGCTCTCCTGTTTTTCTCCCATCATGGAGCCGATAAGGGACGTCCCTGTCAGTAATTGCCCGAGACAAACGGTGCTCATGGGAGAGAGCCCATGCACCCGTCTTGCATATGCAACGATGGCTGTTGTGTCCGTCAGGAGCACGCGTGCACTTCCGTCATGCGTCATTGCTCGCAGAATTTTTCCCGATCTCATGTTTTTTCCTTTCTTGTCGCTAGGCAGTACCAGCGCGTATCTTCGCCACATACGGGCCTTCCGTCATAATGACCCGCGACTCCCGTCATCGTCATGCCCGTTGCCTCCAAAGCCTTTTTAACGGTATTCAAAGGGTAGTACCGCTCCGTCTCGTGCGAATCGGAACGGATATATCGGCCGTCCGCCGCCCTACGGAACAGCGTAATCCAAAAATCACAACGTTTTGTCGAGGGATGATAGTCGTTCTGCCACACGCAAAACGCCTCATTGGTTTCCATGGTATAGACTTCATCGGCATACACCTCTTCGAACTGCCGTTTGGCATTCAGGTCAAAGAGAAAGACACCGCCAGGTGAAAGCACCTCCGAAACACGATGAAAACAATCCGTAAGTTGCTTCGGGGTCGGCAGATGATTCAGGCAATCGAGTGTCGAAATGACGGCATCCACCCGCCCGCAAAGCGAAAAATCACACATATCCTGTTGCGTCCACTGGATTCTGTCCCCGACACCGGCCGCATCGGCCCTGTCGTACGCGATGGAAAGCATTTCGGGAGATAGGTCCAGTCCGACCATATCATAGCCGCGCTTGGAAAGAGCGATCGTCATGCTGCCGGTCCCGCAGCCAAGGTCAAGAACACACGGGACAGCAGACTTGATAAAGCGGCGTATCACACGATCTGCCGCCTCCGCCCAGTCGTCATAATCAATCTCTGCGTTCATGGCATCATAGAACGGTGCCAAGTCATGGTAAATTCCCATTGGGATGTCCTCCTCCCAGCCGCGTGATGACCTCTTCTGGAGACAGACGGTCAGCGATATAGCCCTTTTTCAAAAGCTCTGCCGGTATATATTCATCGAATTTATCAAACATCGGTGTTTCGCCGGCGGCAAGCATGTCAACCGCATCCAGACTGTTGCGTGAGAGGTCGTTCCCGAGTGCCTCCAAAAAGCCGTGGCGCAAATCCCCCTTTCCCTTGAAAGTGAGATAACAGCAACTCTCACTCTGAATATCGGAAATACCGTAGTGCCCCGCCTCGCGGCGTAAATAGCGTTTCAGCGTCCGGAACGCCCGCGTGCCCAGCCATGGAAACAATACCCAACTGCTCCCGCCGAGGGAGAGCAGAAGACTCTTTCCCATACCGGTCGCCCGCGCCACGCGTCTTGCGGTCGCCAGGCGTGCCGCTGCATTGGGCATCAGATACGCATACTGTTCCTCCACGAGCAGGATTTCGCGCATTTTTTCAAGTAGTCTTGTATGGATTTCGCCGCCGTCACCCGGCCACGATACTTCCATTTTGCCTTTTACCCGCTGCACATAGACAAGACGGCGCGGCATATCCAGATCGGTGACCTCCCATACACGCCCCGCGAGCGCGAAACGGTCTCCGACCGGCGGCGGATTGGTAATGGTCCCGATTTCGTCCGAGCCGCAACGAACGGTATAGTCATCACTGTCTTTGAAGACGGCATAGAAACGGTAGCCGGAAACGATCCGCTCCCCTCTCAGCCCGATGATGAGCCCTCCCTCGTCCGTTTGTTCAATGTCCTCGTGCTGCAACATGTAAATGAGCATCGCGCGATAATCTCCGCGTTCCACCTTGCAAAACGGCGGCAGGCACAGGACTCTGTCCGCGAGTGCCTTCGGCGTCAGTTCGCCGGAAGACGCAAGTATGCTCAGCGTCTGGTGATACAGCAAACTGAACGGGAGATGCCTGTGTCGCGGCGGCTCGATAAAGCGTTCGTTTTTATAAAGTTCCACAATGGCGATCGCACGCAACAGTTCCCACGGGATCAGTTCCGGGAGGGGGGCATTCGGGAGCGGTGTCTCTTCTCGGAAGACCATCATCATTTCCGGCGGTGCGCCGCGGCGACCGCTTCTGCCGAGTCGTTGAAGAAATCCGGATACCGTCGTCGGTGCTCCGATCTGTGCAACGCGTTCCAATCGACCGATGTCAATACCCAGTTCCATGGTGACCGTCGCACAGGTGACGGCGCGCGCTACTTCCTCGTCCTTCATTTTAATTTCGGCATCTTCGCGGAGTGAAGCAGAGAGATTGCCGTGATGGATGAGAAAAATGTCGGGGTCTCCCCTACGCTCCGCAATCTGGCGGAGGGTTGCGGTCGTATATTCCGTCTCTTCTCTGGAATTGGAAAACACGAGTGATTTCTTGTCCTTCACCGCATCGTACAGAAATTCGTACCCGGCATCAAGCATTGCCTTGGCGGCTGTCGGTCCGAGTGACACCTGCTCTCCCGTTTGGTCCAGTTCCCGATTCTGGATATAAAAGTGCTCCATCCCGAGTCGCCAGTGCAACTTGGATTTGGACGGAATCGGTGCAGCCGTATGGCGCATACTGCCGCCGCCGAGCCAGTCTGCCGCTTCGCCCAAATCCCCTATGGTCGCCGAGAGTCCGACCCGCCGTACCGACACGTTCGCTTTTTTCTCGATCCGACATATCTGGCAAATGATCTGGTTACCGCGGTCACTTGCGATAAGCGTATGAATTTCATCGATCACCACATAGCGGAGTGCACCGAATAGCCGCGGAATATCGTTGGAGCGTCGCATCAGCATACTCTCCAACGATTCCGGTGTGATTTGGAGGATTCCCTCCGGATTCTTCAAGAGTTTCGATTTCTGCGCGGCAGAGACGTCGCCGTGCCAGTGACATACGGGAATCCCCGCCTCATCGAGCAGCGCATCCAGGCGCAGAAACTGATCATTGATCAAACTTTTCAGCGGTGCGATATACAGGACGGAGACCCCGCCTCTCACCGGCGGGTGGTCCGTAAGATCGGCAATAATCGGAAAGAATGCCGCCTCGGTTTTGCCGGACGCAGTCCCGGAGGAGAGTAACAGGTTATCCTGCGTTTCAAACAGCGTTTGCGCCGCCTGCATTTGTACTTCGCGCAGTTCATCCCACCCGCTCCGGTAAATATATTCCCGGATAAACGGAGGAAATCTGCGGTAAATCTCGTCGGCTGTCAAATAACTTTCCTCCTCAGATCTCGATGTCGAATACCGAAGGGCCGCCGCTCGCCGTGCCGTCCCCCGGCTCCTCGTTTGGGGTCACCGGCGCATTCACCGCCGTCTTACGTACCAGTGCGTCAAAATCCGCCTCAGGATTATCCTTCAAAATACCGAGAAGAGACAGGAAATCGCGGATCATTTCGCGTGGGGTGATCAGATCATCCGCGCCCGCCCTTGCCAGTTCGTATTGCAGGAAGGCAACGCACTGTTCATCTGAAACGGAAGGGGCATCATTCCATTTCTGTGCGTATAACTTACGCAGGCGGAAGATGAGTGCCAGCATTTCGTTATCGGTCAGGCGACGCAGACGGATGACCGGCGCGGATAAGTTGCGGTATCCCGCCCCGGAAAACCGACCGTCCGCCAATCTCGAACGCAAGGCGTCGTAACTGAACAGACCGCGCCTCGTATCTTCCAGAAACTGCGGCGTCCCGCCGAAAATCACCGCGAGATGGGCGGCGCGACCTTCCAACGTATCGTTGAAAATCGACAGCAGTTTCTCGTAGTTGGATTCCCTTGATATGCGGTTGGTGATCTTGTAAAGATTGATACATTCATCGATATACACGATCAGACCGCGATACCCGATGCGGACGGAAAGTGCCGCCCACAGTTTGAGGTAATCGTACCAGTTGCTGTCATCGATAATCTCACCGACCGCCATTCCCAGTGCGGCTTTCGCCTCCGTCTTGGTCTTGAACTCGCCACGCAACCAGCGGAGACAAGCACTCTTTCTCTCACCGTCATCCGATGCCAGTGCCTCGAAATAGGCGGTCAGCACACGGGCAAATTCAAACCCGCCGACCCCGCTCTCCAAGTCACGGACGATACGCAGGATCTCCACGCGCAGGGCATCCCGGAAGGTATCCGATTCCGGGTCTTCCCCCTGCAAGACCAGCTGTTCTTTTACGCGGTCGCGGAAACGCGCCAACACCGGGGCGAGCGCACCGCCGTCCGGTGAGAGTTTGGACGCGAAATTACGCATCAGTTCCCGATAGGTCGCGATGCCCCCCGCCCCCGCCAGCTTGCGTTCGGGAGACAGGTCGGCATCCGCCGTCAGGAAATCCCGATCCAGGGCGTAGCCACGCACGAGTTGCATCAGAAAACTCTTACCGCTTCCGTACCGCCCGATGATAAACCGGGTGGCGGCACCCCCCTCGGCAACGGCATCCAGGTTGTCCAGGAGCGACGAAATCTCCTCCGTGCGCCCGATGGCAATATAGGGGGCTCCGCTACGAGGTACGACCCCCGCCTCCAAGGAGGACAGCAAATTGTTCAGAATGCGCTTCGGCACCACGTCGTTTAACGGTTTCGTATCCATTCCTCTACCTCGCTTTGATAGTCATCCACAAGTTTGTATCCGTCGTCGGTCGGTTCCAGCACGATGTCACCGACCGCGGGGTCCTCCAAGAACACACGATTAATCTGCTCTGCGTAAAGGTCCGCCCCACGGGAAAAAGCCGCGAGTGCCGTTTTGTCACCGTACACGATGCACCGCAAATAGGAAACGGCATCGCCGGACAGCGACTCTTCCCCGGCCTCGGTGACGGGTGCCGCAGGTTGCTCCGTCGTTTCCGCCGATGTCTCCTCCTCCGGCACAAGTCGTTGCGTGTTCTCCCAGGACAGTGCCTCGATCTCATCGGCACGTGACAGCGTTACACCGGTCTCCGCAGGTGCGTATTGCCGCATGTACGCCGGCTCCGCTCGTGCCGCCCTCTCCGCCTCCTTTGTTTTGAAGAACAACCGATAGTAGGCATCCAGAGCGGAACGGTAGCATTCGGGCAATGACGGAACAGTGAGACGGTTGCGGTTACCGTGCAGAGCGCGATACAGGTTTTCGCTGTATTTGACGGCTGCGGTCACGATAGCACGCACCTCTGTCGCTTCTGCAATGGGTGCATAGCGGATCGTGATCCTCGTCTTTTGCTCCTTGGCGTACAGAGCACCGCAAAATGCCGTGTGAGATGCGGTTTTCATCTCATCCGCACGTAGGGATGTCGTCCCGTCCGCAAACAACTCATGAAACACACCGAACATGGAATGCTCGATGGTCTTAACAAATTCCGCAGCCTGCGCCTCGGGCGCGGCGGTACAACATCTGGACGCGCGGTAATCATAATCGCAGAGCATTGCCAACAGCAAGCCCGTATTCTGCAATGTCACGTCGCCGGCAGCCCCGAAATAGAATTCCGGCAAGCTCGCCTGTTTCCATATCAAAGGTAAAAGGCCCGTCAGTTTTTCTTTGGGTGGCGAAATCCGGTATAAAAGACATAGGTCCGCCGCCCATTCGGAAAAATATTTATTGATTTTCGGGAATGCCTGCGCGTAGTTTTGCCAAAGGGTGAGAAGGCAGTCAAGCGACTCCTCGGCAGAGAGACATACCTCCGTCAGATTGATACATTCGTATGCATAGAGATAAAGATACCCCTCGTCACACGGTAGTGAGCGACCGTTCCGCAATTCCGAACGCCAGTAAAGATAGTACGCCAGTTGCGCCGTTGTCAACTGGGTATATTGCGGCATGTAGGAGAAGTAACGGATATACTGCACGGCCTCACCGTCTTTCGGAAAATACCGTTGTGCATCCTCCATAAAGCGGTGATAAAGATTAAAACCGTCCGTGGAGGTTTCCAGCGTGACATCAGACAAAAACAGATTGTCTGCCACACTATAAGTATCTGTATTTTGATGTACACGTGCGATGTGCAACTTGTTATCGTCGGTTTCAGCCGCGCTTTCCCCGGCACGGACGTCCGTCGTACGGGGGGCGGGTATGAAACTTTCCAGCGTGGGGCGCGTTTTTTTCGGTACGAGTCTTGTCAGGTTCCAAAAGTCGTCACGGCCTTCGTCTTTCAAAACATTGCCCCCCTCTTATTTGTTCTTCTTTACATTTTAACTTTTTTGTGATGTTTTGTCAACGCAAAGACAAAAAGAAATGCCCCCGCTTGGGGGCTTTTTCATAGGGTAGTGACGCAGAACACTTTTCCGGTGACCTGTGCCGCGGCGATGCTCGCCGCGCGCTCGTCGGAAAACACCGCATAAACGGTTGAACCGCTTCCGCTCATTTGCGCCGCGCCTCCGAGTTCGCGCAGGTGCCGCAGAGCATCGGACGCTTTCGGGCAGGACGGTAAAACGAGCGGCGCGAAATCGTTGCGGAGCAAGTCTCCCCGTACCATTGCCTCGTCGGGATGAAGAGCCGCCAGGAGTTCCTCGCAGTTACCGAGCGGATCGACGGACTGTCTTTCATCCATCCGTGCATACGCCTGTGCGGTCGAGACATACTCCCCCGCATTGACGAGAACCAGATGTCGTTTCGGAGTGGGTGCCACCGTGGTCAGGCATTCACCGCGCCCCTGCGCCAAAGCGATACCGCCGTCCAGGCAAAACGGCACGTCGGAGCCGATGCCGGCTGCAATCTCCCTCAGCGTTGTCCGGGACAGCGGGGACCCGAAAATGCGATTTATGCCGCGTAAAACCGCGGCAGCATCTGCGGAACCACCCGCAAGCCCTGCTCCCGCCGGAATCTGCTTTTGCAATTCAATCGTCACGGCAGGCGTCATCCCGGCACGGGCAAAATAACGTTCCGCGGCAAGCCATGCCAGATTGGTCTTCCCTGTCGGTACCGGGACATCACCGTGACACAGGAGGCGGATGCCGGGCTCCTCGTCCCGTCGGACCGTTACCGTGTCTGCCAGTGACACTGTCTGCATGAGTGAAAGGATATCATGATAGCCGTCCGGGCGGCGTCCGCCGACCGCCAGGTACCAGTTAATCTTTGCATGTGCTTTTTCGATAACTTCCTCCATAGTGTGACCTCCGTACGACGCCATTGTAACAGAGGCCGTCGCGCAATGCAAGCGATTTTTGCGTCACGCTTGCATTTCGTACTGATTTCATATATAATGTACTCAATATTGTGAGGTACAACCATGAAGATTGACTGGAATAAAAAATATACGACGATTGCACTGTATGTCTGTGCTGTGGTGGCAATCACGGTCGTTGCAATCGCCATCTGCGTTTATCTCCCGAATATTTTTAAGGGCATCGGTCGCTTTTTCTATTACATTTCACCTATTTTTTATGGGCTTGCGCTGGCATATCTGATCAGCCCGCTTTTGAAAGTAACGGAACGCAAAATCATGCGTTATGTTGACCGAAAGCAACACACCCCGTACATAAAGCGCGTTATCTGCCTGATTGTAACTTATATTCTGGTCACGGCGGTACTCGTCCTGTTCGGTTTTCTTATTATTCCGGAGTTGGTGCAGAACTACGACTCAATCTCCCGCAACGTTGCGGAGAACATCAACAATCTATATGAGTGGTTCCGTTCGTTCTTAAAGCGGACCCTCAATATCACGCTCGGCGATTCGACCGACACCGTCAACTCGATTTCGGATTTTGTTCTCGCCTTTCTCACCCGTATCGGCAGTCAGATCGGTCGGGCGGTCTTCAACACCGTGGTCGGCTTATTTCTTTCTTTTTTCGTCCTTCTCCATTCGGAGCAGTTGCGCATCGGGGTGAAAAAACTACTTGCCGCCGTCTTTCCTGCCCGGTTTTATAACGGTACAATCAGGACCATCCATATGGCCGATAAGATTTTCGGACGCTTTTTCGTGGGTAAGATTTTTGATTCTCTCATCATTGGTGTCATCACGCTTGCAATCCTGGGTTTTCTGCAACTGCCGTTTTTGCCCGAAGTATTCCATATCCCCTATTTCCTTCTCATCGCCGCAGTCATCTGCATCACCAATGTCATTCCCTACATCGGTCCTATCCTCGGCGCAATCCCCTGTGTCCTGCTCGTTTTCATCGATACCGACGGCGGATTTAAACGCGCACTCATTCTGCTTGCCATCGTCATCGGTGTTCAGACGCTCGACGGCAACGTAATCGGCCCGAAAATCCTCGGGAAAACGATTGGTATCTCCTCCCTTTGGGTGGTTGTCTCCATCATCGTCTTCGGTAATTTCTTTGGTATCTTCGGTATGTTCATTGCCGTTCCTCTCTTTACAGTCATTTACAACCTGGTTCGCGATATGGCAAACAAGCGGTTGAAAAAGAAACAACTCCCGACCGACACGGCCGACTATCAGGACGAGCCGACAAAACAGGATACAGGGTTTGTCTGGGCGGAGCAGGAGACCCCCTCGCCCGACCCCGCGCTTCTCTCGGATATTCTGGACGAGGGTAGCCTGGAAGGCATGGAGCGAAAGCACCGTGCGGGTGACGGCAAACATGAAGGGGGTGACTCCTCCAAATGAAGTGGAAATTAGACAGAAAATACACCACAATCGCCGTTTATGCGCTACTCGTCATCGCGTTTGCACTCGTGCTCTGCACCTTATTCTTGAATCTGCGTGCCATCGGCGGTTTTTTCGCAACTATATGGGAAAATTCTCTCAGTGTCCTCTTCGGCGTTTTCTTTACATTTTGTCTGCTCCCTGCCGTTAAGTTCTTTGAAAAGTTATACGCAAAATTGTTTAATCGCAGAAAGGAGCACCCGACACTCGTTTCAATCTTTGCAGCTTTCACAGTTGACCTGTTTTTTGTCGGTATTTTGGTCGTGGCTGTCGTCGGGATCATTCCTTCCCTCCTCAATGCAGTCGATGCCTTCCGTGATGCCGTAGCACCGCAGATACTTGCCTTTGGTGACCGTTTGGAGGAAACGGGCTCTCCTTTTGCGAGCATCTATCGCCGCATATACGAAATGATTGCATCGATTTTCTCCCCGAAAGCAGGCAGTTTTATCACCTCGCTGGCGGCATTCGCGCGGAGTTTCTTTTCGCGCGCGTACGCCATCGGTGTCGGTCTGGTCCTCGCCACGTATTTCCTTGTGTGCCGACGGTATCTGACCGCCATTTCACGCAAACTGTCTGCGGCTCTGTTGCCGGACAGATTCCGCATGGCGACGTTCGCCGTTGTAAAACGGATTTATTACTTCTTTGTTGAGTTTTTCTCCTACCGCCTGATCAGCGGGTTTGCTATGTCGCTTTTCGTCTTTCTTCTCTTCCTCCCCTTCCGCATTGATTACGGGATCATTGTAGCGGCGGTCCTTTTCGTCGGCAACTTCATCCCCGTTTTCGGCCCCGTTGTGGCCACGCTCGGATGCACTGTATTGATTGCAATCTTCTCTCCGCTCTGGAAAGCGATTGTCGCCTTTGGGATTCTCGCAACCATTGAAATTTTGGTGTCGCTTTTAATCGAGCCGTTCTGCCTGCGTAAGAAGTTGCGCCCCGGACCGGGTATCGTTGTCACCTCTGTGATCGTATGCTACGCCCTGTTCGGTTTCGGCGGCGTCATTTTTGCCGTTCCGCTGTATTCTTCCCTGGACGTCGCCTACCGTGAGATCCAGACGCGGCTGCTCGTCAGAAAAGGATTGCCGACCAGCAATTCATACTATCTGGCTTTGGAGGAATTGCCGGTCACAAACAAAAAGGGCAAGACAGGAGCAAACGATGCCCCTGCATCCACCCCCGACGGCGAACGAAATGATGACGGCATGAGTGCGGCACCCGAGACCATCGCCGATGAAAGTATGCCGATGCCCGATACCGTCGACTCGCCCGTCACGGAAACTGCCCCCCCCGCCCCGACCGACGACGCGTGCGTATATGTCACCGATCATTACCTCCTCGCCGTGCAAGACGACATTTCCGCGACGACCGCAACCGGTGAGAGAATGCCCATTCCGGATGATGTCCAACCGGACCCGCAAAGCGGCCGAGAACCCGAAGTGACCGACGGTTTCCCTATACCGACAGAACTGCCGAAACCTGATGTAGCGGCACCCTCCGCGCCGAAAAAAACGGGTTTTTGGTCCTTCCGGCGTGGAAAGAAAAAATAAGTTATCTTTGTACTTGACAAGATGATACAATAATGTTATTATATATCACTGGCAAGGGCTGTCAGCCCATGCTTCCTTGCTGCCTACGCAGCCAAAAGTCCAAAAGGAGGTAAAGATTGTAATGGAAAAGAAAGTCGCTTCGTATGAGACCATGTTCGTAGTGGACGGCACCCTCGCTGATGATGCCATCGCTGCGCTCGTGGCAAAGTTCACCACACTTGCCAACGACAATGCAACAGATGTTGTCGTCAACGAGTGGGGCAAGCGCAGACTGGCATACCCCATCAATTACAAGAATGAGGGTTACTACGTTGTGCTGAACTACAAGAGCGAGCCGAACTTCCCTGCCGAAATCGAGCGTATCCTCGGGATCACCGAAGGTATCATCCGGTCTATGACCACTCGTTTCGACGGAGTAGCCGTTGCTCCTGCACAGGCCGCCCCCGCAACCGCTGCGGAAACGACCGAAGCAGTTGCCGACGACACTGCGGAAGTTGTTGCTTCCACCGAAACCGAATCTGCTGAATAATTTGCGCTAGAAAATCATCAGGAGGTTAAAATGGCAAGTTTCAATAAAGTCATTTTGATTGGCAATCTGACGGCGGATCCCGAGCTCAAACAAACGACGAGCGGTATCGCCGTTTGCCGCTTTACTTTGGCGGTAAACCGTCGTTTCGTTTCCCGCAATGCAGGTGAGCAAAATCAGCAGACTGCTGATTTCATCACGATCGTTGCCTGGAAAGAACGGGCGGAATTCGTCACCAAGTATTTTAAGAAGGGTCGTCCGATTCTGGTCTGCGGACAGATTCAGTCACGCTCTTGGACGGATCAGTCCGGACAGAAACATTACGCAACGGAAGTCGTTGCGGATGAGGTCACTTTTGTTGAGAACAAGAGCGACAACGCCGGTGGCTCTTCTGCCGGCGGTAACGCGCCGTACACTCCTGACGCATATGCCGCGCCCTCTTCGTACTCCAACGGCGGCTCCGCCGCTGCGGGTTCCTTTGAGGAAACGACAGACGATGCAGATCTCCCCTTCTGACAGAGGGGGCTCCGTAGTCTAACTACACTGTTGCGAGACAGGCTCACATCTCCGACGGGTTTATAAGTCAGTGAGTCAGAAAGGTGTTATACCCATGGAAAGAAATGACGCACCGCGCCCCTTCCACCCGATGCATCGGAAAAAGAAGGTTTGCGCTTTCTGCACAGAAAAAACCGAGGTTATCGATTATAAAGATACTCTTCGTCTGAGAAAGTATATTTCCGAAAGAGCGAAGATCCTCCCCCGCCGTGTCACCGGCACCTGTGCAAAGCATCAGCGTGAGTTGACGACCGCGATCAAGCGTGCCCGTCAGATGGCGCTCCTGCCTTTCGTTCAGAACTAACACAAAACCGCCGCAAACCGCGGCGGTTTTGTGAATTCAGCATAAAACAAAAAAGCCGGAGTAACTCCGGCTTTCGTGTGTTTTGTTTACGCCATAGCGTTGAGTTTCAGCGTGAACTGACTCTTCTTATGGGCAACGGCATTCTTGTGGAGAATGCCATGCGCTGCTGCCTGATCGACCTTCTTGACCGCAACCGTATAAGCCTCGGTAGCTGCCGCCTTGTCGCCGGACTCCACAGCCGCATAGAAATGCTTGATCACCGTTTTGAGTTGCGACTTCAACATTTTATTGCGAAGTGCTTTCGTATTGCTGACCAGAACGCGTTTCTTAGCAGATTTAATATTCGGCATGTCCTGCACCTTCCTAAAATATACTAGAAGCAATCGAAAATCTGCATACAGCACCTGAGAGGGTGTGCCGCAACAGAAAAACGATTACAACCTATCAAACAATGGTATTTTACCACACCGTTTTCACTATTGCAAGTATTTTTTATATTTTTTTTATTTTTCCGGGGATCTGTATATTTTAGACTTGACAACCGGTTATTCTCATGCTATTATTGTAAAGTAAATCGTTTTACAGGGTAAGGTGCACCATGTTCGAAAAAGACTTGCACATCGCCTATCTTCTTGATTTTTACGGAGATGTTTTGCCCGAAAAGATTCACCGTGTCATGGGGTATTACTACGAAGAGGATCTGTCACTCGCGGAAATCGCGGAGGGTGAAAGCATATCTCGCCAGGGTGTCCGACATCTGATCAAACGCGGCGAAGAAGAATTGGAGCGGCTGGAAGGTGCGCTCGGGCTCGCAGCACATTACGCTACCCTGCAATCCGCCGCAGCGCGATTGGAAACGGCAGCGCAAGATGCCGACGTCTCACCTGCCCTCGCCGATGCGATTCGCGCCTGTATTGACACCATTCATAACACATAAAGGAGGTCGCTCATGTTCGGCAGTTTAACCGAAAAACTTGCGAATGCTTTTCGTCGTTTCCGAAATAAAGGCAAGCTTACCGCCGCCGATGTGAAAGAAGGCATGCGGGATGTGAAGCTGGCGCTCCTGGAAGCCGACGTCAACTTCAAGGTCACAAAGGCATTTGTCAACGCCGTCACCGAACGGGCAATCGGCGCACAAGTGCTTGAAAGTCTTGTCCCTGCACAACAGATCGTCAAAATTGTCAACGAAGAACTCATAAACCTGATGGGGAGCGATACGGCCAAACTGGAAATCAGCCCGAAACCACCCACGGTGGTGATGATGGTCGGCTTGCAGGGGGCCGGTAAGACAACACACACCGGGAAAATCGCGAATCTGTATAAAAGCAAAGGTAAACGCCCCCTGCTCGTTGCCTGCGACGTTTATCGCCCCGCTGCCATTGAGCAGTTGGAGATTGTAGGCAAAAACGCAGGAATCCCCGTCTTTTCGATGGGTACAAAAGTTTCCCCCGTAGAAATTGCGAAAGCAGGCGTTGAGCACGCGAGGAAAAACGGCTATGATATGGTGTTTATCGACACCGCGGGCCGTCTCCACATTGATGAAGAGCTCATGGAAGAGTTGCGCAAAATCAAGGCGGCAACTTCCCCGACGGAAATATTGCTGACAGTCGACGCAATGCTTGGGCAGGATGCCGTCAACGTGGCGGAATCTTTCAATAATTTGCTTGATATCACAGGCGTCGTCCTGACGAAGATGGACGGCGATACCCGCGGCGGTGCAGCACTCTCCGTGCGCTATGTCACCGGCAAACCGATCAAATTCGTCGGCACGGGCGAAAAACTCGATGCCATTGAGCTTTTCCATCCTGACCGCATCGCATCCCGCATCCTCGGCATGGGCGACGTCCTGTCACTCATTGAGAAAGCCGAGGCGGCCTATGACGAAAAGAATGCCGCCGAAATGGAACGGAAGATGCGCGAGGCGACTTTTTCGCTTGAAGACTTTTTGGTGCAACTTCGTCAACTCAAAAAGATGGGCAATATCGATCAGATCCTCGCAATGCTCCCCGGGGCTAACACGGGTGCTCTTAAAGACATCAATCTGGATGAGAAACAGATGGCACATACCGAAGCAATCGTACTCTCCATGACACCGGACGAACGTCTGCACCCGAATGTTATCAACGGATCGCGTCGGCGGCGTATTGCCGCAGGATGCGGCTTGGCGGTCGAAGACGTCAACAAACTACTGCGTCAGTTTGAGCAGATGAAAAAGATGATGAAACAGTTTTCGGATGCCGGAGGCGCAAAAGGTAAGCGTCTCATGAACGGGCTGGGGGTCGGTAAATTTCAATTCTAAACCATTTTATTAATGAATATATTTTTTGGAGGAAAACAAAATGGCAGTAAAAATCAGACTCAGAAGAATCGGTAAGAAAAAATCCCCTGTGTATCGTGTGATCGTCGCTGACGAGCGTTCGCCCCGCGACGGCAGATGCATTGAGGAGATCGGTTACTACAACCCCGTTTCCGATCCCGTAACCATCTCGATCGATGCCGAGAAGGCTGCGGCCTGGATCAAGAACGGTGCTCAGCCTACCGAGACTGTCAAGGCGCTGCTCAAAAAATCCAACGTTCTTTGATTGACCTCGCATAAAGGAGTCAAGGATGGATTTTCAGCAGGTTTTGACGAACATTGCGCGTGCGATTGTTGACAATCCGGACGGTGTGAATGTCGCCATGACCGAAGAAGGTGACGATGTCACCCTGGTGCTCACCGTTGCTGACGGGGATACCGGCATGGTGATCGGTCACCACGGGAAAATCGCCAAGGCGATCCGCTCCATCATGAAGGCGGCAGGTACAACCTGCGGCAAACGCGTGATTGTTGAGATACAATAACAAAAGCGGGCAAATTGCCCGCTTTTGTTATTGTAACCGTAAAAGCCCGTTTGCAAGTGAAATGAAATCGGCGGTAGACAGTCTCTCGCCCCGTATATCCTCCGGTTTCCCCATATCCGAGAGCACCCGCGTAATCTGTTCTTTGGTATACTCGGGGCATTTCGCATGTAGCGCGTTAAGCAAAGTTTTGCGTCGCATTTCAAAGGCCCCGTGGATGACCCGGAAGAGGAATTGCCGGTCGAGTACCTGGTAGGGCGACTCCGCATATAGTCCGATCCTCACGACGGCACTGTCAACGTTCGGTTGTGGCATAAAGACGGACCGGGGCACCGAAAACAGTTTTTCGGTGACGCCATAGTACCCGAGCACAGCCGTAATGGCACCATAATCGGCGGTACCGGGGCGTGCTGTCAGCCGGTCGGCCACCTCCTTCTGGACCATCACGGTGATAGAGCGAAATGGCACAGCCGATTCAAGCAGGCGCATGAGTATCGGCGTCGTTATGTAGTAAGGCAGATTGGCGCAGACGGAGACCGGTGTCCTTTGCGGATCAATCCCCTGCTCGGCAAGCAACTCCGACAAATTCACTTTCATCACGTCTGCATTGATCACTAGGACATTTTTATATTCGGCCATCGTTTCTTTGAGTACCGGAATCAGTCCACGATCAATCTCAATAGCAATTACCCGTTCATAGCGTTTTGCTAACTCCCGCGTCAGGCATCCGACACCGGGCCCGACTTCAATCACGACCGTGTCTTCCCGCTCCGAACAAGCCTCGGCGATGCGTTCCGGCACTGTAACATCTGTCAGAAAATTCTGCCCGTAATCACGGCGGAACCGGATTCCCGCCCGCGCCATCAATTCTCGTATCACACCGGGGTTACATAAATTCATAAAAGTTGAAAATCCTCTTGACAATTGCAGATTATTTTGATAGAATACAGGAGCGTGAAGAGATGCTAGTGTAGCACAGGGGTAGTGCAGCTGATTCGTAATCAGCAGGTCGTGAGTTCGAATCTCACCACTAGCTCCACGCTTCTCTATTATATCGTACTTTTCACAAGAATTCAATAGATGCAGATGTAGTTCAATGGTAGAATATCAGCTTCCCAAGCTGACTACGCGGGTTCGATTCCCGTCATCTGCTCCAAAAAGAACAGGCACTCCTTTCCGGGTGCCTGTTCTTTTTGGAGCGGAGCGGGCGAAACCGTCGCGCAAAGTGCGGCGCGGGGTCGCATGGCACGCGCAGACGGCGGTGGCTCGCCGACCGACGGCAAGCCATGCCATATTGCCTCCGGCAAATACCCGTCTCGGTTTTCTACCCGACAGGCACTCCTTTCCGGGTGCCTGTTCTTTCCCGGGACATAAATAGCACCGCTGGATAGGCGGTGCTATTTATACTAAGAGGATCAATAAAACGTGGTAACGGTCTCTGCGGGCTTTGACGCCGCCGCGACATCCGTCACGTACAAAACGGGACCAGTCCCGGAATAATAGGGACATTCCTCGATCTTGATTTTCCCCGTCACCAAGACCCATGAACCGCTCTTACAAGTGCCTGCTTTCGCGTACTTTGCAATGAGAGGGCGATATGCCGTATCCGCTGCACAGCAGGTCATAATCTCTCTCCCCACAGCAAAGGTATCGTTCTTCATAGCGGGGTCGCGGGCAATCACGCCCAAAAACCGTACGGTTTTCCCGTCATATCGATCGGTATTCTCTGCCATATTGCTATACCAGATTGCATAATCGGTATCCGCGATTGTAATGATCGGCGCATTGATATCAAACGGTAGAGGGTCTTCGATTTCATCCGGCACGAAACTACCATCCACATATTCGTACCCGATCTGCGCACGACGATTGACGCCGCGAACCAGTTTGTGGAAGGGCGTTACGTCAGCATCCTTCACGACACGGTTAAAAATAACCATTGCCGGGCTTTGCAGTTTGTCATACATCTGCTGTCGCATATTCGCGTTGTAAGCAAGTGCCGTCGTAGAATCGATCAGACAGAGTTCCTCTCCGATATACCAGCCCTCTGGCAGATTATCATAGACCGTTTGAATGTTCCACATTCCGTTATACTCGATGATAACGCGATCGGCTTTTGCACGTTTTTGTGCCGCCGAAAGCCGATCTGCCGTCAGAAGTTGCTCCTCGTCGAAAGTCACAAGCGACACTTTATCGGCACCATGCGCCATTTTTGTGAGATCGAGTTCTACCTCGCCCTCCTCGCAAAGGATAACAAGCCAACGCTCACCGCAATTAAAAGAGCCGTCGGACAGGGAGTCCTGTATAATCGTTGTCTTCCCTGCTTCCAAAAAGCCGGTGAACAAATAAACCGGTATCTCCATGGATTACTCCTTCGTAAAGAACAACCCGGACAGTGCCGGCTCATTCAGGTTAGAGCCGATGACGCAGAGGCGTCCGATAATACCCGCGCTGCCGTGACGAACGTCACACTCGCCCGGGACATAGTCAAAATGGATCCACCTGCCGTCGGTACCTTCCACAATCCCCTTCGCTCTGAGGATCATACCGTAAGCTGCGGAATCCTCGTCGAACAAATTGCAAATATTGCGTATTTCTTCCTCGGTGAATTTTTTAGTGGTTTCCTGCCCGAAACTTGTAAACACCTCGTCTGCATCGTGATGATGGTGGTGGTGATGTCCGCCGCAGCCACAATCACAAGCATCGTCATCATCCTCGTCATGATGGTGATGCTCATGCTCATCGTCATCGTCGTCATGGTGATGACCACAACAGCATTCACCGTCGTGATGATGGTGATCTTCCGTTTCCTCCTCATCATGGTCATGATGATGGTGGTGATGTTCGTGTGCATCTTCGTCATGATGTGCTTCTGCCGCCAGCCGTTCCAGTTCTGCTTGCAACGTATCCTTTCGCTCCATCGCTTCCAGAAGATCCGCGCCGGAAAGTGCATCCCAGTCGGTCGTGACAATTACGGCTCCGGGATTCTGCTCGCGCAACAATGCAACACATTCTGCGATTTTTGCGTCGCTTGCATGCCCTGTGTGACTGAGTACGATGCAGCCTGCATTTCTTACCTGATCGTTATAAAACTCACCGAAATTCTTGATATACATTTTACATTTGTTTACATCCGCTACGGTCGTAAATCCATTCAGGACCGCACCGTCCGCAGAGGCTCCCTGCACTGCGCGAATCACATCGGAAAGTTTGCCTACCCCGGACGGCTCGATAACGATACGATCCGGTTGCATCTCGGCAATCACTTTACTGAGGGCAGCGCGAAAGTCCCCGACGAGAGAGCAACAAATGCAACCAGAGTTCAACTCGTTGATCTGAACTCCAGCATCTTTCAGAAAACCACCGTCAATTCCGATTTCGCCGAATTCGTTTTCAATTAAAACGACCTTTTCTCCGGTGTAAGCTTCGCGTATGAGTTTTTTAATGAGCGTCGTTTTTCCGGCTCCGAGAAACCCGGAAATAATATCGATTTTGGTCATGGATATCGCCTCCTGTTATTTCAACACTACATTATATCTTCTTTTGTCAAAAAGTCAAGTTTTTACGCACCCTAACGCAAAAAAGCGGCATTGCCGCTTTTTACGCTTTGAAATCAAGGACGATACTGTCCGTTCTGCCGGCGAATTGTGTCAATTTAACACCGGCAGAGGCGAGCATTCTGCGTGATGCCAGGGTCGCAGGGGTCGTTGCGTATTTGTCCGACAAATAGACAATCTCGGAAATCCCCGACTGTATGATAGCCTTTGCACATTCGTTACACGGGAAAAGTGCCACATACAGTTTTGCGCCGGTTAGGTTTTTACCGCGTGCATTCAAAATAGCATTCAGTTCCGCATGCACGACAAAGGGATATTTAGTTGCATTGGTGTCTGTCCCCTCCCGTTCCCACGGGTACTCATCGTCGGAGCACCCCCAGGGCAACCCGTTATAACCGGTCGAGAGAATCCGTTGCTCCTTATCCACGATGCAGCAGCCCACCTGTGTGTTCGGGTCTTTGGAGCGTTGCGCCGTCAGGACGGCTACCCCCATAAAATATTCATCCCAAGTGATATATCCTTGCCGTTTCATACGAATACACATCCTTTGTTTTTTTCATTCTACCATAGGCACCGCGGATTTGCAACCCCGTTAAAAAAACTGCAAAAAACTCTTGCTTTTGCTCGTGAGATGTGGTAAAATACACACTGTTCCGTTCAATCGGAAGCGTATCGAAGTGGTCATAACGGGCCTGACTCGAAATCAGGTAGCCTTCACGGGCTCGTGGGTTCGAATCCCACCGCTTCCGCCAAAACGCCGGATAAAGCCCTTGTGGTTTTGCCCGGCGTTTTCTTTTGGAGGGTGCAGTGGGATTCGAAGGGGAAACGGCGCAGAGCGACCTTCCGGTGGACGGTCGCGACCGTGGAAGACCGAGCGCGCAGTTCGCGCGAGAAGGAATCCCACCGCTTCCGCCAAAACGCCGGATAAAGCCCTTGTGGTTTTGTCCGGCGTTTTCTTTACCAATGTTTTTTTTGCGGGGGCGGGTCACTCATTTTTATAAAAATTTATCCAGTTCCGTTTCGACCCGTTTCATTTTTTTGAGGTGAGGACGAATCACCTTCCCTCCTCGCACAACCACTGTCAATTGACGCAGAGCCGACAAGTCCGTGAGCGGGTTGGAGCGGCAAACGATGAGGTCCGCGTCTTTCCCCGCCTCCACCGAGCCGGTGACGTTGTCAATCCCGACGAGTTCGGCGTTTCGGAGGGTGGCGGAGTACAGAGCAAAGGAGGTGGTAACGCCGCAATATTTGACAAAGTAGCAAAGTTCTCGCCACATATCGTAATGCGTTATATAGGGGCACCCGGTATCTGTACCGAGCCCCACCGGGATCCCCTCGGCAAGGCATTCTTTCGCGAGTGCGATAATCCCCTCAAAAACCACTTTGCCGTTGATCTGCTGTTCCTCCGTCGCATGCGAAACCGAACGATCGAAAAGTGCATATGGCAAGGCGGGGGAAATCGTCGAAACCTGGAAGGCACCTCTTTCTCTGAACAGACGCATCATCTCATCATTCGGCTGCGCCCCGTGCTCAATCGAGTCGACCCCGTTTTTGAGTGCCACAATGACCCCCTCGGGGCTTTCCACGTGCGCGGCGACTTGCAGCCCGAGAGCATGTGCCTTGTCACACGCCGCCTTAACATATTCCGGCGGCATACGCAGAACGCCAGGCTCTCCCACAACTTCCGCATCCAACACACCGCCGGTAATCATCAGTTTCAAAAGGTCCGGTTTCCCTTCCGCGATACGATCCACCAAGGCCACCGCCTCCTGTGCGGAAGTCGCCTCCCAGGCAAGCGATCCTGCCATGTGCCCACCGGGGACAGAAATCGCCATATCGGAAGCCAGAATACGCGGCCCGGATACGAGACCGTTCGCAATCCGATCCCTCAACAACGAATCAAAATTCGCAACGCCGCCGACCGTTCGTATGGTTGTCACGCCGCTCATCAGCTCTGTCCGGGCATATTTTTCACAGATTCTCAGCCCGAGTTTTCTCGTCAGTCGGTTTGCCGTAATCAGTTTCACCAGTTTTTTTGGATCACTCGCCTTTTTTCGCGGCTTGCCGGATGCCGGCAGATGTACATGCAGGTTGATAAGTCCGGGTAACAGAAACTGCCCGGTAAGGTCGATGACCTTATAGCCTTTATCGGGGCTGTCCGCCGCCGTGATTTTCTCAATTTTCCCGTCTTTTATGTAGACCGCACGATTCCGTTGCGGCTCCATGTCTTTTTTACCGTCGAGGACCGTTACGCCCCAGAGGACGATCTTGTTTTCGCTTTTCATATGCTGTTCCCCTATTGTTTTTTGTGCATTATATACCGAAAAACGCCCTTTGGCAAGTGCGGACGGGTTTCTGATTTGCAAATTTTCCTGTTACGGAGATACAAAATCACCCACCAGAGTGACTTTTTTGATTTTTAATATATAAATATGACTGAAATACTTGACAAGCCATCGGCGTTGTGCTAGAATACACTTACCTCTGTTGGAGGCTTTTTTCATGTTTGGGACGGATGCCCCGACGACGAGGGAGGTATTCACGGGTCATACCCGAATCTATTAGGAGGTGCCGATATGAGAGTCAAAATTACGCTGGCGTGCTCGGAATGCAAGGCCAGAAATTATGACACGAGCAAAAACAAAAAGAATGATCCTGACAGGCTTGAAATGAACAAGTACTGCCGCTTCTGCAAGAAGCACACTTTGCACAAAGAGACAAAGTAAGGAGGATAACAACATGGCAGAAAACGAAAAGGAAATCCAAGAGACAGCTGTCTCTGCGGATACTTCCGCCGCCAAGGCTGTGAAGAAAGCGAAAGCGAAGAAGCCGAACTTTTTTGTAAGACTCGGCGGTCGCATCAAGAAGTTCTGGAAAGAATACATCAGCGAGCTGAAAAAAGTCTCGTGGATGAGCTGGAAGGATGTCAAGAAAAACACGTTACTCGTCGTTTGCGCGGTTGTCGCATTCAGTGCTGCCATCGCGGTGGTCGACACGGTATTCGGCGAAATTATCAAAGGCATCGCCGGACTGGTGGGCTAACCCATGAGTGATTTTAATGAACTGAACCAAGGTCCCAAGTGGTATGTCATTCACACTTATGCGGGTTTTGAAAACAAAGTAAAGGCGTATCTCGAAAAAATCGTTGAGAACCGTAATCTTCAACATCTTATCTATGATGTCCAGATCCCGACTATGATTGAGACGGTCACCAACGATAAGGGAGAGAAAAAGGATGTCGAGGTCAAACTCTTCCCTGCTTACGTTCTCGTAAAAATGACGATGACGGACGAGTCCTGGCATGTGGTGCGTAACATCACCGGTGTCACGGGATTTGTCGGTCCCGGGTCGCGCCCCGTTCCCCTCACCGACGAGGAAGTGGCACAGTTCAACGTGGAAACACGCGTGGAAGAGTTCACTTTCAAGGTCGGCGACAAGGTTTCCGTCGTATCCGGTATCTTTGAAGGATACGAGGGTACTATCACGGAAATCAGCGAGGACAAGAAGGACATCACCCTGCTTGTATATACCGGCACGAGAGACATACCCGTCTTCGTGGAAGCCGGCGATATCCGCCTCGCAAAACAGTAAGTCCAACATTGCCAAGGCTCATTTGAGCCGCTTGTGGGAGGGAGATAAATTTTTCATGTCTCCCGCGTTAACCACACATGGAGGTTTATAAAATGGCAAAGAAAATTATGGGTTATATCAAACTCCAACTCCCTGCCGGGAAAGCAACGCCCCAGCCTCCCGTAGGCCCTGCTCTCGGGCAGTATGGCGTTTCCATCCCGAACTTCACGAAGGAGTTCAACGACAGAACTAAGAACGACATCGGCATGATTATCCCGGTTGTCATCACCGTGTACGCCGACCGTTCCTTCACCTTCATCACCAAGACGCCTCCCGCAGCCGTTCTGATTAAGAAGGCCGCCGGTATCGAGACCGCGTCTGCCACCCCGAACAAGACCAAAGTTGCCTCGCTCACGCAGGAACAGGTCCGCAAGATCGCAGAGACAAAAATGCCCGACCTGAACGCTGCCTCGATCGAAAGTGCCATGAGCATGATCAAAGGTACTGCTCGTAGCATGGGCATCACCGTGGAAGACTGATAGGAGGCAACGAAGATGAGTAAGAAGTATGTCGAAAGCGCAAAGCTGATTGAAAGAACGAAGCTGTACGATCCGCAGGAGGCTGTTGAGCTTGTCTGCAAGACCGCAACCGCTAAATTTGATGAAACGATTGAAATCCATGTCCGCCTCGGCGTTGACTCCCGCCACGCAGACCAGCAGGTCCGCGGTGCCATCGTCCTCCCGAACGGGACCGGTAAAACCGTCCGCACCCTTGTTTTCGCGCGCGGTGCGAAAGCGGATGCAGCAAAGGCGGCCGGTGCCGACTACGTCGGTGCCGAGGAATTTGTCGCACAGATCCAGGGCGGCTGGTTCGACTTTGACGTCGTCATTGCTACCCCTGACATGATGGGTGTGATCGGCCGTCTCGGTAAAGTCCTCGGTCCTAAGGGCCTCATGCCTAATCCGAAGGCAGGCACCGTCACCCCCGATCCTGCGAAGGCAGTTCAGGAGGCGAAAGCCGGTAAGATCGAGTATCGTCTCGACAAGACCAACATCATCCACTGCCCCATCGGCAAGGCATCGTTCGGTCCTGAAAAACTGGCAGAAAACTTTGGTGCACTGATGACCGCAATCATCAAGGCAAAACCTGCGGCAGCCAAAGGTCAGTATATCAAGAGTTGCGTCATTGCCGCTACCATGGGTCCCGGCGTGAAAGTCAACTACACGAAGATCGGCTAATTACCACATTTCCTCGGGGTACACTCTTATGTGTACCCCATTGTTATTGAAAAGAGAATACTTATGAACTGGAAAGAAATCGGAAACTACCTGCTCAATTTTCTGAAAGAACTGGTGACCACGGCCGGTCTGCGCATTCTGTATGCCGCGCTCATCATTATCATCGGCCTGAAACTTGTCAAGTTCTTTGCCAAACGCTGCGAAAAGGCGAAATGGTATCGACGGATCGACAAATCGGTCGCGCATTTCATCGTCAGTTCTGTAAACGTTATTCTGAAAGTGCTCCTCTTTGTATCAGCCGCTCTTGTACTCGGCGTCCCCGCCACCTCGTTCGTTGCCATCCTGACCTCTGCCGGTGTTGCCATCGGTCTTGCTCTGCAAGGGTCGCTCTCCAATTTTGCCGGCGGACTGATGATCCTGATCTTCAAACCTTTCCGGGTAGGTGACTATATCGAGAGTGCTGAGGTCTCCGGCACCGTTCAGGATATCTCTATCTTTTACACGGTCCTCATCACACCGGATAACAAAACGATCCACTGCCCGAACGGTGCACTATCCAATACCCATGTGACCAATTATTCCGAGCAAGAGACAAGACGCGTTGACGTCCCCGTTTCCGTATCGTACGATGCGGATGTACAAACAGTCAAACGGTTACTTTTGGAAACCGTAGCGGCAAACACCATGATTCTGCCGGAACAGCCACCTTTCGTGCGTCTTTCCGAATGTGCCGACTCATCCCTGGACTTTACGGTCCGCGTCTGGTGTAAGAATGCAGACTATTGGACCGTAAAATTTGATCTGACCGAGTCGATACAGGCGGCACTGGTCAACGCCGGCATTGAGATCCCCTATCCGCAGATGGATATTCACGTCAAGGATACGCCCTCGACCGAAAAATAAACACAAAAAACAGCCGCGTGCGGCTGTTTTTTAATGTACGTATTTCTGTTTTTCCCAGTAATATTGTTTCGTACCGATAAGATCCCGGTACCGATACGAGGAGCCGACCACCACCGCCGTCACCTGTCGCGCACCGCATTTACGGGCGGCGAGAGCACAGGCGGCGAGTGTTGCGCCGCTCGTAACGATGTCATCCAAAAGAAAGACGCGGTAACCGTGTAGATCAACCGACTCGTTCGGTGCATAGGAGATGCGTGCAGAAGACATCCTCTCCTTATAATTCTTTTTCTTTTGCGGGCCTTCCTTGCCGATCCTACGCACGGCGCGGACATAAGGTATGTGCAGTCTCGTGGCAACAGCGTGGCACAGCAGATGCACATGGTCGTCCCCGAAACGTCGGATTGCCGCTTTGGAGCGTGGCACCCCGGTGATGACATACTTGGCACCGCCCTCCATCTGTCCTTCCATCTCTTTTACCAATCGGTCGGCAAGAAAACGGATGGTCGCCTCGGAGTCACAGCGTTTCAGGCGAAAAACCATTCGATTGACGGCACGATCCGGCTCGCCGGGATGATACGTAAAGAGTTTGATTACCTTGTGCACCCCATGCCTGTCCAAAAAGCGGTTGGGGCAAGTGCATTCGTGCAACGGTTTCAGGCACTGCGGACAGGCGCGCTCCGTTGCCGCCCGATAATCAGCCGCACACGCGGGACACATTGCCTCACTATCCCCCGTGAGCAAGGCACCGCAGGCAGGGCACTTCGGCGGGAACAGCAACCGTACAAGTTGATCAATAAACCAGCGCACCCGGGTAATCCTCCGACTCAAACGTCAAATAGGTATGCGGCGCGGGGATAGTAAGGGAGTACGTCACCCCGCGGGGAAAATGCGGTACGGATGCCTGTATCCCCTGCCCCATCATTCCGATATCCACACCGCAAAGGTGCGTCACAATGCACACGATACCGGCGAGGTCCGCCGTGGTCGGGCGTGCCCCCGGCAGCCCGCCCTCCAAAAGCGTTGGTAACAGAATGTCAAACAGTTCCTCCGACTGTAACGCGTCGTACAGAAGAAGCCGCAAATCGCGCGGGACCAGAAAAGATTCCTCTATGAGCCATTTCCGGGTGGCACCCCTTGACGCCTCATTCGCAAAGCCTAATGCTATCGGAAGTATGCGGGATGCCGGTGTAACGTCCCCTGTCCCTTCACGGTAGCAGCGTTCCCCTGCATCGTAGTAGGAAGCATGGAAACGTTCCATCAGGTCCACCCTCGCCGACAGTTCGCCGTTGAAACCGATTTTGGCACGCAGGCGGTCGGTCGCCGCCCATGCACCAAGAAACAGGGCATCGCGCGAAAAATCGCCCGTCGGAAACGCGTCGGCAAAATATCGCAACAGATTCTCCTCGTTCTGCCGGATCATGTCCTCGGTAAAGAGACCGTCATCCGCATAGGTATCGTAGTATTCCAGCGCGATGGAAAGCGCAGAAAGGCGGCGTATGTCCCCGGTATCGAAAAAGACACGATAGGCGTTTTGCAGCAGCGTCCTTGCTCCTTCGCGATCACCGATGAGGCAGAGGTACGCGCGCACATAAGTAAGAAATCCGTATGGCGTACTGTGAGGGGCGACCTCATCGGGGAGGATGCCCTCAAACAGCGTGATGCCCTTCTCCCATATGGCACGCAGTGCCTCGGAATTGCTCTCAAATATGCAATTGACCTCCATGCTGCCTCCTATCGTAAAAGCCCGACCGCAGTCGGGCTTTTATCTTTCTTATGCTTTGTAACTGTCTTTCAGACCGACGATGCAGTTGTAAGTGTCGGGGTACTTGGTATCGGCGATGAAATAGCCGACACGAACGAACTGATACCGCTCTCCCGAGACAAAGGTGGAAAGCGACGGTTCGAGTTTGCAGTGTTCCAAACGCTTGACGGAAGCAAGGTTGAGATAATCGTCAAATCCCTTCCCTTCCGGGATATCCGCCACATTTTCAAGTGTGAACAGGTGATCGTACAGCATCACGGTCGCCTCTTTTGCATACTCCGCAGAGAGCCAGTGAATCGTCCCCTTGATTTTACGACCGTCCGCGGGATTGCCGTTTCCGGTTTCCAGATCCGCCGTGCAGTGCAATTCTTTCACGGTCCCGTCATCGTTCTTCACAATCTCGTTCAGTTTAATGATATAACTGCCCATGAGGCGAACTTCGCCATCCGGCTTCAAACGAAAGAACTTGGGGGGCGGTACCTCGGCGAAGTCATCGGCATCAATATAGAGTTCACGCGTAAAAGGTACCTCCCGCGTGCCCATCTCAGGGTGCTGCGGATGATTTGCCAGCGTGAAATACTCCGTTTTCCCTTCCGGATAGTTGGTGATTACCACCTTGACCGGATGCAGGATGGCGATACGGCGCGGTGCCTCTGCATTCAACTCCTCGCGGATACAGTGTTCAAGCAATTCAATATCGACCACGCTGAGGGACTTACTGACACCCGCGCGTTCCACAAAGTCAAAAATGGCGTGCGGTGTATAACCACGGCGACGGAGGCCGCAGAGCGTAGGCATTCTCGGATCATCCCAGCCGTCCACCAGTTTATCTTCCACAAGTTGGCGGAGGTATCGTTTGCTCATCACTGTGTGCGTCACGTTCAGCCGTGCAAATTCGCGCTGCTTGGGTTTTTTCTCAAACCCGATATGATCCACGACCCACTCATAGAGCGGCCGGTGATTTTCAAACTCGATGGAACAGAGCGAGTGCGTTATCCCCTCCAAAGCATCCTGAATCGGATGCGCATAATCGTACAGGGGATAAATGCACCATTTGTTGCCCTGACGGTGATGTGCCGTATGCACGATGCGGTAAATAGCGGGATCGCGCATGTTGAGGTTGGGCGATGCCATATCGATCTTCGCGCGCAACGTCTTCGCACCGTTCGGGAATTCGCCGCGGCGCATACGCTCAAACAGATCAAGGTTTTCCTCTACCGTACGGTTACGATAAGGACTGTTTTGACCGGGCTCGGTCAAAGTACCGCGCATCTCGCGCATTTCCTCCTGCGAGAGGTCGCACACGTAAGCGTCCCCCTGCCGAATGAGTTGAATGGCAAACTCATAGCACTTTTCAAAATAATCGGAGCCGTAAAAGATGCCGCCGGTCGGCTCACATCCGAGCCACTTCAAATCCTCATAAATCGATTCGACATACTCATTGTCCTCTTTGGAGGGGTTGGTGTCGTCGTACCGGAGATTAAAGAGCCCGCCGTACTTCTTTGCGGTCATGTAGTTGATCCATATAGCCTTGGCAGAACCGATGTGCAGATACCCGTTCGGCTCCGGCGGAAAGCGCGTGTGCACTTTGAGCTCGGGATTGGCTGCAAGATCCGCATCGATGATATCATGTATAAAATTACCTTTGATTTCAGATTCCATATCCGTAGCGGGAAATGCCCCGCCCTCCTTTATGATAAACCGTGGATCGTTCTTTCACGTGCGACAGTGGTCACGCCCCCATGCCCCGGATAAATCACAGTTTCCGGCGGAAGTGCCAGAATACGCGCAACGGACGCGCCAATCGCCTTGGCGGAACCACCCGAAACATCCTGTCGACCAACGCCGCCCCCTGCAAACAGGGTATCGCCGCAAAACAATTTTCCATCTCCTAGATACGATACTCCGCCCGCCGTATGCCCGGGTGTATCGAGCACCGTCAGAGAGGAGTCACCGAAGATAATCCTATCCCCCTCCCGGAGTAACCGATCCGGTGAAGCATATACGGTCGGCACTCCGAACAAGGCACCCGAAACATTATAGCCGGGATCGTCGAAGCCCTGCACATCCGCCTTAGACACGCAAACCGGTGCGCCGAGCGCACGCCAACGCTCCAAGGCAAGCATATGGTCAAAATGCGCATGCGTCAGGAGGATGGCCGAGAGATGCATACCGCCCGGCAACTTACCCCCCGACAACGGCGGCGGGACCGATGGATCGATGACGACGGCAAAAGATCCAGAAGCGTCCGTCAAAAAATAACAGCAGGAAGCATAGCCGCCCGCATAAAGATTATGAACGCGCATAGTCGACCTCTCATTTTCCTGTATTGTAACATAGTTTACATCGTTTGTCCACAGTTTTTGCAGTAGAACGGTAAAATATTTTACGCATAGAATGAAAATAGAGACGCGCACGAGGAAGGAGGTGGAAACGTGAATACAGACCTCATTTTGATCGGCTCCATTACCTATGCAATGAAGGCAAAAAATGCACTCTCCGAAAACGGAATCAGAGCGCGGATCCGCAAACTGCAACCACGGAATCGCTCCGGATGCAGTTACGGTCTGGAACTGCCGGAGGGGACGCTCCTGACGGCGGCCGCCATCCTGCGCCCCCTGCACATTCCCTACGAGCCGTACAAAGGATGATCTACCTTGATAATGCCGCAACTTCCTATCCGAAACCGGCGTGCGTCGGTCGTGAACTGACGCGTTCGTTACGCGTCTATCCGGGCAACCCGGGCAGAAGCGGCCACAGGCTGTCCCTCGCCGCGGCAGAATGCGTCTATCGGACGAGATGCGTCGTACGCGACCTTCTTCATGCAGAAACAGAGGAACAAATCGTCTTTTCACAAAACGCAACTTTCGCCATCAATACCATCCTACGGGCCAGACTTGTACCCGGAATGCACGTTTTGATAAGCGATGTGGAACACAATGCCGTTTTCAGGCCTTTGCATCGTTTAAAGGAAGACGGCCTGATCACCTATTCGATATTCCCGCACGAGGATCTGACGGAAGAAACCCTGTCAAATATGTTGACCCCCGCAACCAAAATGCTTCTCTGCACCCACATTTCCAATGTGACAGGGGTCATATTGCCTGTTGAAATGATTGCCCGTTTTTGCCGCAAAAATGGCATCTATTGTATATTGGATGCATCGCAGAGCATCGGGCACCGCGAAGTGGATGTGCGGCGTATACCGTGCGATGCATTGTGCGCCCCGGGGCATAAGGGATTGCTCGGTATACAGGGATCGGGTATCCTGTATCTCCGTAACGGGGACGGCATCCGCGATGTCTTTCAGGGAGGGAGCGGTGCCGATTCTCTCTCCCCGTATATGCCGGCCTATTTGCCGGACCGTTTGGAGCCCGGCACACTTTCCACCCCCGCCATCGGTGCCCTCGGGGCCTCCGTCTCGTGGCTCCTGAAACACGGGATAGCGTCCATTGAAAAAAAAGAACACGATTTCACAGTCCAAATGCATCAATTGCTGCGCTCCATCCCGGAGATTGAACTCTTTTCGGAGGCAACAAGCGGCATCACGGCTTTTCGGCTCACGGGCGAATCATCCGACGAGACTTCCGCGGCACTCGACGCGGCAGGCATCTGCGTACGGGGGGGACTGCATTGCGCCCCGCTCGCGCATCGGACTCTCGGTACATTGGATACCGGACTTGTCCGTCTCTCCTGCGGTCCGTTCAGTACCCGTGCCCAGGCAAATGCCGTTGCTCGGAAACTACGTGACTACCTGAAAACGCGTGAAAGCAGAGAAACGGGAGGTTGACCCTCCCGTTCTCTTATTCTTTGCCGAGGATCGCCGCCGTATGCGGCAAAACCGCAAATGACTCGTGGCAAAGGCTGTCCTCGCTCGTGAGATCCCGCCAGACACCCGATGGGAGCACAAACGTTTTGGTATCGTCTCCGTTGTTCACAAGTATCAGCGACGTATGCGCCCCGTCCGTCCGCTCATATGCAAGAGTGTCTGTATCCAGTCGCAATAAACGGAAGGCACCGTTTCGGTATTCGGGGCGGCCATGGCGAATGCGCCCCACCGAGCGATAATGCTCCAAAATGACGTCATCCATGTGATGCCACGGGAAAGGTCGCCTGTTAAACGGGTCCGAATACCCTTCCATCCCCACCTCGTCCCCGTAATAAATCATCGGTACACCCGGGAGCGTTGCAAGAATCGTATATGCAATTTTGAGTCGCTCGACAGCCGTCTTCTTTTGTTCTTCCGTCAAGCGCATTTTGGCAAGTTCGTCATTGGAGTGTCCCTCCGGCGTCTCTCCGGCGAGTGCCGTCAGGATTCGCATCGTGTCATGCGTGCCGATGAGGTTCATCTGACAATTCAGGATGCGGCGCGGTGTATTCGGCATCACTTCCGTGAGTGCATACCGCAAAGCAGCAGGGTCTCGATGGCGCAAGAACTGCAATATTCCTCGCCGCAGTTCATAATTCATGACACCGTCCAGTTGCCGCCCGGTATAATAACGCCTCCTACGCCCGTATGCCACTTTATTGGAGGCGTCTTCCCAGACCTCACCGTAAAGAACGTTCTCTCGGTTTGTCCGGTCCAGGCGTTCCTTGATACCGTCAACAAAAATATCAGGCAGTTCGTCGACGACATCCAGACGGAAGCCGTCCACGCCCATGGAGGCATACCGATCTATGACACCACCAGGTTGCAGAAAATACTCACGGCAAGAAGGCACCTCCGTGTGAATGCGCGGCAAAATCGGTATGTTCCACCAACAAGTGTACCGGTCCGGAAATTCCTGAAAATCATACCACGGATAGTAGGGAGATTCTTTTGACTGATATGCCCCAAGCGAGGCATAACGCCCCCGGCGGTTGAAGTAGACACTGTCATCACCCGTATGATTGAAAACGCCGTCGAGAATCAGTCGCATGCCTCGCTTTTTCACTTCCCGCAGAAGATCGCGCAGTGCCGCTTCCCCGCCGAACATGGCATCCACCGTCATGTAGTCACCGGTGTCGTATTTGTGATTGGAATACGCCTCAAAAATCGGCGTGAGGTACAGGCAGGTGACGCCGAGAGAAGCCAGATAATCGAGTTTTGCCGTAATCCCCTGCAAATTCCCCCCGAAAAACGTATTGTTTTCAAGCGGTGCACCGGGATATGGCGGATACTCGGGGATTCCCCCCTCCCAATCGTTGTAAAGGATTGCGTCCTCGCGCACGGGCGTCTCGGCACCTCGGCAGAATCTGTCGACAAAGATCTGGTACATAATCCCCCCCTCCATAAAAGTCGGGGCGGGATATGCAAATTCAGAGATGGTGAGTTGATAGGTATGCACATCGGTGTCCGTGGCAAAGTGGCAGGTCACGCCGTCCTCCCGTATGCCCGTAACAGTACCGGCAATTCCGCAGTAGGTAGGCTTGATGTAATACAGCCCGGGGGCCATCTGTTCCGTCCGTACGGTACAGGACCAACGGTCTTCTGCCAAATACAGCCCTTCCCAATGCAATTCATGGGACATGACGGAGCCGTCCGCATCGCTTTTAACGACGATCTGCGCCGCGGTGGCACCGTATTGGCGCGGCAGATAGAAATCAAAACGCAAGAGATCGCCGCGCGTGAACGCGCGGCGATATTCGGAGTCTTCCGTGCCGTTTCCGTACAGTAACCGCCCCCGACACGAGAGCGAAACCGACGAATTCGGGCGTAAAGCAGTCAGATCCGTCATTTTCTGACCGGAGAAATACGCCAGATATTGTTGGCGTAGTTCTGGATGCTGATATCGGAAGAGAAACGGCCGGACGACGCGATATTCACAAGGGATTTACGCGCCCATTCCGTCGGACTTACGGTGTAATCCGCGATTGCCCGCTGATATTCGTTGTAATACGAATCGAAATCGGCGAGGCACATATACGGGTCCGCAACACTGTAACCGCCGTTGATGAGGTAATCGGCGATGGAGGAGAAATCTTCCCCGCCGATCGGCATTGAAAAGCGGTCGATTACAGCACGTAACCGCTCGGAGTTGTGGTAATAGTCACGCGCCTCGTAGCCTTGTCTCCAAAGCTCCTCGACCTCCCAACTGTTGAGACCGAAGATATAAATGTTGTCGTCGCCGACGGAGTTGCAGATCTCGACGTTCGCACCGTCCATCGTACCGATGGTGACGGCACCGTTCATCATGAGTTTCATGTTGCTCGTGCCGGAGGCTTCCTTGCCGGCAAGAGATATCTGTTCGGAGAGGTCAGCGGCCGGAATCAATACCTCGGCAGTCGAAACGTTGTAGTCCTCCATAAATACGATCTTGATGCGATCTTTGGTGCGGGGGTTGCTCTCCAACTCTTTGGCGAGGAACCAGATGAGGCGGATGACCTTCTTCGCCATCACATAACCGGGTGCCGCCTTCGCACCGAAAATGAAGGTTTGGGGGGCGAATTCCGCATTCGGATTCGAAAGCAACTCATTGTAAATACTCATGATTTTGAGGACGTTGAGGAGCTGTCTCTTATACTCGTGCAGACGCTTGATCTGCACGTCGAAAATGGAATCCGGGTCAATGACGGCTCCGCATTTATCAAATGCCCACTTTGCAAATCTTGCCTTGTTATCGCGCTTGACCTGCGTCAACCGTTTCAACACTTCCTCATCGGATGCATACCCCTCGAAGTTCGACAGAAGTGAGGGTGACTGACGGAATTCGGAGCCGATGCAGTCGGTCAGGAGTGCCGACAGTTCAGGGTTGGCATAGCAAAGCCAGCGGCGGTGCACAACACCGTTCGTGACATTGGTGAACTTCCACGGTGTCATCTTATAGTAGTCGTGGAAGATCGTATTTTTCAGGATTTCGGAGTGTAGCGCGGAGACCCCGTTCACCGTATGCGATGCGACAACGCAAAGGTTTGCCATGCGCACCTGGTTATAACCGATTACGGCCATGCGGGAGATTCTGTCCCAGTCACCCGGGTACAGGTTCCACAGATCGGCGCAGAAACGACGGTTGATCTCGGTGATGATTGAGAAAAGGCGCGGCAGTTTCATGCGGAACAGATCCACACGCCAGCATTCAAGTGCCTCGGGCATGACGGTATGATTGGTATAGGTAATGCACTTAACAATGACCCCCCATGCCTGATCCCAGCTATATGAATAGACGTCCATCAAAATACGCATGAGTTCGGGAATCGCCAGAGTCGGGTGCGTATCGTTGATATGGATTGCCACACGGTTTTCGAAGTTTTCGAGAGACCCGTTCTCCGCGAAATAATCGCGGATGATGGATTGCAAGGATGCGGAAACGAGGAAATACTGCTGCGTAAGACGCAGGAGTTTACCGGAATCATTATGATCCGGCGGGTAGAGCTGTCTCGTGATCTCCTCGACGTTTGCCTTTTCTTCAAGCGTTTTCAGATAAGTCCCCTGTGTCGCATACCCAACCGGTGTACTGCGGTTTTCGCGTGCGCGCCAAAGTCTCAGGGTGTTGGTGGCATCCGAATCGGCACCGGGGATCATCACGTCGTACGGTACCGCCCGCACTTCGTCATAATCGGTGTTGACGATTTTCAGTTCACCGTTCTCCCACGTTTCGTTGACCTCGCCCCCGAAACGGACGATCACGCTCTTCTCGGGGCGCGGGAAAAGCCATGCACCGCCCTTTTCGATCCATTCATCGGGCAGTTCTACTTGTTCCCCGTCGATGAGTTTCTGCTTAAAAAGACCGTTTTCATAGCAAAGCGAATACCCGTTTGCCGCATAGTTCAGGTTACTGAGCGAATCCATGAAGCAGGCTGCGAGTCTGCCGAGGCCGCCGTTGCCGAGACCGGGGTCGATCTCGCAGGCATACACGCGATCAAAGGAACTGCCGAATCCTTTGAGTACACGGCACAGGATGTCGTAGATCCCGAGATTCTGGGTATTGTTGAGAAGCGAACGTCCGAGCAGAAATTCCATGCACAGATAGCAGACTTTTTTGCTCTCTTGTGCTTTGATTCGCTTTTTGTAGGCGTTGCGGTTCTTGGTCATAATGTCCTTGACGACACCGACAGTTGCGGTATACAGTTGCTCCGTCGTCGCCGCCGTCGGGTCCGCAATGCCCCTGGCCAGAAGCTTCGCTTTCAGTTTTTCACGCAATTGTGCCTCTGTAATCCCCTCCTTATCGGACGATGATTTCGTTGTCTTTTTACTTGCATTATTCATCGGCTTAAAATCTTTCCCTCATTAAAATAAACTTTTGTAAATATCAAGATATTTTTCTGCGGATTTTTTCCACGTAAAGTCCGTATGCATGGCGCGCTGTACGAGCGCATTCCATTCCGGTTTGTTGTAGTAGACCGACAGTGCATCCTTGATTTTGAAGAGCATTTCATGTGCGTTGAAATTGTTAAACTGGAAACCGTTGGACCCCTCTGCCCCGTACGGCATAATGGAGTCATAAAGACCGCCGACAGCGCGCACAATCGGTATGGTCCCGTATGCACAGGCAATCATTTGCGAGAGCCCGCACGGCTCGCTCTTCGACGGCATCAGGAACAAATCCGCCGATGCATACAAATGTTTGGAGAGTACACGGTCGAATTTGATGAGTGCTCTCGCCTTACCGCTGTTTCGGGACGCCAGATTGGTGAGAATTCTTTCATACTGCTCATCACCGGTACCGAGCAGGACGAACTGTACATTCTCCTGCATCAGTTCCTCGAAGATTCGTAAAACGAGATCGAGTCCCTTCGCATGCGTCAGGCGTGTGATCATGACGATCATCGGTATGCCCGCATCCTGCGTAAGACCAAGTTCTTTTTGGAGTGCAAGTTTGTTCTTTGCCTTACCCTCCGTCACCGTCGAGGCGTCATACGGATAATCGATATCTCCGCCGCGGTCCGGCGAGAAATAGACGGTATCGATACCGTTGATAACCCCACAGATCTTATAGGCGTACATATTGATAATATTCTGCAACCCGCAGGCAAAGAAGGCGTGGCGCAATTCGTTCGCATAGTTCGGGCTGACAGTGTTGACACGGTCGGCACATACGATCGCCCCCTTCATCAGATTCAGACAACCGTCATATTCCAGGATAGACTTGTATTTCTCATCCAGCGCAAACACATTCCCGAGAATATACGGATCAAACTTGCCCTGGTATTCAATATTATGAATGGTGAAAACAGTCTTCACCCCGCGCAAAGCCTCACAGCACGCATATTTAGTGCGGAGATAGACGACCGTCATCGCCGTCTGCCAATCGTTCGCGTGCAGGACGTCCGGTATCTCATTCATGCGCAGCATGAATTCGATGACCGCCATAGAGAAAAAGGCAAACCGCTCACCGTCGTCATATTGTCCGTAGAGGGATCCCGGGCGTTTGAAGTACTGTTCGTTGTCAATAAAGTAATAGTTGACCCCGTCGACCGTTGCGCGGAAAATACCGCAATACTCGTTGCGCCAGGAGTACCGTATTTCGTAGGAGGTAAGGTATTTCATGTTTTTGCGCTGCGCTTCGGATATCTGCCCATACAAAGGAAGAATGACACTGACCTCATTCTCCTTCGGGTTCAGCGATTTGAGGGTCCGCGGCAATGCACCCAAAACATCCCCAAGCCCGCCGGAAGCGGCGAAGGGGGCGGCTTCACTCGTTGCGTAAAGGATTTTCATATCACTTTCCTTCCTCGCCGCGATTTATACGCGGCGGCCTTTCGAGATAAAGAACGGTAAGGTAGGGGCACCGGAAAGGGTGCTGTGTGCGGAAACGGATACGTTCTTATCCGCAACAACGCATTGTATGGTCGAGCCGTCTCCGATATCCGTGCCGCCAAACAGGATGGAATCACGGACAACCGCACCGCGTCCGATCTTGACACCGCGGAACAGGATCGAGTTTTCGACCGTCCCCTCAATGACGCATCCGTCGGCGATCATCGAATTCTTGACCTTTGCACCGTCTTTGTACAGCACCGGTGCGGAGTTGTGGACCTTCGTGTAGATCGGACGGGTTTTAACGCCGAACAACTGCTCGCGCAGGAGCGGCTCACGCGTCAACGCAATGCTGTGGCGATAGTAGTCGGTAAACGAGGACACCTGCGGCACGAAACCGTTGAAACGGTGAACATAGTACTTCCGGTCGCCGATGTGTTTCATGAGCACATCCTCGGAAAGGCTCTGGAAATTCTCTGAGAAGGAGGCATTCAAAATATATGTCAGATACGCCGTACGCACGACATACAAATTGATGAATCTGTCGGGATATCCATCCACGGGTCTTGTGGATTTGACGATACCGGTCACACGGTCCGTACCGTCCGAGCTTACCATCATGACGGCACCCTTGGAGGAAAAATCGGGTGTGCAGGGGGTCGTGACCATCGTGAGATCCGCCCCGCGCGCCTCATGCTCCTCAATGACCGCCGCAAGATCAATATTGCAGATATTGTCGGTGTCACAGAGCACCACCGTATCCTCGCTGATTTCCATCACGAATTCCTGCATGCTTTTCAGTGCTTCGAGATGGTGCAGATACATGACCGAGTTCGGCGTACGCGCCGTCTGATACGGCGAGATGAACCGAATGCCGCCTGCGCGCCGCGCGAGATCCCAGTCCTTACCGGAGCCGATATGTTCGTTGAGCGAACGATAGTTGTAATTGGCAATGAGAGAAATGTTGGAGATCCCCGCATTCACCATGTTGGAAAGCGCGAAGTCCACCAGCCGATAGCGGCAGCCGAACGGAATAGCGGCGACAGTCCTGTCTGCCGTTAACCTTGACAGTGTATTATCGTTCAGATTCGAGAAAATAATACCCGCAGCACTCATTTTACTTTACCTCGCTTCCCTTTGCAATGACCTTGATACTGTTCTTATCGGCGGCAGGATCGCCGACATGGGCACCCTCGCAGACCACGGAATCGCTGTCAATAATGGCGTAGTCCACCGTCGCACCGCGGCAAATGCGGACGTCCTCCATAATGACGGAGTTCCTGACGACGGCACCTTCCTCCACGATGACACCACCGGACAGGACGGAATGCTCGACCGTACCGTTAATCTCGCACCCTTCGGAGATCATGGCATCCTGTATCTGTGCCGAAGCTCCGATGTACTGCGGTGCGCGCGCAATGTTTTTGGAAAAAATACGAAAGGACGGAAGTGAAAGATTCAGTATCGGATCCTCGCCGAGCGTATCCATATTGGCCTCCCAAAGTGAGGCGATTGTCCCGACGTCCTTCCAGTAGTCATTATAACGATACGCAAATACCTTTTCGCCGTTGGCTAGAAGATTCGGGATAATATTTTTTCCGAAGTCGTTTTGCGACTTTTCGTCTGCCTCGTCCGTCTCCAAATACCGGAGCAGAATGTCTGCGTTGAAGATATAGATCCCCATGGAGGCCTGATTGTTCTTCGGATTTTTCGGTTTTTCCTCGAACTCGTAGATGCTACCGTCTTCACGCGTGTTGCAGATACCGAAGCGGCTTGCCTCCTCCATCGGTACCGTGATGGTTGCGATGGTGCAGGCAGCACCCGTTTCTTTATGCTGTTTCAACATGAGCGAGTAGTCCATGCGATAGATATGGTCCCCCGAGAGCACCAGAACGTAATCGGGAGAATACTGGCGTATGAAATTGATATTCTGATAGATGGCATTTGCCGTCCCCTTATACCAGTCAGAGCGACGACTGCCCATGTACGGAGGCAGGACCGTGAGACCGCCCCTCGTGCGGTCAAGATCCCACGGTGCACCGTTCCCGACATACTCGTTCAGTGCCAGAGGTTGGTACTGGGTCAGAACGCCGACCGTGTCAATTCCGGAGTTAATGCAGTTGGAGAGCGGGAAATCAATGATTTTATACTTCCCCCCAAAAGTGACGGCCGGCTTAGCCGTCTGTTGGGTCAACTCGTAGAGACGGCTTCCCTGTCCGCCCGCGAGCAGCATTGCAATGCATTCTTTTTTACAATACATGATAGACCTCCGTTATAGAAAAATCTTATTCTTATCTCCGTTTGCCGCGCGGAGAACAATACCGGACATATGGGCGAGCGGTACATCTATGTACCACTCCTCGTGACTCTCACTGACGATCTTCGCCGTGGGCGACTCTTCCTTTGCGTCTGCAACAACCCCGTGCTTTCCCTTACGCCTTTTTTTCGTTTTTTCCGTCACTTCACGTTCAATGGTCACAGTGACCGAATAGGGCCGGATAGGAGGTTTCTCTTCCCCGTTCCCGTCCGTTTCAAACACAATTTCGTACTGCTTGTCCTGCGCGGCAGGCAGACGGAAGGTCTGCTCGTTGCCACTGAACGTCAGTACGACGATGAGCTCATCGCCGTTAAGCGCAATGCGCCGGAAAGCGACCATATTTTCTTTGGCGGCGTCCGCATAAATCCACGCAAAGCCCTGTGGGCGGAAATCCTGCTCCCACAGTGGCGGCTCCGACAAATAGAACCGGTTTAGCGATGCCACGTATTCGCGAAGATCGGCGTGCGCGGGGTAGTCCAGCATGAACCACTCCACCGACTTGGCGTAATCCCATTCCGCAAACTGCCCGAATTCCGTCCCCATAAACAGCATTTTCTTGCCCGGATAGGTCATCTGCACCAGCATTGCCGTCTTGAACTGACGAAATTTGTCCTCATAGGAGCCGAAGGCTTTATCGATCAGAGACTTTTTCCCATACACGACCTCGTCATGAGAGATCGGAAGGATATAATTCTCATTGTACGCGTACATGATGGGAAAATTGAGCGCATGATGATGATACTGGCGGAAATACGGATCCGTCGCCAGATAGTCAAAGAGGTCATTGGCCCACCCCATGTTCCATTTCAGGTTGAAACCGAGCCCCCCCTCGTAGGCAGGGTGCGTGATGCCGCCCCAAGAAGTGGACTCCTCCGCAATCATGAGCGCATCGGGCATGAAGCCGAAGACGTGTGCGTTCAGTTTACGTAAGAACGCGATCGCCTCCAAATTCTTATTCTCGCCGTAGATGTTGGGAAACCACTCGCCCGGCTTCCTGTCATAATCCAAATACAACATGGAGGAAACGGCATCCACGCGGAGACCGTCTACATGATATTCATTCAGCCAGAAACTCGCATCCGAAATGAGGAACGACTGCACCTCGGGACGACCGAGGTCAAAGAAACGCGTCCCCCACGAGGGAGATTCCTGGCGGTCCTTCCCCTGGTATTCGTAGGTCGGGTAACCGTCAAATTCATAAAGCCCCCACCCGTCCTTAGGAAAATGGGCGGGTACCCAGTCGAGAATGACGCCGATCCCGGCGCTGTGGAGGGTATCCACAAAGTAACGGAAATCATCCGGCGTACCAAATCGCGAGGTCGGGGCGTAGAAACCGCACACCTGGTATCCCCAGGAACGATCATACGGATATTCGGTAATCGGCATCAACTCCACATGAGTATATCCCATACTCTTGACGTAAGGTGCCAGTTTTTCCGCAGACTCGCGATAGGAAAGATAACTGCCGTCGTCATGTTTCATGAACGAGCCGAGATGGACCTCATAAATGTTCATGGGACACGGCATATAAGAACCTTCACGGGAAGTCACCGTTTCACGCCGGTGCGTAAGCCACGCATCATCGTGCCAGGTGTAATTATGGTCGTGCCAGATAATGGTCGCGCCGTCTGCACCCCCACGTGAAAAGAACGCATACGGATCACCTTTCAGGAACTCCCCCTTCGGTGAGCGTACGCGGTATTTATAAACCTTGCCTTCAAGCGAATCGGGCACGTCGTAGGAGACCTCCCAGACGCCGCCATCCGAGACACGATGCATGGCAAGTCCCGCGTCCCATCCGCAAAATTCCCCCACTACATCCACATGGTGTGCTTTGGGTGCCCAGGTGCGGAAAGTGTAGAGAAAATGTCCGTCGGCAGTGCGCTCCATGTGACAACCGAGGAAACGATATGCCGCAAAGTTTGTCCCCTGGTGGAACAAATATAAATCCGTTCGAATATCGTTCATCAGCACCCTCCGTAAGACAATCGTACACACCATTATATTCGGGAGACTGCGTCGGTATGCACAAATAAAATATCTATATATATTTTAGCAAAATTATCGCGCGTATGTCAACGCTTTTTCCGTTTTCTACAAGTTTGTTTACAGGTCGGTATGCAGTTTGTAAAATGTGCACAAAAACACCGGAAAGCATAAAAATTTTCCGGTGTTTTTGTTACAATATGCCGGTTGCATGTCGATAAACATGGCAGCATATGTTCACGGCGCAAGGTAGCCCCGCAATATGGGTAGGTGCTTTTTCCACGTGGACGGCCAGTGCGGTCGTCGCCCCGCCGAATCCCTGTGGTCCGATACCGAGCCGATTGATTTCCGTCAGAAGTCGCTCTTCGAGGGCGGCGTAGTCTGCCTCTGCGTGAGGCGCACCAAGGGGACGCGTGAGAGCGCGTTTTGCAAGCAATGCGACCCCCTCGAAATCGGACCCGAGCCCCACACCGACGACAATCGGAGGGCATGGATTGGCACCCGCCGCAAGGACGGTCTGTACGACAAACGAAACAATATCGTCTTCGGTCGCGGCGGGCGTAAACATACGGATGCGGCTCATATTTTCACTCCCAAACCCTTTTGGCGCAACCGTAATAGACATTTTGTCGCCCGGGACCTGTCGCAGATGGATGAGTGCCGGCGTGTTATTATCCGTGTTTTTCCGATGATAGAGCGGATCTTCGACGATGGAGCAACGCATCTTTCCGTCAAGATATGCCTCGCTCACCCCCATGTCCACTGCCTCTTGCAGGTATCCCCCTGTCAGATGAACATCGACGCCCATGTCCACGAACACGACCGCCATACCGGTATCCTGACAGATCGGGAGACCGGTCCTTTCGGCGGCATTCAGATTTTCTTCCAGGCAATCCAGTACGTGGATCGGCAACGTGCCCGTTTCCCTGCCGCGCGCATGTTTGAACGCGGTGCAAACAGCGGGATCCGCCGTTATATTGGCCTTCAAAAACAGTCTGCGCACCGTCTCCGCAACGGTCGCGGCTTTGATTTCCCTCAATTTATTCCTCCGAGCAATCTCGCCAGATCCTCCCTTGCCGTGCTAATAAGACGAGACCGCCGCTTCCTATCATAACGTTTCGTCATCAGTTTATCATAAACTGCCGCGACCCGCAAGCCCAATTTCCGCAGAGCGGCAACGATTGCCCCGGCAGTGATACGCCCGATTTTGCGAAACGGTGCCGTGATCCATGCAAAGCACCGAAGGGCCACACGGCGTACCCTTTCCGTCACCCTGTCTCCGGCACGGGAGAGATGCCGCCCAAGAAGCCGATCTGTCAGAAGACACGCCGCAATCACCCCCGCCGTCAAAAACCAGCGGAATACGCCGCGATTCGTCGCATAGAGAAAGAGCAGAATGGCAACGGAGGAAAACACGACCTTGAAAAAGGTCCATACCTCCCGCATCCATTTCCGGCTTTGCATCGGTAAGAACAGTTTGATGCCGAACCGAAACACGCAGAAAAACAGGCACAAGACAAGCCCCAGTGCGACGGATGTCAAAGACGCGACGGCAAGTGCCGTCATTCCGACATCCATCAGTCGCGGAAACGACGGAAAATACCGCCGCTCTTCTCCTTGATTTTGCTGTAATAGATACCGGTGACGGTCCCGTCCACGTCCGCCTCCCCCCGATCCAGGTCCAGGCGGGATATGTGCAGGCCGTCTCCTTCAATCGTCATTTGCCCACACGAGGTAACGAGTAATACAGCGAGTTCATCAAAACTGATGACCTCCTTCACCCCCGTGATAAGCACCGTTTTGCATTCGTGCATGGTAACATGATGCACGAGTCCCGTTCCGACCGTCTCCGCCATAGAAAAAACCTCCGCATGATTTACTACAATCTATGCGGAGGTTTTTCACTTATTCCTTACGGAAGCACCTCAAAAAGATCAGCGGCTTCCGCCTTTTTGGTCGTATCCCTGACGTCGGTCACCCGGACGCGCAGCGTCTTCTGCCCGAAACCAATCTCAATCACGTCACCGACCTTGACGTCATACGATGCTTTTGCCACCTTACCGTTTACGGAGATATGAGAAGCATCACAGGCGTCATTCGCGACGGTCCTGCGCTTGATGATACGGGATACTTTCAGATACTTGTCGAGGCGCATGCGAAGAAATCAGTTCAGAGCGTCTTTGAGTGCCTTGCCGGCAACAAAAGTGGGCTTCTTGTATGCGGGCTTGGTCACCTCTCTGCCGCCGCCGAAACGGTCAACATACTTCTTGGCAGCGACTTCCTTCGTGCCGAAAGCACCAAAGCCGATCAGCTGCACCTTGTCGCCGGCCTTCATAGCCTCAACGATTGCTTCAAATACAGCGTTTACTGCCGCTTCGGCATCTTTTCTCGAAAGTTCGGTTTTGTCTGCAACTACCTGAATCAGTTGTGTTTTGTTCATAATGATACAACCTTTCTTTGAATTATTTGGTCTTGCCGGTTTGAGTATAACATTTCCGAACGTCACGTGCAACTGTTTTTCCGTATTTCGGAGAATATTCGTGAAAACAATGCAATTCGGAAACCGGTGTATTGTATAATATGCACAGCAATTTTCAGTTTCCTACGTGATATTGCCTATATTTCTTGATGTCGGAAATGAACCATTTGCCTTTACGACGCCTGTTTCCCTTGTCTGCTGCGACCAAAAATATTTCGTATTTCATGCGTGCTTATAAGCCCCGACCAAAGCGAAAGACTCAGGTATATCCCGCCGGCAAGCACGATGCAGACAATGGTCCACACGGCACTGTCGCTGAACAGACGATAATAGATGAGCCGGGCGATGCCGATGGCGGGCACCGACGCGAGCAAAGGTAAGAAGACCGTCTCTTTGGTACTTGGCAGATAATGCGTTTTATATCCCATCATGACGGTATTGGCCGTGAAAGCAACCAGGTAGCACGCTACCGTACCGATCGGCGCCCCGACAATACCGATGGCTGGCGACCCCATCAAAAAATAACCGATTACCGTTTTGAGTACCCCGCCGCACAGCATTCCGACCATCGGAGCGGCGGCATGGCCCCTTGCCTGCAACACGGCGTTTGAAACGGTTAATAGACACAGGAAGTACACTGCCGGTGAGACGTACGAAAGCAGCCGGTATGCGGCCAGGACGCTTTCTGCCGGGTACAGTAACGCAAGAATGGGTCTGGAAAAAGCACATAGCCCGAGGGTGGCCGGGACAGCAATCCACGCCGTGTATCGGAATGCCCACCCGGAGAGTTCCCGCGCCTCCCCGTCGTCGCCACGTGCCATCGCCCTGGAAATGGCAGGGATGACACCGGTCGCAATCGGAGTCACGAGCACCGATGGCAAATTGAACATAGGCACCACTAGTGTAGTGTAGTTCCCGAAGAGTGCCGTCGCCTCCGCGCGTGTATAACCAATAGAAACAAGTCGGCGGATCATCATACCGAGATCGATGAGCCCCGTCAGGCTCATCACGGACGCGCTGATGGTGATTGGGAGTGCGATTTTGATAAGGCGTGCGAGAATACCGCCCCGCACGACGGACACCGGCGTGTCCATCGGTCTTTCTTCCGTCTGCCTCTTTGAACGCGTCAGGAGAAATCGGATTACGAGGTACAGGGTACTGAACGCCGTGCCGACCGTCACCCCCAGAATGGCAAAAGCACCGACTACCGGGAGCGTTTTCCCGCCCCTGAGAGCAATGTGTGCGAAAAGCAGTCCGAGTGCCAACTTTCCGATGGCTTCCAGAAGTTGCGAGACGGCGGTCGGTACCATACATTGATAGCCTTGAAAATACCCGCGAAACAGCGATGATACACAAATAAAAAACAACGTCGGCGCGATTGCAATCATGCAATAGGCAGCGTCCGGCGACCCGAGCAGTGTCGCGATCATGCGTGAACAACCAAGCATGAAAGCGGTTGTCACCGTACCGAGAGTCAAAAGAAGCACCGACGCGACGCGCGTCACCCTGGACGCGCGTCGATGATCTCCCGCGGCATCTGCCTCACTGATCAGAATTGAAACCCCGGTCGGCAGCCCCGCCGTCGAGATCATGTAGAGCCACGCATAAATGGTGTAGGCACTGTTGAAATACCCCATTCCTTCGTCGCCAAGCAGATAGGTCAACGGTATTTTATAAAAGACGCCGATTACCTTAACAAGCAAACTTGCAACGGTGAGGACGGCAACGCCACCGAGAACGGATCGTTTTCTCTTCTTCTCCCGTAATTCCATACTGCCCCCCAATAAAAACACTCGCCGATACAAGAGAGTATATGCAATCTGCTCTCTTTCTATCAGCGAGTCCTATGGGGGACGTAAAATCAGGTATCAGTCAAACCGTGCTCTCGGTAAAACGCGAAGATTCTCTCACGGATAGAGGGTTTATCGTCATAGCCCCCCGCACGGATCGCATCTGCATCGCGGAGATATTCGTATGGGTATTTGGGGGTAAAAACGCGCGAGATGCAGGTTTCGCCGTTTTCGCCGGCATGGTAAGCAACCAGTTTTGTGACGGCACCCGCCCCGACCGCGAATACGCTATGGAGTTCCTCCATCATGAAGATGTTATACATCCCCTCTGCGCCCTCTTTTGCGTAGCCGACATTTTCAAGGTTACCGACCGTGTTCTTCTGGCGGTACAGGTAATAGGGGCGGTACCCAGCGAATTTCGTGCGTAACTGTGCGTAGGAAATGCTCTTTCCCGCATCTCCGCCGGTCAGCGAATAGATGCTCTTGTTTTCGCGCAGGAGATCCGCCGCCTTTTTGACGCAAAAGGTATGTACTGTAATGTTACTCGGGTTCAGATCCACGATTTCATCAATGGTGCGTGCAAACTGCGAAAAGGTATCGCCAGGCAAACCGACGATTAGATCAACATTGATGTCGCGGATGCCGGAGCGTTCCGCCATCTCGTATGCGCGGTAAAAGTCCGCTACCGTATGGCGGCGTTCGATTGCTTCCAGTATTTCGTCAGAGAGTGTTTGAGGATTGACGCTGATGCGCGTCACACCGTGTGCTTTTGCAATGGCCAGTTTTTCTTCCGTAATCGTATCAGGACGCCCACTTTCGAGTGTGAATTCCATAAGGCTCGGCACGTCGATGAGCTCTCCGATCTTTCCGAGCAAAGTGTCCAGTTGTGCGGCGGAGAGCACCGTAGGCGTCCCGCCCCCGATATAAACGGTGGCAATCGTCTGCCCGAGATCCCGGATGATCCCCACCATATTTTCCAGATCGGCGTAGAGTTTGACGAGATAGTCGTCAATCAGGGACAAGAGTTTGCCGGACGTATAGGACACGAACGAGCAATACGCACAGCGACTCGGGCAAAACGGGATGGAGATGTAGATACTGCAAAGGTTTTTCGGGAGCTTTTTGGTCAGCTGCATTTCCGTATTCGCCACCGAGACGACAAGCGCCGCTTTCTGCGGATTCAGGAAATACTCATCCCGCAGGATCCGCTTGGAGCGCAAAATACCGTTTCCCGCCTCAATGAGTTCTGTCGCGACCTTGGACGGTCTGACGCCCGTCAGAATCCCCCAGGGCGGAATATGACCGAAGAGTTCTTTGCCTGCGGCAAACATAGCCCTGCCAACGGCAATTTTCGCCATTCTCTCCGGGACAATATTGGGAGACGGGAGCGTAAGTTCCTCTGCGCGGCTGACCTTACCGAAAGCGCGGATCTCCACCGATGCCTTCACATTACCGTTCTTGTAACTGCGGACATTCACCGTCACACGCGGTGTGTCGGGGGTGATGTCATCATCATCCCGGAACTTCGCACCGGGAAAAAACACCAGGCAAAGCGTCTGCACATAGTAACGGCTGACGTCGCCGTTAATCTTGATAATCATATTTTACCTCCTTTCCGCAATACTTCGGAATCCATGACAATGGTGACCGGGCCGTCGAGTTCTGCGGTAATCTGCATATCGGCACCGAATACGCCGCATGCGACGTGTCCGATGCGCTCCGCGAGCAAGCGGCAGAAACAGTCGTACAGATCATTCGCCGGGGCGGGATCCTCGGCAGCAAAGTAATCAGGTCGATTTCCCTTCGCATACGCGGCACACAATGTAAAATTCGAGATAACGAGCGCACCGCCGGCGACGTCCCGTACGGACAAATTCATCTTACCGTTTGCATCGCAAAAAATGCGCATTTTGGAGATTTTTTCAGCGAGGCGGAGCGCATCGTCTGCCGTATCGCCCCGGGCAACACCCAGTAAAATCAGCAGACCGTTCCCACACGTTCCTGCTGGTGTACCGTCCGCCGTCACGGATGCGTAGTGCACCCGTTGTACAACGGCGCGCATCAGGTGCCACTCCCGCGGCAGACGCTCTCGACGCTATCAAGCGTCCGCAGCCTTGAAACGATGGATTCGGCGTGCGCCACGTTGCGGCATCCGACCGTCAGGTTTATCAGGGTAAATCCCTTCTCTGTCACGGGCTTGATCGTCACGTCGAGGACCGATACCTTCATATCGGCAAGCATGGACGTGATCTTTGCGAGCACGCCGATCCGGTCGCGTACACGGATGGACAAAATTGCTTCAAACAAATCGGATCCCGCCTCGTTGTTGCCCAGTTCCCAGTGCGCCTCGACCCACCGATCCGCCACCGCCGGATTCGCGTGGTTTGCCACTGCGTTCGGACAATCCGCCTTGTGAATGGAAATACCGAATCCGCGGGTGATAAACCCGACAACAGAATCCCCCGGCAGTGGGTTACAGCATTTGGCAAACTTGACCTGGCAGCCCGTCTGACCGTCGACAACGATGCCGCTGCCGCGTTTTACACGGGCGTTCGGCTTCTTCGACGGTATGACGGGAATTTCCTGCGGTACCTCCGGCTCGTGCTCCGGCGGGCACACTCGGTCGAACTCGTCGTGTATCATTTTCGTCAGGCGGGAAACGGTCAGACCGCCGAAACCGATGGTACTGTAAAAGTCATCTGCCCCACCGTTGATCCCGACCAACCGTCCGACGGCATCCGCGACCTCGTCGCGCTGCTTATCCGCGTAGGGTCTGCCGTACCGTTTCAGCTCACGGTCCAGTTCGCCTTTTCCGACCTCAATGTTCTCGTCGCGTTTTTCTTTCTTGAACCAAGCGCGGATTTTGTTACGCGCCTCTCCCGTCTTCACGATCTTCATCCAGTCACGGCTGGGACCGCGGGAGGCGGAAGATGTCAGAATCTCCACGATGTCGCCGTTCTGCGGCACACGGTCAATCGGTACGATCTTCCCATTGATCTTCGCGCCGACCATCTTATTGCCGACCGCACTGTGAATGGCGTAGGCAAAGTCAATGACCGTAGCACCGAGGGGCAAAGAGATGACATCGCCTTTGGGCGTGAACACGAAAGTTTCGTCATGGAAAATGTCAGTCTTGAAGGACTGGATAAACTCATCCGGATCACGCGTGTTGTCGTTGGCTTCTAGAAGCGAGGCGATCCAGCGCAGTTTCTCGTCAATGGACTCCTTGGATTTTTCGCCCGACTTATATTTCCAGTGTGCCGCGATACCGTACTCTGCAACTTCGTGCATTTCCCTCGTGCGTATCTGCACCTCGAACGGAATACCGTCATGCCCGATGACGGTCGTGTGGAGGGAACGGTACAAATTGGGCTTCGGCGTGGAAATGTAGTCCTTGAAACGCCCGGGGATAGAGTTGAAAGCCTCGTGAATGATGCCAAGCACCGTATAACATTCCAGTTCGGTACCGACGATGATACGCAATGCATAAAAATCGTAGATCTCGTCGAAATTTTTGTTCTGCGTATACATTTTGCGGTACAGGCTGTATACAGATTTGGTGCGCCCCTCAATTTCAAACGGGATTCCCGCCTCCGTCAGGCGTTCTTTGATCTTCTCCTTCGCGTTCTCGATGAGCCCGGCACTCTGCCCGTACTTCTCTTCTATGGCTTTCAGTACCTCTTCATACCCGATGGGATCAAGGTATTTTAAGCTCAGGTTTTCAAGTTCCTGCTTGATGCGCTGCATACCGAGACGATGTGCAAGTGGTGCATAAATGTGCATCGTTTCAAGCGCAATGTCGCGGCGACGTTCTTCTTTTTTGGCAGAAAGTGTGCGCATATTGTGCAGCCGGTCGCAAAGTTTGATGAAAATAACGCGGATGTCCTGGTTCATGGCGAGGAGCATTTTACGGATGTTCTCGATGTGCTCCTCTTCTTTATCCCGCACCTGCAAAAGTTTGATTTTCGTGACGCCGTCAACGAGCAGTGCCACCTCTTCACCGAACAGACGTTTGATCTCCTGCAAATTCGTCTTATCGGCGCAATCCTCCACCGTATCGTGGAGGAGGGCGGCGCAGATTGAATCCGTATCCAGATCTAGGCTCAATACAATGGATGCCACCGCCACAGGATGACAGATGTATGGCTCACCGCTCTGACGAAACTGCCCTTCATGCATCTTTGAGGCGTACTCGTAGGCGCGACTAATCTTATCCACGTCATATTTGCGTCCCGTCGCCTGTATATCGGCGATTAGTTTTTCAAATCCGTCGTTCATACTGTTTCCGTTACGCGCCGCTGGCAACGCAGTCGGCGCAACAAATTTGATTTTTCAAGGTCAATTTTGCTTGTGAAAGAGTACAGATGAAAATGGTAGAAATCCTCTGCGATTTCATCGATACCGAGCAAATTGAGTTCCTGGCAGACCCGGATCATCAGTTTCAACTTAACGTAACCGATACCGGAGGCGGATAGTTTGGTGAGGATTGCACGGTGACTCATTTCGTCAATACCTGCGCGCACATGGCGTTTCACCATCAAATAAAACGCCGCAAAATCGTCGCGCGTCGGAAAAACGTCGTCGTCCGTATAAGTTTCACCGGCGAAGATACGCCGATAGCGAGCCTGATCCGCTGCGAGCCGCTCCGCCGCCGCGGCCGCAAGACGGGTATCACGTGCAATGAACTGCACGCTCCGTCTTCCGTTATATTCATTGATGTCGAGTGTAAACAGAATGTCTATGTGATCCCCCGCATACAGGTCCAGGACAGACGGTGATGTGGAAAAGCACATGGCGGAAAAAGTTTTTCCACCGGCAGCGAGTAGCAGTCGCGTATGTTTTCCTCCGCTCACAGGCGTGCATTCCACCAGTTCCGCGTCCCGCATGGCGAAGACCGGCATGGGATTGCCGACCCCGTATGGTTCCAGGATCTGCATCTCTTCCGCAAACTCCATCGTAATGTCCGGGGCGTGGAGTACCATATCTGCCTCCAAGACCGGAGTCAGGGCGTCTTCATTGAGCACTTCACGTGCATAGGCGTTCATGGCCTCACGGAACGCCGGAAGTTCCCTGCGCGTGACACTCAACCCCGCGGCAAGTTCGTGCCCGCCGAATTTCACCAGGTGGTCCTTTGAATAAACCAGCGCGTCCACCAGATTCATCCCTTTGATGCTTCTGCCGGAGCCTTTGCCGACGGCATCGTCACCCTCCCCCTCCGCGCCCTCAAACGAGACGAGGATGGAGGGCAGGCCATACCGTTCCGTAATACGGGAGGAGACTATACCGATGATACCGTGGTGCCAGTGGTCGGAGGCGAGTATAATCACTCGGTCACGGTCCAGATCGCACTCTGCGGCTATCATATCGTACGCCTCGCGCACAATGTGGTTTTCCTCTTCCTGCCGTTCCTTGTTGGCGTCGCACAGTTCCTCCGCGTACGGGAGTGCCGCCTCTGTCGTATCCGCTAAAAAAAGTTCGACCGCAATTGAGGCGGAACGGATGCGTCCCGCCGCATTGATGCGCGGCGCAATCGTGTACCCGATAAAGCCCGATGAGATTTTACCGCGTTTTTTCGCCTTGGTACGATCGTCCTGTGCGCCGGAAACAGCTCGAAACAATGCCACAAGTCCCGGACGCTCGGTCTTTTCCATCATGGCGAGTCCGAGTTTTACGATGATCTTGTTCTCCCCGCAAATGGGCATGACATCTGCAATGGTTCCGATTGCTACCAGATCCGCATAGGTTGCAAGCATGCGGCGGACACAGTCAATCATGGGGTCATGAGTGATTTCCTCTTCCAGGGCACACATGACCTTAAAAATGACGCCGACACCGGCAAGTTCCTTGAACGGATACGCATCATCCGGTCTGTGCGGATTGACGACGGCGACGGCAGCGGGCAGTTCGGCCCTGCATTCATGGTGGTCGGTGATGACAAAGTCCACGCCGAGTTCTCTCGCGCGTTCCACTTCCTCCGAGGCGGTAATCCCCGTATCAACGGTAACGATCAACTTGGTTCCCCTCGCGGCAAGTGCCTCCACGGCGGGCACGGATACGCCGTACCCCTCCCCGATCCGGTTTGGGATATAGTAATCCACGTCGGCACCGTGTACCCGCAGGTACAGGCATAAAATGCTGACGGCGGTCACCCCATCTACGTCATAGTCGCCGTAAATGGTGATCTTTTCACCCTGTTCAATTGCCCTTTTAAGGCGATCCACAGCAGGTACAATATCCGACAGGAGTGCAGTGTCGCAGAGTTTTTCCGTTTGCACATAGAGGAAGTCGCGTGCTGTTGACGGTGTGTCGTATCCGCGCAGACAAAGAAGTCGCGCCATGCACGGGGATACGCCGATGTCCTCTACCAGTGCCGACTCGCGCGCCGGGTTTACGCCATGCGTTTCCTCACGTATGACCCATTTTTTCTTACGCGGTTTTTGTGAATAGTTTTGCATGTATGTGTCTTGGGGGGCAGAGCCCACTCCTTATTTTGATCTACTTTTGCAGCGGTGCATACTCCGACATGAGCGCAAGAGCTGCGCGAATGCCGTCCAACGCCGCGCTGGTTATGCCGCCGGCGTAACCGGCGCCTTCCCCCGCGGGAAACAGATTTCGATAGCCGGGGATTGCCCCGGTCTCTGCAACGCGTTGAATGCGGATAGGGGCGGAAGTACGCGTTTCCGCGCCGGACAACAGTGCGTCACCGCAGTCAAATCCGCGTATCGTCCTCCCGAACGCAGGGAAAGCATCGCGGAGAGCGGCTGAAACAAATGGCGGCAGATAGGCATCCGGTGAAGAGAGTCTGTATGCCGTCCCCCCCATGTACGTCGGGAGAATACGCGCCGGAGCGGTGCCTTGCCCATCCGTGAGAAAATCACCGAGAGTCGTCACCGGCACTGCATAGTCCCCCCCACCTGCGCGGAAAGCGGCGGATTCGATCCGACGCTGAAAATCAATAGCCCCCTCAGGTGTCCCGCCGAAATCATCCGGAAATACCGATACGGCAATCGCACTGTTGGCATTTTTCCCGTCTCTTGCATGGTTGGACATACCGTTGACCACCACGCCACCGGCCTCGCTCGTCGCTGCAACGACTTGCCCCCCCGGGCACATACAGAAAGAATACACGCCGCGTTCGTGTGTGTTGTGTGACAAATGGTACTCGGCGTGTCCGAGGGCGGGATGCCCGGCAAAATCTCCGTAGAGTGCCTCGTCAATGTCCGCTTGCAGATGCTCCACACGGACACCGACGGAAAAAGCTTTTGCGGATAGCGGTAACCCCTTACGCAGGAGCATCCGATACGTATCGCGCGCACTGTGCCCCGTCGCAAGTACCAACGCCCCCGCGGGGATGTCTCCGCGATTCGTCACGACTTCCGACACGGTGTCGCCGCGGCATATCATGTCATCGAGTCGGGTATGGTAACGTACACTGCCGCCGAGCCGCTCCACCTCATGAAGCATAGCCGAAACGACCCCGCCGAGTATGTCTGTGCCGATATGCGGCTTTGCCTGCGTCAGAATCTCGTCCGGCGCACCGAACCGGACAAAGGTACGCAGCACATATGCCCCGAGCGGGTCATTGACGCGCGTCACCAGTTTCCCATCCGAAAAGGTACCGGCACCGCCTGCGCCGAACTGGATGTTGGTCTCCGGGTCAAGAAGTCGATTTTTCCAAAAATCCGCGATTGCCGCCTTCCTTTCCTCCACGCTGCCGCCACGCTCCACAAGGGTCGGTTCATAACCGTTCTCCGCCAGTATTAACGCGCAGAACAAACCAGCCGGTCCGGCACCGACGATGACGGGCGGTGCAGAGAGTCGGGCATCTCCAATGCTTACGGTCGGATCCGTTGCCGCCGCGAGCGCAACATGCGGGTATCGCCTCTCGCCGATTTTTTCAAGCACCCCGGCAGGGAGCAAACCGGTCACTGCTACTGAATAGACAAAGTGAATGTCCGAGCGTCGTCTGGCATCAACCGACCGACGAAAAATGTGCATCTCAGGGGCCGAGGGGCATATACCAAGACGGTTCAACGTTTTTTTCGCCATAAAACAGACATCCCCCTCGATGGCATCGAGGGGAAGGTGTAAGTCGGATACGATAATCATCTGTACTTCCCGTTTCATGCTTTCTGACCACTCTCTTCATTCTCGTGGAGAAGGTTTTTCGTCAGGAAAGCGTGCAAAGACTGGAAGGAATAATCTTGGACAAGTTCCCCGCGATGAGCAACCGATATAAAGCCTGTCTCTTCGGAAACAACGAGTACGATCGCATCGCATATCTCACTTAGCCCGATAGCGGCACGGTGACGGGTCCCGAGGTCCTGATCTATGTCCGTGCGTGAAGTCAGCGGCAAAATGCATGATGCGGACCAGATGCGGCAGTTCCGAATAATGACAGCACCGTCATGCAGAGGTGCTTTATCGTAAAAAATATTACGGAGCAGATACGAGGACACTTTCGCGTCGAGTTCCACGCCGGAGCGCGCCACATCGTCCAGTTTGATATGTCGTTCCATCACTATGAGTGCACCGGTATGGTTACGGGACATCTCGACCGCCGCCTGGCATACAGCGTCAATCAGGCTATGATGAAGATCGACAACCGCAACCTGCTTTTTGCCGGACAGCACGGAGCCGCCGAAAATGCCGAGAAACACCTCGCGCAGTTCCTGCTGGAATGCGATGGCGGTCAACACCAGAATAATCACCACGGTGTAAGTCAAAGCCGGGATGGAAAAGAACTCGGCAAGCAGCAAAAGAATCGTTGCTATCAAAGCAAGACTGCCGAGCGAACGATAAACCGCCCCTTTTTTCAAAAACAACAGAACTGTCAGGAGGAGCCCGGCGATTGCCGTCACAATGAATGGCAACCAATTCATGTCTCTCAGCGTGTCGGTCATGAAGACCGCGAAAGAGCGCCGTGCCAAGAGGCACAACGCAGAAAACATATAGGACATTCTATATCTCAACGCCGAACGGCGCATACTTTCTATCAAAATACAGCAGGTGCCATGATTTATGCCATAATTTTAACACATTTGCGCGCGCATTGCAAGCGGGCATGCGTTAAAAATGATTAAATGGTATTTTTTGTATGATTTCACAAATTTCGGTTATTTTTTTGTGAAATATTATTTGAAAAAGGGTTGACGAATCGTTGCAATTCCTATATAATTTGTCTCATATGAGACACAAGGAGGCGTATATGCTCGATACAGACTTATCGGTCATGACATCCTGCTATCTGTTCGTGGATATGACCCCGGAAGAGAGGCGTGATGCGATCGGGGGGCTCCATATCTCCGTCGCAGATTATCCCGTCGATGCTGTTATTACTTCACCGGAACAGTTTTCCCCCGCCTTGTATTTTGTCATTTCGGGGCAACTTGCGGTCACACAGGAACACGGTAAAAAACCGGTTCTGATGCGTCTGATCCGCCCCGGTGAGACGTTTGGTGCCGCCGCCATGTTCGGCTCCTGCAAGAGTTACCCGACGACGATTCGTGCAAAGAGCGAAGTGCGGGTAGCAGCGATTACTGAGAACGATCTGCGCGACCTATTCTGTCATTATCCTTCGACCGCCATTGCACACATTCGGTTTTTGAGTGATCGGATCCGATTTTTGAATGATCGGATCGATTCTACGACCGGAAGAAATGTGGAAAGCAAACTTGCCAAATACCTGGTCGAGTCTTACGGAAAGGATGCTTGTCATTCTTCGCTAAACATGACGCAACTTGCAAGAAATCTTGATATCGGCCGTGCCTCTCTCTACCGTCTCATGACCCAATTTGTCGATGAAGGTGCTATTGATTTCTCGCACGGCAAAATTAAAATTCTTCGTTTCGATTTATTAAAAAGAAAGGCTGATCTATCATGAAAAGAATCGTATCTCTGCTTCTGCTCATCATCCTCTGCGCGCTTCCCCTTGCCTCCTGCGGCAAAAATGACACCGAGACCTCTGCCACGCGCGTCGGCTACTTTCCCGGCACGACCGGTATCGGCATGTCTAAAATGATTGCCGATGCCGATCCTGCTTACGCATTTACAAAATTTGAAAATCCCTCCGAAATACTCGCCAAACTTGTAACAGGAGAGATTGACATCGCGGCCTACCCGACCAACGGCGTGCCCGCCCTAAACCAGAAGGTGGAGGGCGGCGTCCAATACCTTGCCGTCAACACGCTCGGCGTCCTTTACCTCTGCACGAATGGCATCACCATCAATAAACTCTCCGATTTGGAGGGTCATACCGTTTACGTGCCCGAAAAAGCACCGCAACTCGTACTCGACTATATTCTTAAAGCGAATAACATTACCGTAACCTTCGCCCAGTCGTCGCTCGACACGCTGCCTACCGAAATCGCATCCGGCGAAGGTGACGTCAAGATTGCCCTCCTGCCCGAACCGAAAGTGACGGTCGCCAAAAACACCGCCACCGCCAAGGGCAACGGTGCATTCGCCATCAGTTCCGTTAATCTCAACGCAGAATGGGATCTTGTTTCCGACACGCCGATCGTGCAGGGGTGTCTTGTCGTTCGTACGGCATATGCCCGCAATCACGCCGCGGAAGTCAATGCATTTTTGACAGCTTATCAGGCATCCATTGCCTACGTCGGTGATTCCTCCAACCTGGAAGCCGCCGCACAGATGGTCGTTGACGCAGGCATTCTGCCGAAACTCCCCATTGCAAAGCAGGCGATTCCGCGCTCGAACATCACGTATATGGAAGGAGAAGCAATGAAAAATGCAGTCCTGGGCTTTCTCAAAGCCTTCTCGGCATCCTTCCCTGATGACGGCTTCTATTTACCCGTTAAGTGAAACTGACCAAATGGAAAAAGCGGGGTGTTGCCTTGTTGCGCGCTGTCGGCGTACTCTGCTTTTGGATTCTGTTTTGGTGGGTATGCTCCGTTCTGTACGGTAAACCCGCCATTCTCCCGACACCTGTGGGTGTCTTTCGGGAGTTGTGCCGCATGGCGAGGGATCCGTATGTTTACCTCTCTGTCGCGCGTTCTGTTCTTCATGTCCTGTTCGGACTCGTACTCGGCGCCATTACCGGGTTTCTCTTCGGCATCCTGGTCGCACGTTTCCGGGTGGCGGATGCTTTCCTGTCCCCATTTTTCTCCGTTGCACGCTCAACGCCCGTCGTTTGTTTTATTCTTCTAGCGTGGATTTTCCTCGGTCGAGAGGTCCTGCCCTCGTTCGTTTCCGCCGTGATGGTTGCGCCGGTCATGCTGACCGCTACCGCCGGCGCCGTACGCGAGGTGGATCCTCGTCTGCTGGAAGCGGCTTTTGTCTATCGCCTACCCTTACGCAAACGCCTTGCCGCCATCTATTTTCCATCCGTGCTCCCCGTGGTCCGTACATCCCTCGTCACCTGCGTCGGACTTGCTTGGAAATCCTGCGTTGCGGCGGAAATGATCGTGATTACACGCCATACCGTCGGTTACGGCATATGGGACGCGAGGAACTGGGAGGCCAACTATGAGGCGGTCTTTGCATGGACGATCATCATTGTCACCGTAAGTATCGTTTTTGAACGGCTCGCTAAACAACTACTGACGCCGACGAAAAGGGGTGCGGAATGATACGCCTTGACCATGTCACAAAATCTTACGGCAACCAACATGTCATCCGGGATTTCTCCTATGTCTTCCCGCAGAAAGGGCTCTTCCGTCTGTGCGGCAACAGCGGCGTCGGAAAAACGACGCTTCTTCGCCTGATTGCCGGGCTCGAATCGCCCGACAGCGGCACCGTGCAGACCGAGGGACACGTTTCTTTCCTGTTTCAGGATCGCCGTTTGTTCGAAGGTTTGACCGCACTTGATAACGTGCGAATCGTCGATACCTCCAAAGCCCCCGCCGTCGACGTACGGAGGCGCGCGTCACGACTGCTTAAAACGTTGGGGATTGCTCCCAGCGAGCAGAACAAACGCATTCCCGCACTGTCGGGTGGTATGCAACAACGGGTTGCGATCGCCCGAGCCCTTTTCTGCGATGCGCCGATTCTGCTTTTGGACGAGCCGACAAAAGAACTGGACGCGAAAAACCGCGCCGTACTGCACGATCTGTTTGCAGAGGAGGCGACCAGGCGGCTTGTGATTCTGTCCGGGCACGAAACCGACGACGGTTCCTACGAGAATATGACCGAAATTACTTTGGATGCCTGATTGCGGTTATCCCGGTCGCACGATACTCTCTTCCCTGAATCACCCAAAACAGTGGGGCGGCAAAAGCCGCCCCACTGTTTTCTCGGATTGCATTATTTGCTCTTCCGTTCGTCGGTTTTCAGAGTAAATCGGAACTCGCAGTACTGTCCTTTTTCACTCTCCACGCAAATGGTCTGTTTCATGGCTTCAAGGATCGTCTTGACGATATACAGACCGAGTCCGACGCCGTTTTTGTCGAGTCCGCGACTCTTGTCACTCTTGTAAAACCGTTCAAAGACATACGGCAGTTCTTCCGGGTTGATTCCCTCACCTTCGTTATAAACACGGATCTCGACGGAAGACGATGTTTTGTAACGTATCCCGATCCGCAATGCGCCCCCTTCACGGCTGAATTTGATGGCGTTATCAACAAGATTATAAAGTATTTGATGGGTAGCATCCCGATCGCTGAGCACGATCATGGAGTCTTCGTCACCCGAGAACTCGACATCCAGTTTCTTATCCTCAATTTTCTGTTCAAACGATATGAGCACAAGGCGCGCCATTTCGCAGATATCGAAGCGTGTTTCGGTTAGTTTTCGCTCTCCGGATTCCAGCCGGGAAACGTCGAGGATTTCACTGACAAGACGCGAGAGGCGATGCACCTCGGAGGAAACAATCTCCAAATATTCCGGTTGTTTTTCGGGGGGTATCACACCGCTGATCATACCGTCCACAAAGCCGGCGATCGTCGTCATCGGCGTGCGTAGGTCGTGTGAAACGTTTGCAAGGAACGAATTACGCATCTTCTCGGTTTCTTCGATGGAATCCGCCATGCTGTTGAAGGCAAGACCAAGTTCCGCAATCTCATCTTTGCCGGTAATCTGGACACGAGTGTCAAGTTTGCCGCGACCGTATTCTTTCGCGGCGTTCGTCATGTTGCGGAGCGGCTCCGTCATCTTGTTGCTGATACAGTATACGGCAATGCACGCCGCCAGCATCACCATGATGCATGCCAGGATAACCGTACGGTTCATGACACTGACAAGTGCCTCTTCGTTGACGGCAGAAGAACACGAAAACACCGCCCCGCACATGTCTTTGTTGTTTTTAATGGGCAACCCGCTGACGATATGACGTTCGTGGAACAGCCCGTCCAATTCCCCGTCTGCCATATACATCTGCCCGTCTGCCAAAGTGCTCATGACCTCGGCCGAAAACCGACGTGTCATATCCACGTCGCGTGCGTTCGTCGGGGTCGCCATAATGATCTGCCCCTGTGCATCGGTCACGATGACAACAATCTGCTGGACGCGCCCGGACGTCTGCGAAAGCATAGCGTTCAGGAACGGTTTCTGTGCATTCCGGATGTAATCCTCAAATGTCATACCGTTCCCGTAGGTACTGTAAGTGAACTCAAACATACGGGCAGCGGTTCTGACGGAATTTTTAACATCCGCCCGGATGTTCTCCATGGCGTAATCGCGGAGAATGGATCCGATAATTGCAGCGAGTAGCACAAAACTGATCAGAATAATCAGGGCAAATGCCGCCATGTACTTCGAGAAAAAACTACGGCTCATAAACGACGCCTCCATGCCTTTATTATAGCCACGGTATTAATCGCTGTCAAATGAATTTATTGAAAACAATTGACGCTGTCCGTTAAACGTGATATGATATTGTGTTGTATAACGCGCGCTCGCGCATATGAAAGGTAGACACCTATGAATAGTACCGTTGTCACACGATTTGCCCCCAGCCCGACCGGCTATATGCATATCGGCAATCTCCGCACTGCCCTCTACTCGTATTTGATCGCCAAGCACGCGGACGGTAAATTTATCCTCCGCATTGAAGACACCGACAGAGAACGCCTGGTTGCGGGGGCAACGGACGTCATCCTCTCCACGCTCCGCATGACCGGCCTGCGTTACGACGAGGGACCGGATGTCGGGGGCAATCACGGACCCTATGTACAGAGTGAAAGAAAAGATATTTACATGAAGTACGCACGGCAACTGGTGGATGCCGGGCACGCCTACTACTGTTTCTGCTCCAAGGAACGGCTGGAACAGTTGCATGAAGAGGATGCCACCGGCGGGTACGACCGCCACTGCCGCGATCTGCCTGCCGATGTGGTGCGGGACAAGCTCGCGTCCGGGTGCCCGTTTGTTATTCGTCAGAAGATGCCGCTGGACGGTACCGTGACCTACCACGACGCGGTGTTCGGCGAGATTAAATGCGAATGCAAAGAATTGCAGGACCAGATTCTTATGAAAGCAGACGGTTATCCGACCTACAATTTCGCGCACGTCGTGGACGACTACCTGATGGGTGTCACGCACGTTGTCCGCGGGAGTGAATACATCACTTCGACCCCGAAGTATGCACTCCTCTACGACGCGTTCGGCTGGGAACGCCCGACCTATGTCCACCTCCCCCTCCTTATGGGTAAAAATGCCGACGGAACCGTCTCAAAACTCTCCAAACGCCATGGTGCCGTCAGTTTCCAGGACCTTGTGAAGGACGGCTATCTCCCGGAGGCAATCATCAACTATATTGCTCTCCTCGGATGGAACCCGAAGGGAGACCTCGCGGAGCGCGAATTCTTCACTTTACAGGAACTCACCGAAGCCTTTACAATAGAGGCCATTAATAAGTCTCCCGCCGTCTTTGATTTTGACAAACTCCTGTGGTTCAACGGCGAGTATATCCGTCGTATGACGCCGGATTCGTTCCGTGCGGCAGTCACGCCCTATATTCCCGCCGACCTGCCGGAGAGCCTGGATCTCCCGCTCGTTTTGTCGCTCGTGCAGGGTCGGTTGACAAAACTCAGTGAATTCCCCGACAAAATCGCATTTTTTCTCTCCCTGCCTACCTATACCCGTGACCTGTTCTACAACAAGAAAAACAAGGTCACCGAGGAGAATGCCGCGGAACTCCTCCGTATGGCCTCGGACGCCGTCACGGCCGTTACCGACTGGACCAACGATGCCCTCTTTGCCGCGCTCTCCGAGCAGGCGACGGCGGCGGGTGTCAAATCCGGTGCACTTTTATGGTGCGCGCGTATTGCCGTTTCCGGCATGAGTGTCACGCCCGGTGGTGCCACGGAAATTATGGTGGCACTCGGGCGCGAGGAATCTCTCCGCCGTCTGCAACTTGCAAACAAACTGTTGGCGGACTAACACCACCGCACGGCACCCCGATTATTTCATTAAGGAGACCTGTTATGGGTACGAATATATCCGATCTCATACACCAAAAAATGCCCACTTTCTCGAAGGGGCAACGTCGCATCGCACAAGCAATTCTCGATGACTACGAACGCACCGCCTACATGACTGCCGCAAAGCTCGGGCAGACGGTCGGCGTGTCGGAATCCACCGTCGTACGTTTTGCCAATGAACTGGGGTTTGAAGGTTATCCGGAGTTTCAACGCGCTGTGCAGGAACTCGTGCGTACCAAACTTACCCCCAATCAACGCATCGAAGTCACCCGCGCCCGCGTGGGCAACGGTGATTACCTCACGTGTGTTTTGAACGGCGATATGGAACGTATCCGCCATACGCTGGAAGACATTGACCGTGAGGCTTTCATGAATGCCGTACACGCCATCAACCGTGCACGCCGCGTCTACATATTCGGCGTCCGTTCCTCCTCTTCGCTCGCGTCGTTTTTGAATTTCAACCTTTCCATGATCCGCGATAACGTGAAACTGCTTCAACCGACGAGTTCCAGCGACGTCTTCGAGCAGATTCTGGACATCGGCGAGAGTGATGTACTCATTGCCATCAGTTTCCCCCGATATTCCCGCAAAGTCGTCAAATCCGTCCAGTATGCGAAAAACTGCGGGGCAGAGGTCATTGCCCTGACGGATAGCCCGCTGGCTCCCCTTGCGGAATGTGCCACCTGCCTTTTGACGGCACAGAGTGATATGGTCTCTTTCGCCGATTCTCTCATCGCACCTTTCAGCGTTATCAATGCCCTGCTCGCCGCAGTCGCGCAGGAACGCCCGGATGAAGTCAGGGATCGGTTTGACAGGCTCGAACGTCTGTGGGACGAATATGACATTTACACCAAGCACTGACGCCCCGCGAATTGCCGTCGTCGGGGGCGGTGCCGCAGGTCTTATGGCGGCAGGGCGTGCGACGGAACTCGGGGCGCGTGTCACCGTCTTTGAGCATATGCCGAAGACCGCACTAAAACTCGGCATCACCGGTAAAGGACGGTGCAATGTGACCAACAACTGTACCAAGGAGGAATTCCTCGGCGAGGTGGTCACCAACCCTCGTTTTCTGTACTCTGCCATCGGACGCTTTTCACCGGCGGACACCATGTCCTTTTTTGAAGGGTGCGGCGTCCCGCTCAAAACCGAACGAGGGAGGCGCGTTTTCCCTGCGTCGGACAAGGCGTCCGATATAGTCGCCGCACTGCGTCACTATGCGAAGGGTGCCGCTGTCATCCATGAAAACGTCACCCGGATCGTCGCGGAAAACGGGCGTATTTCCGGTGTTGTGACCGATCATTTCTATCCGTTTGACGCGGTGATCCTCGCGACCGGCGGTGCCTCTTATCCCAGGACTGGATCTGACGGGAGCGGTTACCGTTTGGCAGCGGCACTGGGGCACACGGTCACGCCGCTCACCCCCTCCCTCGTCCCGCTCGCGTCCGATGACCCGATCTGCCCTGCCTTGCAGGGCGTTTCTCTGAAAAACATCGGAATCGAGATTCGCTCACACGGCAAATCCGTTTATCGTGACTTCGGAGAAATGCTTTTCACGCACTTCGGTGTCAGCGGTCCGACGATTCTCTCCGCCTCCTCGCATATGCGGGGGTGCGATTTTTCGGATACAACCCTTTTCATTGACCTTAAACCGGCGCTGGATGAACAAAAACTGGATGCGCGTCTGCTCGCCGATTTCCGCACCTATGCCAATAAAGACTTTGTCAGCGAACTCGGACAACTGTTGCCTCAGAAAATGATTCTGCCCTTTGCGGGGCGCGTCTGCATAGATCCGCACAAAAAAGTGCATGATATTACCAAAGCGGAGCGTGCCGCATTGAGGCTCGCCCTGAAATCGTTTACCGTCCCCATCTCCGGTTTCCGTCCCTTACAGGACGCCATCGTGACCGCGGGAGGCATTTCCGTCCGGGAGGTAACCCCCGGTACCATGGAGAGCCGCCTTGTCGGCGGTTTGTTTTTCGCCGGGGAGGTACTCGACCTCGATGCCTATACGGGCGGCTACAATTTACAGATCGCTTTTTCAACGGCGCGACTCGCCGCAGAACATGCGGTGCTGTCATCACAAGGAGATGCTCATGTATAAAATTGCCATTGACGGACCCGGCGGTGCCGGTAAGAGTTCTGTTGCGAAGGCGGTTGCCGCCGCCCTGCATATTACCTACGTAGACACAGGGGCCCTGTACCGTACCATCGGTTTGTACGTCAAGGAGCATGGTGTCGATCCGAACGATGCCGCCGCGGTGGTGGCACTGTTACCCGAAATGAAAATCGAACTCACGCACCTTGACGGTGTCCAGTGCATCCTACTCAACGGTCGTAATGTCGGTGACGAGATCCGCACGCAGGAGATCTCCATGTATGCCTCTGCCGTCTCTGCGATCCCCGCGGTACGTGATTTCCTGCTCGCCACACAGCGCAATATCGCCGAGAAACAGTCCGTCATCATGGACGGCCGCGATATCGGTACGGTAATCTTCCCAGACGCGGAGGTCAAGATTTTTCTGACCGCCTCGGCGGAGAACAGGGCCGAGCGACGCTATAAGGAACTCCGGGAGCGCGGGGTCGACGCCGATTACCGCATCATTCTCGAAGAAATCAAAACGAGGGACCACAACGATTCCACTCGCTCCGTGGCCCCCCTGAAACAGGCCGACGATGCCGTCCTCCTCGACAATACCGGTTACACGCTGAACGACAGTGTCGACGCCGTCATGAAAATCATCGATGCAAAACTGTCGGGACGTCCGGATTATGAAAAATAACAAGCCCTCCCTTTACGAGCGTCTGTGCAGAGCTTTCTCCGGTTTTGTGCGTTGGCTCTTCCGTGTCCACGTGGAGGGGCTCGACAACATACCCGCCGACGGGTGCCTGCTCTGTTGCAATCATATCGACTACCCGGATGCCATCATTCTCGCGGCGACGCTGCGCGGTCGCGTGCGTTTCCTCGCCAAAAGCGAACTGTTCCGCATCCCACTGTTGTCCCGCTTTTTGCGGGGTGCCGGCACGATCCCCGTACGGCGTGATTTTGCCGATACATCCGCCATCAAAGCGGTGGTCCGGTCGGTGCGGGACGGCGAATGCGTTGCTGTCTACCCGCAGGCCCATCGTCGCCGTGGGCGTGACCCGCGTGAGACGGAAATCAAGCACGGAATCGGCATGATGGCGTATTATGCCGCGAAGCCGGTCGTCCCAGTTTGCATACGGCTGAAAAACAACCGTTACGCCCCCTTTCGCAGAACGGAGCTATTGATCGGAAAACCGATTACATACCCATTCCCCGAGACCGGTGCCGGCATCCGTATGTATCGAGATGCCGCCGCCTGTTATTTTTCCGCCGTATGCGGGTTGGGTGAGCCCACGCTGCCAGCACTACCGAAAGGAACGCAACCATGCCCGTGACCATCGCCAAAAACGCAGGTTTTTGTTTCGGCGTCAAACGCGCAACCGACTGCGTTTCCGCTCTCCTCCGTGATCCGGGGGTGAAAAAAATCTACACCCTTGGAGCGTTGATTCACAACGACACTTACCTGCGGGATCTGGAAAGAAAAGGTGTGCGGTCCATCCTCGCAACGGATGCGGAAAGCATCGCAAAAGAGAGTGACACCGTCGGCAAAACCGTGTTGCTGATCCGCGCGCACGGCATACCTTGTACGGAAGAAGAGCGGTTACGAGCACTGGAAGTGACGCACCCCGATTTTTCGGTCCTCGACCTGACCTGCCCTTTCGTAAAACGCATCCATAAGATTGCGCGGGAGAATACCAATGCCGGGACGCGGTTTATTTTGCTCGGTGCCCCGCAACATCCGGAATGCATCGGGATCATGAGTTATGCGAGAGGAGAAGCGGCCGTTTTTTCCTCCTGTCGCGACATTGCCGCCTATTTGGAGGAGCAGAAAAACACACCGAAACCGCTAATCGTTGCCGTACAAACCACGCAAAGCACCGCGGAGTGGAAAAAAACTCAAAAATATCTCAAAAACCTATATACAAACGCGATTTTTTTTGATACAATATGTAATGTTACCGAGACGCGCCAGCAAGAGGCGCTCGCTCTCGCAGAGCACTCCGACTGCATGATCGTCATCGGCGGGCGGGATTCTTCCAATACACGGAAACTGTACGATCTGTGTTTGGAACGCTGTCCCGACACACGCCTGGTGGCAACTGCGGATGATATCGGAGAGATCCCCTGCGGGAAACGGATTTCAATTACCGCGGGTGCTTCGACACCCGACGGCATCATTATGGAGGTTTACCACAAAATGAGCATGGAAGATTACGCAACCCTGCTTGACGAATCCCTCAAAACTATACATACAGGAGATATTGTTGTCGGCACAGTTCAGGCCGTTACGGATAAATGTGTTTATCTCGACCTTGGCACCAAGCAGACCGGTGTGATTGAAGCAGACAAGCTGACCGCCGACCCGAACGCCAAGATTACCTCCCTGTATAAGGTCGGGGATGAGATCAAGGCATTCGTCGTCCGCGTGGATGACAAAAACGGCGAGGTCGCACTGGATAAACTCCGCGTTGACCGCGACGCCGGCTGGTTTACTTTTGTCGAAGAGGCAAAAGAAAACCCCATCAAAGAAGGCACAGTCACCGCAGTTGTCAAGGGCGGCCTGACGATGGATATCGAGGGCTATCGTGTGTTTGTCCCCGCATCGCAGAGCGGCGTCCCGAAAGACGGTGACATGACGCCTCTCGTCGGCACCACCCAGAAAGTCAAAATCATCGACATTGACGAGGCGAAGAAGCGCGTCGTCGCTTCCATTAAGTCTTACCAGTACGAGGCACGCAAGATTGCCCGCGCCGAACGCGACGCAGCGCGTGATGCCGCTTTTGCAAAACTGGAAGTCGGTCAGAGATTCAAGACGAAGATTAAGAATCTGACCTCCTACGGTGCTTTCGTAGACCTCGGCGGTATCGACGGGATGATCCACAAATCCGAGCTTTCCTGGAAGAACATCAAAAACCCCGCCCAGGTCGTTTCCGTCGGACAGGAAGTGGAAGTCTATATCAAGGAACTGGATCCCGAGACACACCGCATCTCCCTCGGCTACAAGACGCCGGAGATGGACGACTTTGCAAAATTCGTAGCAGAGCATAGTGTCGGTGATATCGTGTCCGCCAAGATTGTTTCCATCGTTGCTTTCGGTGCGTTTGCCGAAGTGGCGGAGGGCGTCGACGGTCTGATTCACAACTCCCGTATTTCCCTCGAACATGTTGACAAACCGGAGAACTATCTCTCCGTCGGTCAGGTCGTTGATGTACAGATCACCGGCATTGACACCGAGAAACGTCAGCTTGCTCTCTCCATCCGCGCTATCCTTGAAGCGCAGAAGAAAGCGGAAGAAAACGCCGCACGTGAGGCAGAACGCGCCGAGCGTGCCGCCGAAGCCAAGGCGGAGGCCGACGAGCGTGCCCGCGAGAGAGCGGAAATGGCTCCTTATATCGTAGGCTCCATCGACTGATTTCTTGGCACGGATCATCCACGAAGGAGGAAGATAAAGTGGCTGTCAAAGGGCAATTTGTGTACTACAAAACCGCGAAAGGTTATTTTAACTACCGACTGAAAGCACCCAACAAGGAAACGATCGCTGTCAGCGGTGGCACCGGTTACGCATCTCTCTCCTCCTGTAAGGCAGGTATTGAGAGCGTCCGCCGTAACGTAAATGCACCGATTGAGGATCAGACACTGAAAGCCCCGGTCAAACAGAAATATCCGAAATTCGAGTTGTACGCCGACAAAGCCGGAAAATTCCGTTTCCGCCTCCTCGCCACCAATGCCGAACTCATCTGCACAAGCGAAGACGGTTACGCATCAAAAGACGGTTGCAAAAACGGGATCAAGAGTCTTGCAAAATGGGCTCCGGATGCCGAAGTCGTACCGGAAGAATCCGATCAATAACGAATCATCGATTAAATTCCCCGAGAGGTACCTCTCGGGGAATTTTGTTTTATCAGACGGTTTTCGTATCTTTGTCTGTCAAAAACTTCCCGTGGGCAGAAGTCCACTCTGCCCGCGGGAAAAAACTCAATCCAGTTCTTTTACACCGGTATATAGTTCATAGTATCTGCCTTTTAGGGCAAGCAACTGCTCGTGTGTCCCTCGTTCAATGATACGGCCTGCCTCCAAAACCATGATGGCATCCGCATTGCGAACGGTGGAGAGACGGTGCGCAATCACAAAAGTCGTTCGCGATGCCATAAGGCGATCCATGCCGTGCTCTATATGTCGCTCCGTTCTCGTATCCACCGAACTGGTCGCCTCGTCCAGAACGAGGATCGGTGCGTGCGAAAGAGCTGCACGCGCGATATTCAGAAGTTGCCGTTGTCCCTGTGAAAGATTAGCTCCGTCCCCTGTGAGGACCGTCTGATACCCGTCAGAAAGACGGCATATCATCGAGTGTGCGGATGCCACCTTGGCGGCAGCGATCACCTCTTCGTCCGTTGCATCCGGACGCCCATAACGAATGTTCTCCATCACCGTGCCGGTAAACAGATGCGTGTCCTGCAATACCATCGCCACATGCTTGCGCAACGACGCGCGCTGATAGTGGCGGATATCCACACCGTCTATCGTGATGGAGCCATGATCGATATCATAAAAACGGTTTAGGAGATTGGTGATCGTTGTCTTCCCCGCCCCGGTCGATCCGACAAAGGCGATCTTTTGTCCCGGTTTTGCATAGAGCGTCAGATCATGAAGGACCGTCTTTTCCGGCACGTAGCCAAAGGTAACGTGCTCAAATCGGACGTCCCCTTTGACATCCCCCATGGGGATTGCATCCGGTGCATCGGGTGCCTCCGGCTCTGCATCCATCACATTGAAGACCCGCTCGGCACCCGCAAGTGCTGCAAAGATGGTTGACATCTGCATCGAAAGCGTATTGATCGGGCGCGAGAACTGCCTGGAATAATTAGCGAACACCGTGAGAGACCCGGGTGCAAAACCCGCCGTAACCATCATAATTCCGCCGATCCCGACCGTGATACCGTACGAAATCTGTGAGAGATTCCCCATAATGGGGCCCATGACGCCGCCCCAGAACTGCGCCTTAAACTGTTTCTGGCGCATATCGCCATTCAGGGTTGCGAACTCTTCGGTGCAGACACCCTCGTGATTGAATACTTTTACGACCTTGACGCCGGACACGCTTTCTTCAATATATCCGTTCAGTGCACCGAGTGCCACCTGCTGTCCCTTGTAGTAGCGGGAACTGAATTTCCCGATCAGCCCGCCACCCCACAAATACAGCGGTATAAACGCCACCGTAACCAGTGTAAGGATCCAGTTGGTCATAATCATAAAGACGAAGGTACCGACCAGCATCACAAACCCGGAAAAAATGGAAGTCAGCGAGTTGGAGAGCATCGTGTCGATATTGTCAATATCATTGGTGAAGCGGGACATGACCTCCCCCGTCGGGTGACCGTCAAAGTAGCGGAGCGGCAGAGACTGCATTTTGACAAATAACTCTCCCCGAATTCTCTGCGTCGTTCCTTGGGAGACCGTCAGCATAAGCCGCCCTTGCACATAAGTCGCGATGATGCCGATGACGTACACAAACGCCAGGATGAAAAGTGCCGTCAATACATACACCAGTGCCGGTGCCAGATGAAACGCATCAGACGTGACCCCGACGAAGGCAGTGATGGCTTTGTCCGCAAGCCGCTCCATTGAAGTCATATTCATGGGAATATCGGGATTTATGGCAAGTGCCAGTCGATTGATGATCGGTGCCAGCATATAGGATGCTACGAGCGCGGCGGCGGTGGAAAACAGCATACAGAGGATTACCAGTATCAATCGTATGCGATACGGTTTCAGGTAAGATAACAGCCTCGCGACGATTTTACGGGTGTTTTTCGGCTTACCTCCGCGTGCACCGGGGCCACCGCGCGGGCCGGGGCCCGGGCGCATCATGCGTCTTCCGTTTCCGACGTTCTCCGAGGTGTAGGAGGACTGCAACTGTTCAAGCGTTCTTGCCATCTTCCTCACCCCCCATCTGCGACTCATAGATCTCCCGATATTCCGGAGAACTTTCGAGCAATTCCTCATGCGTCCCGACCGCGACGATTTCCCCCTCGTTCATGACGGCGATCTGATCTGCCTCCATGACGGAGGAAATGCGTTGTGCGATGATTATCTTTGTCGTACCCGCAAATGATTCCGCAAGAGCCGTGCGGATCTGCCTTTCCGTCGCGGTATCCACGGCAGAAGTCGAATCATCGAGTATCAGAACCTTCGGATGTTTGAGCAGTGCCCGCGCAATGCAAAGGCGTTGCTTCTGTCCGCCGGACACATTGGTCCCGCCCTGCTCGATCATCGTATCATACCCCTTCGGGAAAGACGAAACAAATTTATCCGCCTGCGCTTGCGTCGCCGCCAGGCGCACCTCTTCGTCCGTCGCGGACTCATTCCCCCAGCGGAGATTTTCCGCAATGGTGCCGGAGAACAGGGTATTCTTTTGCAGTACCATGCCAACTCCATCACGCAAATGAGTAAGGGAATAATCCTTTACGTTCACACCGTCGACGAGCACCTCCCCCTCATCGGGATCGTAGAGGCGGCACACCATGGAGACCAGTGTACTCTTGCCGCACCCGGTCGATCCGATAATACCGACGGTACTGCCCGGTGCCACGGAGAGCGAAATATGTTTCAGGACATATTCGTCACGATTTTTATAATAGCGGAAGGAAACGTCGCGGAATTCCACACTTCCCTTTTCCACCAAACGGTCCGGCTCGGCGGCATTTGCGTCATCAATATCAGGTACCTCATCGATGACCTGACGGATCCGTTTCGCGGATGCAATGGCACGCGAGGAAGTCATGAGCAGCATGGTGACCATCATGATGGACATGAGAATCTGGTTGACATAGACCACAAACGCCGATAAATCACCGACGGACATCCCACCGTCGAGAACAAACCCGCTCCCGAACCACAGGACGACAATCGTCGTGGCATACATGATAAAGGTCGTAACCGGCTCCATGAAGATCATGACACGCATCGCCGCCATGCCTGCCTCTTTAAGATTCCGGTTGGCACGCGAAAACTTTTCTGTCTCCTGCGTCTCCCGCACAAACGATTTCACCACGCGAACATTCGTGATGTTTTCCTGAACGGTCGAATTGAGTGTATCGATTCTGGTTTGCAGTTGTGTAAAACGGCGGAATCCGATCAGGATAATCCCCAGGATAGACAGCAGCATTATCGGAATCGTCACGGCGAACACGACGGCAAGCGACGGTTTCAGTGTAATCGACATAATGAGGGCGGCAATGAGCATCCCCGGGGCACGCAATGCCATACGCAACAGCATGTTGACGAAGTTCTGGACTTGTGTCACGTCGTTCGTCATGCGCGTGACGAGCGAGCCGGTCGAGAATTTATCGATGTTTGCGAAAGAATAACGCTCCACCGAACGATAGGCATCCGCACGCAGATCGGTAGCGAAATTGACGGATGCCTTAGCTCCGAAGTAAGCACCGCCGACGCCGCCCCCCATCATTAAAAGGGCAACACCGATCATCGCGAACAATATGCCGATGCTGCCGGAAACGGTCAGCGTCCCCGCTCGCCCGCCGTCAATGACCGACGACAGCAGTTTCGGGAGCACGACTTCACCGACGACCTCCACGATCATGCAGAGCGGTCCAATGATAAAATAGGGTAAATACGGCTTTATGTACTTCCACCAATAGCCCATGTCAGTTACCCCCGATTTTCCCGAGATTTTCTTTTATGCGCGCATAGAATGCGCGCGCAGCATCCAGTTCCCCGTCCGTAAATCCTTCAAACATTGCCATATCCACACGGTCAAGAATACGCTTCGTCCGTTGCACGACCGAGCGACCCGCATCGGTCAGTTCAACGCCGAGCTGGCGGTTGTCTTCGGGCGTCGAGAAGCGACGGATATACCCTGCCGTTTCCAGTTTCCGCAACGTTACCGTAACTACGGCAGGCGTGATGGCGAGTGCCCTCGCGAGTTCCCTCTGTGAAGCAACCTCCCCGCAAAAATACAGGTGCATCAGCATTCTATGTTGTGCACGGTGCAATCCGATCTCCGCAAGTTCTCTGTCGCAGACGGCGCGGTGCAGACGATCTGCCTCGATCATGCGATCGATCGTTTCCCGCAATCGCTCATATCGTTCTTTCATGACGGCCTCCTTTTAGTTAGCACGCTAACGATTATATCGAATCGCCCCGTCTCTGTCAAGAGGCGGGGCGTTTGTTTCATGATTTTGTTACAATTACCCGGATGTCTCCTCCGATTCTTCCTCGTGTTGCTTAACGATCCGGTTATACTCATATTCCGCATCCTGTGGCGTAATCCCCTCGGGGACCGATCGCCGCGGCAAGTAAAGCACATAGAAGTTCAGGGCTGTATCCGGATTGCCCTCGCCGAGACCGTACTTCTCTGTGAGAATATCGTAATGTGCGACGGTGTGCACCCCGCATTCCTCGGTCGGCATGAATCCGACCTTATACAGTCCCGTCGCGACACGGCTGCCGCGCAATTCGCTGCGACAGGCATCCGTCGGTACCAAGCCGCTATCCAGGCAATATTCGGCGCGGCGTACCCCCTCCGGTACAGAAAACGACGTATCCTCCCCGGGTGCGTCCTCCCGCCGATACAGTTCGTGTAGAATCTCATCCCACGCGGTGAGATGAAGGCTTGTACCGCCCGGCAAGGACAACGACTCGTCATATCCGATGCGAATTCCCGCCACATAGGACGGTGTATACCCGACAAACCACTTGTCCTTATCCATACCGGAGGTCCCCGTCTTCCCTGCCGTGGCAACCAATTCGTCCAGTGTGATGCGGTGTGCCGTCCCGTGATCGACGACGCCGGAAAGCATTTCCGAAAGAATATAGGCAGTCTCCGCACTCATCACACGCTTTTTCTGCACATCCTTTCGGAGCAGCAGATCCCCACGCGTATCAAAAACAGCAACGTACGAGCGGGTATCTGCCTGTTCCCCGCCGCCGGCAAACGCGGTATAGGCACCTGTCAGTTCCCGGACCGTCACACCTCTTGTCAACTGCCCCAGTGCCAGCGGGGCCGCACCGAGGTCTGTCTTTCCGTTCTCTCCCCGTACGAGCCCCGTCAAACCGACCGTGTCGCGCAAATAACGGTATATTTCCTTTTTTCCGAGGAGCTCGTATAATTGCACGGCGACCGTGTTTTTCGATCTGGCGAGTGCCTCTGCCACCGTAATGCGCCCCTGATAGACACCGGGACTGTTATGGGGCCACACGCCACTCTCGGTCTCGCCCGGCAGATCCTCAAAAACAGTGCTGTATGTGATCAGGTTGCGCTCCAAGGCAGGACCGTACAACGCCACGGGTTTCAGCGCGGAACCCGGCTGGTAATAACCGTCTGTCGCACGGTTAAACAGAAGAGAGCCCCGTTTTTCTCCGACGCCGCCGACAATGCCGAGAATATCGCCGGTCTTGGGATTGCAAATGACCATGCCCCCCTGCACACGTTGCCCATCCACGGCAAAGTGACTTTCGTCTCCGAAGTACCTTTCCATTGTCGACTGCACGGTGGGGTCAACCAGAGCATAGATGTCGAGCCCTCCCCGGTAAACCAATGCCGTTGCCGCAGATTTTGTGAGCCCCCGTTCCCGTTGCAGATCGGCAATAACATCTGCCGCCACCGTCTCGGTATACCACCCGCGGGAGCGTTTGGTATAAACGGGGTCCGTGACATTCAGCGTCAGTTCCGTTGCGTAGGCAATCCGATAGGTTTCCTCGTCCAGATACCCGTTTTGACGCATCGCATCCAAAACGAGGTCCCGCCTCCTTTGGTTATTATCGGGGTGCCCCTGCGGCTCGTAGTAAGCAGGCGCATTGGTAATGGCCGCGAGAGCGGCACACTCGATCGGCGTCAGATCTTCCGGTGCTTTCCCGAAGTAATAACGCGCGGCCGACTTTACTCCGGTACACTGGTGCCCGAGTGGCACGATATTGAGATAATACGTCAGAATTTCCTCTTTACTGTATGCTTTTTCCAAGCGGCGCGCACGGATGATCTCCTTAACTTTTCGCATAGCACTGATATCTTTTTCCCCATGCACGTTTTTGATGAGCTGTTGGGTTATGGTCGACCCGCCGAACTGCGGCTCGAACCGAAAGACGTAATTGAGTGCCGCCTTCCCCGTCCTGCGCCAGTCCACCCCCCGATGACGATAAAACCGCTGGTCCTCTATGGCAACAAAAGCATTTTTCAAAAGATCCGGGATCTCGCTGCTATCCGCCCACACCATGTTTTCATCCCCGTATAGAATATCATACTCAACCGGAGAATAATTCTCGGCATCAATCTCACCTTCGCCCTCCCGCTTCGGTGCCCAAATGCGTGTTGTACGTGAGCCTCGCATTGCCTCCATCACCGCCATATCCTCATCGGAGTCCAGCGTAATCGCCACATAAGCAACGACACCGGCCCCTGTCACGATTGCGGCCAGCAGGAGAATGGCCAACACAAGAAACACCCGCAAAATGATTTTTTTTGCGCGGTGACCTCCCACATCTTTTTTTCGTTTCATAAAATCAAAAAGAGCCGCGCAAGCGGCTCTCTGCCTCCGCTCATACTATCTTTAGTATCGAACGGAAACGGTTTTTTCAAAAGAGAGTTTTTCGGTAATTGTTGTGAATCCTGACGGTTAATTGTAAAAAACGCGATGGAGGTAAAGCCCCTCGGGCGGTGCCGTCATGCCCGCCTTCGTCCGATCCCGGGTTTGTAGGATAACGGGAATTCCTTCCGGCTCCGTGCGCCCGATGCCGACATCAAGTAGCGTACCGACAATAATACGGACCATATTGTATAAAAAGCCGTCGGCACGCACGGTGACCAGGATCTCGTCTCCCTTACGTCGTACCGAGCAATGGGTGACGCAGCGCACCGTCGTCGCCACCGGCGATCCCTGCGCCTGGAATGCGGCAAAATCGTGTTTCCCGATAAGGTACGCGGCGGCGCGATTCATGCGCTCGATGGCCGCCTCGCCCAGATGGCGCGGGAAAAACCATGCTCTGCCCGTCAGAAACGGATCGCGTACCGAGCGGTTGCAAATTCGATAAAGATATTCCTTCCCGACCACATCGTGGCGTACATGGAATGTGTCCGGGCGTACATCCACATCAAACACAGAGACATCCGCGGGGAGATGGCACTGCACCGCCAGTGCAAGTTTTTCCGGCGGGATCGGGAGCGTCCCTCCCGGCAGTTCCACCGTCAGTGCGGCGGCGCACGCATGAACGCCGCTATCTGTACGGGAACAGGAGGTGACACGACAGATCACCCCGAAAAGTGCCGCGAAGGCATCGTTCAGGACGCCCTGCACCGTCCGCACATTCGGCTGTATCTGGGACCCGCAGAAATCGGTGCCGAGATAAGCAAGATGCATAAAGTACTTCAAGAAATATACCCCCAGCCAATCAGATCGGGCAGATAACGGTTTCCGAGACAGATGCCGACGATCAACGCGGCAAAAAGGATCGGCATGACAAAGTCACAGGCGTGCAGATGATACGCCCGGAGACGCGTCCTGCCCTTCCCGCCACGGTAGCAACGGCACTCCATCGCCGTCGCGAGGTCAAGTGCCCGTTGGAAAGCGGAGATGAAGAGCGGCACAATAATGGGGATCAATGCGCGCGCACGCTTGACAAGCCCCCCGGTTGACAAATCGGATCCTCGCGATTTCTGCGCGTTCATAATGCGCTCCGTCTCTTCAATGAGCGTCGGTATGAATCGCAACGCGATGGACATCATCATCGCGAATTCGTGCACGGGTACGTGTACCCATTTAAGGGGCGTCAGGAGCGATTCAATCGCGTCCGTCAGATCGATAGGAGAAGTGGTATAGGTCAGGAGCAGACTCGCCGAAATCACGAGCAATACAACGCGCACCGCCATGAAAAGTGCGCGCCACAGCCCCTCCCGATAGATATGAATAAACTTCCATTCAAAAACGATTTGCTCTCCACCGGTCATCAATATGTTGATTAAAGAGGTAATCAACAGAATGATGACGATCGGGCGCAAACTGCGAAGAACGGTGCGGAGCGGAATTCCGCTGACCGCAATCAAAAAGCAGGTAAAGAGAAGAATGAGCGCATAGGTGAGCACATAGCGGCACAGGAAGATGGCGACGATATACGCGATCGCAAGCAGGATTTTGACACGCGGATCCATGCGATGCAGGAGCGATCGACCCGGGAAAAACTGACCGAGAGTCATCTCTGTCTTCACGGCTTCACCTCCCCGCCGAGCAGCGGCAGGAGTGCGTCCCGCACCCCGGCGACCGTATAGAGTTTCCCTCCGAGCGGCACGCCCCGCGCAATCAATCCCTCTGCCACATGAGAGATCTGCGGTATGTCCAGACCGACAGCGGCAAGTTCTTCCGCGCGGCAGAACACCTCTTCCGTCGTCCCCGTGGCAAATACCTCGCCACAGTTCATCACCACGACACGGTCGCAGTAAGTCGCCATATCCTCCATGCTGTGGGAAACGAGGATGACCGTTGTGCCCGTCTCATCGCGAAAGCGGGTCAGACCGCCGAGGATCTCGCGCCTGCCGCGGGGGTCCAACCCTGCCGCAGGTTCGTCGAGCACCAGAACGTCCGGATGCATGGCAAGGATGCCCGCTATCGCGGCACGGCGTTTCTGTCCGCCCGAAAGATCGAACGGCGACTTCGCGAGCATCTCGCGGGTGAGTCCGACGAAATTTGCCGCTTCTTCGACACGCAGGCGTACCGCGGCCTCATCCAGCCCCTGGTTACGCGGAGCAAAACCGATGTCCCGCTCCACCGTTTCATCAAACAGTTGATATTCCGGATATTGCATCACGAGTCCGACGCGGAAACGCACCGAACGGATCTCTTTCGGTTTGTCCCAAATGTTTACACCGTCCAGCCGTACCTCGCCCTCGTCAGGCTTTATCAGGCCATTGAGCATCTGCACGAGTGTGGATTTGCCACTGCCGGTATGACCGATGAGCCCCGTGATAAGGCCCCGCTCAAACCCGACGCTGACGTCATGGAGTGCCTCCGTTTTGAAGGGTGTCCCCCTGCCGTAGGTATGCGTTACATGAGATACTTCCAGAATCGTCACGGTGTCACCTCCCCGAGGCGCGCCATGATGACATCAATGCAGGCCTCTGCCGTCAGTGCGTCAATGGGCACATCGACCCCGGCAGCCCTGAGTTCCGTCAGCAGTTCTACCGTCTGCGGCACTTCGAGTCCGAAACCGCGCAGTTTTTCCACTTGCGTAAAAATCTCGCGCGGAGTCCCATCCATGACCAGTTCCCCGTCATTCATGACGAGGATGCGGTCGGCACGCGCCGCCTCCTCCATGTAATGGGTAATGTGCACGACGGTCAACCCATCCCCACGATGAAGCCGCTCCATCGTATCCAGCACTTCCCGGCGACCGCGAGGATCAAGCATTGCCGTCGATTCATCAAAAACAATGCAATCCGGTTTCATGGCGATCATTCCGGCAATCGCCACGCGTTGCTTCTGCCCGCCGGAGAGTTTATGCGTCGCATGGTGAGCATACGCAGTCATATCAACGGCGGCGAGCGCCTCATCGACACGGCGACGTATCTCCGTGCGTGGCAATCCGAGATTTTCGGGGCCGAAAGCAACATCCTCTTCCACGATGGTCGCCACCAACTGGTTGTCCGGATTCTGAAAGACCATGCCGATGCGACGGCGCACCTCGAAAAGGTCGTCCTCCGAAAAATCGGCCGCCGTCGTATCCACGCCGTTGATGAAGAGCCTGCCGGACACCGGCGTGAGAATCATATTCAGGAGTTTGGCAAGGGTCGACTTTCCGGATCCGTTGTGACCGAGTACCGCGACATACTCGCCGCGCCCGAGTGAAAAAGAGACATCCTTGACTGCGGGGATGGCATCGCTCGGTGTATCGGCGTTGTAAGCAAACGAAACATGCTCACACGCAATGAGTTTTTCCGTCATAGCGTTCCTTCAAACGTATGGCGCACGCTGGATCCGCAAGGCAACGCGAAACCGTCATGCCCCACGGGCAATCCGAGCTCGTCTGCCTCGGTCACACCACCAAGACGTGTACCAATACGTAATTTCGTAATATATTTCATGGCAGAGGCACTCAGCCCTGTCGTGTAGGAATTCAAGAGAAAGAAAAGAGGAGAGTCGCTGAAAACGCCGCTGACGAGATCCACGAGTGCATCGATATTCTCCTCGATCTTCCACACTTCCCCGGTCGGTCCGCGTCCGTAGGAAGGGGGATCCATAATGATTCCGTCATAACGGTTGCCACGACGCAATTCGCGCTCGACGAATTTGCGGCAGTCATCGACGATGTAGCGGATCGGGGCCTCGGAAAGGCCGGAAAGCGCGGCGTTTTCCTTTGCCGCAGCCACCATACCTTTGGCAGCATCCACGTGACAGACGGATGCCCCCGCCTTTGCCGCCGCCACGGTTGCACCGCCGGTATACGCAAACAGGTTAAGCACCTTGATCGGTCTCCCCGCCTTACGGATCAGTTCGGAAAACCAATCCCAGTTCGCCGCCTGCTCCGGGAACAGACCGGTATGCTTAAATCCCATCGGCCGCACGCGAAAGCGCAGATCCCCATACCGTATGACCCAACTCTCCGGCAAATGGTTTTCTCCCCACGCGCCGCCGCCGGCGCGGGAGCGATGATAGGCGGCATCCGCCGTTCGCCACATCGGATGTGTCTTCTCCGAGTTCCATATCACCTGCGGGTCGGGGCGTATCAATGTATATTGTCCCCACCGTTCGAGTTTTTCTCCGGAGGAAGTGTCCAGCACCTCGTAATCTTTCCAGTTCTCACAAATCCACATAATTTCACACTCGTTATTGATTAAAATAAGCGGCGATCCCGGAGCCTGCCGCCTGCCCATGGCACAGCGCGATCGCCAGCGCATCTGCCGTATCATCGGGTTTTGGCGGGGTTTTCAGCCGCAGAAGGTTCGTTACCATGGCGATGACCTGCTTTTTCTCGGCAAGACCGTATCCGACGACCGCCTGCTTGACCTGCAAGGGTGTATATTCAAAGATCGGTATGCCTGCCTCCGCGGCGGCGAGCAGGATGACGCCGCGCGCCTCCGCCACCTTTATGCCGGTCGTGATATTCGTGTTGAAAAACAACTCCTCAATCGCCATCTGCTCCGGATGGTACTTCTCCGTGATACGGCGCATTTCGTCATAAATGGTTTTCAGTCGGGACGAGAGGCTTGTCTTTGCCGGAGTGGAAATATCGCCGCAGGCAATGGGACGGAAGGTAGCACCGCGCACCTCGATAACACCCCAGCCGACGATGGCGTATCCCGGGTCAATGCCGAGAACGATCATAACCTGCCCTCCCGATACAAATTTACAGAATAGTATAGCATATTACGTCGTAATTGTCAAACCCGTCCGCCGTCATCATTTTTGTGCCGCATCGTCGTTCCGACTTTACTTTTATGCGTACTTATGTTATACTGTTTCCATGAAAATGCGAGGTGGACGATTATGTTTTATTATCTTGACGGGACGCTGACAGAGCGTGAGCCGGGGCTCGCCGTTGTGGATTGCGGCGGCGTCGGTTACAGTCTGACGGTCAGCCTCACGACTTCGGATACATTATCCGCAAAAGTCGGTACCCGCGTCAAACTCTACACCTACCTGCAAGTCCGCGAGGACGGGGTCGAACTGTTCGGTTTCCGCGACAAGGACGAGCTTGATTGTTTCAAACTGCTCATCGGCGTGTCCGGTGTGGGACCCAAGGCAGCAATGGCGGTGCTGTCCGTCTTCACCCCCGACCGTTTCCGTCTCGCTGTCTGCACCGAGGATACGAAGGCACTCGCCAAGGCACCGAACGTGGGTGCAAAGACCGCCGCCCGCATCGTCCTTGAACTCAAAGACAAAATCGCCGGTATGACCCTCCGCGCCCCGCAAACGGGGGCGGCTGCGAGTGCCGCCCCTGCAACGGGCGGCAAACTCGGAGATGCGATAGAAGCACTCATGACGCTCGGATACGACCGCGCCTCCGCGATGAGTGCGCTCTCCGGTCTGGATGCCGAGAAACTTTCCCTGAACGACCTCATTTCGCAGGCACTCCGTAAATTCCTGTAAGGAGATACGATGGAAACAGAGTTTGATTTTGAAGACAGGATCATGTCCAATGAATATGATCCGAGCGAAGACGGACAGGAAATCAGCCTCCGCCCGAAAACCCTCGATGAATATGTCGGTCAGGACAAGGCTAAGGAGAACCTGAAAGTCTACATCGAATCTGCCAAAATGCGGGGGACCGCCCTCGACCACGTCCTGCTCTACGGCCCCCCAGGTCTCGGTAAAACCACTCTGGCCGGTGTCATCGCGAACGAGATGGGCAAGCCGATTCGCATCACGTCGGGGCCCGCCATCGAAAAAGTCGGGGATCTTGTCGCACTCCTCACCAATATGAATGCGGGAGATATCCTCTTCATTGACGAGATTCACCGTCTTTCGAGACAGGTAGAAGAAGTGCTCTACCCTGCCATGGAAGATTATGCCGTCGATATTATCATCGGTAAGGGCCCCAGTGCCCGCAGTATCCGACTCGACCTCAAACCCTTTACCCTGATCGGTGCCACGACGCGTGCGGGACAGATGACGACACCGCTACGCGACCGTTTCGGCGTGATACTGAAATTGGAAATCTATACACCGGAAGAACTGGCAACCATCGTCCGTCGCAGTGCCAAACTGCTGGAAATCGAAATCACCGACGAGGGGATGCGGCAGATTGCAGGACGCTCACGCGGCACGCCGCGTATCGCCAACCGGCTGCTCAAACGCATCCGTGACTTTGCCATTGTCAAAGGGGACGGTGTCATTACCGGCGAGATCGCCGAACTCGGGCTGCGTATGCTCGATATTGATGCCATCGGTCTCGATGCGGTTGATCGCCGCATGATGGAGGCGATTATCAAATATTACGGAGGAGGTCCCGTCGGTTTGGAGACCCTCGCCGCAACGATCGGAGAAGAGGCAGTGACCATTGAAGATGTCTACGAGCCGTATTTGATGCAGCTCGGATTTCTGTCCCGCACCCCGCGCGGCAGATGTGTAACGAAACTCGCGTACGACCACCTCGGTATTCCCTTTTCCTCCGGCGCGCAACCGTCCTTTTTTGATCACAAGGACTAGGGCAACGACAAAAACCGGACAGCATCAAAAAAGCCGCTCTTTCGAGCGGCTTTTTCGGTACCGGGTACCTTACTTCGCAATGATATAAAATATGACCGCCGTCACGGACCCCGCGATCATAAGACCCGCAAGAATGAATGCAAGAGCTCGGTAGAAACCGTCTCGCATGTTGCCGCGGTTTTTATTCTGGTTTTCTTTACTCATCATAATCTCCTTGCCCGGGTAGACCGGCATGTTTAATGTAAATCTCCGACACGTTGCGGAAGGAAGGCGGCAGATCCTCGGGGAGGATGTCAAACATCTCTGCAAGCCCGAGTGCCGTACAACCAACAGGGTCATCGACGCGTGTCGTCGGAACACCGGTGACACCGCCGATCATACGATCGATTCCGTCCAGGAGTGCCCCGCCGCCCGTCAACTGAATCCCGAGTTCAAACACCCCGGAGACGAATTCCGACGGAATTTTGGAGACGGCGAAAAACACGGCTTCCAAAATATCGGCAAGAGGCTGTTCCAGCGAATCGTACAGGTCGGGAGAAGAAACACGGAATTTCACTTCTCTGCCGGAGGCATCCTTCCCGACCGCCTCCATCGTTTTTCCGGTGGCACCCGCCCATACCGACCCGATCTTCATTTTAATGGTTTCGGCGGTGCGGAGACTCACGCGGATCTTTCTGCGTTTCCAAAGATAGTCCGCGATGGAGCGGTCAAAGGTCTGACCGCCGACGCGAATGGTCTTCATATAGTAGATCCTGCCGCGGCAAAGCAGCATCACGTTGGTGGAGGTGGCACCGATATCCACGACGAGGCACCCGGCGGGTAAGCGCAGAAACGTGCCCGCCATCGCCGCCAGCGGCGCATAGACCAGGTGGCAGGAGGCAGCACCGGCGGCGTCCGCAATTCTGCCGAGCCGCTCCTCGTCTTCATCGCTGATATCGCACGGGACGGAGAGAATCAGATCCGTGTCACCCATACACCCGGTGTTAGCGAGGCAAGAGGTAATAAGCACCCCGATTTCATCCGGCGACCCCATAAAACCGTTCGTGAAAGGACGGGTCAGCGACACACGGCGGTCGGAAGTATTCAGTTTTTGTTCCGCCATGGCGCCCGCCGCCAGCACGCGCCCGCTCTCTCGCTCAACCGCGATCACCGCAGGGTCCTGCAAGATAAGTCCGCGCCCCGGTGCCGCAACGCTGATGGTAGCGCCACCCATGTCGATTCCAAGTCGGTTTTGCATGAACAGTTCCTTTTAACGTAATGGTAGTAAGATTATATACCATCCGTCTACATATTGCAAGGCAAATTTTTATGACAATTCCGCAATGCTCGCAAGTCGGTTGGCAAGTCCGGTGTAACGGGACGCGACGTGCGCGTTCTCTACCATGCGGGAAAGCACGTCCTGCCTTCCGACGAGGATGAGCCTCGTCTTTGCCCGCGTCATCGCGGTATAGAGCAGGCTACGCGTCTGCAACACCGCCCCGCAAGCGAAGATCGGCATGATGACCGTCGCGTATTCGCTCCCTTGGCTCTTGTGCACCGTGATGGCATAGGCGAGTTCAATATCATCCAGCATCGAGAGATCATAGACCGCTTCCCGATCGTCGAACGCAATCGTGACCGCGAAGTCCCTGTCGGATTTCTCTATTTTTTTGATGATACCGAGGTCCCCGTTGAATACCCCGTTTCCCCGATGCTCCCCGCGATGCCATTCAATGTCGTATTGGTTACGCACCTGCATGACCCGATCCCCGACGCGGAATACGCTGCCATGAGCACGCACTTCCGCCTTGTCGGGTGCGGGCGGATTCAAACGCGTCTGCAAGCCTTCGTTGAGTTTATCCGTCCCCGCGATACCGCGATGCGTCGGTGTGATGACCTGAATACCGGATAACACCTCACGACCGTATGCACGCGGCAAACGTTCGGCAATGAGTTGCTCGATGGTCTCACGGATGGTATCCTCGCGCGGCCTTGCGAGGAAGAAGAAATCCCCATCCGTACGCGTGGTGTCCGGCATCTCACCGTGCAGGATACGGTGTGCATTACGAACGATCTGGCTCTCCCCTGCCTGGCGGAAGATCTCACGGAGCTCCACTGTGGGAAATGCACCGGAGGAGATCATGTCGCCGAGCACATTACCGCACCCCACGGCGGGCAACTGATTGGCGTCCCCGACGAGGATCAGGCGGCTCCCGCGGCGCATGGCACGCATAAGCGATGCCATAAGAGGCAGGTCAATCATGGAACTTTCATCGACGATGACCGCCATGGCATCGAGCGGATTGTCTTCATCCCGCATGAAGTGTGGCGTCGTTACGTCGTCGGCGCGGGTCATTTCCAGGAGCCGATGCAATGTTTTTGCCTCGTGCACCGTCGCCTCCGACATTCGCTTGGCGGCGCGCCCGGTGGGAGCCGCCAGCACCGTATCCACACCGAGAATATCAAATATCCGCAAAAGTGCGCGAATGACCGTGGTTTTCCCTGTCCCGGGGCCGCCCGTCAGGATCATGACGCCACTCGTCACAGCGACACCGATGGCGTTTCTCTGCTCCCCCGCGTAAGTAATACCCCACTCGCGCTCCATGCGTTCGATCAAACTCACGATGTTATCGCGATCAAAGGTTGCCGCCTGCCTTGCGAGGAGCCGCAACCTCTCTGCAACAGTACGTTCCGCGTCATCGTAGGTTTTCAGATAGATATAATCCGTACCGTCAAAGACGTGGCTGACGAGCGTGCCGGCGGCGAGTTCTGCCTGCACCGCCTCTTCTACCGTCCCGATTTCCAGCCCCAGTGTTTCCTCCGCCGCAGGAATCAGTTTCTGTCGCGGGAGACACGTGTGACCGTTCACACCTGCCTGATAAGTCAAAACATAGGTGACGCCGGCACGCACACGCACAGCCGCATCTTTTTTGATGCCGAGTTGCGCCGCGATTTCATCTGCCCGCTCAAATCCGATCCCGAACCCACCGCGACAAAGGCGATAAGGATCGTTACGCAGGAGCGTTGAGGCACCTTTGCCCCACTCTCTGAAAACGCGCGTCACGGTCGTGTTTCCGAGATGCCCGGCACATAGTGTCATAAACTCGCGCAGTTCCGCCTGTTCGGCGAACGATTCGGCGATTGCCGCCGCTTTTTTGCGGGTGATGCCGGGAATGTCCGTCAGCCATTCCGGGTGTTGCTCAATGACTTCAAAGGTTTCCGCCCCAAACCGATTCACGATTTTCAGTGCAATGCCGGGACCGACCCCCTTGATGGCATGTGAGGAGAGATAGCGGAAAATGTCGGCACTTGATGAAGGCAGTTGTTTTTCGTACTGCTCAATGACGAGCTGCTGACCGTAATCGGGGTGTGCCTTCCAAGTCCCCCAGAGCCGCATCTGTTCCCCTGCGGCGGGATAGGGTACCGTACCGACGGCCGTCACGAGTTTGCCCGTGCGCGCATCAATGATTTCCAGCACCGTGTAGTCGTTCGCGGCGTTGTGATACACCACTTCTTCCACGGTACCGATAATGTCTGCCTCGCCCGTTTGGTTATCTGCCATTCTCTCACCTCCTCACCTATCACCTATTGATTTGTTTCAGCGGACTTTCGCCAGCAGAGCGTCGGTCAGATCCGTCTTTTCCCACGGGACCATGAGATCCTCGCGCCCCATATGGCCGTAAGCGGCAAGGGGCGTATAGATGGGACGGCGCAAGTCAAAACGGCGTATGATCGCGGCGGGACGGAGATCCACGAGTTCCGAGAGTGCCTCGGACAGTTTCTCGTCGGAGACCACGCCCGTACCGTCTGTGTCCACCATGAGAGAGACAGGCTTTGCAACGCCGATTGCATAGGCGATCTGCACCTCACAGCGACGCGCGAGGCCGGCTTTTACAACATTTTTGGCGAGATAGCGCGCCGCGTAACTGGCACTGCGGTCTACCTTCGTCGGGTCCTTCCCCGAGAAGGCACCGCCGCCGTGACGTGCGTAACCGCCGTAAGTATCCACGATGATCTTTCTGCCCGTAAGCCCTGTGTCCCCTGCTGGCCCGCCGATGACGAATCTGCCGGTCGGGTTGACGTAGATCTTGGTTTCGCTATCCATCATCTCCGAGGGGATCACGGGTGTGATAACTTCACGGATGATATCCTCACGGATCTGTGCAAGTTCGGTCTCCGCGCTATGCTGGCTAGACACCACTACCGTATCGATACGAACGGGTCGGTCATCATCGTATTCGACCGTTACCTGCGTCTTGCCGTCCGGACGCAGATACGGGAGCGTACCGTTCTTTCGTACCTCTGTCAGGCGGCGGGCAAGTTTATGGGCGAGCGAAATGGGCAACGGCATGAGCTCCGGTGTCTCGTCGCAGGCATAGCCGAACATGAGCCCCTGGTCCCCCGCGCCCGTATCGAGGTCGTCCGTCATGGTCCCCTCTTTCGCCTCTGCACAGCGGTCAACGCCGAGGGCGATATCAGGTGATTGTTCATGTATAGAGGTCATTACGGCGCAGGTATGGCAGTCAAAACCGTACTTGGCACGGTCATAACCGATCTCCTCCACGGTACGGCGCACGACCTCCGGAATATCCACATAGGCCTCCGTCGTCACCTCGCCCATGACCGTAATGATGCCGGTGGTGGCAAAGGTTTCACAGGCGACACGGGACATCGGATCCTGCCTGAGCATTTCGTCCAGAATCGCGTCAGAGATCTTATCACAGATTTTATCGGGATGCCCCTCCGTTACCGACTCGGATGTAAACAGTTTTTTTGACATACATTTTTCCTCTTTTCCGTTTTTCAGATAAATCAAACAAAATACCCGGGCAGACAGACAAGGTCGCCCGGGATAGGGACGCTTATCTATCAGGAATTGGCACCTTGCACGTAACAGGTTGCCGTGGGTTCACAGGGCCGGTCCCTCCCCCACTCTCGATAAGGTCGTATTCAGTTGCGGGTTTATTGTATCACACGGTCATGCGGATTGCAAGGGGAAACGCGAGTTTTTTGAAAGGCAATCGACGGCAACATCCACCGTCATTTCAGCGTGACCACCGTCACACCGGAGTCGCCCTCACCGATTTCCCCGAGACGGAACGATTTGACGCGGGGATCGGCCTTCAGCTCGCGGTGGAGTGCCACACGGAGTGCACCCGTTCCCTTACCGTGAATGATACGCACCGTTTCTACACCGGCAAGCACCGCCTCATCCAGGTAGCGGTCCACCTCGAACCACGCATCGTCCCCGTACCTGCCGCGGACATCGAGTTCCGGCGTGAACGTGGCAACACCGCCGCGCGTCACGCGCGTATCGCTCTTCGGCTTTGCCGGCTCGCGCTTTTTCATGTCTGTAATAAGTCGCACGTCGGAGAGCGGGACTTTACCGCGGAAAACCCCCGCCCGTACCTCCACATCCTTGCCGCGCGGGAGCGCGGTCACTTCGCCCTCCGCACGGTAAGAAACGATATAGATTTTATCCCCGACACGAAGAGGACGGGGCAATACGTATTTCTCCTCCGTCTCAGCGCCCTCAAATTCGGTCTCCGACCATGTTTTTTCCGCGGTTCGCATTTGTTCGCGTACCGCGCGTCTCGTTCCCTCCAACGCCGCCGCGCGGCTCTTGGCATCCTCTTTCTTACGCAGTTCCTCTAACTGATGAAAAACGAATTCGCTCGAAACCCGGGCACTGTCCAGAAGTTGCCGTGCACGGTCCCGATCCCGCTTGATGGCTTCTTCCCCCTCGCGCAACCGGCGCGCCAGATCTGCTTCCGCGTGTGCCTTGTAGTTTTCGTACTCGCGGCGCAACCTTGCGGCTTCATCCCGCTCACGCTCCATCTCGAACCGCGTTTTTTCGAGTTCTTCCAGAACGGTCTCAAAGCGGCGATTGTCCGCGCTGACCAACTCGCGCGCGCGGTCCACGACCTCACGCGGGAGCCCGAGTTTCTCTGAAATGGCAAACGCATTGGATTTCCCGGGCGCACCGATCATCAGGCGATAGGTCGGGCGGAGCGTCTCCACATCGAATTCACAACTCGCGTTCCGGACACCGGGAGTATCGAGCGCGTACATCTTCAATTCCGTGTAATGTGTGGTGGCTGCGGCAAGGGCACCGACCGTGCGGCACTGTTCCAAAATCGAGATGGCGAGTGCCGCCCCCTCGACAGGGTCCGTCCCTGCCCCGAGTTCATCAAACAGAACAATGGAGCGGGGCGTTGTATCGTGCAGCATCTGCACCTCGTTGACCATGTGAGACGAAAATGTTGAGAGTGACTGCTCAATGCTTTGCTCGTCTCCGATGTCCACAAGAATCGCATCAAATACCCCGACGGTCGAGTCCGGGGAAACGGGAATGTGCAGCCCCGACTGCGTCATCGCGGCGAACAGCCCCATGGTTTTGAGCGTAACGGTTTTACCGCCCGTATTCGGTCCCGTGATGATCAAGGTATCGAATTCCAGCCCGAGGGACACATCGACCGGCACAACACGCCCTTTATCGATGAGAGGGTGGCGTGCACGACGCAGATCCAGCATTCGCCGATCGGAGAGGCGCGGCGCACAGGCGTTCATGTGCTCGGAAAGTGACGCACAGCCGAACGAAAACGCCAGGTCGGTCATATTATAGTAATTCTGGCGGATGGAGCCCCCGAAGGCGGCGCAGTCCGCACTGAGTTCTGCCAGGATACGTTCGATCTCGCGCGTCTCCTTGATTTCCAGCGCACGCAGATCGTTGTTTGCGTCAACGACCGCCATCGGCTCTATAAATACGGTCGCGCCGGAAGAAGAAGTATCGTGGACGATCCCCTTTACTTCCCCCTTGTACTCCTGCTTGACGGGAATGACGTACCGACCGTCACGGATGGTGACGATGTTCTCTTGGAGGGCGCGTTGCCGTGACCCCGTCACATAACTGAGCAGGGCCTCCTTGATACGGTTTTGTGCCGCGCGGATCTGCCGGCGGATATCCGCGAGCGCGGGGCTCGCGTCGTCGGAGATGAGTTCCGGCGAAATAATACTTTTTGTGATTTTTCTTTCCAGTGTCGGGTTCGGCAACAGTCGATCAAACACTTCGTCGAGCGTTGTATCAAACGGATGATTCTCTTTTGCGTAGGACACACAACCTGCCACCGAGCGGAGCATGGATGCAATGTGGAGCAACTCAATCGTTGTCAGTGTAGCACCTTTCTCCGCTCGTTCGGCGGCGTCCGGCACATCCTCACAGGCATCAAAGCCGGGGTACCCCTTTGCGTCGACCAGACGGCAGGCATCGCTCGTTCTGGCGAGGCGACGCTCAACCAGCACCTCATCGTCGGTCGGGGCGAGTGAAAGGGCGCGCGCCTTTGCCCCCGGGGTACTGCAACAATCGGAGAGCAGGCGCACGATCTTGTCAAATTCCAGTATGGATCTTGTTTTTTCGGTAAATATCATTTTCTCTCAAAGCGCAACTTGGTGATAAAACTCCAAGGTGGAAAATTTGTGGTCGGTATGCCAGGTAAGATAGTCTTCGGCAGCGTGTGCAAAAATGTGCAGGTCTTCCTCTTCCAGCCGGAAGGAGAACAACCGCTCCGGCGGAGCAGTCAAAACATATTCGACCGCCGACCGCACACCCGGTGTCAGCACCTCGATGCGGTGTTCCGCCGTTCCCTCTTCGTAGAGGGCACGCGCAGTAAGCGTGTCACGGCAGTCACGGCATATGAGATTCCCCGCGGACAGATCGAAGATAAATTCACCGTCGGTCACACCGCAAACGGTGCAGGCAGACATATCCGGCATAAAACCGAGTTCGGTCGCCATGCGGAATTCAAACGCCGCCTTCACCAGTGTCAGGTCAAAAAGGGAGCGAGATACCGCATACAGTGTGTTGAGGATCAGGCGTAAAAGCCCAGTGTCGGGCATTTCCGTCCCCGTATAGGCCGCGACCTCACAGACATAAGCCCCCAGTGCCGCACGGTCCACCTCACGGCGCAGGTCGTAAAATGATTCTTCAAGCGTCACGTCCTGCACGGTGTACCGATCATTTTTTTTGGTCAGAAAGTACCTGCCGTAGCAAAACATCTGCGTGGTCGTCAGATAGCGGTTTTTGAGTTGTCGCGCCCCGTTCGCATAAACGGTGAGGAGCCCGCGCTCGGCCGTGAGCAGTTGAAACAGTCTGTCACGCTCCCCGATGTCGATGGTATTGACCACGATGCCGTGCACCTCTTGGGTTTTTTCCGGTGCTCTCATGTATCCTCCCGATACCCGAGATCGTTCAGATTGAACTGGCTGTCGCGCCAGTTCTCCTTCACCTTGACCCATAGGTCGAGGAACACCTTGGTGCCGTAGAATTTTTCGAGGTCCTCCCGCGCCATTGTGCCGATGCGTTTCAGAGTGACGCCGTTTTTCCCGATGATGATGCCCTTGTGAGAGGCACGCTCACAGTATATTTCGGCGCGGATGCGTACCATTCGACCGGCGTCGCGGAATTCTTCGATCGAAACCGCCGTCCCGTGCGGTACCTCGTCGGAGAGGACACGCAGGAGTTTTTCGCGGATGATCTCGGCCGCAATCTGCCGTTCGGTCTGATCCGTCACGATATCGTCCGGGAAAAACCACTCGCTCTCGGCAAGATACCGCTCGCATTCGGCGACGACCGTTTCCACCCCCTTGCCGCTCTTGGCGGCGGTGGGCACGACCGCATCGAACGAGAATGCCTCGGCATAGGCGGCAATCGTTTTGGCGACGTTCGCGGCGGTCACGGCATCCGTTTTGTTGACGACGAGAATGGCAGGTAATTTTGCCGCCCGTATGTTATTCAGGATTTCTGCCTCGATATCCCCGACGGCCTCGCGTGGCTCCACCACCAGAATGGCTGCGTCGGCACCGCCGAGGGTGCCCGTCGCCGCTTTTACCATGTAATCGCCCAGTTTTGTACGCGGATGATGGACACCGGGTGTATCCAGAAATACATACTGGTCGTCCCCGACCGTATGCACACCCGTGATGCGGTTGCGCGTCGTTTGCGGCCGTTTGGAGACAATGGCGACTTTCTCACCGAGAATATGGTTGAGGAGCGTGGACTTACCGACGTTCGGACGTCCGACAATGGCGATAAAAGCCGTTCTTTTCATGAATTGCATTCCTTTGTTGTGTATTTTTGTTCCAGGGCGGCGACAATCTGACGCTGGCGGCGGCACATATCCTCCTCATCCTCCGTCGATCGCTCGTGGTCATATCCGAGCAGATGCAACGTGGAATGAATGCAGAGGAATGCCACCTCGTCAAGGAAAGGATGTCCGACCTCCTTTGCCTGTTCGGCGGCACGTTCCAGAGAGATCACGATATCCCCGAGTGTAACAGGCTCATCCGTCTCCCGTGCGGCCTCGAACGGCTCATACTGCGGAAAAGACAAGACATCCGTCGCTCTGTCCTTATCCCGATAGGTGCGGTTCAGCTCCCGGATCTGCTCATTGTCGCAAAAGGTAACCGACACCTCCGCATCCTTGTTGAATTGCTCATGGTCGAGCGTCTCTTCGATGGCGTGCCGACACGCGAGTTTGAGCGCATACGTGATTTTCGGCGTTACGCCGCAGGCTCCGAAATCAATAGAGACGCGGTGTTGCCGCGCGAGATAATGTTTCATTTCTTTCCCTCCGGCGGACGGTGCGTGAAACGGTGCCCCGCCGATGCTTTCGGCGTTTCCCGCTCGTATTGCTCGTACGCCTTGATGATCTTCTGCACCAGGTGATGACGGACGACATCCCGCTCCGTGAACTCGTGGACGGCAATCCCGTCGATGCCGCGCAGGATACGGGCCGCAACGGCGAGTCCGCTCTTCTTGCCGTACGGCAAATCGGTCTGCGAGGGGTCCCCCGTCACGACTACCTTGGAACGATACCCGAGGCGGGTCAGAAACATCTTCATCTGTTCCCCGGTCGTATTCTGCGCCTCGTCCAGAATAATAAACGAATCGTCGAGCGTCCGGCCGCGCATATAGGCGAGCGGCGCAATCTCGATAGTGCCGCGTTCCATATGCCTCGCGAAATTCTCGCTCCCCATCATCTCGAACAACGCATCATACAAAGGGCGCAGATAAGGGTCGATTTTGTTTTGCAGATCCCCCGGTAAAAAACCGAGTTTTTCGCCCGCCTCAACCGCAGGGCGCGTCAAAATGATGCGGGAGACCTGCTTGTCCCGCAGTGCCTCCACCGCCATCGCCACGGCAAGAAACGTTTTGCCGGTACCCGCAGGACCCACGCCGAGCACCACGGTGTTTTTGCGTACGGTCTCCACGTAGCGTCGCTGGCCGACGGTTTTGGGGCGGATGGGTTTCCCGCGGCTGGTGATGCACACGACGTCACGATCGAGTGATTCCAACTCCTCCGAGTGTCCGTCCGACACCATCCCGAGCACATACTCCACGCTCTGCTCGTCCAGCGTATCTCCGGACGCCGTCATGCGTTTCAGATATTCGAGTGCCACGACCGCACGCCCGAGACCGGGGTCCTCCCCCGTGATTATCAAAGCGTCGCCCGTGTCCGCGCCACTGCCGCCGGCGTTGCGAACCGTCACGCCGAAACGCTCTTCCAGCAGCCTGATATGTGCATCCGCCGCGCCGAACAATGCGGCGGTCTGCGCGGCGGAAACGGTCGTTACGATTTTTTCCGACATGGTCTTCTCCCGTTTCACTTGCTTTATACACTATATTCTACTTATTTTCCATATCAAATGCAAGCGATTTTGCAATATTGGTTTCGTAAATCACCTTTGCTGAAAGATGGAGAGTGTCACCTTCCTGCCAAACCGACGTTTCACTGCTGTCCAGAGCCCCGTCGGCGAGCAAAACGTCCAGGCGACGCCGCAGTTCCGCCTCGGCGATATGAATCGCCTCGGACTCCTCGCGTGTTTGCGATACCTCGGTGGTTTCGACACGATACCCCACGCGGCAGATCACCGGCAAGCGAATCCGCTCAAACAGATACAGCCGTCTCTCGCGTACGCAATCCGCCCCCTCGCGTTTCCCCACGGTGAAATTGTGTCCGAACACCGTCAGGGTGCAGGATATCGGGTGAGAGGATACGACCTGCCGCGTCTGTGCCGTAAGCGGGACGTCGATCAGGAGTGTGTCCACCACCTGCCCCATAACGGTCGCCGAGGCGGGCAGCAATCGCGTACCCCCCACGTCGGTGAGGACCCCTGTGACGAGCAGATCACCCTTTGCAACCGTCTGCCCGATTTTTACTGTCGGTTTTCCGGCATAAACCGTCATATCTGTCACGACCGCATCACGCGATGCCACCAGATTGCACGGTGCCTCCGTCGGCTCCTGCGCGGGAGGGGCCTCTCTGCGGATCAGTTCAACCTCCGCCACGACCCCGGTCATATGGACGGTGGCAAAAGCCACCCCGGCATCCAGCGATAAGAACTCCGTCACCACACGGTCGGGGTCAATTTCAGAAACCCGTGCCCCCTCAAAAAGTCCCGCCTCCGCAAGTTCTGTCAGAACCGTGTCCTCGTCGATATCGTTTTCACAGACAATCCGCACTTCCCATACCATGCCACCCAGCCAAAGGTAAAGAAACATCGCAAGTATCACACCGCAAATCAGCCCTGGATGGCGTGCCAGTTTCCGAAATGCACCGCATACCCCGCGCAGTTCTCCGCGTGTATACGGTACACCGCACCCTTGCAGTGCCTCCTGCCATACCGTTGCGTCAAACAGCGATATGCGGAAGGAGCAATCGTCTCCGATCTCCCTTTCACCATAAATTTCAATGCCGTATGTCAACGCCAGATTCAGCACGGTCAGTCTGTGTGCGGACGCCACCGTATAGGTATAGTAACCGATCTTCTCTCTCATACCTTCTCCGTCTCCCGATTACCGAAAACGATCTCGCTTACCCGACCGATGACCTCCGCTGTCCGATATGCGTACGTACGGCACCATAGCTCTTCGCCGAGCACCGTTACGGTTTCTTTTGCGTACCGAAAACTGACCCGCTCGCGACTGTAAGCGCAGATCTCGTCGCAGGCGCAGACCAATACCCGTCGCTTGCCGCCACCCGCCGGTCGCACCTCCACCCGAAAAGAGCCGGGAGACGGCAAAACGGCAGGCGGCCGTGCTGCCTTGGATTTTTTCACCTTTTTCGGCATATATGCGAGCCTCCCCCCGGTATATTGAACTGTCCCATATTATGAGAGGAGTCACCGTCTCTATGACCGAGTCCTACGAAAAGCCATGGCGCAATACTATGGTGCTGCCGCCCGTCCTCGCCCTGCTCCTGCTGCTTTTGTGGAAAAACCGTGCGCTTACCGACGGAATCCGCGCGGGGCTGTGCCTTGCCGGGCATACCGTCCTCCCGGCACTGTTTCCCTTTACCATCCTCTCCTCCTACCTTGTCGTGCTCACGGCTCCCGCAGTCGGCGGTCGGCGACGCCTCCCCATCTCGACCGTCCCCTTCTGCATCGGTTTGCTATGCGGCTTTCCCCTCGGTGCCAAAACCGCCTGTGACGGCGTCCGTCTCCGTCAATGGTCCGTAAAGGATGCCGAAATCATGCTTTGCTTTTGCAACAATACCGGTATTGCCTTTCTTATCGCCGGGGTCGGTGCCATGCGCGGGAGCGTGCGCGACGGAGTCTTCCTGTTTTGTCTGCAAACGCTGATTGCCCTTCTCTCCGGTGCTCTGTTGTATATCGGACGGCGACATGGAACGCCCCCGGCGGCTACCCCTCTATCTCCGATGCCCATTCCGCGGTTTACAGAAGTCATGCGAAATGCCGTCAATGCGTCTCTCACCGTTACCGGGTACATTGCTTTCTTTTCAGGACTGACTTCCGTGCTCCGCTCGATGCTGCCGACACCCCTTTTCCCGTACGTTGCCGCCGCTTTGGAGATCGGGGGAGCTTGTCAGGCACTCGCGGAAACGCCGGGCGGTCTGCCGCTCACCGCATTCGCCGTCATATTTTCCGGCCTTTCCGTCCATCTGCAAACCGCCTCCTTCGCCGTCGAGAGCGGGGTCCGTGTTTTCCCTGCCGTCATCGTCAAGGCGGCGGGCGGTATTCTCGGCGCAACGCTGACAATATTATTTATGCGTTTTGCCCCTTGACGAACATTCGGGAGCGTGCTACAATGAAGAAAAAGGAGGGCAGAACTGTGAAAAAAGATGACCGCACCGGCCGTGACCCGCTCGCGTCCTGCTCTTTTTGTGAACACGCCCGTATCTCAGACGGCGATCGGGTCTTCTGTGAGAAATACAACAAGGACATCGTCGGGCGTGCCTCGTGCTCGGACTACATATATGATCTGACCAAACGCCGCCCGCTCCGCCTCCGCTCCTCCTGCCACCTGACGGAGGCACTCCTCGACGAGGGGTTTTGATGTCCCCTGCCGTCCATCGTCAAACCAGCCGCACCCGAAACGGGCGCGGCTGGTTTTCTTAAATTGGAGAAGTTGGTTATATATCGTATTTCGCAATAATTGCTGCCGGCGTTTTCCGCGTCAGTGAGAACACGGGGAGCGTACCGCAAATCGCCGTCACTGCAAGTAAAAATGCAAATGTCAGTGCGGCGATCCACACCGGATAATAAAGCACCAAGGAGACGAGCACCGCCGCCTTATCGGAAAGCCACGCAAGGGAGATGCTGGCGCACAGATACCCGGGGAGCACTGTGAGTACAAAAACTACGAGTGATTCCGTAAAATAGCGGAACATCAGATTGCCCCGACTGACGCCGATGGCCCTCAGCACACCAATCTGACGCACGGATGCCATCAGCCCGCTCCTCATGATCAGGAAAAGACACAATACCATAAGCAGCAGGAACACGGTCGCCGTGATACCCGTCGCGATTAATCCGCCGAGCGATTCCCCGCGCGCGAACGAATACATGTCATCCGGCGTATAAACATCGTTCGTAATCCCGTTTCCCCGCAAATACCTAAGGAGTGCATCCACATCGGGTGCATGCAGCGCATAATGCGTGAAATCGGGATTGACAGAGGACGCCAACGCGGCGGAGGCACCATCCATGAGCGAAAGATAATCTTCGCGCGACATATAATAACTGTCGCTGAGGCTGTAAAGTGCCTCCCGTTGCTTATCAGACAAAGTCTCTTCCCGCTCCCGCAGGGCAGCAACGGTTGTCTCGTCTACCCGGTATTCTTTCCCCGCTACGCTGTACTTGAACTGCGGTTTAGCCTCGTTCGGATAGGCAGCATAAAGTGTCCCCTTTGGCGGAGGGGTGACCCCAAGGGTCTCCCATACGCTGTCCGACGCATACGCAATGCCTCTGTCGATTGACCGCGCATAGATATCTGTCAATACCACCGGGCTGACATACACGCAGGGGTTCTTATCCTCCACAATACCGACGATCGTCATCCTTTCCGAGAGGCGGGCGGCATCGGCATATTCATAGTAGTAATTCCCATTCCCCCGCATCAAGGAATGATACAAGAGGTCTCCGTATGTTTGCAGATAACTCATGCCGGAGATTTGCAGCAATTTGTCCGCAAGACCGGTGGAAATCACCACTTCCTCGTCCGAGAGCCCCTCAAACTTTCCGGCGGGCGACGTTGCGACCTTTTTTCTTGCACCAATTGCCGAGAAGTTCAGCATTTCCGTGTCTTCACCGTTTTCCGGCTGAGGCATAGTCACTTCAAAGCCACCCACATTCAAAGTCAGTGTCGGACGATAGTTTCCGAGTTCAATATAGACATTTTTATCGCCGTAATCGCGGAAAGAGCCGAAAGTCGCACTGTCGATGAGTCCGTCTCCCCGCATCCCGTTTAATCTGTCTGCCGTGAGACTGCCGATAGGCACATATACCATATCGGTATTATAGCGAATCTTGGCCTCCTGTAACGTGCGGACGCTCGTGCCGAAATAGGAAATCATAATGACGAAGGAAAGGGCGAATACAAACAGCCCGGCAATCAGCGTTTTCTTGCCTTTTTTGACGTGCCCGAAGTGGGCACGGAACCCGGAGGCGACTGCACCGGAAAATCCAAACATTCTTCCGCATTTTTTGTGCTTGTATTTCGGCGTTTCCAAAAGAACGGGCGGCAACTCCCTGACGCGTTTCTGCTCCTCCGGATGATACGAGCACTCGTGCACGTGCACCTCGGAGGAAGCGTCCAGTACGCGCAGGCGCACATTATCCGGCGCGGCAATGTACAGGGTGCCTCCATGCGAGATGAGACGCAGAGATTTCGGCACGGCATCCTCCTCGCCGAAGATCTCAATGAAAGTCGTGCCGACTCCGCCCGCATTGTACGGGAGATCTCCTAGATAAATATCCGATTTCCCTTTGGAGCGATAGCCGTCTCCCACCTCGTTATCATGCGCAGAAACGACGGAGCCGTCCGATATTTCTATGATTTTGTCGCAATAGTAAGGCAACAGATCATGCTCGTGCGTCACAAGGAGCACGAGGTGATCCTTCGCCACCTGTCGCAGTAGCTCCATGACCATGACAGTGTTCTGCTCATCCAGGTTGCCCGTCGGTTCATCGGCAAGGATGAGCCTTGGATTTTTGACGAGGGCGCGCGCGATGGCAACACGCTGTTGTTGCCCGCCCGAGAGGGTCCCGGGCAAACGGCGGCGATACATCGCCATGTCGACCGCATCCAGTGCCGCCATGGTGCGCGTTTCAATCTCCGCCGCGTCCGTCACCCCGCAGAGGCGGAGCGACAACGCCACGTTTTCAAACACGGTTTCGTCGCCGATCAAATGATAGTTCTGGAAAATGTAACCGATACCGCGGTTTCGCGTCTCCGTCGCATTCGGCTGCACCCTCTCGCCGTCAAGTACGACGGTGCCCCGGTCGGCCCGGTCAAGACCGCCGATAATGTTCAGGAGCGTAGTCTTGCCGCAACCGGAAGCACCGAACAGCGCAACCATTCCCTTATCGGGCAGTTGCAGGGTGGTGTCTCGCACAGCATGGACTTCCCTTTGAGAACCCTTGGCATAATATTTATCAAGATGGCTGACTTCAATCATTTGCGGCACCTCCTCTCAGTGTTTTGCGTACACTCTGCGAGAATACTTTTTTATTGTACCGTCTCGCGACCCGCACGCAAAGGAAGATCGCACCGAGGAGAATGAGCACGTAGTGCCATGCCCTCATAAACGGAAAGATGGAATTCGTCACGGGTAAACGGTAAAGCACCGTCGCAACGATCGCCAGTATCACGACCGCAGGCACCATGGAATAGAAGGTCTGTGCGTAGGATGCCACCCGAATGGTGCCGGCGGAGATGCCCATGGACCGCAAGATCCCCAGATCTCCGCGCAAAGCGTTGATACCCCTGGAAAAACATAGCGTGAGGAAAAGCCCCAGGAACAGAATGAGCATGATCCATGCCGCATACCGGAAAATGCCTGCAAAAAAGCCGATGATCGCCTGTTCCCCGCTCGTATGGTATGCGTCGCTCGTAACGGCAAAATAACCGGTATCAAGTGCGGCTTTTTCATCCGCCGTAAGACTTGCTGCCATATCCTCCGTGAGTGAGGCAAGCATCTCGCCCGCTTTCGATGCGGCACGGTCGCTCTGAAAGAAAAGACTTCCCTGTCGATACCCTTTGGCAACGGCCGCATATACCTCGTTCCACAGATCGCGGCTGACGAAAAGGGTGTCAAAACCGTAGCCTTCGTTTTTCATCTCCTCGGACAAAGTCCTGGATCTCGCAACGTCCGTTTTGACCCCCTCGCGGTAAAAGAGGGTCTGACCGCTTCCACTGCTCCCGGTACGGCCGGGCATTACGCTGATCCTTGCACCGTCGCCCGTCATATCCGAAAAGATTGCGTCATCATACGTGGACACGGCGATGCTGCCGAGCGCAAGTGTATCGTCAACGGCAATCACAAAGAAGTCCATACTGCGTGAGATATCCTCCGCTGAACCCCAAGGGAATACGACACGGTAAACATAAGAGCTGTCGCCTTTCCTATTCAGTACCTGCTCTGCCCCGAAATGCGTAAAAGCATCCGGTGTCATATAGAGCACCCCGGTCTCGGTGTTGTCGTAATAGTATTTCACGCCTGTCACCGTCAGTTTTTTGGAACTGTCCAAGACTGAAATGTCCCGTGCTTTCAGTTCTCCCCTGCCGTAAATCCTCTCCCACGAGATCGGCACATACAGAAACACTTCGTTATCCCCGGTCGGTAAGGTACCGGCATCCGGCCGGAAACGCCCGGGATTTGAAGTGATGTCACCGATGTTGCAGGAGAAACGGTATTGGAGCGTAAGATAAGCGTCAGATCCGGGGACCGTTCTGTAAAGCGAGCCGTTCTGGTCCAAGAGAGCGTCATATTGTATCATCCGCTCGGCATCCGTCAGTTTTGCGAGTGCACGCAGTTCGGTCTCTGTCATCGGCGCGCCGTCGTGCCGAGCCACGATCAATCGCCCCGGTGCATAGCCGAAGAGCGGCTGTTCTGCATCCGATGTAGTCCCCGCAATGAGATAAGAAGTCAGGGCAAAGGTGCCGAGCAGTGCCAACAGCATGACACAACAGATAAATGTCGTCAGGCGCGGCGTAGCACAAAACCTGTGCCAGCCGAGAACGAAGCCGCGGTGCAGCGTATCACGCCTCGTCGCAGGCTTGGCATCCGTCAGGTGCGGCGTGACGATTTGGGTCGGACGTATCCGCTCATCCCGTTCGATCTGTCCATCGAACACCCGGATTTCCCGTGTCGCGCAGCCGGCAAACTGCTCGAAATTGTGGGTAACGACGATTACCAGTTTGTCCGAAGATATTTCTTTGAGGAGAGCGACGACCTCTTTCGCAGACGTACTGTCAAGGTTACCCGTCGGCTCATCGGCGAGGATGATCGGGCTGTCTTTGGCGAGCGCACGGGCAATGACCGTCCGTTGTTTCTGACCGCCCGACAGTTTCGATCCGCGATGGTGACGGTACGGGGTCATACCGACGCGCTCAATGAGTTCCAGCGCACGTCGGCGGCGTTCACGGTCAGACGGTATATACATGAGTGCCAGTTCCACGTTTTGCAGCACCGTGAAACTATCGATGATGTTGTAGTCCTGGAAGATAAACGATATGTATTTTTCGCGGTAAGCCTCCCAATCCGATTGCACATAATGTGAGGTCGGTTGCCCGTCAATATACAACTCGCCTTCCTCGTAGGTATCGATGCCGCTGATTGCATTGAGCAGGGTCGTCTTCCCACTTCCGGACTTACCGGTCACGGCGACGAATTCACCCGCGTCAAACGACAAATTCACCCCTCGGATTCCGACGGCGACAGCACCTTCGGACACATATATCTTTCCGAGATTTTCAAGTGTTAGCAATGCCATGCATGTCCCTCCGTTATTGTAACAGGTCCCTCGTGCGCCCAAACGGCACACTCGGCGACCCATATCAATCGATCGTATTTTACCACATTTGTGCAGACATTGCAACAAGCACTTTCCCCAGGTACGACAAAAAGGGCGGGCATTATGCCCGCCCGATGACCGAAAAACATCAGCGAATTTCTCTGCCGTGGAACGCGAGTGTAAAGTTATCGTTCCCGTTTACATCGCAGAAGAAAAGAACACCCAGTTTTTTCTCTTCCCCGCGACCGATTGTATCGTATGCGACCGTAGTCAGCCGATCGTTCCCGTCACTACCGGACTGCAAGTCGATATGCGAAAGATAACCGTCGGAAGCATATTCCACCCCTCCGGCTCGGAGTACGTAGTCGCCTTTACGGACCGTCACCGCATCTTTCGTGTCGTTCTGCACAGCCACAAAGACCAACAAATAGTTTTGTTTGCGGGCTTCTCCGTCGATGACCGCCGCTACACCAGAGGGGGAAGATTCAATCGTCTGGATGAAATGATCATAATCGATTGCTTTCTCCTTGCCGCATCCGAACAGGAACGCGGTCGCGACCAGCAGCAATACTGCCAAAGATGCCCTCCCCATTTTTTTCATAAAGCAAAATTCCTTTCCGGGCATAAGTGCCCATGCGAAGTAGTATAAAACAATTACATCCTGCCGATGTCCACGCACTGGCAGGACACGCGACCCATACCGCCCGATTACGATACCGGTTGTTCGTCTCCCGCCTTCTCGATTTTGTAACCGAGTGCCAGTATCAGACGCAGTGTCTGCATCGCCGTGTTTCTGTCATAATCCTTTTCAATTTCGGGCAAGGCGTCGTAGGGTACGAGACACGGCGTTTGCCGCTTGGCATCATCGCGTCGCTCGCCGTAGGTCCATCCCTCTGCCATACGGCTCTGTGCCCAGACTTCATGCACGTTCGCTGCAATCTTCTCCGTCAGTGATAGAATGTCGTCCGGAAGTTTGATGTGGCTCGTATCCACGGGTTTCGGTATATACATATCTTGTTCTCCGTTTCACTGTCAGCAAGTGAGAAACACGCATCAGATGCAGATACCGCCGTTCGGGCTGAGTACCTGACCGGTCACAAAGTCCGCGGCGGGAGACGCAAGGAAAAAGATCGATTCCGCAATCTCCGAGGCCGTCGCAATGCGTCCGAGAGGCGTCTCCTCGCAAAGTGCCCGATAATCCTCCTCCGAGAGCGCACGGTTCATATCCGTGTCCACGACACCGGGTGCCACGCAGTTCACCGTAATGCCGGAGGGCCCCAGTTCCTTTGCCAGCGCACGCGTCATTCCGATGAGTGCCGCTTTTGCCGCCGAATAGTGCACCTCGCAGGATGCACCGGTGATGCCCCAAATAGAGGATACATTGATAATTTTGCCTGCCTTGCGATGAATCATATCGGGGAGAACACTTTGAATGTAATGGAACGCGCCCTCCACGTGGACGCCGAACATATCGCGCCATTCCTGCGTGGTGATCTCGTCGAATAGCCGAAATGCGGCAATCCCCGCATTGTTGACCAGGACATCAATCGGTCCGCTTTGCGCGGTGGCGGTGCGTACCGCCGCACAGATGGCATCCGGGTCACGGCTGTCCGCCGGGAAAGCATATGCGCCGGTACGCGCCGCAAGGGTCTCCGCCTCGGCAACGCTTTTCAGGTAGGTAAAGGATACGGTATCTCCGTTCGCGGTGAATCGTTCCACCGTTGCGGCACCAATCCCCCGGGACCCGCCGGTCACTAAAATATGTGCCATATTCGTCACCCTTTCCGCTTCTCCTATTATTATAGTGTTCGTGTGATTTGATGTCAAGCGAAAAAAGAATACCGTTTCCCCATTGCAAATGTGAATAAATTGTGCTATAATGTGCGGTAAATTGTAAAAAAAGAAGGAAAAGGAAACGCCATGTTGATTCTTTCCGATTCCGACGAGGAGGCACTGCTTCGTGCCCGCCGCCAGCTTTACGCCGCCGGAATGATGACAATTACACTCCCCTACTCCGACCTTATGACCGTCATTTTTGATGACACGGTCTGTGCCTTGATCCTGACAAACCCTTACGACAGTACCATACCGGATAATCTGGTATTTGCACTCCGCAAGCGTAATCCGAATCTGCCGATTGTTATGTTCAAGCAGACTCTCAGGGACGATGTGCCAATCCTCGGGCAGGCAGACGTGCTCATCGACATCAATGTACCGAGTGCCAGACTCACCGATGAAATCCTGCTTTCCCTCTCGCGATACCACAAGAGAGACGTTGCCTTGTTTCAACTCGGTGCCGCACGGGACCATCTGCTCGATGACGCCCCCGCCTACAACGGTATCCCCATCCACATGACGCCGATTGAGCGCAACATCTTCCGCCATCTGATCGTGGCGGCCTATCATCCGGTCTCCGCCAAAGAGTTACAACGGTACTGCACCAAACCGGGCACCTGCCCGACGCTCGGCAATATTGCCAGTCATATATACCGGATTAACCTAAAAGCGCAGGAGGCACTTGGGCACCACATCATTTTATCGGACGGAGGAGGTTACCGTCTGCTCACGGGCGAAGAACTTATGCCCGGTGCGTATTAATACAAGCTTGCATCCGCATACGTTATGTCGTATGCGGATTCTTTTTTGGAGGTTGCCATGCTTGCATTATTCGAGCGCATCATACACTTTTTCGCGTCGATTGTCCTCGGCATTTCGACCGGGCAAAATTTTCCGCCGCCCCTCGGGCGGGAGGAGGAAACCGAATTGTTCCGGAAAGTTGAGGAAGAGCACAATGAGAGCGCACGCGCCACCCTTATCGAGCACAACCTGCGGCTTGTGTCACATATCGTCCGGAAGTATTATACCAATGCCCCAAATCCGGATGAGCTCATTTCCATCGGCTCCATCGGTTTAATCAAAGCCATAGACTCTTTCCGTTCGGGAAACGGTGCAAGATTCGCTACCTACGGGGCAAAATGTATTCAGAACGAGATCCTCATGTATTTTCGCTCTCAAAAAAAACAAAGCCTGGAAGTTTCCCTCTCGGAAACCATCGACGTCGACCGGGACGGAAACCCGCTGACCTATATAGATATTATTTCCGACGATTGTGATATTCCCGAAGAACTTGACAAGAAAATGACGAATGAAAAAGTGCGCCGGTTGCTGTTTCGCGCACTGGACGACCGGGAGCGGGAGATCATCTGTCTGCGTTACGGGCTCTCGGGGATTCCGCCGAAGACTCAGCGCGAGGTCGCGAAACACCTCGGAATCTCCCGCTCCTACGTTTCCCGTATCGAGAAAAAGGCACTGGAAGCCTTACGAGGAGAGATTACAGGACAGGAAAAACCATGAAGTATGATGTATAATGCCGACGCGGCACACGCATACTACCCCCGACGAACATCGTTTCGTATTTCACATTAGGGGGATTTTCTCATGATTCTTGACAGAATTGCTTTGATTCTGACGATCATCGGCGCCCTGAACTGGGGGAGCATCGGACTCTTTTCTTTCGATATCGTCGCATGGATCTGCGGCGGGCAGGGCTCGGTCGTGGCACGGATCATCTACACGATTGTGGCACTCGCGGGGATCTGGTGCATTTCTCTGCTCTTCCGTCCTCGTGAAGAGGCGATGACCGACGCCGAATAAAAGAAAGACCGTTTTCCGGTGGGAGACCATCCGGGGGCGGTCTTTTCACACGATGACAGTTCTCAAAATACCCTAACAATGAGAGATTTCTGAAATCGGTGATTAAAAGTGCCGCCCGGCGGGGAGACTGAATGCACGGGATGCCGAGTCACAGAAAGGAATGCGTTACGCGCAAAGCGTCATGATGAACATAAAACGCGGTGATATCTATTATGCGGACCTATCCCCGGTCGTAGGGAGCGAGCAAGGCGGTCTGCGCCCGGTACTGATCGTGCAGAATGACGTCGGAAACCGTTACAGTCCGACGGTCATTGCCGCTGCCATTACAAGCAAAATGGGGAAAGCCAAGCTGCCGACACATATTGACATTTTCGCGTCGGACGTGGGATTGACACGGGATTCCGTCATTCTTCTGGAACAGATCCGTACCCTGGATAAGCAACGCCTGCGTGAAAAGATGGGGCATCTCCCCGATGCCCTGATGCAAAAGGTGGACAGTGCCATCTCTGTCAGTTTCGGGCTGACCCCCCATACCGTCGCCCCTCCTCCGTCGCCGACAGTGCCCCGCAGCATCAAACCGAATATTTAAGCGGCATCCACGCGCCGCACGCCTTGACTTTTCCTGTGAGAAAGACTATACTCATATCATTCATGCAAAAGAATCGGAGTATCATATGAGTTGGGTCAGCCATATCGTCACAGATATCCACGATGAGGATCTGAACGGGATCATACGCCCGTCCGCACTCCTGCGCTACCTGCAAATCGCCGCCAACGGACAACTGCACGGCGAGGGACCCTCCAATGAGGAAATGCGGGCACAGGGCAAAGCCTTCGTGCTCACGGCGATCGATGTCACCCTGCGACGCCCCATCCGCACCTACGAAGTCTTGGAGAGCGAGAGCTGCGGTTGCACCGGGCGCGGTTTTCTTTTTCCCCGTTATTATGCACTACGCGGCGAGGGGGAGCTGATTGCCGAGGGGCTCGGTCAATTCGGGCTCGTCGACATCGCGACCAAGGCCCTGCAACGGTTTGAAGACTATCCCTCCCGCTTTGTACCGATGCCCCTGCCCGCCTACCGGATGAAACGGTTTCCTCTCCCCCACACGGATATGATGGAGCCTGTCGGCACCTATACCGTCACCTACGGACAGACCGACCGCAACCTGCACCTCAACAACACCTTCTATCCCGACCTCTTCACGGGATTTCTCGACATGAAGGGAAAGTGGATTCCCCACTTCTCCATCCGTTTCCAAAAAGACGCCCCCATCGGAGAGACCCTGACGGTTTACCGCACGGTGCTCCCCGACGGCTCATTCGGTTTTCGCACAATCCGCGCGGACGGCGAGATCAATGCCGAGGCGTCCCTCACCCAGGCGGATCTGTAACCGTCGCAAGCCAGAAAACACCCGGTCGCAAACGGGTGTTTTTTCTTATGTTTCTTCTAGTTTTGTCGAACGGGTCATGACAGGACAACCTCTCTCATATCTTGGTATTGTATCACAAACAAAAGACTACGAAAAAGAGGTGTATGTTATGTATCCGTATCAACCGGAAGGATCTCTGCTCTCGGGGGCAGAAAACACGGAGTATCTCCAAGGGCGCGCCGGGCTCGAAAAGGCCATGGAGCGCGGAAAGATCCTGGAATCCGTCGCACTGCTCTGCGACAGCAATTTTTGTCTGCATTTTGATCTCGGCGGCATCCCCGGTAAGATGCCACGGGAGGAGGTCGTCTATTGTCGCCCGGGAGAAACGGTTAAGGACATTGCCGTACTCACCCGCGTAGGCAAACCCGTCTGCTTCAAGATCATCGGATTTGAGCGGGACGCGGACGGCGTCTCTGCGGTGCTCTCGCGGCGCGAGGCTCAAAAAGACTGTATGGAGCACTACGTCTCCACACTCATCCCCGGGGACATCATCCCCGCCGCCGTCACGCATCTCGAAAACTTCGGGGCATTCGTGGACATCGGGTGCGGGCTCGTTTCCCTGCTCTCGATCGACAGCATATCGGTCTCGCGTATTTCCCATCCGCGTGTCCGTTTCTCCCCCGGGGACCGCATCTTTACCGTCGTGAAAACGATTGACGAAGAAGGACGCATTTACGTCTCGCACCGGGAATTGCTCGGCAACTGGGAGGAAAATGCCGCACTCTTCACCCCCGGGCAGACCGTGGCGGGTATCGTGCGCTCCATTGAGCCGTACGGCATCTTCGTGGAACTGACACCGAATCTCGCGGGGCTCGCCGAGTTGAAGGAAGGAGTCGAGGTCAACCAGATTGCCGCCGTTTACATCAAGAGCATCCTGCCGGAAAAGATGAAGATCAAGTTAATCATTATTGATTCCGCCGCCGGCGGTACCGTCACCCCGATGCGTTACTTTACCGACACAAAAGAACATACCCACATGGATACCTGGCGATACTCCCCCTCCTGTTGCGAGCGCGTCATCGAAAGCGTTTTCTGCTGACTTGTTTTTTCCCCCTCTCTGTGCTACAATGAGAAAAAAGCCGGAGAGGGGATTTTTATGCCGAAAATCGGTAACGACTGGGACGGAGTCATCGGGGGAGAGTTCCAAAAGGAATACTACCTCGCCCTGCGCGCCTTTCTGAAAGAAGAATACGCGACGAGGCGCATCTACCCCGATATGTATCACATTTTCAATGCCCTGAAAAGTACGCCGTACGCCAAGGTGAAAGCCGTCATCCTCGGTCAGGACCCCTACCACGGCCCCGGGCAGGCGCACGGTCTGTGTTTCTCCGTGCAGCCGGGGGTGGAGCCGCCGCCGTCGCTCTGCAACATCTACCGTGAACTCGCCGACGATATCGGCATGCCGAAGCCGAAGGGCGGCTATCTCCAAAGTTGGGCAGACCAGGGCGTCCTGCTCCTGAACACGACCCTCACCGTCCGCGCCGGTGCACCGCAAAGCCACAAGGGGCACGGCTGGGAGACTTTTACCGACGCCGTCATACGGTCACTGAACGACGCCGATCACCCCATCGTCTTTTTGCTCTGGGGTGGGAATGCCCGTTCCAAAAAAAGTTTGATCACCAACCCACGGCATCTCATCCTGGAAACGGTACACCCATCACCGCTCTCTGCTTACAACGGATTTTTCGGTTGCAGACACTTTTCCAAATGCAATCACTTTCTGATTGAAAACGGCATGACCCCCATCCGCTGGGAATCCGTCCTCGATCAACCAAACTGACAGCAAAGGAGCGGACAGGCTATGAGCACGACCAAGTGGCGCATTTTTATCTCTTCTTCTCACGGGACCACGGAAGACGCGCTCGCACGCAACCACCTCGCGTGCGAAATGGACCGCAGTTGGGGGGTCACACCCGTCCTTTACTCCCGCGCGGATTTTCCGGTTGCATATGACGCGAACGTGCGCGAAAACTGTCTGAGGACCCTCGACGGTTGTCAATGCGTAATCCTGCTCATCAACTCGATCTACGGGACGATGGTGCCGGAAATCGGCTGCTCCTATACAGAAGACGAATATCGGCATGCAAAAAGTGTCCGGATCCCGGTGATTACCCTCGTCAGCGAGCGCGTCAAAAAGGACGCTTTCACATACCGGAATCTTGACGAAAAGGCGCGCGAGCGTTTTCTCGCCGACTGCTCCGACATCTATGACAATCCGGCAAAGCTCTTTTCCTGGGTGCTTGACATCGCGGATGCGGCGGACAACGATCGCAAAAGCACCATTTTCTTTCCCTACAAAGACGGTGCTCCGGAAGAGATCGCCGGGATCGCCCTCGACCGTCTCCGTGGTCTCAGCCGCTATTTTATCGAAGAATATCTCGTGCGTGCACAGTCACGTTACGTCTCCGAATGCCTTACTTCCGACATTTTTTCACTCGGTGCGGACAACGACGGCATCGGTGTCACCTACACCGCCGCAAAGTCGGAAGAGTATACCGGAGACCTTGTCTCTGCCGTAGTCTCGCATATGCGCGCCGGAGAAGGCGCCCGTGTACTCATCGAGGGAGATGCCGGGAGCGGGAAAAGTACCGCCCTGAAAAAAGCTTACCTGGCGGCACTTCACGCCCGCACGGCCGATCCGGACGGCGGCAGTACCGCCCCCATACCGATTCTCTTTTCTCTCTCCGGTCGGGGAGCGGACTATGCTCTCTCCGAAAATTTGCTGCACGATCTCTGGGACGAACTTTTGCCGAATGGCATGACTTACCCTTCGTTCCTCAATACGAACGGGCTCCGCTTTGATTATTATCTGGATGCACTGGACGAGGCCTGCATCGGCATGTCCGCTACGCAAACAGACACACTGGTACATGAAATTCTCTCCGTGCGGCATGCACACAGTATTCTCCTCACAACCAGACGTTCTGTCGTCAAGGTGCTGGAACTGTACGGTCTGATCTCCGCTTTTGGATACCGGTACTGCTTACTCGGCTGGGACTGGGAACAGATACGTCGCTTTGTCTGTGCACACACCGCCCCGGCGGAGGCCGGCCTGGCATGTACCGCCATCAGGCGGTTTGTCAGTGCAGACTCTACGATTGGAAAAACGGATCGGACGAGTCATGACAGCACTCCTCTCACCGCAGATTCCTCTCCCATACCGCCACTCGCACCGCTCATTGTGAAACTGGCACTGTGGAACATCCGGAATGAGGGCATCACCGCTTTCACAGATCGTTTCTCCCGCTTTTCCGCCGGACTTCTGCTTCGCTCCACGGTTGATTCCATGTGCCGGCAGGAGTTGCGCAAGCGCGGAATCGATCCCGATGAAAATATCGCCGCCGCACGCCGCCTGCTCTGCACCTTTGCCTGGCAACTGCATCTCGGCGGCAGGCACCCGGCAGACATCCCCACCGTACAACACAGGCTGGAAGAGGAAGCAAAACTTCCGCGCGGCTTCTCCGTCATTCCGCTGTTTTATTCGGTTTCCAACTACCGGGCCACCCCGATTCATCTGCAATTTGAAGAGTATTTTTTGGCAGAGGAAGCCATCGCTTTGATGTCCGCCCCGGAAAGCACGGGCGAACTTTACAAAAACCCGAGCATGCTTTCCTCCGAAGCCAACCGTATGATCGCGGACCTGATTGCCATCGAACCGTATGAAAAGCGCAAGATACTGCTCGACAATCTGAAACTGCATTACGCCAGGACAACCGACCACAGCCAGAAACTCGTGATTCTCTATATGATGCCGCGTCTCGTCATGACGGAACCGGAGCTGCTCCGCCACCTTTGCTCCTTTATGCAGAAACGGCTCCGGCATCATCTGCGCCGCAAGGCCTATCTGGAAAGCATCGCCATCCTCAACTGGCTTTCCCAGCTCGAAGACTATACAGCCGAACAACGGTACTTCCGTTTGATGACGTCCATCCCCGATTTTGACCTTTTGAACCGCGGTGTTTATCTGGTCTACCACCAGGACGTGAAAGAAACCTACGGCTACTCTGACCGTGATCGATGCGAGTGGAACCGTACCGCTGACCGTTTCCGTGAGCATTTCAACAGTTCTGAAAACCGCCAGAAGTTCATCCGTCCCATTGATATGACCGTCATCCGCTCTTTCATTGAGGATCGTGGATCTGTGCCGCCCCCCATACTCGAAACCTACGGATCCGTCTCCGAGGATGAACTCGTCCAACGAACGCTCTACGCACCTGTCGGAAACGGCACCTCCACTCAAACCTACCTGCAATATCTCATCTCTCACGGGAAACTGACCGCCAAGGGGGCAGTTGCCTTTGAACGGCACCTGCGTGAAACCTACCGGGCCTTGCGCGCCTCCATTGACGCCCATCGACCGGTTGACAAAGGACTTCTCGCTTTATCCGGAATACAACAAAGCGGCTCGTAAACCGAGCCGCTTTGTGCTAATGAGGAGATCGGACCAGCACGACGTGCGCCGACCGTCCGGTTATCGCCCGGGGGCGGGATCCCCGCCGCGGAGAATATCGCCCGGTCGCACCGGGAAAGGTACCGGCAGGTAGTAGATCATTGCAGGATGCGGCGTGGAAACGATCGCCTCGTGTGCCTCATCGAACAGATGCTCGCACAAAAACCCCTGCCCCGCTTTCCCGGGGGTGAGCAACTCCACCGTGTCCCCGACGGAGACCTTGTTCCGTTGTATGCACTTAGCCTCCCCGGTCGCCTCATCGTAGGCGAGGACTGTGGCGAGATACGCCTTCTCGCGGATGTAACCGCTCTTTTTGCAGGTGAGTGCCTCGGAACGGACATCGGTGTAAAAATAGCCGGTATCATACTCGCGATGCGACACGCTGTCGAGTTCACGCAGCCAGAGCGGGTCTACCGAGCGGTCACCGCGGAGGGCCGCGTCGATCGCCATGCGATACGCATTCGTGACAACGGCGGTATAATAAGCACTCTTCATGCGTCCCTCAATTTTGAAAGATGCTACGCCCGCGTCAATCAGTTCCGGTACGTGGGCGATCATCGAAAGATCGCGGCTGGACATGACGAAGGTCTCCCCTGCCTCCTCCTCAATCGGGATGGGGAGATCGGGGCGTTCACGCTCGATGAGTTCATACGCCGCAGGGCGGATCCTGTATTCCCAGCGGCAGGGCTGGGCGCAGGCACCGTGGTTGGCATCCCGCCCGCAGAGGTAATTGGAAAGAAGGCATCTGCCGCTGTATGAAATGCACATGGAGCCGTGAATGAAACATTCGAGTTCCGTTTCCGCGGGGACCTCCCGACGAATGGCGCGGATCTCATCCAGCGTCAACTCGCGCGACAGCACGACGCGTTTCGCCCCGAGCCGCCCCCACGCACGCACATCCGCCGCCGAGACACTGTTCGCTTGCGTCGATACATGGAGTTCCATATCGGGGAGCAATTCGCGACAGAGCGAAAACACACCGAGATCCGCCACGATGAGCGCGTCGGGTGCCAGTTCGCCGAGGCGACGCAGATAAGCGGCGAGCGCGGGATACTCCGCATCGCGCGGTGCGGTGTTGACCGTCACGTAGACCCGCACCTTCCGTTCATGCGCGTAGCGGATGGCATCGGCGAGTTCTCCATCGCCAAAATTATCCGCGGCGGACCGCATCCCGAAGGCCTTGCCCGCGAGATAGACCGCGTCCGCACCGTAGCGGATCGCCGCCTCCATCTTTTCAAAATTCCCTGCCGGAGAAAGCAGTTCCGGCCGTTTTCCTTCAAGTGGTTTCATGTATCGTCATTCCTCCCTTCGGTAGGGCAATGATATCCGTCTCCCAAGCAGGGAGGCATCGTTTGCGCCGCAGATAAAGCGAGTAATCGGGGCAAAGCTCCGTGAGCAACTGCGGCAGGCGGATAAGGTCCTCCGTGCGGTGATAGGCCGCCACGCGCAGTTTCGGTCTTGCCCGGCAAATCGTCAGCGCGGTGCCCAGAAGTCCTGGCACCTCCGCCCCCTCGGTATCGTATTTGATGTAGTCGGGTATGAGCCCTCCCGCCAGGGTGTCGATGGTGGCAAGACGCGTGTCTGCCGGTCGATTCTCGAAAGATGCGTTGCAGAGGGACGCATTGCGGTTGCCGCTGCCGAAAAAGCACCCCATCCCCTCCCGGTCCCATGCCGCGGCATTGACGCAGGTGACCGAAACCGGGGCAAGCAAAGCCGCCATTTGCTCCAATTTCAGGAAGTTTCTCGCATCCGGCTCTACGCACAAGGCGTGCGTCAGCGGTGCTCCCAGCCCGATCAGCTCCGCAAGCGTGTCTCCGCGGTAGGCACCGACGTCTATATATGTTTTTATTTTTGTAACACCGAGGAGTTCCGCCGTTTCCGCCCCGTCCGTCCACGCATCCGCGAGGACCTCGTAGTCCCCCGTAAGTTTGCCGATGACAAGTGCGGCATACAGAGAGCGCGAAGTTTCATCCGCCAGGCGGTCACACACGATGCGAAACGCCGCCTCGTGGGTCCGGTAATACTCCGTATCGAAAAGCCCCTCCCCTGCCACCGGAAGGTCAGGAATCAGGAGCGGAAACTCGCGCGCCGTCCGTGCGACGCACGAGAGAACCTCGGGGCGCGAGGTGCCGAAAGCCATGACGAGCACCGGAGACACATATTTTCCCCGCATCTCGGCAAAGGAAAGTACGCGCCGCCCGTGAAACGACTGTCCGCGCACGAATCCGTCCGATGCGACGAAATCCGCGGCGGTGATCCCCCGCTCCGCGAAGACACGGAGCAGTTTATCCGCGCCGTTGCCCATACCCCACACGACGATGGGGCGCGTCTCGTCTTGCAGACGGGTCCACACGTCCGCGGTGCCGCCCGGGGGCGGTAAAAAATAGGACTTCATACATCCTCCCCTTGCAACACCGACCGGTGTGTGCTACACTATGTGTAAATCAAAAAGTGAGGTAAACAATCATGGATTGCCTGTTTTGTAAGATCATCGCGGGAGAGATCCCGTCCGCCAAAGTGTACGAAAACGATGCCGTATTCGCCTTTCGCGACATACAGCCGCAAGCACCCGTCCACGTCCTGATCGTGCCGAAAAAACACATTGCCTCCGTCGATGAGGTAACCCCGGAAAACAGCGAGATCGTCCGCCGCGTCATGGAGGCAATCCCCGAGGTGGCAAAGGCACTCGGGCTCCGAAACGGTTACCGCGTCATCACCAACGTCGGTGAAGACGGCTGTCAGTCCGTCCGCCACCTGCATTTCCACCTGCTCGGAGGTGCCAAACTCCCCGAACGCATGGCGTAACCGCCGCGTCGCCGATACATAGGACCCTCCGGAACAGAAAACGACCGCTGACAGAGCAGCGGTCGTTTTCTATTTGCCGACGGAAGAATCAGATCTTCTCTTTAACCTTCGCGGCCTTACCAACTCTGTCACGCAGATAGAAGAGCTTTGCGCGACGGACGGAGCCGCGGCGGATAACCTCTACCTTCTCTACATTGGGAGAGTGGATCGGGAAGGTTTTTTCAACGCCGCAACCGTAAGAAACACGTCTTACGGTAAAGGTGGCAGAGATCCCGCCGCCGCGCTTCGCGATGACCGTGCCTTCATACATCTGAATTCTGGTCTTGGCACCTTCCTTGATTCTGTTGTGTACCCGAACGGTATCGCCAACATTGAACTCAGGGACGTTTTCCTTGAGTTGCTCGTTTACAAAAGCCTCAATCTTATCCATTGTGAGACCCTCCTTAAAAATATCGGACATTCGTACCGAGTTGCAGAGGACTGTCCTACTCGCCGCTTTGACACGACGCATCCTATTATAACGGCATTTTTGACAAAAATCAAGAGGGAATGCAAAAAAGTTTTCTGTTTTTTACGAAGGATCCGCCGTTGTAATTCCCCGGCATATGTGTTATTATATAGAGGATACATTTTTTTCGGAGACACCCCCTATGAAATCACTCGTCATTGTCTACGACGGTATGGCGGATCGCCCCGTACCGGAACTCGGCGGTCGGACGCCGATGGAGGTCGCGTGCACCCCCGCGATGGACAACCTGTCGGCGGACGCCCTCATCGGCACCGTCCTCAACGTCCCCGCCGGCATGGTGCCCGAAAGCGATACGGCAAACCTCGCGATTCTCTCGTATAATCCCCGCGTCTATTCCAAAGGGCGTTCTCCCCTGGAAGCCGTTTCCATGGGGCTCACGATGGCCCCGGAAGACACTGCCCTGCGCTGCAACCTCGTCACACTGACCGACGACGGGCCGTATGAGGAGAAAACCATGCTCGACCACTCCTCGGGAGAAATCACGACGGAGGAGGCACGGGAGTTGATCCGTGCGCTGGATGCCGCCCTCGGCACGAAAGACCGTCGCTTTCATACCGGTGTCAGTTATCGGCACTGCCTGCTCTGGCGCGGTGCCCCCGACTCCTATCCCTTTGCGCGCCCGCACGACATCCTCGGGCGCAGGGTCGGCTCCTATCTGCCGGGGGGCGATGAGGGGCGTGCATTCCTCGAACTGCAAAAGAAGAGTTACGATATTCTGAATCATCACCCCGTCAATGAGGCGCGCCGCGCCCGCGGGCAGCACGTTGCCAACTCGATCTGGCTGTGGAGCCCCGGGAAAAAGCCTGCCCTCCCCTCCTTCGCGGAAAAATGGGGCAAAAAAGCCACCGTTATCTCTGCCGTCGATCTCATCAAGGGCATCGCGCTCTGCGCGGGGATGGAATCGGTCGATGTCCCCGGTGCGACCGGTAATCTCCATACCAACTACCGCGGGAAAGCGGAGGCCGCCGCGGATGCTTTCCGCCGCGGGCAGGACATGGTCTACGTACACGTAGAGGCCCCGGATGAATGCGGGCATCAGGGTGATGCCCGTGGAAAGGTGCAGTCCATCGAACACATTGACGGTGAGATCCTGGCTCCCCTCTGCCGTTTTCTGCGGGAGGGTGACGAGCCGTTCCGCATCCTGCTGCTCCCCGACCACCCCACGCCCATCACTCTGCGTACCCACTCGGAAGAGCCCGTTCCCTTTCTGCTCTATGACAGCACCGGCCGTCATCGCGGCGTGCACCACCTTACCGAAGAAACCGCCCGTAGGGCGCAACTATATCTGCCGGACGGCACAGCCCTTATGGGGATGCTGTTTGCACAGTCGTGAAGGAGACCGATATGTCCGATTTTGAAAACGGGGGCACATTCTTCCCGGAAGTGTCACCGGAGGAGCCGCCGAAAGCCCCCCGTTCCCTCCGTTCCAAACGCAATTTCCTCATGGCGGGGGTATTCTTTGAATATGTGGAACTCGTCGTTATCACCGTCTGCATCCTGCTCTTCGCCGCCTTGTTCCTGTTCCGGCACACCGTAGTGGACGGCGACTCGATGGAGCCGACGCTGAAAAACAACGAACACCTGATCATCACGGATGTTTTCTACAAACCGTCGGTCGGAGACATCGTCGTATTCGAAAGTTATGAGGAAACCGGTCTCAATGAGCCGCTCATCAAGCGCGTGATTGCCACCACGGGGCAAACCGTCCGCATCGATGCCGCGGGCGTTTCGGTGGACGGGGTACTCGTGGCAGAGGGGCCGGACTACCTCACCAAAAACAACGAACTGTTGTATGGGGTGCGTAACGATTACTACAAAGTATCGGTCATGGACCCCCGCTCGGACGAAAACGGTATCTACTACCTCTACGAAGTGGGAGAAAAAGAGTGTTTCGTCATGGGGGACAACCGGTTCAACTCCCTCGACAGTCGCGTATTCGGTGCCATCAGCGAAGACTGTATTCTCGGGCACGCGGTCCTGCGTATTCTGCCTATCTCCCGTTTCGGAGGGCTTGACTGATGCCGGATATTAAACAGATTCAGTGGTTTCCGGGGCACATGGCAAAAACGCGGCGGCTCATGAAAGAGTCTTTGCCCGACGTGGATATCGTGCTCGAACTCCTTGATGCACGGATCCCGTACAGTTCCAAAAACCCGGAGATCAAAAAAATCGTCGGTGAAAAACCGATCGTCACGATCCTGAACAAAGCATCGCTCGCCGACCCGGGCACCACCGCCGACTGGTGCCGCCGGTACCGCACGCACATGAATGCGTGTGTGGCGATTGACTGCCTGACGGGCGAAGGCATCGCGGATCTCAAAAACACCGTGCGCGAGGTGCTCGCCGACAAGATCACCCGTTACCGCGAGCGCGGCATGGAAGGACGAAGGCTCAAAGCCATGATCGTCGGAATCCCCAACGTCGGGAAATCTTCGCTTATCAACCGCCTCGCCGGCGGTAAACACGCCAAAGTGGAAAACCGCCCGGGTGTTACCCTGACGAAACAATGGGTCTCGACCGACATCGGGCTTTCACTCCTCGACATGCCGGGTGTGCTGTGGCCCAAATTCGATGAAAAACGCGTCGGCGAAAATCTCGCCGCAACGGGTGCCATCCGCGACCAGATCCTCGACGTGGAAGAGGTCGCCATGATCCTCGCCGGTCGCCTCGCCGAGGTCGCGCCCGACCTGCTCGCGGCGCGCTACCGGCTCACCCCCGGGGAATTTGAGGCACTGGATGCCTACGATCTGACCGAACTCATCGGTCGAAAGCGCGGATTTCTCATGGCGGGCGGTGCCGTCAACTTCCGCCGCACGGCCGAAATGCTGCTCGACGAATTCCGCTCCGGTACGATCGGGCGCATCTCCCTTGAAAAACCGAAAGGAGAGCTCTGACGATGCCGGACTATTCCTTTGAACTCGCCGCCCGTGACAACGGTTATCTGCATATCTGCGGTGTTGACGAGGCGGGGCGCGGTCCCCTCTCGGGCCCCGTGGTGGCGGCGGCATGCGTGCTCGCCCCCGGGACGGAGATACCGGGACTCAACGACTCCAAAAAACTGTCGCCTAAAAAGCGCGATCAACTCTACGATCTCGTGATGGAGAGAGCCGAGGACTTCGCCGTCGGGCTCGCCACTCCGGAGGAAATCGACGAGATCAACATTCTGAATGCCACGATGCTCGCCATGCGGCGCGCCATTGCCGCCCTGAAAACGCCGGCGGACTATGCCCTCGTGGACGGGAACTGCATCCGTGACTATCCCATCCCCGCGCGCGCCATCGTCAAGGGGGATTTCCTCTCCATGTCCGTCGCCGCGGCGAGCATACTCGCCAAGGTCACGCGGGACCGTCTTTGCCTTCTGGACGATGAGCAGTACCCTGCCTACGGATTCGCCAAACACAAAGGTTACGGCACGGCAGAACATATAGCCGCCCTGCGCGCGTACGGTCCCTGCCCGATCCACCGTAAGACCTTTCTGAAATTCCTCGACACCTGATATGTTCGGACTGTTTCGCCGAAAGGCGGTGGCAAAAGCCCCGGCGCGGCGTACCGGTGACTACGGTGAGGAACAAGCCGCCGCCTACCTGAGGCAAAACGGCTTCCGCATCCGTGCGCGCAACGTGCAGTACGAGGGGCGTGAAGAACTCGATCTCGTGGCAGAGGATCGCAAGACACGCCGCTTTATCGAGGTCAAGACCAGACGACAACTGCCGGGGGGCGATAGCCGTTTCGGCACGCCGATGGCGGCGGTCACGTCGGACAAACGTCGCCATATACTGAACGCCGCCAGGCGTTACACGGCGGCGCACCCGACCCGAAAGGCCATACAGTTTGATATTGTGGAGGTCTATCTGGACCCTGCCGGCGATGCCCTGCGGGTCCTCGCCGTCCGCCACTTGCAGGACGCCTTTCGTACCTGACACATATCCTGTCATGCCGGAGGTATGACTGATGAATCTGTGGATTTTACACGCCGATACGCCTTACCGTATGTTCCGCGAGGAACGCCCTTTTTCCGACCCCGCGCTCCATATCGACAGGGCCACGCTCCTCCCCTGGGACGCACCCGTCGTATGTTTTGCCTTTTGGGCCGACAAACGACTCACGGACGAGGAGGCGTGGCAAGCCATGCTTCTCATGCGCCGTGATGCGGCGGAAAAACTCTCGGATGCCCCCTGCCGCACCGTGTTTTCCTTAGAGGATGCGAGAATCCTCTCGGGGGATCCTGCTGCACGCCTCTCCCATCCGGCACTTGCCGGGGTACGCATATTGACCCCCTTTTGGAGCGGTGTCAACCGTTTCGGCGGTGCGTACGACACGGAGGCAGGGCTCACCGAGGACGGTTGCCATCTTCTCTCGGAGGCGACACGGCGAGGAATGCTCCTCGATGTTTCGCACGCCTCACGCGCTTCCCTGCGCGCCATCATCGACCTCTCCCGCGCGGCGGGCCTGCCGCCACTCGCCACACATTCCAACTTCTTCGCCGTTACACCGCACCCGCGCAATCTGACGGACGAGGAGGCGTGCGCGCTCGTCGCCGCCGGCGGTGTCATCGGGCTTTCTCTCGTCCCGTCACACACCGGCGGAATGCCGGATGTCTCCGCCCTCTTCGCACACATCGACCACGGCATCTCCCTGGGGCTCCGCGATGCGCTCGCCATCGGGGGCGACTTTGACGGGACGGATCGTCTCGCCTGCGGTTTTGCCTCCGCACGGGATCTATACGATCTTCTGCTCCCTGCCGTAAGAGAACGATACGGCGAAGATTTTACACACCGATTCTTTTACGGGAACGCCGGCGACCGTCTCGGGGCGTACCTGTTCCATCCCCATCAAAAGTAAAGGAAACCGCTATGTTATATACCGGAACCAGAACTCCCTCCACGCACACCGTCTCCTCGGCGGAGGCCATCAAAGAAGGACTGTCTCCCGACGGGGGGCTGTACATGCCGATGGACGTGCCCGTCCTCACCCTGGCAGAGATCGAAGTGCTCCTCACAAAGAGTTACGCGGCGCGCGCGGCGTACATACTCGGCAAATATCTGACGGACTACTCCACGGATGAGTTGCGGGCGGACTGCTCGGCCGCCTATTCGGAAAGCCGTTTCCCCGGCGGGGCGGCACCCGTCCGGCGTCTGAACGACAGTACCTATCTGTTGGAACTCTGGCACGGTCCGACCGCCGCGTTCAAGGACATGGCGTTGCAGATCATGCCCCGCCTGCTCTCCCGTGCGCTGACCAAGACCGGAGAGACCCGCACCGCGCTGATCCTCGTCGCGACCTCCGGTGACACGGGAAAGGCGGCACTGGAAGGCTACCGGGACGTCCCCGGCGTCAAAATCCAGGTTTTCTACCCGGTGGACGGCGTTTCACAGGTGCAAAAACTGCAAATGATGACGCAGACCGGGGGCAACGTCTCCGTCATGGCAATCCGCGGCAATTTTGACGATGCACAGAGCGGTGTGAAACGCATCTTTGCCGACGAAGGCACGCGGCAGGCGTTGGATACGTATCACGTGTTTCTGTCCAGCGCGAACTCAATCAACTGGGGCAGGCTTGCGCCGCAGATCGTCTATTACGTGTCAGCCTATTGCGACATGGTAAAAAACGGTGCCATCCAACTCGGAGAGCCGATCGACATCTGCGTACCGACCGGCAACTTCGGCAATATTTTTGCCGCCTATCTTGCCAAGCGTATGGGGCTCCCGATTGACAAACTCATCTGCGCCTCCAACGAAAACAACGTTCTGACCGAGTTCCTTACGACCGGTGTCTATGACCGGAACCGCGCCTTCCGCACCACGATGTCGCCTTCTATGGATATTCTCATCTCTTCCAACCTGGAACGGCTGCTCTATCTGCTGTTCGGACATGAGAAAACCGCCTCCTGTATGCGTTCTCTCGCCGAAACCGGTCGCTACGAACTGACGCCGTCGGAACTCGCCGCCGTCCAAAAAACCTTTATCGGATACTGCACCGACGAGGAAGGCACGCGGGCGACCCTGCGGCACGTCTGGGAGGACGAGCATTACCTCGCCGACCCGCATACCGCCGTCGCGCTCGGTGCCGTCGCACAATATCAAAGAGACCATGGTGCAAAGAGAAAAACTCTCGTTGCCTCCACGGCCTCCCCGTATAAATTCGCCTTTGACGTTTACCGTTCCCTCTTCGACGAGACGGCCCCCGACGGGCTCACGGCACAGAGCCTGCTCGCCGGGAAGACAGGGGTCGCCATCCCCGCACCGCTCGCCGGTATCGCCACGCGCCAAGTGCGCTTTACGGAAACGATCGACGCGCCCGAAATGCCGACGGCGGTCCTGCGCTTTGCGTCAGTTGCCGATTAACCCTCGGTTTTGGGACGGAAAGTCACGCACAGCGTCTCGGACGAGCAGCACGCGGACGTAGGTCCGACAGCGATCTCCGGTGCCGTGCATTCGTTCGCGGTATCATGATACACGCACTTTTCCACACTGCAAACGATGCCTTTGATGTGTTTGCAACCGCACTTGTTATCTTCTTTCATGGGATGCCTCCGCAAAATAAAATTTCGGGCTTTCACCCGTAACAGTATGCGCGGAAAATGCACCTTTTACACCTGAACACGGAGACTGTATGGCACTTTACGTAATCGCGGATCCGCACCTGTCCTGCGGGGACGGGATCGACAAATCCATGGAGGTGTTCGGCAACCGTTGGGCGGGCTACACCGAGCGGCTCTGCCGCAACTGGTCGCACCTCGTCACACCGGAAGACACCGTCATCGTCCCGGGAGATATCTCCTGGGCACTCACGCTGGATGAAGCGCACGAAGATCTGGCTCTCCTCCATCGTCTGCCGGGCAAGAAAATCCTCATGAAAGGCAACCACGACTTTTGGTGGTCGTCTATGAAAAAAATGGAGGAATTCTGTGCAAAGAACGGCTTTACGACACTGACTTTTCTCTATCACGACGCCTGTCGTGCGGAGGACAAGATCCTCGCAGGGACCCGCGGCTGGCTCTGGGGAGACACGCCCGGGAAAAGCGACGCGGAACAGCAGAAGATCCTCACCCGCGAGGCTCTGCGGCTGGAAATGAGCCTCGCCGCCGCACGGCGGCTCCGTGAGGAGACACCGGAATGCGAGATCATCGCCTTTTTCCACTACCCGCCCGTCTGGAACGGGGCGGTCTGCCCCGCCCTCACAGAGCCGCTTGCGCGGGAAGGCGTGCGACGCTGTTACTTCGGGCATATTCACGGCGTGACGGGTGCACGCAAGATCCGCGAGGGCGATATTACCTATTGTCTCACGGCCGCTGATGCACTGGATTTTACGCCCTATCGGATCCCCTCCGAGCCCTGAATGCCCGAAAAACGGACACAGTCCCGGGAAAACAGAAAAATTTGCGGACAAAGTATTGACTTATTATTTATAATTTTATAAAATAGTTTGGCTATGCAAAAATGAACTTACAAACCACACGGAGGTATCAAACCCTATGAGTCTTTCCAAAAAGGAACTGACCGAAAAGAATCAGTATGAGATCGAATTCACCGTTGATGCGGCTGCCTTTGCCGCCGCCGTGGATCGTGCATACAAGAAGAACGTGAAGAAAATCAGGATCGACGGCTTCCGCCCCGGCAAAGCACCTCGTCACATCATCGAGCGTCTTTACGGTAAAGAGGTCTTCTACGATGATGCCTTCAACGACGTCCTCCCCGATGCTTACGAGGCAGCGGTGAAAGAGGCTGAACTCGAACCCGTCGGTCACCCCGAGTTTGAGGTGGTCTCCGTTTCCGCCGAGGACGGTGTCGTTTTCAAAGCCAAGATCGGTGTCAAGCCCGTGTTTGAACTGACCGGCTATACCGGCATCAAGGCCGAGAAGAAGGTCAAGCGCGTCCTGAAAAAGGATATCGACGAAGAACTCGAACGCGTGCGTAAGCGCAACGCCCGCACCGTTGAGATCACCGACCGTGCCGCCGCAAACGGCGACACCGTCAACATTGACTATGCCGGCACGGTGGACGGCGTCGCATTCGACGGCGGCACCGCGGCAGGTCAGAGCCTGAAACTCGGCAGCGGGCAGTTCATCCCCGGCTTTGAGGACCAGGTGGTCGGCAAAGAGATCGGCACGGAGTTCGACGTCAACGTCACCTTCCCGGCTGACTATCACGCCGAGGAACTCGCGGGCAAAGCCGCCGTGTTCCACTGCAAGCTGAACGGCATTTCGACCGAGGAACTCCCTGCACTCGACGACGAATTCGCAAAAGATATTTCCGAATTTGATACGCTGGAAGAATATAAAGCCGACGTTAAGGCAAAACTCCAAGAAAAGAACGCGAAGGCCGCCGATGACGAAGTGGAGCAGAAACTCTGCGAGGCACTCATCGCGCTCGTCCCCGACGAGATCCCGGAGGCCATGTACGTGCAGGAGACCGAGAACTTTGTGCGCGACCAGGATAACCGCCTGCGTATGAACGGTCTCGACCTCAAAACCTATCTGCAATATACGCATATGACGCTTGACGACCTGCGTAAACAACTCCGTCCGCAGGCAGAAAAGCAGGTAAAACTCCGCCTCGCCCTCGAAACCATCGCGCGGCAGGAGGCACTCACCGTTGCCGATGACGCCATCGAAGCCGAATATACCCGCATCTCGACTGCATACAATGTGCCCGTGGAGCAGGTGAAGTCGATGGTGGCGCGCGAGGATATCGAAAAAGATATGCTCGTCAAGGCGGCGATGGATTTCGTCAAGTCCAAGGCCGTCACCAAGGCACCCGCCAAGGCAAAGGCCGCCGAAACCCAGGAACAGTAATCGCAAGCGCGGGGGTCTCCCCCGCGCTACCCGTATCATCCACCCGCCCATGAACAAAAGGAGGAACGAATATGGCACTTGTCCCAATGGTTGTCGAACAGACCAGCCGCGGAGAACGCTCCTACGACATTTTCTCGCGCCTGCTCAACGACCGCATTGTTTTCCTTGCCGACGAGGTCAATGACACAACGGCATCTCTCGTCGTCGCCCAGATGTTGTACCTGGAAGCACAGGATCCCGATAAGGATATCAACTTCTATATCAACAGCCCCGGCGGCTCCATTTCCGCCGGCATGGCAATCTATGATACCATGCACTTCATCAAGTGCGACGTATCGACCATCTGCCTCGGTATGGCGGCGAGTATGGCGGCATTCCTGCTTTCCTCCGGTACACCCGGTAAGCGTCTCGCCCTCCCGAACAGTGAGATTATGATCCACCAGCCCCTCGGCGGTGCCCAGGGACAGGCGACGGATATCAAGATCCATGCGGAACACATCATTCGCATCCGTGAAAGAATGAACCGCCTCCTCTCCGAGCAAACGGGCAGACCCTACGAGGAGATCTGCCGCGACACCGAGCGCGATAATTTCCTGACGGCACAACAGGCCCTCGAATACGGTCTTGTTGATAAAGTCGTGGAAAAGCGCGCCTGAAAGTCACCGGGGACTGTCGCACACGCCGTGCGGCGGTCCCCCTCTCTTAAAAGAAAGGAACACTGACGACTATGCCAACATTCGGTAAGAACGGCGATGTGCGCCGTTGTGCCTTCTGCGGCAGGACGGAGCACCAGGTACTGTGCCTCATCCCCTCCCCCACCGGCATCTATATCTGTGACGACTGCGTGGACGCCTGTGAGGATCTGCTCAATCGGGCGGACGCGGAGTCCAAGGGCGAGGCAGTAGAGCCGCTCACGGCGGAAAATCTGCCGAAGCCGCAGGAAATCAAGAAAATGCTCGACGAGCACGTCATCGGGCAGGACGCCGCCAAGCGTGTCCTCTCGGTCGCCGTCTACAACCACTACAAGCGGATTTTGCGCCTCGACCAGAAGGAACAGCGCAAGAAAACGCGCGAGCGTAACAATGAAGGAAACCCCGCCGAGACCGTCGCCGACAAACCGCAGGACGACGACGTCGAACTCCAAAAATCGAACGTGCTCCTGCTGGGTCCTACCGGTGTCGGTAAGACTTATCTCGCGCAGACGCTGGCACGTTCCTTCCGTGTCCCGTTCGCCATTGCGGACGCCACGACCCTGACGGAGGCCGGCTACGTCGGCGAGGATGTGGAGAACATTTTGCTGCGCCTCATCCAAGCCGCCGACTTCGACGTGGAACGGGCAGAACGCGGCATCATCTACATCGATGAGATCGACAAGATCTCCCGCCGCAGCGAAAATCGCTCCATCACCCGGGACGTCTCCGGTGAGGGTGTCCAGCAAGCCCTCCTCAAAATCATTGAGGGCACGGTTGCCAACGTCCCCCCGCAGGGCGGCAGAAAGCATCCCAACCAGGAATTTATCCAGATCCACACCGAAAACATCCTCTTCATCTGCGGCGGTGCCTTCGACGGCTTGGAGCAGATCATCGAACAACGCCGCGGGCAGAAGACCATCGGCTTTGCGGGAGAGATCAAGACCAAGAGCGAACGCCTCGCGAAGGGCACTTATTCCGACGTAACGGCACACGATATCGTCAAGTACGGGCTCATCCCCGAACTCGTCGGTCGTCTCCCCGTCATCACGACGCTCGACAACCTGGACGAAGAGGCACTCGTACGCATCCTGCGCGAGCCGAAGAACGCACTCGTCAAGCAGTATCAGAAACTCTTTGAGATGGAGGGCGTCGAACTCGTCTTTGAGGAAGACGCTTACCGTGCGGTCGCGCACCTCGCCATTGAACGGGAGACCGGCGCGCGCGGCCTGCGCTCCATCATGGAGTCCATCATGCTCGACCCGATGTACGACATCCCCTCCCGCGGCGACGTCAAACGCGTCATCGTGACCGCCGATTACGTGTGCGGCAAGGGCGACCTCATCGTGGAGAAAAAGGGCGACTGATCCCCTTGCCTATCGTCACAGCGAAAAAAGCAACGGCAACACAAAAGCCGGGACGCAAAACGCGTCCCGGCTGTCTTTTTCGGTCTCAAACCGCCGTTTGCAGGGCATCGGTTTTTTGATAACGGCCCTCCGGTCACGCCCGGGAATCACAGATCACGCCAGAAAGTCTTTTGTTATGCCCGAAAGCCGTTTGTCGCGCACCGAAAGTCTTTGGTTGCACCGATGCGATGGCGTCATGGTCTGTTCTCCCGACGGAAGAGGAGCGGGGTGATGCCGAGGGTCGTACGGAACAACTTACTGAAATAATTGCCGCTCGCGAGCCCGACTGCCTCCGCGACCTCGGACACCGGCAGATCCGCCTCCAAGAGCAGGATCATCCCCCGATTGATCCGCACCGAGTTGATATAATCGACCGTCGTCTTCCCGATGCTGTCGCGGAACAGTTTGGTATAGTAATCCGGGGTGACCCGCAGATACTCCGCGAGCGTGGGGACGGACATTTTCTCCCGATAATGCGTGTCAATGTAATTCAGGCTGTCGCGCAGGCGCAGGACGTTGTGGTAGATGACGCGATCGTTCTCGCGCGTCGTGCTGTAAGAGGCGATCACCTGTGCCATCATGTAATCGATCTGTGCACGGATACGGAGAGTATAGCAGAGATCCCGCGTAACATACTCCTCGTAACAGGTCTCAAAGGTAGTGACGAGGGCGTCGTATAACGGCGCATCCGGCGTATAGCGGTTTTCCCGCGTGCGGGACTGCATGAGGAACATATAGAAAAGGTCGCGGTCGATGCTCTCCGGGAGATCCTCCAAAAACTCGGTGTCAAAATAGATACTGCCGACCGTGGCACCGATCGGCCCCTCCGCCGTGACGATACGCACCATATCCGGGGCGAGGAAACAAAGTTCCCCCTCCGTGGCGGAGAAACAACACATCGCCGTCTGCACCGTGACGGTGCCGCGGCGCACGAACAGGAGTTCCATACACCCTTCATGCCGCTCTGCGTGCAAAAGCGTCCCTGTGCCCGACTTCTCCGATGCTCCGAATACGAATCTGTGCCCCATGATTTCCTCCGGTTCCGTTTCTGTACTAATATTGTAGCACATAATGTACTAAAAGTAAAGAAAATGTCGGAATCGTGCGAAAATAGTTTTTGGGGTTACCGATCCTCCCGGCGATGCAGACGGAAGAAACAACGCCTGATAAAGTCCACGGGCAATACCGTCATGGCAAGGAGCGCGACCAGCGCGAGGTCCCCCGCAGAGGGCGGGACGGTACGGAACAACTCCCCACCGAAATACAGCATCGCGAGCTGAACACACAGAATGAAACTCATGATGAACATAAACGGCTTGTTGCGGCCGATGGACGAAAAGAGATTCATCCGCTCGCTCCGCGCGGCAAAGCAGTTTGCGATCCCGCAGAAAATGAACAATGCAAAGAACAGCGTCAGGAAATACACCTCGCTCGTGTCGCGATGAAAGATCTGCGCCGTGGTGGGCGAGGCAAGATACCACGCGCACACGCCGAGCGTATAACTCCCCGTGACGGCGATCTGGTGCACCATGGCACCGGAGAGAATACGCTCCTCCCGTTTCTTCGGCTTTTCGCGCATGTACATGGCGAGCGGGGGCTCCCCGGCGAAGGCAAGACCGCCGAGCGTATCCATGATGATGTTGACCCAGAGCATCTGCAAGATGGTCACGGGACTCTCAATCCCGATGAACTGCCCGAAGAGCGATACGCCGACGGCGCAGAGATTCATCGTGAGCTGGAAGGTGATAAATTTGCGAATGGACTTAAAAATAGTGCGACCGTACAGGACCGTTCTGGCGATGGAGGCAATATTGTCATCCAGAATGACGATGTCCCCCGCCTCGCGGGCAATATCCGTCCCGCTCCCCATAGCGAAACCGACGTCGGCGAGTTTGAGAGAGGGGGCGTCGTTCACGCCGTCCCCCGTCATCCCGGCGACGAGCCCGCGCATCTGCGCGGCACGGACGAGGCGCGACTTATCCCCCGGAAGCGCGCGATACACGACGGCGAGATGCCCGAGGCGGTCGGAAAGTTCTTCATCCGTGAGGGCGGCGAGTTCATCCCCGCCGAGGACGGTCCCCTCCCCCTCGCAGAAGATCCCCGACTCCCGCGCGATGGCGACTGCCGTCTCCCGTGCATCTCCCGTCACCATCACCACGCGCACCCCTGCGCGCCGCAACTGTCCGACCGCGTCCGGTGCCTCTTTCCGCACCCGATCGCGCAGGATCACGGCACCGAGCAGTGTCAAGGGCGGCAGGGCGGCGAGGTCCCCGAAACCGGCATCCCCCCGGCAGAGGAGCAATAGCCGCTCCCCCCGCACGGCGGACTTGTGCAGTTCGTATTCAAAGCGTTGTTTATCCCTTTGGCTCATGGGGCGCACGCTGCCGTCCGCCGTCATGCGGGAGACGACCCGCGGGAGCAGCACCTCCGGTGCCCCCTTGCAAAGGATGCCGTCCGCCGTCGCCGTCGCGGCGTATTTGCGCTCGCTCGAAAACGGCAGACGCCCCCGCACCTGCGGCAGGGTCATCGCCGGATCAAAGAAGAAAGAAAGGCACGCCCGGTCCGTCGCGTTGCCGCCGACGGGACCCGCCTCGGTCATGGCACTGTCACTGTTCCCCATCACGCACGCCGTGAGGGCGTTCAAGAGCGCGGGGGACGTCGTGAGAGCCCTCGGGGTCTTATAGAGCACCGTATCTCCGCTGACGACGCCGATGACGCTCATTTTCCCCTCTGTGAGGGTGCCCGTTTTATCGGTGAACAGAATGTTCATGCTCCCCGCCGTCTCAATACCGACCATCTTCCGCACGAGCACGCCGTTTTTCAGCATCCGTTTCATGTTGGAGGAGAGCACAACGGTGATCATCATGGGGAGCCCCTCCGGCACCGCCACCACGATGACGGTGATGACGAGGGTCACGACGTGCATCAGGGTCTTGAAGACGTACCTGCCGTCTGTGAGGCGCAGGAGTATTTCCGCGCGGTCAAAACCGGCGGAGAGCACAAAGGCATTGAAAAGGTACGCGAGCGCGACCAGTGCCGCCATGATATACCCGATGCGGCTGATCTGCCCTGCGAGGTGCGCGAGGCGCAGTTTCAGGGGGCTCTCGCGCACCTCTGCCTGCAACTCCGTCGCGAGGGACCCGTAGAGCGTATCCGCACCGACGCGCGCGACACGCACGCACGCCGCACCCGAGGAGACGAGGCTCCCGCGGAACACCGCCCCCGGCGAGGCGAGGTCCCAGTTGCCGCGGCCGCCCGGGTACTTCGTCACCTCCGCCCCCTCGCCGTTGAGTGCCGACTGGTCCACCGCGATCTCCCCGGAGAGGAGCCGCGCATCCGCCTGTACCATCTCCCCGGCACCGAGGAGCATGACGTCCCCGACGACCAGTTCCTCCGCCGGGATCTCCCGCGTCTCTCCGCACCGGCGCACGCGGCAAAGCGTACCGGACCCCTCACGCAGTCGCTCAAACGCGCGGGCACTTCCCCACTCGGAGACGGTCGAGACAAAGGTAGACAGAAAAACGGCGAGCAGGATCCCGCCCGTCTCAAACCAGTTGATCTCGCGGAACAACACGATGACGTTCACGGCGAGCGCGATCAGGAGCACCCGGATGATCGGGTCACCGAAGTTACCGAGCAGTTCCCGAAAGAAACTGCGCCTCTTGCGCGTCACGAGGACATTTGCCCCGTACTTCTCGCGGGATGCCGCGACCTCCGCCTCTCCGAGCCCCCGCTCTTCCACCGTCCCGACAGTCTGCAAAACGCCCGTCCCCCCATCTTATCATTGCTACAATATACGGTCAGGGACTACGAAAAATACCCCGCACCGATTTTCGGTGCGGGGTCGCGTTGAATGAAGGAGTGATGCGGAATGATCAAGCGTCGGATTAGTTTATGTCCCCGTCGGAGCAATGCACGACAAAGTCGCCGGTATTGCTTGACCAATTATACCACTTAAAAATAGTTTCCCATTGTTTCTTAGTCCCGTTGTATTGAATACTCGTAAGGCGCGTGCAACCAGAGAACGCAGCCTGCTCGATGCCCGTCACGCTGTCCGGAATGGTGACAGAGGTCAAACCCGTGCATCCGGCAAATGCCGCATCATCAATACTTGTCACACTGTCCGGGATGGTAATCGAGGTCAGATTCACACAACAGTAGAACGCATACTTCCCGATACTCGTCACACCACCCGGGATGGTGATGGAGGTCAGACACGTGCAACCGAAGAACGCCCACCCCCCGATGCTCGTCACGCTGTTCGGGATGGTGACAGAGGTCAAACCCGTGCAATCGGAGAACACCCCATCCCCGATGCTCGTCACGCTGTTCGGGATGACAACAGAGGTCAAGCCGATGCAATTGGCGAGTGCGTAATCATACATGTCATACTTCCTGCCGTCGTATGACCCCGGAAGGTTCAGAAGGGTATCTGTACCGGTATAGCCAATCAGCCATACATCCTCACCCACTACACAGAAAACATAGCCGTCATCCGTCCTATGCAGGATACTTTTCTCATCAAGAGAGGTATGTACCGCTTCGGCATAGTAACCTACGTAGCCGTTACCATACGAACCAGCCTCAATGGACAGATTTGAGAGATTGTAGACTTCAACCAACTTGCAGCAACGGCAAAACGCCTCATCCCCGATGCTCGTCAAGCTGTTCGGAATGGTGATAGAGGTCAAGCCCGTGCAATCGGAGAATGCATAGTTCTCAATATTCGTAACGCTGTTCCCGATGGTGACCGAAGTTAGACCCGCGCAATTGGAAAACGCGCACCACCCGATGCTTGTCACGCCATTAGGGATGGTAATTGAGGTCAAACCGTTGCAGCCGAAGAATGCATATGGATAAATTTCATACGTCTTACCGTCATAACGACCCGGCAGAGTCGTGGAGGTATCTTTACCGTTATATCCCATTAGCCATACAAGATCACCCTGCACGCAGAACAAATAGCCTTCATCCGTCCTGTGCAGGATACTTTCCTCATCAAGAGAGGTATGTATCACTTTGGCATTGTAACCTAACCCGCCGTTATCATAGAGATTCGCAGTGATGGTTAGTTCCGACAGATTGTAGACTTCGACTAACTTTGGGCAATCGGAAAACGCCATATACCCGATGCCCGTCACGTTATCCGGAATTGTAATAGAGGTTAAGTTTCTGCAACCGGAAAACGCATGATCCCAGATACTCGTCACACTGTCAGGAATTGTAATCAGGGTTAGTCCTGTACAGTCGGAAAACGCATACTTTCCTATGCTCGTCACGCCGTTTCCAATCGTCACGAAAGCCAAGCCCGTGCATCCACTGAACGCATGCTCCCCGATTCCCGTCACGGGGAACCCCTGGTAGGTCGAAGGAATAGTCAGTTTGGTTACGGTTTTGTCGGAGAGCCCCGTCAATGTGTAAGACCGCTCGTCCTTGTTGAGCACGAAAGTCAGTTTACTCGCCGGTGTCTCGGTGTCATTGTCTCCGCCGGTTTCCCCACCGGTCTGCCCATTTCCCGACTGGCCCGGTGTGGGTGCCTCATCGCTGCACGCACTGAACTGCATGACGCAGAGCGCAACCAACAACAGAATGATCGCCAGCCGCAAAACGTTCTTTTTCATCCTATGTCTCCTTTGCAAAATGTCGTTATCTCCAACGGTTTGTTTCGTTCGTTTCACAAATTATCTCATCCACTCCCACAAGAAAGGGAGAAAGGAGCCCTCTGTCCCAAGCGGTGGGGACAATATTCTTCTTATTCCTGCAATTTTTCGGTAATTCTCGCCGTTTTCACTTTTCTACCCTATTGTAGCACAAGTACCTATGTGATGCAACATCGGCAAATTTTTTTGATAAAACACAAAAAATGCGCGGCGGAACGCCGCGCGTGCTTTTGTGTCCCGTGGTTCCCGGGAAAACGGACCGTCCCCCGGGAAAATCCCGGGGGACGGTCTTTGGGAAACCCGCCCTGCCGTGTAGCACCCGATTGACCCTGCGTCAGGCAGGTGGGTGTCCTGTCACCGGATTTGTGCTCCCAGCGTCCGCCGGCACCGGTCAAAGACGGGCGACGGCGGGAGGTCTGCATTCCCACACGGTGAGACCAAACTCCCTTATCAAATGTGTCGGTCCAAATAAAGTGCTATCACGCACAGGGCAGGCAGGAAAAATCAGTCGCAGTCAACCTCGCTGAAAAAGAGGTCGTCAAAGAACTCCGCGACGCGATCAAGCGTTTCATCGTCGTCCACGGTCACAAACGTCTTCTCCCCGTCTTCTTCCAGCTGTTGCAGGATGACGTAGTCACCCTCCTCGGCGTCCGTCAGTTCCTCTGCGGGAGCGAGCGCAACATAATGCGCGCCGTCAATATCCGCCTCGGCGAGGAGCTGGAACTCCATTTCGTTCCCCTCTTCATCCACCAACGTATAAATATCTACGGTATCCTCGGTATCTTCCAAATTGTTATTCGTCTCGTCGATCATCTCTGTGATCTCCTTCCCATGTAATCTGTCAATGCTATTGTACCACGGCGACACACAAGCGTCAAGGGGCGGCGGCAAGGAAATTCCCGTCATCCGTCGAGCAAATCCGCAAGGATCGCGAGGCTGACGTACATCCCCCTGTCGGTGAGTGCCCAGCCGTGCCCGGTCCCGACGGCGAGCCCGCGCGCCGCGTACGCCCGCATAGCGGCACCGTACCGCTCGGTAAACGTCACGCCGAATGCCCGCCGAAAATCCTCGTCATCGATGCCGTCGGCGAGCCGCAGGGCGAGCATGATATACTCTTCCTCCGTATCGTCCGCCCCGCGGGGCTCCGCCGGGGGGCGACGGGTAAAATCATCCGCAAGGTAGGCAGAGAGATCACGGCCGTGACCGTACCGTTCCCCCTCAAAATAGGAGTATGCCGCGACACCGACACCGATATACGGCGACATTCGCCAATAGCGGAGATTATGCCTCGATTCGTAGCCGGGTTTTGCATAATTGGAGATCTCGTAGTGCCGATAGCCCGCCTCCGCGAGCGTGTGCGTCACGAGATCGTAAAGATCCGCATTCTCGTCGTCGCTCGGGAGTGCGAGCGTCTCCCGACGGTCGTAAAAGGGGGTCCCTTCCTCGACCTGGAAGGAATACGCACTGATATGCTCGGGGGCAAGGTCGATCATGCGGTGCAGTGTTGCCGCGAGGGACGCCTTGGTCTGCCCCGGAATCCCATACATGAGGTCCATCCCGATATTACCAAACCCGGCACGGCGCGCCGCCCGGTAAAACGCCTCCGCCCCGTCGGCAGTATGGAGTCTGCCGAGGGCACTGAGTTCCGCATCGGAGAAACTCTGTACCCCGATGCTGAGACGATTGATGCCGAGGGCGCGCCAGCGCGCGAGTTTCTCCCCGTCCGCCGTCGCGGGATTGACCTCCGAGGTGATCTCGGCGTCTGCATCCAGGTCAAAACAGTTGCGGAGCGCGTCGAAAACGCGCTCCGTCTCCTCTGTCGCGAGGAGCGACGGCGTACCGCCGCCGATGAAAACGGTGCTGACGCGATACGGGGCGAGTTTCTCCCTGTACGCATACAGTTCCCTCACCAGTGCATCGACGTACCGCCGACGCAAACTTTCGTCGGTGTCCGTAAAGGAGCAGAAATCGCAATACAGGCACTTACGGCGGCAGAACGGAACATGGATATAAATCCCGACGTCAGGTTTCATCATCCAGTTTCAGCACTGCCATGAACGCCTCGGGCGACACCTCGACGCTCCCGAGTTTCCGCATCTTCTTCTTGCCCTCTTTTTGCTTTTCGAGCAATTTCTTTTTACGGGTAATATCCCCGCCGTAACACTTGGCGAGGACGTCTTTACGCATGGCTTTTACCGTCTCACGGGCAATGACCTTGGAGCCGATCGCCGCCTGAATCGGTATCTCGAACAACTGCCGCGGGATATTGTCTTTGAGCCGCTCCGCAATTTTGCGGGCGCGGGCATACGCTTTCTCCTCGTGGACGATAAAGGACAGTGCGTCCACGGGGTCTCCGTTCAGGAGGAAATCCAGTTTGACCAGTTTGGAGGGCTCGTATCCGTCGAGCACGTAGTCCAGCGACGCGTACCCTTTACTGCGGCTTTTGAGCACATCAAAGAAGTCATAGATAATTTCATTGAGCGGCAGGCGGTAATGGAGTTCGACACGTGTCGTGTCGATGTACTTCATATCAATGAACACGCCGCGCCGATCCTGGCACAGGTCCATCAGGCCCCCGACGAATTCGGTCGGAGTGATGATGCTCGCCTTGACCATCGGCTCATATGCCGTCTCGATTTCATCGGCACCCGGGTAACTCGACGGGTTATCGCACATCCGCACTTCCCCGTTCCGCAGTTTCAGCCGATAGATAACGCTCGGTGCCGTGGTAATGAGATCCAGATTGAACTCTCGTTCAAGCCTCTCCTCGATCACATCCATGTGCAGGAGCCCGAGAAAACCGCAACGGAAACCAAAACCGAGCGCGACGGAGGTCTCGGGCTCAAACACGAGACTCGCGTCATTGAGTTGCAGTTTATCGAGCGCGTCGCGCAGGTCACCGTACCGCGCGCCGTCCGCCGGATAGATACCGGCATAGACCATCGGATGCACCTCGCAGAAACCCGGGAGGGGCGTTTCGCACCCGCCCTCGGCGTCGGTCACCGTGTCACCGACGCGGGTATCGCCGACCGTCTTGATAGACGCCGTAAAGTACCCAACTTCCCCTGCCGAGAGCCCGTCGCGTTTCGTGAGCCCGAAGGGCGACATGGTACCGACCTCCGCAACTTCATAGACCGCCCCCATGGACATGAGGCGGATGCGGTCGCCCGGGCGGATGCTGCCGTCAAACAGGCGGATATTGACGACGACCCCGAGATAGGCGTCGTAATAGGAGTCAAAAACGAGTGCTTTCAGCGGTGCGTTTTCGTCGCCCTTCGGTGCGGGAATATCCGTCACGATCCGTTCCAGAACGTCCCCCACATTGAGCCCGGTCTTCGCCGACACAGCGGGACACCCCTCCGCGGGGATGCCGATAATATCCTCAATCTCGCTCCGACAGCGTTCCACGTCCGCGGAGGCGAGGTCAATCTTGTTGATGACCGGCAGGATTTCCAGGTTCGCGTCAATCGCGAGGTAAGCATTCGCGAGTGTCTGTGCCTCCACCCCCTGCGTCGCATCGACGATCAGGATCGCCCCCTCGCACGCATTGAGCGAACGGGAGACCTCGTAGCCGAAGTCCACGTGGCCGGGAGTGTCAATCAGGTTGAAGATATACTCCTCGCCGTTCTTTGCCCGGTAAGAGAGGCGCACGGCACGCGCCTTGATGGTGATGCCGCGCTCCCTTTCCAGATCCATATTATCGAGAAGTTGCTCCTCCATATCGCGTTTTTCAACGGTACTCGTCTGTTCGAGGATGCGATCCGCGAGCGTGGATTTCCCGTGGTCGATGTGCGCGATGATGGAGAAATTACGGATATGAGACTGCTTATAAGACAAGTTGCTTTGTTCCTTTCCGCTTCTTTACACTTCCGCGAAGTGCTGTGCGTCCTCCATATAGGCTTTGAGTTTCGGCTCTGCCGCCGCGGCATCCGCCGCATGCGTCAGGAAATAAATCTTGATCTTCGGCTCGGTGCCGGAGGGGCGGACGATGACCTTATCGCCGTCTTCCAGAATATATACCAGCACATCCGAGGCGGGGAGCCCGCTGTCCGTCTTCTCCCCCGTCGCGAGATCGGTATAGGTGCGGGCGGCGAAATCGCCGACGCGCGCCACCTTGCAACCGCCGATGGCCTTCGGAGGATTGTTCCGCAAGGTCGCCATCACGCGCTTGCGGCGTTCGATCCCGTCAAGGCCCTCCATATAGATGTCGGTCATGCCCTCACGGTAGTAGCCGTAGGTCTTATAAAGCTCTTCCAGCGCGTCGCAGAGCGTCAGCCCGCGCTTGCTGTAATAGGCCGTCATCTCGCAGATCATGAGTGCCGCGCCGACCGCGTCCTTATCACGGGCGTAGGAGCCGGTGAGATACCCGTAAGACTCCTCAAAGCCAAGGAGGAACCGTCCGGCCTTACCCGCCGTCTCGTAATTCTTGATGACCTCGCCGATAAACTTGAAGCCCGTCAGCACGTCGTACAGTCTGACTCCCTGCACCTCCGCGATGCGATACGCCATATCGGTGGAGACAATGCTCTTCACGGCGTAATCGTCTTTCGTGAGCGTACCGTTGGCGCGGCGTGCCTTGATGATATAGTCGAGCAGGAGCGCGCCCATCTGGTTACCCGTGATGGTGCGGAATGCCCCCTCCTTCGTGCGTGCCATGACCCCGATACGGTCGGAGTCGGGGTCGGTCGCGACCACGAGGTCGGAGCCGACGCGGTCGGCAATGGCAATCCCGAGTGCGAAAACGTCCGGGTACTCCGGATTCGGCTTTTTGACCGTCGGGAAATTGCCGTCCAGCACCATCTGCTCCGGCACGGTATAGACGTTTTTCAGCCCGAGACGGTGCAGGATCTCCGGCACCAGCCGATAGCCGGCACCGTGCAGAGGTGTGTAAACGATTTTCAGCGTGTCGGCGATCGCCGCGACACCGTCCGGGTCAATCGCGGTGGCAAGCACGGCGGAAAGATACCGCTCGTCAAAATCCTCGCCGAGCATCTTCACGATGCCCGCCGCGACAGCGGCATCCAGCGGCATCCGCTTTGCCCCCGTGAGCACGTCGATCTTCCCTCTCGCCTCGGAGACGGCCTTCGCCTGCTCGGGCGAAATCTGTGCACCGTCCTCCCAGTACGCTTTATAGCCGTTGTACTCCTTCGGGTTGTGGGATGCGGTAATGTTGATGCCCGCGATACAGCCGAGTTCACGCACGGCGAAAGACAGTTCGGGCGTCGGGCGGATACCGTCAAACAGGTAAACGGGAATCCCGTTCCCTGCCAGCACCTCCGCCGCCGTCTTGGAGAACAGGGCGGAATTGTTACGGGAGTCATAGGCAATGGCAACCCCGCGCGCCGAAGCCCCCTCGCTCATGATCAGTTCGGCGATCGCCTGCGTGGTCTGTGCCACGGTAAACACGTTCATACAGCCGGGGCCCATGTTCATGGTCGAGCGCAGACCCGCCGTGCCGAAATCCATCTCCATGCCGAAGCGGAGTTTCAAAACGTCTTCGTCATCACGCACGGATGCCATTTCTGCCATCTGTGTTTCATCCAAAAGGCCGGACGAGAGCCATCTGTCATACTCGGTGCGGTAAAAAGCCATTCTATCTATCCTCCATCACTTGTATTTGTCGGTACGTACGGGATCAGACCGCAACGGTCTTGATTGCCTCGGTCAGGGCGCGCGCGAGCTGGTCGGGGCAGGAGGTCGCGCGCGGACCGCAGCGAATGCCGGAGAGGCGGCGGATCGCCTCATCGGCGGTCATCCCGACAATCAGCGCAGAGACACCCTGGGTGTTCCCGCTGCATCCTCCCTCAAAGGCAACGGACGCCACCACATTGTCGTCCGTCAACTGTACGGTGATTTTCCGCGAGCAGACGCCCGTGGGCTTATACGTGTAAGTTTTCATAACGGTTTCCTTTCTTCGTCGGAATAGTAGCCGTCCACCCGAAAATCCGGGATGAACAGGCAAAGATATACGAGAAACGAGGTAATATCCCCGCCGCGGAGCGTCATTTCACCGCCGCCGTCCGCCCGCGCCCGCGTCACCTCCGTGCCGAGGCAGGCGGCAGCATTCATGAGAGCCGCCAACCCCTCACCCGCCAGCGAGGGAAACGACAGTGCCAGCACCGGCACCCCCGTAAAGCAGCCACGCGGCGCGCTGCCGAAAAGGGCAAAGCGCATCGGTACATCCTCCCCGTCAAAAAAGCGGCAGACCGATGATGCAATCAAACGATGGTTACGCGCCAGACGCCAAACGGATTCGGCACGGTGCCCGTCCGATGCCGTCAGCGGCAGGATGCAGTAGTCCGCCTCCCCGAGGGTGACCGCCTCACACGCCTCCGTCAGGTCGCCGACGTACATCGCCGTCGGCGCATCGAGTTCTGCCGAGAGCAGATCGTACGCCTCGTCCGAGAGCGGGTTGCGAAGGTACGCGCACCTGCCGGGCAGGCGGCGGCAGGAAAGCAGTGTCTCCGCCGTCGGCACCGTGCCGTCTGTCGTCGGATAGGCGGCAAGGGCAGCGGCGAGCGACGCGCGGTCCAGTGAGGAAAGCACCGAGAGGGCGGCGGTCAGATACGGGCGGTACGAATCGGAAACGTCCCCGGGAAGTGCGTACCCGCCGACGCCAGAAAACGGTGCGTCTGCCGCGAGGGTGCGGAGCGCGTCGGCGGTCGGCACCGCCGCCCTCGCCGCCAGAATCGACGCCAGGTCGGAGAGCGGCGAGCGACGCATTTCGAGCAGTTCGCAAAACGCGTCCTCCCCCTGTCGGAGCATATCGGCGATGATGGCGCGTGCCTGCGCCTCTGTATAGGCCATAGGTCGGTCCGTCCTCTCTTAAACAAATCCATTATATACGATAAACCGGCGCGCGCGCAAGACAAAGCACAATTTTTTTACAAACCGCCGAGTTTCTTGCGGAAGTAGGAGGGAGCGTAACCGTAAATCTGTTTGAAATAGCGGGAAAAATAGCAGATATCGGAGAAACCGCAGGCGGCGGAAATGTCCGCGATGGTCATTTCGCCCCCTTCGAGCATTTCCCACGCGTGCGACAGGCGGATATACAGGAGATACTGGTGCATGGGGCGGCCGGTCGCGATCTTGATGAGTTCGCTCACGTAATTTTTATGAAAACCGAACCGCGCGGCAACGGACTCGTTTGACAGATTCTCGCGGTAATGCTGTTGGATATAGTCCAGGATGTCTCCCCCGTCACGGCGGCGGGAGGTGTTACCTGCCACGCGGGACCGACGGACGCAGTCCGTCAGCACCTTGAAAAGGACTGCGCTCATGCGCGCGTCACAGAAGATCATCCGCTTCTGGTACTCCCCGCCGATGCTGGACAGGCTCGGCTCCAAAAGCTGCATACCCGTCAGGTGTAGCGGCACATTGAGTTCCTGTGCGTCGGTGAGCCGCACGGGACACAGAAGATCGTCCTCCGAAAACGCATCCCCGACAGCGGGCGGGACCGGAACGACCTGCGACCGTGCATCCATGGTGAGATCGAAGTTCAGCGCAAAATAGGTGACGCTCTCCTCGGGGGCGAGCAACCGGTAAGGGGTCGCCGGGGGCAGATAAAGCACGCTGCCCTCGTGCATCGGATAGGCTCTGCCGTCGACGAGGATCTCCCCCGCTCCCCGACGCGCGTAAAACAGCCGGGCGTCGTACGGGATGCTCCGCATATAAACGCTCTCCGCCGTCAGCGTCAGGTCACGCGCGTATCGGATAAACGGACGACACTCTTCAAAACGCATGATGCCCCTCCCATCTGTATTTTCTCCAAATTTGTCTTTGATTTCTGTATGGATTATACCATAGTTCCGTCGTATAATCAATATGAAAAAAGTTACTTGAAAAGGAGTACATAAACATGGATAATCAGATTCGCAAGCAGGCGACCGTCGGCGTTTTCGCCGTCGGGCACGCCGTTTACTGGGGGCAGTTCCCCGGGCTGCTCGACCGGCTTATGGAATACCACAAGGATTTCGTCAAACTGCTCGAAAAGCAGGGCGTGAACGTCATCGACTTCGGCATGTCCGACTCCTCCGAGGCGGCATACGAAATGCTCCGCCGGATCAAGGGGTGCGACGTCGATCTGCTCTTCTGCAACATGGTGACCTACGCGACCTCCTCCGTCTTTGCACCCATCGCCCGTGACGCAGGTCTGCCGATCGTGCTCACCGCCCTGCAACCGCTCTCCCACCTCGACTACTCGCAGGCAAACACGCGGATGCAGCTCGAAAACGACTGCATCTGTGCCGTCCCCGAGTTCACCGGCGTCGCCAAACGCCTGGGGCACCCGATCCGCGACTGCATCATCGGCAAACTCTACGATGATCCCGAGGTGGAGCGCGCGCTCGACTCCTGGTGCCGCATCGCCCGTGTACTGCACAACCTGCACGGTGCGCGTATCGGTCTCATCGGCCACACGATGGAGGCTATGTACGACATGCACACCGACCCGACCGCGGCATCCGCGGCCTTCGGCATCCACGTACCGCTGCTCGAAATCAACGAGATCGTAGCGATGTACAACGCCGTGAAACCGGAAGACACGACCGCACTCGCCGCACGTATCGATGCCACCTTCGACACCCCCGACCCCGTCTCCGACCCCGTCACGATGAAACTCACCCCCGAGGACCGTGACCACGCCATCCGTGCGGCGGCGGCACTCAACGCCTTTGTCGAAAAGCATCATCTCACCGGTCTCGCCTACTACTACGAAGGACAGCCCGAGAGCGAGGAATCCGCCGTCGTCTCCTCCTTCATCGTCGGCAACTCTCTTCTGATCGAGGACGGTTACCCGATGTGCGGCGAATACGACCTCAAAACCTGTATCGCCATGCTCATTCTCGACCGTCTCGGCATCGGCGGCAGTTTCGCGGAATTCCACCCGATCGACTTCGGCGAAGATTTTATTCTCGTCGGGCATGACGGCCCCCATCATATCGCCATCGCAGAGGGCAAGCCGGTGCTCCGCTCCCTGAAAAAGTATCACGGCAAGCCCGGTCACGGTGCCTCCGTCGAGTTCAAAATCAAGGAAGGCCCCATCACCATGCTCGGCATCTCGCAGACGCCGGACGGTCAATTCCGTTTCGTCATCGGCGAGGGCTACTCCAAAGCCGGTCCCATCCCCCCGACGGGCAACACGAATACCCGCGGTTTCTTCGCCCCCACGACCCGTGAATTCATGAAGAAGTGGGTCATGGAGGGGCCGACCCATCACTTTGCGCTCGGCGTCGGACACCATGCCGACGAGATCGCGAAGATCGCCGAAATTCTCGGCGTCCCTGCCGTCATCGTCCGCTGATCCGCAAGGCGGAAATCCGGCAAAAGCAAAAACGCAGGAGGGACAATGATGAGACACGATTACGATTATCATGACGGGTGCGGTGCCGGACGGGTCGAACTGGAACTCAGCCTGAAACCCTTTACAGACACCTCCCCGGAGGGGTGCCGCGCGGTCGCGCACACACTCTTCCGCCAGTGGATGCCCCTGATCCGCCGCGGCACCTCGACCGCCGTCATGCTCTGGGTCGCGGACGGCAGCGAGATCCTCGACTACAACGGGCGCGAGGAGGACGATTTCCCCTGGTGCCAGTACATCGGAACGGGCAATCCGACGGTCGACGAAAGCACCATTCACACACCGGAGCAGTGGCTGAGCCTGCACGTCCGTCCGTTCCCCTACCGCGGTCCCGATGGGCTCCGCAAGTTTACCTACGGGGAATTGAAACGGGTCGTGACCGCTATTAAGGAAGTCGGTCGCGACGTGACGGGTCAGGACATCAAGGTCATCGCGACCTTTGACCCGGGCCCCGAATTCGCTCCGTCTTCCTTCAAGTTCGAGCGTCACACGGAGATCTCCAGCGGCTCAAACGTGATCTGTACCACCGGAGACAGTTCCATGGACGGGAAAGTCAAGGGCTGGGTCAACGCCGCCGCCACCCTGCACGCCGACAAACACCCGTATGCCACCTACCCCGACGGCATCCCGGAGGGTACGCCGTTCGGCGAGTTCCTCGGGCGGCAGGCCGGTCGTTTCTGCGACGACCTTGGTTTTGACGGCCTGTGGCTGTCAAACGGTTTCGGCTTTGCTTTCAGCGCATGGAACTGGCAGGGACAGGTCTTCGACGGCAAACGATTCCGCACCGAGGACATCAAGACGACACGCGACGGCATCCGTCGTTTCTGGGAAACGTTCACGCACGCATTCGGCGACCGGATCATCGAGGCACGGGGCACCAATCTCTCGACCGCAATCGACATCGCGACGCACGGGTCCCCCGTGGATACGATCTATTCCTACCCTTTCCTGACCCCTCCCAACTCCCCGTGGGCGGCGCTTGACTCCCGTTTCGGCCTGGAACTCGTCGGTTATCTCTCGCATATTGCCGAAATGACCGGGAAAGGCTATCTCTTCCGCTACTACATTCATGACCCGTGGTGGTACAACTCCCCGTGGTTTGATCGTTACGGCGGGAATCCGCATGACATTTATCTGCCCCTCTCGACGGCGCGTCTGGACGGCAGCGGGGACGTGACACGACCGGCAGGACTCAACCTGCTCTCCTGTGACGACTCGTTCGGTCATATGCCGGAACGACTGCCGGTCGAAGTCATACCGCACCTGAACGCGGCATTTGACACCTATTCCGATGCTCCCGGGCTCCTGACGTGGGTGTATCCCTTCCGGTATTACTGCGAACACGGGCTCCGCGACCGCAAGCCGGAGGACATTTTCCTCGACGACTGGTACATGGAATCCGCCGTGGACGCCGGGCTCCCGCTCGGCAGCGTAATCTCGGACGTCAACCTCGCGACGTGCCCCCCCGAAAAACTGCGCCACACGATTCTCGTCTCCCGCGTCCCGGATGCGGGAACGCTCCATGAAAGCGGCATTCTGAGAGCCATCCGTGCAGGGCTCCGCGTCCTGTTCTACGGCTCGACCGCGAATGCCTCCGACAGCATTCTCGAACTGATCGGCATCACGCACACGACCTCTCTGCGCGGCATCGATTTTGACATTTCGACGACGCTGACGGAAGACACGTTTGTAAACGGGGGCGTTTCCCACACGCTCCGCCACGTGCCCCTGGTTTCGGGGGGCGGGCTGATCGAAGTGGCACGGCCGGGCACGGACGTGACCGTCACCGTCCGCGGGGGCAACGAAACGCGCACCTACGGTACCTACAACGGCAGAGCCGGTGTGGCTTGGATCCGCGGCAGTTTTCCCCACAACGCTGACATCAACGGGCAGATCCCGAAACTGCTCGATCACGCCAAATTTTTCCCGGTCGGGACGCTTTTGCGGCTTGCCCTCCAAAAATTCGGTGTCACGATCCGTTTCTTTGCGTTCGGTCCGAATGATAAACTCCCGCTCCTGCTCTACCCGGCCTGCCGGGGAGGGTACTTCCAGACCGGATTCTCCAAAAACACGACCATCCGCGCGGCACTCTCGACGCCTTACGGTGCCCCGATCCCCGTTACATGTGACGCCATCGTCGAGGACGGCACCGCCTACGTGACCCCGAAGGTCTGGGGGCACGACGAGCTGCGCGTGTTCGTAAAACAAAAGGAGCGTTCCAGCATCACCTGCCGTCGGGCGGCACCGGAAACGCTGCTCGTCGATCACCACATCATCCTCGAAGGGCTCTGCGACGCAACCGTCACGTTCTTCGCACCGAAGGGCGACTACGTACAGTTCGGTGAGAACATGACCTACCACCTATGGAAAAACAACAAGGAGTATACCTGCCCCGAGCCCGATATGTACGTGGTGCCGCACTGCAACGGACTGCTCAGCATCTCCTGGCAGAGCCGCGAGGCGCGCGAGGAACTGACGCGCCTGGGACACAAATATCCGCCGGACGGTGCACCGAAAGCATAACACCCCTCGTAAACGAACAGCACCCCTACCGCCGTTGTGACGGTAGGGGTGCTGTTTTTACCCGGTCAGACCGAGGGAGGTGACACCGGGGAGAGCGAAAAGTTACCGCGATAGTGCCGATAACGGAAAAGGAGCGAAACGTACGGCACATGATACGGGATGAACGTGCCTGCCGCTATCATGGAGAGCACCTCCTCTTCCCCTGCCCACGCAATTTCCGCGACTTCATCCGTTTGCAGGTGCACGGAAAGTTCGCTTTCCTCACACGTCGCTATATAGACATCGTCGAACCCCTCCGAAAAATGCACGGTCAGGTAGGGGCGCGCCGATGCAAGGCGGGGCGCAAACCCAAGTTCTTCCGTGCACTCACGCACGACGGCACCGTGACTGTCCTCCCCTGCAAGCACACTGCCACCGAGGGAAAGGTCCCAAAATCCAGGGAAAGTGTCCTTGTCATTCACTCGACGCTGAATGAGCATTTTCCCCTCTCCGTTGAAAAGACAAAGATGGACGACAACGTGATAGGTATCGGGCGACAACGGCGTACCGCGCGGATGGACGCGCCCGAGCGGGCGGCGGTCGCGGTCATACAGATCCCAGTATTCCTGCATGGGGCTACTCTCCTCTACTCTTCATTTACCCACATAGTCGGGGGGCGTGTGACGCCGGGACGGAACGTATCCGCACGGCATCCGCCATCCGGTTACAGAAACAGCCCCGCGGGCAACCCGCGGGGCTGTGGTGCCGGAAGCGGGGGTCGAACCCGCACGGTGTCGCCACCACTGGATTTTGAGTCCAGCACGTCTGCCAATTCCATCATTCCGGCGTAACGTTGCTATTGTAGCATACGGCGGTGGAAAAATCAAGAGTTTGCAGAAAAAATGCTCTTTCTCTATTGACTACGTCAACAAACACCTCCTCAAACTAAACGGGATACCCACCGAAAACGAGGGAGGAGCCGCATCGGCGGCTCCTCCCGGGGTATATCGGCGAATGCCGACGGCATCAAAGCTCGGGCATAATCAACCCGTAGTCACCGTCACGGCGGCGATAGACGACCGCCGCATTCATCGTATCGGCATCCGTAAAGACGAAGAACGAATGCTCCAAAAGATTCATTTGCAGAATAGCCTCCTCGGGCGTCATCGGCTTGAACGGGAAGGTCTTGACGCGGATCTTGAACTCCGCCTCCTCCGTATAGTCGTCCTCCGCATCCGTCGGTGCCGTCAGCCCCTCGGGACGTACGCGTTTCTGCAACCGCGTCTTGTTCTTGCGGATCTGCCGCTCAAACGTCTCCATGGCACGGTCGAGTGCCGTCTGGAAGGTCTCGTTCTCCTCCTCGGAGCGGAAGACCGTCCCGCCGTAGGTCACCGTAATCTCAATGATCTTTGCCCCTTTCCGTGTTTTACAGGTTACGAATGCGGGCGTGTCCGCGTCAAAGAACTTATCGAACTTATGAAGTTTCTTCTCGATCATGTCCCTGAGCGATTCTCTGACCGTCATTTGTCTGCCGACTACATGAATGACCATAGTTTTCCCTCCGATCCGCGTGGATCGTCCTTTCCGTGCTGTCAGAGCGGAGCGGAACGATCTGCCTCTGCTCCTCTCTGCAATTCTATTATAACAGATTTCGGCGCAAAAACAAATTGTTTTTATGTCAGACTTGTAATTTTTGTGTGATCAGACAGGCAGGACCTCCCGCTTTCGGCACTTTCGCACAGAAAACGCCCTGCCGGACAGGGCGTTTTCAACCGATAAGACGCATGCCGCGTGCGGGGTTATTCTTCCGCCCCCCCGTGCAGATGCCGTCGGACGGCGGAAGCAATGTCCGCCACGGAGATGCCGAAATACTCATAGATGTCACACGGCGCATCGGGCATGGCAAAGCCGTCACGGATCGCCAAAACCTCAAACGGTATATCGGGACGGAGCGGATGCAGTGCACAATCAAGACGCATACCGGCACCGCCCGTATAGATACCCTCTTCGGCGAACACGACGGGGATACCCTGACCGACCTCATCGGCAAGGCGGCGTGCCGCCCGTTCCATATCCGTCAGGTCTTCGAGCAGGAGCATTTCAACACGGTGCCCGCCGCAGGAAAGGATGGTGCGCGCGGCAAGCGCGCGCGGTGCAGCGGCACCGTAACTGACAATGACTGCCTCGGCAGAGCGCAGATCCCCGCTCGTACGGGTACCGATCACGTCATAATCCCCTGACGGGTAAAACACGTCACGGACGGCGGGGTCCTCCATACAGTTCGGGTAACGGATCGCCACCGGATGATTCGTATCGGCACGGGCGCGCATCATGGCACGGAGTGACCCGATCGTCACGGGAGAAAGAATTTCCACACCCGTCATTTCGGAAAGAAACGCCACGTCATAGATGCCGTGATGCGTTGCTCCGTCCGCAGGGGCGAGCGACGCACGGTCAATCATCATATGCACCGGCAGATGTTGCAGAGCAATATCGTGCAGAATCTGGTCATAGCCGCGCTGCAAGAAACTGGAATAGATAACTGCATACGGTTTCTGCCCGCCCGCGGCGAGCCCGGCACAGAAAGTCAGCGCGTGCCCCTCGGCAATGCCGACGTCGAAAAGCCGTTCCGGGTATGCCTCACCGAAGGCGGTAAGCCCTGTCGTCACGCCCGTCGCGGGCGTGACGGCACAGACCGACGGGTCTTCCTCCGCCAGCGCGAGCAGTTCCTCCCCGAAGGCGGTATGAAAGGCCTCGGAGACGGGAGAGCCCGGGCTCACGCAATGATACCGGTCCGGATGCGACTCAGCGCGCGAGTAACCTTTCCCCTTTTTCGTGTGCAGGTGGACGACCACACTTTTCTGCTTGGCTTTGGCTTCTTCCAGGGCGCGTTTCACGCGCTCGTAGTCATTTCCGTCGTAAGGGCCCAGATAGGTAAAGCCCATGTCCTCAAAATAATTGTGACGATACAGGAGCCCCCGCACGAAATTGCGGACACCGCGCATGACGTAGTAGAGCGGCTTACCGATGAGCGGAATTTTGAGAAAAGCCTGCTTCGTCCCGGATTTCATGCGTTGATAATTCCGGGAGATGCGGAGTCTGGATACCAGTTTCGGAAAAGAGCCCGTCACGGGCGAGATGGACATATCGTTTTCGTTGATGATAATGACCATCGGATAGTTTTTCTTGCAGTTGTTGAGTGCCTCGTGGGCAAGTCCCCCGGTCAGTGCCCCGTCGCCGATGACGGCGACCGTGTAGCGGTCGGTCACCCCCGCGAGGGCATCCGCCGTCGCAAAGCCGAGTGCCGCGGATATGGAGGTGGAGGAGTGCCCCACGTCGAACGGGTCAAACTCGCTCTCCTCGCGTCTCGGGAACCCGGAGAGCCCGCCGGGGGTGCGGAGCGTATCAAAGCGGTCGGCGCGACCCGTCACGAGTTTATGGACGTAGCACTGATGACCGACGTCCCAGATAATACGGTCGTAGGGTGTATCAAATACGCGATGGAGTGCCAGCGTCAGTTCTACCACCCCGAGGTTGGATGCCAGGTGCCCGCCGGTCAATTTGACCCGCTCGATCAGGTAGGAACGGATCTCATCGGCGAGGCGCGGCATCATATCGTCCGGCAACCGACGCAGATCCTCTACCGTGTGGATCGTCGGCAAAAGGCGGCGTTCCTGTACGGCCTTGTTCTTTTTGTTCTTTTTCTTCATACGGTCGCCTCTGCAAGACCGGCGGAGGGCGCACTCCCGACGATCCTTTTATAGGAGCGGAAGAACGTCGTATAGTCCCGATACCCGACCCTCTCGCCGCATGCCATCGCACCGACTCCCGACCGCAGGAGCCGATCCGCACAAAGCACACGATACAGATTCAGATAGGCGTGCGGGGTCAGCCCCGTCACGCGCCGAAAAGCACGGCAAAGATAGAATTTGCTGATGCCGACGGAGTCACACAGCGTATCAAGCGACACGTTCTCGTCAAAATGCGCCGTCAGGTACGCGGCCGCCAGAGCGATTTTCCCCTCATCCGACTGCGCCCGCGCACAGTCCGGCAAATGCAGGAGCAGTTCGGAGAGCATCATGCGCGTGAGCAACACCTCCTGTGCCGTGACGGCGTCGGCGCGCGCCGCGGCACGTTCCAGGATGGCTCTGACATCCGCCGTCTGCCCCGGGGACGGATAGACCCCGTACACGGCCGCGCCGAGCATCTCGTCGGCGCAGATGAGGTCGGCATCTTCAAAGTACCAGCAGGCGGCGTCAAAAGTGCCCCCCTCTGCCACATAGCAAATATCATCCGGAGAAAGATACAAAAGATCTCCCGGGTACACGGAAACGACAGTCCCGCTAATGGAGATTTCTCCTGCCGTCACGGCGAGGAGTATGCGTTTGGCCGAGGCGGCATAAATCCCGCCCCCCCATGCCTCGGAGGCAAAGCGGTAGCCGCCCCCCCGTGTCAGATTAGTCCGCATGATGCTCCGTCTCCTCTCCTGCCCCGGTCTCCCCCGACCGTGTGGGTTTCGCCTGCGCTCCGCGCTCGCCGCGGGCACGTCGCAGGCTGCGGCAAAGCAGATACACCGCTACCGCACACCCGGTGGCGGCGAGTAAAATGCCGAGCGGCAGGAAAACGGACGACATCCGGAATTCATCGACCGTTGTCTCCACCCTTTGTGCAAAACCGCTGTATGCGTCAAACACATCCTGCGGCGCGCCGAGGCGTTTCTCACTCTTCTGCGTCAGTTCCCCGTCCCCGGCGACCAGCGTCACGAGGTATTTTCCGAAATCGCCGAGCACCGACTCCGCAGGCAGTACCTGCACCGCGACGTCTCCGCTCATACGGCTGCCGAAACTGACGGAATCTGCCTCCGTCACCATGGCGACCAACGCGGCACTGACTGCATCCACCGACAGGCGGCACCCGTCACGCAAAGAGAGCGTCTTGCCCTGTGAACGGTAAAAAATCCCCGTCCTGTATCCGGTGATGTCCAACCAGCAGTCGGAGAACTCCATGGTCATGCGATTGGCATAAAAACCGGCATTCTCTGCCTTGGTGACGGTGCGCTCATAGTCCGCGCGACTGTTCGCCATATATTGATCGGGGTTGCCGCTCGCCTCCGCATTCGGCTTCATGAGCTGTTCCAGTGCCTCATAGCCCGGTTGTTTCAGCGTAATTCTGCAATCCTGTGCGCGGAACGTGTTATCCTTCAACGAGTAGAGCACGATGCCGCTGTAAAAGGATGAGATCTCCACCGTGGATTTGCGCAGATCCGCATCACCGATGATCTGCATCCCGTGCAGGCAGTTGTTTGCCCAAAGCATACTGTTGGCACCGACGGACAGTTTCCCGCCCCCGAGGAGCAGAAAGACGCGGGCGTTCCTCGCATACACTTTTCCCTCGGTGATCTGAATATCGCCGTCGGAGGCAAGGAACGTCTCGCAACCCATGTAGTTCGCCCGGTATTCTACCGTGGCCTCACGGATGCGGACCGACTGTTTGCCGAAGAGCATATGGGAAAAGTCAGGCACCGTTCCCTCACCGTTTACCTCCACGGCACCGCCCTGTACGACCACATTGGTCGCGGAAAAACAATCGTTTTTGATTGCCGAAAGCGATTCGCAAATGACCTTACTGCCGTCCAGCACGTTCAGGTTGCCGTCCGCCACCGTGATATAGGTCGGAGAATCGTCCCCGCCGAGAAAAGTGACCCTCGTCGCGTTGCCTTTGACGGTTACGCTCCCCTTTTTCAGGTAAATCCCGTGGGTCAGTCTGACCGTGCCCGAGATTTCCACTCTGAGGCCGGGCTCCGTCGCATAGAGCGAGTAAGTACCGAACGGTTTCGGGTCTTCCTCCGGTGTCGCCATTGCGGCGGCGGCAATCGTGGTGTTCTGCCCGCCGGTGATTGTCAGGAGATTACGCCCGGGGTCGTAGGCGGCTGTGCCGCCGTCCCCGAAAATGTCCGTGCAATTCTGCTTGGTCACGCGGACGCCGCCGAGATAGATAACGTACTCGACCGAATCCTCTGCCATGGGGTCTCCGTCGCCCGTATCACGGGCACCGGCACCGAATGCGAGCATCGGCAGAAGTGTCAGACAAAGGAGCAGGACGGCGAGCGCACCGATCCGTCGCAAAAATCCATGTTTCATCATCAGTCCCTCGAACGTGCACCGAGAATATCGATCTCGGCACGGTAAAACGCTTCAAAACAGCCGGCATCCAGCGCGGCGCGGATCCTCTCCATGAGTTCGTTGTAGAAGTACAGATTATGCAGGACGCAGAGCCGCATACCGAGTGCCTCGCGCGCCTTGAAAAGATGGCGGATATACGAACGCGAATAGTGGCGGCAGGCAGGACAACCGCACCCCTCGTCAATCGGCTTCGGGTCGGCAAAATACTGCTCGTTATTGATATTCATTTTCCCGTGCCAGGTAAACAGGTTGCCGTGCCGCGCGTTGCGGCTTGGCATGACGCAATCGAAGAAGTCGATACCGCGGCGCACACCCTCCAAAATATTCTGCGGCGTGCCGACCCCCATGAGGTACCTGGGTTTATCCGTGGGCATATGGGGCTCCACCACGTCGATGATGTGATACATCACCTCGGTCTCCTCCCCGACGGCGAGCCCGCCGATGGCATAGCCGTCCAAGTCAAGTTCGCGGGTGCGGCACATACTCTCCACGCGGAGATCCTCGTAGGTACCGCCCTGGTTGATGCCGAACAGGAGTTGGTGCGGGTTGATGGTCTCGGGGAGCGCGTTCAGACGCGCCATCTCCGCCTTGCAACGCGCGAGCCAACGCACCGTGCGCTCTGCGGACTTCTTCACGTACTCGTAAGGTGCCGGGTTTTCCACGCACTCATCAAACGCCATCGCAATGGTCGAGGCGAGGTGCGACTGAATCCGCATACTCTCTTCGGGTCCCATGAAAATCTTGGCACCGTCCATGTGGGAACTGAAATGCACGCCCTCCTCCGTAATCTTACGCAGTTTGGCGAGCGAAAACACCTGAAACCCGCCGGAGTCGGTCAGAATAGGCTTATCCCAGTTGAAAAAGCGATGCAGGCCGCCCATGCGATAGATCAGGTCGTCCCCTGGGCGGATGTGCAGGTGATAGGTATTGGATAGTTCCACCTGGCAGCGGATGTCCCTGAGGTCCATCGTGGACACCCCGCCCTTGATGGCGGCACTCGTGCCCACGTTCATGAACACCGGCGTCTCAATCGTCCCGTGGACCGTCTCCATTCTGCCACGGCGCGCGTGACCCTCCGTTTTGAGTAGATGAAATGCCATATTGACTCCTTTATACAGGCTGCCGCCGACAGGGCGGCAAACCCCTCTTCTGCTTATTTGATGCGGTCAAACCAACGGTCCAGTTCTTTTTTGGAGAGCCGATACGCAATGGGTCTGCCGTGCGGGCACACCGTAACGTCGGGGAGACAAAGCACCTGTTCGATCAGATGTGTCAATTGCTCCTCGGTATAGGTTCTCCCGCCCTTAATCGCCGCCTTACAGGCGACCTGATAGAGTGCGCGCTCGCGTCGCTTGGCGTTCGTCATCCCCGGCGTCCCCGCCGCGGCGACGAGATCCCCCGCCATGCGGGTGAACAGATCCACCGCCTCGCCGGGGGAGACGGCATTCGGAAGCGAGAGGAGCGCAATGCCCTTCCCCTCCGCCGTCGGAGAAAACGTGAAACCGATGTCCGAAAGTTCGCCGGCGGCGTCCTCCACCGCCGCGAGTTCCTCCGGGGTCAGTGGAACGGTCAGCGGGATGAGCAATCCCTGTGAGGGGATCCTCCCCTCGCGTTTTTGCTCTGCGAGCAACCGCTCAAACAGGATGCGCTCGTGTGCCGCGTGCTGGTCGATGAGGAGCAATTCCTCCCCCACCTCGACAATCAGATAGCATTTGAAGGCACACCCGAGATAGCGGAATACGGGCACGGCGGTCGTTTCGCTCTCTCCCTCCGTCGTCTCCGACGGTGTGCCCGCCGACATCGCCCCCTCATCGGTCGGGAGAGGGACGGAGGGCGACACCGTCGCACCGTCGGCAGAAACCGTGTCCGATGCCATTGCGGCGGTGTCGGCTATCCCGTCCGTCGCCGATACGGCGGCGGGCGCGGCAACCGCGTCCTCACCGAGTGCGGCGGTACTTTCCCGCAACGTCTCCAAAAACGCGAGGGATGCCGCCGGGGTCATTTCCTCACGCGGCGTCGCCACGGCGGCGGAGCGGGGCGCGGCAGGCATCGGTGCAGATGCCGTCGCAGTTACCCGTGCCGGGGCGGCCGCCGGCGCGGATGACGGTGCGTACGCCGCTGCACCGGCATCCCCGGACTGCGGGGGGCGGTGGAGCGGAGGGGGCATCATCGCCACCTGTTCACCGCCGAGTTTCGCGCCGATCGGCGCGAAGGCATCCACCGCCCGCGCGGTTTTGTAGGGATCGCCGAGCGAGATGGACGGTCTTTCCGTATTCTGTTCCAGTGCGGAACGCACCGCCCAATAGACGGCATCGAATACGCGCCTCTCATCCGAGAAACGCACTTCCAGTTTGGCGGGATGCACATTGACATCGACCTGCGACGGGTCAATTTCCAGGTACAGTGCCGAGACGGGATATTTTTCAGGAGCCATATAGGAAGTAAACGCGCGTTCCAGCGCGGCCGTCACGGTCTTACTCTTGACGTATCTGCCGTTGATGAAAACGTTTTGCATATTACGGTTGCCGTAGGCATTATCGCTCCTGCCGACGTAGCCGGAGACGAGCACGCCGTCCCCCTCCCCCGATACGGCGAGGAGTTTTGCGGCGAAATCCCTGCCGTAGAGTGCCCACAGGACGTTTTTTACGTCTCCGTCACCCGCCGTCGTGAATTTGAGCACGTCGTCGGAAAGAAAACGGAAGGCGACCTCGGGGTGCGACATGGCAACCTTCTCCATCTGTGCGGCGCACGCCTGCGCCTCGGTCCTGTCTTTTTTCAGGAACTTGCGGCGCGCCGGGACCCGCCCGAACAGGTGCTCGACGAGTACGGTCGTACCGTCGGCGGCACCGACCTCCGTCAGGTCCGTCACCGTACCGCCGTCCGCGACGAGCATCGTGCCGTTTTCGGCATCGGGCGTTTTGGTGATGATCGTGAGTTCCGAGACGGCGGCGATCGCGGCAAGTGCCTCTCCGCGGAAACCGAGCGTCATAATCCGGTTGAGATCGTCGGCGGCGTGGATTTTGCTGGTCGCGTGGCGTCGGATGGCGACCGGCAGATCCTCCGGTGTCATACCGGAGCCGTTATCGGCGACGCGGATGGAGAGGATCCCCCCGCTGCGGATCTGTACGGTCACCTGATCCGCCCCGGCATCGATGGCATTCTCCACCAGTTCTTTGAGCACGGACGCCGGTCGGTCCACAACCTCGCCTGCGGCGATCAGGTTCGCAATCTCAAAGCCCAGTACGTTGATTTTTCCCATTTTGTCTCCTTATGAACAGGAAAGCATCTTTTTGAGCGTAAAAAGCAGATTCATTGCTTCCAGCGGGGTGAGTGTATCCAGGTTGACCTCCCGCAGTTTTGCGGCGACTGCGTCCGCCTCACTCTCGCGGAGCGAATCCATAAGGTCAAACGCGGGCTCCCGCACACGGGCGGCGGTCGACGACGGCGCGGGCACGCCCGCCCCCGCCTCAATCTCCGCAAGCACCTCACGGGCACGCTTTATGACCTCATTCGGCACACCCGCCAGCTTGGCGACCTCGATGCCGTAACTGTCATCGGTCGCACCGGGTACGATCTTACGCAGAAACTGGATGGTATCGCCCCGTTTCTTCGCAACGATATGATAATTGACAACGCCGTCGCAGACCCCCTCCAACGCGGTGAGTTCGTGATAATGCGTCGCAAACATGGCGCGGGCACCCAGTTTCCTGCCCGCCGTGTATTCGACGACGGCGCGGGCGATCGACATCCCGTCATAGGTGCTGGTGCCCCGCCCTACCTCGTCATAAATGACGAGTGACCGTTTGGTGGCGTTTTTCAGAATGCCCGCTACCTCGTTCATTTCCAGCATAAAAGTGGATTGACCGGAGGCGAGATCGTCGGAGGCACCGACACGGGTAAAGACTTTGTCCACAATCCCGATGCGTGCATCGCGTGCCGGGACGTACGAGCCGATCTGCGCCAGCACCGCGATCAGCGCGACCTGCCGCATATAGGTAGACTTACCCGCCATGTTCGGCCCCGTGATGAGCATCATGCGGCGGGAGCTCGTATTCAGGTCGGTATCGTTCGGCACAAAATAACTGTCGCTGACGAACTTTTCCACCACCGGGTGCCGACCGTCGCGGATCTCAATGACATCGCTGACGTCCACCTCGGGGCGGCAATAATTCTGCCGGACGGCGACCTCGGCCAGCGAACGATACACGTCCAGCGACGCGATGGCTGCCGCCGCCGCTTGGAGGCGCGGTGCCGCGGCGGCGACCGCATCACGGAGGGAGACGAACAGTTCATATTCCAGGGCGCAGAGTTTGTCGGCGGCACCGAGGACGGTGCTTTCGAGTTCTTTGAGTTCCTGCGTGATATATCGCTCGCAACCGGTCAGGGTCTGTTTGCGGATATAGTGCGCGGGGACGAGATCGGTCTGCGACCGCGTGACTTCAATGTAAAAACCGAATACTTTATTCGAGGAAACACGCAGGTTTTTGATACCCGTCGCGGCGCGTTCCTTCTCCTCAATCTCGTGCAGGATGGTTTCGGAATCCCCGCCGACGGAGCGGAGATAATCAACGTCCTTGTGATAGCCCTCGCGGATCATGCCGCCCTCACGCACGGTAAACGGCGGAACGTCGACCAGTGCCCGGTCGAGCAGCGTATGCAGGTCTTCCAGGGTGTCCAGCCCGTCCGCAATCTCGCGGACGTTGCGGCTCTTCGCCGCGGCAATCGCCGCCTTCAATGCCGGCAGGGGCTCGATACTGCGGCAGATGGCGCGCAGGTCTTTGGCGTTCGCCGTCCCGTAAACGGCCTTTGCCGTCAGGCGTTCCAGGTCGAGCACGCCGCGCAGGCACGCACCGATCTCCTCGCGGAGTGCGAAACTGTCCACCATCTCGGCGACCGCGCTCTGTCTATGTAAAATGGCGGGCGCACTCACGAGCGGTCGGGTCAGCCAGGAGCGCAGGAGGCGGGCACCGAGGCAGGTCTCCGTTTCGTCGAGGACCCACAGGAGCGAGCCGCGCTTCTCTTTGGCGCGCATCGTTTCGGTCAGTTCGAGGTTGCGGCGGGTCGCCGCATCCATCTCCATATACTGCCCGGCGGTATAGACGCGGATCTCGCTGACAAAGGTGGGCTCGCATTTCTGCGTCTCGCGGATATACGCCAGTAGCGCGCCGACCGTCACGGGGAGAGCACCGTCACCGAGCGGGTCCGTCTTTGCCGAGGCACATTCCGCGATGAGGGCGGCCGCCCCCGACGGGTCAAAGAGACGGGCGAGAGAATCGGACACGACGCAGGGTTTCGACGTGAGATAGTTCAAAACGCCGGGGCACGCTTCTGCGGACACGTTAAGGATCACCTCACTCGGCGCATAGATACCGAGTTCGGTCGAAAGGCGCGTTTCACGCTCCTCCCCTTCCAGTTCCGTGAGATAGATCTGCCCCGTCGAAATATCGGCAAACCCGAGTCCGATGCTGTGCTCACCGTAAAAGACGGCGGCGAGATAGTTATGCTGCCCCTCCGAGAGCAGGCTCCCGTCCGTGATGGTCCCCGGCGTCACCACGCGGATGACCTCGCGGCGGACGAGCCCCTTGGCGAGGGCGGGGTCCTCGGTCTGCTCGCAGACGGCGACTTTATAGCCCGCCTCCACCAACCGCCCGAGGTACACGTCCGCTTTATGGAACGGCACGCCGCACATGGCGGCGCGACGACCTTCACCGCAATCGCGCCCGGTCAAAGTCAGTTCGAGCACGCGTGAGGCCGTCATCGCATCCTCGAAAAACATCTCGTAAAAGTCGCCGAGGCGATAGAAAAGAATATAGTCGGGGTATTCGTCCTTGACGGCAAAATATTGTTGCATCATCGGGGTCGGATCTTTGAGGTCCGACCGTTTTTCCAAGACTTCTGCCATTGCGTTTTCCGTTTCCTGTCCGTATTCCGACGATGTCGTCGGGTGTTAGAGATACTGTACTCAGTGACCGCCGCAGTTCGCGTGGCAGGAGGAGCAGTCGTGCGTGCACGCCGTGCTCGGATCCACCCCGAAGACGATCCGCTGGATTTCGGCATTGACGGCGTTCATAAGATCCGTCACTTTGAGTTGTGCCGCGGAGAAATCCCGGTATTCCGGCATGGCGGCGATTTCGGAGGCGAGTTCATCCATGCGGTGGCGCACCATATCCAAAAGTTCGGGGCTCTGCTCCTCCACCTCTTTGGAAAACTCCTGCCCGAGGATCGCGCGCTGGGCGTTGTATTCCGTCATTTTGGTTTGCAGCTCCTGCGATGCCTCGTAGGCGGCACGCGCCGCCTGATACTCGATGAGGAGCGGATCGTTTTTAATGGCGTTTGCCAGTTCGGTTGCTTTTTCGAGTGTGGTCATGTTTTTATCCTTTCGTTTCTGTTTGGACTGTGCCGCGGAGGGCAAAAGGCTCCGCGCGTTCGATCTTCACCTGTACGAACTGCCCGACGAGCACCTCGTCTCCCGGAAAATGGACGAGCCTGCCGCCCGGGGTACGTCCCGTGAGCGTCCCCGGCTCTTTGCCCGGGGCATCGGCGAGCACGCGCAGTGTCTTGCCGACGTAGCGTTCTGCCAGGGAGAGTGAGATCCGGTTTTGCGTTTCCAGCAACTCCGCCATACGTACCTTGCGGACAGCGTCCGGGACGGGCTCCGGCATGGTCGCCGCCGGAGTCCCGCGGCGCGGCGAATAGAGGAACGAGTAAATCATGTCGTACCGCACGTCACGCACGACCTGCATGGTGTCGGCGAAATCTTCGTCCGTCTCCCCGGGGAAACCAATGATGAGATCGGTCGACAGAACGATGTCGGGGATGGCACGGCGAAGTTTTTCCACCGTCGCAAGATAAGTTTCACGCGTATATTTGCGGTTCATACGGGCGAGAATTCTGTCGGAGCCCGATTGGAGCGGCAGATGGAACTGCGGCGCGATACGCCCCGGGTGGCGTGCCATGACGTCGATCAGGGCATCCGGCACATCCTTTGGATGGCTCGTCATAAAGCGCAGGAGAAAATCGCCGGGGATAGATGCCACGCGTTCCAGCAGTGTCGCAAAATCGCAGTCTCCGCGGTAGGAATTGACGTTCTGCCCGAGGAGCGTGACGTCCCGGCACCCCGCCTCGACAAGAGACGTCACCTCGCGGATGATCTCTCCGCTCGCGCGGCTGCGCTCCCGCCCGCGCACATACGGCACGATGCAGTAGGAGCAGAAATTGTTGCACCCGTACATGATGGAAACCCACGCGCGGTGCCGCACGGTACGTGCCGTCGGCAACCCCTCGGTGATCTCGGGCGTCTCGGAGCCCAGAATAAACGTGCGTTTCCCTGCCCCCAAAACGGCAGCGAGCGTCTCGGGAAAGCGATCGAGCGACGCGGGATCCAGCGTAAAGGAAACCTGCAGATACCGCTCGCGTATCTGTCGGACACGGTGCTCCTGCGCCGTCATGCAACCGCAGATGCCGACGACGAGGGACGGGTTTTTCTCCCGATACTCCCTCAGCCTGCCGACATAGGAGAGCACCTTTTGCTCCGCGTGCTCGCGGATGGCGCAGGTGTTGAGCAGGATCAGGTCTGCGTCCGCAGGGTCGGGCACGTCCGTATACCCCATTTCATGCGCCATACCGCGCAGTTTCTCGCTGTCCGCCTCGTTCTGCTGACAGCCGAAAGTCAGTATGCAGACGGTGTGCGGGAACTCGCCGAAATGCCCGAGTACCTCTTCCACCGCCGCCGAATACGTCCCGTCTCTCATTCGCCCACCTCAAAGCTGTACGCGGCGCGGGCACTCACGGTCTTGGTAAAATACCAGTCCGCGAGGACGATCACCTGCAAGTGGCCTCCGCTGCCGTTGAGCGCGTGTGTCGCCAGTTCCTCCGGGGCGAGATACCCGACGAAAGGCGTTTCCGCCGCGAGATCGTACACGGCGATCCGCACCCGGTCGGGTGCGATCTCCCACGAGAGGGACGCCGCGTCGGCAAGGCATTCGAGTTTCTGCGGATCGGTCCTGTTGAACTTCTTTTCGGCACGCTTACGGCCGATGTTCGTATCCGAGGTCTCCTCTCCCCCCGTGTGCACCTGCCAGTTGGTGAAGGCGGGGGCAATCTCGGTGCCGTTCAGCACCGCCGGGGGGATGGCGGTACGCATCGCCTGAAAGACGAGCACGTAGGTCGGGATGAAACAGATGAGCACGAGTGCAATCGTGATAATGACTTTTTTCATGAGATCTCCTTTTTATGGGTAGGGACCGGCGCGCCCGCTACGGTATCGTGCCGGCGGGATGCCGACGCGCCCGCTGCACGCAGGGGTACGCAGAGGTACGCACGCGGCGCGCTCGCGCACGAGGGCGAGCATACAGTATTGTAGCACGCGTGCGCGCGTTTGTCCACCCCGCAAGCGTAAAAAGAGCAAAAAATGTAAGCAACCGTCGCTTTAAGGGCGGCGGTTGCATTCCGTCAGGACGAAAAACAGTCGGTAAAGGCATCCCACGCGCCGCCGGACGGCCGTGGGGCCCGGAAGGTCACGAGTGCCCCGGTGTCCGGGTGGCGGAAGGTCAGCGTCTCGGCGAAGAGAGCGAGCGGAACGCGCACGCGGCTCCCGTACTTACCGTCCCCGAGAATGGGAAAACCGTGCGCGGAGAGCTGACAACGAATCTGATGGAAACGCCCCGTTTCCGGCCGAACTTCCAGGAGCGTCACCGCGCCGCCCGAAAAAGTGGCGTAGCCGATCGGGGATGCCGTCAGGCGTGCCTCCTGCCCACTGCCCGCCGGGACGACGCGTGCCATGCCCGTGCGGGCATCGCGCAGAAGATCGTCACGGAGCGTGAGCGGCCCCGGAACGGTACCGGCAACGACGGCGAGATAGTGCTTCCCGATCTCCTCCGTGCCGTGATCGGCAAACTGGCGGGAGAGCGCGGCGGCGGCGGCGCGTGTCCGCGCAAAAACCATGACACCGCCCGTCATGCGATCGAGGCGATGGACGGGATAAAGCGTTTTGCCCGCCGCGGCGAGCGTGAGCGCGTCCGGCGCGCCCGTCGGATCCGGCTGTGAGGGCATCCCCTGCGGCTTCACCGCCACAAGGACGTGTGCATCCTCGTAAAGAATCTCAATTAACGGCGTGTTGCCCGATTTCATCGGCACCTCCCTGACTTCGTAAACAATCGTTTTTATCTTTTTTCTCATCCGAAAACGCCCTTTTTTCATGCGTAGAAAACGGGGTATGTGGAAATACTATCGGAGAAATCCATTCAATCGAGGATCCAGATGAAAAAAAAAGTTTTGATTCTACTGGCGGCGGTCCTGCTGCTCACCTCGTGCGGGATCCCGCTGCGGGAGGACCCGGACGCCGCCCTGGACGCATATATTGCGACGATCACGACGGACGGCACCCATTCCCTGCTCATACTCGGCGATTCCATCGCCGCGCATTACGGCGTGGACGAAAGTGCCTCCTACGAGGCGAAACTCACCGAAAAACTCTCCGCCGACGGAGAAAAGTGGGTCAGTACCAACTGGGGGGTCGCCGGTGATACGACGGGTGATCTCGTGACCCTCCTGTACGCCAAAGCGGACGACCCGCGGGCACGGCAGATACTCGCCGAAGCAGACCTCATCACCATCAGCATCGGCGGGAACAATATCCTCAAATTTTTCCGCGACGCGGGCTACGAGGGCTTCCCCGACGCAACCGTACCGAACCTCGTCAAAATTCTGCGGGAGTTCGACAGCCGGGCGGAGCCGATCAAGGTCGGATTTCTCGCTGACCTGGAAATCATTATGAAAATCATCCGCTCCGTCAATCCGGATGCGACGGTACTCATCCAGAACATTCACAACGTCGCGCGGGACGTCGAGGGGGATTTCTCCATCGTGCGCCCGGGGGCAACCGCCGCTTCCCTCATCGAGCCCATCTTCACGCCCATCCGGTCGGTGCTGGACGAAAACGCCGAGCGGCTCGGTTACACCGTCGCCGACACCTACAACGCCTTCAAGGAGAGCACGGAGCCGAAACTCCTGCGCCGAGAGATGCTGCACCCGAACGAAAAGGGTCACACCCTCATTGCCGAGGTACTCTACGACACCTACCGGAAAGCCACCGACAAAAACACGTGATACGAGAGAACTCCCCGCCATCCGGCGGGGAGTTCTCTTTTGGTCAGGGATCAGCCGACCGTCGTGTCACCCGCGGAGGGTGCCGTACTCACCGTACCCATGGTCGCGCACAGCTCTTCGTAGAAGTTGGCACGCGCCATCCGATGGTAGGCATCCACCCACAGCGTACCGATACCGAGGCAGAGCGCACCGACAATGTACCAGCCGATAAACGTGAGATCAAGCACGAACAGGCGCATCTTCTGCCCATCCATGATTCTGCGGGATTCGGTAATGCAGTCGTTCGAGGACATCTCCGGATGATCGAGCGAAATGAAATACGTCATCGCATAGGAATAACTCTTGACGATACCCGGGATGACGAAAAGGAGCGACCACAGCGTGGTGTAGACCCACACGAGGAGCCCGGTCATGAAAGAGCGGCCAAAACGACCGTCGGTAAATCCGTAGAACAGATCTTCCAGTCGGACGGGGCTCGCAGGGTCACGCACGAGGCGGAGCGTCATGGCGGAAATGCCCACCATCACGGCACCGAACAAAAGGAAGGAGATAAAACTGGAAATTCCGAATATGGCACTGGCGATCAGCCCGCCGAGCAAAATGAGCAGCCACTTTTCGGAGAAAATGCTGTTGCCGAGTTGTTCCCGTGCCTTTGCACGGAGGTAAGATGCAGTCATCATGAAAATTGCCTCCTGTGATGTTTTATTTACCAAACACATTATAGCGTATGCCGACGCCGTTTGCAATAGTATTTCGACAAAAAAAGCACCCGGGAATCGGGCGCTCTCTTTGTTGACATTGAAGTTACAGAACGCAGTTGAGGAACTGCTTGGTGCGTTCGTTTTTCGGGTGGTCGAAGACCTCTTCCGGGGTCCCCTCCTCTGCGATCACGCCGCCGTCCATAAAGAGGATGCGGTCGGCGACCTCACGCGCGAAACCCATTTCGTGCGTGACGATGACCATGGTCATGCCGTCATCGGCGACCTCACGAATCAGATCCAGTACTTCCCCGACCATCTCGGGATCAAGCGCGGAGGTCGGCTCATCGAAGAGCATGACCTTTGGATTCATCGCGAGCGCGCGGGCAATCGCGATACGCTGTTTCTGCCCCCCGGAGAGCGTTGACGGATAGGCATCCGCCTTGTCCGCAAGCCCGATGCGTTCGAGCAGTTCCATCGCGCGCGCCTGTGCCTCTGCCTTAATCGCTGCTTTCGTGGTCGCAATCTCGACCATTTTGTCCTTTTTACCGAAGATCCTGCAAAAGAAGTTCTTGGTCTTTACGCGGCGGAGACGCTTCGATTGCAGATACACCGGCGCCAGCATGATGTTTTCCAGCACCGTCTTGTTATTGAAAAGATTGAACTGCTGGAAGACCATGCCGATCTTTTCCCGGTGAACATTGATATCCACCTTCATATCGGCGATGTTCTCGTTCTCAAAGTAGATTGCGCCGCCGGTCGGATCTTCAAGGCAGTTGAGGCACCGCAGGAACGTGGATTTACCGCAGCCGGAGGGTCCGATGACCGCAATCACTTCCCCTTTATGTACCGTCACGTCGATGCCCTTCAACACTTCCAATCCATTGAAGCTTTTTTGCAGATCTTCGACAACCACGAGCGGCGTCTTATTCCCGTTATCTTTCATTTCGTTTGAACCTGCTTTCCATCGCCTTGATCCCCCAGGTAATGAGCAAGACGATCACAAGATAGACAGCGGCGAGCATCAGATACGGTACGATGTACTCATAGTTGGAGTCACCGATGGCACGAAAGGCTTTGGTCAGGTCGGTGACCGCAATAAAGCTGACGACGGACGTCTCCTTCACCAGCGTAATGAACTCATTGCCGAGCGTCGGGAGAATGTTCTTCACCGACTGCGGAATGACGATTTTCAGCATGGATGCCCAGTACGGCAGACCCAGTGCCCTGCCCGCTTCCAGCTGTCCGCGATCCACGGAATTGATACCGCCGCGCATAATTTCCGATACATACGCACCGCTGTTCAGACCGAAGATCAGGATCGCCACGGCGACCCCGTCGGCAGGGATCCCGAGTGCCGGGAGAAGGACGAAATAACCGATCAAAAGCTGTACGACCATAGGCGTCCCGCGAAAGAACGCCACATACACCGTACAGACCTTATCCAGAATACGCGGCAGACGCTTATACTTCGGCATGACCTTGACGACCGCGATCAAGGTACCGATCAAAATACCGATCAGAAGCCCAAACACGGCAATCTCAACGGTCGTAAGAAGACCGTTGAGAACCGTTTTGTATGCATGATAGGTAATGAACTGTCTGTAAAACAGCTTCCAGTACTTACCCATCCCGATTATTTCGCTTTCAGGATCTTTTCGACATCCGCCTTGGTCTTGCAGGCATCGAACTCAGTGTTGCTCTTTTTGACGAGGAGCACCTGGTAAGCGCCTTCATAGTAGGCATCCGAGAAGTTGACGGACTGCTTTCTCGTTTCGGTCACGGACAGACCCGCCATCGCGATGTCCACGCCGTTCTTACCGACGGAGGTGACGACTGCATCAAAGTCCATATCCTCGATTACGAGTTCGAGACCCAGCTTGTCGGCGATCATCTTCGCGATCTCCATATCGATGCCGCAGAACTGGTCGCCCTTCTTGTATTCGTAGGGAGCGAACGCCGCGTTGGTGGAAACGACGAGCTGCTTGTCAGCCTTGCTCACATCCTTGGTAGCGGAGGTGATACCGACGATGGCATCGTCGCCGCCGGTCACGTTACCGTCATCATCATAGGTCAGGGCATCGTACTTGTCGAACAGTGCCTGCAAGGTGCCGTTTGCCTTGATCTCCGCAATCAGTGCATTGACGGCGGTGAGCAACTCCGGCTGTGCCTTGTCTACACCGAAAGCATATTCTTCGGTAGACAGTGCGATGTCAATCATCTTGATGTCGCTGTTCTGTGCAACGAGCTGAGCGGCGGGACCGTTATCGATGACCACATAGTCAACGGTGCCGTTGAGCATTGCCTTAACGGCGAGGCCGCCGTTGCTGAATGCCATGCATTCAATGTTGGAGAAGCCGTCGAACATCATGTCGGCATCGCCGTTCAAATACTTCTCTCCCGTGGTGCCCTGCTGAACACCGATCTTGACTTTGCCGCAGGAAGTGAGGGTGAGCGCTGCCGCAACAAGCATGGCAGCCGTAAGGATAAGAGCAATCAGTTTTTTCATGGTAGTAACCTTTCATGTTTTGTTTGATGAGCCAATTATAGTGCATAAAATTTCACTTGTCAACAGAATTTTTGAATTTTTACTCAATTTGTATACATTGACAAATCTGCCTGCAAACGTGTTCTGTGTTTGTGCAAAGTGGAGAGTACTCCATTGTATTCCGACAAAGTTCCGCTCTTTTTGCAGTTTTACGCTCCGCTCCGGTAATCGCGGCTGGATGTATATTTGATGTGAATATTCATAAAAATATTCATGCTCATTCTGTATAACTATGCGGACCTTCACCAAAAACCGAAAACGGTGGTCCCGCGACCGCGTCGCGGGACCACACGAAGTGATTTGATCCGGAAAGCCCGGCACTATTCATCGACACACGCTGTATCCGCTGCACCCGATGGGGGATATACCGGACGCACCGGTCCCTTACGCTCCGGCGAGCGCGGCGCGTACCTTCTTCACCTGCGCAAGAACGGAGGCCGGTGAGCATCCCCCTTCACTCGTGCGGCGTGCCACACAGGCATCGAGAGAGATGGTGCCGTACAGGGTTTCATCGAACAGGGGGGAAAGCGACCGATAGGCAGAGAGCGGCAGAGACTCCAACGTCTCTCCCCTTTCCGTGCAAAGTGCAACGATCCGTCCGACCAGTTGATAGGCATCGCGGAAAGGCATCCCACGCGAGGTGAGATAATCGGCAAGGTCCGTCGCATTGATGAAGCCGCGCTCGGCGGCGAGACGCATATTCTCCTTTTTCACGGTCATGGTCGCGAACATCGGTGCCATAATGCCGAGGCAGGCCTTGACGGTATCGACTGCATCAAATACGCGCTCTTTATCTTCCTGCATATCTTTGTTATACGCAAGAGGCAGCCCCTTCATGGTGGTCAAAAGCCCCATCAAATCGCCGTAAACGCGCCCGCACTTGCCGCGGATCAGCTCCGCCATATCCGAATTCTTCTTCTGCGGCATGATGGAAGAACCGGTCGTATAGGCATCCGACAGCTCCACGAAGCGGAATTCCCAACTGCTCCAAAGAATCAGCTCCTCGGAAAGGCGGGAGAGGTGCATCATGACGATGGAAAGCGCAGAGAGCATTTCCAGGCAGTAATCGCGGTCAGAGACGCCGTCCATGCTGTTACCGCACACATCCGAGAACGAAAGGAGTTCTGCCTCGCGCCGGCGGTCGATGGGAAAGGTCGTCCCTGCCAGTGCGCAGGAACCGATCGGAGATACGTTCATCCGTACGGTGCAATCGGAAAGACGCCCCCGGTCGCGGAGCAACATCATCGCGTACGCCATAAGATGGTGACCAAAGGTAACCGGCTGTGCCCTCTGCAAATGCGTATAGCCCGGCATGATCGTCGCGGCGTGTTCCTCGGCAATCCCGCAGATGGTCTCCGTCAGGGCAGTCAGCAAGGCATCCGTCTCCTTTGCCTCGTCCCGCAGATACATCCGAAGGTCGAGCGCGACCTGGTCATTGCGGCTCCGGGCGGTATGCAGTTTCTTCCCGACCGCACCGATCCGCGCAGTCAGCGTCGCCTCAACGAACATGTGGATGTCCTCCGCCGAGGGGTCCGGCACCAGCGCACCGGAGGTTAGGTCTGCGAGAATCCCCGCAAGCCCCTCACAGATCCGATCTGCTTCCTCCTTTGTCAGGATCCCCGTCTCCGCCAGCATCGTGGCGTGCGCAATACTGCCGCAGATGTCCTGGCGGTACATACGCGCGTCAAATGATATAGATGAATTGAAGGAATCGGCGGTGGCATCCGTCGTGCCGTCCGTCCTGCCTGCCCATAATTTCACTGTTGTTTCCTTTCCCGTTAAAAGCGTCCCGGAGGGGGTCCTCCGGGGCGTTTCCGTTACTGATTCTTTTGATTGACCAATGCCTGTACCTTGATCGGCAATCCGTAGAGGTTAATGAACCCGGCGGAATCCTTCTGGTCATAATCGCTGGCACCGAAGGTCGCAATCTCCTCGCTGTATAGCGAGTACGGCGAGGTAACGCCGGCGTTGATGATATTGCCCTTATACAGTTTCAGTTTGACCGTACCGGTCACGTGCTCCTGCGTCTTATCGACGAACGCGGAGAGTGCCTCCCTGAGGGGAGTGAACCACTGCCCGTTGTATACGAGTTCACCGAACGTGATGGCGAGCTTCTGTTTTTCGTGCATCGTCATCTTGTCGAGGCAGAGCGTTTCCAGCACACTGTGTGCTTTATAAATGATCGTTCCGCCGGGAGTCTCATACACACCGCGGCACTTCATACCGACCAGCCGGTTCTCCACAATATCAATGATGCCGATGCCGTTCTCGCCACCAAACTTATTCAGCGCGAGGATGATCTCTTTTGCACTCATTGCCTGCCCGTTGAGTTTTACCGGTATGCCGGCGACAAAATCAAGCGTGATATAAGTCGGTTGATCCGGTGCCGCGACGGGCGAGACGCCCATTTCGAGGAATCCCGGTTTCTCATACTGCGGCTCGTTGGCAGTATCTTCGAGATCCAGCCCCTCGTGGGACAGATGCCACAGATTCTTATCTTTTGAATAACTGGTTTCCCGCGTGATTTTCAGCGGAATGTGATGCGCCTCGGCGTACGCAATCTCCTCGTCACGCGACTGGATATCCCATTCGCGCCAGGGGGCGATGATTGGCATATCGGGGGCAAAATGCTTGATGGCGAGCTCAAACCGGACCTGGTCATTCCCCTTACCGGTGCAGCCGTGGACGATCGCGTCCGCGCCTTCTTTCTTCGCGATCTCCACAAGTCCTTTGGCGATGCATGGCCGGGCGTGACTCGTGCCGAGAAGGTACTCCTCATAGACGGCACCCGCCTTGACGCACGGGATGATGTAATCGTTCACATACTCATCCGTCAGGTCAAGGACATACAGTTTGGACGCCCCGGTTGCAAGTGCCTTGGCTTCCAGTCCGTCCAGTTCATCCGCCTGCCCGACATTACCGGAAACGGCGACGACCTCGCAGTTATTATAGTTTTCTTTCAGCCACGGAATAATAATGGACGTATCCAGCCCACCGGAATACGCCAATACAACTTTTTTAATCTGTTCCTTTTTCATTTTCCGGAACCTCCTCATGTTATCGGCTCCTATCATAGCACCACTCCCCCCCTGTGTCAAGAGGGATATGAATATTTTTTCATAAATTTGATTATTTTTTCCTCATATAGGGAATAATATTCAAATATTCACGAGAAAATGAATAAAACAATCAGGGAGAGGCGTTAACCTCTCCCCTTTTTGTCTTTCCGGTCTTATTTGTCCTCATGGATACCGACGTAACCGGGTATGTAGTAGTATTCCACACCGTACGGAGGCATCTGGTGGGCATGGAGCTGACGATGGCAACCGTTCTGGAACTCGTTGACGGCCACGGTGAATTGGTGATTCGGACCGCACCCCTCGGTGACCAGATAGGCGAACACGGAGGAATTCTCGTTCTCGATACAGGGCGTGCCGTCGTCGGTCGCAATGGTGGCGTGACCGTCGAAGATCTCGGCACGGCTGCCGCCGCGGATGTTATACGCCTTACCGGACGGGCCCTCGGTCTTGAAACCGAAGATCCAGAAATCACACCCGTCCTCAACGATGACGTTATCGGCCGAGCGTTCCGGGTTGAACTGACGAATCCACACCTTCTGCCCGTGTGAGAAACGGAAGCACGGCACCGAGCCGTAGCCCTGCCCGCCGAACACGCCCATCGTGCTGGCGACGTTGTCCATGAGGATCTTTGATCCGCCGACGGTATTGAAGTACACTGCACCGGTCTGCACGTGCAGGTCACTGGCGACGAGATCACGCTTTGCACTGTGTCGGATGAAGCGCAGATAGCCGTAGAACTTCTCGAAAACGAAACCGTCATCCATGAAGAGCGGCTCGGAGGAGCCCTCCTCAATGACGAAAAGCCCCTTCTCTTTCTCCTCCGCGAAATCCTTGGTGATGGCGAAATCGCAGTACATAAAGTTGACGGCGCGCACGGTCGCGGGGATCGTGATCTCGCCGGAGCAGAGATACCGCCCCTCGCCGAACACGACGTACTCACGCCCGGAGTTCATCGCCGCCTGGATGGCGGCAGTCGCGTCGGTCACACCGTCACCGACGGCACCGAAATCATCCACCTCTGCCACGATTGAACGGTCACCGTTCCAGAGGTAGCGCGGCTGCTTCTCGATCGGGAGCCCGACGTTCGTCTTACCGCCCGTGGGGAACAACTGGTAGGTGCGGTCTACCGTATTGTACTCCGCATAGGTCCCGTCGCCGAGATAGACCGTCTCATAACCGTTGACCATCGCTTCCTTATAGTTTGCGGTCGTGAAGTCGCGCAGATAGATGTAACCGGCATAGTTGCGGACGGCGGTCCCGCCGTTTGCCCCCTGCTTTGTAAACTTACTGTGCAGTACCGTCATCATACCGCCGCCGGAGACGTACAGACCGCCTCCGAAACTTTCGACGTCGGCAAAGCAGATCCCGAAGTTGCCGCCGGAAACCGTGATTGCCGTTTTCAGCGTATTCTTCACCGACAGGTTCTCGACGGCGGTCGTACCCGCTTTCACGCGGATACCGTATTCAAAGCCGTCAATGTGGATGTTTTCCATATACGACTGGGAGCGACGGTAGATATCCAGCGCAACGAAACCGCGATGCGACGGGTCGGACGAACGGATGGTGACGTTCTGCACCTTACCGGTATTGCTGTTGTCGAAACGAAGACCGATGGCACCGCTGTTGCCGACGCCGGCATCCAGCGTCAACTCCTCAAAGGAGTTCATCATATTGACGTTGGAGCCGTTTTGGAGCGTGAAGGAAACCATCGGTTTCTCCGCACCGTAGCGGAATGCGTGGCAGTTGTCCGCGAGTTTGATCACCGTCGTCTCCATATCCTCGCCGAGGAAATGGATAAAGCGGTTCAGATCGGAGCAGGGCTGGTCGTCCACCAGATTTTTCAGGTTTTCAAAAGAATAGGTCAGCGTGTCCGAGATCAGGTACGTACCGCGCGGGAAGTACAGGATACGCGCCGCAGGCGGATTCTCCGGGAAAATGACGGTGGGGATGCCGCCCATCTTACGGTTTTCAAACCCGATGCGGAAGTTGTCACGAGGGTCGTCAAGGAGTTTTTGGCGCATCTGCCGCACGCCCTCAATATCCCGCACGACGACATCATCGATCGCACGGCAAATGGCCGCGGTCGAATCCGTCTTTCCTGTCGGGTCGGCAAAATACGGTGCTTTCGTCACATCCACGACGATGTGATTCTTTTCGCTGATATATAGCATATCGGCTCCTTTATTCTATAAATTTATAAATTCGGATAATTCCGGGGTATTAACGATAGAATTTAATCTCGTCGATGTTCAATGCGGCATTGGTCGTCATGAATTTCAGAGGTGCCGCGGCACCGGTCAGGGTAGCGGCGACCGTGATGCTCGCGCTCTTTCCGTCCGTACCGCGCACCATAAAGAAACCGACGCGATGAGCGTTCCAGATCACGCTGACCGGAATCTGTGCGAGTTCACCGGCATCCGCGTGGTAGGTGATTTTGAGCGCAGTCGCGCCGTCCTCGGGGAGCGTCACTTCCTGCGATTTGTTTCTCGGGAAGGGTGCCACCGTCTCAACACAGGTCATGGAGGCAAGATCCACAGGCTCCGCCGTGATATACGTCGATCCGTTCGCGAGGAAATTCTCCATCGCGTGGGTGTTCATGAGGAACCGGCAGATATTCATGGCGCATCTCTGCACCTCGCCGCGGGAGATGACCCCCTCGGCCAATGCCCGATGCCCGTCATCGTCATTTGTGGCGGCATCGGCAACCACCATGAAGACGTCACCCTGGGAGCGAATCATGAAACCGAGTTTTTTGAGGTCTGCCTTGTCCCCGTCATCGTTCATGGTCGCCCACCAGTCGGTCATGACAAACCCGGTGTAGCCCCATTCGTCACGCAGGATGGTCGTGGCGAGGTCATAGTTCGAGGAGGCGTGAATGCCGTTCAGGGGATTGTAGGACGTCATAATCGCCTTGGCATCCCCTTCCCGCACGGCAATCTCGAAGGGACGCAGGTAGATCTCCCGCGCGGCACGCGCGCTCATCACGGCATCGACCTGATGGCGACGCCATTCCTGGTTGTTACCGGCAAAATGCTTAATGGTGCAATACACGCCCGACTCTGCCGTCGCGCGGCACATCGCCGCCGCCATGCGACCCGCAAGGTACGGATCTTCGGAGAAATATTCAAAGTTTCTGCCGCAGAGCGGGTGACGATGGATGTTAATCCCGGGCCCGAGCAGGCAGTCGATATGATATGCCGTCATCTCCACCCCTTCCAGGACGAAGAGGCGATAGATGAGCACCGGGTCCCAGGTGCAGGCGAGCAACGTGCCGTTCGGCAGGCTGGTCGCCATCATGCCGCTGTCGAGGCGGAGCCCGGAGGGACCGTCCGTCGTGCAGGCGATCGGAATGCCGTAATGCAACAGCCCATCCGTCACGCCGCCGAAGCAACTGCCCGTGCCGGGCGTCACTTTCGGGGAATTCATGCCCTCACCGCGGCAGATCTCAATGAGTTCCCGGTCGCTGAGCTGTGCAATGAATGCTTCCATCGTCGCGCGGCCGTCACGCACGTCCGCCAGTTTCAGCGAGCGGTCGCCGGTATAGGCGATCTCCGCCGGGCGGCGGTCAAGGATGCGCGCATGGTAATCGTAGGAACGCGTGGGGGTCGGCTCAAAGGTCGGCTTGCCCTCCTCGTCCGGACGAAGGCGATCGAACGCCCGCGTGGGCGTGAGTGCCTCCTCTGCGGTCCTTACGACCTTTTCGTCCAGCAGGTACGCCGCCTCTGCCTCTGCCGCGTGGGCATCGGTGCCGACGTAAATGAGGTACTGCCCCGCTTCCAGCACGTAGGCGTCCTTGTGCCCGGTGACACCGCTGTCATCAAAGGACGCAAAATCCTCCATCAGGAAGGAAAGCACCAGTTTTTCACTCTTACCGGGGGCGATCGTGCCGGTCTTGCCGAACGCGGCGAGCACCTTTTCCGGCTTGCCGAGTTTGCCCTGCGGCGCGCCGAGATAGACGCCGACGACCTCGCGGCCGGCGACCTCGCCCGTATTCTTCACCGTAACGGTCACGGTGACGAGCGTGTCATCACCCACCTCCATCTCCACATCCTTGGTGGTAACGGTGAACGCGGTGTACGAGAGACCGTAGCCGAACGGATACAGCACGCGCCCGGGGGCGAACGTCTCAAAATAGCGGTAACCGACGTAAATATCCTCGGTATAGAGGTTGACGTCCCTATCGCCGAAATGCGCGCTCGACGGATAGTCCTCGATGGTCTCGGCAATGGTATCGGTGAGACGTCCCGACGGATTCACTGCACCGGTGAGAACGTCCACGGTTGCGCGGCCGCCCTCCATACCGCCCTGCCAGCCATACAGCACGGCATCGACACCGTACTTTTTGACCCAGGACATATCGATAATATTACCGACGTTCAGGACCACCGCCACGTGGTCAAAGGCGGCGGTCACGAGGCGGATCATCTCCTCCTCGGTCTCGGTCAGGTACCAACTGCCGCGGGTGGCGGAATTGTCCTTGTCCTCCCCTGCCGTGCGGCAGATGATGACGAGTGCCTTATCCGACACGGCACGGGCATCGGCAACGAGCCCCTCGGTGAGCGGCATTTCTTCCTGCGCCCAGGGCTCCTGTGCCCACCCCTGCCCTTTATCGAACGGGTGTTCCTTGATATAGTCCGCATATACGCCCGCGAGCGTCTCGTTGATCCCGATACCGGTAACGGCACGCAGGCTGTCCAGGATGTTCGTCACATATGTGACGTTGACGAGCCCGCCGGACCCGGTACCGCTCTTGCAATACTCGGTCTGCCCGCGCCCGAAGACGGAGACGGTGTCTCCCGCCACGAGGGGGAGCGTCCCCTTACTGTTTTCAAGCAGGACCATGCCGTCTGCCGCCGCCTCACGCGCCACCTCGGCAAGACGCGCGACCGGTCCCTCCGGCAAGTCGCCGAGGCGATAGCCGGCGACCTCATTCGTGCGATAAATCATACTGTTCTCCTTTACGGGGAAAATACCCATAATAATCGCGTTAAGTATAGCATGCCGACCGGCCCTTTTCAAGCAAAAAAGCACCGAAACCCGGTGCTTTTTACGTGACTTCGGCATATTGTCCAGTTAGTCGTGCTCCGTTTCGTCGGAGTTGTCGGTTTTGTCTTCCTCCGGCAGCGTAAGCGCATTCACGGCGGCAATATCGGCGAGTTGCGTGATGAAATCACCCGTCGCCTCAATGCGGACGGAAACCGTCTTTTCCTCCTGGCGGAAAAACAGGAGATAGGACTCCTCGGGGCGCGGAGACATGCAATAGGCATAGCGGGTGGCACCCGGGGCGTTGTCGTCACGGCTCTCATACCGGCGGACGCGATACAGAAGCGCGAGGTCCAGGCGGCAGAGACAGATCAGGCGTCTCCCCTGCCGTTGCGTGACGATAAAGCAACCGTCCCCGCGGTTGATCTCATAGGTGTACCCCATCGTCATATAGCGCGTGACCACCCAGATGATCGCGACCGCCGCGAAAAGAAAAAGCATCTGCCAGATGAGTTTTTTCCCCACCCCGAAAGCGAGGAACACGATACACGCAATCATCAGGACCGTGCAGACGGTCAGGATCCACTCGGGGGTCTTGCTCTTGCGTTTCGGCGTATAACGAAGATCGGGCATCAGAATTTTTCCTTTCTGTGCAGACGGTAAGTGTCAAAGGAGGCGTGCGCCTCGTTATTCTCATAGACACATATGGCGAGGGTCGGATGCTCCTCTGCGGTCATGTCGGCACCGACGACGCCGATCTCCACACGGAGCCAAGCTACGTCGTCCAGCACCACGCCGTCGAAACACAATTTGATGTATTGATAGAAAAGTGCCTCGTCGGTCAGCGTCGCCGTCGTCGTGTAATGACGCCCCTCGGGGTCGGTCAGAGTGAACGTAAAGGCATCCGCGACGGAGGTGATTTCACCGACACCGTAGGCGGCGGCAATGTCTTTCAGTGCCTGGTTGTTCATCCGGAGGGAGAACTGCACAGAGCCGGTCCCGCGTACAATCCTGAGATTTGCCGCATAGAAATAGCCGTTCTGCGACTTGGCGTTCTGCGCCCGCTCGATTTCGTCCGATTCCAGTATCTCGCTTTCAAAAGGGACGCGGATCTTCTGCGTCACGACCTCGGGTTGCCCGGAGGCGGCGGCATATGCCGTGAGTGCCTCGGTGTGGTACAGATATTTCACGTCCCGCGGGTAGTACCCGGAGACGATCATGCGGAAGGCCATCACCAGGCATGCCCCTGCCAAAAGGATGATGACGAGTGCTTTTAAAATCGTTTTGAAGGCGACACCGAAACGGGAGGGGGCGGGGCCCGACGGCTCCTCGTCTTCTCCCCGGTTATAGTCACCGTACAACTCGTAATCCGACAATATGACACCTCTTCGGGAGCCGGGATCCTCCGGCTCTTTTTCGCCATTGTAGCACACGCCTCTCCCCCTTGTCAATGAAAGCGGCGTAAACAATGGGCCCTCTTTGATTTTCTTTGCACTTTTTTGTTTGTTTTTCTTGACAAGAGAAAAAATACTCGGTATAATAGTGTGCATGCGTGAGTGGCTTCGCCACGCACATGTTGTCCCAAGACGGAGGATGCCCAAGTGAAGTTGGATTTGAGAGGTCTCATCGCGGAGGAATACCGCGCGCTCCCGATACACTACACCATCATCCCCGACTCCGCACTGACGGAGGATCCGAAAAGCAGTCTGTACGGTGTTCGTTTTCCTTCTCCCATGGAGGTGAACGGAGAAATCGTAAATACCGCGGGGTATATGCGGATGAGCCTGGATCTGTCCCTTGATTACACGGCTCCCTGCGCGCGCTGTCTCACCGAGACACACGGCAAGTTCTCCTTCTCTATTGAGAAAACGGTGGCACCGAAGAATATGCTGACCGGGCTCGACGAAGACGTGCTGGATGATTATGCGGTGGTAGAGGACGGGTTTCTCGATATGGACGAGCAGCTCCTTGAACTGCTGGAACTCGAATTCCCCCGCAAGATTCTGTGCCGCCCCGATTGCCGCGGGCTGTGCCCGAAATGCGGGCGCGACCTCAACACCGGCAGTTGTGACTGCAAGGAAGATCCGGACCCGAGATGGGCACCTTTACAGGCGATCCTCGCGGAGATGGAAGAGCGGGACAGCCGCGAAGAAACCAAAAAGAAATAAACATTTTATAAACGATGCGGGGTCATCCCCAAGACGATAGGAGGATCTAATCATGGCAGTACCGAAGAAGAAGGTTTCCAAAGCACGCAGAGACAAGAGACGTTCCGCCAACAGCAAGATGGCTGCACCCGAGATGGTGAAGTGCCCGAAGTGCGGCGAGTACAATCTCACCCATCGCGTTTGCTCGAACTGCGGTTACTACAAGGGCGAAGAGATCATCGCAAAATCCGCTGACTGACGCCCCCCCAAGCCCCGCGGCGATGCCGCGGGGCTCTTTTTGTCTTTTTATACACATCCGGCGGCACACTTTTTCACTTACGCCGCCGAAGAATTTTGAGAGTAAAACTATGGCTATCCGATTATCCGATCACTTCACTTACCGGAAGCTGATCCGCTTTGTCCTGCCGACCTCGGCGATGATGATCTTCACCTCCATCTACGGGGTGGTGGACGGGCTGTTCGTCTCCAACTTCATCGGCAAGACGCCGTTTGCCGCCATCAACCTCATCATGCCGTTCATCATGATCCTCGGCGGGATGGGTTTCATGATCGGTACGGGCGGCACTGCCCTCGTCACGAAGATCATGGGGCAAGGCGACGGGGAACGCGCCAAACGCACCTTTTCCCTCTGCATCCTGTTCACCGTCGCCCTAGGTGCCGTGCTGACCGTCGTCGGCGTCACCTGCACCCGCCCGATTGCGCGGCTGCTCGGTGCAAGCGATGCCATGATGGGTGACTGCGTCCTCTACGGCAGAATCGTCATTGCCTTCACGGTCCCGTTTATGCTCCAAAGCGTTTTTCAGTCTTTCCTCGCCGCGGCGGAAAAGCCGAAGCTCGGTTTTCTCGTCACGGTGGCGGCAGGTTGCACCAATGCGGCACTGGACGCGCTCTTCATCGTCGGTTTCCGCTGGGGGCTGGCAGGTGCCGCCCTCGCGACCGGCATCGGGCAGTGCGTCGGGGGGGTTATCCCCGTCTTCTACTTCCTGAAAGAACGGAAGAACTGCCGCCTGCGCCTGTGCCACCCCTCTTGCGAGTTCCGACAACTCCTCACTATCTGTACCAACGGCTCATCGGAACTCATGAACAACGTCTCCGCATCACTCGTCAGCATGCTCTATAACTTTGTCCTGATGGAGCGGATCGGGGAGGACGGTGTCTCCGCTTACGGCGTGCTCATGTACGTGCAGTTCATCTTCGTCGCCCTGGAAGTGGGCTACTCGGTGGGCGTCGCGCCGATCGTCGGCTACCACTACGGTGCCGAAAACCGGGGCGAACTCCGGAACGTACTTCTCAAAAGTCTCCTTTTGATGGGGGTCGCGGGCTTGTGCCTCGCCGGGCTCGCGGAGTTGCTCGCCGTCCCGCTCGCGCATCTGTTCGTCGGCTACGACGCCGGGCTCTATGCGCTGACGGTGCACGCCTTCCGTATTTTCTCGTTCTCGTTCCTGCTTGCCGGTATCAATATCTATATTTCCGGTTTCTTCACCGCGCTGAACAACGGCGGTGTCTCCGCGCTCATCGCCTTCCTGCGTACGCTCGTCTTCCAGTCCGCGTCCGTCCTGCTCCTGCCCTTACTCTTCGGTGTGGACGGCATCTGGTGGGCGATCACGGCAGCAGAGGTCTTTGCCTTCGCCGTTTCACTCACGGCACTGCTGCTCAATTGGAAAAAATACGGCTACTTCTGAACGAATTAAACAAAAGCCCGCGTCGGCACAGGTGCCGACGCGGTTTTTTTACGGAATGATAGCGACGATGGATCTTGTCGGCTTTACGCAAAAATGCGGAGCAGGTCGGCGGGGGTCGCCGCGAGGACGGCGGCACCGCTCTTTGTGAGTTCCCCCTCGTCACCGAAGCCCCAAAGGGCACCGACGCCGATGGCACCCACCTCGCGGGCACCGATCATGTCATGGCGGCGGTCGCCCACCATGGCGGTCTCCTCAGGCTCCGCGCCGAGCGCGGCGAGTGCCGCACGGATGACGTCCGCCTTGGTGCCTCCCTCGCTGAGTTCCGCGCCCGCGACCACGTCAAAATAGCCGTCGAGCGCAAAATGCGCAACAATCTCCTTGGCGAACACCTCCGGCTTGGAGGTCGCGACGCCGAGGACGTAGCCACGCCCGCGGAGTGCCGCGAGCGTCTCGGGGATACCGGCATAAACGCTGTTTTCAAACTTCCCTGCCCGGGCGTACCGTTCCTGGAAGAGGGCGACGGCACGCGTCGTCTCCTCCGCACTCAGCCCGCAATAGTGCGGATACGACCAGGTGAGCGGAGGTCCGATAAAGCCGGTCACGACGGCGGGATCCACCGTGACACCGAACGGTTTCAGGCTCTCCTCCACGCAACGGATGATACCGGGGGCGGAATCGGTGAGCGTACCGTCCAAATCAAACAAAATCACACGCGGCTGCATAGGTTTCCTTTCAAAAGGGCACCCGACGGGTGCCCTTGACGTGTTGTCGGACGAGAGGATTCTGTCATCCGACGGTAGCGGTATGTCAGTGGATGAGGTGACGGCGGATTTTGCGCGAGGTAGTCTTGGGGAATTCCTCACGGCGGATTTCCAGTGCACGCACCTGCTTGAAAGAAGCAAGTTTCTTGTTCATGGCAACGATGCGTTCGTGGAGGACCTTATAGATTTCCTCGTCCGTTGCCCCCTTCGGGAACGCGTCGAAGTCCGGCACCACAATCGCCGTCAGGATGATCTCATCGCTGCCCTCCGCCTTGCGCCCGACAGCAACGCTCTCCTTGACGCCCTCGACGTTGGCGAGGTATTCCTCAATCTCCTCGGGGAACACGTTTTTGCCGTTTTCAAGCACGATGACGGACTTGCAACGGCCGGTAATGTAAATGTAACCGTCCTCGTCCATATGCCCCATGTCACCGGTGCGGAACCAGCCGTCTTCGGTAAAGACGGCGGCATTCGCCTCGTCGTTATGGTAGTAGCCGAGCATCACGTTGTCACCCGAAACAACGATCTCCCCCGTCTCACCGGGGGGCAGGATCTTACCGTCCAGTTCAATCCTGGCGCGGCACCCGGGGATAGCGGGACCGACGGAATAATCCTTCGCGGCAAAGTACGGGTTGACGGAGATGAGGGGCGAGCACTCGGTGATGCCGTAGCCCTCGGAAATCTGAATACCGAATTCAAAGAACTCGTCGCACATTTTGGGGTTCAACGGTGCGCCGCCGGAGATGATTTTGACGAGCCTGCCGCCGAACGCCTCCTGCACGTCACGGAACAACTTTTTCCGCACGTCAATCTTCAAGTGGCGCAGGAAGCGGGAGATCCTCATCCCGACGCGCAGCTTGCGCTTCTTCCCTGTTTTCTCCGCTTCTTTCATGATCCGCTGGTACATGGTATTGACGAACAGCGGCACAAGGACAAGCCCCGTCGGACGGAACAGCTTGAAGTTCTTCAAAACGTGCTTGAGGGAATCGTTGATACAGATGGTCATCCCGTAGTTCATCGCGGAGAACATTCCGTGCGAGAGCTCATAGGTGTGATGAATCGGCAGGACGGAGACGACCGTGTCGTCCGGTGTGAAGTTCACTGCCGCGCACCCGCCGTTAATTGCCGTCACCATATTCTTCTCGGACAACATCACGCACTTGGAGGTACCGGTCGTCCCCGATGTGAAGAGCATGACCGTGAGACGATTCTTATCCGTCGGGGGCACCGGGGTGTAGTCGGTATTGGCGGCACCCGCCTCCATGACCTTTGCAAGCGGCACGATCTTTTCATCGGTGAGTTCGTCCTCCGCGGGGTGCATCGGAATAAAGAATTTCAAGGAAGGGTGGGACGACACCGCCCCGTCGAACTTATGGGCGAAGGAGGCGGAATACACAATCCCCTCCACCTCGGCAGAGGCGAGCAACCCCTCGATCTCGGAGATTGCCAGTTCCTTATCCATCGGAATGGCGATGCCGCCGGAGGTCACGATGGAAAGAAAAGTCGCGACCCACTCGGGCGAGGTCTCACCGATAATCGCCACGCGGCGACCGGCAAAACCGAGGGCGGAGAGCCCCGCTGCCTCCGTGCGGACCATCCCGGCAAAGTCTCTGTACGTCATGTCGGCAAGATTCTTCCCGCCGTCCACAAAGTAACGATAAATGATTCTATCACCAAAGCCGTCCAGATGCTCCACCAGGTTATGAAAACTGCTGATCGGCTCGTAAAGGCGTTCCGTTTTTTTGATACTATACATAAGAATACTCCTTTTGATGCTCCAAAGTGGGTATCGGTACATAACCGATTGATATTGTACCAAGTTTTCGTCTCTCTGTCAAGTACGGGTGCCCGTCTCCCGGGGAGAGAAATGGGCACCCGTTTGCCAAAAGTGTTACTTATTTCCTGAGATATGCGTCAATCGCCTCGGCGGCGGTCTTCCCCGCTCCCATCGCGAGGATGACGGTAGCGGCACCGGTCACGGCATCCCCCCCGGCGAAAACGCCGGGACGGGAGGTCAGGCCCGTGGCCTCCTCCACGACGATTCCACCGTGCCGATTGACTTCCAGCCCCTCGGTCGTCTGTTTCATGAGCGGGTTCGGCGAGGTGCCGATCGCCATAATGACGGCGTCCGCCTCGATGACGTGCTCCGACCCCTCCACCGCACGCGGGCGACGGCGGCCGCTCTCGTCCGGCTCGCCGAGTTCCATCTTCACGCACTCAATGCCCGTGACAAACCCGTTTCTCGGGTCGCGGCGGTCATCGGGGTTGTGGTAACCGCGGATGGCGACGGGGTTGGTCAGGAGCCGGAATTCGACCCCCTCCTCCTCGGCGTGCTCAACCTCCTCGCGGCGGGCAGGCAATTCTTCCATACTGCGGCGGTAGACGATATAGACCTTCTCCGCACCGAGGCGAAGGGCAGTACGCGCCGCATCCATGGCTACGTTCCCCCCGCCGACGACGGCGACGCGCTTCGCGTGCATGATCGGCGTCTCTGCCTCCGGCAGATAGGCTTTCATAAGGTTGGAGCGCGTCAGATACTCGTTCGCGCTGTAAACGCCCTTGTAATTCTCTCCCGGAATGCCCATGAAACGCGGCAAACCCGCGCCGCTCCCGATGAAGACCGCCTCATAACCCATGTCATCCATGAGTTCATCGACGGTCAGCACTCTGCCGATGACCATGTTGGTGGCGATCTCGACCCCGAGTGCGCGGAGCGTCTCAATCTCCCGTGCGACGATTGCCTTCGGCAGACGGAATTCGGGGATCCCGTAGACCAGAACGCCGCCCGGTGTGTGGAGTGCCTCAAAGACCGTCACGGCATACCCCCGTTTCGCGAGGTCACCGGCGCACGCAAGCCCCGCGGGGCCCGAGCCGACCACGGCGACCCTGTGCCCGTTCGGCTGCGGTTTTTCCGGCTTTGTATGCACGTTCGCGTGGTACCAGTCGGCGACAAACCGTTCCAGTCTGCCGATGGCAACCGCCTCCCCTTTGATGCCGCGCACGCATTTGCCCTCACACTGGTTTTCCTGTGGGCAGACGCGCCCGCAGACGGCCGGCAGAGAGGACGACTGCGTGATGATCTCATAGGCGGCGGCAAAGTCCCCCGCCGCAACCTTCTCGATGAAATCCGGAATATGGATCCGCACGGGGCATCCGGAGACACAGGGCCGCGTCTTGCAGTGCAGGCAACGCTGCGCCTCCTCTATGGCCGTCTCGGGGGTGTAGCCGAGCGCGACCTCCTCAAAGTTGTGTGCGCGCACCCCGGGTGCCTGTGTCGGCATCGGGTGTTTCTTCGGTGACATATTCGGCATCTTACTGACCCTCCCGGAACAGGCGGCAGGTATCCTCCCGCCGTTCCCTCTCAAACGGTGCGTACATGGTAGAGCGTGCCATGCACTCGTCGAAATCGATCTCATGTCCGTCAAACTCGGGTCCGTCCACGCAGGCGAACACCGTTTTACCGCCGACGGAGAGGCGGCAGCCGCCGCACATACCCGTGCCGTCGATCATGATGGGGTTCATGGAGGCAATGGTGCGGACGCCGTACTCTTTCGTAAGCAGGCAGACGAACTTCATCATGGGTAGGGGTCCGATCGTGATGACCTCGTCGTAGACTTCCCCGCTGTCGAGGAGTCGCCGCAGAGCGTCGGTCACGAGCCCTTTTTCACCCGCACTGCCGTCGTCGGTCATAAGAAACGTCTTCCGGCTGACGGCACGGAACTCTTCTTCCAGGATCACAAGCCCCCTCTCTCGGAAGCCGATCACGCTATGTACCTCGCAACCGAGCGAAGCGAGTTTCTTCGCGACCGGATACGCGATGGCGCATCCGACACCCCCGCCGACGACCGCCACACGGCGGAGTCCGTCGGTATGCGTGGGTTTTCCGAGCGGCCCCACGAAGTCGTGGAGACAGTCACCTGCCTTCATGTGCGCGAGTTGCTCGGTCGTCGAACCGACCACCTGAAAGATGATGGAGACGGTCCCCCGCTCCCTGTCATAATCCGCGACGGTCAGGGGGATCCGCTCCCCCACGTCGGAGACGCGCAGAATGATAAACTGCCCCGGCTGCGCTTTTTTTGCAATCAGGGGGGCGTCCACCGCCATATAGACGACAGTCGGATTCAAATAACGTTTTTCTTTAATCTCAAACATGATGATCCTCCGTTTCGTGTAGTTCGGTCAGGGCGTCACGCGCCAGTTGTTGCAGGGCATCGGCAACCGATGCGGGCGAGACGATACGCATATCGCGCCCGTAGCCGATTACCCAGGCGAGAAACACGGGGGAAACGCGCACACGCACGGTGCACAGCACACGCCCCTCACCTGCCCGGCGGAAGGTGATGCCGTCCCCGAAACGGTCAATGAGGATCCCCACCAGTTTCTCGGCACAATCAAGTGTGACCGAGGTTTCCTCCCCGTGGTACATCCCGAAGGTCTCCCGCGTGTAACCCGCCGGATCAAAACCCGCGAAGAAATCGGCACCGTCACGCGGGGCGGCACCGAGCCGGACATCCGACATCTTATCCACGCGGAAGTGCTTGGCGGTGTTTGCGGCAGCATCAAAGCCGACCATATAATAATAGCCGTCCTCCCACGCGAGCAGATAGGGACTGATCTCGTACCGTGCGCCGCCGTGACGGGGGCGCAGGGTCTTCTCCACCGTCCATTCGCTGTAAAGAAAATCGATGTGTCTGTTTTCGGCGATGGCGGTATGGATGGCATCCACCGCGTACAGAATGGCTTTATTCTCCGTCTTGACCCGGCCCGCCACGTACACCTGGCGGGCGAGGCTCCCCGCGGCATAGCGCGAGGTCAGGCGACACAACTTTTCGATCAGGGTGCGGCTCTTCTTCTCGGAGATAAACTTGGAGGACTGCACCGCATCGACCAGGAGTTTGAGTTCCGCGAGTTCAAACGCGCGCGAGGCGAGAAAGAAACCGCCACCCCTGCCGCGACGGTTGACGACGTCGTAACCGTAGTCCGCGAGCGCATGGAGATCGTCCAGCACCGTTTTCCGTTCCGCGTCAATACCGCGGGCGGCGAGCATGGAGCGCAACCGCTCTTCGGTGAGCGGGTGCTCCTCGTCCGTCTCGCTCTCCAACAGGGAGAGGAGCACGAGGAGGCGGGTCTTCTGTTCGGCACATTTCGGCATAACTTGCCCTCCCCCGATAGTTGCTATTATTATGACGGTTTTCCCCGTCGGTGTCAAGCATAATATCCGCATTTTAGGACTTTTCCCAAAAAGAAAACCGGGCACTCGGAGAGTGCCCGGAAGGTCAGGTGAGCCCGGGGATCGCCGCACTGGCGATGGCAAAATAAACGAGCAGGGAGATGGCGTCCACGATGGTGGTGATGAACGGGCTCGCGACCACGGCGGGGTCGAGCCCGATCCGCCGCGCGAGGATGGGCAACAGACACCCGATGAGTTTGGCGATGAGGATGGTGACGCACAGCGTCGCCGCAACGGTCCAGGCGACCTGCCAGGTGACGGCAGGATTGTGCATCATCAGCCGATCGACGAGCATGACCTTTCCGAACGCGAGCACGCCGAGGGAAATGCCGCACAGGATGGCGACACGCAACTCCTTCCACGCTACGCGCCACCAGTCACCCAGTGTGACTTCGCCGAGCGAAAGGTTACGGATCACGGTGACGGAGGATTGCGAGCCGGAGTTCCCGCCCGTATCCATGAGCATGGGGATGAAAGCGGTGAGAACGACCACCTTGGCAAGTGCCGCCTCAAACGACGAAATAATGATGCCGGTAAAGGTGGCGGAAACCATCAGGAGCGCGAGCCACGGGAAACGGTTGAGCCACAGACGCCACGGTGTAGTACGCAGATACGGCGTTTCCGTCGGCGTCATTGCCGCCATCTTGGAGAAGTCTTCCTCCGTCTCATCCTGGATGACGTCCAGTGCGTCGTCCACGGTGATGATACCGACCAGGCGGTTTTCCGTATCGACGACGGGGAGTGCCATAAGACTGTACTTGGTCATGAGTTGGGTCGCCGTTTCCTGGTCTTCCAGGGTGCCGACGGAAATGACGTTGTCCTCCATCAGATCCGCAATCGGGGTGTCCGAGGGGGAGAGGAGCAGGTCCTTCGCCGTCACGATACCGAGCAGGTGCCGGTTATCGTCGGTGACGTAGCAGGTGTAGATTGTCTCCTTGTTCACACCGACACGCCGGATCTCACGGATGGCGTCACGCACGGTCATGTGTTGTTCCAGCCGTACGAACTCGGTCGTCATGATACCGCCGGCACTGTCCGGCGGATACTTCAAAAGTTCATTGATTGCCCGTCTGTCCTCCGGGGTGCTGTTGGCGATGATACGCTGCACCACGTTGGCGGGCATTTCCTCGATCATATCGACGGTATCGTCGAGAAACATCTCGTCGAGGACGTATTTGAGTTCCTGATCGGTAAAGGACGTGATCAGCGACTCCTGCAAATCGGGGTCCATCTCCGCAAATACGTCCGCCGCCTTTTCCTTATGGAGCAGGCGGAAAAACCGCGCATGGTACTCCTCCGGCAGTTCAAAGAACAACTCCGCAATATCCTCGACCTGCATATCGTCGAGCCTCGCGCGCAATTCTCCGATTTTCCGGGCGTTCATGAGTTCGACGATCTCGTCTGCTGTCAGCATGTTTTCTTCATTCATAGGTCTTCCCTCCTTTGTCACGGGTGTGGGAGAGTCATGCGTCAAAGCACAAAAAAAGCAACGCCAAAAACCACGGCGTTGCCAAGTACCTGCGGAAAACCGTCAGCAGAGACAAAAACCGGTGGCAATTCGTATGCAACTTTTGCGTATGTGACATTGACAACTGTCCGCGTCCATCTGTTCCAAATTGCCTCCTTCTTTGCTTTTTACAGTGGTATTATAGCGACTGGCCGGCGTTTCGTCAAGGCTTTTATCCCGAAAAGCGAAAAATTATTTCGAAGGGCAAAATGCGTTACGGAAAGCCTTTGCACAAAAAACGAAAAAAATGCGTTTAGCGGTTTACTTTTCGAAAAAACTGTGCTACAATACAATGCGTATCTACCCGTGGCACAGCTGGATAGCGCGTCAGACTCCGACTCTGAAGGTCGCAGGTTCGAATCCTGTCGGGTAGGCCAAAAGACCGGGCACCTCGTGTGAGGTGCCCGGTCTTTTGCCCTTCCGACCCGAACCTGTCGCGTCAGCGATGCAGGTTCGCATGCCGCCCTGCGAGGGGCGGCATCACGAGCGGAGCGAGTTACCCTGTCGGGTTGGCTCCTTTTGCGTGTGCAAAAGGAGCACGTATCAAAGTCGCGTGTGTCTTTTTCTATGCAAAACAGGGATATCTTACGAACACCGTCGGTCATTTGCCTATAAGGTTTCTCTTATGGCCGACGATGGACTGTTCGTGCATCACCCGGAAAAAAATGTTTTCATAAGCGATGCGTTGACCGATTGGTGTTTTGCCGATGCTCATTGTCCCACCGACTATATATCGGCTTCAACTCATTTTGTAAAAGTTCGTGTAAATTCCGTTATGTGAGGAGTCTGCACTTTCAATAAACAGTTTGAATTTGTATTCATTAGAATTGGTGTCGAATTCATAGCGAATTTCAAAAATCCAAACCGACCCTTTTGCAAAATAGCCGTTATCCAAAGTTTTGTTTCTGACGTAATAGAACTTATACAATTTGCTCGGATTATCGTCAAAATAGTCGGACAAATCACTCTTTTGTTCAATGATATACCAATTTTCGTTTGTATCCATGCTGAATTTTTCGATTCTAGGTTTTCCGAATGCACCGTCATAATGCGTTTTCAAATACGAAAAATACGTTTCTGCATTCGCTTTGAACGTCTCTTCATCCGGACAACCCTGCGAAAATGAATATCCGTCGTTATACCAAGCATCGCTTGTATTCATCTCCCCCGACAGCCCTGTCGGCGCCGTCAATCCTGCAAGCCCTTTTGCCGACAGTTCTTCTTCGGTAAACCATTTCGTGTTGTCGTGGAGCGGTTTTGGAGTTTCTCCGCCGCCGTCGCCATTTCCGCACGCAACTAAACCGACGCAGGTGATCGCTAAAAGCACCGCACAAATAATCGTACACAATCTCTCTTTGAGCATAGTATTTATGACCTCCGGAAATGCTTTTTACTCTTGATCAATATACTACTTTTCACGAGGAGCGTCAACTGTTTTTTTCGTCCGTACCGGGCGGGCAAAGGACAGCAGGCGGCGGAGCGGGCAGCAAAACGCACTGTTTTTTCCGAAAAATATATAGACTTTTCACAAAACAAGGCGTATAATGTCATCAGCATACTACCTGAGGTGTTTTATGAAAGCCAAAACCCATGAAATCTGCCTGACGGATGGCAACCTATTCGTGAAGCTCCTCCGCGTTTCGACCCCTTTGATCCTATCCACGCTCTTGCAGTTGCTCTACAATGCGGCGGACCTGATCGTCTGCGGGCAATTCGGCTCCTCCCACAGTGTGGCGGCCATCTCCGCAACGTCTTCTCTCATCAATCTCTACATACAGCTCCTCGTCGGGCTCAGCGTCGGGGCAAACGTGCTGATGTCACGCTGTTACGGCGCCGGTGACCGCGAGCACGGACAAAAGGTCGTCTATACCTCCATGGTCTTTGCACTCGTCGCAGGGCTCGCCATCGGAATCATCGGTGCCACCACCTCCCACCTGTTCCTCGCCCTCATGGACACCCCGGAGGAAATCATCGGGCTCTCGACCTCCTACCTCGTCATCTACTTCTGCGGACTGCCCTTCGCCATGATCTACAACTTCGGTGCCTCCATCATGCGTGCGACGGGCGATACGAAACGGCCGTTCTTCTTTCTCTCCGCGGCAGGCGTCGTCAACGTATTTCTCAACCTGTTCTTCGTCGTCGTGTGTAAAATGGACGTGGCGGGCGTTGCCCTCGCGACCTCCATTTCACAAGGGATCTCGGCACTGTGCGTCGTCATCGCACTCCTGAAAAACGACGGATTTTTCCGTTTCAGATTCCGTGAGATCCGTTTCCACGGCAACGTCGCGAAAGAAATCGCGCTCATCGGCGTCCCGGCCGGGATCCAGGGGATGCTGTTCTCCATCTCCAACGTCATGCTCCAAAGCAGTATCAACGGGTTCGGCCCCGCCGTCATGGACGGGAACGGTGCTGCCGCGTCGCTGGAAGGTTTCGTTTACGCAACGATGAACTCCGTGGCACAGACCGCGGGCAGTTTCGTCTCCGCCAACTACGGTGCCAAAAAGCCGAAAAACATCCGCCGCACGGTCACTTACGCCGCCATCCTCGTCGTCGCCGCCTGGATGCTCTCGGGGGGCATCGTCTACTTCTGCCGACAGCCGTTGCTCGGTCTCTACCTCCGCCCCGAAGACACGGAGGCGTTCACCGCCGCGGGGGAGCGTATGCTCGCCGTCTGTTGCACCTATTTCCTGTGTGGGCTCATGGACACCTTTGCCTACGCTCTGCGCGGGGTGGGACGCTCCGTGCTCTCCATGACGGTTTGTCTCGCCGGTGTTTGCGGCCTGCGCCTCGCATGGATCTACCTCATCTTCCCTCATCCTGCATTCCACAGTATCTATTCCCTCATGCTCTCCTACCCCATCTCGTGGATCGTGACGGGTGCGGTGGAACTCCTCCTGTTCTGCATCGTCTGCGCCAAAGATCGCAAGCACTACTTCGTCGATACGACCGAGGGCACCGCAAAGAACGAGACGACCGCGACGAACGAGGCAGCCGAAGTCAAAGAGGCAACGCGCTGACCCAAGACATGACCCAAACGACAGCAACCGTACTGTTTCGGCAGTACGGTTTGTTTTTATTTACGATGGTAAAGTTTGCTTTCCGTTGCGGGTGTTTCGACTGTTAAAGAGCGCATCTTATCATGCAATAATACCTATTAAACCGCAATTTTCGGCAGAAAAGCCCGCTTTACATAATTTTAATTGACAAGAATTATCGTTTCAGATATAATTCATACTTGTTGGAAAAGTATAACGAGCAACCGCGTAGTGGCGCGGTGCGGAAAGGAATCGTATGGCATCGGGTAAACACTTGCTCGGCCGCAAAAAGAGCCGCTACATCTTCGGCACCGTCAAAGTCGGCGACAAAGGGCAGATCGTCATACCGAAAGAGGCGCGCGATACCTTCGGCATCCGCCCGGGCGACACGTTGCTCGTCCTAGGTGACGACGAAAACGGTCTCATCGTCACGCGCCCGGAAATCGTCTCGGAAATGGCAGACCGGGTATTCCGTAAGTTCGATTCTACATAACGCAGGCTTTCCCTCACTTCTATTTCTATCAAAACTATCAAGGAAAGGAAAGGAAAGTCTATGTCATTCATCCGTAAAATCAAAGGCAATTTAGAGCCCCGTAAGTGGCTCCGCCTCACCGAACTCATCCTGTTTGCGGCGTTGCTCGTCGCGTCTCTCACCCTTTTCTCCGTCGGCATCGCGCGCGTCAACCGTGACGCCGGCGACTACGACCGCACGGGGGCAACGGAGGTCATGCGACGGCTCTCCCCCGACGACCCCGACTACGCGGAGGATTACGACGCGGAGGAAAACCGCATCTGCACGGTCACGTACCGTGGCGAGAGCGGAAATATCTGCCGCGTCGATTACTCCCCGGCAGAGTGGGAGGCACTCCCCGAAGATGCCGTTATCACCGCCCATATCTACACGTTTGAAAGCGGAGCGGTCGTCACGTTCGACCATCCCGCGCATGAGCCCGAAATCCGCGCCGCCGTCAAGGATTACTTCGCCGAGGAGGCCTCCCCGATTTACAACACGGCGATCGTCCTCATACTCCTCGCCCTCTCTCTCGGCGTGGTGACTTTCTTCGCCCGTCAGTTCTCCACCTACGAGAAGATCTGGTTTCTCTCCATCATGGTACTTGCCGCCGTATTCGCAATCGCCATGCCGGAGGAAGAGGCAAACGGCGTCAGCGGTATCTGGATTATGCTTCTCTACCTGCTCGACACCTTCCTTAATATTCTGTGTGAACTGCTCATCTCCAAGCAGAGCCGGTGGAACTTCATCGTCTCCGTCGCCGTGGAGGTCACCGAAATCGCCATCTGTATCGTACTCATGTACCGTTTTGCCACCATGTTGACGACGCTCTTCTTCTGGCTCCCGATCGACATCCTGAGTTTTATCAACTGGTCGAAACACCCCGATCGCGAAAAGGAAGAGGTCACGCGTGTCCGTACACTAAAAGGATGGCAGGAGGTGCTCATCCTGGCGGGAATCGCCCTCTGGACGGTCCTCGTGGGGTACTTCCTCAGCGGGCTGGACATCCACACCGACCTCTTCGGGGGAAACGAGACCCTCGAAAACGTCGTTTGTTACCTTGATGCCTGCGCGAGTGCCGTCGGAGTTGCCAACGGCCTGTTCATCTTTTTCCGATTCCGCGAGCAATGGATTGCCTGGTACGCCTGTGCCGTCCTGGAAGCCGTCATCAACATCATCTCGGGACAATTTATCCTGCTCGTACTGAAACTCGGCTACATTACCAACACCACCTACGGCTACATACGCTGGACGCGTTACATCCGCGGGCACGCCGACGCATTGGCGCAGGAAACGGATGTGCCGAAGGAAAAGCGGGAGTTTTTCTGACCCCTGTCGCCGTTACCGAAGCGGGTATATCGGCAGTAACACCTTGCTGTATTGCCGTACATAAACGCCTCTCCACAGAAAGAACAGGCACTACCGCATCCGCGGTAGTGCCTGTTCTTTTTAATTCCGAATCACCGATTTGATTCCGATTGATTGAATTCCGAAAAATCGGAGGGCTCAAAGGCGGGAGAGGAGTTCACGGCGTTTTGCCTGATATTCCTCCTCGGAGACAACGCCGGCATCGTACAGACTTTTCAGTTTCATGAGTCTTTCGGTAACGTCCTCACGTGCGTCGGGGGTCGGCGTCGGTGCCGCCGGGGTGCCGGGCACCTGCGGCGTATATATCGGCTGACCCGGCTGGCGCGGCACGGCGAACGCGGCAAAACGCGCGGCGCGCTGTGCCTGCATCTCCGCCTCGCGGCGGAGTGCCTGCAACCCCTCTTCCGTCACGAGATATTCGGGCGAGCGGAAAACGTAACTGAACAGCAGATAAAACAGTGTGACCGCGCAAAGCAAGAAGTCGGCAACGAGCAGGAAAACGGCGGCGGTATCCTCGTTTTTGAAACTCGCCTCGCCGATGACGCCGACGGCACTGATGACATACGACACGGCGAGGAGTGCCTCGACCGGTGCGTTGAAGTGCCGATGACGAAATGCGATATACGCAACGACGCACTGCCAGACTGCCACCACGAAAATGAAAACGGCGACCATATAGCGGAAATCAAAGGAGGACGCAATATCCGCCCCGGTGGCGCGTATCCCCTCCACGATCAGGTAGAGGACGGATGCCATCGCGATGATGACGGTGAGGCAGATGTGCATGATACCGTCCATCGACAGATAGCGGTGAGAGGAGCGGTAGTCGCGGAGCACGGTGAGTTGCGTGACGCCGTGCACAAAAGACAGGCAGAGCGCAAGGACCACCGATCCGACGACAGCGATCTCACGCCTGTTCAGCATGAGTGCCAAAAGCGTCAGCATGATGATGGCAATGATGCAGATGACGCTCCAAACGACTGTGGAAACGCGCGTTTCTTTCCGGAGGAACTGAGAGTTTTCCGACATGGTGATCATCTCCTTTTTGAAGCAATGGACACGAGGGAGGCAATGAGACGGAAGGAAAGCCAGAGACAGACGAACGCGGTGAGCAACGCATCGAAGAAGTATAACTGCCGCCACGCGGCAAACAGCGACTTCATCTTTTTCTCCTCTTCGGGGGACAACAGCCCGGAGGCAAGAATCAAATACTGCCCGTCGGCAAGTGCCCGCTTGTTTGCACCGTATGTAACAAGCGCGAAAATCCATGATGCGAGCGTGAGAGCGATGCCCAACCCCGTCAGGGTAAGAAACCAGACTCCGAGTTCGCCGTTTGCGGAAAGATCGACGATCAGACCGACGACCAAAAGCGGGATCAGCAGAAAGGACAGCGGCTCCACAAAGCGGTTAGCGGAAACGAGGGCGGCACCGTGCCCGCCCTGTTCGCCGTTCTTCGCGAGGCCGACCAGGCGGCAGGCTACGGCAAGATTGGTCTTCGTCGCGCGCCGTGCGGTGAAATACGAAAGGCGGATGATGCGGCGGCGATGCGCGTAGGTGTTACCGATAAAAAGACTTGCAAATGCCCCTGCGACCTCCACCTCTACGTCGGTGAGGCCGCTCTCATCCAGGAGCAGTCGCGTATACTGGTCAATCGGTCGGTCCAGATCCAATTTGCGGAGGTTAAACCAGGAAACGATCCGCCCCGCACGCCATTTGATTCCCATAGGGATCAGGGAAAGCACGCCGAGCACCCCCAGCGCAATGACAGTAATGAGCCACGGTTCCATGCCAACGTCCTCCTTCTCATCCGATGTATTCTACATCCGCCCGTTTGGTGTTATTTCCCGAAATGTCGGCGCAATGCCTGAAAGGTATCGTCACTGATATCGTGCTCGATCTTACAGGCATCCTGCACCGCGGTCTCGCGCGGCACGCCGATCGACACAAAAATATCCGTGAGGCACTCGTGCCGCTCAAAGATGCGCGTCGCGATCCTACGCCCGGCATCCGTCAGGGTGATATATCCCGCACCGTCGATGTCGATCAGGCGATTCTTTTTCAGCACGCCGACGGCGCGGCTGACGCTCGGTTTGGAATATCCCGTCCGCTGCGAAATGTCCACCGAACGGACGTGCCCGAGTTCCCGTTCCAAGTTGAGTATGTGTTCGAGGTACATTTCCCCCGATTCGTGAATGCCGATTGCCATTTATACTGCATCTCCCTCTTGCGTCGTGCCGTCGGCGGGGGTACCCTGCGCCGTACCGTCACCGCCGGCGTCGACGGGCGCGGACGGCTCTGCCGGTGCATCGCCGGCCGGTGTGCCGAAACGCACGGGCACCGCACTCCCCGGCGTGGGCGGCGTCACGTTTTTAGCGTTTTTCCGTTTTCTCCGTGTCAGCACCACCACGAGAACGATGACCGCAGCGACGATCAACGCATACGGGAGGAGATACACGAGAACAATCAGGACGTTCCCCAGTACCTTGGCAAAACTGACGAAAGACTTGCCGAAGGTTTTACCGAAGCGGACGATATAGGAATCCTCCCCTTCCGAATACGACTTCACGTCATAAAGACTCACCGAAAAGGTGGCGTAAGACACCGCGTTTTCAAGCGAGTTCAACTGATTTTCATAGGAGGCGAGTTCCTGCGTCACCTCGGAATACCGTTTTTCGATTTCAATCGTCTCCGAGACGCTTCCGGAGGCTTCCAGAAGTTCGAGAAGTTTTGCCTTCTCGCCCCGCAACACCTCAACGCGCGCGGACACATCGTCATAGATCAGCGTAACATCCGTCTTCCTGACGTTGGCACTCGTCACGTTCCCGATCCCGGAAAGGGTGGTCACAAAACCGTCTGCCGCCGTGGACGGGATGCGGATGGTCAGCATCGCGTGCCCGCGGTCACCGTCGTACGCGGGGCTCACACGTGATTCGCTGACGTACCCGCCGGCCTGCGCGGTCGCCGCCTCAATTTGTTTCAGGGTCTCGCCAAACGTCTTGGTCTCGATGGAATAATCCGCCCGCACGACGATCTTACGGTCCGCCGGGATGGTCCCCGACTGGATATCCGGATCTCCGGAGGCACCTGGAGCATAGCCGTTCGCGCCGCCGTCACTCTTGCCGCAGGCAGTGAAAAGACAGCAAAGTGCCAGCAGTGCGGCGATGAGGCAAAATACCGTTCCTTTGCGTTTCATAGTACGCCCTCCCGTTCCAAATCGTTGCTGCAAACCCGTATATATACAACTTTACATGTTCAATATAGCACAAAGTTGACTTCTGTGCAACACTTTTTTCCGATATTTGTTTTTCCCGGGGAGCGTCGCCCCCCGCATTCGTCCCCTTCCCGCCCGTCGGTGCGGAGCCGTGAGTTCGGGCAGCGCGCCGACGCCCGACGGGTCGGAATCACCGCCACGGTCGGCAAAAACGCGCCGGCGGGCAAAAAGCCGAGCGCAGACGTTGCTTTTTTGCACTTTATCTGTTATACTGTATTGTTGTACGGGCGCGCCCAATGCGTGGGGACGCGGCCCGCGACCTCGGAAAGGAGACGCCATGTTTGCGTTCTTGCAGGAAGGACTGTTTCCCTATTTTTCAAAATGGCTGCACCTCGAAACGGACGGTGCGGTGTACGCATCGTATTTTGCGTTTTTCCTCCTCGTCATCGTCATTGCCTATCTGCTCGGCAGTATCAATTCCGCCATCCTCATCTCACGTGTGTTTTATCACACCGACATCCGCACGGCAGGCAGTAAAAACGCCGGTGCCACCAATATGCAGCGCGTCTTCGGCGTGCGGGCGGGGCTCTTCACTCTACTCTTCGATATGATCAAGACCTTTCTCGCCGTCGCCATCGCGTTCGTCCTCCTCGGCGGCGACTGGATCGTCCCGGAGAGCGGGGTCCCGCACCTCTTCGGCAGCACCTTTTCCTGCTCTCCCTCCGCCTATGCCGCGGCACTGTTCTGCGTGCTCGGGCACATCTTCCCCGTCTACTATCGTTTCCGCGGGGGAAAAGGTGTCCTCTGCGCCGGTGTGGCGATCGGGATGCTCTCGCCGTGGATCCTGCTTGCAGAACTCATCGTGTTCTTCGGCACCGTTGCCATGACCAAATACGTCTCGCTCGGGTCGGTCGTTGCCGCCGCCGCCTATCCGATCTTCTATGCCTCCATGTTCAAATTGGCGTTTACGGGGCAGGCCGCCCCGTGGGCGAACGTCCTCATCGTTTTTCTGATTGCCGCCGTCCTGATCTGGGCACACCGCGGGAATATCAGCCGCCTCCGCAACGGGGAGGAGCCCCGTTTTTCCCTCCGCCGCGACCGTAGCGGCGACGACGCGACCCACTCCGACGGAGAGGAGGACTACGATCTGTGACAGCCCCGGAAACCCTCACGGAAATCATCTGCACGGCGGCGCAAAAGGGTACGCTCCGTCGCCTGACCCTCTCGAAGCCTCTCGGCGTGGGGGCGGAGCGCGTCGTGTGCCGTCTCTCCCTCGCGCGGGGGCAGAGCGTCCTCGCCTACGAAGAGACGCTCGGCGGCGGGAAAGTGCGCCACGGTGCCCTCCGCACCGAAACCCTCGCGGAGACGCTCCCCCCGCTCCTCGCCTGCTATGCGCAGATCAACGTCATGACCGGCGTCGGTGACGCCGAATTCCGCACATCAAAAGGGGGGCAACAGACGCTCATCGGCGGTGAAGGGCTCCTACGCCGCCTGCGTAGCGGTGATGCCCCGCTCGACACCTTCGTCGAATCCCTCAACCGTGAAAAGCAGTACATCCTGCACGGGGAGGAGCCGTTTCTCCGCGCGCTCGGCATCTCGGATGCGACGGGGCGCGTACATGATAAAAAGCAAGGAAAGTTCCGCCAGATCAACCGTTTCCTCGAATACGTCTCGGAGGTCTACGGGGACCTGCCGAAAGCGGGCTCCATCACGGTCTATGACCTCTGCTGCGGAAAGAGTTACCTGAGTTTTGCCGTTTACCACTACCTGCACGTCGTGCGCGGACGTGAGGTGGACATGCTTTGCATGGACCTCAAAGAGGACGTCATCGCATATTGCCGCGGGGTAGCGGAGGATGCCGGTTTTGCCGGCATGCGGTTTGTCGCCGGAGATATTCGCCTCACGCCGCGCGGTGAGCACCCCCACCTCGTCGTCTCCCTGCACGCCTGCGATATTGCCACCGACATCGTGCTCGAAACCGCCGCCGAGCTCGGTGCCGACGTCATTCTGTCCACGCCCTGCTGCCACCGATACCTGAACCGGCATCTGAACGACCCGTCCCTCGCCTTCGTCGCCGCTTATCCGCATCTGCGCGGCAAACTCTGCGAAGTCCTGACAGAGGGGCTCCGTCTCGCCCGACTGAAATCACGCGGGTACGCCGTCGCGGCAAGCGAACTCACCGACCCCGACGACACGCCGAAAAACACCCTGCTCATCGCGCGGCGGCGTCACGGTTTCCGCCCCGACTCCGAGGAGGCGGCGACACTCACGGCAGAATACCGTGCGCTGGTCGCACGCCTGACCGGGAATGACCCCAATGCCTATCTGAGGGAGATACGCCTATGAAATCTGACGTAACCGTATCACACTCCGCCGAGGAGACCGAGCAGGCGGGTGAAGCCCTCTGCCGGGCACTGCTTGCCTCCGGGGCGCGCCACGCCTACGTGGCATTGTACGGAGAGATGGGAGTCGGCAAGACCGCCTTTGCACGCGGTTTCGGGCGTGCGCTGGGGATTACTTCCGTCAAGAGCCCGACCTACACCGTCGTCTCGGAACACCGCGGAGAGCCCCTGCCCCTCTTTCATTTTGACTTCTATCGCCTGACGGACGAGGACGACCTCTACACCGTCGGTTACGACGACTATCTGCGCCGTGAGGGCTATATCCTCACGGAATGGAGCGAGCGGATGCCCGCGATAATCCCGCCGGATGCCGTCACCGTACGTCTCGAACGGACGGAGGCGGAAAACGTACGCAAAATCACCATCGGAGGTGAAACCCTTGAACATACTGGCTCTTGACTCGACCGCCGTTACCGCCTCCGTCGCGGTCACGCGGGACGAAACGACACTCGCCGCCGCAAGGGCGAACAACGGGCTGACGCACAGCGAGATTCTTCTGCCGATGGCAGAGTCCATGCTCGACGCCGCCGGTATCACACCGGATGACATCGATCTGTTTGCCTGCACGGCGGGTCCCGGCTCCTTCACCGGTGTACGCATCGGTACCGCCACCGTCAAGGGGCTCGCCTTCGGCCGCGGCAAGCCCTGCGTGGGCGTCTCGACGCTCGAAGCACTCGCGGAGGGGCTCGCGCCACTCCCCGGTATCCTCGTCGGCGTCATGGATGCGCGGCGCGCACAGGTCTACTGCGGTATATTCACCGTCTCGGAGGGCGTACTGACGCGTCTCGCGCCCGACCGTGCCATGGCACTCTCCGACCTCGTCTGCGAGGTCATGCGTGACTACCCCGGGAAGACCGTTTACCTCGCGGGCGACGGCTACGACATCGCCCACGCGGCATTTCTCGACGCGGGGTGCCCGGGGCTTGCCGAAACGCCCCCCGCCCTGCGTGCCCAGGACGCCGCCGCCGTCGCGCGCTGTGCCCTGCGCGCCTATCGGAGCGGTCTCGCCGTCACCGACGACGAACTGCGACCCGTCTATCTGCGCCTCCCGCAAGCGGAGCGCGATTTAATAGAAAAAGGAAAAGAGAATAGCAAGGAGCATCATCATGACGAAGCGTAAGATCTATATCGGGGCGGATTCCGCAGGCTACCCGCTGAAAGAAAAACTGAAAGCCCACCTCACGGAGCGCGGCTACGACGTGACCGACATGGGGACGGATTCCACCGCCTCCTGCCATTACCCGGAGTATGCAGCGAAGGTATGCCGCGAGGTGCAAGCGGCACCGGACACGACTTTCGGCATCCTCGTATGCGGCACCGGCATCGGCATGAGTATGTGCGCCAACAAGTTCCGCGGCGTACGTGCCGCCGTCTGTTCGGACACCTACTCGGCGCGCCTGACCCGCAATCATAACAATGCCAACGTCCTCTGCCTCGGGGCGCGCGTCATCGGCGAATGCCTCGCCGAAGACGTCCTCGACTCGTTCCTCTCGGCGGATTTCGAGGGGGGGCGGCACCAGACGCGTCTCGACATGATGAAAGCCATCGAAGAAGAAAACCGATAACGGCAACCGTACAAAAACAACCCCGCCTCATCGTCGAGGCGGGTTTTTCTTTCCGGCATGACCGGTGCGGGACCATCCCGGAGCCGCGCGCATCGGGTCACCGATCACGTACTGCGTCCGCCGGAGCCCGTATCATCGCGCCAGCGGCGCGAGCGCATCCACGGCGGTGCCGCGTGCAATGAGTCGTGCGTGCTCGGGCAAGATCGTCATGACCGTGCCGGACCGACGCACACCGTATTCCGATAAAATAGCAAGTATTCCGGGCTCCTCCCCGTTATCTTCATCCTCCACGCAGAGGTACCATACGCCGTCCTCGCCGCGATAGGCATCCGACGTGCCGCAGTAAGCGCGCCCGGCAAGAATGCGGCAAGCCGCCGTCATCCGATCCATCGCGTCAAAAGCATACAGCACTTTATTCTTCCGCATACGGTGTCCCCCCTCCCCGACGGCCGGATCCTCACAGAGCCGCGTCACGTACATTTCTCCCCCGCCCGAGCGATCCCGCCAGAGTTGCACCAAAACCCGCGCGCCCACGGCGTCAAATCCGGACAGGCGTCTCACCTCGGCGAGCAGGTGTTCCACCGCCGCCCGCGGCGGCTCCTCTCTCTCCACACCGATAAGGCCGTACCACTCCATCTCCTCCTCCGTGAGGATCGCTTTCAGTTTGGTGTCGCTTATGACGATCAATTCCATGCGTTATGTATCTCCCTGCCGATTGGCTTTGTTCCATTATACGCCGATGCATCGTCGGGCGGTACCCCGAAGTACCGGAAACGGAGGAAAAAAATAGAAGAGCGGCAGTTTTTTCTCCTGCCGCTCCCGGTCTTGGTATCCATTGTCGGTCAGCCGACCGTGTAGGTCGTGCCGCTCGGTGTATCGGTGAGGGTAACGCCACGCTCTGCGAGAGCGGCGCGGATACGATCCGCCTCCGCATAGTTTTTGTTCTTCTTTGCCTCGGCGCGGGCGGCAATCGCCGCCTCGATCTCCGCCGCGGTCATACCGCCCGTGGGGGCGGCGGCGGGTGCGGCAGACGCCGCCTCTCCGTCCGTGAGGCCGAGCGCGAGGACCGTATCAAACTCGCCGAACAGGGCGCGCTTGGTGGCGGCATTCAAGGGGGATTTCAGAACGTCGTACAGCACGGTCACGGCAAGCGAAGTATTCAGGTCGTTATCCAGTGCGGCGCGGAACGCGGCACGGAACGGCTCTGCCCCCGCCTCGTCCACCGTCTCTCCCGCGGCGGGTGTCAACGCCGCAATCTTCGTCAGCAGTTTCCGATACGCGGTCGCCGCGTTGTCAAGATTTTCGTAGGTGAAGACGAGCGACTTCCGATAGTGGGAGCCGAGGCAGAAGAAACGATAGGCAAGCGGCGAATACCCCTTGCTCTCCAACAGCGAGACGGTCAGGAATTCTCCCTTGGATTTACTCATCTTCCCGTTCGCGGTATTCAGATGCAGCACGTGGAACCAGTACTTGCACCACGGATGCCCGAGATACGCCTCACTCTGGGCAATCTCGTTCGTGTGGTGCGGGAAGGCGTTGTCGATCCCGCCGCAGTGGATGTCCAGGTACTCGCCGAGGTACTTCATCGATATGCAGGAGCACTCGATGTGCCAGCCCGGGTAACCGACACCCCACGGGCTGTCCCATTTGAGTTCCTGGCTGTCAAACTTCGATTTGGTAAACCACAGGGCGAAATCCGCCTGGTTGCGCTTGTTCGCATCCGCCTCCACACCGTCGCGCACGCCGACGGCAAGGTCTTCCTCACGGAAACCGTGGAAAACGTAGTATTTGTCGAGTTTGGAGGTATCAAAATAGACGTTGCCGCCCGAAACGTAGGCGTATCCCTTGTCGATGAGCGAGGAAATCACGCGGATGAAGTCGTCGATGCACCCGGTGGCAGGCTGCACGACGTCGGGTGTGCGGATCCGCAGTTTTTCGCAATCGGCGAAGAAAGCATCCGTGTAGAACTTCGCGATCTCCATGACCGTTTTGTGTTCACGCTTGGCACCTTTCAACATTTTATCCTCGCCCGCGTCCGCATCACTTGTCAGATGCCCGACGTCCGTGATGTTCATCACCCGCTTGACGTCATACCCGCTATACCGCAGGTAGCGATCGAGGATATCCTCCATAATGTAGGTACGCAGATTGCCGATGTGTGCGTAGTGATAGACGGTCGGCCCGCAGGTGTACATAGTCACGTGACCGGGGTCGTGCGGGACGAATTCCTCTTTCTCGTGGCTGAGGGAATTGTAGAGCAACATGGTGTGCCTCTTTCCGTTACGTTTCTTTCAGGATATTATACTAGCAGGCGGGGCGTTTGTCAAGACGGATATCCCGCTCCCGCACGGAGAAAAAACGGGCAAATTTTTGTCGAAAGGTTTACCCCGAAAACACTTGTTTTTCCCCGTCGCGTTATGTATAATATGATAGTATTAATAAACGGGACAAGTCCGACCGTCAAGAAGAAAGGAGCCGCCATGGCAAGAAAGAAGAACGACAAGAACAGTAACAGTGATACTCCCACCCGGGAGAAGCGGCCCTTTTACGACATCGACCGCCCCCTGCACCGCATCCTGCCCTGCATCTTCGTAACGGTAGCGGTCCTGCTGGGCTTTTTCCTCGTCCTCGATTACAAGGGCATGAATGACACGAAACTCGGGCAATGGAGCGTCACGTTCTTTGCCGGTCTGTTTTCAAAGTGCGTTTATGTCCTCCCGGCACTCCTGCTCATCATGGGCATCCGCTGGCGTTCGGACATCCGCCGCCACCGCGCCGTGCGTCGGGTCGTCTATTTCTCGTTGCTGCCCGTTCTTGCCGGTGCCCTGCTCTATATGTTCCAAGACCCGGGAGACGTCGTTTTCTCCGTCAGGGACTTCTATATGAACGGCACGAAGATGGCAGGCGCGGGGCTGTTCGGCTCCCTGCTCGGCTACGGGATGTGGCGTCTGACCTACTATATCGGCGTGCCCGTCCTCGTGGCACTGTACGTCGTGCTCTTCCTCTACGATTTCCTGCACATCACGCCCGCGTCCTTCCTTGAAAAGCGGGCAAAGCGGCGTGCCGAAAAGGCCGCCGCCAAAGCGGCGGCACCGGTAACCCCCGAGGCACCGACCGCAGCACCCGCGACGGGTGAGGTCGCAGAGCCCGCGGCACCTGCCGCGACTCCTGCGGCGGCCCCCGCCCCTGTCCCCGCCAAAGCCGCCGACCCCAAACCGAAGCGTCCCTCGGCCCGTGAACTCCGCAAACAGGCAAAGGAGGCGGAGCGGGCGAGAAAAGCCGCCGAGGCCGCCGAGCGCAAGCGGCGCGCCCACGAAGAGGCGGGCTACTTCCCGGGGGAAAAGGAAGAAACCTTCGACGAACTCCGTCGGCGTCTCGACGCCGAGCAGATGGAGATCCGTCGCTCCGGGCTCGCCACGCCGAAGCCCCGCCCTGCCACCACCTACGAAACCAAACCTCCGAAGCGTACCGCCGCCGGGCGTGCGACCGCACCGGAGCGCATGACGTCCGTTGATACCCCCCTGCCGACTCCCGCGCCAGCCGCGGCGGCAGGCGCATCACTTACGGTCACGGCGGAGCCGATCGGCTCCGCACGCGCCGATGCCGTCTTCCGTTCCTTCGACCCGCTCCATGACGATCTGTCCGCCGCGGAGGGTACCGTCCTCTTCCCCGCAGATACCGCCGACGGGCGTGACCGGCGCGACGTACCGGCTCCCACGGGCAGGAAAAAGACCGCCGCAGAAGCGGCGGGAGGCTCCTTCCGCATCCGCGTCGAGCACATGGATGTAAAGACCACGCGTAACCCGGACGGTACCGCGGGGACCGCACCGAAAACCGCCGCAGACTTCGCTGACATTACCGGCCGTGCCGTCTCTGCCGAGACACCCGTCTCGCCCCTGCCGTTCGTCCACCCGGCGACGGAGCCGATCGAACAGCCGCAAAGCACGCGTCCGACCGCCGGCTACACACCCCCGCCCCCGCCGGCATCCGTCAAACCGACCCTGCCGGACTTTGACCCGGCAGGTGCCGACACCGTACGGATCGACGCACCGCAGGTGACAGACGCCGAGGACAAACGCCCTGCCGGCACCCCCGTCATCCGCAGTTATGAATCGACCGCCGCCACCGACCCCGGTATCGCCATCACCGACCGCGTCGTCGAGCACGGTGCCCGCTATCCCATCCCGGACGAGGCACCGAAGAAGGCCGCCCGCGAGCCCCGGCAGAACACCGCCGACGAGACCGCGCCGAAACGCAAGACGCCCGACTACGCCAAGAATTACGTCTTCCCGCCCCTGTCGCTCCTGAACCGCCCGATCCCGGTCGTAAACGGGGACACGGAAGGAGAGATCCAGGAACTCGGCCGGCTGCTGATTGCCGCGTTCGCCACCTTCAAGATCGATATTCAGATCAAGGAGGTCGTCGTCGGCCCGCGTATCACGCGTTTCAGCATTGAGCCGCCCGCCGGCGTGCGCATCAACACCCTGACCAACCTCACCGAAGATATTTGCCGGCTCATGTCCAGCAAGACGCTCCGCATCGTGCCGATCCCCGAAACGCCCTATCTCGGCGTGGAGATACCGAACCGTCGCCCGACGAACGTCAGTCTCGCCTCCCTCATCGACACCGATGCGTTCCGCAACGCGAAGAACGTCACCACCGTCCCGCTCGGTGCCAACGTCACGGGTGCACCGGTATTTGCCGACATCTGCAAGATGCCGCACCTGCTCGTCGCGGGTGCGACCGGTATGGGTAAATCGGTCTTCGTCAACTCCATCCTGCTTTCGCTCCTCTATCGCGCAAGACCCGACGAGGTCAAACTGATCCTCGTGGACCCGAAACAGGTGGAAATGTCCCTCTATAACGGTATCCCGCACCTGCTCGTCCCCCCCGTCATCGACGCCAAGCGCGCCGCCGGCGCGCTCATCTGGGCGGTCGGCGAAATGGAACGCCGTTACCAACTCATGGTCAAAGCCAACGTCCGTACCATCGAGAGTTACAATGCGTGGGTGCGTGAAGACCCCGAGCGCGGGGAGATCCAACCGAAAATCATCATCGTCATCGACGAGCTCAACGACCTCATGATGCAGGCAAAAGACGCCGTGGAAAGTTCCATCATGCGTCTCGCACAGAAAGCGCGCGCCGCGGGGATCCACCTGATCCTCGGTACCCAGCGTCCGAGCGTCGACGTCATCACGGGTACCATCAAGGCCAACATTCCCTCCCGCGTCGCCCTGCACGTCACGTCGGGGACCGACTCCCGTACGATCCTGGACGTCTACGGTGCCGAGAAACTGCTGGACAAGGGTGATATGCTCATCATGCTGGCGGGTGCCGAGCCCATGCGTATCCAGAGTGCTTTCGCGAGCGACGACGAGGTGGAGAACGTCACTACCTTCCTCCGCAACAACGCGGGGCCCGTCGTCTACGACGAGATCGTCAGCGCGCAGATCGAATCCGAAACCGAAAAATACAAAAACAGCGGCAAGAAGGAACGCTCCCGCGACGAGGGAGACGAGGAATACGACGGCAGTGTCTTCGAGGACTCCCGTTTTATGGAGGCCTGCAACGTCGCCTTTGAGTGCGGCAAAATCTCCACTTCGCTCCTGCAACGCAGGTGCAAACTCGGCTACGGCAAAGCCGCAGGCTATATCGACACCATGCAGATGCTCGGTATCGTCAGCGAGCCGGACGGCTCCAAGCCGCGTGAAATTCTGATGTCCAAAGACGAATTTATGGAAATGGTCGCGCGGGAATCGCACTCCGGCGACTGAAAAACGGGGACGGGACGGTACGGAAACGCCGTGCCGTCCCAATCCGAGGAAAAGAGGAAAGATATACGATGATTTACGTCATGCTTGCCGACGGGTTTGAGGAGATTGAGGCCCTCTGCCCCGTGGATATGCTGCGCCGTGCGGGGCTCAACGTCAGGACCGTCGGCGTGACGGGAAAAACGGTCACCGGCTCTCACGGCATCCCGGTCCTCGCCGACCTGACCCCCGAAGAAATGACGGAGCCGATGGAGATGCTCGTCCTGCCGGGCGGTATGCCGGGGACGAAACACCTGGACGAATGGGCGGGGATGGACGCTCTGCTCGCGCGCGCCGCGCGGGAAAACAGCCGCATCGCCGCCATCTGTGCGGCACCGATGATTCTCGGGCGGCGCGGACTGCTCCGCGGTCGCTACGCCGTGTGTTTCCCGGGTTTTGAAAAGTACCTGGACGGTGTCAGGAAGACGGAAGGGCGCGTCATCACGGACGGCGGCTACACGACCGCCGTCGGCATGGGTGCCGCGCAGGAGTTCGGTGCCGAACTCGTCAGTTGCCTGCTCGGCATCGATGCGGCGGCAGAACTCTACACGAATATCCTCGGCAAATGACACATACGGAACGAAAAGCGGCACTGCGTTCCCGTGCGCTGACGCGTCGGCTTGCAAAGGGCGCGGAAACATGCGCCCGTGACAGCCGCGCGCTGTGCGCGCTCATCGCGGCGTCCGACGTGTTTTTGCAGGCCGATTGCCTGCTGCTGTACATACCGACACGCGGAGAATTCGATCTCACCCCGCTCGCCGACGAGGCGGCGCGGCGCGGCATCCCCGTCGGTTACCCCAGAGTCGAAGAGAACGGTCTCATGACCTATCGGGCGGTACAGGACCGGGCGGTGCTCCTGCCGGGTGCGTTCGGAATCCCCGCGCCGTCCGCGGACGCACCGAAGGTACTGCCGACCGAGAGGACGCTCCTCCTCATCCCCGCGCTCCTCGGCGACACCGACGGGTATCGGATCGGTTACGGCGGGGGATACTTTGACCGTTTCCTCCCCACCTTTCCCGGGGTTGCCGTGCTGGTCCTGCCGGCAGACGAGGTCGTCCCCTGCCTCCCCATCGAAGAAAACGACATCCCCGTACCGTATCTCGTGACACCCCGGGGGTGGTACCGCGACGGCGGACAGAACGATACCATGTAAAGGAATTCCTATGGTTCTTGATGTAAAACAGTCATTTATCGCTTACCGGTGCCCGCGCTGCCGGTACGCCGTCTACGGCATCGTCGGTGAGTTTGCCATGAACGCCGGGCGGATGCTGAAACTCAAATGCCAGTGCGGCGGCGGAGAACTCGTCCTCCAATATACCTCGGATGACAAGATCCGTCTGACCGTCCCCTGCCTTTTCTGCGGGACGAGCCACCACTACGTCGTCTCGCCGAAGGTCTTTTTCTCCGGGGAGTTGTTCCTGCTCGATTGCCCGTATTCGCACATGGACATTTGCTTTATCGGCACCAAGGAGCAGGTGGACGACGCCCTCGAAAAGAGCAACGAGGAACTGAACGCACTCGCCGAGGAGATGGGGATGGATTCCCTCTCCGAACTGCAATCCTCCCCCGACGTGGATCCCGAGCAAATTCTGACCGACGCACAGATCTACGATATTATGCGTTTCTGGGTCAAGGAACTCGAAGCGGACGGGGCGATCGACTGCCCCTGCCACAGCGGGGACTACGATCTGAACATTTCCGACGACGGCATCGCCGTTTTTTGCCCCGTATGCGGAGCGGAAAAGGTCTATCCGTGCGAGAGTGTCAACGCGGCACTCGACGTTCTCTCGACCGACCGGGTGGTTTTGGAGCCCCCGGGAAAAGCCGATCCCGCAGACACGGGTACAAAATGAGCGGGCACCCCGAGTCTCCCCGGGGTAGCCGTCAAAACCCGTAGTAGGCGTTCAGCCCACGGTACAGTCCCTCCGCAAACAGGTCGGGATTGTCGCGCATAAGTGCGGCATCTCCCGGGTTGGAAATAAATCCGATCTCCATCAGGACCGCCGGCATCGAAGTTTTCCGCAGGACGTAAAGTCCCGGGCGGGCAATGACCCCGCGGTTGCGCAGCCCCGTCAGACGGGTCATCGACCGAAGAAGGCTCTCCCCGATACGCCCCGCGGTAGAATCCACACGGTAGACCAGTGCCTCCGACCCGCTCGCCGAACTGTTCACCGACGCATTGGTATGAATGCTCAGAAACAGGTCCGCCCCGAAGTCCTCTGCCCCCTGCACCCGCGCCCGCAGGCTCCCCGCATTGCTGGTCCCGAGCTGGGTCGTCGGTGTCGGGCGTGAAAGACGCGCCTCGTAGTTCGGGTTTGCGCGGAGTTTCTCATATAACAGTCTGCCGACCTCGTAAGTAATTTCCTGCTCGGTAAGTCCGTTCCGCTCCGCCCCCGTGTTCGGGCTCACGGGGTTATGTCCCTGATCAATATATACACGAATAGCCATACGCTTCCTCCGTATCGTTGTCAATACAGGATATGAGGCGGCGAGAAAGGGCGTGCATGAAAGAAATACAGCATCTCCTGTCCTATGTCCGACGGGCCGTAGACGATTATCAGATGATCGAGGAGGGGGACCGCATCGCCGTCGGCGTATCGGGCGGCAAGGATTCCCTCACGCTCCTGCTTGCGCTCTCGGAACTCTCCAAGTTCTATCCGAAACATTTTGAGGTGGTGGCGATTACCATCGATATGGGGCTTGCGGGCATGGATTTCTCACCGGTGACCTCCCTCTGTGAGGTGCACGGCATTCCCTACATAATCGTCAAGTCGGAAATTGCGAAGATCATCTTCGACATACGAAAAGAAGCCAATCCCTGCTCTCTCTGCGCCCGTATGCGGCGCGGCGCGCTCCATGACGCGGCGAAGGCGGCGGGGTGCAACAAAGTAGCACTCGGGCACCATGCGGACGACGTCATTGAGACTTTTATGCTCAACCTGTTTTTCGAGGGTCGCATCGGCACCTTTTCACCCGTCACGCACCTGTCGAGAAAAGAATTGACGCTCATCCGCCCCCTGCTCTATGCGCGGGAAAAGGACGTCGTGAGTTTCACGAGACAGGCGCAACTGCCCGTCGTGGTCTCCACCTGCCCCGAAGACCATGCGACGGAGCGAGAAAACATGAAACTGCTCCTCCGGGAGTTGGATGCCAGGCACCGCGGACTGCGGCACCGTATCTTCGGTGCCATCTGCCGCGGAGAGATCGACGGCTTTCACCCTGCCGGGAACGATCGGAAGTGAGGTAGGTATGACCGAACGGGAAGCGCAGACGCGCATAGAAGAGTTGCGGCGGGAACTCCGCTACCACGCAGACCTCTATTATCGTAAAGACGCACCGGAGATCTCCGACTACGAATACGACGCACTGTTTCGTGAACTGGAAACGTTGGAGGCGGCATACCCGCAGTTCGTGACCGAGGACTCGCCGACGCGGCGCGTCGGGGGTGCTGTGCTCGAAAAGTTTGAAAAAGTCACGCACGCCGTCCCGATGGGGTCGCTGACCGACGTGTTCTCCTACGATGAACTCGATCAATACCTTGACCGGATCGAGGCGGAACTCCCGGGGGCGTACTACTCCGTCGAGCCGAAGATCGACGGGCTCTCCGTCGCCCTGACCTACGAGAACGGTAAACTCATCCGCGGGGCAACGCGCGGGAACGGGCTCGTCGGCGAAGACGTCACGGGCAATATCCGCACCATTCGCAGCATTCCTCTGACGCTCCCCGAGCCGCTCACGCTGACGGTGCGGGGCGAGGTCTATATGCCGCGAACGGTATTTGCCGAACTCAATGCCATTCAGGAGAGCGAGGGGCTGCCCCTCTTCGCCAACCCCCGAAACGCCGCCGCGGGATCCCTGCGTCAACTCGATCCGAAGATTGCCGCATCCCGCAGGCTCGATATCATGGTCTTTAATCTGCAATCGGGCGACCTGTATACCGACGGGCGGCAGGTGGAAACGCACACCGAGACACTCGACCGCCTGGAAACGCTCGGTTTCCACGTCCTGCCGCACCGCCGCCGGCTCACCGGCAAGGAAGCCATCAACGAACACGTCCGGGCACTCGGCGAAATGCGCGACGAACTCTCCTTTGACATGGACGGAGCCGTCATCAAGCTCGACCGTTTCGACCACCGCCGCGAAATCGGCGAGGGTACGGGACGTCCGAAGTGGGCAGTTGCCTTCAAATATCCGCCCGAGGAAAAAGAGACGACCCTCCGCGACATTACCGTGCAGGTCGGGCGTACGGGGGTCCTGACCCCCGCGGCGGAACTCGACCCCGTGCATCTGGCGGGGACGACCGTCTCCCGCGCGACGCTCCATAACATTGATTTCATCACGGAAAAAGACATCCGCATCGGTGACCGCGTCATCGTCCGCAAAGCCGGGGAGATCATCCCCGAAATCGTGCGGCGGGCGGGTGACGGGCACGCCGAGGGCTCCCTGCCCTACCGGATGCCGACCGCCTGCCCCGCCTGCGGTGCCCCCGTCGTCCGGGACGCGGGCGGCGACGGTGCCGCCGTACGGTGCGTGAACCCCGCCTGCCCCGCGCAGAAAATGCGCGGCATCATCCACTATGCCTCCAAAGGGTGCATGGATATTGACGGGCTCGGGCCACAGGTCATCGCCGCTCTGCTCACCGCCGGGCTCATCTCGGACGTAGCCGACCTCTATTCCCTCACGGCGGAGGGTATCGCCGCCCTCGACCGCATGGGAGAAAAGAGTGCCGCCAACCTCATCGCCGCCATCAACGCCTCCAAAGAGCGCGGGCTGGAACGCCTGCTGTGCGCCCTCGGCATCCGTCAGGTGGGCGAGGTCGCCGCCGCCGCCATCGCGCGTAAATTCGGGACGCTGGAAAACGTCCGCGCGGCATCCTTTGAGGATTTTGCCGAAGTACCCGATATCGGCGATATCACGGCGGAAAACCTCATTGAATTCTTTGCCAATCCCGAAAATATTGCCCGCATCGACCGTCTCGTTGCCGCGGGCGTCCGGACGGACGCGGTCAAGACCGTCACGCGGGACACACTCACGGGAAAGACCTTCGTCCTCACGGGCACGCTGCCCCACATGACCCGACAGGAGGCCTCGGACAGGATCGAGGCAGCAGGCGGGAAGGTCGCCTCCTCCGTCTCGAAAAAGACCTCCTACGTCGTCGCCGGTGAAGAGGCGGGCTCCAAACTCACCCGCGCACAGGAACTCGGCGTCCCCGTCATCGACGAAACGGCTCTGCTCGACCTGCTCGGAGAGTAACCGTTGCCCGGGTCCCCCGATCAAAGCGGCGCATTGCCATCGGCAATGCGCCGCGTCCGTTTTGTGCAAACTATCCAGTTTTTTCACTCCTGTTTGGCACTTATGTTTCTTGACGGTCATGGTGATACATGGTAAAATCATCGACGGGACGGGGTAGCCCTGTGCCGACCCGGGAGCCCCCGCAGTGCACTGCGTTTCGTTCCATCAAAATATGAGGAGGCATCCTGCTATGAAACAAGACCTTCCGTTCATCCCGCAGCCGGCACCGATCAAAGCCGAGCGATGCAAGACCGATGACCGACAGCCCCTGCCCAACCTCGCCACCGTCCTACGCAAACCCCGCGGCGAGGCACCCATCTACGGCATTTACAGTTGGGGAGTCGATTACCCGATATACGGGAAAGCCATCGAAGAGATCGGCTTCAAATGTCTCCGCACGGGCGGCAGGCCGTTTACCGACGCGGAATTTGAGCCCATAGCACGCGGCGGACTCAACGCTATGATTACGGTCGGGCTCGCGCGCTCCGGTTTTGACTCAGACGAGGCGTTCGTGCAGGGCAACATCGACAACGCCCTCGAAAAACTCCGCCGCTACGGGCCGAACGGTACGTTCTTTGCGGATCACCCGGACGTGCCGTATCACCCCATCCGATACATAGAAATCTTCAACGAGCCGAACTTCGGTTACATGGTACCGAACCAGACGGACATCAAGGAAAAAGCGCGGCTCTATACCCTCCTCCAAACCCGCATCTACGCACCGATCAAGGCGGAATTCCCGGAGGTCAGAGTCCTCGGTTTCGGTGCCGGCGGTGCGTCCGCCGCGGACGTCGGTTTCATCCGTCTCTGCTGCGAGACGGACCCGGAAATCTACCACACGATGGACATTCTTTCCACGCACCCGTACGTAGACCCCATCTCGCCGTTTGCCTGGATGGGGTGGCTGAAATATTCCATTGCCTCCGGCTATGCGGAAATCCGCCAACTGCTCGCCGCGGGGGGCGTTCCGGATATGCCCGTCTGGTACACCGAACTCGGCTGGTTCATCCGCCCCGATGAAGGCGGTTTCTTCCCCACCTGCGAAAAGGGAAACGACAGGATCGAACAGGCGGCGTTCAATACGCAGGTTTACGCGCTCGGTATGCGTCTCGGGGTCGAGCGCATCACGACCATGTATATCATGGACACGGACAACTGCAACCCCGGTTTCGTGGACCGTGACGGCACCCTGCGCCCCTCCGCGCTCGCCGTGCAGAACATGATCCGCCTCATGCCGGATCCCAAGCTTATCGGGGCCCTCCTTGACGGAGAAAACAACCGATACGCCTACGTATTCGAGGCAGCCCCCGGGGGCGAGGAGGTTACCATGGTCTTCCACGCCAATGCTCCGGCCGAGATCACGATCCCGTGGAGCGAGGCGACCGCCGAGGTCACGGATATGCTCGGCAACACCGCGACCGTCGCCGTGACGGGAGGCCGGCTTACGCTCGACGCGGGCCCCTGCCCTCTCTACGTCCGTCACTGCCATTGACTTCCATTGACTTCTGTTGCCGAGGGGCACATCGCCGGGGGCGGTGTGCCCCTCCCGTTTGTCCAAATCGACCAATTTTTTTAACTGCATTTGGTACTTATGTTCCTTGACGCAAAATGACACTCCATGATAAAATTACTATATAAATACACTGTATCATACGCAAACGTATTCCCCGAGAAGGAGCCATTCTATGAAAAGAGCCTTACTGACCGTTGTCGCGGCCGTTCTCCTCATCACCATGCTCTGCACCATGGTGACGTCCTGCAAGATCCAAAGGGGGGACAATCCCGGCAACACGGATAACCGTCCGAACATCCCCGACGACCCGAACAAAAATCCGTCCGACGGTGGCTATCACCCCGAGGACGGAGGCACCTATATGCGGGATGCCGCCGGTGTCACGGTCAAAGGGACGGATATCCGCGTCGGCTACGACTTCCTCCCCGCGTCCGACTATGCAACGCGCGGTAGCAGTGCCGCCGTGGACGCGACGGATATTGCCAGCCTGCGTAAGGCCGCCGAGATCATCGCCACCGGCAGGAGCGACGTCCCGGTGTACGGCATCTACGTCGGTGCGGCGCACGAGTATCTGAATTTCTACAAAGATTTCAGTGAAATGGGCATCACCAACCTCCGCACCAACAGTTCCGGCCTGACCGACCAGGTGATGGCCGCCTTCTGCGAGAGCAAGACCTCCGTCATGCTGACGCACGGTGCCAACCTCGGTCTCTACTACAAGGGTGACGCACAAAAACACAACGACGACCCTGCTCTGTGGGACCTCTCCAACTACAACTTCGTCGGATTTCTGGAAAACATCGTCGATTCGCTGACGGCCCTGCTCAACAAGTACGGTCCCGACGGCACCTTCTTCGACACCTACGACGGCAACTACAACCCCATCCGCTATATCGAGGTGCAGAACGAGCCGAACTTCCAGTACCTGTTCGCCGTGCGTCGCCCGGACGGTACCGATGACGCATACAGTTATCTGAAATGCTGTGCCTACGCGCTCCAACAGATCGTTACTTACAACACCATCAAGTCCATCTGCCCCGACGACCCCGCGAACAACGTCCCCTCGGTCTACGTCGTCGGCATGTGCACCGGCGGTGTCAACGGGCTGGATGCCAGTTTTATCAACAACGTCCTGGCAATGGACAACAGGACGGTCTTCCAGCAGTCGAGCACCGCGACGACGGGTGTCACACTGTATCAGATCCTCAACGACGCCATTGCAAAATCCGAGAAATTGCAGAAGATCATGGGCGTGGACGGCACGACCGCCAAAGCCGATATCGACACCGTCTCGACCATGGACATTCTCTCGACGCATCCTTACATCGACGGTAATCAGGCAACCTCTCCTTTCGGTCACAACTCCGCCTTCTGTCTCTCCTCCAACATCAATTCAATCCGCCAGCTTCTCGGTACGAAAGGCAGAGCAAATCTGCCGATCTGGTTCACCGAGTGCGGCTGGAACGTCCTCAAAAGCGACGGCGGGCTGCTCGCGGACGGTAAACACACCCAGCTTGAACAGGCGTATATGCAATTGCAGTACTATCTGTACGCCATCCGTAACGGGATCGACCGGGTCACGTTCATGTCCATCGTCGACACCGACGGGTGCAACTACGGCCAGTTCCAGGCCAGTTCGTCTCAACTCGGCGCAGGTGCCTCCAACAACCGCTGGATCGACGCCGACTGGCGACTCGCATGCTACGCGATCCAGACCATGACGAGAATGCTCCCCGACCCCAGGCTTACGAAGGTCGTAAAGGAGTCACCCACAGGCCTCGTCTACGAACTCGCCCCGCGCGCCAACTCGCGTGACCGTATCACGGTCGTCCTCTCGCCTCTCTCCCCCACCAAGGTCGACGTGCCGTGGACCGTCTCCGACTACGTGGTCATGACCGACATTTTCGGTGCGGAAAAACTCGTCGAGGCAGTCAACGGTAAAATCACGGTGGAGGCAGGCCCCAACCTGGTGTACCTCCGCGAGGCGACCCTGAATGACCTCGTGCGGTTCGGTGTCCGCCACGTGCAGACCGCCTCCGTCCTCCCCCTCGCCTGGACGGGTGAAAAATACGACATCTGAAACGGCAGCCCGCTCTCCCGTGGGATTGATCCCCGAGAGGAGTCCTGCTCCCGATACCCCGAAAGGGCGGCTCTGCCGCCCTTTTTTATTCATCTCCGTGTCCGGGTGGAGTCCCGGCGGGGAGGGTCGGGGTCAAATGGCAAAGAAAATCCGCAGAATAATCCATAATAAAAGCCAAAAAATCCTTGTGACCTACCAAAATAACCGATATAATAGAATCGGTATGTGTTGCCGTGCGGTGACGCACGGTCCACGACCGAAACAGCAATCCGACGGACGATGTCCGATAACAAAAAAGCAACGGAGAGATGATTATGGGAAAATCCACGAGATGGCAACGCATCCTTTACCAACCCTGCGTACCGATGGGTGAGGACGGCAGACTCGTCACCGCCTCCCCTGCACACATCGACCTGTCCCGCCGTGCGGCAACCGAGGGGATGGTGCTCCTCAAAAACGACAACCGACTGCTCCCTTTGAAGAACGGGGCGCGCATCGCGCTCTTCGGCGTCGGCAGTGCGGACTACGTCCGCGGCGGCGGCGGCTCCGGCGAGGTGACGACCGCCTACACGCACAACCTCATCGACGCGGTCACCGATGCCGCCCGGCGGGGAGACGTCTCGGTTTACCGGCCGCTGAATGATTTTTACAGCCGCACGGTTGCGGACGCATACCGCGACGGTGCAAAGCCCGGCTGCATCCCGGAGGCACCCCTGCCCGACGGAATGCTCCAAGACGCGGCGGCGTTCGCCGACACCGCGATCGTCAGCATCTGCCGTTTCTCCGGCGAGGGTGCCGACCGCAAGGGTGAGCCCGGCGACGGCGATTTCTATCTGGACGAGGCGGAGAGCAAACTCATCGCCGACGTGACCGCCGCTTTCCCGCACACGGTCCTGGTCCTCAACGTCGGCGGCATGGTCGACACCTCCTATTTCCGTGAGAACGACCGTATCGAATCCGTCCTGCTCGCCTGGCAGGCAGGCATCGAGGGCGGATATGCCGAATGGGACATCCTCTCGGGCGCCGTGACGCCCTCCGGCAGACTGGTCGATACCTTTGCCGCGACCTTCGCCGACTACCCCTCCTCCGCGAACTTCCACGAGTCGGAGGAATATGCCGAATATACCGACGATATTTACGTGGGCTACCGCTACTTTGAGACGATCCCCGGAGCGGCGGCACACGTCAACTATCCTTTCGGTTACGGCCTCTCCTATACGACCTTCTCGCTGGAAAACGTCAGTGCCCAAGAGGCAGAGGGCCTCATCACCCTGGTACTGCGTGTCACCAACACCGGTGCCTACGCGGGCAAAGAGACCGTACAGGCCTATTTCAGCGCACCCGCCGGCAAACTCGGCAAGCCGAAATACGTCCTCACCGCCTTCACCAAAACGGATACCCTCGCCCCCGGTGAGAGCCGTTTCGTTTCCATGACTTTCCCCGTCTCCGATATGGCATCCTTCGACGATACGGGTGCCGTCTGCCGCTCGGCACGCGTGCTGGAAGCGGGTGACTACACGATCTTCACCGGTACCTCCGTGCGCGAACTGGTCCCCGCCATGACCTACACGGTCGGGAAAGACACGGTGGTAGAGCAACTCCACGCCTATGTCGCGCCGAGAAAACTGTCAAAACGGCTGCGCGCCGACGGCAGTTACGAGACTCTCACGGTATCGGACTACCCCGCCCCGGCGGAGGACACCTCCGACTTCCCCGAAAAGACCCACTGGAACTACGAGTACCTGCAACTGGACAGAACGGAGACGAGCCACCCCGAAGATCTAATCGTGCTGGAAGACGTGGCGTGCGGTAAGGCAACGCTCGACGCCTTCCTCGCCCAGATGAACGACGCGGATCTCATCGACCTCGTCAGCGGTGCACGCAACACCGGTGTCGCAGACACCCACGGTTTCGGCGGTATCTCCTACTACGGGATCCCGAACGCCATGACCTGCGACGGACCTGCGGGCATGCGCGTGTGGGACGGAAAAGGCGTCGTCGCGACCGCGTGGCCGTGCGCGACCCTGCTCGCCTGCACCTGGAACACCGCACTCGTGGAAGAGGTCGGCAGAGCCGGTGCCAAGGAAGTCAAGGAAAACAACATGGCAATCTGGCTGACCCCCGCCCTCAACATCCATCGCAGCCCGCTCTGCGGCAGAAACTTTGAGTATTACTCGGAGGATCCGCTCATCGCCGGCCGCATGGCAGCCGCCTGTGTACGCGGGATCCAGTCCCAGCACATCGCCGCCTGCGTCAAGCACTTCTGCTGCAACAACAAAGAGACCAACCGCAAATGGAGCGACTCCCGCGTCTCCGAGCGCGCCCTGCGCGAGATTTACCTGCGCGGCTTTGAAATCGCTGTGAAAGAGGCACAACCGTGGAGCCTCATGACCAGTTACAACCTCGTCAACGGCACTTATCCCTCCGAAAACCGTGAACTGCTCGAAGGCATCCTGCGGGAAGAGTGGGGATACCTCGGACTCGTCACCACCGACTGGAACAACGACGCGGAGCACTTCCGCGAAGTGCACGCGGGGAACGACGTCCGTATGCCCTCCGGCTCCAAGAAACGCCTGCAAAAGGCCTTGGAACGCGGCTACCTGACCCGGGCAGAACTCGAAAAGTGCGCCGCGCGCGTACTTGAACTGCTCTGCAAGTTCGATTGATCCCGAGACCGCAACCGCATAAAACGCCCCCGGTGCCGTGGCACCGGGGGTATTCGTTATGCAGGCTTTGCCCTGCGGTGTAAAACCGCCGCGGTCATCGCCCCCGCGTTCCGTTACTCCACCGCCCGTTACGCTACCGCCGCACGCGCGGAATGCCTTTCTCCCGCGCCGTCAGGCGTGCCGCTGTTCCAGCGCGGCGAGTTTGACCGAGGTGCAGAGGATCTCGGCGGCGACCCGCACCTCCTCCACACCGCAATAGGTCGGGGCAAGACGCAGGTTGGAGTCGCGCGGGTCACGCCCGTAGGGGAAAGAGGCACCCGCATCCGTCAGCGTCAATCCCGCGTCGCGGCAGAGTTTCCAGACGCGCGCGGCGCACCCCTCCGGCACTTCCAGACTGACAAAGTACCCGCCGCAGGGGTTGGTCCAGGTCGCGTAGCCGTTCGGGGCCAATTCCCGCTCCATGGTGGCGAGCAGAATATCGAATTTGGGGCGGATAATCTCTGCGTGCCGCCTCATGTGCCGCACGAGTGCCTCCTTGTCGGGGAGAAAACGGACGTGGCGCAGTTGATTCAGTTTATCCGGCCCGATGGTCTCTGCCCCGAGGTAGGGGCGCACGTGTGCGAGGTTGCGTGCGCTCATGGCCATCATGGCGACGCCCGCCCCGGGAAAGGTGATCTTTGACGTGGAGGAAAAATAGAAGACCCTGTCCTCGTGCCCGTATTTGCGCGCCTCCGCTATGATATCCGCGAGGTGGTCTCCTTCCTCGACGAAATCGTGGACGGCATAGGCGTTATCCCACATGATCATGAAGTCGGGTGCCGCCGTCTCCATACGGGCAAGACGTCGCACCGTCTCCGGAGAATAGGTAATGCCCGTCGGGTTGGAATACTTCGGCACACACCAGATACCGAGGACGTCCGGGTCGCGCACCGCCGCCTCGACGGCGTCCATATCGGGCCCCTCCGGGGTCATCGGGATGGTGACGAGTTCAAAGCCGAGCGTCTCCGTGATACGGAAATGACGGTCATACCCGGGCGCGGGGCAAAGGAATTTCCGCCGCTCGCGCCGGCACCACGGCATCACGGAATTCGGCATACCGAACAGCATGGCGCGCGAAAGCATACCGTACATGAGCGTGAGGCTCGAATTGCCGAACGACACGATGTTTTCAAAAGGAATGCCGGTCACACTCGACCAGAAACGGCGCATCTCGTCCAGCCCCAGGAGCCCCCCGTAGTTGCGGCAATCCACCCCCGCGTCGTCCCGATAATCCCCGATCGTGAGCATCGGCAGACTGAGATCGAGCTGCTCCGCCGACGGCTTACCGCGTGAGAGGTCGATCCGCCGGCCGCCCTCACACTGTGCCCTGTGCGCGGCGCGCACGGCACCGAGGATCATCTCGTACTCCGCGTAAGAAAAATCTTGATAGTTCATAATATCCACCGAATGAAAATATACTTCCCGAAAATTGCAGTTTACTGCGTTACTGACAGAACGATTATACCGTTTTCAAACCGAAAATGCAAGTCATTTACGCAATAAATGCAAAAATACCAATTCGCAATGCGCAAACGACGCATTTTTGCACAAATTGCACCTATCTCTATGCAGCGTGTGTGGCAACGTCGGCCCCGTACGGGAAAACTTGACAAAATCGCAACGCTTCGCTATAATAATGCTATCATTTAATATAGGATATGCAGGGAGACTCCGCTATGGCAAACGACAAGAAATACGTCGAACAAATCACGCCGATGGACGAGGACTTCGCCCGTTGGTACACCGATATCGTCAAGAAAGCCGATCTCGTCGATTATTCCTCCGTCAAGGGGTGCATGATCATCCGCCCGTACGGCTACGCGATCTGGGAGAACATCCAGAGACTCCTCGACGCGCGTTTCAAGGCGACCGGGCACGAGAACGTCTATATGCCGATGTTCATCCCGGAGTCCCTTTTGCAGAAAGAGAAAGACCATGTAGAAGGCTTTGCGCCCGAGTGTGCCTGGGTAACGCTCGGCGGCTCCGAGCCCCTGACCGAAAAACTCTGCGTGCGCCCGACCTCCGAGACGCTGTTCTGCGAACATTACGCGAACATTATCCGCTCCTACCGCGATCTGCCGAAGCTCTACAACCAGTGGTGCTCCGTCGTCCGCTGGGAAAAGACGACGCGTCCGTTTTTGCGTACGCGCGAATTTCTCTGGCAGGAAGGCCACACCATGCACGCAACCCGTGAAGAGGCGATTGAGGAGACCCGCCGGATGCTCGAAGTATACGCCGACTTCTACGAGCACGAACTCGCGATGCCCGTTATCCGCGGGCAGAAAACCGATAAGGAAAAGTTCGCCGGGGCGGAGGCCACCTACACCGTAGAGGCCCTGATGCACGACGGCAAAGCACTCCAAGGCGGCACCTCTCACTATTTCGGTGACGGTTTCGCGCGGGCGTTCGGCATCCAGTACCTCGACCGCGACAACCAACTCAAATACTGTCACCAGACCTCCTGGGGTGTCTCCACCCGTATGATCGGCGGGATTATCATGACCCACGGTGATGACAGCGGGCTCGTCCTGCCTCCGGCAGTTGCCCCCATCCAGGTCGTCATCATCCCCGTCCAACAGCACAAGGAGGGGGTCCTGGAAGCCGCCTACGGGCTCCGCGACCGTCTCGCAAAGATCTGCCGCGTCAAAGTGGACGACTCCGAAAACACGCCCGGCTGGAAGTTCTCCGAATATGAGATGAAGGGCGTGCCGCTCCGTTTGGAGGTCGGCCCCCGCGACCTCGCAGAGGGTCGCTGTGTCATCGTGCGCCGCGATAACCGAGAAAAGACACCCGTCAATCTGGAAGACCTCGAAACGGTCGTCCCGAAGATGCTCGATACGCTGACCGCCGCACTCTATGCCAAGGCACTCGAAAACCGCGAAAACCGCACCTTTGAGGCCCACACGCTCGACGAAATGATTGAAACCGCCAAGACAAAGAGCGGCTATATCAAAGCCATGTGGTGCGGGGAGCGTGCCTGCGAAGAGAAACTCAAAGAGGTCGCCGACGTCTCCTCCCGCTGTATCCCGTTCGGGGTAGAGCCGATCGGGGATAAATGCGTCTGCTGCGGCAGACCTGCGACGAAACTCGTCTATTGGGGGAAAGCTTACTGATCCGAAACAGAGCCCGCACGCGGGCTCTGTTTTTTGTCGAAAATGTGGTTTGTCGATTGACAATTCGTTTTTTCCGCACTATAATACAAATGAAATATTACATGAGGGGGATTACATACCATGCTGAATATTCATAACTGCACCCAAATGTTGCGCGAACGTCTCAACTACCTGAATTTTGAGGACAAAAGCACAGATAAGCTCGGCAAACTGATTGCAAAAGGCGTTCACCTCAAAGGATTTGACGATGATATCCGTTTCGAGTTCGTTTTCAACGAGAACGGTGCCGCCCGTGCCACTTTCGTCTTTGACGAGATGGAGCCCACCAAGGCAAACTATGACCTCATCAACAACGCAAACGAAAATATCGGGTTCATGAAGTGCTACCTGACCGAGCGCAACGGTAAGCATTTCTTCGTCATGGAGCACATCGCCTACGAGGTGCTGACAGACGAAAACGCCGTCACCACGCTCGTCGCCATCATGCGCCTGCTTCTCCAAGACGACGTCAAGCAGTATTTGCGCCCTATCCTCGCGATCACCGAATGATTTTCACCCGATGAAACGGGCGGAGCCGTGGCTCCGCTCGTTTTTTTGCGTCTCCGCGCATACAGTGTTGCGTGGAGGTGAACACCATGACAAAACGAAAACTCGGGCGACTGCTCCTCTTTCTGCCGGGCATCCTCTGGATCCTGGCGGTGCTGTGGTTTGAAGGGCTCTACTCCCTCCTGCTCGTCGGGCTCTCCGCCGTGTTCCACGAGTGCGGGCACCTCCTCGCCTTTTCCCTGCTCGGTCTCCCTTCCCCACGGCTCGTACCGGTGGCGCGCGGCGTCCGTTTCGTCGCGCCGTGTACCCTTTCGTACCGGGAGGAGATGTTCGTCGCCGCCGCGGGCCCCATCGCCAATTTTGCCTCGTTTCTCATCGGCATCCTGCTCGGGGACGTCACCCCCGCCCTCCGTGCCTTCGGAGATATCAGCCTGCTCACCGGGCTCTGCAACCTCGCCCCCGTCGGGGATCTCGACGGAGAGCGGATCCTGCGGTGTCTGCTCGCCGGGCGGCTCGGCAGCCGCAGTCTTTACTACGTCGGCAAATACGTTACGCTCGCCGCCATCTTCTTCGGTGCCGTCGGATCTCTGCTCGTGCTGTGGCAGACCGGGGGCGGCACCTATCCCGCTTTTCTCTCCATCGGGGCTCTTCTCGCGCTCCCGTGCGATAAAAAACAAAAGGAAAAGCGAGGTTTCAAGAGAAATCAGGAGCATTTCAAAGGTTTTTCGTAATTTATCCCAAAAAGTCGTGGCTATTTCATGATAATTCGTGAAAATCAAAGATTTTTGAAGTTTTTTTGCAAAATCTATTGCATTTTCATATCGTCTTTGCTATACTTCACCTTGCAATACGAAAAAGTGGTTATTTTGCCGGTGGGACACCCCGTTAAAATCGCCGCTTTTTGCGTGTTTTGGCAAAAATACGATTTTGGTGAGGAAAGACAAAATGGGTAAACTTGCTCCCGATACCACCACTGCGGCACCGCAGGAAAACGGCAAGCTTATCGAGCTCCGCGGGATTTCCAAGAGTTTCGACGGCGAGCCGGTCTTAAAAGACTTCAACCTTTTCATCCGAGATAAGGAATTTGTCACCTTACTGGGTCCGTCCGGATGCGGCAAAACGACCACCCTCCGACTCATCGGCGGCTTCGAGACGCCGGATGAGGGGTCCATCCTCTTTGAGGGAAAAGATATTACCGATATGCCGCCCCACGCGCGGCAGGTGAACACCGTGTTCCAACGGTATGCACTCTTCCCGCACCTCAACGTCTATGACAACATCGCATTCGGTCTGCGCCTCAAAAAACTCCCGAAAGAGGAGATCGACCTCCGCGTGCACAAAATGCTCGAAATGGTCATGCTCAAAGGATTTGAAAAGCGCAACGTGACTTCCCTCTCCGGCGGGCAGCAACAACGCGTCGCCATCGCTCGATCCCTTATCAATGAGCCGCGCGTCCTGCTCCTCGATGAGCCCCTCGGCGCGCTCGACCTCAAACTCCGCAAGGATATGCAGAACGAGCTCAAAAACATCCAGCAGGCGATCGGCATCACCTTTATCTACGTCACGCACGACCAGGAAGAGGCCCTCTCCATGTCCGATATCATCGTCGTCATGGCAGACGGCGAGATCCAGCAGATCGGCACGCCGACGGATATCTATAACGAGCCGAAAAACGCCTTCGTCGCGGATTTCATCGGGGAGTCCAACATTCTGGACGGCGTCATGCTCCAAGACCGTAAGGTTAAGTTCGCAGGGCACACCTTTGAGTGCGTGGATGCCGGTTTTGCCAAGAACGAAGCGGTCGACGTCGTGGTGCGCCCCGAGGACGTCGACGTCGTCGCCCCGAGCAAGGGGATGCTTACGGGGACGGTCACTTCCGTCACTTTCAAGGGCGTGCACTACGAAATCATTGTGGATATCAAAGGCTTCAAGTGGATGATCCAGTCCACCGACTTCGTCGAAGAGGGCGCGACCATCGGCGTCTACATTGAGCCCGAGGCAATCCATATCATGAAGAAGTCCAAGTACTCCGGTATGTTCGGTGACTATTCCAGCTATTCGGACGAACTCGACGAACTCTCGGTCGTCGGGGAAGACGAAGAAAACTGATGCGGGAGGGTCTCTCACAGAAAATGAAAAAGAAACGCTCGCTCGGGCAGTCCATTGCCGCCGCGCCGCATCTGGTGTGGGCCGCAATGTTCATCCTCATGCCCCTGTTCATCGTCATTTATTACGCTTTCACGGATGCGGACGGTGCGTTTTCTCTCGAAAACATTACGGCACTCTCCGACTACGCCGCCATCTTCGCGCTCTCCATCGAACTGTCCGTGATCGCAACCTTCATCTGTTTGCTCGTCGGCTACCCGATCGCGTATTTTATCGCACGGGCGAAGCCGCATCACCGCAAACTGCTCCTCATGCTCCTCATGCTCCCCATGTGGACCAACCTGCTCATCCGCACCTATTCCATCATGGCAATCCTGGACGACGGCGGTTTTCTCAACACCATCCTCGGCACCGAACTGCACATCATCGGCACCAAGGGTGCCGTCATCTTCGGCATGGTCTACGACTTCCTGCCGTACATGGTGCTCCCGATCTATACCTGCATCTCCAAGATTGACCCCAAGATGTGGGAGGCGGCCGCCGACCTCGGCTGCAACCCCGTCAGCACGCTGACGCGCGTCATCTTCCCGCTCTCGCTCACGGGCGTCATCTCCGGGGTGACGATGGTCTTTGTCCCGTCCATCAGCACTTTCTACATTTCGCAGAAACTCGGCGGCGGCTCCTTTGAACTCATCGGTGACACGATCGAGCGGCAGTTCGTATCCAGTGCCCGCAACACGGGTGCGGCGATCTCGCTCGTCATGATGGTACTCATCCTCATCTCTCTTTCCATCATGAACCGCTTTGGCGACGACGAAGGGGGGATCATGGTATGACGAAGACCTCCAAATACCTGTCGAAGATCTATCTGACCATCATTTTCGGCATTCTGTATATCCCGATCCTGACTCTTATTTTCTTCTCCTTCAATGCATCGAACAGCACGGCCGTCTTCACGGGATTCAGCCTGCGCTGGTACCGTGAACTGTTCCGCTCGCCCGAGACCTTTGCGGCACTCCGCAATACGCTCGTCCTCGCAATCTGTTCCTCCGCGCTCGCGACCGTCATCGGCACTGCGGCGGCGGCGGGCATCCACCGCATGAAGAGCAAACTGCTGAAAAAGGCCGTCCTCGCCGTCACGAACATCCCGATGATGAACCCGGACATCGTGACCGGTATGTCGATGATGCTCTTTTTCGTCGCCGTGGTGGGCATCATCGGCGCGAACTACGACGATATGGGCTTTATCCACATGCTCCTCGCGCACACGACGTTCTGCCTGCCCTACGTCATCCTGTCCGTTCTGCCGCGTGTGGAAGGGCTGGGCAAATCTCTCACCGAGGCGGCACTCGACCTCGGCTGTACCCCGGTGCAATCCTTCTTCAAGGTCGAACTCCCGAACATCCTCCCCGGGGTGCTCTCCGGATTCGTCATGGCGTTCACGCTCTCGCTCGATGATTTCGTCATTTCCTATTTCGTCGGCTCGTCGAAATTCCAGACGCTTCCCCTCCTCATCTATTCCATGACCAAGAAAAAGGTCACGCCCGATATGTATGCGCTCTCGACACTCGTCATCGTTACGGTGTTCGCACTGCTCATCTTCTCGAACGTGCGTGCCGCCAAAGAAGCCAAGAAAGCGGGGGTCAAAAAAGCATGAAACAACGCATCGTATCCTGTCTCCTGCTCCTCGCCCTGACCGTCTCCGCACTTGCCCTCTCCGTCTCCTGCGGCGGACGGGACGAGGATGAACAGCCCGCCTCCCGCGGGGGACTTACCCTGAACGTGTATAACTGGGGCGAGTATATTTCCGACGGTTTTGAGGGCTCCTACAACACCAACAAGGAATTTGAAAAGTATTATTACGCGAAGACCGGGAAAAAGGTGACCGTCAACTACTCCACCTACGCCACAAACGAGGATATGTATGCAAAGCTCCAAAGCGGTGCCGGCAACTACGACATCGTGATACCCTCCGACTACATGATCCAGAAGATGGCGGAGGAAGGGATGCTGTACGCCTTCAACCCCGCGGAAACGGTGGAAAACTACCGGTATATCAACAGGGACTTCTGCGGTAAATACTACGACCCGGAGGAGAAATACACCGTCGCCTACTCCTACGGCATGATCGGCGTCATCTACAACACCACCCTGGTGGACGAAGAGGACGCGGCGCGGCGGAGCTGGGACCTGCTCTGGGACGAGAAATACCGCGGCAAGATCTTGCAGTTCAACAACCCGCGCGACGGTTTCGGCACCGCGCAGTACCTGCTCGGCATCGACATCAACTCGGTGGACAAAGCCGACTGGGACCGAGCCCTCCAAAAACTCATCGAGCAGAAACCCCTCGTCCAGGCATACGTCAGCGACGAGATCTTCAACAAGATGACCGGCGGCTCCGCTGCGATCGGTGCCTACTACGCCGGGGACTATATCACGATGGTCGAGGATAACGACGCGCTCGCGTTCTACTACCCCACCGAGGGGACGAACGTGTTTGTGGACGCCATGTGCATCCCCGCAAACGCGCAGAACAAGGAACTCGCCATCGAATATATCAACTTCATGCTCTCCGAAGACGCCGCCGTAGCCAACGCGGAATACATCGGCTATGCGTCGCCGAACAGTCTCGTCTATAACAGCGAGACGTACCGGGAGGATATGGGCGAGGACGCCATGGAAATCCTCTACGGTACGGAGGGTGCCAACGACAATTACCCGTTCGAGGACCCCTACTACCACAGCTTCACCCCCGAGATTCAGGACTACGTCAATATGCTCTGGGAGAGCCTCAAAACGGAAAACTCCGTCGAGGCATGGGTGCACGTCGTCTCCGCCGCCATCGTCGTCCTCGTGGCGACGCTCGGCATCACCGTAGCGGTGCAAAAGAAAAAGCGCATGCGTGACTACTACCGTCACGTCGAGGCGGCAAGCGCAGCGGTCTCCGCAGGCGGTGCAACACCCCCGCCCGAGCCGACCTGCGGGCAGGACGCGGCAGCAAACTCCGCCCCAAAAGAATAAAACCCTGTCGCCGACGGTGATAAGCGCGCCTCCCCTTGGGGTGCCGTGCAAACGCCCGGGACCTCACGCTTTCCGAAAAACAAAAGGGGCGCACCCGCCACGGCGGGTGCGCCTGTATTTTGTCAGTACAATCCCCGGCAAACTGCGTCAGGGCGCGGGGCGCGTCGTCTCCGGCACGATGACCGCATGCGCCTCTGGGTCGGTATGCAACTCTCCGAACGAACGGTAAAGGAGTCGGGCAAGCCCCGGGGCGATCTCGTCGATCTCCCGGCCGTGGGAGGAGAGAAAGGTGGTGAGCACGCCGATCACCCCGCTGATGATATAGTCGAGGGCAACCTCCGAGACCGGGCGGCTGGCACGGGCAACCACCATGCGATACGTGAGCCTTTGCAGAGGGCGCACATGGCGGGAAAGCCCCTCATCGGTCAAAAACACGCGGTAAAACTGCCTGTCCGCATACAGCATGCCGAGCATGCGACGCACGATCTCCTCGATGCGTTCGGGGGTCGCCTCCGACATGGTCGACGCCTCCTCTGCCAGTGCACCGATCTGCGCCATCATCATACGATCCAAAAGTGCCCGCGCAAGGTCATCCTTATCGGTATAGTGCAAGTAAAACGTATTGCGGTTGACATCCGCCCGCAGGCAGATGTCCTTGACGCTGACGCGGTCAAATCCGCGCTCCGAGACGAGTGACATAAACGCCCGCTCGATCTCTCCCCGCGTCCGCTCGCGACGCTCCGTCTGCTTCATCCGGGTCCCCTCCGACTCTTTTTTGTCCAACATCTGCGGGTGCTGCCCTGCACTTTATCTTACACGCGCGAGGGTTACCCTGCACTCCTATTGTAACAGAAGTTATGCCCGCTGTCAAAAGGAAAACGCCCGGTGATACCGGGCGTTTTCACATTGCGGGTCGGGAACACTCTTACAGATTGGCTTTCTTCCATGCGTTGACAACTGCGACCTGTGCCTTGATTTCCTCACAAGGATACTTGGAGTCGGCACCGCCGTTGACATACAGGAAGTACTTGCCGTCATCGGTCACATAGAGGGATTCCTCATAACCGGTGGTCTCACCGAAAGAACCGACGGTGACCTTTTTCACAAGGGTAGCGGTCTCGGTATCGTAGGTAGCGGTTTTCGTCACTTTTTTCATTGCGAATCTCCTTTTCAAATCTCTCATATTTCAGCGGTGGGTCATGCCCTGCCGCGTGAGGACTGTCTGTTCTCCGGCGTGATATCACCGGAGCGGGTCAGGGCGAATTTACTGAGCATCGGGCTGAACAACTCGAAGATCAGCACCCCGAAAAGCGTAATCATCTTTACAAAATTGCCGTCTGTGCCGAGCCCCGATGCCGCGACACTCGCCATACCGAGGGCGACCCCCTCCTGCGGGAACATAGCGATCCCCAGGTTTTTCTGCACGTTCAGGTCGCACTTCATCGCCTTGGCACTGAAATAGTTACCGAAATACTTACCGACCATACGGAACAGCACGTACGCAAATCCGCAGATCACAATGCCGATATCCGCGAAGACGCGCAGATCGAGCGAAGCACCGCTGCACACGAAGAACAGTATGTACAGAGGGCCCGTCCAACGGGAGAGCCTGTCCATGAGTTCCTCAGAAAAGTCACAGACGTTGCAGAACACCGTCCCCAGCATCATGCAGGAAAGCAGACTGGAAAACGAGATCTCCGCCCGGCCGATCGGAATGGTAACAACGGAGAACCCCACCGTCAGAAGCACGAACGCCACCGAGATGGACAGCCGCTTTGACCGTGAATGAAAGAACTTCTCACTCCACGTAAAGAGAAAACCCATAAGTGCCCCGAGGGCAAGCGAGCAGACGATTTCCAGGAGCGGATTGACCAAAACGGAGATGAGGTCCACCCGGCCACTACCGAGAGCACCGGCGACCCCATACGAGACGGCGAACACGATCAGCCCCACCGCATCGTCAAGGGCGACGATCGGAAGCAGGATGGAGGTCAGAGCCCCTTTCGCCTTATACTGCTGGACAACCATCATGGTCGTCGCAGGAGCCGTCGCCGCGGCAACGGCACCGAGCACGATGGCGGACGCGAGCGAAATCACATTCGGGAAAAGGAAGTGGAGCACGATGAGGGCAACGTCCACGACCAGCGTCGTCGCCACCGCCTGTACCGTACCGACCACCGCCGCCTGCCGCCCGGTATGTTTCAGGCTCGACCAGCGGAACTCGCTGCCGATGGAAAAGGCGATGAAGCCGAGTGCTACTTCCGTGATGATATGCAGGCTGCCGACACGCTCGGCATCCGTGAAGAACAGGTGCGAAAGCCACGAAAACGCAGAGACTTGCGCGAGTTGCCCGAGGATGTAAGGCCCAAGGAGCACCCCGGCGACGAGGTAAGCCGTCACCGCGGGCAAAGAAAGCACCTTCGCCAGGCGAGAGAGGAACAGCCCCGCAAGGAGCGCAACCGCCAGGCTCAAAAAGATATCCATAGTATGCCTCGATCCGAATAACAAATAGAATGACTCTGACAGTATGGTAACATAACTTTATGGAATTGTCAATACAAAGCGTACAAAAAACACTTTTTACTATTGTGAAAAACAAACAAACGGCACTTGCCCCCGTCGGGCATCCCCGTGGCGAAAAACGGATGTGCCATCAGGGCAACCGTTACATCTTTCCCGTGTCCGCCGAGAGGATCAGGCGCAGAAGTGCTTTTGCCGCGAGGCTGACCTCCTGCTCCCGCCGTTTCACAATATGGATCTCCCGCGTCGGGAGCGGCTCTTCCGTCCGGATGACCGAGACGCCCGTCACGCCCGCCAAAAACTCCTCCGGCACGAAACCGACCCCGAGGTTTGCCTTGACCAGAGGCAGGATCTGATCCGCCGTTGCCGTTTCAATGTGAGGTCGGTATTGCAATCCCCTGTCCGCAAAAAACGCGGTATACCATTCAAAAGATTTCGTCTGCGTCCCGAGCGAGACCAGCGGATAACGCAACAGTTCCTCAAAGCCTACGCTCCTCCCGAGCAATTCGGAAAATGCCGGACCGCAAACCGCGACCTCACGAAAAGGCCGCACGGTGATCTCCTCGGTCGTTGCCGACGGGGTGGTCGGTGTGGTAACGATCGCCATATCCGCAATTCCGTTTCGGATGGTATCGATCGCCTGTGCCGTGGAGTGATTGCTGATTTTCAGCTGAATGCCGGGGTAGCGCGTCCGATACTCCCCCAAAACAGGCAACAGGACGCAGTGCAACGCCACCTCGCTCACCGCAACGTAAACAGAGCCTCGCTCCAAATTGCGGCTCTCGATGATCTCCGCCTCACCCGCCTCCAAGTTTTCAACGGCAATCCTGACGTGCTCAAACAATCGTTCTCCCTCGGGGGTCAGATACATCCCCCGATTGTTGCGGATAAACAGCGGACAGCCCAGTTCACTTTCGAGCGTTTTGATGACCCTCGTCAGATTCGGTTGGTTATTCAGCAGTATTTTTGCCGCCTGCGTCAGGTTACCGCACTTGGCCACGTAATAAAAAACACGATAATAATCGTAACTGATGTTCACCGGGCACCCCACCATAGATATATATTTTTGATATGACCGCCATATAAAATAAAGATTATACACATATCAACGATGGTATTATACTGTACTGGTGCAAAAGAGTCAAGAGTCCTTCTCCGACTCCCAAAACCGAAAGCAAAGGAAGTAAATCTTATGAACCACACCATCATCTGTATTGGCAGACAATACGGGAGCGGCGGACGCGAAATCGGCGAAAAACTGGCCGAGCGGCTCGGTATCGCCTGCTATGACAAACTGCTGATCACGCGAGCCGCACGGGAATCGGGGCTCACGGAGGAGACCGTCGAAGCCGACGACGAAAAACCGATCGGCCTCGGCACCATGGTCTCCGGCAACGCCTTTGCCGACAGCATCACGCTCGGCGCGACCTTCTATTCGGAGGAAGAACGCGTGTTCGAGGCGGAACAGAAGGTGATTTCGGAAATCGCCGCGCAGGGTCCCTGCGTGATCATCGGTCGCTGTGCACCGGCTCTGCTGCGTGAGAGGGGATATGACGTGCTGTCCGTGTTCGTCTATGCCGAAACCGAGGACCGTGTACAACGCATAGCACGCCGTAACGGCATCAGCACGCGCGAGGCAGCCCACAAAGCGGAAAAAGTGGACCGTTTGCGGAAAAAGTATTTTGATTTTTATTCCGACACACCCTGGGGCGAGCCGGCCAGTTATGACATGATGATCTCGTCCGGTTATTACGGCATCGACGGTGCCGCCGCCGTGCTTGCCGCCGCCGTCGCCGAACGGAACGCGGAGGGCAAGACCAAATGAACAAGGATCTGACCGTCGGCAAACCGGAAAGTGTCCTTTGCAGGTTTTGCCTGCCTCTGTTCGGGAGCATTATTTTTCAGCAACTCTATAATATAGCCGACAGTTTTGTCGCCGGACAATTCATCGGCGACAATGCCCTCGCAGCAGTCGGTAACAGTTATGAGATCACCCTGATCTTCATCGCCTTTGCGTTCGGATGCAACATCGGCTGTTCCGTCATCGCCGCACAGTTGTTCGGTGCCAAACGGTACGGCGATATGAAGACTGCCGTTTATACCTCCCTCTTGACCAGCGCGGCCGTGTGTGCCGTCCTCATGGCGGTCGGTCTGATCTTTTGTAACGGGCTCCTCCACCTGATCAGAACGCCGGAGGAAGTGCTGGCAGACTCAAAACTGTATCTCGAAATCTATATCTGGGGGCTCCCCTTCGTCTTCCTCTACAACGTGGCCACCGGCATCTTCTCGGCACTCGGCGATTCAAGGACCCCGTTTATCTTCCTCGCCTGTTCCTCCCTCTCCAACATCGGGGTGGACATTCTCTTCGTCACCGCATTCGACATGGGAGTCGCCGGCGTGGCATGGGCGACGTTCCTCTGCCAGGGGGTCAGTTGCGTCCTGGCACTCGTCGTGGTGTTCCGCCGTTTCCGCCGGATCAAGACCACGGAAAAAAGTCACGTGTTTTCCCGGCACCATCTCCGCAGTTTTGCCGCCGTTGCGGTACCCAGCACGCTCCAACAGAGTTTTATTTCCGTCGGGAATATCGTGATCCAGAGCGTGATTAACGGTTTCGGACCTGCCGTTATGGCGGGTTATTCCGCCTCGATCAAACTCAACAACATGGTGATTACCTCCCTGACCACACTCGGCAACGGTATCTCCAACTTTACGGCACAGAATCTCGGTGCCGCCCAATACGACCGCATCAAATCCGGCTTCCGTGCGGGGCTGAAACTGGTCTTCTCACTCTGCGTCCCGCTCGCGCTCCTGTACGAGTTCGCGGGTCGTCTCCTCCTGCGGATATTCCTGGACAATCCATCGGGGGTCGCAATGGAATCGGGGACACTGTTTTTGCGTATCGTCGCCCCCTTCTACTTCGTTGTCGCGGCAAAACTCGTCTCCGACGGCATTCTGCGCGGCGCGGGGATGATGAAGAAGTTTATGGTCGCGACGTTCACCGACCTGATTTTGCGGGTGGTGCTCGCCGAAGTCCTCTCCCGCACCGCACTCGGCACGACGGGTATCTGGCTCTCCTGGCCGATCGGCTGGACCGTCGCGACGATTCTCTCCGTCGTTTTCTACGCGAAAACGAAATGGGGAGCAGGCGACCGGGTGCCGGTCGCACACGACTGATCATACGTACCGCCGCGTTCCCCCGCGGTGTCTGCCCCTTGCCCGACGCCGACGCCGCCCGACATCACGAAAACGACTTCCCGGTCACACCTCTCTTTGGGTGACCGGGAAGTCGTTTGTTATCTGCATATACACGGAAACCGACGCTTACCGCTCATGCGTTCGGCTCGGGGAGCGGTATCCCCCCGTCCAGGGTGCCGTCGGCGAGTGCCTCGGTCATGTAGGCGTCAAAATACGCCCGTTCCAGATCGAGGCGCGTCCCTGTCGGCAACGCCCCTGCCCGCACCTTGGCGGCGGCGAGTCTGCGCGCCTGCTCCTCTGCCCCCACACGGACAAAGAGCCGCAGGTCAAAAAAGTCACGGATCATGGGGTGCATGATATAGGTACCCTCAAACAGGAACATCTGCCCGTCCGGGAGGGCGCGGCGGTCGAGCATCTCGCCCGTCACGGGGTCGACCGTCGTATAGACGAGCGGCCGTTTCTCCATCCACGGGGCGACGATCTCCTCCTCAAAGCGTTCAAAGTCCACGTCGCCGCCGGGGATCGTCTCCCAGCCTTTCGGCCGCTCTGCGGGCGGCAGGCGAAAGTCATCGAGATGCACCACGGGGGCACCGTATTTTTTGGAGAGGTACGCGGCGAGCGTCGTCTTTCCCGCCCCTGCCATACCGTCAATCGCGACGGCAAACGCATTGTAGGTGCCGCGCAACTCCTCCATTTTTCCGAACAGTTCGTCGTACGTCATGCTGTCTCCTTCGGGTCAGTTGCCCCCGCCGGCGAGCATCTCCGCCGTGACGCCGAGGTACTCGTAAAGGTAGGGCAAAATGTATTCTTTGCGTTTTTCCAAAAACCTGTATTGATGAGCGGAGTAGTTATCGAAGGTCTTGATGTCACGTTCCGCTCCGCTGCTGCTCAAATGGTTGAAACGGCGGAGCAGGACGACACCGTGTGCCTTGATGACCGCGAGGTGTTCGTCCATCACGGGTTTCACCCGCGTCTCGTAATCGTAACAATCGGCAATTTCCAGGAAAGCGCGACCGAAACGCAAACGCAGTTCCTCGCTCTTCATGAAATTCCGGACTTCCGCCCAGTCGCAGAAGGCAATGCCGATCGCTGCGTTTTTGGGGAGTTCGGTAAAGGTGTTCCTCCGGAATGCCGTCGCTTTATCGGTAAACTGGCACAAGGCGTAATCCAGATCAAATATAGCAAAACGCCACCTGCCGTCGGCATACGGATTTTCGGGGTCCTCCGCCGCGGGGTCAATGACGCGCCAGGCGGAAATGTTCTGCCACATACAGAAATCCCCGTTGTCGATATACATCTGGACGCACCAGAGATCAATCAGGCTGTCGAGATCCAGACGCTCTTCAAGGGCAGCCAGTTCCTTCGGATCGGAGAGATCGGACGTCTTCAAAAGGCCCATCACTTCACGGTAGTCGGCGAGTGCCGCCGCCGTCCCTTCTCTGCCGAATTTGACGATTTCCGTGTTTTTACGATCCACGCCGTAGTGTGCCGCGAGATAATGCTCGTTGACGCGCTCGTATAGATTATACAGCCCGAAGTATTCGCCGTCAAGAAACACGGTGACGTAAAAGGAATCCTGCGTGAGAATATCCCGCTCCCGCACCAGGTCCTGTATAAAGCCCTGCCCGATCATGCCGCTGCTCATCCCATCCCCGCGGAGCGCGAAGGACTTGGTATAGGCTGCGTCCGGGAACAGGTTACCGAGCATCCGCGCATTGCCGTCGTACTCGGCGCGCGCGATCACGTTCAACGCCTTTTGCGGAGCATTCCGCGTCGAACTGCCGCGGATGCTGATGCCCGCCTCCTGGTCAAACCAGTAGGTCCCGTCCGGGTGCAGAACGGTCAGATTCACCCGTTCCTCCCTGTCCTGCGACTTATAATCCGCGAACAACCCCGCACTGCCGTAAATGGAGGCCGCATCCGTCGTGAGAAACACGAGCGGGGTGCCGAGGAAATTCGTCTTTTTATGCTCTGCCCCGTCGATCAGATAGGTTTTCGTCACCGTCTCGGTGACCTCGCCGTCCGCGTTTTGCGCGCAGGCACGCAGAATGAAACACTGGTCGACGTAGGAGGTATCGGACGCTTTCGGGTATTTCATCCCGGCGAAATACGCGGCGGAGGCGCGGAGCGCACCGGAGGGGTCCAGGACCTTTACGGTACCGCCGGATGCGAGTTTTTGCCTCGTGCGCGAGGTGGCGGGGTCGGAACAGTCGGTCGTATAGTAGACGGTGTACCCATCGGGAGCCGTCACGGAAAGATCAAACGCGTCCGCGTAAAAGCCACTCTCGCGTGAGAAAGTCAGGACGGACGAGGCGAGCAGGATCGCAGAGCCGTTATTGCTGGCACCGGGAGTGGGGGTCAGCGTGGCGAATGCCTCGCCGCCGTCCGACGCCCTGCCGTAAGTCTCATTCTTGCGGAGCGCGGGAACGCGGAGGGAGGAGACGAGCGTCCCGTCCGGGGCGGCAAAGTACAGATCCTCCCCGTCGTTGGAAATCTTGAACGCAGCGTACAGCCCGTTGCGCGCCCCGTCATCGTTGCCGACGCCGTCGGCATAGACGACCAGGTAACCGCCGGCGGGCACCACCGTCCCCGCCGGGAACACGAACTTACGCAGATTCTTGCCGTCCGAGAGTGACCAGTCGCCGAGCGGTGCATCGGTCGCCGAGGGATTGTAGAGCTCGATGAAGTCATAGAAACCGCCGTCCGGTGCCGGATAAGCATCGTTTTTGGAGCAGATCTCGTTGAAAACAACGGTTGTCTCCGCAGGGTCCCCTCCGCCGGGGGCCTCGGTCGTTCCGCCGGCGGGGGCCTGCCCGCTCGGCGCGCCACCGGTCGACCCCTCCTCCCTGCGGGAGGGGGAATCGCCGGTAAATCCTATGTCTTCGCAGGCGGTCAGAAAACACATGGCCGCCAGCAGCAGGAGCGTCACGCCCCGCACAATCCACTTTTTCATATCCGTTGCCCCTTTCGTCAGATGCCTCGTGTCCGTGCGGACACCGACGGGTGCCCGGCCTTACTGCGGCGCGAAGTTTGCCGTCAACGTACAGGTCTTCGTCAGCGTAAGTCCGGTCGTCTCCCCCGTCGTGGTAGAGAGCGCGGCACCGTTCACCGTCCAGCCGCGGAATACGTACCCCTCGGGTGCCACCGCCGTAACGGTGATGGGGTACTTCGTATAGTAGGTACCCGTAAAAACGCCGTCCGCATCAAGGGAGACCGTCGTGGCACCGTTCAGGACGATGGTGCCCGCCGCGCCCGCAGAAACGATTTTGACCTCGACCTTCGACCCGGACACCCCGCAGAAGGATGCCATGTGCCCGAGGGCATAGGACGAACGATCACGGAAGAAGTCCACGAGGAACCGCATCTCCCTCGCCCACGTCGCGGCACTCACGTTCGTCGGGTAGACGGAATAACCGCCGAAATACGTCTTGACCTTCCAATACGTATCGTCTTTCCCCTCGGCGGAGCCTGTGTTATAGGCCTTCACGGGCGCACCGAAACGCTTGAAGTGCTTGGGCATCGCGCTCTGAATCCGCGCGATGGCCGCCTCCGTCCTGGCAACGGCTTTGTCCGGGGCAAAGTTAACGTTGCAGAGGTCCTCAAAGGCAAGCACGAATTTTTCGACAAACGTCGGGTTTTTCATGAGATTCTGCACCTGCGGCATGGAGGAAACACCATTACCCGCAAACGGCATGGAGGCGGTAAAGGAGTTCGTAGACGCATTATAGTTCGTCACGACTCTGCCCTTCCAGTTGGCGACCGCATTCCAGCACCCCGCGGCAAAGTCCAGGTCGTAGAGCACGAAACGCCACTTACCGTCGGCATACGGATTGCTGCTGTCTTCCAGCGACGGGTCGGCCGTGCGCCAGACGGCGATGTTCTGCGCAAACGACCAGTCCATGTTCCCGAGAAAAATCTGTATTGCCAGGTAGTCAACGAGGCTTTGCAGATCCACGGCGTTCACGAGTGCCTGCCAGTTTCTCGCCACCGACAGATCGGCGTTCAAAAGTTTGCGGAAAGTCGATATGTAACTGTTCATGGCGGCGGGGACGTTTCCCTCGCCGGCGTCTACCCAGACACCCGAGGCGTTCTTTCCTTTTGCCTCGCCCTTCTTCACGATATACACGTTGTCACCAGCGATGCCGTAGTGTGCCTCCACATAGTCCTCGGAGAAACGCTCCGTCAGGTTGAACACGCCGTAATATTCCCCGTCCAGGAACACCACCGTCGGCTCATAGTTACTCGTGGAAACGGCGCGGTCGGAGACAAACGATTGCAGAAATCCCTCTTGCAGTTTAGTTGCGCTGTCCGTGCGGAGTACGAGACTGCCGACGTCCGACACCCCGAGGATGCTCTTTTTGAATTTCCCCGCGCCGTACTTACGACGGGCGAACAGCGTCAGGCTCTTCTGGTTATAGCCGCGCGTCGACGTACCGTGCAGGCGCACGCCGATGTCCTGGTCAAACGAATACTGTTTATCCGCACCGAAATAGGTAAAGTTCGCGGCACGCTCTTCCGGTGTGTCTGTCTTTTTCCAGTATTTTGAATTGGTGAAGAGTGCCCGGTCGTTCCCGTTTTCGTCCCCGAAGAAGTTTGCCGGGTCGCTGACGAGCGAAACGACCGACATGTTCCTGTACCCGCCCGTCTCACTCGCAAACCGGGAGCCGACGAAGAAAGACTTGGTGACCACCTGGGACTCGTCCCCATCGTCATTAACGAGCAGAAAGCGCAGGACCATACACTTATCGACCGTGTCGCCGGCAGTGCCGTATACTTTGGCATACCCCTCGTAGCACTGCTCCATCGTACCCGTATACAGATCGCTGTATTGATTCGGGTCGCCGCTCCTGTCCCGGATGCGGATGCCCGCCTCCGGGAATTCCGCCGAACGCTCCGTCGGGGTCGAACTGTCATCCGTATAATAGAGAGTATAACCCTCCGGCACCTCGATCCGCAGATCGAACGCCTCCCCGTAGAAACCGCTCTCATGCGAGAACTGCATGACGGAGGTGTCCAGGTAAAGAATGTCGGACTTGCCGTTCGTCACGCCGAAACTGGTGTTGACAAACTCGGCGAAAACGTCGCCGCCGTCCGTGGTGCGCCCGAAAGAGCCGCCCTCCGCGATGGCTGGCACGACGACGTAATCCGCCACGGCACCCGCCGCATTGAAGAGATACAGTTTTTCACCGTTCTTGGAGAGCGCGAACGGCAGGCTGATGCCCCCTTTCTTGTCACTCGACGTCACCGTGCCGCACGCCCAAAGGATGAGAAAACCCTTCGCCGGCACGGTAACGTCCGCCGTAAAGATATGTTTCACATTCTTTGCACGGTCGGAAATACCCCACCCCGCAAGTGACACATCCTCATCCGACTTGTTATACAGTTCGATCCAGTCGCAACAGGTGCCATCTTCCGCGTGAGTGTAACGCAGGTTTTTGGTGCACACCTCGTTGATCACAACGGAAGAGGGGACAACGGTCACGGGTCCGTCGTCTCCGTTGCCCGTGTCGCCGTTACCCCCGCCCGTGCTCCCGCCGGAGGTCGTGCCGTTATCGGTATGCCCGAAATTAAAATCGCAGGACACCGCAAAAAGCGACGTTGCCGCGAGCATCGCGATTGCGAGCAGAAGTGAAAGTATGCGTACGATACCGTGTTTCATGATGGCTCCTTTATCCGAATGATACATATTTGACAAAATCAGGTCTCGGGCGACTCTGCCGCGTGACGGGCGGCGTAACTGAATTCACACCCGCAATAGTCCTGACGATAGAGGTCGTACTGCCGGGAGAGTTCGATCGAGCGGAGGTACCCGCCCTTTTTCTTGAAATCGGTCGCCACGTACCGCACGCCGTAGCGCGCACCGACCTCGGTACCGATCCCGTTGATGAGGACGGCGTTTTTGAGGGGACTGATGGTCAGGGTCGTGGCAAAGCAGTCAAAACCGCCCGCCCGCGCCTCCTCTGCCGCCCGGGACAGCCGCAGGGTGAAACACCGCCGGCACCGCTCCCCGCCCTCGGGTGCCTCCTCCGCCCCCTTCGCGGCGCGGAGAAACGCCTCGTGTTCCCACGGGGGGACGACGAGCGTCACCGGGTGCGCGAGCGGCATGGCGGCGAGCAGACGCCGTTCCTCCTCCGCGCGCTTGCGATACTCTTCCTCGGAGGCAATATTGGGATTGTAAAAATAGAGCGTGATCGTAAAGTAGGCGGACAGGTATTCCAGCACGTAGGAACTGCACGGTGCACAGCAACCGTGCAAAAGGAGACGCGGCGGGTGACACGGGTCAAGGGATGCGAGATACGCATCGAGTTCCGCCTGATAATTCTTCCCCTGCATCGTGCTCTCCTCCCCGCAGGACGCATCCGCCCCGCATAGTGATTAATATATTGTAGCATACTTTCTCCCGCCCGAACAAGGGTGAAAGGGGTTTTCACGAAAAATCCGGTGTTTTCCCTGACAAAAGTACCACATTTCACCGTGTCCCGTCATGCAATTTGCCCCTATGCCGCCCTAACGACATTTCCGCCTTTCCGGGGAGCCGGCACAGCCGTTGCGTTGTGTGCAACATGAACAAATTGTTTCATTACATCTGCCTTTTAATGAGCAATATAGCAAAATCGGGTCAATCTGTCAAAATCCGATTGACAAAACGCCTTCTTCGGCGTATGATATAAGCAGTTAGCGGATGCTAACTTTATTTTGGCGGAATAAGTTAGCGTTTGCTAACTTATCTTGTCGCAAAAAAGTTAGCGTATGCTAACACCGGCCGTGCCGCCGGAAATCGCAAAAAGTACCACATCGCCTGCCGGTAACGGAGGTCGGGCGACGTGGGGGAGGAAATCATCATGCCGCTGACACTCGCAAATCCCGGAGAACCGCTCATCATCCGCCGCATCGGCGGAGCACCGGAGGTGCGACAGCACCTCGAAACGATGGGATTCACCATCGGGGGGAGCATTACCGTCGTCGCAACTCTGGGCGGCAACCTGATCGTCAATATTAAAGAGTGCCGGGTCGCGGTCAGCCGCGAAATGGCACAAAAGATATTCGTAGAGTAAAGGAGACAATCATGAAGACACTCAAAGAGGTCAAGGTCGGTGAGGACTGCCGCGTGGTCAAACTCCACGGTGAGGGCGCCGTCAAGCGTCGCATCATGGACATGGGCATTACGCGCGGTACGGACATCCACGTCGTACGCGTCGCTCCCCTCGGGGATCCGGTCGAGGTAACCGTGCGCGGATATTCCCTCTCGCTCCGCCATGAAGATGCGGATATGATCGAAGTCGAATAAGACTTCATTTTCATCGACGATTTTATTCGTACAAGGAGTACATAACGATTTATGGAAGAGAAGAAAATTCGCATCGCTCTTGCCGGTAACCCGAACGCCGGTAAGACCACCCTGTTCAACGCACTGACGGGTGCCAACCAGTTTGTCGGTAACTGGCCGGGCGTCACGGTCGAGAAGAAGGAGGGCAAACTCAAAAAGCACGATGATGTCATCATCACCGACCTGCCCGGTATCTATTCCCTCTCGCCCTACACCCCGGAGGAGGTCGTCGCCCGTACCTACCTGACGCACGACCGCCCCGACGCCATCCTCAACATCATCGATGGCACCAACCTCGAAAGAAACCTTTACCTCACGACCCAGCTGACCGAGCTCGGCATTCCTGTCGTCATCGCCATCAACATGATGGACGTCGTGAAGAAGAACGGTGACAAGATCAACGTCGGTGAACTTTCCCGCGCGTTGGGTTGCCCCATCGTGGAGATCTCCGCGCTCAAAGGCACCGGGATCGCCGAAGCGGCGGATGCCGCGATCAAGGCGGCAAAGAGCGGTAAGACCGTACCGCTCCACACTTTCTCCGGTCCCGTGGAGCACGCGCTCGCACACATCGAAGAGGTGTCCGTCCATTCCCTGCCGGAGGAGCGTCAGCGTTGGTTTGCCATCAAGCTCTTTGAGCGGGACAGCAAAGCTGCCGCGGAACTGAACCTCCCCGAAGAGACCCTCAAACACATTGAAAGCGATATCACCGCCGTGGAAAAAGAACTCGATGACGATGCGGAGAGTATCATCACGAACGAACGGTATGTGTACATCGCTAACCTCCTGCGCGGCATCTACAAGAAGAAGGATGCCGGCAAACTGACCGTCTCCGACAAGATCGACCGCGTCGTCACCAACCGTTGGGCGGCACTCCCGATCTTCGCCCTCATCATGTTCCTCGTCTACTTCATCTCCGTCACCACGGTCGGCTCCTGGGCGACCGACTGGGCAAACGACGGTGTCTTCGGTGACGGCTGGTACTTCCTCGGCATCGGCCGCGGCAAGTTCAACGATGCAAACGCCGAGTTCGCCGAAAAGCACATTTGGTCGGAAGACTATATCGCCACGGTGAAAGCCGCTGTCGACGCCGATGTCGTCGGTGCCAAAGACATCCTTGATGCCATCGAAGAAAAAGACTTTGATGCCTTCGACGAAGCCTACGGTACTTACGCCGACTCGCTCGATGAAGCCGGCTACGACATCACGACTGCGTATGATGCCGCGATGGAGCGCGACGACGTACCGGACCCGGCCGACCACTACGGTGCATGGATCCCCGGTATCCCCGTACTGCTGACCAAACTGCTCGACAAGATGAACTGTGTGGACTGGCTCGAAAGCCTCATCATCGACGGTATCGTCGGCGGTGTCGGTGCCGTCCTCGGGTTCGTCCCGCAGATGCTCGTGCTGTTCCTGTTCCTCGCTTTCCTGGAAGCGTGCGGCTATATGGCCCGTATCGCCTTCGTTATGGACCGTATCTTCCGCAAGTTCGGTCTCTCCGGTAAATCCTTCATCCCGATGCTCATCGGCACGGGTTGCGGCGTTCCCGGTATCATGGCATCGCGTACCATTGAGAATGAGCGCGACCGCCGTATGACCATCATGACCACGACCTTTATCCCCTGCGGCGCAAAACTCCCGATCATCGCACTGCTCGCCGCTGCCCTGTTCCACAATGCATGGTGGGTTGCCCCGAGTGCCTACTTCCTCGGTGTCGCCGCCATCATCATCTCCGGTATCCTCCTCAAAAAGACCAAGATGTTTGCGGGCGAGCCTGCTCCGTTCGTCATGGAACTCCCCGCCTACCATCTGCCGACCGTCGGCAACCTTGCACACTCCGTCTGGGAGCGCGCCAGTGCCTTTATCAAGAAGGCCGGCACCATTATCCTGCTCTCCACGATCGTGATCTGGGCGGGTTCCCGCTTCGGTGTCGTCGACGGCAAGTTCCTCTTCGACGTCGATATGGAGTTGGATAACAGCCTGCTCGGCTATCTCGGCAACGGACTCAAATGGATCTTCGCGCCTCTCGGTTTCGCAACGCCCGCCGCGACGGTCGCTACCATCATGGGTCTCGTCGCAAAGGAAGAGGTCGTCGGTGTCTTCGGTGTCCTGCAATTCGAGGGACTTTCCAAACTCGCCGGTTATTCCTTCCTCATCTTCAACCTGCTGTGCGCTCCCTGCTTCGCCGCCATCGGTGCGATCCGCCGCGAGATGAACAGCCCGAAGTGGACCTGGTTTGCCATCGGTTACCAGTGCGGCTTCGCGTATGTGATCTCCCTCATCGTTTACCAGCTCGGCTGCCTCTTCACGGGGAACGGCCATGTGGTCGGCACCATCTTCGCCGTCCTGCTCCTCGGTGGTCTCGGTTACCTCCTGTTCCGCAAGAACAAGGCACTCGATAAGAAACTGCCGCTCGCTTAAAACCCCTGCACCATTCCGATAGAATAGGAGGTCTTACCTATGCTTGCATGGCTATCTCAGAACTGGGGCTCGCTCCTCGTGGGCGCGATCGTGCTCGCGATCGTTGCCGTGATCGTCTGGCGCATCGTCAGAAATCGGCGCGCCGGTAAGACCGTCTGCGGCGGGGACTGTGCACACTGCGCCGGTTGCAGTGCCTGCCACCCCGCCCCCAAGAAGAAACCTCAAAAGTAATGCAAACAATTCCTCGCAAGGAAAAGCGGCACGGATTTCCCGTGCCGCTTTTCCCGTTTTCATTTTTCTTCCGTGCCGCTTTTCCTGTGTCCGCTTTCCCTCCCCCGGGTTTCGCCCGTCTTGTTTCCCCTGTTTTGTTTTTCGCTCTTTCGTTTACCGCTCGTCCGTTCTACGCGCCCTCCCGCGTTCTCCGTCTTCGTTGCGCAGCAATAAAAGAGCCCCCCGGCGGTACTCCCGACGGGGACGCAAAAGACGGAGCGGTGCCCGGATTTTCGGGCACCGCTCCGTCTTGCATATCGGCTGTACCGTGCCCCTTTCGGGGGCACCGCAACCGTTCAACGGACGCTGAACAGCAGATCGCCGTAGGACGGATACGGCCACGCCTCGGCAGAGGTGAGCGTCTCCATTTCGTCGACCGGAATCCTCAGCGCGGTCATATCCTCGCGGATGTGGCTCTTGAAGAAGTCGGCGAGGGCCACCGTGTCCCCGACCGTCTTCGACGCGGTCATGTCGCGATCGAGTGCCTCCGTCGCACGGTAGGCGGCGGTGAGCAGTGTGTTCAGGCGGGCGAGCATCTCTTCCTCGTAGGTCGTGTCCAGCGTCGGCAACGTGCTCTTTTTGGTTGCGACGGCGGCGGCGAGTTTCGTCGTGTAAGCACTCATTGCGGGCAGAATGTCTTTTCTCGCCATATCCAGCATGGTGAGTGCTTCGATACCGATGGTCTTGCAATAGTTTTCGAGCAGAACTTCATGTCTCGCTTCCAGTTCCACCATGCTGTAAACGCCGTGCGAAATGAACAGGTCGGTGTTCTTTTTGTCCATCAGGTGGGCGAGGGCGTCCGGCGTGGTTTTGAGATTGTAGAGACCGCGTTTTTCCGCTTCCCTCACCCACGCCTCATCGTAACCGTCACCGTTGAAGATGATGCGACCGTGCTCGGAAATGACCTTTTTGATGAGGTCGTGCAGTGCCGCCTCAAAGTCATCGGCACTTTCCAGAGTATCGGCGAACTGCCGCAGTTCTTCGGCGACGATCGTGTTCAGCACCGTATTGGCGCAGGAGATGGAGGCGGCGGAGCCGAGCATACGGAATTCAAATTTGTTGCCCGTAAAGGCAAAGGGGCTCGTGCGGTTGCGGTCGGTCGTGTCACGCGAGAACTTCGGCAGCGTATGGACGCCGATCCGCATGACCTCTTTCTGCTTTGCGTCGTATTTCGCGTCCTTCTCAATGGCTTTCAGCACATCGGCAAGGTCGGACCCCAGGAACATGGAGACGATGGCGGGCGGTGCCTCGTTCGCCCCGAGGCGATGATCGTTCCCCGCGGAGGCGACCGAAATACGGAGCAGATCCTGGTATTCGTCGACTGCCTTGATGACGGCGGTCAGGAACAGGAGGAACTGTGCGTTCTCGCTCGGGGTGGCACCGGGTTCCAAGAGGTTGACGCCCGTATCCGTCGAGAGCGACCAGTTGTTGTGCTTACCGGAGCCGTTGACCCCGGCGAAGGGCTTTTCATGGAGCAGGCAGACCATGCCGTGTTTCTTCGCGATCTTCTGCATGAGTTCCATGGTGAGCTGGTTGTGATCGGCGGCGATGTTGGTCGTCGTGAAGATCGGCGCAAGTTCGTGTTGTGCGGGGGCCACCTCGTTATGTTCGGTCTTGGCGAGCACACCGAGTTTCCAGAGTTCCTCGTTCAGTTCTTTCATGAAGGCGGCAACGCGCGGCTTGATGGCACCGAAATAGTGGTCGTCAAGTTCCTGTCCTTTGGGGGCGCGGGCACCGAAAAGGGTCCTGCCTGTGTAGATCAGGTCCTTACGGCGGTCAAACATCGCCTTATCCACGAGGAAATATTCCTGCTCGGGTCCGACGGTCGTGCGTACCGCCCCGACTTCCGTGTGTCCGAACAGTTTGAGGATACGGAGAGCCTCGCGGTTGATCGTCTCCATGGAACGCAGGAGTGCCGTCTTCTGATCCAGTGCCTCCCCGCCGTAGGAGCAAAACACCGTCGGGATGTACAGCACCCCGTCCTTGATGAACGCATACGAGGTAGCATCCCACGCCGTGTAGCCGCGTGCCTCAAAGGTGGCACGCAACCCCCCGGACGGGAACGAAGAAGCATCCGGCTCCCCCTGGATGAGTTCCCTGCCGGAAAACTCCATGATGACCTTGCCGTTCGCTTTCGGCGAGATAAAACTGTCGTGTTTTTCCGCCGTCACGCCGGTCATAGGCTGAAACCAGTGTGTATAATGGGTAGCCCCCTTTTCGACCGCCCAGTCCTTCATGGCGTTTGCGACGACTGCCGCGACGGCACCGTCGATCGGCGTGCCTTCACTGACCGATTTTTTGAGGGCACGGTAGGTCTCCTTCGGCAGACGTGCCTCCATCGTGGCATCGTCGAAGACCATGGATGAGAATACTTCGCTTACGTGACTCATGGATTGTTTCTCCCTTCAAAAATAAAAGGCGACAAGGGGGGTGTACCGTGTACGACGCCCTTGTCGCTTGCCAAACAAAATCGCCACAGACAGTTTCTACCCGTCTGCGGCGTCCTTGTCGCTTTATGTGCACAACTATACCACCGCAAAAGGCACTTGTCAAGTACTTTCCGCAAAAAAATCCGTCGATTTTTTGCGAAAAACCCCATTGACAAACAAGAGGAAATCTTATATACTCTATTGTCGTAAACAAGGGTGTTTACTTTCGGCAGGCGTGACCTCTCCGGCGGTAGCATCCTTTTTCGCTTTTTGGGGAGGTGCGCTATCATGCTCTACACAGCCGAAGAAGTCTACGAGTTTGTCCGCGAGGAAGACGTCAGTTTTATCCGTCTCGCCTTCTGCGACGTCGACGGGCGGCAAAAGAACGTCTCAATCCAGCCGAGCGAGCTCCGCCGTGCTTTTGAGAGCGGTATTTCATTCGATGCCTCCGCCATACGCGGTTTCGGCGATGTGGAAAAGTCCGATCTCCTCCTCTTCCCCGTCCCCTCCACGCTGAACGTTCTGCCATGGCGTCCCTCCCACGGTAAGGTGGTGCGTATGTTCTGCGACATACGCCACCCGGACGGCACGCCGTTTGAGCGGGACTCCCGCCTCATCCTCCGCCGCGCGACGGAACGGGCAGCGCAGATGGGACTGACCGTACAGGTCGGGACGGAATTTGAATTCTACCTCTTCAAGACAGATGCAAACGGTGACCCCACCAAGGAGCCGTTTGACCATGCCGGCTACATGGACGTCGCGCCCGAAGACCGCGGGGAGAACGTCCGGCGGGAGATCTGCCTGACGCTCCTCGATATGGGGATTCTCCCGGAGTGCTCCCACCACGAGGAGGGGCCGGGACAGAACGAAATCGACTTTCGCTATTCAGACGCCTTGCGCGCGGCAGATGATGCCATGAACTTTCAGACCGTCGTGAAGGCGACGGCACAGCGTAACGGGCTGTACGCCGATTTTTCACCGAAACCTCTCCCCGGCGAGAGCGGAAACGGGCTGCACATCAACCTGTCGCTCACCTCTGCCGACGGCGCGGACCGACTGCCCGCCTTCATGGCGGGGATTCTTGCCCACGTGGCGGAATGCACCGCGTTTCTCAACCCGACGGAGGACTCCTACCTGCGGCTCGGGGAAAAGAAGGCTCCGTGCTACGTCACCTGGTCGCCGGAAAATCGCTCGCCCCTCATCCGTATTCCCGCCGCAGACCGTGCACACCGCCGTTTGGAGGTGCGCTCGCCCGACCCGCTTGCAAATCCGTATCTCGCGTACGCGCTGCTGATCCACGCGGGGCTGGACGGGATTGAAACCGGCATGACCCCGCCTCCGCCGGTAAACGGCAATCTGTTCCGTGCCGATGCGGCGACGACGGAAAAACTCGCGAGACTCCCTGTTTCCCTCTCAAAAGCACGTGCACTGGCAAAGGACAGCGCGTTTATCCGCAAATACCTCCCCGGTTTTCTTGCATTTTAAGGGAGGCTTGCCGTGAAAGACCCGAAATCGCGGCGGCGCGTACTGGTCGTATCGGGCGGTCAACAGACCCACGACTATATCGCGTCGCTCCTCCCCGCCGACGAATTCGAGCCACCGACGCTTGCCCGCACGGGCGGCGAGGCGCGACGCCTGCTCCTGTCGGAGGCGTTTGATATCCTGGTCGTCAATGCACCTCTCCCCGACGAATTCGGGCTGGATCTCGCCCAGGACGCCGCCGAGGGGCATACCGGTGTTTTGCTCCTGACGAAGTCCGACACGTATGAACAAGTCGCAATCCGTGCCGAAGACGCCGGCGTTCTGACCCTGGCGAAACCGGTGCCGCGGCAGACGCTCTACACCACCGTGCGGTTGCTCGCCGCCGTATCGGCGCGGCTCGCCAAGATGGAGCGGAAGGCGCGCACACTTGAAGAAAAAATGATGGATATCCGTCTTGTCAACCGCGCAAAGTGGTTGCTCATCTCCCACCTCGGAATGAACGAAACGGACGCCCACTACTATATTGAAAAACAGGCGATGGACACGCGCCGCAGTCGGCGAGAGGTCGCGGAGGACATTATCCGCACCTACGACAGCTGACCCCGGTTCCTCATGAGTTATACTGAAATGGAGATAAAAATAATGGACAAGACAAAGTACATTTTCGTCACGGGCGGTGTCGTATCCGGGCTCGGTAAAGGTATTACCGCCGCCAGCCTCGGCAGACTGCTCAAATCGCGTGGGCTGAAAGTCGCGGCACAGAAACTCGACCCGTACATCAATGTCGACCCCGGCACAATGAGCCCCTACCAGCACGGGGAGGTATACGTCACCGAGGACGGTGCCGAGACTGACCTCGACCTCGGGCACTACGAGCGGTTCATCGACGAAGATCTGAACAAGTATTCCAATCTGACGACGGGGAAAGTGTACTGGAACGTCCTGAACAAAGAGCGGCGCGGTGCCTACCTCGGCTCCACGGTACAGGTCATCCCCCACGTGACGAACGAGATCAAGGATTTTATTTACGCGGTCGCGAAAAAGACCTCTGCCGATGTGGTCATCACCGAGATCGGCGGCACCATCGGTGACATCGAGAGCCAGCCATTTCTCGAAGCGGCGCGGCAGGTCTCGCTGGAAGTCGGGACCGAGAATTGCCTGTTCATCCACGTGACGCTGGTACCTTTCCTGCGCGGCTCCGACGAGCACAAATCCAAGCCGACCCAGCACTCCGTCAAGGAACTTCAAGGCATGGGCATCAAGCCGGACATCATCATTCTCCGCTGTGATGAGCCACTCGAAGAGTCCATTTTCAAAAAAATCTCCATGTTCTGCAACGTCAAGCCGGATTGCGTAATCGAAAACATCACGCTGCCCGTGCTCTACGAAGCTCCGATCATGCTCGAAAAGAGCAACTTTTCCTCCATCGTCTGCCGTGAACTCGGCATTCATGCGCCCGAGATCGACCTCACCGAATGGAATGAGATGCTCGATCGCATCCACAACCGCCCGAAACACGTTTCAATCGCTCTCGTCGGCAAATACGTACAACTGCACGATGCCTATCTGTCGGTTGCCGAAGCACTCCGTCACGCAGGTTACGTTCACGGCACCCACGTCAAGATCAAGTGGATTGATTCCGAAACCGTGACACCAGAAAACGTTGCGGAGATACTCGCCGACGTGGACGGGGTGGTCGTTCCCGGGGGCTTCGGCAGTCGCGGGATCGAGGGCAAAATCGCAACGGCAGACTATTGCCGCACGCACAATCTCCCCTACCTCGGCATCTGTCTCGGGATGCAGATTGCGGTCATCGCGTTTGCACGGAGCGTCGCCGGTATGGCAGACGCCAACTCGGGCGAGTTTGACCCCGCCTCCACGCATAAAGTCATCGACTTTTTGCCCGACCAAAACGACGACGTCGCAAAAGGCGGCACGCTCCGCCTCGGTGCCTACCCCTGCAAAGTCGTGCCCGGCACGCAGATGTATCGTTGCTACGGCGAGAGGGAGATCTCCGAACGCCACCGCCACCGTTATGAATTCAACAACGATTTCCGCGCGCAACTGATCAACGCGGGGCTTGTGGTCAGCGGTACCTCCCCCGACGACTATATCGTCGAGACGGTCGAGGTCCCCGAAAATGATTTCTATATCGGCGTGCAGTTCCATCCGGAATTCAAGAGCCGCCCCAACCGCGCTCATCCCCTGTTCCTGGGGTTGGTCGGTGCTGCGCTCCGTCACGAGGAGAAGAACAAATAAATCAACCTCAAAGAGGAGCCGCAAATCACGGCTCCTCTTTCATTTTTATCACACCACTCCATCGCCGTGCTCTTGACTTTTCTCCTCGCTTTTGCTATGATAATCGTATTGGGTATGATGCAAATCAACTAGCAGGAACAAGCCCTAACGACGACCTCACGACCGGCGAGGGCGGACAAAGCAGGACGTAGAGTGTTTAGATAGAGTCAGTTTATACTTTTCGGGGTGTAGCGCAGTTGGTAGCGCGCCTGCTTTGGGGGAGCAAGTGAAAACACCACGGTGTGGTGTTTTCACATAGCGATACGCCGCAAAGTGGGGAGTCGCGAGAGCGAGCCTGTGAGCGATGCGCGACGACCTCACGACCGGCGAGGGCGGACAAAGCAGGACATAGAGTGTTTAGATAGAGTCAGTTTATACTTTTCGGGGTGTAGCGCAGTTGGTAGCGCGCCTGCTTTGGGAGCAGGATGCCGCAGGTTCGAATCCTGTCACTCCGACCAAAGAAAAAGAGGGGGTCTTATGCCCCCTCTTTCCCTTTGGGTCCGATTCCCGGACCCGTGTTCGCTCCGCAAACCGAATCTTGTTTCGCCTGCGGCGAATGTTCCACTCCGACCAAAACAACGGAGAGGGGGCTTGCCCCCTCTTTCCCTTTGGGTCCGCTTCCCGGACCCGTGTTCGCTCCGCAAACCGAATCTTGTTTCGCCCGCGGCGAATGCTCCACTCCGACCAAAAATCAGTCGAAAATGAGGTTTTTGCCCCACTTTCGGCTGATTTTTATAATCGCAAATTTTTTCAAAAACCTCTTGACTCTCCCCCCAACGGTAATGATAAACTTGACTTGCAAGGAAGAAATAGCGCTGTTTCTGATATTGCAAAATCAGAAGAAAGGAAGAAACTATGTATAAGATCGGTGAATTATCAAAGCTGTGCAACATGTCGGTCAAAGCTCTACGATATTACGACTCCGAGGGATTGCTTGTGCCGGACAGAATCGACAAGTTTACAGGGTATAGGTACTATTCCGCTTTAAAGTTAGCGGACTGCTATCGTATCATTGCTTTGAAGGAACTGGGCTTTTCTCTTGATGAGATACGCCGACAACTGACCATCGGCGATAATGAAAAAATCATCGGGATATTGAATGGCAAGCTTGACGAACTGAATTTGCTCGTTGAAAACACTCAAAACCGCCTGAGAAAGATCGAATCAATCAAAAACGGCCTTATGGAAGGAGAGACAAAAATGTTTAATATTATTATCAGAGAAACTGATGAAATACGTGTTGCCTTTGTGCG